>NZ_CP107904.1:3535000-4970000 GCF_036013975.1 Kitasatospora sp. NBC_00458
AAGGAACGGACACTTCCTTCAGGCGGCTTTCACACCGGCCCTCCGGGCGCTTCGTTCTTTCGTGTTCCCAGCCTACCAGACGTTTTCCGCTCCGTTTTCCGGAGTTTCATTCGCCCGATTCCCGCTGGTGGGATTTCCTTCAACTTCGCTCGAAAGCCTATCAAAGCTTTCGGAGTGCTCAGTTCCGGGATTTACCTCGTCGGAGAGGGTGCGCATTCATGAAACGCGCTCACCTCGACTCGGCGGTGTCGAAGACACTAACGCCTGTCCCCGACTGGTGTCCAGTCGGTCGCAACCGTTCGAACCTACTAGCCCGGCACGACCACGTCAATGGTTCGGCTGAGATGCGAGGAGACTAGCAGGTCAGGGGCCTGTTGATCACATCGACTCAGGCGGCGACCGGCTGAAGGTCCGCCCGGTCGGACGCTTCCAGGTCCCCGGTCTCCCCCGTCGCCGCGGCCTTGCGCCCCAGCACCAGTGCGTAGAAGAGGAAGGCCGCCTCCGCCAGCGCGCCGATCGCGATCCGTGCCCAGGTGGGCAGGCCGGAGGGGGTGACGAAGGCTTCCAGGACGCCGGAGACCGCGAGGACGGTCGCGAGGCCCATGGCCATGCCGATGACGGACCGGCCCTGTTCGGCCAGGGCGGTCGCGCGGGTGCGCGGGCCGGGATCGATGATCGTCCAGCCCAGGCGCAGACCCAGTCCGCCCGCGACGAAGACCGCGGTCAGCTCCAGCAGGCCGTGCGGGATGAGCAGGCCGAGGAAGATGTCGAGCCGGCCGGCGGACGCCATCAGGCCGACACCCAGTCCGAGATTGAGGACGTTGCTCCAGAGCACCATCACCACCGGGATGCCGAGCGCGACGCCGTAGAGCAGGCACTGCACGGCGATCCAGGCGTTGTTCGTCCAGACCTGCGCGGCGAACGAGCTGGCGGGACGGTCCGAGTAGTAGGCCTCGTAGTCGCCACCGGGCCTGGTCATCTCACGGATCTGGTCCGGGGTCGCCAGACTGTTCCGGACCTCGGGGTGGCCGGCCACCCACCAGGCGACGAGTGCGGTCGCGAGCATGGAGAGGATCGCGACCGGGAGCCACCACCGTCGTGAGCGGTAGAGCGCGGCCGGGAAGCCCACCGTGTAGTAGCGCGCGACGTCCCGCCAGCCGCTGGTCCGACTGCCGGTGACCGAGTCGCGGGCCCGCGAGACCAGGCTGGTGAGCCGGCCCTCAAGGGTGGGATCGGGTGCGGCGGCCTGGACCTTGGCGAGGTGTCCGGTGACGCGCTGGTAGAGGTGGACGAGCTCGTCCGCCTCCTCCCCGGTGAGGCGGCGCTGCCGGGCGAGGGCGTCCAGCCGGGCCCACTCACCCTGGTGGGTGGCGACGAAGACGTCCAGGTCCATTCGGCGGCTCCAGGGTCGGCGCGGGGCGCGGGGCGGGCAGGTCGGACAGGTGGGCCCAGCATGCCAGGGCACGGGGGCGCGCGGGCGTCCGGGACCTCCCTTCCCGACCGGGTCCGGGGCCCCGTATGTTGACGACTGCGGACCACGGGATCGTGGGGGCCGATCCGACGGATCCCCTTCTCCCCCACGGATCACGATCCACGAACCACCGACGGGAACGGACGGGTGTCTTGAGCGACCTGGTGACGGGCGAGGCGGTCGTCCTCGGCCTGCGCGCGGCGAAGCTTCCGAGCCGGGCACTGGCGGTCGCACTGGACCTCGCCCTGCAGACCGCCGGTCTGGTGGTGGTGTCGCTGGTGCTGAGCCTGACCCTCGTCGACATCGACGGTGCCGCGGTCGCCGCGGTGACGATCGGGCTGATGGTGTTCTTCCTGGTGGCACTCCCCGTCATGGTCGAGACGCTGACCCGCGGGCGCTCGCTCGGGAAGGCCGCGTTCGGACTCCGGGTGGTGCGCAGCGACGGCGGACCGGTGCGGTTCCGGCACTCGCTGGTCCGCGGACTGGTCGGCTTCCTGGAGATCATCGTGCTCTTCGGCGTGCCGGCCGTGATCTGCTCGATGGTGTCCTCCGAGGGCAAGCGGCTGGGCGACGTCTTCGCGGGGACCCTGGTGATCCGCGAGCGCGTACCCGGCGGCGGCGGTGCCTCCGCGGCGCTGCCTCCGGTGCACCCCCAGCTGCTGCAGGCGATCGGCGCCGACCTGGTCGCGCTGGACCTCTCCGCCGTGCCCGAGCCGCTCTGGCTGGCCGTCCGCCAGCTGCTCGGGCGGATCGGCGAGCTGGACCCGGCGGTCGCCCACCAGATGTCCGTCCGGCTGGCCGACGACCTGACCGCCCGCACCGGCCGCCCGGCCCCGTACGGCGTGCATCCGGCGGCTTACCTGGGCGCGGTGCTGACCGAGCGCCAGCGCCGTGAGTGGGAGAGGGCCCAGGGGCACGCGTTCCGCCAGGCCCAGCAGCAGGCCCGGACAGCCCCGGCCGCTCAGCACCAGCCCTACCCGCAGCCGTACCCGGCGCCCCAGCACCAGCCGTACCCGCAGTCGACGCCCCCCGCCGCACCCGCCGCGCCGTCCGCGCCCACCGCGCCCACCGCGCCGGAGCCCGCCCCGAAGCCGGCGCCCGGCACCGGCTTCGCCCCGCCCGCCTGAGCCGGCGCCCACCCCCACTCCCGCAGTCGCCCCCTCGGGTCTCAGCCGCCCAGGCCCTCGCCGTACCCGAACTCGGCCGGCCAGGCGTTCGGCGGCGACTCCAGCTCCTCCAGCTCGATCCCGCCGGCGGCCAGCACCACGTCCCCCGCCAGGTGCACCACCTGCTGCTCGCCCGTCTCCAGGTCGCCCACCTGGTACCGCTCGACCAGCAGCGGCCCGGAGTCGGTCTCGTGCGTGTCCACGCCCTCCAGCAGCCACCCCTGGTCGAAGGTGCGCGGCGCCAGCACCGGCTCGGTGAACGCGACCAGCCGCACCCGGGCGCTCGCGCCCTCCCGCAGCCGCAGCATCCGGGCGGTGGCGACCAGGAACCCCGGCGAGCGCCCGGCGAAGCCGTGCGCCCGGTCGTGCCCCTCGGCCGCCTGCTCGCCGGCCGGGTCGGCCGCGTCGGCCCGCACCCAGGCGACCCCGTCGACGGCGCCGCCCCGCACCTGCCAGCCGCCCGCCCGCAGCTCCATCCGCAGCGGCCTGGCCCGGGCGTCGAGCGTCAGGTCCACCGTGCCGAGGACGCCGCCGTCCGGTGCGTAGGTCTTGGAGACGTACCGCCAGCCGGCCGGGCCGGGGGCGCAGCTGAAGCGCTCCTCGCCGAGCAGCACGTGGTCGTGGGTGTCGTGGAGCGAGTACCGGCCGTTGGGCATGCCCGAAAGCCTACGTCCGGACCGGACCGGCCCCGTCCGCACCGCTTCGAACGGCCGTGCAACCCCGTGCCGCCCGCCCGCATTAGGGAGGTGTGCGCCGTGGACGCGGCGCCGCCGGAAGGAAAGGAGGTTCCCGTCGATGGCGAAGCAGACCCGCGACGCCGAGTTCACGGCGTTCGTGGCCGCGCGAGCGCCGTGGCTCCGCAAGGTGGCCTATCTGCTGTGCGGTGACTGGCACCGGGCGGACGACCTGGTCCAGGAATCGGTCACCAAGCTGTACGTCCGCTGGGGCCGGCTCTCCCGGTTGGAGAACCTGGACGGCTACGCCCGGACCGTCCTGGTCAACACCTTCCTCGCCGAGCAGCGCTCGCCGTGGGCCCGGTGGACGGCCCGGCGCCGTGCCGAGGAGGTGCCGGAGGCGGCCGCCGCCCTGACGGACCTGGACGCCTCGGTGGACCTCAGGAGTGCCCTGGCCGCGCTGCCGCCCCGGCAGCGGGCGACGGTGGTCCTGCGCTACTTCTGCGACCTGACGGTCGAGCAGACCGCCGCGGCGATGGGGTGCTCCACGGGCAACGTGAAGAGCCAGACCTCCCGGGGCCTCGACGCACTGCGCCGACGCCTCGACCAGCGGAACCTCCCGGACCTCAGCGACCTCCGGCCGACGGCGCCGGTGGAAGGGGCAGTCTCATGAACGACCACGCGAACGACCACATCGACACGGCCGGGCTCCGCCTGGCCGCCGACCTCGCGGCGCTGGCCGACTCGCCCGCACCGGCCGGAGGGACGGACACCGCCTGGGCGATCCGCACGGGCCGGTCCCGGTTGCGCCGCCGCCGGCTCGGGGCGGTCGGCGCGGTGGCGGCGGTGGCGCTGGGCGCCTCGGCCCTGAGCATCGGCCTGCCGGACGGCGGTCGCGTCTCCACCGCCCCGGCGGCGGCGCCGGGCTCCGGCGGGTCCCCGGCCCTCCCGCTGCTGGGCCCCGACCACGGCCGTGACCCGCTCACCGTCGAGGCGACCTTCGGCTGGCTGCCCGAGGGCTTCGGCTCGGTCAACTACACGATCGGCTTCACCGGCCGGCCCACGACGTTCGGCGGCAAGGCCCTCGGGCCGGCGCAGACCGGTCCGAACGCACAGCCGATGAACCACCAGGCGCTCTTCCTCTCGGTCTACGCACCCGGCGAGGTCCCGCCGGTCGGCACCGACTACGCCGGCGGGCAGCAGTACCAGGTGGACGCGCCCGCGGTGGACGGGCGGCCGGCCTACTGGCTGGGCCAGGGCCCGAACGACCCGTCGCAGGGGGGCGACCACGTCCTCCGCTGGCAGGCCGCCGACGGCCGGTGGCTGGAGCTGCACGCCAGCTACATGAGCGCTGCGGACGGCGTCCTCGACGTCCTGCACCAGGTCGCGGAGGGGGTCGTGACCGGTCGGCAGGCCGTACGGCTGCCGTTCACGCTCGCCTCCGTGCCGAGCGGCTTCACCCTGTCCGGGGTGCGCCTCAGCCAGGGGCCCGCGCTGGCCGACGGCGCGGCCTGGTCCGCGGCGATCATCTACTCGACGGGGGACGACTACCTCAGCGTCGACGTCCGGCCCGATCCCGTCGGGCAGCCGCCGAGCAACACGCCCAGCTTCCCGCTGGGCCCCGACGGACTGGCCACGGTGCCCGGGCCCGGCTCCCCGTCCGCCCCCGCCTGGCAGAGCCCCGGCAACCTGCCCGGCCTCACACTCGTCACCAGGGACCCGTCCATCCAAGCCCCGCTCCTGACGTGCGTGACGGCCCAGGGCACGCAGCTGTGCGCGACGTCCGACCAGGGGGAGCAGCCCTTCGCGGCGGTCGGCGGCTTCACCGGCTGGCTGGGCCACTTCACCTCGCTCGGCACCGACCCGTCGGCCTGGACCACCGACGTCATCAGCTGAGGTCCCCGGCCGGCGCCGTCGGGTGACGGCCGCACCGGGCCCGGCCCGGCCCCGTCCGCCGACCGTCCGCCGGCCCGCCGGGGCCCGGAAACGCCGGTGGCCGGCGCCCCCGCGAGGGGAGCGCCGGCCACCGCGTGCGTCGTGCGAGCCGGACCGCGTGCGTCCGCGGATCAGTAGCGGTACTGCTCCGGCTTGTACGGGCCGTCGACCGCGACGCCGATGTAGTCGGCCTGCTCCTGGCTGAGGGTGGTGAGCTTCACGCCCAGCGCGTCGAGGTGCAGGCGGGCGACCTTCTCGTCCAGGTGCTTCGGCAGCACGTAGACGCCGATCGGGTACTGCTCGGTCTTCGTGAACAGCTCGATCTGGGCGATCGTCTGGTTGGCGAAGGAGTTGGACATCACGAAGGACGGGTGGCCGGTCGCGTTGCCCAGGTTCAGCAGGCGGCCCTCGGAGAGGACGATGATGGTGCGGCCGTCCGCCTTGCGCCACTCGTGGACCTGCGGCTTGACCTCGGTCTTCACGACGCCCGGGAGCTTCGCGAGGCCGGCCATGTCGATCTCGTTGTCGAAGTGGCCGATGTTGCCGACGATGGCCTGGTGCTTCATCCGGGCCATGTGGGAGGCCATGATGATGTCCTTGTTGCCGGTCGTGGTGATGAAGATGTCGGCGGTCTCGACGACCTCGTCCAGGGTGGTGACCTGGTAGCCGTCCATCGCCGCCTGCAGCGCGCAGATCGGGTCGATCTCGGTGACGATGACCCGGGCGCCCTGGCCGCGCAGCGACTCGGCACAGCCCTTGCCCACGTCGCCGTAGCCCGCGACGACGGCGACCTTGCCGCCGATCAGGACGTCGGTGGCGCGGTTGATGCCGTCGATCAGCGAGTGGCGGCAGCCGTACTTGTTGTCGAACTTCGACTTGGTGACCGAGTCGTTGACGTTGATGGCCGGGAACAGCAGCTTGCCGTCGCGGTGCATCTCGTACAGGCGGTGCACGCCGGTGGTGGTCTCCTCGGTGACGCCCTTGATGGTGGCGGCGACCTCGGTCCACTTGTTCGGGGTGTCCTTGAGCGTGCGGTTGAGCAGCTCCAGGATGATCCGGAACTCGTCGTTGTCCGCGGTGGACGGGTCCGGGGCGGCACCCGCCTTCTCGAACTCGACGCCCTTGTGGATCAGCAGGGTGGCGTCGCCGCCGTCGTCCAGGATCATGTTCGGGGTCTGGCCGTTCGGCCAGGTGAGCGCCTGCTCGGTGCACCACCAGTACTCGTCCAGGGTCTCGCCCTTCCAGGCGAAGACCGGCACGCCCTGCGGGTTCTCCGGGGTGCCCTCCGGGCCGACCGCGATGGCGGCGGCGGCGTGGTCCTGGGTGGAGAAGATGTTGCAGGAGCACCAGCGGACGTCGGCACCGAGCGCGGTGAGCGTCTCGATCAGGACGGCGGTCTGCACGGTCATGTGCAGCGAGCCGGTGATCCGGGCGCCGGCCAGCGGCTGGGTGGCGGCGTACTCGGCGCGGATCGTCATCAGGCCGGGCATCTCGTGCTCGGCCAGCTGGATCTCCTTGCGGCCGAACGGCGCCAGGGAAAGGTCGGCGACCTTGAAGTCACCGGTGATGTCGGTCGACATGCGTCTGCTCCTCGCTGATGGGGTGGGGCACGGCCAAAGGTCCTCGGGGTGCGTCACAGCGCGGCGGGCCGCACGGGTACGCGGCGACGCCGGGCGGCCCCGGTCCGGGAGGGAACGGTGCCCTGCTGCTCGCACAAACCGTCGGAGGACCTCTCTCCCTCGACCGGCACGCGCCCTCGCGGACACGGGCGCCGATCGACCGCCATCAGCAGCGACGTTCTGGCTCTGGGGACGAATCTACACCGGAGGCCCGGGGCGGCGGCTCGGTACGACCGTTTTTCGGCCTCGTCCGGGGCGGCGCGCACGCCCCCCGCGCGCGCCGTCCCGGGCGGTCCCGCAGGTCAGTGCGCGGTGTCGGGCACCGGCCCGCCGGGCGTGGCGTGCGGGTCGTCGCCCTGGGCCTCCTTCTCGGCGCTGAAGATGTCCGGCTCCAGGTAGATCACCCGGGCGATCGCCACGGCGCGGCGGACCCGCGCCTCGGCGGCGTCGATGGCCTCGGCGACCTCGGTGGCGGTGGATTCGGCGGGGACGGCGATCTTGGCGGCGACCAGCAGCTCCTCCGGGCCGAGGTGCATCGTCCGCATGTGGATCACCCGGGTGACGGAGTCGTGGTCGACCAGCGCGTCGCGGATCTCGGCCACCACCTCGGGGTGGGCGGACTCGCCGATCAGCAGCGACCTGGTCTCCACCGCCAGCACGAGCGCGATGGCGATCAGCAGCACGCCGATCGACAGCGTGCCGATGCCGTCCCAGACCGCGTCACCGGTGATCACGGTCAGGCCGACGCCGAACAGCGCCAGCACCAGGCCGATCAGCGCGCCGGTGTCCTCCAGCAGCACGACCGGCAGCTCGGGGGCCTTGGCCCGGCGGATGTACGCGGTCCAGCCGTGCCCGCGCTTGTCCTTGACGGCCTCGCGGTACGCGGTGAGGAAGGACCAGGACTCCAGGCCGATCGCGAAGACCAGCACGCCGACCGGCCAGTACCAGTTGTGCAGCTCGTGCGGGTGGGCGATCTTCTCGTAGCCCTCGTAGATCGCGAACATGCCGCCGACGCTGAACAGCACGATCGAGACCAGGAACGCGTAGATGTACCGCTCGCGGCCGTAGCCGAACGGGTGCTCCTGGGTGGCGGCCCGCTGCGAGCGCTTGCCGCCGACGAGCAGCAGCACCTGGTTGCCGGAGTCGGCGATCGAGTGGACGCCCTCCGCCAGCATCGAGGAGGAGCCCGAGAACGCGAAGGCGACGAACTTGCTCACCGCGATGCCCAGGTTCGCGGACAATGCCGCGACGAGTGCCTTGGTACCGCCTTCGGTGCTCATGCTCGGGGTGGTCCCTCCGTCGGGGGCCGTCCACGCAGCCCGCGCCCAGTCGTTGTCGAGCGCATACGGTACCGGGCCCGACCGGCCGGGTTCAGGACTGCGCCGCGAGCCCCAGGTAGACGGCGGCGAAGTCGGTGAGCGCGACCAGGTCGGCCAGCGCGTGCAGCGGGTCGGCCCGGCGGCTGGCGTACTCGGTCAGCCGGACGTCGTGGGCGCCGGCGAGCCGGTGCGCCCGGGAGGCGCCGAAGCTGCGCGGGCCCTCGTCGTCGGCGGGGACCTCGGCCGGGCCGCCGTCCGGCTCGCCGGGCGCGGCCTCGGCCGCGGGCGTCCGGTCGCCGGGGATGTGCCGCAGCAGCAGGACCTGGAGGTGCAGCGGGTCCGGTTCCTCGACGCGGTCGCGGAAGAAGTCGTCCGGGTCGGCGCCGGCGCCGAGCTGGCCGGTGAACATGCCGCGGTGCGCGGTGAGCACCTGCGGCAGCAGCCCGGCGAGGGCGGGCCGGCCGGCCCGGTCGGCGAGCTGGGCGGCGAACCGGGCGGCGGCCGCACCGGCCACCGGGCCCTCGGCCCAGAGCAGCGGCACCGTCCCGGCCAGCCGGGCGGCCAGCCCCTTGGCCGGGTTGGTGTACGCGGCGGCGTCCGGGCGGCAGCGGACGGCGGTCTCGTCCAGCAGGTCGGCGGTGGCCGGCAGCGCGTCGTACGGCAGCTGGGTGATGCCGAGCTTCTGGCTGAGCGCGAGCAGCGGGGTGAGGTGCGCCCAGAGCGCGGCCGGGTCCTCGGCGGGCAGGTCGGGCTCGGCGCTGTACGCGGTCGCGGGCGGGGTGCCGTCGTCCGACGGGTCGGCGGCGGTCGCGGGCGGCACGAAGGGCAGCGGCAGGGCCCGGACCTGGAGCGCGGCCTCGGCGAGCGGACTGCCCTCGGGCGCGGTGACGACGATCGCGCAGCCGCGCGCGTACGCCTGCTCGGCGAGGGCGACGAGGCCCTGCTCGTTGCCGTCGCCGGAACTGACGACCAGCAGGTCGAGCGGCCCGGCCCAGCCGGGGAGCTGCCACGCCAGGCCGGTGGTGAAGACGGCTGGTGCGGTGGCCCGGTCGGTGCGCGGGACGGGCGCGGCGTCGGTGGGCGGCAGCGGGGCGACCAGGCTGGCGGTGCCGGCCAGGGCGGCGAGCATCTCGGCGGCGGTCAGGGCGCTGCCGTGCCCGGCGACCAGGACGGCGCGCGGGCGGCCGTCCGGGCGGAGCCGGTCGACGCCGGCGGCCTCGGCGAGCCGCAGCGCGGTGCGGACCCGGGCGCCGGAGCCGGCGAGGGCCAGCAGGGCGCGGTCGTGGTCGGCGCGCTGGAGGGCGGCCGGGTCGTCGAGCAGGGTGTCGTCGAGCATGCGGCGGGCCTCCGGCTGCTGGCTGGGCGCTGAGGGCTGCTGGCTGTGGGAGTGGTGCGGTGCGGTGCGGCACTGTCGTACCGCCGGAAGAACGGGCACTGCGGACGTGCGGGCACTGCGGGCCGGGCGCGGTGGCGCCCGCCCCCAAGGATCACGCCGGGCGGCGGGCCTCGTCCACCAGCAGGACCGGAATGCCGTCCCGGACCGGGTAGGCCAGGCGGCAGCCCTCGCCGGTGCAGAGCAGCTCCGGCTGCTCCTCGGTGCCGCCCTCGGTGAGCGCGGACCGGCACTGCGGGCAGACCAGGATCTCCAGCAGGAAGGATTCGAGCTTCATGGGGTTCGGGCTCCAGTTCAGAGGGGTGGCACGGCGGTGCCCCGGCCGAGAGGAAACCCTACCGGCCGGGGCACGACGGGTGTGCGTCAGGCGCGGACGAGCGCGAGGACGCCGTCGCGCAGTTCGGCCATCCTCGCCGGGTCCTTCGCCTCGACGTTCAGGCGCAGCAGCGGCTCGGTGTTGGAGGCGCGCAGGTTGAACCACCAGTCCGGGCCGGCCACGGTGAGGCCGTCCAGCTCGTCGACGGTGGTGCCCTCCAGGCCCGCGTAGGCGGCGCGGACGGCGGCGGTCCGGTCGGCCTGGTCGGCGACGGTGCTGTTGATCTCGCCGGAGGCGGCGTACCGGTCGTACTCGGCGGTGAGGGCGGAGAGGGTGCCGTCCTGCCCGCCGAGGGCGGCGAGCACGTGCAGCGCGGCGAGCATGCCGGTGTCGGCGCGCCAGAAGTCGCGGAAGTAGTAGTGCGCGGAGTGCTCGCCGCCGAAGACCGCGTCGGTGACGGCCATCTCCTGCTTGATGAAGGAGTGGCCGACCCGGGTGCGGACCGGCTTGCCGCCGAGCTCGCGGACCACCTCGGGGACGGTCCACGAGGTGATCAGGTTGTGGATGATGGTCGGCTCGTCCTCGCCGGCGGCCCGGGCCCGGGCGATCTCGCGGGCGGCGACCAGCGCGGTGATGGCGGACGGGGAGACCGGCTCGCCGCGCTCGTCGACGACGAAGCAGCGGTCGGCGTCGCCGTCGAAGGCGAGGCCGAGGTCGGCGCCGGTCTCGCGGACCCGGGCCTGGAGGTCGACCAGGTTCTTCGGGTCGAGCGGGTTGGCCTCGTGGTTGGGGAAGGTGCCGTCCAGCTCGAAGTACATCGGGACGAGCTCGATCGGCAGGCCGTCGAAGACGGTCGGGACGGTGTGGCCGCCCATGCCGTTGCCCGCGTCGACGGCGACCTTGAGCGGCCGGATGGCGGCGAGGTCGACCAGGCCGAGCAGGTGGTCGGCGTAGCCGCGCAGGGTGTCCTGCTCGGAGAGGGTGCCGGGCTCGACGTCCCGGGCCGGCACGGTGACGGTGTCGTCGTCGGCCGTCCAGGACTCGACCAGCTCGCGGATCTCGGAGAGCCCGGTGTCCTGGCCGACCGGGGCGGCGCCGGCGCGGCAGAGCTTGATGCCGTTGTACTGGGCCGGGTTGTGGCTGGCGGTGAACATCGCGCCGGGCAGGTCGAGCGAGCCGCTGGCGTAGTACAGCTGGTCGGTGGAGCAGAGGCCGATCAGGACGACGTCGGCGCCGTAGCCGGTCGCGCCCTCGGCGAAGGCCAGGCTGAGGGACGGGGAGGAGGGGCGCATGTCGTGGCCGACCACGATCGCGGTCGCCTCGGTGACCTGCACGAACGCGGCGCCGAAGGCGCGGGCGAGGTTCTCGTCCCACTGGTCCGGGACGACGCCTCGGACGTCGTACGCCTTCACGAGCTGCTTGAGGTCGCGCACTGCGGCTCCACCCTGGTTCTCTGTCTGATCGACTCGACGGGTCGGTCGACGGGCTGGTCGCCCACGGTCACGGTACGTCCGGGCCCGGCGGCGGCCGGTACACGGTCAGGGGCAGCGTACCGGGGCCGGAGGAGGCGTCCGTGCGGGACGGGTGGAAGGCCAGGGCGTCAGTTGTCGGGCGAGCGGAGCACCCGGAGGTGGCCGCGGCGGCCGCCCTCGGTGGAATCGCCCTCGGGGCCGCGGCCCTGACGGGGGGTCTGCGGGCGGGCGGCCTCGCGGACGGCGTTGGCGAGCGCTTCGAGGTCGTCGCTGCTGCGGCGGAGCGGTCCGGCCTCGGCGACCAGCCGGACCACCTCCCAGCCGCGCGGGGCGGTGAGGCGCTCGGCGTGCTGGGCGCACAGGTCGTAGCAGTGCGGCTCGGCGTAGGTGGCGAGCGGGCCGAGGACGGCGGTGGAGTCCGCGTAGACGTACGTCAGCGTCGCGACGGCCGGCCGGCCGCACGCGGTCCGCGAACAACGACGTACAGAGCTCACGAGGGTGGACGGTACAGCACTCCCCGCCGGGGAGCGAAGACCGCCTGCCCGGAGGGCGTCCCGTGTCGCGGTCCGCGCGCCCGTGCGTGCACCCGCCGCCCCGGGCGATTGGGTGCGGGGGTGGTCCACTTCCGACCGTCCAAGGACTACCCTCGGCAGTGATATGGACAGCTCCGCACCGCAGTCATCGACGGGTCCTTCGCGCCGCCCCCGGCACCGCGACCGGCACGGCAGGGGTCTGCGCGGCCCGCTGGCGCCCCCGCAGGTACCGATTTCGCTCACCCGCTCCGAGTTGTTCGACGATTACGTGCGCGAATCGGTCGAGCGGCTTGAACGGCGTTGGCCGCAGTTGATCGAAGTCGAGTTCGCCGTCCAGGAGGTGCCGCTGCACGAGCCGGACGGCTCGGCCGACCCGGACGGCGGGGTGCCGCTGGGCCGGGTGTCGCCGGGCCGGCAGGGACGGAAGAGTCAGATCGTGGTGTACCGGCGGCCGGTGGAGATCCGGGCGAAGTCGCGGGAGGACCGCGCCGCGCTGGTGCACGAGATCCTGATCGAGCAGGTGGCGGAGCTGCTGGGGCTCTCGCCGGACGCCATCGACCCGCGCTACGACGAGGACTGACGGGCCGCGGGGGCCGGTGTCCCCGGGCCCGGGGACGGCGGAGGGGGCGGCACCCGGACCGGGTGCCGCCCCCTCCGCCGTCCTTCCGGCTCAGCGCAGGACCACGCCCGGGTCCTGGGCCGCCTTCGGGACCTGCACGCTGCTGCGGTCGTCGCGCAGCGCCTGGACGGTGAACATCGGCACGTCCTTGGTGGTGATCGCGAGCATCCGGGCCGCGGCGACCGGGCCGCCGGAGACGGTCTCCACGGTCAGCGCGTAGGAGCCGTTCAGCCCGGCGGGCTCGGGTGCCGGGAGGGCGACCGTGCCGCCGGCCGGCAGCTCGACGTCCTTGGTGGCGGGGGTGCCGCCGCCGGTGCCCGCCGAGGCGGTGACCCGCACGGTGGCGGCCTCGCCGGTGGAGGTGAGGAAGAGCGTGGAGGCGCCGCCGCCGCGGTTGTCGGCCACGGTGGCGCGGGCGCCGACCGGTGCGGTGCCGCTCAGCCAGGCCGCGTCGGACTTGCCGTTGGCCCCGGTCCGGTCGATCCGCAGGCCGGCCACCACCTTGGTGGGGTGCTTGTCGTCGGTGGGCGACAGGCGCAGGCCCGCCACCTCGTCGCGGGTGATCCTGCCGAGGTCGACCGCGGCCACCGTGCCGGCCTTGACGTGGATGGACTCGTTGCCGGCCGGGGTGAACCAGCCGTTCTTGCCGGAGAGCTCGATCTTCAGGTCGGCGTCGTCCTCCGGCGGGGCCCAGACCACCAGCCGGGCCGCCGTGGTGTCGGCGGGCAGGCCGGGGAGCACCTGGGTGGGCGCCGGGCCGGCGGAGGAGGGCACCCAGTCGGCGCCCTTGGAGCCGTCGGCGGCGTGCAGGGCGGCGCCGACCCGGCCGCTGCGGGTGACCACGTGCACGGCGAGGTCGGCGACCTGGCCCTTGCTGATGGTGGGCAGCAGCACCGACTGCGAGCTGCCGGGGGCGACGGTGATGCCGTTGGCGGCGTCGTTCTCGATCAGGCCCTTGTCGCCGTAGAGCTTGAGGTCGACCACGGCGGCGGTGGGCTCGGTGTTGACCAGGCTGATGTAGTCGGTGCGGTCACCGGCCGTGGAGGCGCCGGCGAACCAGAAGCTGTTGCCGGACGGCGTGCAGGTGATGCCGGACAGGCCGAGGCCGCGCTGCTCGGTGACCGTGGTGGTCTGGGTGACGGTGAAGCCGGGGGCGAGCGCGCCGGTGGCGACGGCCCCGGTGCCCGGGGCGGTGTCGCCGTTGGCGGCCGGGGCGGTCACCGGGGTGCCGGGCTTGGCCAGGGTGAGCCGGGCGTCGGCGGGTGCGGCGTTCTTGTCGACGGCGGGGGCGGGGGTGCCGGCCCCGGTCGGGGCCGCGGCGGTCGGGGCCGCCGGGGCCGCGGGGGCCGCGGGGGCCGCGGGGGCCGCGGACGGCGCGGCGACCGGCGGGGCGGCGGGCGCGGCCGCGTCGGAGATCCAGCCGGTGCCGGCGGCCTCCCCCGCGCCGGGCGGGGTGTAGGCGGTGAGCGTGGTGGCGCCGGTGAGGCTCTGGATCGGCTGCGGGCAGACCGCTGAGGTCCGTTCGACCTGCGCCGAGGCGGCGGTGCCCGCGGTCGCGACCGGGGCGGCCGGCGGGCGGAGCTCGGCGATCCCGTACACCGCCGCCAGCACCACGGCGGCGGCCAGCAGCGACTGGGTGGTCCTCGCCGCGCCGGAGCCCCTCGGGGCGGTGCCGGGCACCGGCGCCGCGCCCTCGGCCTGCGGGTCGGACTTCTTCTTGAACGCGGGCTTCTTCATCGCGGGTCAGCTCCCCGATCCGTGGTGGTGCGGGTAGCGGCCCGGTCCGTGCGGATCGTTCGGGTCGGTCGGGCTGTTCGGGTCGTAGTAGGCCTCGGCCTGCGGCTGCCCCGGCACCCACGGCTGCTGGTCCTGCTGCGGCTGCTGGTACTGGTCGTAGCCGTACTGCGGGTCCTGCTGGTCCTGCTGCTGGTACGGGTCGTAGCCGGTGCCCTGCGGGTAGGCCTGCGGCTGGTAGCCGCCGTCCTGCCCGTATCCCGCTCCCGCGCCGTACGGCGCGGCCGCCGGCTGCTGCGCGGCGTAGGGGTCGTAGCTGTACGGGTCGGCCTGCTGGTAGGCCTGGTACGGGTCGGCGTACTGCTCGGCCTCCTGGGCGGCGGCGGCCGCCTGGACCGCGCCGACCGGCGGCTCGCCGACGGCCTGGGCCGGGATCGCGCCCGGCCGGCCCTCGTACACGCCGCCGTCCGGGTCGCCGTTCTCCGGGCCCTCGCCCTCGGCGCCCTCGCCGCGCTCGGCCATCCGGCGGGCCCGGCGGCTGCCGGGGGCGGGGGCCTGCGCCTGGGCCGCGGCGGCGAGCGCGGCGGCCGCGACCACGTCCTCGGGGAGGTCGTCGTCCTTGTGGCTGCGCCGGCCCGGCAGGGCCAGCACCAGGACGGTCAGGCCGAGCAGCAGCTGGGCCCAGATCCAGCCGGTGTGCAGCAGGCTGCCCTCCCGGGTGACGGCCAGCTTGCCGCCGCCCGCCGGGAGCTTGAAGCCCTGCGCCCAGCCGTCGACGGTGGTCGCCTCCAGCGCGGTGCCGTCCAGGGTGGCCCGCCACTCGGGGCCGGCGGCCTCCGCGAGGCGGAGCACCCGGCCTTCGGGCCCGGCCGGGACGGTGGTGGCGAGGTCGCGCTCGCCGGACGGGACCACCACCGGGAGGCTGCCCGGTGCGGTGATCAGGGCGCGGGTCGCCGGGGTGCCGTCGACCTGCCAGAGCGCGGCGCCGCCGTCCTGGTTGGCCTTGACCAGCCCGGGGGTGGTGTCGAGGACGTCCTTGAAGGCGCCGATCAGCGGCTGGTCGACCAGCACGTAGGCGATGCCGTAGCGGGAGAGCGCGTCGGCCTGGTCGGCGCCGGAGCCGGCCAGCAGGCTGCCGACCGTCTTGTCCAGGCCCGCGGTGGTGCCGGTGGCCGGGTCGACGGTGGACTCGGCCTGGCCGAGCGTCAGCCCGGCGCCGCGGACCACGGTGTAGCCGACCGAGCCGCCCTTCGGGTCGCCGGTGACGACCAGGGTGCGGGAGCGGTCGGTGGTGCCGGCCTGCTCCGCGATGAAGGCGGGGACCTGGGCGGCGCGGGCCCGGTGCAGCGGGCCGTCGGCGCCGGTGACCGCCCACCAGAGACCGGTGCCGAGCGGCGCGAGCACCGCGGCCGCCACCACCAGGGCGGCGACCGGCTGGCGCCAGCCGAAGGCGATGCCGGCCACCCGGGCGTTGGCGCCGTCGGCGCCGATCGCGGCGGCGGCGAGCAGGGCGATGCCGGCCAGCAGGGTGGCCGGGCCGGACCAGGCGGGCACGTCCGGGCCGCCGGAGGCCGGGGTGACCGAGGTGCCGGCCACCGCGACCGCGAAGACCAGTCCGGCCCCGGCGGCGCCCCAGGCGGCGAGCACCGCGCGGCGGCGGTCGGCCCGCAGGAGGGCGGCCAGCGCGGCGAGCACCACGCCGGCGGAGAGCCAGACCGGCGGCACCCCGGCGCCGCCCGGGTTGACCATGAGCAGACCGGCCGCGGACGGGCCGGCGCCGTGCAGACCGGGCAGACCGGCCTCCAGCAGCAGCCACTGGGGGTGCGACAGCACCTGGAACGACCAGGGGGCGAGGACCGCCACCGGCACCGCGAGGATCACCAGGACGCGCAGGCCGAGCAGCCGCAGCGCGGCGGTGCCGGAGCCGAAGGCGCCGCCGCGGACCACCGCGATGACCAGCATGGCCAGGCAGAGCGGGACGGCCAGGGCCCAGGCCAGCGGGACGAACGCGGTGGCCAGGGTGAGCAGCAGGACGGTCATCCAGACCGGGCGCCAGCCCGGCCGGGCGCCCTTGGCGGCGCTCTCGGCGCGGATGCCGAGGCCGGCGCCGATCGCCGCGGCACGGGCCAGCGGCGGCAGCAGCACGGCGAGGACGGCGGTGCCGATCCGGCCCTGTGCGAGCGCGCCGGTGGCGGCGGGCAGCAGGGCGTAGGTGGCGCTGGCCCAGGCGCGGACCAGCTTGGAGTCGATCAGCGGCCGGGATACCAGGTAGGCGCTGACCGCGGAGAGCGGCACCGCGAGGACGACCAGCACGGTGACCGCGAGGTCGGCGTGGTCGAAGAGCAGCCAGGAGAGGACGGACAGCACCCCGAGGTAGGGCGGTGCGGCGGCGGTGGAGCCGGTGCCGACCGGGTGCCAGGCGTCGGCGTACATCGCCCAGAGGCCGGCGGCGCCGTCGGTGGCGGGCAGCAGGGCGCCGCCGAACAGGTCGCCGGCGCCGAACAGGTCGCGGCAGGCGGCCAGGGCGAACACCAGCAGGGCGGCGAACAGCACCGGGGCGGGGCGCCGTGCCAGCTTCTTGAGCAGGGTGAACTGCTCGACGACCAGGTCCTCGGCGTCCTCGTCGCCGGGCCCGGCCTCGACGGAGCCGTGCCGGCCGGCTCCGGAGTCGTCCCCTCCCCCTATGCCGAGCGAGCCGACCACGCCCTCGACCGCGAGGCGGGCGGTGGCGCCGGGCGCGGGGAAGAGCGTCCGGTCGTCCAGGGCGTCGGCGGCGCGGGCGCGGGCCCGGCGCTTGCGGGCGGCCAGCAGGCGGGGGAAGCGGACCAGTTCGTGGCCGAGGCCGGCCAGTTCGTCGAAGGCCTGCTTCGGGTCCTTGCCGAGCAGGTTGGCGACCACCCGCAGCACGGTGCCGAGCACCAGCCGGAGCAGGACGTAGGGGAAGAGCAGGCCCCGGGAGTTGGCGAGCAGGGTGTAGACCGCGCCCGCCTTGTCCATCCGGTGCGGGTGGGCGGGGCCGCAGTCGATGGCGCGGCGCTCGCGGCTGGCGGCCTCGGCGTGCCGCAGCACGGCGTCGGGGGCGACCACGACGCGGTGGCCGGCGGCGTTGACGCGCCAGCAGAAGTCGGCGTCGTCGCGCATCAGCGGCAGGGCCCGGTCGAAGCCGCCGAGCTCCTCGAAGACGTCGCGGCGCACCAGCATGCCGGCGGAGGAGACGGCGAGCACCGGGCGGACCTGGTCGTGCTGGCCCTGGTCCTGCTCGCGGCGGTCGAGGCCGGTCCAGCGGCGGCCGGAGCGGGCGATGCTGACGCCGACCTCCAGCAGCTGGCGGCGGTCGTACCAGCTGCGCAGCTTGGGGCCGACCACGGCGGCGCTGGGGGTGGAGTCGGCGACCTGGAGGAGGCGGCGCAGCGCGTCGGTCTGCGGCTCGCAGTCGTCGTGCAGCAGCCAGAGCCATTCGATCGGCTGGGTCTCCCGGGGGCCGCCCCGGCCGAGGTCGTCGTCCTGGCCGAGCGGGTCGCCGAAGTCGTCCCAGCCGCCGGTGACCGGGTCGTAGCCGGAGGGGTCGAGGCGGTAGGGCAGGTCCTCGGGCCGCAGCGGCGGGCTGTTGAAGACGGCCTCGGCGACGGCGGTGCCGAAGCCGGCCCGCCGGCCGAGGATGACGGGGCCGCTCTCCGGGAGCCAGTCGGCGAGGGTGTCGGCGAGCAGTCGCGGAGAGTCGTCGGTGGAGCCGGTGTCGACGGCGAGGACGCGCTGGACCTGGCGGTCCTGGCCGAGCAGGCCGGCGAGGGCCTGCGGCAGCCAGCGGGCGCCGTCGTGCGAGACGATCACGGCGGTGACCAGGTGGCGCGGATAGGCGGGCGGCCTGCTGGCGGAGAGTCCGCTCTGGTGGCTGTAGACGGTCATCGAGTGCGCGGGCCCCAGTTCTCGGTGGACACAGCCGGTGAACGGCAACCGGATGGCGCACCACACTAACGGCTCCGGATGACCGCTCCGTCCACGGTGTCCGTGCGAGCGGTGCGGGGGCGGTGCGGGGGCGGTGGGGAAAGGGCCGGGAATGCGAAAGCGCCTCACCACCGAGGTGAGGCGCCTCTACGACGATGCGGGTGTCCGGGCCGCGGTCGCCGCCGCGGCCGCCGGAGGGTCGGGAGGGTTCCGGAGCGGTGGCCCGGCCGGGGGCCGGACCGGGGCCGGACCGGTCAGACGGCGCTCTTCTTGAGCCGACGGCGCTCACGCTCGGAGAGGCCGCCCCAGATGCCGAAACGCTCGTCGTTGGCCAGGGCGTACTCCAGGCACTCGGAGCGGACCTCACAGGCGAGGCAGACCTTCTTGGCCTCGCGGGTGGAGCCGCCCTTCTCCGGGAAGAAGGACTCGGGGTCGGTCTGGGCGCACAGCGCGCGCTCCTGCCAGCCGAGTTCCTCTTCCTCTTCGATGCCGTCACCGATCAACAGCTCAAAGAGCTCGCTCATGTGGCGCGCCTCCTCTGCCCCTATTGGCGTCCCCGTGGTTGCCGTTGCCTCGTGCGGCCGACGACACGAGTGAAATTACAGTTGCGTCACTCTGGCCCAGTCAAGCCGAGCTCTGGTATTGGGGCCAGGATTCACTCCCCGGCACCAAGCCGTTACGAATAGTGTACATAACCGGACACATCGGACCTGTCGCCTGATTGCCTCGAAGGTCGACGAACCGTGCGCAACCAGGGGCCGGATGACGTGCCGTCATCCTCACAGGCCGGTCATCGGGCTGCCTTCCCGGCGATCTTCCCATCGAAACATAGAGGGTGATTTATCACCCCATCGGGTAGTTCGTGGCCCATATCCCCCGAATGTCCGCTCTCCGGAGTTGACACCGCCCCCACGGATGCGGTCTCCTTTCCCCTATGTCAGAGTTCGCCAGCCCCCGGAGCGGTTCCACGCTCCGCCGTGCCGTGAACTCCTGTTGTCGCCTCTGTTCCTGCCGCTGTATCTAGGCGCCCGCCGTCCCGCCGCGCGCCGCCCAGGAAGCACAGAGGCCGCCCGCGATTCCCGCCCCAGGACATCCCGGATCCGGCTGATCCCCTGACGACCCAGCCCTCCGAGGACGACTCCCGTGCGAATGATCCGCATCCGCAAGCGGAACCGCGACCGCAACAAGCACTCCCTCCGCAGCCACCCGGCCGCCCATCCGGCTACCCCGGTCCGCCCCGTCCACACCTGGACCGACGGCCTCAGCGACGTCTCCATCGCCGGCGACCCGCTGGCCTTCCCGCACCTCGCCCGCACCGACCTGCCCAGCCACCCCACCACCGTCGCCGGCTACGCCCAGCTGGTCCGCGAGATCGCCGCCGACCGCTCCCGCTGGGAGCCCCTGGTCCGCTACGACGCGCTCACCCGCTGGTACGCCCGGCTGGAGACCGGCCCCGGCTACGAGGTCTGGCTGCTCAGCTGGCTCCCCGGCCAGAGCAGCGGCTTCCACGACCACGGCGAGTCCAACGGCGTCATGACCGTCGTCCGCGGCGAGCTCGTCGAGCGCTCGCTCACCCACGCGGGCGAGGGGGCCCGGACACTGCGGCCCGGCGGGCAGCGGGTCTTCTCCTCCGGCTACCTGCACGAGGTGGTCAACGGCGCGCTGGAGCCGGCCGTCTCCATCCACCTGTACACCCCCGGCCTGACCGAGATGAACCAGTACGGCGGCGCCGCCGTCCCCGAGCAGCACCCCGAGCAGCACCCGCAGGAGCAGGCCGAGGCCCACTGACCCGGGACCCCGGCGGCGGACGGTCGAGGGTCGGGCTGACGACCCGTCGGCGCGTGGCAGGATGGGCGCATGCGCATCGTGGCACTGGCAGGCGGGATCGGCGGAGCGCGTTTCCTGCGCGGACTCCGGGAGGCCATCGGTCCCGAGGACGAGATCACCGTCATCGGCAACACCGGTGACGACATCCACCTCTACGGGCTGAAGGTCTGCCCCGACCTCGACACCGTGATGTACACCCTCGGCGGCGGCATCCACGAGGAACAGGGCTGGGGCCGCACCGACGAGACCTGGTCGATCAAGGCCGAGATGAAGGAGTACGGCGTCGGCCCCGAGTGGTTCGGGCTCGGCGACCGCGACTTCGCCACCCACCTCGTCCGCAGCCAGATGCTCACCGCCGGATACACCCTCAGCCAGGTCACCGAGGCGCTCTGCGTCCGCTGGCGGCCCGGCGTGCGACTGCTGCCGATGAGCGACGACCGGGTCGAGACCCACGTCAGGATCACCGACGAGCAGGGCACCCGGGCGATCCACTTCCAGGAGTACTGGGTCAGGCTGCACGCCGCCGTCACCGCCGAGGCGATCGTCCCGGTCGGCGCCGACACCGCCAAGCCCGCCCCCGGCGTGCTGGAGGCCATCGCCGAAGCCGACGTCATCCTCCTCCCGCCGTCCAACCCGGTCGTCTCGATCGGCACCATCCTCGCCGTGCCCGGCATCCGGGCCGCCGTGGCCGCCGCACCCGCGCCCGTCGTCGGACTCTCCCCGATCATCGGCGGCGCACCCGTCCGCGGCATGGCCGACAAGGTGCTCGCCGCCGTCGGCGTCGAGGCCACCGCCGAGGCCGTCGCGCTCGACTACGGCAGCCGGGCGGCGCAGCGCAGCGGCACCGGCGGGGGCGCCGGCGCGCGGCCCGGACTGCTCGACGGCTGGCTGGTCGACACCGCCGACGAGGCCGCCGTCGCCGTCGTCGAGGCCGGCGGCATCGCCTGCCGGGCCGTCCCGCTGCTGATGACCGACGTCGCCGCCACCGCCGAGATGGCCCGCGCCGCCCTCGCGCTCGCCGAGCAGGTGCGCGCATGACCCTGCACGTCCTCCCCGTCACCGGGCTGCCCGAGATCGACGCCGACGCCGACCTCGCCGGGCTCATCGCCAAGGCCGCCGCGTACGAGGACGGCGACATCCTGCTCGTCACCTCCAAGGTGATCAGCAAGGCCGAGGGCCGACTGCTGCACGCCACCGACCGCGAGGCCGCGATCGACGCCGAGACCGTCCGGGTGGTCGCCCGGCGCGGCACCATCCGGATCGTCGAGAACCGCAACGGCCTGGTCATGGCCGCCGCCGGCGTCGACGCCTCCAACACCGCCCCCGGCACCGTCCTGCTGCTCCCCGAGGACCCGGACGCCTCGGCCCGCGCCCTGCGCGCCCGCCTCCAGCAGCTGACCGGCCGCCGGCTCGCCGTCGTCGTCACCGACACCTTCGGCCGCCCCTGGCGCAACGGCCTCACCGACGTCGCCATCGGCGCCGCCGGGCTGGCCGTCCTGGAGGACCACCGGGGCCGCACCGACTCGCACGGCAACGAGCTGGCCCTCACCGTCACCGCCACCGCCGACGAACTCGCCGCCGCCGCGGACCTGGTCAAGGGCAAGTCCACCGGCACCCCGGTCGCCGTGGTCCGCGGCCTCGGCCACCTCGTCACCGCCGAGGACGGCGGGGGCGTCCGGCCGCTGCTGCGCCCCGCCGACGAGGACATGTTCCGACTCGGCACCTCGGAGGCGATCCGGCAGGCCGTCACCCAGCGGCGCACCGTCCGCGCCTTCACCGCGGAGCCGGTCGACCCGGGCGCCGTCCGGCGCGCCGTCGCGGCCGCGGTCACCGCGCCCGCGCCGCACCACACCACGCCCTGGCGGTTCGTCCTGCTGGAGACCCCCGGCGTGCGGACCGCGCTGCTGGACGCGATGCTCGCCGCCTGGCGCCGCGACCTCGCCGGACTCGACGGCTGGGACGAGGAGAGGATCGCCCGCCGCACCGCCCGCGGCGACGTCCTGCGCGCCGCGCCCTACCTGGTCGTCCCCTGCCTGGTGATGGACGGCTCCCACGACTACCCCGACCCACGCCGCTCCACCGCCGAGCGCGAGATGTTCACCGTCGCGATCGGCGCCGCCGTGCAGAACCTCCTGGTCACCCTCGCCGGCGAGGGCTACGGCTCGGCCTGGGTCTCCTCCACCATGTTCTGCCGCGACACCGTCCGCGAGGTGCTGGACCTCCCCGGGCACTGGGACCCGATGGGCGCCGTCGCCGTCGGCCGCCCCGCCGAGACCCCGCGCACCCGCCCGGAGCGCACCGCCGACGCCTTCATCGAGGTGCGGTAGCCGCACCGGGGGGCGGGGTGGTTCAGAGCCTGCGGTACACGTCCCTGCGGTTGCCGACGTGGACCACGAGGATGACCATGACGTCGTCCTGGACTTCATAGACCACCCGGTAGTCACCGACCCTCAGGCGGTAGAGCCCGTCGTACCCGCTCAGCCTCTTCACGCTCGGGCCGTCGGCGTACGGGTCGTCGCCGAGCTCCGTGAGCGCCGTCAGGATCTTCAGGGCTTCGAGCTGGCCGATCGCCCGCAGCCGGCGCTGGGCATGGGTGGTGAACCGAAGTGCGTACTTCACGCGGCGCTCCCAGCCGAGCCGGGCGGCGACGCGAAGAGGTCGGCCAGCAACTCGGCCATGCTGACGGTCGGATCGTCCCGGTGCTGCATCGCCTCTCTCGCGGCGAGCTCGTCCGCCGCTTCCTCTATGGCGTCGAGGATCTCGATCGGCACCACCGCACCGACTCGCTCACCTTTGCGGGTGATCACGGTGACCTCACCGGCCTCGGCCCTGTCGACGACCTCGGCGAGATGGGCGCGGGCTTCACGGATACTCAGCGAATCGGCCATGCGTCCAGCGTACACCTCGACGTGTACACCGCGCCGGGTCCGCGCCGGGGGTCCGGTCAGCGGTGGCGGTGGTCGTTGGGGGTGAGGCGGGGGCCGTAGCGGGGGGCGTGGGCACCGGTGGAGACGAGCAGGCGGCAGAGCCGGTGGCGGTGCGGGCGGTACGGCTCCAGCAGGGCCAGCATCTGGGCGTCGTCGCTGCGCGGGCGGCCGGCCAGGGCCCAGCCGACCAGGTTGGGGAGGTGGAAGTCGCCGACCGACACCGCGTCCGGGTCCCCGTTGCTGCGCTGCAGGGTCTCGGCCGCCGTCCAGACCCCGACGCCCGGGACGGCCGTCAGGCGGGCGAACGCGGCGCCGTGGTCCAGCCCGGACGCCTCCTCCAGGCGGGGGGCCAGCCGGACGGCGCGCTGGACCGTCGCCGAACGCTTCGGGTCCACCCCCGCGCGGTGCCACTCCCAGCTCGGCACCAGCGCCCACTCCCGGGCCGACGGCGCCACCCGCATGCCCTCGGCCGGGCCCGGCGCCGGGGTGCCGAAGTCGAGCAGCAGCGTCCGCCAGGCCCGGTAGGCCTCCGCGGTGGTCACCTTCTGCTCCAGGATCGCCGGCACCAGCGACTCCAGCACCAGGCCCGTCCTGGTCAGCCGCACCCCCGCCGCCCGACGCTGCGCCTCGCGGAGCGGACCGGGCGGCAGCACCAGGCCCGCCGGGTCGTCCTCCGCCCCGAGCAGCACCGGCAGCCGGTCCAGCAGCCACCCGGCACCCGGACCCCAGGCCGTCGCCTCGACCTCCCCCGCGGCCGGGCGGGCCAGCACCCGCAGCGTCCCGACGCCCGCCGGGGTGCGGGAGGCCCGCCAGACCGCGCCGTCGCCGGTGGTCCGGTACGCCGGATCGGCGGGGCCGCGGCGCAGCGGGAGCAGGGTGCGGGCCGCGTCCAGCGGGAAGCCGGGACGCCAGCGGCGGGCGGCGCCGTCGGCCGTGGCGGCTGCGCCGTTCATCGCCGTGCACCTCCATCGCTCTCCCCCGACCATGGGGGTATGAACGATACGCGGCTGCCGGAGCTCTCCCCCGGGGACCAGAGTGCGGTGCGGGCGCTCTACCACCGGGCGCTGGAGGGGTGGAACCTGCGGGACGGCCCGGCCTTCGCCGGGCCGTTCGCGGTGGACGGGGAGGTCGTCGGGTTCGACGGGACCCGGTACGCCGGGAGGTCGGTGATGGCCGCCGAACTGGGCCGGGTCCTCGCGGACCACGCCACCCCGGAGTACGTCGCCAAGGTGCGGCGGGTGCGGGCGCTGGGCCCGGGGGTGGCGCAGCTGGACGCGGTGGCGGGGCTGGTGCCGGACGACGCGGACGACCTGGACCCGGCCCTGAACGCGGTGCAGACGGTGATCGCGGTGAACGCGGGCGCGGGGTGGCGGATCGCCCTGCTGCAGAACACCCCCGCCCGGTACGACCTGCGGCCGGACCTCGCGAAGGCGCTGACGGCGGAGCTGCGGGAGCTGGTGGGGCGGGGGCCGGGGCCGGTGTAGCCCCGGGTCGCCCGGAACCGCGAGCCGTGTCCCGCACACGGCGGGGCACGGGCGGGGCGCGGGGCACGGGCAGCGGGGCGCGGACGGCGCGCGGGGCACGGGCGACGGGGCGCGGACGGCGGTTCAGCGGCCCTGGAGCTGGGCGGCCCGGGCCCGCAGGTCGGGCAGCAGCGGGTAGAGGGCCGCGCCGGGGCACTCGGTGTTGAAACCGTCGCGGTGACCGGAGACCGCGTCGAAGGTGACGGTCGTCCCCAGCGGGTAGCGGCTGGCGCTCGAACCGGACACCAGCCGGGTCCGGCCGGCGGCGTCCTGGTCGGTGAGCCCGAGCTTCCAGGCCGAGATCCCGGCGAGCCCGTCCAGCAGGGGCTGCGGCGGCACGTCGCTGACGTAGGTGCCGATCGCCGCGACACCGGCCGAGTCGGTGTTGAAGCCGAGGGTGTGCGCGCCGTGCACCGGCAGGTCGGTGCCGCCGGCCCGGCCCTCGTACACCGTGCCGCAGCGGTCGACCAGGAAGTTGTAGCCGATGTCCCGCCAGCCGTTGCCCTGCACGTGGTACTGGTAGATCGCCCGGATCACCCGGGGCGCGTCGGCGCACTCGTACGCGGTCGCCGTGGCGGTGTGGTGGACGAAGACCGCCCTCACCGCGCCGGTGTACACGAAGTCCCGCTCGCGGATCGACTCGTCGGCGCCCCAGCCGGCCCGCGTGACGATCTCGGGCCGCGGCGCCTGATGGCCGATCCGCCGACCGCCCGGCGGTTCGGCGGGCAGCACCCGGGCGGCGGCGGACCCGACGCCGTGCCCGGGGTCCACCAGGTCGACCCGCAGCCCGGCCGGCAGGCCCGCGGGGCCGGGGAGCACCTGGACGGCGACACCGTCGCTCAGGCCGGTCCAGAGCGGCGCCGTGGCGCCCCGGGACACCCCGTCCGGACCGTGCGGCACACCGTCCGGGGCGTCCTCGCCGTCCGCCTCCAGCTCCCGCCAGCCGCTCCACACTCCGGTGGCCGCGTCCCTGGTGCGGACCCGGACGGTGCCGCCGGCCAGCGAGGTCGCGGGACCGTCCCAGCCGACGCCGAGCAGTTCGAACGGCGGGGTGGAGCGCGGCGTCAGGAGGTGACCGGCGGTCAGCGGCAGCGTGGTGACCGAGCCGCCGCCCGCCGAGGTCCTGGCCCGGGCCGCGGCGGCGGCCGGGGCGGCCGCCGCCACCGGCTGGAGGAGCAGGGCGGCGGTGCAGCCCGCGAGCAGCGCGGCGGGCAGGGCGGTGCGGACGGAGCCGGCGGACCGGCCGGGGCGGTCGCTGCCCGCGGGGCCGTCGGAGCCGCCGCTCCCGGGCCCGCCGGAGCGGTCGGGGCCGCCGGGGAGCGGACCGGAGGAACCCCCGGGGCGAGGACCCCTGAGGGAGCGGTAGGAGCGGAAGCCGGGGAGCGAACGGAGGGAGGCGGGCATGACGGCCCGGGAAAAGAAGCGCATAAACCGGATGTTCACCTCAAAACGGCCCAGCCGCCACGCCGCCCCGCAGCTGCCCCGCCACCCCTCCCGGTCGTCCACCCGAAGGCCGTAGGCTGGGGCGCACCATGACTGCGCCTTTCGCTGCCGATGCCCAAACCCCCGTCGAGCTGCTGCACGCATTCCTGCGAGGTGGCACTCCCTCGGTCGACCCCGCGGCCCCGCTGGTCACCTTCTACGACGACGCCACCGGCGAACGGGTCGAGCTGTCCGCCCGCACCTTCGACAACTGGGTGGCCAAGACCGCCAACCTGCTCCAGGACGAGCTGAACGCCGGCCCCGGCGACCGCGCCGCCCTGCTGCTCCCCGCCCACTGGCAGAGCGCCGTATGGCTGCTGGCCTGCTGGTCCGTCGGAGTGGCGGCGGCCCCCGCCGGCGACCCCTCCGACGCCGACCTGGTGGTCAGCGGACCGGACGGCCTGGAGGCCGCCCACGCCTGCGAGGGCGAACGGGTGGCGCTCGCGCTGCGCCCGCTCGGCGGCCGGTTCCCACAACGCCCTGACGGCTTCCTCGACTACGCCGCCGAGGTGCCGGGCCAGGGCGACCGGTTCGCCCCCTACTCGCCCGTCACCCCGGACGCGCCGGCCCTGGAGACCGCCGTCGACGGCCTGCCGCTGAAGCTGACCGGGGACCAGACCGTCCGGCTGGCCCGCGAGGGCGCGGCCCGGCTCGGCCTGGAGCCGGGCGACCGGGTGCTCTCCACGCTCTCGTACGACGACTGGACGGGCCTGGAGGCCGGCCTGCTGGCACCGCTCGCGGCCGGCGCCTCGGTGGTCCTGTGCCGCAACTCGGACGGCCTGAGCGCCGAGCAGTGGGAGAAGCGGGTGGAATCCGAACGGGTGACACTGCGCCTCGGGTAACCCCCGGCCCGGGCCAGGCGGGTAGGGATCCCCGCCATGGCCGAGGATGACACCGAGCACCCCCCGACCGAGAACCCCGATGATCCGGACCCGGACGCCCCGGGCACTCCGGCCGCGCCGCGGCGCCGGCGCCGGCGGTGGCTGATGATCACCGCCGGCGCCCTCGCCTTCCTGCTGGTCGCCTGCGGCACGCTGCTCTGGGTCGCCTACCGCAAGCTCGACGGCAACATCCGGACCGACTCCACCACCGACCAGCTGCTGGCCCGGCTGGAGGCCGAGCGGCCCAGCCGGACCGCCGGGGCCCGCGGCGCCGAGAACATCCTGCTGATCGGCAGCGACGACCGGACCGGCGCCAACGCCACCTACGGCGAGGCCGGGGGCCAGCGCTCGGACACCACGATCCTGCTGCACCTCGCGGCGGACCGGCGGCACGCGACCGCCGTCTCCATCCCGCGCGACGTCATGGTGACCGTCCCCGCCTGCCAGAAGCCGGACGGGACCCGGAGCCGCCAGAGCCTGATGCAGTTCAACGCGGCCTTCGAGACCGGCGGACCGGCCTGCTCGATCCGGACCGTCGAACAGCTCAGCGGCATCCGGGTCGACCACTACGTGATCCTCGACTTCGCCGGCTTCAAGCGCATGGTGGACGCCGTCGACGGCGTCGAGGTGTGCGTCCCCCAGGCGATCCACGACAAGGACGCCAAGCTGGACCTGTCGGCCGGGAGGCAGACCCTGCGCGGCGAGCAGGCACTCGGCTACGTCCGGGCCCGGGAGACCCTCGGCGACGGCAGCGACACCCAGCGGATGGGACGTCAGCAGCAGTTCCTCGCCGCACTGATCCGCAAGGTGCAGTCGCAGGACGTGCTGCTCAACCCCACCAAGCTGTGGCCGGTGCTGGACGCCGCCACCTCCTCCGTCCGGGCGGACAGCGGGCTCTCCTCGCTCGGCGCGCTCTACGACCTGACCCAGGACCTGCGCGGCATCCCCTCCTCGGATGTGGTGTTCCTGACGGCGCCGCGCCGGCCGTACCGGTTCGACTCGGACCGGGACGAGTTCGTGCAGCCGCAGACCACCCAGCTGTTCACGGCGCTGCGGGACGACCGGCCGGTGACCGTGCGGCCGCCGGGGTCGAGCCCCTCGGCGGGCGCCTCCGCGTCGAAGGGGGCCTCGCCGTCGGCGGTCGCCGTCCCTTCGGGCGATCCGTCGGACGATCCGTCGGACGGGCCTTCGGGAGGGGCCTCCACGGGGCTGCCGGACGCCGCGGAACCGTCCGCGGCGGCCTCCGGTCCGGCCTCCGGTCCCACCGGCGGCACGGGGCGGACGGCCGGGGCCTCGCCGGCCGCCACCGCTCCCCCGTCCTTCGAGGGCCGGACCGCCGACGTGGACGGCTGCACCGTGCATTGACCTCGGGTCAGCTCGAATTTTCGTACACGGATAATGGTCCTCGCAGGTTCTCCCCGGGAATTCCCAGAAGCCGATTCACCTGCGGAAATCACCGCGGACGAACATGACGGGAATCACACCAGGAACAATTCCCCCACCCGGCTCGTCTAGGGTGTCCGAGTCGGTCGCGCAATTCGCGAACCGACCGTCGGACCGGTCGGAGGGAGGGGACACCCGTGCAGCAGGACAGCCAGGACGTCGACCCCGCCGACCAGTGGGTGCTCGACCCGGAGACCGGCCAGTACCGCCTCGACCCGGCCGCGGGCATCCCCGCCCAGCGCCGGCACGCCCGCCCCGCGACGCCGGGGGCGGGAGCGTCCGGGGCGGGGACCGGAGCCGCCGGGGCGACGGCAGCCGCGGGGACCGCCGGGGCGGCCGCGACCGTCCCGCACCAGGCCCGCACCGGCGGACGGGCCGCCCACCGCCGGGCGGGCGCGAAGAAGCGCAACCGCCGGCGGCGGCTGCTGAAGTGGACCGGCGGGATCGCCGCACTGGCCCTGGTGGCCGGCTGCGGCGGCGTGTACTACGCCTACCAGCACTTCAACAACAACATCACCGCCGTCAAGGTGCAGCTGGGCGACGAGGCCGAGCGGCCCAAGGCGGTGGCCGGCGACGCGCTCAACATCCTGGTCATCGGCACCGACAGCCGGGCGGGACTGGGCCGCGAGTACGGCGACGAGGGCAGCGCCGGGCACGCCGACACCACCATGCTGTTCCACGTCGCCAAGGACCGCACCAATGCGACCGCGATCAGCATTCCGCGCGACCTGATGGTGGAAGTGCCGGAGTGCCGGACCGCGGACGGGAAGACGATCCCCGGCTCCGCGCGCACGATGTTCAACAACAGTCTCGGCCAGGAGGGCCGCGATCCGGGCTGCACCTGGAAGACCGTCGAGAAGCTGACCGGGATCCGCGTCGACCACTTCGTGATGGTCGACTTCGAGGCCGTGAAGACGCTCTCCAGCGCCGTCGGCGGCGTCGAGGTGTGCGCGGCCAAGGACATCGACGACCCGGACTCGCACCTGAGGATGAGCAAGGGCCGGCACGTCGTCCAGGGCGACGAGGCACTGGCCTTCGTCCGCACCCGGCACGACGTCGGACTGGGCGGCGACCTCACCCGGATCCCGCTCCAGCAGCAGTTCATCAGCTCGATGATCCGCTCGGTCAAGAGCAGCGACACGCTGACCAACCCGGCCAAGCTGTGGAAGCTCGCGGACGCCGCCACCAAGGCGCTCACCGTCGACTCGGGGATCGGCAGCGTCGACAAGCTCAAGGACCTCGCGCTGGACGTCAGCAAGGTCGACACCGAGCACATCACCTTCACCACGCTGCCGGTGCTGGACGACCCGGCGGACGAGAACCGGCTGGTGGCCAAGCAGCCGGACGCCGGGCAGCTGTTCTCGATGATCGGCAACGACCGGTCGCTGACCGGGCCGGCCGCACCGGCCGACGGGGCGGCGGACACCGGTGCGGCTGCCGCACCGGCCGCCCCCTCCGCCGCCCCCTCCGCGGCGCCTTCCGCGGCTCCGGCGGCCCCGTCTGCGGCCGCACCGGCGGTCGACGTGAAGGACGTGCGGGTGACGGTGCGCAACGGCACCGGCACCCCGGGCCGGGCCCAGCAGACCGTCGACCGGCTCCGGACGGACGGCTTCGCCAAGGCCGCGACCGGCGCCAACGCCACCGCGGCGCCGACCACCTCGGTCTCCCACCCGGCCGGGAAGGGCGCCGAGGCGACCGCGCTGGCCGCAGCGCTGGGCCTGCCGGCCGACGCCGTGAAGGCCGACCCGAAGGCGGGTCCCAAGGACGGGCTGGTGGTGGTGCTCGGCAAGGACCTGGCGGCGGTCGCGACCCCGACCCCGAGCGCCGTCCCGACCGAGGCCCCCAAGGACCTCCAGCGGGTCCAGGCGGACGACACCGACGTCTGCGCGAAGTAGCCCGCGCCCCGACCTTCCCGTGGGACGGGACGGACGGGGCGGGGCGGGCACCCGGGGCGGGGCGGACGGCGGGCCGTCAGGGCTGCTGCGGCTCCCCGGGCGTGAGCACGCCGTCGGCCTCCCGGTACTCCTCGCCCGTGCGCGGGCAGCGCCAGCGTCCCTCGCCGTCCGGCTCCAGGGGCTCGCCGGCCCGGCCGACCCACTTGATCCGGCGGGCCGGCACCCCGGCCACCAGGGCGAAGTCCGGGACGTCCCGGTGCACCACCGCACCTGCGGCGACCAGTGCCCAGCGGCCGACCGTCACCCCGGCCACCAGGACGGCCCGGCCGCCGATCGAGCAGCCCCGCCGGAGCGTCACCCCGCGGGCGTCCCAGTCGTCGCCGCGCTTGAGCCGTCCGTCGACGTCCACCGAGCGCGGGTAGAGGTCGTTGGTGAGCACCGCCGCCGGGCCGACGAACACGCCGTCCTCGACCACCGCCGGCTCGTAGACCAGCGCGTGGTTCTGGATCTTGACCCGGTCGCCGATCCGCACGCCGGGGCCGACGTAGGCGCCCCGGCCGATGATGCAGTCGGCGCCGATCACCGCGTCCTCGCGCACCTGGGCCAGGTGCCAGACGGTGGTACCGGCGCCGATCACCGCCCGGTCGTCGACGTCGGCGCTGTCCTCGACCCGGGCAACGGCGGCGGACCCGCCCTCAACTGTCCCCATGGCGCCCGACGATAGCGCCGGCGGGGGGACGGGAGGACGGGTCCGCGGGATCGACCGGGCCGCCGACCGGCGGCGGGCGGCGCACCGGGGCCGCCGGTGCCCCGGGTCAGTGCTGCTCGGCGACCACGCTGCCGGAGGCGGGGGCGCGGCTGCCGATCACCTTGCGGGCCAGCGAGCGCGGCGAGGTGAGGAACCCGAAGCCCCAGCTCAGGTGCATGGTCACGAAGGCCACCGGGAGCATCGCCTTGGCCTTGGCGGAGAGGCCGCGCCCCTCGACCATCGCGCCGCCGACGATGCCGAGCAGGTAGGCGACGGGCAGCGCGAGGAAGGCCGGGTGGACGGCCGCGCCGAGCACCACGCCGAGCACCACGCCCAGGAAGGCGGTCGGCGGGGCGAGGTACCGGAGGTTGACCGAGCCCTTGTGGTAGCGGGTGACCACCCGGCGCCAGCGGCCGTAGTCCTTGTACTGCTTGGCCAGCGCCCGGATGCTGGGGCGGGGCCGGTAGGTGACCCGCAGCTGCGGGGTGAACCAGACCAGGCCGCCGTCCTGCCGGATGCGGTAGTTCAGCTCCCAGTCCTGGGCGCGGACGAACTCCTCGTTGTAGCCGCCGAGCCGCTCCAGCACCTCGCGCCGGAACACCCCGAGGTAGACGGTGTCCGCCGGGCCGGCCAGGCCGCCGGTGTGGAAGGCCGCGTTGCCGACGCCGATCTTGGAGGTCATCGCGGCGGCGACCGCGTTCTCCCACTCGGTCTCGCCCTCGGCGTGCATGATGCCGCCGACGTTGGCGGCCTCCATCTCGCCGAGCAGCCGGACCGCCGTGGTGATGTAGCCCGGGGTCAGCAGGCCGTGGCCGTCGACGCGAACCACTATCGGGTGGCTGGAGCCGCGGATCGCGGCGTTCAGCCCGGCGGGGGTGCGGCCGGTGGGATTCTCCACGGTCCGCACCCGCGGGTCCTCGGCGGACAGTTCGGCGGCGATCTGCGCGGTGCGGTCGGAGGACGGACCGAGGGCGATCACCACCTCCATCGGGCCGGCGTACTCCTGGTCCAGGATGTGCCGGACGGCCGTGCGCAGGTGTCGTTCCTCGTTGAGCACCGGCATGATCACGGAGACCGCCGGCAGCTCCTCAGCAGCCTTGGTGTTCATCGGGGCCAACCGTACCGGTGAGGGTGGGCCGCCGTCTTGTCCCGGTCTGGGGGCTCCGCCCGCCCCGCGGTCCCGGACTGCCGGAGGAACGTTTCAGCGATCGGGGCCCACCGTACTCCCCGGCCACGGCGCGCCCTCACCCGGCCCGGTGGAGGGCGCCCCTACCATCCGAGAGATGCCCGTCTCCCCCCTCTCCGACCGGCCCGGGGCCCAGCCCGGGGGGCGCCGTCCGTGGCCCCGCCGACTGGCCGCAGGCATCGCCCTCGGCATCCTCGTCACCTCAGGCGGCGGCTGGGCTCTCCTGCACGGCATCGCCTCGATCGACCGGGTCGACGCCTTCAGCAACGACCTCGCCCGTCCGGCCGACGACGGCTCCACCACCTTCCTGGTGGTCGGCACGGACGAGCGCGACGGCATCCCGGAGCGGACCCTCAAGGACGTCCTGCACGCCGGCGGCGAGTCCTGCCACTGCACCGACACGATGATGATCGTCCAGCTCTCCGGGGACGGCTCCCGGGCCGGCGTGATCAGCATCCCCCGCGACTCCTACGTCGACATCCCCGCCCACCGGGACCAGGCCACCCGCAAGGAGGTCCCGGCCGGCAAGGGCAAGATCAACGCCGCGTACGGCCTGGGCGGCCCGCAGCTGGCGGTCGCCACCGTCGAGCAGAACACCGGGCTGCGGATCGACCACTACCTCCAGGTGAACTTCGCCGGGTTCGTCTCCGCGGTGGACGCCGTCGGCGGGGTGCGGGTGTGCACCGCCAAGCCGCTCAGGGACGAGTACTCCGGGCTCGACCTGCCCGCAGGCACCAGCACCCTCGACGGTGCGGGAGCGCTCAAGTACGTCCGGGCCCGGCACCTGGACGGTAGCTCCGACCTGGGCCGGATGCACCGGCAGCAGAAGCTCGTCGCCCAGCTGCTGCACCAGCTGACCAGCGGCGGCACCCTGCTCAACCCGGTCCGGCTGGCCCGGGTGACCGACAGCGTGCTCGGTTCGGTCAAGGCCGACAAGGGGCTGACGGCGGACGGCCTGATCACCCTGGCGACCCGGATGAAGGACCTCACGGCCGGTCGGGCCGACTTCGCGACCGTCCCGCTGGCCGCGGTCGACCACCCGGTCGCCGGATGGGGCTCGACGGTCCTCTGGGACCGGGCCGGGGCGCGGGCACTGTTCGACGCGGTACGGGAGGGCCGGCCGCTCGCCGGGACGACCACGTCCGCCCCGCCGTCCGGCCCGCCGTCCGGCCCGCCCGTCGCGACCCCGACGGCGGCGGTACCGACGGCGGCGGCGACGACGGCCGCACCGACGGTCGCGCCGGAGCAGGTGCACGTCCAGGTGTTCAACGCGGCGGGGGTCGTGGGGCTGGGGGCCCGGGCCGACGCCGAGCTGCGGCGGGCGGGCTTCGCCACCACCGGGGCACCGTCCAACGCCCCGGCCGGGACGCCGGGCGGGCGGACGGTGGTCCGGTACGACCCGCGCTGGGCCGAGTCGGCCCGGACCCTGTCCGGTGCGCTGCCGACGGCGGAGCTGACGCCGGTGCCGGGGCTGGGGCCGACCCTCCAGGTGTACGTGGGCGGGGACTACCCGGCGGGCGTGAGCCCCTCGCCCGGAGCGGGCACCGGCGCGGCCTCGGCGGGCCCGGTGGCGGCGGCGCCCGCACCGCCGCCACCGCCGGCCGGGACGGCGACCCCGGCACCCGGTACCGCGGCGCCCGTCGGGGGCCCGGGGGCGAGTGCCGGTGCCGGTGCCGGTGCCGGGCTGACGGTGGCCGATGCGGGGGCGGAGCGGGCGAGCGACATCCTCTGTCCGTGATCCCGGCCCGGGGCGGTTGGCGGGGCGGGGACGGGACGGGGACGGGGCTCGCAGACGGACAGACCGCAGGGGCGGGGCGCACTCGGCGCCCCGCCCCTGCGGTCGGACGTCCCCCGGTCCCCCGTCCCGGGGGACGTCCCGGTCGGTCCGTCGCGGTCAGTCCGTCGCGATCGCCGCGAGGACGTTCATCCGCCCGGCCCGGAAGGCCGGGACGAGGGCGGCCAGCAGGCCGATCAGCACCGAGGCGACCAGCGTGAAGGCGATCGTCCCCACCGGGACGGCGAGCGCCTCCAGGCCCTGGCTCCGGAGCACCTGCTGCCCGGTGATCCCCCAGGCCAGACCGAGCCCCGTCCCGAGGACCACGCCGAACAGCGCGATCACCACGGATTCGAGCCGGATCATCCGCCGGAGCTGGCGGCGGGAGAGCCCGATCGCCCGGAGCAGGCCGATCTCGCGGGTCCGCTCGACCACCGAGAGCGCCAGGGTGTTGACCACACCGAGCACCGCGACCACGATCGCCAGGCCGAGCAGGCCGTAGATCATGTAGAGCAGGGTGTTGACCTGCTCCTGGATCTGCTCCTTGTAGCCGGCCTGGTCGCGGACCGAGGCCTGCGGGAACTCCTTGAGCGACTCCTCCAGGGCGGCGAGCGTCTTGGCGACGTCCGCCCCGGTGGCGGCCTTGCCGAAGACCATCGAGTCGACCGGCAGGTCGGCGGCCGGGACGGCCTTGGACACCGCGCCGAGGTCGGCGAAGGTGGCGCCGTCGAAGAGCGAGTTGCCCTTGGTCATGACGACCCCGACCGGCAGGGACTGCGTGCGCCCCTCCCCGTAGTCGATCCGGACGGTGTCGCCGACCTTGAGGCCGTGCTCCGCGGCGTAGTCCTCGCCGACGGCCAGCGAGCCCTGCTTGAGGGAGTCGGCGCTGCCGCTCTTGACCGGCAGGCGGAAGTCGTCGGCGAAGGCGGCGGAGACCGCGGCGACGCCGCCCTTCGTGGTCCTGCCGTCCGGCGTGGTGAAGGCCGCCGGCAGGTCCTTCTGCTCGGTGACGTGGTCCACGCCCGGGGTCTTCCGCAGGGCGTCGACCATGGCCGGGGTGATGCCGGTCTGCCCCGCCGTGATGATGTAGTCGGCGCCGACCGAGCGGTCGATCTGCTGGTTGGTGGACTTGATCACCGAGGAGGTGAACACCGAGGTGCCGATCACCAGCGCCAGTCCGATCATCAGCGCGGCGGCCGTGGCGCCGGTCCGCCGCGGGTTGCGCATCGCGTTGCGCTGGGCGAGCTTGCCGGACGGGCCGAACAGCGAGGGCAGGAAGGCCCCCAGGACCCGGACCAGGGTGGTCGCCAGCAGCGGGCCGAGGACCACGAAGCCGACCAGGGTGAGGAACACGCCCAGCCCCAGGTACTGGCCGCCGGTGGCCGCCTTCTCGGCCTTGGAGGCGAGGACCAGCAGGCCGCCGCCGCCCGCCGTCAGGACCAGGCCGAGGACGGCCCGGACGGTGTTGGAACGGGCCTCGGTCGGCGTCCCGTGGTCGCGCAGGGCGGCGATCGGCGCGATCCGGCTGGCCCGGCGGGCCGGGATCCAGGCCGCGAGCACGGTGATCACGATGCCCACCGCGTACCCGGCGAGCGGGACGTTCAGCCCGATCTTCAGGTCCGAGGAGCTGACGTGCATGCCGACGGCGTTCATCAGCTGGATCAGCCCGACCGCCAGGCCGAGGCCGGCGCCGATGCCGAGCGTCGAGCCGACCGCGCCGAGGAGCAGCGCCTCCACCAGCACCGAGCGGTTGACCTGCCGGCGGCTGCCGCCGACGGCGCGGAGCAGGCCGATCTCCCGGGTGCGCTGGGCGACCAGCATCGAGAAGGTGTTGATGATCAGGAAGCCGCCGACCAGCAGGGAGATGCCGGCGAACCCGAGCATGGCGTACTTCATGAAGTCGAGGAAGGACCCGACGTCCTTGGCCCCCTCCTCCTTCTGCTCCGCGGCCGTCTTGGCCTGGTAGCCGGTGCCGAGCTTGGCGAGGGCGTCGGCCTTGAGCTGGTCGTCGGTGCGGCTGCCGTCGCCGAACAGCTCGACGGAGGTGTAGGCGGGCTGCCCGAGCAGGAGGCCCTGCGCCGTCGGGGTGTCCAGGAAGGCCAGCGCCGCCCCGGGGTTGGTGGTCTTGAAGGTGACGATGCCGACGATGGTGAAGTCGTGCTTGTCGTTGGTGAGGACCCGCAGCTTGCCGCCGAGGGCGAGGCCGGCCTTCTTCGCCGTGTCGGCGTCGAGCATGACCTGGTCGGCGCCCTGCGGCGCGTGGCCGGAGGTGATCTCGACCGGGTTGCGCGGGGTGTCCGCCCAGTTGCCGGTCATCGTCGGTGCACCGGTGGTCGGGCCGACCTTCTTGTTGGTGGCCGGGTTGACCAGGGTGGCGCTCTTCACCGAGACCTGGCCGACGGCGGACTTCACGCCGGGGAGGGCGGAGGCCTTCTGGACGGTGTCGACGGGTATCGTCCGCGTCTTGCCCCGGACGTCGTCGTCGTCCCCGCCGAACTCGCCCTTGGCGGGCTGGACGGAGAGGTCGGAGGCGGTCGAGGCGAAGAGCTTGTCGAAGGTGCTGGTCGCGGTGTTGGAGAACACCAGCGTCCCGGAGACGAACGCGACCGACAGCACGACCGCGACCAGGGAGAGCAGCATCCGGCCCTTGTGGGCGAAGAAGCTTCTGAGTGACGTCTTGAGCAGCATGGTCCGGTGTCCCCCGCGCTCAGCTGGTGCGCTTGCCGTCGAAGCGGCGCATGCGCTCCAGGACGGAGTCGGCGGTCGGGGCGTACATCTCGTCGACGATCACGCCGTCGGCGAGGAAGAGCACGCGGTCCGCGTAGCCGGCGGCCACCGGGTCGTGGGTGACCATGACGATGGTCTGGCCCAGCTCGTCGACCGAGCGGCGCAGGAAGGCGAGCACCTCGGCACCGGAGCGGGAGTCGAGGTTCCCGGTGGGCTCGTCCCCGAAGATGATCTCGGGGCGGGCGGCCAGTGCCCGGGCCACCGCGACGCGCTGCTGCTGGCCGCCGGAGAGCTGGGTCGGGCGGTGCTTGAGGCGGTCCGCCAGGCCGACCGTCTCCACCACGCGGTCGAGCCAGGCGGTGTCCGGCTTGCGGCCGGCGATGTCCATCGGGAGCGTGATGTTCTCCAGCGCGTTCAGCGTCGGGAGCAGGTTGAACGCCTGGAAGATGAAGCCGATCTTGTCCCGGCGCAGCTTGGTGAGCTGCTTGTCCTTCAGGCCGGTGACCTCGGTCTCACCGATCCAGATCCGCCCCTCGGTGACCGTGTCCAGACCGGCCAGGCAGTGCATCAGGGTGGACTTGCCGGAGCCCGAGGGCCCCATGATCGCGGTGAACCTGCCGCGCTGGATGTCGACGTCGACCGCGTTCAGGGCGGTCACCCTGGTCTCGCCCGCGCCGTAGGCCTTGGTCACCTGACGCGCCGAGGCGGCGACGGCGGCGGCGCCACCGGGAAGCTGGGGGTCGTACACGGCTGCTGCTGCCGTCGTCACTTGCGTCTCCTAAGAAGTGGGCCCACCCGTTGCCCCCCAGCCTCGTCTTCACCACCGGCCCTGCGACATCGCGCAGGGGATAGTTCTCGACCGGGAGTCAGCCCCACCCTCCCGGTGAACCGAAGACCCGGGCCCGACCGAAGCGGGCCCGTATCGGACGGGCGGGGACAGGAACCACGTTAGGAGCGGGGACCCTCCTGCCTCGTCATCCGACGGGAGGAAGCGGCCCAACCGTAGTTGTACGGGGCGCGGCACCCCTCCCCCTAGGGGTAGCCGCGCCCCTCCTCAGGGTGGGCCCGTACGGGAGCGTTCCCGACGGTGCGACGGCCCGCGTCGGTTCGCGCCCGCACGGGCCGCGGCGGTGGACCCGGCGCCCGGTCAGGAGGCCAGGGCCGGGGTCGCGAGCCGCTCCAGGGCGGTCGCGAACCCGTCCACCACCGGACGGAGCAGGACGTCCGTCTCGCGCTCGACCACGGTGGTGCCGTCCTCCCTGACCGTGATGTGACGGTCCAGCACGAACCAGCCCTGGGTGATGTGGCCGGCCCCCATCGAGCTGAGCACCGGGCGCAGCGCGTAGTCCACCGCCAGCACGTGCGCGGTGGAGCCGCCGGTGGCGAGCGGCAGCACGGCCTTGTCCCGGAGCGCGAACTGCGGCAGCACGTCGAGCAGCGTCTTGAGCAGGCCCGAGTACGCGGCCTTGTAGACCGGGGTGCCGATCACCACGCCGTCCGCCGCGGCGAACAGCTCCAGGGCGGCCACTATCTCGGGATGCGAGAAGTCGGCGGAGAGCAGCGCGTGCGCGGGCAGGCTGCGCACCTCGAACGGGACGACGTGGTGCCCGCGCGCCTCCAACTGCGCGTCGACGTGGCGCAGCAGCCGGGCGGTGCGGGAGGTCGCGGACGGGGAGCCGGAGACGGACAGGACGGTGGCCATGGGTTCACCTCGGGGAGGAAGCGGGCGGGACTGCGGGCGGCACGACTCCTCGGCGGCACCGGGGCCGCCGGCCCGGCGACGGGCCGGACGGGGCAGCGGGCCGGGCGGGCAGCGGTCAGCGCGCTGCGCGGGCAGCGTCGAGGAGGGAGGAGAGACGAGGAGGGAGTGCTGGGTTCGACGGGCGCGCGTCAGCCACAACAGAGCGAACAGGACACACGCAGAAGGTCGACGTGGCGCCGACGCGTGAGAGTCCATCGCTGATCCATGGCATTCATGCAAACACGCAGCGTTCCGGACGGTCAAGGATCGTCCCGGCAGCCGAACACCAGGTGAGACGGACGGTGAGACGGCCGGTGCGGCGGGTGGTCGGCCGGGGACCGCGCGGACGGGGCCGCGGGGGCCTCCGGTGCACGGTGGGCGAACGGCCGTTGCGCGACGGGCCGGGCGGCGCGCGGGGGCCGGCCGGGCACCCGGCGCACGCCCGGCCGGGACCATGCCGCGGAACGATCCGGCGCGTGCATCAAGTCTGCTACAAGGGTCCTGGTGGGGGCCCCGGGGGGAGTCACCGCACCCCGCGTCGGGCATCCTCTCCCACATGAACACGTGGCAGGAGGGCCGCCCCGGCGGCGGTGGGAACTCGTACGGCAGCGGCAACGGTGGCGGTGGCGGCGCGTACGGGCACGGTGGCGGCGGCGCCTCGGCCGAGCCGCCGCTGCCCTCCTCGCTGAACCCGCGCGGGCCGGGCGCCCCGGCGCCCCGGCAGCCCCAGCCGCCGCAGTCCCCGCCCGGGCAGTACGGGCCGCCGTCGGGCGGGCAGCCGCAGGCGCCCGGGTACGGGCCGCCCCAGGGCTACGGCACGCCCCAGACGTACGGGCAGCCGGGCGCGCAGCCCGGCGCGCGGCCGGGGGTGCCCGCGCAGGGCACGCCCGGGCGCCCCGGTCCGGGCGCACCCGGTGGTCCCGGTGCGCCCGGCGGCCCGATAGCCCCCGGCGGCTCCCAGCCGCCCGCGGCCGCCCGGCCGTCGCGCTGGCCCCGGCGCCGGATCGTCAAGTGGTCGGTCTTCGGCGTCCTGATCGCGATGATGGTCACCGCCGTCTCCACCTGGTTCTGGGCGGACTCCAAGCTCAACCACGAGAACGTGCTCGCCGACTACCCCGGCCGCCCCGCCGCGGGCAAGGGCACCAACTGGCTGATCGTCGGCTCCGACAGCCGCAACGGCCTGTCCGACGCCGAGGAGGAGGACCTGCACACCGGCCACGCGGGCGGCAAGCGCAGCGACTCGATGATGATCCTGCACGTCGGGGACAACGGGAACACCCTGATGAGCATCCCGCGTGACTCGTGGGTGCCGATCCCGGACCACCCGGGCGACAACGGCAAGACCGTCAAGTCCGCCCCCGCGAAGATCAACTCGGCCTTCGCGGTCGGCGGCGGCAAGCTGCTCGCCCAGACCGTCGAGCTGAACACCGGCATCCGCATCGACCACTACGCCGAGATCGGCTTCGCCGGCTTCGTGGGCATCGTCGACTCGGTCGGCGGCGTGGACATGTGCATCGACCAGGACGTCAAGGACAAGGACTCCGGCCTCGACCTCAAGGCCGGCTGCCAGACCCTCAGCGGCACCCAGTCGCTGGCCTTCGTCCGCCAGCGCCACCAGATGGCCGACCAGGACCTCGGCCGGATGCGCAACCAGCAGAAGTTCCTGGGCGCCCTGGCCAAGCAGGCGGCCTCCCCCGTCACCGTGCTCAACCCGTTCACGTTCTACCCGCTGGTCTCCTCCGGCCTCGGCACCCTGATCGTCGACGAGGACGCCGGACTGACCGACCTCGGCTCGCTGTTCCTCGCCATGAAGGACGTCAACGGGGGCGGCGGCAAGAGCATCACGGTGCCGATCGCCAACCCGGACTTCAGGACCGGCACCGGGGAGTCGGCGGTCAAGTGGGACACCGCCAAGGCCAAGCAGGTCTTCGACGCCTTCAAGAACGACACGGCCGTGCCCGAGGTCAAGTGACCGCGGGTCCTGCGTGACGCAATGTAACGCCCCCGACACAATGGGTGGATGTCTCTCGTCACCGCGCTGATCCACCGCCGCCGCCACCGCCTCCTGGGCCGCCTGGTCCAGGAGGCGCTCGCCGTCTACGGGATGGAGGTGCCGGCCGCCGCCGAGATCGGGCCGGGCCTGATCGTCTTCCACCGCGGCTTCGGCACCGTCCTGCACCCGTACACCACGCTCGGCGCCGGCGTGACGCTCTACAACGGCGTGACCGTCGGACGGGCCGACCCCTGGGTGCCGCAGGAGCGGAGCCCGATGCGGCGCGTGGTGGTCGAGGACGGCGCGGTGCTCTGCGCGGGCGCCAAGGTGATCTGCAAGGAGGGCGTGCTGACCGTCGGCGCCGGCACCGTCGTCGGCGCCAACGCCGTGCTCACCCGCTCCACCGGGCCCGGCGAGATCTGGGCCGGCGTCCCCGCGCGCCGGGTCGGGACGCGGGAGGGGTGGCCGGGGACGGCGCGGGTGGCGCCGCAGGAGGCGGCGCAGGCGGCCGCAGGGGCCTGAGCGGAGCCCCGGGCGGGGCGGGGCCGCCCGGACGGCGCTCCGGCGGCCCCCGCGGGCCCGGTGGGGCCGGGGCGGATGCGGCGGGGACCCGGCGGGCCTCAGTGGGCGACGACCTGCGGGAGGTGGCCGGTGGCGCACTCCGCGTACCGCTGGACCGCCTCGCCCTCCCCGCCGCAGCCCTCCGTCTCCCCCGCGAAGCCGTAGTGGATCTCCGGCCCGCCGGCGCCGCCGGCCCACCAGGCGTCCGCGAGGTGCACCACGAGGGTGGCCGGGCGGTGCGGCTCGGGACGCTCCAGGACGAGCTCGCGGAGGGTCTCGCCGGACCGGAACGTCACCACCGTCTCGGTGGTCCTGATCCGCGCCCGGCCCTCCTCCCCCTCACAGGCCCAGTAGGCGGCCACCTTGACGTCCAGCCGCCCCTCGACGCCGCCCTCGCCCGGCCGGACGTACTCCTCGTCCGGCACCCAGCGGGCGTGGCTGCGGATGTCGTCCGGCCCGAACCACTCCGCCCAGGTGATCCAGTACCCGGCGACGCGCTTGAGGGTCATACCCTCGCGCACGATCCGCACCGGGATCCGGGTCGGGTTCGGCGGCTCGTCGACGAGCAGCACGCGGCCCTGGCGGTCGACGCGGGAACCGCTGTGAGCCTCGAAGGACAGGACGGTCACCTGCTCGAACGTCACCTCGGCGTCGTCCTTGCGTCGGCCCGACTGACTCATGGGTGAACCACCTTGCCGGATAGCTGAGTTGAACACGTCGCGGGCGACCGGAAGCGAATTCCCCCCGCGCCAGGGCAGCATACGGTGCACGCACGGTCGCGAAGCGTGATTCCGGCGAACCCGCCCGAACCGGCCGACACACGGCTATCCTGCGCGTGCACACCACGCGGAAGGGCCCACCGCCCGACTCGCCCCCGACCGCGACGAGTTCATCGGGGCCTGCCGACGGACCCGGAGGAGTTCGGGGCCGCCGTGCCGCGGCGCGGGCTGCTCTAGGCCGTGCCGATCCGGGCTTCCCGTCCGGCCGCGCGCAGCCGTCGTTCGGTCTCCGCGGTCGCGGCGCTCCCCGCGTCGGCACCCGCGGTGAAGAGCACCCGGAGCGGCCCCCCGGCCCCGGGGGCGGTGGCGACCGCGTCCAGGATCCGCAGGAGCAGGGCGAGTTGGCCGCCGGGCTCGTCCGCGAGGAGCGATCCGGCGGCGGTCACCACGATCAGCGGGCCGCCGTCCGGGGCCTCGCCGGGCGGCTGGATGGCGTCACCGAGGCACTCCTCGAAGGCGTCCCAGTTGTGGCCGAAGTAGCCGGGGAACGCGAGCGCGCGGGCCCATTCGGCGAACAGTGCGGGCCTGGTACGGCAGTGCTCGCCCCGGACGACGCGGAGCCGTCCGGGGCCTGCGGCGAACCCGGCCCAGGAGCGGCCCGGCAGGACGTCCCACCGGGCCGGGCCGAACACCTCGCCGCCACCGCCGTCGCGTCCGGACGGGGCGGAGGCGGCGGCGCTCACGTCAGCAACCCTCCGAGATCTCGCGGAAGTCGCCGTAGTGGTCGGCGGTGTACCAGACCTGCACGGTGGCCTCGTCACGGACCAGGCGCTCGGCGTCGCGGTGGGTGGTGGGCGTGGGGCGGGGGTTGACGTCGTACTCGTGGTAGGCGCCGCCGGACGGGAGGTCGCCGCTGCGGTTGCCGTAGGGGTTGCCGCCGCGGATGAACTCCGGGCCGGGGATGCGGAAGTCGACCGGCCGGGGGTTGGTGGGCCAGCCGAGGCCCTCCCAGATGCGGCAGGCGCGCTCGACCTGCCCCGGGAGTGCGTCGACGGGGAGCGGCGGCTGGAGGAGGGCGCGGGTGGCGGCGGGGGCCGGCGCGGCCCAGGCCTGGGTGGGGACGACGGGGCAGGCGAGGGCGAGGACCAGGGCGGCCCCGGCCAGGCGGCGGAGGGTCATGCGGTACCCGTTTCGGTGCGGTGGGGCGTATGCAGAGAAGGGGTACCGCGCGGGGCTCGGGGCACGGTGGCGGACGCGCCGGGGCCGGACCGGCGCCCACCCGTTCGGGTGACGGGGGCGAACGCCGGCCCCGGGCGGGACGGCGGGCCGGGCGAACGGCTCGTGGCAGGATCGGGCGGACGTTCCCCACCACTCCCGGAGACATCGTGGCCGAGCAGTTCTACGCCGTCCTCAAGACCAACCACGGCGACATCACCGTCAAGCTGTTCCAGTTCCACACCCCGAAGACCGTGCGCAACTTCGTCGGGCTCGCCGAGGGCACCCTGGAGTGGACCGACCCGGCGACCGGCGAACCGGGCACCACCCCGCTCTACGACGGCACCACGTTCCACCGGGTCATCCCCAACTTCATGATCCAGGGCGGCGATCCGGCCGGTGACGGCACCGGCGGCCCCGGGTACTCGTTCGCGGACGAGTACCACCCCGAGCTCTTCTTCACCAAGCCCTACCTGCTGGCCATGGCCAACTCGGGTCCGAACTCGAACGGTTCGCAGTTCTTCATCACCGTCCGCGCGACCCCGCACCTGAACCGCAAGCACACCGTCTTCGGCGAGGTGGCCGACGAGGCCGGCCGGAAGGTCGTCGACTCGATCGCCGCCTCCCCCACCGGCCCGGGCGACCTCCCGCTCGACGACGTGGTCATCGAGTCCGTGGTGATCGAGCGCCGCTGACGGCCCCGGAGGGGGAGCCGGTCCGGCCGCCTCCCCCTCGCCCGGCCTTCCGGACCCGGGCCCTCCCGGGGAGGGGCCCATCCGCTACTCCGGGCGGGCGAAGGCCAGCTCCAGCACCGCCCGCGCCAGCTCCTCGACGTCCCCGCCCTCCCGGCTCTCCGGCAGCGCGCCGTTCAGCCAGAGGCCGGCGAAGCCGTGCGCCAGCGACCAGGCCGCGATCGTCGCCGTCCGGTCCGAGCCCTCCCCCGGCGACAGCTTCCGCCCGCTCGCCGCCAGCACGGCGCCCGCGCGCTCCCGCGCCGCGGCCATCTCCGGGTCGTCCGCCCGGTACAGCTCCGGCCGGAACATCACCTCGAAGTACGCGCGGTGGTCGACCGCGAACCGCACGTACGCCACGCCCGACCCGAACGGGTCCCCCGCCGCGCGCTCCAGGCTGTCCGCGAACAGCCCGAAGCCCTCCGCCGCGACCGCCGTCAGCACCCCGGTCTTGTCCCCGAAGTGGTGCGCGGGCGCCGCGTGCGACACCCCGGCCCGCCGCGCCAGCTCGCGCAGGCTCCACCCCGACGGCCCCGACTCGGCGATGGCCTCCAGCGCGGCGTCCAGCACCGCCCGCCGCAGGTTCCCGTGGTGGTAGCCGGGCCGGCCCTGCTCGGTGTTCCCCATGCGCGTTCCTCTCCCAGGTGACCCCGCCGTGACCTCGCCATCCTATCTAGTCATTGACAAGATTGCTCGCGGGCGCCAATCTTTCCAGTGACAAGATTGGAGTCCACCCATGGCACCCCTGATCGCCCTCGTCGGCGGCTTCGCCGTCCTGCGCCTGCTCGGCCTGTTCGCCCTCGACGGCCTCGACGCCTGGCAGCCCGCCCTCCGCGGCGCCCTCGCGCTGATGTTCGTCACCACCGGCGTGCCGCACTTCATACCGTCCTGGCGCCGCCAGTTCGCCGCGATGATCCCGCCCGCGCTCCCCGCCCCCGCGCTGCTCGTCACCGCCACCGGCGTCCTGGAACTCGCGGGCGCCGCCGGACTCCTGGTCCCCCCGCTCGCGGCCCCGGCCGCCGCCGGACTCGCCCTGCTGATGCTCGCGATGTTCCCGGCCAACGTGTACGCGGCCCGCAACGACCTGACCCTCGCCGGAAAGCCGGTCACCCCGCTGCCCGCCCGCACCGCGCTCCAGGTGCTCTTCGTCGCGGCGGCCGTCGCCGCCGCCCTCTGACCCGGCGGGCCGGGCCGCGGACGCGGGGGAAAAAGCGCGGACGCGGCCCGCGTGGTGCGGGCCGCGTCCGAATGCGGTGAAAGGGACCGGCCCTTACTCCACGATGCCGGAGGAGGCGATGGTGATCTTGGCCGAGGTGCGGCCGCTCTGCGAACCGAGGCCCTCGATCTTCTTCACCAGGTCCAGGCCCTCGACGACCTCGCCGAAGACGACGTGCTTGCCGTCCAGCCAGTCGGTCACGATGGTGGTGATGAAGAACTGCGAGCCGTTGGTGTTGCGGCCCGCGTTGGCCATCGAGAGCTGGCCCGGCTTGGTGTGCTTGAGCTGGAAGTTCTCGTCCTCGAACTTCGCGCCGTAGATGCTCTTGCCGCCGGTGCCGTCGCCACGGGTGAAGTCGCCGCCCTGGAGCATGAAGCTCGGGATGACGCGGTGGAACGACGAGCCCGCGTAGCCGAAACCGTGCTCGCCGGTCGCCAGCTCGCGGAAGTTCCGGGCGGTCTTCGGGACGACGTCGTCGAAGAGCGTGAAGACGATGCGGCCGGCCGGCTGGTCGTCGATGGTGATGTCGAAGTAAACGTTGGAACCCATGCATGGATCATGGCATGCCACGCGCCCCGGCGCGCGACACCCCCCGGCCACGGCCGGCCGTCCCGGGCGGCCCGGGGCGCAGGGGGCTCCCGAGCCCCCCGCCGCCCCCGGCGGGCCCTGGACGGGCCCTCTGGGGCCCCCGGCGGCCCCCCTAGGCGCCGAGCGGCCGGCGGGCCAGCAGGAACGCCTGCGGGGTGCTCTCCTCGCCCACGGGCTCGCGGACCAGCCGGGTGGTGACCGTCAGACCCGCGTCGGCGGCCAGCCCGGCGACCAGGTCGGGCCGCCGGCGGCGGAAGTCCAGGGCCACCGGGTGGCCGAAGGGCCGGTCGATCCGCAACGGCCGGTCCCCCACCTGGAAGGCCAGCAGCAGGTGGCCGCCGGGCGCGAGGACGCGGTGCAGCTCGGCGAAGACCCGGGGCAGGTGCTCCACCGGGGTGTGGATGATCGAGTACCAGGCCGCGGCACCGGCCAACTCGCCGTCGGCGTACGGGAGGTCCAGCAGCGACCCGACCTCGAAGCGAAGGCCCGGGTAGTCGGCGCGGGCCAGCTCGACCATCCGCGGGGAGAGGTCGAGGCCGGACACGTCCAGCCCGAGGCCGGCCAGGTGACCGGTCACGTAGCCCGGGCCGCAGCCGAGTTCCACCACCCGGCCGCCGGCCGCCAGTTCGGCGAAGGCCGCCAGCATCGCCCGGTCGAGGGGCCTCGCCGCCAGCACGTTCCGATACCGGTCCGCGTAGTCGACGGCGACCGCGTCGTAGAACGCCCGGGCGGTGGTCAGGAACTCCGGCTCGGTGGTCATGGCCCCCGACCCTACCCGGGGCCGGGGGCGCGCCCCCGGGCCCCCGTCCGCGCCCCTCCCGGGCACCCCACTAGCATCGCGCCGGAAGGAACTGATCGAGGGGGAACGGGACATGAAGCGGATCGGTGTCTACCTGGCGCACCCGCGGGCGGGCAGCTTCAACCACGCACTGTTCGACGCCGTCGTCGACGAACTGCGGGAGCGGCGGGGCTGCGAGGTGGTCGCGCACGACCTGTACGCGGAGGGCTTCGCCCCGCTGCTGACCGCCGAGGAGACCGGGACGGTGACGGAGCACGGACGGCAGCAGGGCGCCGGCGATCCGCAACTCGCCCTCCACCGGGCCGAGGTGGCCACCCTGGACGCGCTCGTCCTGGTCCACCCGAACTGGTGGGGCATGCCGCCCGCCGTGCTCACCGGCTGGGTGCAGCGGGTGCTGGTCCCGGGGGTGGCGTACAAGCTGGGCACCGCGGACGGCGAGCCGGTGGGCCTGCTGCGGGCCGGACGGGCGCTGGTGCTGAACACCTCGGACACCCCGGAGGCCCGCGAGCAGGAGGAGTTCGGGGACCCTCTGCAGCGGATCTGGGCGGCCTGCGTGCTGCCCTACGTGGGCGTCACCGACGTGCGTCGGCGGGTGTTCCGCACGGTGACGGACTCCTCGGACGACACCCGCGCACAGTGGCTCCGCCAGGCGCGGCAGGAGGCGGCGGCGCTGATCGGCTGAGGCGGACCGGAGGAACGGTGCGGGGCGCGTAGACGGCGCGACGCGAAGTGACCGTCCGGGCGGGGACGCGCGGGTGGCGGCGTACGCGGGCGTGCTAGAACCTGCAACGGGTGCGAACGCTCACTCGCGTCGCAACCCCGGCACCCCCGCGTCACCGCGCGACCCCGCGTCACCGGGCGACCCCGTGCCCGGGTGCCGCACCGTGCCACCCGCACCGCCCCGCGTCACCCCGTGCGAATCCGTGCAACCCCGGCCACCCACAAGGGAGACCCATGTTCACCGCACGCACCCCCCGCCGCGCCCCCGTGCGCCTCCTGCTCGCCGCCTTCGCCGCCCTGGCACTGCTGCTCTCGGGCGCCGCCACCGCGACCACCGCCTCGGCCACCACCACCGGACTCGACGGCGTCTGGGCCTGCACCGTCCCGGCCGGGTACACCTACGACCAGGTGTCCATGAACCGGACCTGCAGCTCCGGCAGCTGGAACGCGCCGCAGTTCCGGCTGCGCACCCCCGCCGAGGGGCTGACCGCCTGTACCAGCGCACCCGGCTTCGTCTACGACTACATCACCTGGGGCAGCGCCTGCAGCCAGCAGCCCGGCGTGACCTCCAACGCCTACCACCTGCGGACGCCGTACGACGGCCTCACCGCCTGCGTGGGCACCCCGGCCTTCACCTACGACCTGATCACCTACACGAGCGGGTGCAGCCTCAACCAGGGGACCCAGGCCACCACCTTCCGCCTGCGCAAGCCGGTCAACGGCCTCTGGGCGTGCCAGGTCCCCAGCGGCTTCACCTACAGCGCCACCACCCAGAACTGGGACTGCAGCCACATCCAGGGCGTGCCGTCCACCAAGTTCCTGCTGCTCGGCTGACCGGTGACGGGCCGCCCCCGGGCGGCCCGTCACCGACCGGTCGGACGCTCGCCGGCCGAACGCCTGCCGGCCGAGCCCCGACCGGCTGAACACGGCCGTGGGGGCGGGCAGTCCGGCCCTCGCCGGGTAGCCTGCCCCCATGGAGAACGACACGCCGAACGCCGAACCGCTGCAGTGGCAGAAGGGGACGCTGGACCCCGACGCGTCCACGCCCTGCCTGGAGATCGCCGGTGACGGGGACCTGATCCGGCTCCGCGAGTCGGACTCGCCCGATCTCGTCGTCACCACCAGCAAGGCGAAGCTGCGCGCCTTCATCCTGGGCGTGAAGGCGGGCGAGTTCGACCACCTGGTCTGAGACCCGGAGGCCGGAGCCCCAGGCCCGGGGGCCCGGGGCTCCGGCCCCGGTTCAGTCGAGGTCCAGCTCCGCGACGGCCTGGTCCCCGCTGAACTCCCCGGTCGGCCGGAAGCCGAGCTTCGCGTAGAACGCCCCGGGGCCGTCGTCGTCCGGCACGTAGGTGACGGTGACCCGGCTCCCGCCGCGGCGGCGGATCTCGTCGCCGACCTGCGCGACCGCGAAGCGGCCGTAGCCCCGGCCCTGGGCGTCGGCGGCGATGTTGAGCCGCCAGAGGCCGGAGCGCGGGAGGTCACCGGGCCGGTCCGGGTGGAAGGTGACATCGAAGAAGGCCATCACGAACCCGACCGTCCGGTCACCGTCGACGATCAGCCGCGGCCAGGCGGCCTCACCGTGCGCGTAGGCCTCGGCCAGCGACTTGACCACCGGGGAGACGAACCGCTCCTGGTCCGGATGGACCTTCAGCTCCAGGGCGGCGTCGATGTTCGCCGGGGTGACCGGCTCCAGGCGCGGCGACGGCGGTACCGAGGGTGACGTAGACATGGCGGCCACCCTAGTGAGCGCCCTCCGGACCGTCTCCCGGTTTTCCCGGCACCGGTTCTCACGCCACCGGCTCACGGCACGGGCCGTCACGGCGCGGGCCTTCACGGCGCGGGCCTTCACGGCGCCGGCGTGAACACCAGGGACGCGTTGTGGCCGCCGAACCCGAAGGAGTTGGTGAGCGCCGCGGTCAGCGGCCCGCGGCGCGGGGCACCGGCGACCACGTCCAGCCCGACCGCCGGGTCCTGCACCTCCAGGTTGAGGGTGGCCGGCACCACCCCGTCGCGCAGCGCCAGCACGGCGGCGAGCGCACCCAGCGCACCGGCCGCGCCGAAGAGGTGACCGGTCATCGACTTGGTGGCGGTCACCACCGGGTGGACCCCGATCGCCTCGGCCACCGACTCCGCCTCGACGAGGTCGCCCAGCGGCGTGGAGGTGGCGTGCGCGTGGACGAGGGCGATGTCCGCGGGCGAGAGCCCGGCCTCCGCCACCGCCCGGCGCATCGCCCGGACCTGGCCCTCGGCGGCGGCCGCGGTGATGTGGTGGGCGTCCGAGGTGACCGCGGCGCCCGCGAGCGTCGCGTGGGCCCTCGCCCGCCGGGCGGCGGCGAACCCGGCCCGTTCCAGCACGACGACCGCGGCGCCCTCGCCGATCACGAAGCCGTCCCGGTCGACGTCGAACGGGCGGGAGGCCCGGCCGGGCTCGTCGTTGCGGGTCGAGTGGGCCCGGGCCTGGGCGAAGCCGGCCAGCGGCAGCGGGCAGATGCACGCCTCGGCGCCGCCGGCCACCACCACGTCGGCCCGGCCGAGCCGAATCAGGTCCAGACCGAGCGCGATCGCCTCCGCGCCGGACGCACAGGCGCTCACCGGGGTGTGCGCGCCGGCCCGCGCGCCCAGCTCGATCGAGACCCGGGCCGCCGGGCCGTTGGCCATCAGCATCGGCACGGTGTGCGGGGAGACCTTCCGGACCCCGGACGCCTCCAGGACGTCGTCCTGGCCGAGCATGGTGAGCGCCCCGCCGGTGCCGGTGCCGATCACCACGGCCAGCCGCTCGCCGTCCACCTCGGGCGCGCCCGCGTCGGCCCACGCCTCGCGGGCGGCGATCAGCGCGACCTGCTGGCAGCGGTCCAGCCGCCGCGCCTGCACCCGGTCCAGCACCTCGGAGGGCTCGACCGCGAGCTGCCCGGCGATCCGGACGGGGAGCCCGGCGGCCCACTCCGCCCCGATCGGGCGGATGCCGGAGCGGCCGGCCAGCATCGCGGCCCAGGTCGAGGCGGCGTCCCCGCCGAGCGGCGTGGTGGCCCCGAGACCGGTGACGAGGACCGGCTCGGCGCCCGGGGCGGTCCGGTCCGGACGGGCGGCCCGGACGCGGTTGGTGGCAGTACCCATCGAAGGAGCTCCATGACTGTTGTGGAGATTGTGGGATAGAGACAATCCGCCGCATCGATACTCGCGGGGAACCTGCGCCTCTCCAGCCACTCTGACACGCCGATGACGGTCGTTCAGGTGCGTCAGCCAACCGATTCGCTCGCGGATGGCTTGTAGGAAACCTCCACATCACGCCGTCGACAGGGGCAACGGCGGAGGCCCCCGGCCGCAGCTCGCGGCCGGGGGCCTCCGGGTCGGTGTCCAGGTCTCCGGAGCGCGCCCCGGGTCAGTCGACGTCCGTGCCGAGGACGTCCCCCGTCCGGTGCTCCTGGAAGTACTGCGCCATCCGGTCGTTGCGCATCGCCTCCCAGAGCCGGGCGGCCGGGCGCTCGTCCAGCAGCACGACGCTCTGCCCGTCCCGGGTGCCGAAACCGCCGAACGGCGCGTTCATGAACCGCACGTCGTCGGCGCGCAGCGAGCGCAGGCTCCAGGCGAGCTGGTACAGGTCGGTGTTGGAGAGCCGGTCGTCGACGCTCACCACCTCGCCGACCGTGCCCAGCAGACCCCCGAGCCTGGCGGGACTGGTCAGCGTGCCGGAGTCCATGACCTTCAGCATCAGCGCGCGCAGGAAGTTCTGCTGGCGCTTGGTGCGGTCGAGGTCGCCGCCGGGCAGGCCGTAGCGCTCGCGGACGTAGAGCAGCGCCTGCGCGCCGTCCATGTGGTGGGTGCCGGCCTCCCAGGCGCGCGCCTCGCCGACGCCCTCGATGGTGCGCGGGACGGTGATGTCCACACCGCCGACGGCGTCCGTCAGGGCCCGGAAGCCGTTCCAGTCGACCACGGCGAGGTGGTCGACGCGGATCCCGGTGAGGTTCTGCACGGTCTCGGTCATCAGCGGCGGACCGCCCCAGGAGTAGGCGGCGTTCAGCTTCGCCTCGCCGTGGCCGGGCACCTGCACCCAGGTGTCACGGGGCAGCGAGACCAGGGTGGCGGAGCGCCGGTCGTCGGAGAGGTGGAGCAGCATCATGGTGTCGCTGCGGGCCGCCCCCGCCCGCCAGACCGGCGCCTTCGCGGCACTGCCGGTGGTCGGGGCGTCGGAGCGGGCGTCCAGGCCGACCAGCAGCAGGTTGAGGCCGCTCGCCGGGACCGGCCGCGGCTGGGCGGACTCGGGGGCGGTCGGGAAGGCGTCCGGGATCCGGTGGACGGAGGAGGCGTAGTGCTCGGCCGTCCAGAAGAGGGCGCCGCACCCGCCGACGACGAGGACCAGCAGCACCGAGAGGGTCCAGAGCAGGACGCGGCGGGTCCGGCGGCGCCGGGCCGGGGGCTCGGAGGGCCCGTCGGAATCACCCGCGTCGCCCGGGCCGCCGGGACCGTCGGGATCACCCGGGCCACCGGGACCGTCGGGACCGCCCGGGTCACCGGAGTCCGCGCCGTCCGCGCCGTCCGGCGGAACCGCGGGCCTCCCGCGCGGCTCGAAGAGGCTCAGCCCCTCCCGCACCGGCGGCCCTCCCGCCGCCCGCTGCGCCCCGTCGTCGCCCGCCCGGCCGTCCACCCGATCGCCCTCCGACTCCATGTGCGCATTGTGCCGCCGGTCACAGCCCCCGCGCCGGGTTTCCGCCGAGCCCGCCCACCCGCGCCCGCCCCACCCGTTTTCACCCAATCCATCCCGGGACGGCCTGGGCCGTACCCGTCAGGCCGGATAGCATCGGTGGGCGCGGCCCCCACCGGGACCGTCACCCTCAGCCCGTCCCGAAGGGGAAACCGTGACCCTCCGCATCTCCGTGATCGGCACCGGTTATCTCGGTGCCACCCACGCCGCCGCCATGGCGGAGTTCGGCTTCGAGGTGCTGGGACTGGACATCGACCCCGACAAGATCGCCACCCTGACCGCGGGCCAGGTCCCGATGTACGAACCGGGCCTCTCCGAGCTGCTGCTCAAGCACGTTGCCGGCCACGAGGGTTCGACCGGGCGGCTGCGCTTCACGACCTCCGCGAAGGAGGCGGCCGAGTTCGGCGACGTGCACTTCGTCTGCGTCAACACCCCGCAGCGCAAGGGCGAGTTCGCCGCCGACATGTCGTACGTGGACGCGGCGATCGACTCGCTCGCACCGCACCTGACCCGCCCGGTGCTGGTGGTCGGCAAGTCCACCGTCCCGGTCGGTTCGGCGAGCCGGCTGGCCGAGCGGCTGGCCGCGCTGGCGCCGGCCGGCGAGGCGGCCGAGCTGGCCTGGAACCCGGAGTTCCTGCGCGAGGGCTTCGCCGTCCAGGACACCCTGCGCCCGGACCGGCTCGTGATCGGCGCCCGCGGCGGCGGGCGGGCCGAGGAGCTGCTCCGCGAGGTGTACGCGGAGCCGATCGCCGCCGGGGTGCCGTTCCTGGTCACCGACTACGCCACCGCCGAACTGGTGAAGACCGCCGCCAACTCCTTCCTCGCCACCAAGATCTCCTTCATCAACGCGATGGCGGAGGTCTGCGAGGCGGCCGGCGCCGACGTCACCCAGCTGAGCAAGGCGCTCGCGCTGGACGAGCGGATCGGCGGCAAGTTCCTCAACTCCGGGCTCGGCTTCGGCGGCGGCTGCCTGCCCAAGGACATCCGGGCGTTCATGGCCCGGGCCGGCGAGCTGGGCGCCGACCAGGCGCTGACCTTCCTCCGCGAGGTCGACTCGATCAACATGCGCCGCCGCTCCCGGATGGTCGAGCTGGCCCGCGAGCAGTGCGTCGGCGGGTTCCTGGGCCGCCGGATCGCCGTCCTCGGCGCCTCCTTCAAGCCCAACTCGGACGACATCCGGGACTCCCCCGCGCTCAACGTCGCCGCCCAGATCCAGCTCCAGGGCGCGCAGGTCACCGTCTACGACCCCAAGGCGATGGACAACGCCCGCAAGATGTTCCCGAGCCTGGCCTACGCCGCTTCGCCGCTGGAGGCGGCGGAGGGCGCGCACGTCGTCCTGCACCTCACCGAGTGGCAGGAGTTCCGCGAGCTCGACCCGGCCGAGCTGGGCGCCGTGGTCGCCGAGCGCCGCCTCCTCGACGGCCGCAACGTCCTCGACGCCGACGCCTGGCGCGCCGCCGGCTGGACCTACCGCGCCCTCGGCCGCCCCAGCTGACCCTCCGGGGGCCCGGCCCCCGCCGCACAGGTCGCCCGCCCGGCCCCGCCCCTCCCGGCGGCGGCCGGGCGGGCGTCTTGTGCCGGAGCGTCACCGCTCCCACACTGTGGGGGCGGTGGCGGTCGGCCGCCGCGGACCGGGGGTGCCATGGGAGCCGTGACCGTCCTGTTCCTCGCCGCGATCGCGGTGGTGGGCCTCAACGTGTTCCGCGCCGCGGCCGCCGTGGCCGGCCTTCGCCGGGCCGAACTGGCCCCGCGCCGATCGGGATTCACCCCGGGCACCTACGAACTCGCCTACCTCGCCGAGCACCTGGCCGAGACCGCGGTCGCGGTGATGCACCAGGAGGGCCGCCTGGTGGCCTCCCGGTCGGGCACGGTGACGGTGACCGACCCCGCCACCGCCGCCGAGACCGCGGTCGCCGCCGAGGCCACCGTGATCCTCGCCGCCGGACCGACCCGCACCCGCCCGCTGGCCGAGCTGCTCGCCGACCGGCGCCTCTCCGGCTGGCAGCTCGCCGAGGCCTCCCCGGAGCTCCGGGAGCGCCTGGTGGCGTCCGGCCTGCTCCGGGACCAGCAGCTGTACGCCAGGGCCCGGGCGGGCTACGACTCGGCGCCCTACGCGCCGGTCCTGGTGGGGCTGATGGGAGCGGTCGCGCTCTGGCAGGCGGACCTGCACGAGGGCCCGTTGGGCCTGGTGCAGGCGGGGTTCGGGGTCCTGTTCGCGGCCGCCCTCGCCGTCGCCCTCTGGCCCCGCCCCAAGCCGAGCCACACCACGGAGCTCGGCCGGAAGGTCCTGGCCCGGGCCCGGGCCTCCGCCGACGGGGAGTCCCCGGCCCTCGTCGTCGCGCTCGGCGGGCTCTACGCCCTCCCGCCGGACCACCCGCTGGCGGTCGCCCGGGCCGCTCCCCCGGCGCCTCCCGAGCCCGTCCGGCGCTCCGCACCGCCCGTCGCTCCGCCCGCGTCACCGGGCCCGTCCGACGCACCGCCCGGCGCACCGTCCGACGCACGGCCCACCCGGTCCGACACGCCGCGGAGCACCGGCCGTCAGGACCCGCCCGAACCGGGGTGGGGCGGTGTCGGCACCGGTGGCCTCGGCGGCGGCGGGTGCGGCGGCGCGGGCTGCGGCGGGGGGCTCTGAGCGGAGGAGTCCCAGCGGGGGCTCCGGGCAGGGCGCTCCGGGCAGGGTCACGCGCCCGGACGGGGACTAGCCGGCGACGGGGCCGAGCCTCGGGATCTCGATGGCGGGGCACTTGTCCATCACCATCTCCAGCCCCGCGGCCCGGGTCCGCTCGTACGCGGCCTCGTCGATCACCCCGAGCTGGAACCAGACGGCCCGGGCGCCGATGGCCGCCGCCTCGTCCGCGACCGGGCCGGCGAGGTCCGAGTTCACGAAGACGTCGACCACGTCGACCTCGAAGGGGATGTCCGCCAGGGAGGCGTACCCCTGCTCCCCGTGCACCGTCTCCGCCTTCGGGTGCACCGGCACGATCCGCTTCCCGAAGCGCTGGAGCACCTCGGCCACGCCGTAGGCCGCGCGCTGCCGGTTGGACGACAGGCCCACGACGGCCCAGGTGTCACCCGTCCCGGTCAGGATCCTGCGGACCGTCTCCTGGTCGCCGTACATGCCCCGCCTCCTCGTGTCCCCTGGTCCGGGAACTCGTCATGCCAAGCGCCGCCCGGGGCCGGGCCATTCCCGCCCTCGGCCGTCCCGGGGTGGGTGGGTGGGCGGCCTCACGGGGGGCTACTTCGGGTCGCGGTCGAAGGTGGCGGTGGACCAGCGGTAGCCGAGGAGTGCGAGGCCGAGGCACCAGGCGAGGGCGAGCCATCCGCTGTGGCCGATCCCGGTGCCCAGGAGCAGGCCGCGCAGGGTCTCGATGGCGGGCGTGAACGGCTGGTACTCGGCGACCGGCTGGAACCAGCCCGGCATGGAGTCGACCGGGACGAACGCACTGGACAGCAGCGGCAGCAGGATCAGCGGCATCGCGCTGTTGCCCGCCGCCTCGGCGTTCGGACTGACCAGCCCCATGCCGACGGCGATCCAGGTGAGCGCCAGCGCGAAGAGCACCAGCAGCCCGAACGCCGCCAGCCACTCCACGGCGCTCGCACCGACGGACCGGAACCCGACCGCCACACCGACCGCGCCCACCAGGACCACACCCGCCACCGAGCGCAGCACACTGCCCGCCACGTGCCCCACGAGCACCGAGGGACGGTGGATCGCCATGGTCCGGAAACGGGCGATCACACCCTCCGACATGTCCGTGGACACCGACACCGCCGTACCGACCACGGTGCTCCCGACCGTCATCAGCAACAGCCCCGGAACGATGTAGGCCACGTACGCGGAGCGGCCGCCCCCGCCGAGGCCGGCGCTCATCGTGTCACCGAAGACGTAGACGAAGAGCAGCAGCAGCATGACCGGGGTGAGCAGCAGGTTGAGCGTCAGGGACGGGTAGCGGCGCACGTGCAGGAGGTTGCGCCGCAGCATGGTGGCGGAGTCGCGGGCGGCCAGGGCGAAGGTGCTCATCGGGCGTTCTCCGTGCTCGGGTGTGTGGGGTGGCCGGGGCGGGGTTCAGAGGCTGCGGGCGGTGATGTCGCCGTGGGCGGTGGTGGCGTGGATGGTGAGGGTGGTGGTGCCGTGGTTGGTGAGGGCGTTGTCGATGCGGCCGTGGGTGGTGCCGGCGTCGAGGGAGGCGGAGACGCCGCGGGCGGCGCCGATGGTGACGTCGCCGGATTCGGTGTGCAGGGTGACGGTGCCGTGGGTGGCCTCGGTGATGTGCAGGTCGCCCTTCAGGGTGCTGATCTCGGCGGGGCCGCCGAGGCGGCCGACGGTGATGTCGCCGGCCTGGAGGGTGAGGCGGGCGGCGGCGGTCTCGTCGAGCTTCACCGTGCCGTGGGCGCCTTCGTAGCCGACGTCGCCGAGGCGGCCGACGCCGCGCAGTTCGGCGCTGGCGGTCTTCGCCTCGACGCGGGAGCCGGCGGGCAGCCGGACGGTGACCTCGACGGCTCCGGAGGGCCCGAAGAGCTGGTTCTTCGCGGGTGCGGTCTCGATCCGCAGGACGCCGTCGCGGTAGTCGACGGTGGTCTGCTCGGCGGCCTTGAGGTCACGGCTCTTCGAGGCGTCCGCGGGCAGGACCTCGACGGTGGTGTCGGTGCGGTCGGCGGCGATGAGGCGGATCCGGCCGGCGGGGATGTCCAGGACGGTGGCGATCGGGGCGGTGGTGGCGAAGTTCCGCATGTGGTGTGTGCTCCTGCGAGTCGTTGCCGTCGGCGTTTCCGACAACGGAAAAGCTACGTTGCTTTCCGACTCACAGCAACACTCTCATTGCGTCAAAACCACATAACTGCAGCTCAAGGCAGCAATATCGTTGCGGAGGACTGAAATCAAATGCAACGACCGACCCCCGAATCGTTGCAATGAAATGACAGTGAACGCTATGCCCGCCGCCCGCCGACCGACGCCCGCACATGCGTCGGCGGGGTCGGCACGCCCTCGCCGACCCCGCCGCTCACGCTCGCCCCCGAGGGGCCGGGGTCAGGAGCCGTCGAGCTGCCCGATGGTGGCGAGGGACGGCGTCCGCCCCGCGGCGCGCAGCCGGGCCCCGGCCGCCTCGGCGTCGCGCAGGACGCGGACCGCGTTGTGCCAGGTCAGCTTCCCGAGGTCGGTCGCCGACCAGCCGCGGCGCAGGAGTTCGCCGATCAGGTTGGGGTAGCCGGCGACGTCGTCGAGGCCGGCCGGGAGGAACGCGGTGCCGTCGAAGTCGCCGCCGATGCCGATGTGGTCGATGCCCGCGACCTCGCGCATGTGGTCGAGGTGGTCGGCGACGGTGGACGCGGTGGCCGCCGGGCGCGGGTTGGCCTCCTCGAAGGCGCGCTGGCAAGCCATCCCGTCGGGCGTGATGTCGAGCGCGTCGAAGCCGTGCGCGGCCATGTTGTCGTCGGCGGAGCGGGTCCACTCGATGGCGGCGGGCAGGATGAACTTGGGGACGAAGGTGGCCATCGCCACGCCGCCGTTGGCGGGCAGCGCCGCGAGCACGTCGTCGGGGACGTTGCGCGGGTGGGGGCAGACGGCGCGCGCGGAGGAGTGCGAGAAGATCACCGGCGCCTCGGTGACCCGCAGCGCGTCGCGCATGGTGTCGGCGGAGACGTGCGAGAGGTCGACCAGCATGCCGAGCCGGTTCATCTCCCGGACGACCTCCTCGCCGAAGGCCGTGAGGCCGCCGGCGGCGGGCTCGTCGGTGGCGGAGTCGGCCCACGGGGTGTTGTCGTTGTGGGTGAGCGTCAGGTACCGGACGCCGAGGGCGTACAGGGCGCGCAGGGTGGCGAGCGAGCAGTCGATGGAGTGGCCGCCCTCGGCACCCATCAGGGAGGCGATCCGGCCCTCGGCGCGGGCGGCTTCGAGGTCGTCGGCGGTGAGCGCGAGCCGCAGCCGGTCGGGGAAGCGGTCGACCAGGGCGTGGACGAAGTCGATCTGCTCCAGGGTGGCGCTGACGGCGTGGTCCCCGGCGAGCCGGGAGGGGACGTAGACGGACCAGAACTGCGCGCCGACCCCGCCCGCGTCGAGGCGGGCGAGGTCGGTGTGCAGGCGGGCGCTCTGGTCGGCGGCCAGGTCGAGCGCGTCGAGGTCGTAGCCGGCCAGTTCGCGCATCGCCCACGGGAGGTCGTTGTGGCCGTCCACCACGGGGGTCTCGCGGAGGACCGCCCCGGCGCGCTCCAGCAGGGCCGGAGTGACGCCGGGGGCGGCGGAGGCAGAAGGATCCAGCAGCTCAGAGGTCATACGAGCTGTTGTATCCGATATGCCTACTTTCCAAAGCCGAACGAGGGGGAACCCGCCACCTTGGCCCGAAGCTTCCGGCCCTTCTCGGTGGCCTGGTTGTTCAGCTCGGCCTGGAAGTCCGCCATCTTCTCGGTCAGCTCCGGGTCGAACGCGGCCAGGATCCGCACCGCCAGCAGGCCCGCGTTGCGCGCGCCCCCCACCGAGACGGTCGCCACCGGCACGCCGGCCGGCATCTGCACGATCGACAGCAGGCTGTCCATGCCGTCCAGGTAGCGCAGCGGCACCGGCACGCCGATCACCGGCAGCGGAGTGACGGAGGCCAGCATGCCCGGCAGGTGGGCGGCGCCGCCGGCACCGGCGATGATCGCCTTCAGGCCGCGCCCGTGGGCCTTCTCGCCGTACGCCACCATCTCGCGGGGCATCCGGTGCGCCGAGACGACGTCGACCTCGTAGGGGATCTCGAACTCGTCGAGGGCCTGGGCGGCGGCCTCCATCACGGGCCAGTCGGAGTCGGAGCCCATGACGATGCCGACCAGGGGCGCGGTGGGGGAGGTCATTCGGTGATCGTTCCTCGCAGGTAGGCGGCCGCGTGACGGGCGCGCTCACGGACGTCGTCGAGGTCGTCCCCGAAGACGTTGACGTGGCCGACCTTGCGGCCGGGCTTCACGTCCTTGCCGTACATGTGGATCCGCAGACCGGGGTCGCGGGCCATGCAGTGCAGGAAGGCGTGGTACATGTCCGGGTAGTCGCCGCCGAGGACGTTGACCATGACCGTCCACCTGGCGCGCGGCCGGGGGTCGCCGAGCGGCAGGTCGAGGACGGCCCGCAGGTGGTTCTCGAACTGCGAGGTGACCGCGCCGTCCTGGCTCCAGTGCCCGGAGTTGTGCGGGCGCATGGCCAGCTCGTTGACCAGGATCCGGCCGTCCCGGGTCTGGAACAGCTCGACCGCCAGGTGGCCGGTGATCTCCAGCTCGCCGGCGATCCGCAGGGCCAGCTGCTGGGCCTCGTCGGACAGGGCCGGGTCGAGGTCGGGCGCGGGGGCGGTGACCTCGGCGCAGACGCCGTTCTCCTGGACGCTCTCCACCACCGGGTAGGCGACCGCCTGCCCACTGGGCGAGCGGACCACGTTGGCGGCCAGCTCGCGGACGAAGTCGACCTTCTCCTCCGCCAGCACCGGGACGCCGGCCCGGAACGGGGCCTCGGCCTCCGCCTCGTCGCCGACGACCCACACGCCCTTGCCGTCGTAGCCGCCGCGCACCGTCTTCAGGACCACCGGGTAGCCGGCGCCCTCCGCCGCGAACGCGGTCACGTCGGCCGGGTCGGCGACGAGCCGGTGCCGGGGGCAGGGCACGCCGATGGAGTCGAGCCTGGCCCGCATCACGCCCTTGTCCTGGGCGTTGACCAACGCCTCCGGGCCGGGGCGGACGGCGATGCCGTCGGCCTGGAGGGCCCGCAGGTGCTCGGTCGGCACGTGCTCGTGGTCGAAGGTGATCACGTCGCAGCCGGCCGCGAAGCGGCGCAGGGTGTCGAGGTCGCGGTAGTCGCCGAGGACCACGTCGGAGACGACCTGTGCGGCCGAGTCCTGGGGGGTGTCGGCGAGGAGCTTGAACCGGATCCCGAGCGGGATGCCCGCTTGGTGCGCCATGCGGGCGAGCTGCCCGCCTCCGATCATGCCCACCACTGGAAAATTCGCATTGCCCGGGGAAGTCACCCCGCCAGGATATCCGGGCCGGTGGGAGGGCGTGGAACCGCTCCGGCAGTCGGGGCGTCTACGGCCAGGGGCCTGTTCGGTGCCGTACGGAGGGGCTGAGCCGATCGGCGGAACCGGGTAGCCTGGACGGCCAGGTCCTGGTACGCGTGATCCGATCATGTACGTGCACGCAGGGCTCAAGGGGCCGTCGGCGTTCGCGCACCGGGCCCCTTTCGTCCGCAGGCACATGGAGGCAGCCCGGTATGGCGACGACTACGGCGTCGAACCCCTCGCTGGCGCAGAGGCTGCGCGACGTGCCGGGCAAGCTGCGCGGCATGTCGGGCGAGATGGTGAAGTTCGGCATCGTCGGCCTCAGCGGCGTGGTGGTCAACTTCGCCGTCTTCTGGGTCTGCCTCAACGGCCTGCACCTGGCCTCGCTGCGCTCCAACATCGCCGCCACGCTGGTCGCGATCGCCACCAACTACCTGGGCTACCGCTACTGGCTGTACCGGGACCGGGACGCCGCCTCGCGCAAGCGCGAGATCACCCTCTTCCTGGTGTTCAGCGGCGCCGGCATGCTGATCGAAACCGGCCTGCTGGGCTTCACGGTCTACGTGCTCGGCCTCTCCTCGCACTTCGAGCAGCTGGCCGCCAAGGTGGCCGGCCTCGGGCTCGGCACGGTGTTCCGCTTCATCTCGTACCGGACCTGGGTGTTCAAGGCCGTCCCGGAGGCCGCGGAGGCCGCCGCCACCACGCCCGCCGCCGCCACCGGCGCCGCTCCGGGAACCGCCACCGCTCCGGGGACCGCCCCGGCGGCCGCGGTGGTCGCCCAGGCCGAGCTGGTGCTCGCCGCCGAGCAGATCCGGTACGCCAAGGCCGAGTAGCGGCCCCTGGCCCCCGCCTGCCCGCCGTCCTCCACCCGCCCCGCCCCCGCCGGGCCGTGCCCGGACGCCCCCCGCCCCGCTTGCCCCGCCCGCTCCGGCAGGAGGACAGTGGTGACCGGGGGTCGTGGACCCGGCCTGCGAACGATCATGGCCGAGGGGGGACGAGGAGGAGCGTCATGGCGTTCGTCCAGATCATCGACTGCAGGACCGACAGGGTGGACGAGCTCAACGGTCTGCTGGACCGCTGGGCCGAGCAGACCGAAGGCCGTCGGACGGTCGACCACGCGATGCTGGCCACCGACCGGTCGGACCCCCGGCACGTGGTGGAGATCGTCGAGTTCGCGTCCTACGAGGACGCGATGCGCAACTCCCGCCTGCCGGAGACCGACCGGATCTTCCGCGAGATGGTGGCGCTCTGCGACGGACCGCCCGCGTTCACCGACCTCGACGTGGTCCGGGACGCCCGGTTCTGACCCCGCCGTCCCGCGTACCCCCCGGTCGGCCCCGCGGACCCGCGTACCGGCGGGCCGCCCGCCGGCGGGCCCCCCGGGCGCCGTGCCCGGCGCGACCGGCTACACGTCGCGCCGGCTGCGTCCGAGGAAGAGCGCGAACACCGCCGGCCGCAGCGAGAGCAGTTCCAGCCGGCCGCCGTCCGCCTCCGCGAGGTCACGGGCGACGGCCAGCCCGATCCCGGTCGAGTTCCGGCCGCTGACCGCGCGTTCGAAGACCCGGTTGCCCAGCTCCGCCGGCACCCCGGGGCCCTCGTCCTGCACCTCGACCACCACCGAGGTCCCGGAGGGCCGGACCCGCAGGGTGATCGTCCCGGCGCCGTGCATCAGCGAGTTCTCGATCAGGGTGGCCAGCACCTGGGCCACCGTGCCGGGGGTGCCGACGGCGGTGACCCCGCGCAGGCCCTCGACCTGGAGCACCCGGCCGGTGCCGCGCAGCGACGCCCCCCACTCCTCCACCTGCTGCTTGACGACGTCGTCGAGGTCGAAGGCGACGGCGGTGGGGCTGCGCGGGTCGCGCTGGGTGGTGAGCAGCCGCTGGACGACGTCGGTGAGCCGCTCGACCTGCTGGAGGGCGATGGTGGCCTCCTCCTTGACGGTCTCCGGGTCCTCGGCGAGCGCGGTGATCTCCTCCAGCCGCATGGAGAGCGCGGTGAGCGGGGTGCGCAGCTGGTGCGAGGCGTCGGCGGCGAGCCGGCGTTCGGCGGTGAGCATCCGGGCGATCCGCTCGGCGCTGACGTCGAGCACCTCCGCGACCCGGTCGAGCTCGGGCACGCCGTAGCGGCGGTCGCGCGGTCGCGGGTCGCCGGAGCCGAGCCGCTCGGCGGTCTCGGCGAGGTCGGTGAGCGGGCGGGCGAGCCGCTTGGCCTGCCAGACCGCGAGGGCGACGGCGGCCTGCACGGCGAGCAGGGCGACCACGCCGAGCAGCAGCAGCATGTTGGCGATCTCGTGGTCGACGGCGGCCCGGGACTGCTCGACGGTGACGGTCTCGCCGCTGACGCCCCGCTCCACCGCCTTCAGCGGGTGCTCGCCCTCGGGCCGGCGTCCGCTGGAGACGATCGCCTGGCCGGGGATGGCCACCTCGACGTACTGGCCCTCGGAGACCTGGTTGGCGAACTTGTCGCCGGTGACCGGCTCGTTGGCCGCCAGCCGGTTCTCGACCAGGGAGAGCACCCGGACGGCGGCGGCGTCCACCCGGTCCTGGGCGGAGCTGACGATGGTGCGCTTCTCCACCAGGGCGAGCGGGACACAGAACACGACGACGACCACGAGGACGACGCCGAGCAGCGAGTTGATCATCCGGCGCTTCACGCTGCCGCTCCCCGTGGTGGTGCGAAGTGGTGGTGCCCGACCCGGTGTGCCAGACCCGGTGTGCCCGACCCGGTGTGCCCGACCCGGTGTGCCCGCCGCGGCGGCGCCCGACGCGGTCGGACCGGGTCCGCCCGGGCGGGTGCTGCCCGGGCTAGTTCTTCTCGAAGCGGAAGCCGACCCCGCGCACGGTGGCGATGTAGCGGGGGTTGGCGGCGTCGTCGCCGAGCTTCTTGCGCAGCCAGGAGATGTGCATGTCGAGGGTCTTGGTGGAGGTCCACCAGGTGGTGTCCCAGACCTGCCGCATGATCTCCTCGCGGGTGACCACCCGGCCGGCGTCCCGGACCAGGACGCGCAGCAGCTCGAACTCCTTGGCGGAGAGGGTGAGCTCCTCCTCGCCGAGCCAGGCGCGGTGCGACTCGATGTCGATCTTGACGCCGTGCGCGCCGGTGGTCAGCTGGTCGACGTTGCCGCGCCGGAGCAGGGCGCGGACCCGGGCGAGCAGTTCGGCGAGGCGGAAGGGCTTGGTGACGTAGTCGTCGGCGCCGGCGTCCAGGCCGACCACCGTGTCGACCTCGTCGGCGCGGGCGGTGAGCACCAGGACGGGGCAGCTGCGACCGTCGGCGCGCAGCCGGCGGCAGACCTCCAGTCCGTCCATCTCGGGCAGGCCGAGGTCGAGGACGACGAGGTCGACCTCCTCCCCGAGGCCGGCGGCCAGCGCGGACGGGCCGTCCTCCCGGACGAGCACCTCGTAGCCCTCGCGACGCAGGGCCCGGGCGAGCGGTTCGGAGATCGCCGGATCGTCCTCGGCAAGCAGCACACAGGTCATGGGGTGATGGTAGTCCGCCGGGCTACAGCCGTTGCGGCCGTGAGGTAGTTCACAGTGCGTGATCGTTATACGGAGGGCGATCGGCGCTCAACGGACACGCCCGGGCCGCCCGTTCGGCGAAGATTCTGCTTTTGGATCTTGCAACCGAAGGAATTCAGGCGGGCTTACCATGGATCGATCAAGCGAATCTGTCGGCAGCTTTACCATCGGCATACCTAATTGCCGTGTTTTGTCAGCTGATGACGCCAAATATCGCCACGTAGAGTGGTTCCGTCCACGTCCGCCGCCACCCCCCTTGGCGGACGCTGTCAGGCAAGGAACCACTACACATGGCGTCTACGACCCTGGAGTCCGGCGTTCAGTCGGCCTCTCCCAGCGGCAAGACCTTCCTCGGGCACCCCCGGGGCCTCGCCACGCTCTTCATGAGCGAGATGTGGGAGCGCTTCAGCTACTACGGCATGCGTGCCCTGCTGGTGCTCTACATGACCGCCTCCGTCACCGACGGCGGCCTCGGCATGAAGCTCGCCGTCGCGAGCGCCGTCTACAGCGTGTACACGGCCATGGTCTACCTGCTGGCTCTCCCGGGCGGCTGGATCGCCGACCGCTTCCTCGGCGCCCGGAAGACCGTCGCCCTCGGCGGCTCGATCATCATGATCGGCCACTTCCTGCTGGCCGTCCCGGCCGGCGTGTCGTTCTTCGCCGGCCTCGGCTTCATCGCGATCGGCTCGGGCCTGCTCAAGGCCAACATCTCGACGATGGTCGGCCACCTCTACGACGGTCCCAACGACCCGCGTCGTGACGGCGGCTTCACCATCTTCTACATGGGCATCAACCTCGGTGCCTTCGCCGCCCCGCTGGTCATCGGCACCATCGGCCAGAAGGTCGACTGGCACCTCGGCTTCGCCCTCGCCGGCGTCGGCATGGCCCTGGGCCTGGTCCAGTTCCTGCTCGGCACCCGCCACCTGAGCGCCAAGAGCGACGTCGTGACCTCGCCGATCCCGGCCGCCGAGAAGAGCGCCATCCTCAAGAAGGCCGGCCTCTGGCTGGCGGTGGCCGTCGCCTTCTACGCGGTCGTCGGCCTGACCGGCCACTTCACCATCAACTGGGCGATCTGGCCGCTGTCGATCGCGGGCATCGCGCTGCCGGTCTTCGTCTTCGCCAAGGTGAAGCGGGACAAGGACCTCGACGAGGCCGAGCAGTCCCGGATGAGCGGCTACATCTGGTTCTTCGTCGCCGCCGCCGTCTTCTGGATGATCTACGACCAGTCCGGCTCGACGCTGAACATCTTCGCCCAGGACAGCACGGCGTCGACCCTGTTCGGCTTCGACTTCCCGTCCAGCTGGTTCCAGTCGCTCAACCCGCTCTACATCATGGCGCTGGCCCCGGTCTTCGCCTGGCTCTGGGTCCTGCTCTCCCGCAAGGCCAAGAACCCCAGCACCACCATGAAGTTCGCCTTCGGCCTCGTGATGGTCGGCGCCTCGTTCATGGTCATGATGCTGGCGATGGCCGCCGCCTCGGGCGGCGCCAAGGTCACCCCGCTCTGGCTGGCCATGGTCTACCTGATCCAGACCGTCGGCGAGCTCACCCTCTCCCCGGTGGGCCTGTCCGTCACCACCAAGCTGGCGCCGGCCAAGTACGCCAGCCAGATGATGGGCGTCTGGTTCCTCGCCGTCACCGCGGGCGACTGCGTCGCGGCCGTCTTCCAGCTCGTCCTCGGCGACGGGGTGGTCGGATCCACCGGGTACTTCGCCTTCCAGGGCGCCATGGCGATCGTCGCCGGCGTGGCCCTCGCGATGTACCGCAGGAAGGTCGTCCGGCTGATGGGCGACGTCCACTGACGACGCCCGGCCGCACCGCCTGAACGCCTGCCCCGGGGCCGGCGCGGAGTCCTGAGCTCCGCGCCGGCCCCGGTCGCCTTTCCCGGCCCGGCCGCCCGTCCCGGCCCCGGGCACACGCACCTGCCCGTTCGGCTGACCGGACCCGGCCCGGCATGCCAGTGTGCCAACCATGGCCAACGACTCCGCGCACGAACAGCCGCCCGCACCACTCACCCCTCCGCCCTCCCTCCCCCGCCAGCTCGCCCGCACCCGGCGCTTCTCGCTCGGCACCCCCGGCCCGTCGACCGTCTCCGCCGACGGCCGCACCGTCCTCTTCCTGCGCACCCGCTCCGGCGACGACCCGGCCTCCTGCCTCTGGACCCTCGACACCGCGACCGGTGCCGAACACCTGCTCGCCGACCCGGCCGCGCTCACCGCCGACGGCGGCGGCCCCGCTGGCGACGACGACCTGCCCGAAGCCGAACGGACCCGCCGCGAACGCGCCCGCGTCCTGACCACCGGCATCACCGCCTACGCCACCGACGCCACCGGCCTGCTCGCCGCCTTCGCCCTCCACGGCACCCTCTGGCTCGCCGACGCCACGACCCGCGAGGTCCGGCCCGTCCCCGCCGCCGCCGGGGCCTACGACCCGCGCCCCGACCCCACCGGCCGCCGGATCGCCTACGTCTGCGCCGGCGCCCTGCGCGTCACCGGGACCGACGGCGGCGACGACCGCGCGCTCGCCGAACCCGAGCACCCCGAGACCGCGTACGGCGTCACCGAACACGTCGCCGCCGAGTCCATGCACCGCACCCGCGCCCACTGGTGGTCCCCCGACGGCACCCGGCTGCTGGTCGCCCGGGTCGACGAACGGGCGCTGCGCCGCCTCCACCTCGCCGACCCGTCCGACCCCGCCCGGCCGCCGCGCACGATCCGCTACCCGCTCGCGGGCACCGACAACGCGGACGTCTCGCTCCGGCTGCTCGGCCTCGACGGCTCCCGCACCGAGGTCCGCTGGGACCGCACCGCGTTCGAGTACCTCACCGCCGCCGGCTGGGACGGCCACGGCCCGTACGCCGCCGTGCAGAGCCGCGACCAGCGGACCGTCCGCACCCTCGCGATCGACCCCTCGGACGGCGCCACCCGCGTCCTCGCCGAACGCCACGACGACCACTGGGTCGAACTCGTCCCCGGCCTGCCGGTCCGGACCGCCGACGGCGCCCTCGTCGACTCCGCCGACCTCGGCGACACCCGGCACCTCACCGTCGACGGCGAACCCGTCACCCCGCCCGGCCTCCAGCTGCACGCCGTCCTCGCCGCCGAGGGCGGAGAGGTGCTCTTCACCGCCTCCGAGGAACCGACGGAGAGCCACCTCTGGAGGTGGGCACCCGGCCAGGGCGCCGTCCGGCTGAGCCGCCCGCCCGGCACGCACACCGGTGTGCAGCGGGCCGGCACGCTGGTCCACACCGCCCGCACGCCCGGCACCACCGGCCCGCTCACCACCGTCCACCGCGCCGGGCACCCCGCACTCCCGATCGCCTCCCACGCACAGACCCCGGTCCTCACCGCCCGGCCCGAACCGCTCCGGCTCGGCCCGCGCGAACTGCGCGCCGCGCTCTTCCTGCCCACCGGCCACCGCCCCGCCGACGGCCCGCTGCCCGTCCTGCTCGACCCCTACGGCGGACCGGCCGCCACCAAGGTCTCGGCCGGCGGCGGCTGGCCCGACCTGGTCTCGCAGTGGTTCGCCGACCAGGGCTTCGCCGTGCTGGTCGCCGACGGCCGCGGCACCCCCCGGCGCGGCCCGCACTGGGAGAAGAGCGTCTTCGCGGACGTCGCCACCCCCGTCCTCGACGACCAGGTCGAGGCGCTGCACGAGGCCGCCCGCACCCGGCCCGGCCTGCTCGACCTGGACCGGGTCGGCATCCGCGGCTGGTCCTTCGGCGGCTTCCTGGCCGCACTCGCCGTACTGCGCCGCCCCGACGTCTTCCACGCCGCCGTCGCCGGAGCCGCCCCGACCGACCACCGGCTCTACGACACCCACTGGAAGGAACGATTCCTCGGCCACCCGGACCGACACCCCGAGCGGTACGACGCCTGCTCCCTGATCCCCGACGCCGCCGGGCTGCGCCGGCCCCTGCTGCTGATCCACGGACTCGTCGACGACAACGTGCTCCCCGCCCACACCCTGCGCCTGTCCGCCGCGCTGCTGGCCGCCGGACGCCCGCACGAGGTCCTCCCGCTGGGCGGCACCGCGCACTCGCCGAGCGACGAGACGGTGTTCGAGAACCTGCTCCACCACCAGCTCGACTTCCTGCGGAGGTCGCTGGGGCCGGCCTGAGCACGACGGCGGGGCCGGTGCTCCCCGCACCGGCCCCGCCGCCCAGCCGCCCGACTGCTCCGGCCCGAGCGGGCCCGGAACCGGGAAGCGGGCCCGTCAGACCTCGCGGACGCCCGCCCGCCAGACCGCCGCCGTCAGCGGCACCCCCGGCCGGTACGCCAGGTGCACGTGCGAGGGCGCCTCCAGCAGCTGCAGGTCGGCCCGGGAGCCCACCGTCACCGCGCCCACGTCCGAGCGCCGCAGCGCGTGCGCGCCGCCCGCCGTCGCCGCCCAGACCGCCTCGTCCGGCGTCATGCCCATCTCCCGCACCGCCACCGCGATGCAGAACGCCATCGAACTGGTGAAGCTGGAACCGGGGTTGCAGTCGGTGGAGAGCGCCACCACCGCCCCCGCGTCCAGCAGCCGGCGCGCGTCCGGGTAGACCGCCCGGGTGGAGAACTCGGCGCCCGGCAGCAGCGTGGCGACCGTCGCCGAACCGGCCAGGGCGGCCACGTCCTCGTCCGTCAGGTGGGTGCAGTGGTCGGCCGAGGCCGCCCCCAGCTCGACGGCCAGCTGGACGCCCGGGCCGTGGGTCAGCTGGTTGGCGTGCACCCGCGGGGTGAGCCCCCGCTCGATGCCGGCGGTCAGGATCGCCCGCGCCTGGTCGCCGTCGAAGGCGCCCTTCTCGCAGAACACGTCCACCCAGCGGGCGTACGGCACGCACGCGTCCAGCATCGGACCGGTGACCAGGTCGACGTACCCGGCCGGGTCGTCCGCGTACTCGGGGGCGACCACGTGCGCCCCCAGGTAGGTGGTCTCCGGCGTGTACGAGGAGGCGATCCGCAGCGCCCGCGCCTCGTCGGCGACGGTCAGCCCGTACCCGGACTTGCACTCGATCGTCGTGGTGCCCTGGCGGAGGGACTCCCGCACCAGCCGGGCCAGGTTGGCGTCGAGCTCGGCGTCGGCGGCGGCCCGGGTGGCGGCGACCGTGGTGCGGATCCCCCCGGCGCTGTAGGACTGGCCGGACATCCGCGCGTTGAACTCGGCGGTGCGGTCGCCGGCGAAGACCAGGTGGGCGTGCGAGTCGACGTAGCCGGGCAGCAGGGCGCGCCCCGCCGCGTCGAACCGCTCGTCGGCGGCGGGTGCCTCGGCGGCCGGGCCGACCCAGGCGACGGCGGAGCCGTCGATCACCACGGCCGCGTCGGTGAGCAGGCCGAGCGGCCCGGTCCCGTGCGCGGGGTCGTTGGTGACCAGGCTTCCGATGCCGGTGATCAGCGTGCTCGGGATGCTCGGGGTGCTCACGTCATGCCTTTCGGGAACGGGCCCGGGGGCGGACGGGACGGGCCCGCCCGCCCCCGGGTTCGACGGGGAGGGGACGGCCGGCGGGAACCGGCGGCTCGGTGCGGCTCGGCACCTCAGCGACTCAGTGGCTCAGCCGCTCAGTGGCTCAGCAACTCAGTGGCTCAGCGCGGTGATCGAGGCCTGCAGCGCGGCCGGCACGTCCGCCACCAGCTGGTGGACGCCGTCCCTGACCACGTGCCGCCCGCCGACCACCACGTGCCGCACGTCGGCCGCCGAGGCGGCGAAGACGGCGGTCTCGGCGCCGAGCCGGAACGCCGGCCCGGCCGTCCGCACCGAGTCCAGCGCGACCACGGTGAAGTCCGCCAGCGCACCCGCCTCGATCCGGCCGGCCTCCGGCCAGCCCAGCGAGGCGTGCCCGTCCTCCGTCCCCGCCCGGAGCAGCGAGTTCGCCGTCCAGTGGCCCCGGGTGCGGGTCCGCAGCCGCTCGTTCAGCTCCAGCGCGCGGGCCTCCTCGAACGGGTCGATGACGGCGTGGCTGTCGCTGCCGAGGGTGACCGGGCAGCCGCCGGAGGCGAGCTGCCGGGCCGGGCCGATGCCGTCCGCGAGGTCCCGCTCGGTGGTGGGGCACATGCAGATCGTGGTGGAGGAGCCGGTGAGCAGCTCGACGTCCTCCTCGGTGAGGTGCGTGGCGTGCACGGCCGAGGTGCGCGGGCCGAGCACGCCGTGGTCGGCGAGCAGCCTGGTCGGGGTGACGCCGTGCGCGGCCAGGCAGGCGTCGTTCTCGGCGGTCTGCTCGGAGAGGTGGACGTGCAGCGGGGCCTCCCGCGTCGACGCCCAGTGGGCGACGGTGCCGAGCTGCTCCGCGGGGACGGCCCGCACCGAGTGGATCGCGGCGCCGATCCGGGCGTGGTCGCGGGCCTTCAGCCGGTCGGCCCGCTCGGCCCAGGCGTCGGCGTCGCCGTCGCCGAACCGGAGCTGGGGCTTGGTCGGCTCGGCGCCGAACCCGGACGACAGGTAGCAGGTGTCGAGCAGGGTGATCCGGATGCCGGCCCGGGCGGCGGCCTCGATCAGCGCCTCGCCCATCGCGTTGGGGTCGTCGTAGCGGGCGCCGCCGGGCGCGTGGTGCAGGTAGTGGAACTCGCCGACGGCGGTGATCCCGGCGAGCGCCATCTCCGCGTAGACGGCGGTGGCGAGCTCCAGGTAGCTGTCCGGGTCGAGCGCGCCGGCGAACCGGTACATGGTGTCGCGCCAGGTCCAGAAGGTGCCCGAGCCGACCTGGACGTGGCCGCGCAGCGCCCGGTGGAAGGCGTGCGAGTGGGCGTTGGCCTGGCCGGGGAGGAGCAGCCCGTCGAGCCGGACGGCGCCGGGCGGGCAGGGCCCGCTGTCCGGCTGGACCCTGGCGATCTTGCCGCCGGCGCCGGTGGCGATCAGCACGTCCTGCTCGACCACCGGCCCGTTGGCGTGCGGCAGCCAGGCGTACCGCGCCCAGAAAGTCGTCGTTTGCGCGCCTCCGGCACGTCCTACTGACACGCCAGGTCCTCCAGTACGTCGGCGAGGGCGGACACGCCGGCCAGGCAGTCGGCCGTCTCGGCGTGTTCGGCCGGGGAGTGGGAGACCCCGCTCGGGTTCCGCACGAACAGCATGGCGGTCGGGATCGCCGATGCCAGGATCCCGGCGTCGTGTCCCGCCCCGGTGGGCAGCACGGGGACGCCGCCCGGGCCGCGCTTGCCGAGGACCTGCGCCAGGCGGTCGCGCAGCGGGCCGTCGAAGTCCACCACCGGGGTGTAGGACTCGCGGGTCAGCTCGACCCGGACGCCGTCGCGCCCGCCGCGTTCGGTAGCGGCCTGCCCGATCTCCTCGACCAGCGCGGTCAGCGTGGCCTCGTCGGCGGCCCGGGAGTCCAGCCAGCCGCGGACCAGGGAGGCGATCGCGTTGGTGCCGTTGGGCTCGACGGCGACCTTGCCGAAGGTGGCCAGCGCGCCCGCGAGCTTCGCCTTCTTCCGTGCCGCGAGCACGGTGTTGGCGTAGGTGAGCATCGGGTCGCGGCGGTCCTCGATCCGGGTGGTCCCGGCGTGGTTGGCCTCGCCGTGGAAGTCGAACCGCCAGCGGCCGTGCGGCCAGATCGCCGAGGCCACGCCGACCGGCCGGTCCTCGGCGAGGTAGCGGCCCTGCTCGACGTGGAGTTCGACGAAGGCGCCGATCCGGGCCAGCCGGTCGGAGTCCGCGCCGATCGCGGTCGGGTCGTAGCCGGCCCGTTCCATCGCGTCGGGCAGCCGGACGCCGTCGGCGTCGCGCAGCTCGTACGCGGCGTCCCGGCCCAGCACGCCGGCGGTGAGCCGGGAGCCGATGCAGGCCACGCCGAACCGGGCGCCCTCCTCGTCGCCGAAGTTGACGATCGCCAGCGGGCGGGTGAACCCGGCGCCGCGCGAGCGCAGCTCGTCGAGCGCGGCGAAGGAGGAGACCACGCCGAGCGGGCCGTCGAAGGCGCCGCCGTCGGGGACGGAGTCCAGGTGCGAGCCGGTGACGACCGCGCCCTCGCCGGACGGGTCGCCGAGCCAGGCCCACTGGTTGCCGTTGCGGTCCAGTTCGTAGGTCAGGCCGCGGTCGCGGGCCTGCTGCTCGAACCAGGCGCGGCACTCGGCGTCGGCGGAGTTCCAGGCGAACCGGCGGTAGCCGCCGGAGGAGGCGGAGCGGCCCACGGGGAGCAGCTCCGCCCACATCCGTTCGAAGCTGTCGGAGCCCTGGTCGGTCACAGCTCGCCCATCGGGATGCGGACCCCGCGCTCGGCGGCGACCTCGTCGGCCCGGTCGTAGCCGGCGTCCACGTGCCGGATGACGCCCATGCCCGGGTCGTTGGTGAGCACCCGGCGGATCTTCTCCCCGGCGAGCGGGGTGCCGTCGGCGACGGTGACCTGGCCGGCGTGGATCGAGCGGCCGATGCCGACGCCGCCGCCGTGGTGGATGGAGACCCAGGAGGCGCCGGAGGCGACGTTGACCATGGCGTTGAGCAGCGGCCAGTCGGCGATCGCGTCGGAGCCGTCCAGCATCGCCTCGGTCTCCCGGTACGGGGAGGCGACCGAGCCGCAGTCCAGGTGGTCGCGGCCGATCACGATCGGGGCGGACAGCTCGCCGGAGGCGACCATGTCGTTGAACCGCTCGCCGGCCTTGTCGCGCTCGCCGTAGCCGAGCCAGCAGATCCGCGCGGGCAGGCCCTGGAAGTGCACCTTCTCCTGGGCCATCTTGATCCAGCGGTGCAGCGACTCGTTCTCCGGGAAGAGGTCGAGCACGGCCTTGTCGGTCTTGGCGATGTCCTGCGGGTCGCCGGACAGGGCGGCCCAGCGGAACGGGCCCTTGCCCTCGCAGAACAGCGGCCGGATGTACGCGGGGACGAAGCCGGGGAAGGCGAAGGCGCGGTCGTAGCCGGCCAGCTGGGCCTCGCCGCGGATCGAGTTGCCGTAGTCGAACACCTCGGCGCCGCGGTCCTGGAAGCCGACCATCGCCTCGACGTGGCGGGCCATCGACTCGCGGGAGCGCTGGGTGAACTCGGCGGGCTTCTCGGCGGCGTAGGTCGCCATGTCGTCGAAGGAGACCCCGACGGGCAGGTAGCTCAGCGGGTCGTGGGCGCTGGTCTGGTCGGTGACGATGTCGATCGGCGCGTCCATCGCGAGCAGCTGCGGGAACAGCTCGGCGGCGTTGCCCAGCAGGCCGATGGAGAGCGGCTGCCTCTTGTCGCGGGCGGCGGTGGCCAGCTCCAGCGCGTGCGAGAGGTTCTTGGCCTCGACGTCGAGGTAGCGGTGCTCGATCCGGCGGGAGATCCGGGACGGGTCGCAGTCGATACAGATCGCCACGCCGCCGTTCATGGTGACGGCCAGCGGCTGGGCGCCGCCCATGCCGCCGAGGCCGGCGGTGAGGGTGATCGTCCCCGCCAGGGTGCCCTCGAAGCGCTTGTTGGCGACGGCGGCGAAGGTCTCGTAGGTGCCCTGGAGGATGCCCTGGGTGCCGATGTAGATCCACGAGCCGGCGGTCATCTGCCCGTACATGGTGAGCCCGAGGGACTCCAGCCGGCGGAACTCCTCCCAGTTGGCCCAGTCGCCGACCAGGTTGGAGTTGGCGATCAGCACGCGCGGCGCCCACTCGTGGGTCTGCATGACGCCGACCGGGCGGCCGGACTGGACCAGCATGGTCTCGTCCTGCTTCAGCCCCTCCAGCGTCCGCACCATGGCGTCGAAGGAGCGCCAGTCGCGCGCGGCCTTGCCGGTGCCGCCGTAGACGACCAGCTTCGAGGGGTGCTCGGCCACCTCGGGGTCGAGGTTGTTCATGAGCATCCGCAGGGCCGCCTCCTGCTGCCACCCCTGCGTCGTCAGCTTGGTCCCCCGCGCCGCCCGAACCTCACGGGGCCCGCTCGCCTGCTGCACCATGTCCCAGCCTCCCTACGGATGAATTCATTCAGTCTCGACTCAACTGAATATATCCAAACATTCAGTCGCCGACCAGACCTGCGCACATCCGATCAGCGCCCGCGCGGTCGACCGCCGAGCGCTACCCTGAACCCGGCGAGCACCAGCCACTCGGCCCAGCGCCAGGGAGCGGAGGACACGATGACGGCCATCACCGTGCGGCCCGGCAGACTCCGGGATGCGGCGGAGGAGATCGAGCGGAGCACCGGCCTCCGCGTCCAGATCATCGGAGGAACCCTGGTGATGTCCCCCACCCCCCGCGGCAAGCACGCGGGGACCGTACGCCTACTCCGTGACCAGCTCATTCCGCAGTTGCCCAGGAGCCTCGGGGCGTACGAGGTCTCGTCCATCTCTATGCCGGACAACGACGAGGACTACGTGACCCCGGACCTGGTGGTCCTCCCCGTCGACTGGGATCGCGACGACGACTGGCTGGCAGACCCGCGCGACGTCGCGTTCGCCATGGAGGTCATCTCCAATTCCGAAGGCGCCGGCTCCGTCGCCACCAAGACCGACTGGTACGCCAGTGCCGGCGTTGCCGTCCTGCTCGCGGTCGATCCGCGCAAGGGCGTCTGGACTCTCTACACGCACCCACGCGACGGCGCCTACCAAGGCATCCTGAACGGCGAGTTCGGCGAGCCCGTACCGCTCGCCGCACCGCTCCCGGGCGAGCTGAGCACCGCCGAACTCCCGGTCTACGCGCCCCGGCGCTGAGCGGCCGTCAGGCCGCCGCGTCGCCGTCCCAGTCGATGCCGATCTCGGCCAGCCAGCGGCGGTCGGCGGCGTCCGGGGTGGCCGGTCGGGGCGGGCGGGGGATCTCCTGGACGGGGCCGAGGCCGTAGCGTTCGGCCGCGGCGGCGGCACGGGCGTCGGGCTCGATGACGCCGACGTGCACCGCGGTGTCGTCGCCGGGATCGAGGACGGTCAGTTCGGGTTCGGGCAGACGGCGCAGGGTGACACGGCGTCCGCAGGTCGGGCAGGACCACTCGTCGGCGCCCGAGGCGAGCCGGGCGACGAACTTCATCTCGTGGATCACGCGCATGGCGGCACCCCCTGTACAGAGGGATGCCCCGGTTTGTGGCGACTACTCCAGCCGCGGCTACTCCAGGAAGAGCCCGCGCGCCGCCGCCGACTGCTCGATGGCCTCCAAACGGGCCTCCGCACCCGGGAGTTCGTCGCACATCGTCTGCAGCAGCACCCGGCCGAGCATCATCGGCGCGCAGGCGGTGTCGAAGACCAGGCCGGTGCCGACGGCGGCGGGGAGCATCAGGTCGGAGAGCTTGGCGACGGGGGCGAAGACGCTGTCGGCCACGGTGAGGACGGTCAGCCCGCAGTCCCGGGCGACCGTCAGGGCCTCCATCAGCTCGCGCGGGTAGCGCGGCAGGGCGAAGCAGAGCAGCGCGGTGGCGCCGGCCGCGGCGGCCTGTTCGAGGCGGTCGGCGAGCATGCTGCCGCCCTCGTCGAGGAGCCGGATGTCGGGGTGCACCTTGGCCGCGAAGTACGCGAAGCCGCGCGCCTGCGCGGAGGCGGCGCGCAGGCCGAGGACGGGCAGCGGGCGGGAGGCGGCGAGCAGCCGGGCGGCGCGGGTGATGGGTTCGGGGTCGGCGAGCAGGTCGGCGAGGAGGCGCAGGTGCTCGATCTCGGCGAGGACGGCCTGCTGGTGCTCGTTGCGGACGGCGTCGGCGGGGGTCTCGGGTGCGGCGGGTTCGCCGGCGCCGAGTTCGCGCAGCTGCTTGCGGAGCGCCGGGTAGCCGTCGTAGCCGAGGGCGACCGCGAAGCGGGTGACGGAGGGCTGGCTGACGCCGGCGAGTTCGGCGACCTCGACGCTGGAGAGGAACGGGGCCTCGTTGGCGTGCCGGACGAGGGAGTGCGCGATCCGGCGCTGGGTGGGGGTGAGCCGGTGGCCCTCGAAGAGCTGGAGCAGCCGGGCGGAGGGGCCGACCGTGCCGGTGTCGTCGGTGGCGGTCATTGCGGTACCTCCGGATGCGAGCTGTTCGGATGACTGTGCAGCAGCGGGCTGCCGCTGGCAAAGACGTCTCGTACGCCGGGACACCGGGCGAGACCTCCCGGGAGCGGCCCGGCGGCCGGCCGGACCGGCGGTCGGGTGCCCGGTCGGGCGCCCGTCCGGCCGGGTGACGGGCCTCCCGCCGGGCCTCCCACCGGGTGTCCGTCCAGGTGTCCTGCCAGGCGCCCCGCCGGGTGTCCGGCCGGGCCCGGTGACCGGGCCGGTCGCCCGGGTGACCCTGATTTCCCCCCTAGTCCTCCCGGATTACCGTGCGAACCGATGGACCGGCACGCCCTCGCGGGCGCAGTCTGGTTGCCATGGACACTCGCCAGGACGACATGCGGCGCGATCTCGATGCCTCGCTGCAGGCCCGCAAGGAGCTCGGCAAGGAGTACGAGTCGGAACTCGTCGACTCCTTCCTCTCCCGCATCGACGCCCGGCTCGACGCCAGGGTGGAGCGCCGGGTCGCGGAGCGCCTCGGCCCAGCCGGCGGGTACGACCCGGCGGAGGGGCCCCGGCCGCACGGGCCCGGACGCCGGCCGCCCCACTCGCGCGGTTCGGGCGCCCGGGTGGTGCCGATCGTCTCGATGGCGCTCGGCATCCCGCTGTCCGGCATCGCGGGCGGCACCAGCGGGGTGTGGGGGCTGGTGGTCTGCTGGGCCGGAATCGTCGGTGTCAACGTCTCCGCCGCGCTGTCCGAGCGGCGGCTGGACCGGGCGGAGCAGCGGCGTGCGGGGACCGCGCGGAGCGAGTGGGACTGATCCCGCCGCGGGGCGGGCCCGCCGGGGGTCCGGCCGCACGCGGCGGCCGGACCGGTCCGGGGCGGGCCCCGGTGCGCTCCGCGCGGCCGGGCATCAGGCCAGCGGCCCGGTGACCCGCTCGACCGCCTGCACGAGCTCGCCGGAGGCGACCAGCGCGGCGGCGGCCTCCAGGTCCGGCGAGAGGAAGCGGTCGCGGCCGGCGCCGCCGACCCCGGCCTCGCGGGCGGCGGCCATCGCCGCGGCGGTGGCGGGGGCCACCGTGCCGCCGGCGCCGTCCTGCTGCCTGATCTCCAGGGCGCGGGCGGAGGCGGTGAGTTCGACGGCGAGGATCCGGCCGAGGTTGTCGACGGCCTGGCGCAGCTTGCGCGCGGCGGACCAGCCCATCGAGACGTGGTCCTCCTGCATCGCCGAGGAGGGGATCGAGTCGACCGAGGCGGGCACGGCGAGCCGCTTGTTCTCGCTGACCAGTGCCGCCTGGGTGTACTGGGCGATCATCAGGCCGGAGTCCACGCCCGGGTCGTCGGCGAGGAAGGCCGGCAGGCCGTGCGAGCGGGCCTTGTCGAGCAGCCGGTCGGTGCGGCGCTCCGAGATCGAGCCGAGGTCGGCGGCCGCGATGGCGAGGAAGTCCAGCACGTACGCGACCGGGGCGCCGTGGAAGTTGCCGTTGGACTCCACCCGGCCGTCGGGCAGCACCACCGGGTTGTCGACCGAGGCGGCCAGCTCCCGGGAGGCGACCAGCGCGGCGTGGGCGAGGGTGTCGCGGCCGGCGCCGGCGACCTGCGGGGCGCAGCGGATCGAGTAGGCGTCCTGGACGCGCGGGGCGTCGTCCTGGTGGTGGCCGGTGAGACCGGAGCCCTTGAGCACGGCCAGCATGTTGGCGGCGGAGAGCGCCTGGCCGGGGTGCGGGCGGATCGGGGCGTGCAGCTCGGGGGCGAGCACCTTGTCGGTGCCGAGCAGCGCCTCCAGGGTCATCGCGGCGGTGATGTCGGCGGTGGTGAACAGCCGCTGGAGGTCGGCGATGGCCATGACCAGCATGCCGAGCATGCCGTCGGTGCCGTTGATGAGGGCGAGGCCCTCCTTCTCCAGCAGCTCGACCGGCTCGATGCCGGCGGCGGCGAGGAGTTCGGCGGAGGGCTTCTCGACGCCGTCGGGACCGGTCGCCACTCCTTCGCCCATCAGGACGAGCGCACAGTGCGAGAGCGGCGCGAGGTCACCGGAACAGCCGAGCGAGCCGAACTCGCGGACCACGGGGGTGATACCGGCGTTGAGGATCGCGGCCATGGTCTGGGCGACCAGCGGGCGGACCCCGGTGCGGCCGCTGGCGAGCGTCTTCATCCGCAGGAACACCAGCGCGCGAACGACCTCGCGCTCGACCGCCGGGCCCATGCCGGCGGCGTGCGAGCGCACCAGCGAGCGCTGCAGCTGGGCGCGGAGTTCGGGGCTGATGTGCCGGACGGCGAGGGCGCCGAAGCCGGTCGAGACGCCGTAGACGGGGCGGGGTTCGGCCGCCAGGGCGTCGATCCGGGCGCGCGCGGCCGCCATCTCGGCGAGCGCGTCGGGGCCGATCTCGACCCGGGCGTTCCCCCGGGCGACTGCCAGCACGTCCTCGGCGCTGACGTCGGCCTTGCCGACCTGGACGAGCGGGGCGTGGGGGGCCGCAGCACTGTGCATATCCATATACACCATCTCATCAGGTGAATGAAGATATGACAACCACCCGGGCCCTCCTGAAACTCCGGCACCGGATCGGTCGGTCACCTGGATTTTCGGATACCCCGCCCGGTGCCGCACGCTGTGGGGGTGGCGGACGCCCGTACGGCGTACGGCACCGCGGCGCGGGGCACCGCGGCGGACACCGACGGAGAGACCGGCGGGCACGGGGAAGGCGGCGGCACGATGACACGGGCGACGACGCGGCGGCGGGTGGTCCGGCTGCGGGGGGACGGGCGGACCACCCGGCCGGACGCGCTGGCGGCCGAGGAGCCGCTGGAGATCCGGCTCGGCGGCGAACCCCTCACCGTCACCATGCGCACCCCGGGGCAGGACTTCGACCTGGTGGCCGGATTCCTGGTCGGCGAGGGGCTGGTGCACGCCTCCGAGGACCTCGCGGCGCTGCGCTACTGCGCCGGCACCGACGAGGCGGGCGCCAACACCTACAACGTGGTGGACGCGACGCTGCGCGGCACCGGGGCCCTGCCGCTCTCCGCCCACCGCAACCTGCTCACCACCAGCGCGTGCGGCCTCTGCGGCCGGGACACCGTGGACGCCGTCCGCACCCATGTCCGCCACCCCGTCGCCGACGACCCGCTGACCGTCCCGCCCGCGTTCCTGTACGGGCTGCCGGACCGGCTGCGGGCCGCCCAGCGGACCTTCGAGTCCACCGGCGGCCTGCACGCGGCGGGCCTGTTCGACGGTGCGACCGGCGAGCTGCTCTGCGCCCGCGAGGACGTCGGCCGGCACAACGCGGTGGACAAGGTGGTCGGCTGGGCGCTGCGCGCGGGGCTGCTGCCGCTGACCGGGCACGTGCTGCTGGTCAGCGGCCGGGCCTCGTTCGAGCTGACCCAGAAGGCGGCGCTGGCCGGCGCCCCGCTGCTGGCCGCCGTGTCGGCGCCGTCCTCGCTGGCGGTGGACCTGGCGGAGGAGCTGGGCCTGACCCTGGTCGGCTTCCTGCGCGGCGAGGGCGCCAACGTGTACACCCGCCCGGACCGGATCGCCTGAGCGCGCCGGGCGGGCCGGCGCCCTCCGCCCCGGCCCGCCCGACCCCCGCCCGGGTGTCACCGCAGCTCGGCCTCGATCAGGTCCGCCGCGCGGGCGGTGCCGCCCTCGGCCCGGGCCTCGGCGCGCAGCACGTCGAGGCGGGCGGCGACCCCGGGGTCGCCGGTCAGCTCCAGCAGGGCGGCGCGCAGCGCCTCCGCGGTGGCCTGCTCGGTGTCGAGCCGACGGGCGACGCCCAGCTCCACCAGCTTGTCCGCGTTGCCGAACTGGTCGACGGCCTGCGGCACCGCGATCATCGGCACCCCGTGGTAGAGGCCCTCACTGCTGCCGCCCATCCCGGCGTGCGTGACGAAGGCGTCGGCCTTCGAGAGCACGTCGAACTGCGGCACCCACCGGTGCACCTCGACGTTGGCCGGCACCTCGCCCAGCTCGGCCAGGTCGGTGTGCCTGCCGACCTGGAGCACGACGTGCCAGCCGGGCAGGCCGCCGAAGGCCTCGACGCACGCCCGGTAGAAGGCTGGCTGGTGGGTGAAGGCGGAGCCGAGCGAGACCAGCAGCACCTTCCCGGCACCGGCCGGCCGCGGCCAGCTGCCCTGGTCCGAGCGGTCGCCGAAGCACTGGCCGACGAAGGTGTACCGGGCGGGGTCGACCCGGTCGGCGTTGGGCTGCAGGGCCCGCGGGATCAGGGCGAGGGCGCGCGCCGGGACGGCCTTGAACTCCTCCGGGTCCCGGACGAGGGTGTCGTTCTCGGCCAGCCAGTCGGCGAACCGCCGCAGGTACTCGGGCCCGCCGGGGCCGGTGCGGATCGCCTCGAACACGTCGGCCATGTCCTCCTCGAAGCCCTGCCAGGCGACGTAGGTCGGCGAGAGCTGGAGGGCGGGGACGCCGTGGCCCTCGGCCACCGCCCGCCCGGTGAACCCGGCGATGTCGTACAGCACGAGGTCGGGCCGGTCCTCCTCGAAGAGCCTGCGGACCACCGGGGTCATCGCGACGGCGTCGTCGAGGAAGAGGTTCTGGATCCCCACCGGGTCCTGCAGCCACACCTGGGAGTCGTCGGTGAGCGGCAGCGCCGTCGGGTAGGGCACGAGCGTCGCGCCGGTCGCCTCGACGGCGGCGGCGAAGGAGGCGTCGTTGACGTAGCTGACCCGGTGGCCCCGGGCGACGAGCTCGGCGACGACGGCGAGGTTCGGGTTGACGTGGCCGTGGGCCGGGATCGAGACCATGGCGATGTGCGCGGAGCGGGTCATGTCGGTCGTCCTTCGTCGAGATGATGAGACGAGACGGTTCGTCTCGCTGAACACCCCCACAGCATGACCTGACGACCCGCCATTCGTCAAGACGAGACGGTTCGTCTCGTTGAGGCGCTAGGATGACCCCATGTCCAGACAGACCGCACCCGACCCCAGCCGCCGCAGCCAGCAGAGCCGCGCGGCGATCCTCACCGCCGCCGCCGAACTGGTCTCCGAGCTGGGCTTCGCCGGACTCACCATCGAGAAGATCGCCGCCCGCGCCGGAGTCGGCAAGCAGACCATCTACCGCTGGTGGCCGTCGAAGGGCGCGGTCGTCTTCGACGCCTTCCTCGCCGCCAGCGAGGACGCCTCCGGCAGCCTGGCCCTCCCCGACACCGGCGACCTCGCCGCCGACCTGCGGGCCGTCCTGCGCCCCACCGCCGACGAGCTCACCGACCCCGCCTTCGAGACCACCGGCCGGGGCCTGATCTCCGAGTACCTGGTCGACCCGGCCCTGCTCCGCGAGTACCGCGAACGCCTGCTGGACCCGCTCCTGGAGGTCACCCGCGAGCGCCTGCGCAGCGCACGCACCGCCGGACAGCTCCCGGCCGACACCGACCTCGACCTCGCCGTCGAACTGCTCTACGGGCCGATGTACTACCGCTGGCTGCACGGCCTCGGCCCGGTCGACCACGCGTACGCGGACCGCCTGGTGACGGCGGTCCTGCGCGCGCTCGGGGCGACCGGCGGCGGCTGACCTCAGCCGCGGCCGCGGCGGCGGAGCACCAGCACGACCACGACGATCACCGCCAGCACCAGCACCACGCCGATCAGCAGGCCCATCATCTTGCCCAGGCCCTTCTTCTTCTTTTTCTTGGCCTTGTCCTTCGACGCCGCCAGCCGGGCCGCGTCGTGCCGGTCCGCCGCCGCCGAGACCTGGCCGGCGGCCGCCGGGGCCGCGGGAACCGCCTGCACCGCCCCGGCCCCCGGCGCCGCGAGGACGGCGGCGGAGGCGACCGCGGCCGGGGCCGCCGAAGCCGCGGGCGCCGCGGCGAGCACCCCACCGCCGAAGGCCAGCACCACGGAGAGGACGAAGCCGGTCAACCGAGCGCGCATAGGAGTCAACCCCCGAGAATCCGTCCGGCGCGACCCCGACGGCCCGCCGACCGCCGACACCATCCCACGCCCGCGACGCCCCGCCCAGACCCGCGACGCCCCCGCCACCGGACCGCGACCGGCTCGGAACAGACCGGTCACCGAACCACCACACCACGACGGCACGACTCCGATCCGCGGCACCGATTCGCGGCACCGATCCACGGCGCTCCTCCCCCGGCGCCCCTCCCCCGCGCGCTCAGCCCACCGGTGGGGAGGCCGGACCGGCGAGGGCCACCGCCACCAGGGCCCGCAGCGCCGCCGCGACCTGGCCCAGCGGCAGCGTCGCGTCGTCCGCGAACAGCTCCAGCAGCCACCCGCCCGCCGCGTTCTGCCCTCCCGCCGCGACCATGCCGCGGTAACCGGAGACCACCAGCATGGCCTCCTCCGCCGGATCGTTGCCCGCCGCACCCGCCCGCAGCGCGAACGCCCAGCCCCGCACGGCCCGCCGCGTCAACGGGTAGTGGCGCAGGTCGAAGACGGCGTCCGGTGCCTCGATCTGCGCCCGCTGGGTCTCCGCCCGGGTACTGCTCGGCCCACTGGTCATCCGGTACACGGCGTGCTGCGCGGTGCGCATCAGCTGCGAACCGGGCGGCACGTACGAGATCCACCAGCCCACCGCGTCCAGCAGCCGCGCCGAGGTCTCGGCGACGACGGCCAGCTTGCCGATCGTGTCGGCGGGGTGCACCGAGCGGGCACCGCCCTGCTGGTCCAGCGCGGTGAGCACCGCGGTGAGCAGCTGCCCCGGATCCGCGCTGTGCGCGGCCCCGCGGAACCGCCGCCGGTCGCCGGAACCGGCCCGGCCGCCCGGCCGGGTCCTCCCGTCGGCCCGGTGGTGCGGGTCGGCGGCATCGGCCAGCAGCACCGTCGGATCGGGCGCGAAGCCCGGGCCGTGGCTGCGCCCGGCGACCACCGGGTGCGCGGCACGGGCCGCCTTGGCCCGGTACTGGGCGGCGTCGGCGAGCCGGAACAGCCGGTCCGGCGTGGTGACCGGGCCGATCGAGTCGCCGGTGGAGGCGACCCCGCAGGCGACGCCCTCCCCTTCGGCCAGGGCCAGCGCCCGCGCGCACAGCTCCTCGGCGACGGCGACCACCTCGTCCGCCTTCTGGCCCTCCGCGAGCAGACAGAACTCGTCGCCGCCGAGCCGGGCCGCGAGGCTGCCGGGGAGCTTGGCGGCGGCCAGCGACAGCTGGTGGGCGAACCGCTCCAGCAGCCGGTCGCCCACCTCGTGGCCGAGCTGGTCGTTGACCCGCTTCAGACCGTTGACGTCGCAGACCACCAGCGAGACCACGGTGTTGTCCCGGTTGTGGGCCTCCAGCGCGCTCTCCAGCCGGGCGTCCACCGCGCGCCGGTTGGCCAGGCCGGTGAGCGGATCGGAGAACGCGAGCTTGCGCAGGTCGGCGAGGCGCTCGGTCTGGGCCAGGCCCGCCGAGATCTGGGCGGCGAGCAGCGTGGCGTAGTCGGCGTCCGCCTCGGTGAACTCGGCCATCCCGGTGGTCCGCGCCAGGTAGAGCTCGCCCCAGGCCTGCCCGTGCAGGACGATCGGCGCGACCACGCAGCAGGCCCGCCCGCGACGGCGCAGCGCCGCGGCGCGCTCCTGGCAGTACGCGCCGGCGGTCGGGTGCGCGTGCCCGGCGTGCGGCTGGCTGTTGTCCGCCGTCTGGACCCAGGCGCGCGGCAGCCGCCCGGTGGTCCAGCGCTCCTCCAGGTACGTGACGATCTCCGGGAAGTCCGCCACCGGGTAGGACTCGTCCTCGGGCAGCTCCTCCTCACCCGGCGAGAGCTCCCCGTGGTTGACCAGGACCCGCAGCCGGCCGGACTCGCGGTCCCAGACCGAGACGGCCGCCATGGTGGCGCCGAGCGCCCCGGTGGCGCGCGCGGCGGCGGCCCGGACGGCCTCCAGCGGGGTGAGCGCCCCCGCCATGTCCTGGGCGAGTTCGACCACCGAGGTCAGCCGCGTGTCGGGGGCCGCGGGCGGCGACTGCCGCGTCCGGTCGCAGTCGCTGCCGCGGTCCGTCATGGTCGCCTCACTGCTCACCGGCTCGCCTCGCTCCCTGTGCTCGGTCCTGCTCGGTCCCCCTCGGCGGGCCGCCGGAAACCGCGCCCCGGGAACCCCGCCCGGGAACCGCACCCATTCGGCCGCTTGCACCAAGACTATGGCGGTTTCGTTCGGTTATGCCCCGTTTGCCGAAGAGGATCCGCGGGGCAGTACGACGTTCAACCGTTCGGCTTGCGGCAGGACCGTGCCCGGCCTGGAGCGGTTCCACTCCGCCCGGCCCGCGCACGCCCGCCGCGCGCGCCCGGTCCCTACCCCCGCTCCGCGCGGCCACTCCCCGTGTCCGCGCCGCGCGCCCGCCGCGCCTACTGCGCGCGCAGCCGCCGGGAGAGCAGCCACGGCTCGACCAGCCCGAGCCCGCGCACCGGACGGCGCCACATCGGCTGCAGGTTGAACCGGAACCCGGCGTGCGGCCCGTACACCGGCAGGCCGCCGGCGGGCGGGAGCCCCGCGGCCGCCGAGAGCGCCTCGGCCAGGCCCGGCCCGTCCGCGTCGGCCGGTGCCACACTGCCGTGCTGCTCCAGCGCGGCGGCGAACTCGCCGTCGATCAGCACCGCGTCCTTGGGCGCGATCGAGGTGAGCCGGCTGGCCAGGTTCACCGTGGTGCCGAAGACGTCGCCCATCCGGGAGGTCACCGTGCCGAAGGCCATGCCGACCCGCAGCGCGGGGATGCTGTCGTCCTCGGCCAGCGCCTCGATCAGGCTGAGCGCGATCTCGGCGGCCGTCACCGGGTCCTCGGAGACGTAGAGGATCTCGTCGCCCAGCGTCTTGATCACCCGGCCGCCCTGGCCGGCGATCAGGTCGGAACAGGTGTTCTCGAAGGTCTCGACCAGCTCGCCGAGCTCCTCCTCCTCCAGCCGCCGGGAGAGCCGGGTGAAGCCGACCAGGTCGGCGAACCCCACCGCGAGCCGGCCGCTGGTGATCTCGTTGTCCTCGGCGGCCTGCACCACCCGGCCGGTGACGGCCGCGAGCTGGCGGCGCCAGACGTACACCAGGAACTGCTCCAGCTCCGGCAGCAGCAGCTCGACCAGCGGGTACGCGACGTCGGCGCGGGTCAGACCGGGCTCGACGGACTGGGTGAGGTTCTCCAGGAAGGTGTCCATCTGCCAGCCGGCCAGCCGGGCCGTGGTCTGGCCGGTGGACCGCGCCACCTGGATCGCCATCGACTCGCTCAGCAGGCCCGACTCGACCAGCCCGGCCAGCCGGCGCAGGGCGATCACGTCACCGTCGGTCAGCGCCCGGGACTGCCCGATGTCCGGGAAGCCCATCGCCCGCCAGAACCGGGTGGCCAGCTCCATCGGGACGTCGGCCGCCCGCGCGGCCTGGTACGGGGTGTAGCGGCGCGGCGCGTCCAGGATCAGGCGTTCCAGGTCGAGGGCGACCGTCTGGTCGTGGGAGCCCGCCGTGCCGCCGTTGCTGCCGTCGTCTGCCACCGGTCCGTCCCCGTGCGGTCGCCGCACTCGCCTCGTGTCCTGCCAGTCCGGGCGCGCCCGCCACCCCGGCGGGCAGTGGCGCGCCTCACACTGCTGCCAGGTGGAATATTCGCACGGAATCCCGCGATCCGGGGCATCCGCCCGGGTCAAGGGGAAGTGAAGACTCCCTTCGGCCCGGGCGGTTCCGCGCCCCGGCGCCGCTCCCCGCCGCCGACGGCCGCAGCCGCGGACGACCGGACCCGCCGACGGCCGGGACCGCGCCGACGCCACGGCCGGAGGCCGAAGGGGCGAGAGGACCGGCGGGGCGAGAGGACCGGCGGGGCGAGAGGACCGGCGGGGCGAGAGGACCGGCGGGGCACCGCAAGGGCCGACGGGTCACGGGAGGACCGTCGGGTCACCGCAGGGTCCGTCAGCGCGGCTCTGGCCGGACGTGGACCACGTCGCCCGCACCGACCGGCTGCCGGGAGCCGTCCGCCGTCCGCACCACCAGCCGGCCGTCCCCGTCGATCGCCACCGCCTCGCCGAGCAGCTCCCGGTCACCGGGCAGCAGCACCCTGACCTGCCGGCCCAGCGTCGTGCACCGGTCCGCGTACGCCCGCAGCAGCCCGCTCGCGTGCGGATCGCCCGCGGCCGCCGTCCACTCCCCGTACAGGTCCGCGAAGTCGCGCAGCAGCGCCCGCAGCAGGGTGGCCCGGTCGGTGACCTCCGCGCCGGCCAGGGCCAGCGAGGCGGCGGCCGGCACCGGCAGCTCGGACCCGCGCAGCGAGACGTTGAGACCCAGCCCCGCGACCACCGCGCCACCGCTCAGCTCGGTGAGGATGCCGCCCAGCTTGCGCTCCGCACCGTCGATCACGACCTGGAGGTCGTTGGGCCACTTCAGCCCGACCTCGACCTCGGCGACCCGGCTCAGCGTGCCGGCCGCCGAGACGCCGACCAGGATCGGCAGCCAGCCGTAGCGTTCGACGGGTACCCCGTCCGGGCGAAGCAGGACGGAGAGGAAGAGGCCCGAGCGGGCGGGCGCCGTCCACTGCCGCTCCAGCCGCCCGCGCCCGGTCCGCTGCGCCTCGGCGACCAGCACCGCGCCCTGCGGGGCGCCGTCCCGGGCCCGGGCTGCGAGGTCGGTGTTGGTGGAGCCGGTCTCGTCGACGACGTCCAGCGAGGTCCACAGCCCGCCCGGCGTGAGCAGGTCCCGGCGGAGCGCGGCGGCGCTCAGCGGCGGGCGGTCCAGGTCGGTCCACGGCGACGGCCCGGCGTGGCCGAAGCCGCGCAGTCCACTGCGGCGGGGGGTGTCGGAGGTCATGGCCCAAGAGCCTAGAGGCCGTAGGCCGCACCATCGTCCCCCAGAACGACCGCCGACCACACTGTGTCGCTGGCCATAACGGGAAACCCTCCGCGATGGCTACGCTACCCAACGGTAGTTCGTAGCGCCGCCCTGCCCTCATCCGCGCGGGTCCCCACCCGGCCCGCGCGCCCCCGAAACAGGTCGCGGCCATGGATCAGGGAGAGCCACCGGATGACCGAGGCGCCGCACGACCCGCACACCACCGCCGGCAAGCTCGCCGACCTCCGGCGCAGGCTCGACGAGGCGGTGCACTCCGGTTCCGCCAAGGCGGTCGAGAAGCAGCACGCCAAGGGCAAGCTGACGGCCCGGGAGCGGGTCGCCGAGCTGCTGGACGAGGACTCGTTCGTCGAGTTCGACGAGTTCGCCCGGCACCGCTCGACCAACTTCGGCCAGGAGAGGACCCGCCCGTACGGCGACGGCGTGGTCACCGGCTACGGCACCGTCGACGGCCGCCAGGTCGCCGTCTTCGCGCAGGACTTCACCGTCTTCGGCGGCTCGCTGGGCGAGGTCTTCGGCGAGAAGATCGTCAAGGTCATGGACTTCGCGCTGAAGACCGGCTGCCCGGTGATCGGCATCAACGACTCCGGCGGCGCCCGGATCCAGGAGGGCGTGGTCTCGCTCGGCCTGTACGGCGAGATCTTCCGCCGCAACGTGCACGCCTCCGGCGTGATCCCGCAGATCTCGCTGATCATGGGCCCCTGCGCGGGCGGCGCGGTGTACTCCCCCGCGATCACCGACTTCGTGGTGATGGCCGACCAGACCTCGCACATGTTCATCACCGGCCCCGACGTGATCAAGACCGTCACCGGCGAGGACGTCGGCATGGAGGAGCTGGGCGGCGCGCGCACCCACAACTCCAAGTCCGGCAACGCCCACTACCTGGCGTCGGACGAGAAGGAGGCGATCGAGTACGTCAAGAGCCTGCTCTCGTACCTGCCCTCCAACAACCTCTCCGACCCGCCGTCCTTCCCCGAGGAGGCGGACCTAGCGGTCACCGACGAGGACCTCGAACTCGACACCCTGGTGCCGGACTCGGCGAACCAGCCGTACGACATGCACAAGGTGATCGAGCACGTCCTCGACGACGGCGAGTTCCTGGAGACCCAGCCGCTGTACGCGCGCAACATCATCACCGGCTTCGGCCGGGTCGAGGGCCACCCGGTCGGCATCGTCGGCAGCCAGCCGATGGACCTCGCCGGCTGCCTGGACATCGCCGCCAGCGAGAAGGCCGCCCGGTTCATCCGCACCTGCGACTCGTTCAACGTCCCGGTGCTGACCTTCGTCGACGTGCCCGGCTTCCTGCCCGGCACCGAGCAGGAGTGGGACGGCATCATCCGGCGCGGCGCCAAGCTGATCTACGCCTACGCCGAGGCCACCGTCCCGCTGATCACCGTGATCACCCGCAAGGCCTTCGGCGGCGCGTACGACGTCATGGGCTCCAAGCACCTGGGCGCCGACCTCAACCTGGCCTGGCCGACCGCGCAGATCGCGGTGATGGGCGCCCAGGGCGCGGTCAACATCCTGCACCGGCGCGAGCTCGCCGAGGCGGACGACGTCGAGGCGCGGCGGGCCGAGCTGATCGCCTCCTACGAGGACACCCTGCTCAACCCGTACCTGGCCGCCGAGCGCGGCTACGTCGACGCCGTCATCGCGCCGAGCGAGACCCGTCGGCACATCGTCCGCGGTCTGCGCGCGCTGCGCGGCAAGCGCGAGACGCTGCCGCCGAAGAAGCACGGCAACATCCCGCTGTAGTCGCCCGCCGCCAGAGGATCGCGAGAGGATTGAGCATGGCCCCGATCCACGTGCTGCACGGGCAGCCGACCCCCGAGGAGCTGGCCACCGTCCTGGCGGTGGTCCAGGCCCGGGCCGCCGCCGCACAGGCCGCCGCCGAGGCTGCCCGCCGTGCCGGTGCCGGCCCGGACTCCCCCTGGAACGACCGCGCCCGCCGGCTCCGGGCCGCCCCGCGCCCGGGCGTCAACGCCTGGCGCACCTCCGGCTGGGCCGGCTAGCCGGTACCGCGAGTACCTCTTTGCAAAGAGGTGCCGAGCTTTGCAAAGGAGGGTGACCTGCCCGGTTCGGGCAGGTCACCCTCCTTTCCCTTTGCAAACACCACGCTTTGCAAAGAGCACGGCGGCGCACGCAGCGGCCCACGCGGCGGCGAGTACGTCAGCGCACGCGGCGGCGAGCACGGCAGCCCGCCCGGCGACCCGCCCGACGACCCACCCGACGCACGCGGTGCACACGGTGCGCGCGACGCACCCGACGCACGCGACGCACCCGACCCACGCGGTGCCGCGCCCGGCGACGCACGGGCGGTGCGGCCGACGGCCCGTTCGGCGGTACACGGAGCGGACGCGCCCGGATTGCCCCGAAAGCTGAGTACGGATACTCAGGCGTCCCGGCAGTCCCGCGGAGCACCCTGGAGGAGTGCTCTGGTCAGACCCCCGCGACGAGCCGTCCCCGGAAGCCCAGCGAATGCAGCGCAGGCTGCACCGGGCCGGCCATGTGCTCGCCGCCCTCACGCTGCTGATCGCCGTTCTGCTGCTGGTCTGAACGCGACGCGCCGGCGAACCGACCGGACCGCCCCTCTACCCTGGTGGGCATGACCGACCGCCGCACCCTCGTGCTCGCCTCCGCCTCCCCCGCCCGCCTCGGGCTGCTGCGCCAGGCGGGCCTCGACCCGCGCGTGGTGGTCAGCGGCGTCGACGAGGACGCGATCACCGCCGCCACCCCCGCCGAGCTGGCGCTCGTCCTGGCCGAGGCCAAGGCCGCCGCCGTCGCCGCCGGACTCACCGACGGCGAACTGGTGATCGGCTGCGACTCCGTGCTGGAGCTGGACGGCCTGGCCCTGGGCAAGCCCGCCGACGCGGCCGAGGCACTGGCCCGCTGGCGGTCGATGCGCGGCCGCGCGGGAGTGCTGCGCACCGGCCACTGCGTGATCGACACCGCCAACGGGCGGCAGACCTCCGCCACCGCCTCGACCACCGTGCGCTTCGGCACCCCGGACGACGCCGAGGTCGCCGCCTACATCGCCACCGGCGAACCGCTGCAGGTCGCCGGGGCGTTCACCCTGGACGGCCGGTCGGCGCCGTTCGTGGAGGGCATCGACGGCGACGCGGGCAACGTCATCGGCCTCTCGCTGCCGCTGCTGCGCGCCCTGCTCGCGGAGCTGGACGTCCGGATCACCGACCTCTGGGTCTGAGGTCAGCCGCCGGCCGGGGCGTTGGCGGCCAGGAAGGCCAGCACGTCCGGCAGCGCACCGTCCTTGAGGAGGTCGGCGCCGTGGCCGGAGCCCGGGTAGAGCTTCAGCTGCCGGACCGGGGCGGTCGCGGCGGCGTACAGCTCCCGGGCGTCGGCGGCGAACGGCGCGTCGTCCTCCTCCGCGGCGAAGAACTCCGGCACCCGGGAGGACTTCACCGCGGCCACGGCGTCGTCCGATCCGAAGCGGGCCGGGCCGCTGAGCGAGACCACGGCCGCGACCGGCAGCGGGCCCGGCGCCGCCGCGACGACCAGCGAGCCGGTGCCGCCCTTGGAGGCGCCCACCAGGACGACCCTGGCGATCCCCTTGGTCTCCAGCCACTTCACCGCGGTCGGGAGGTCCCCGACCGGGCTGTCCGGCACCTCGGAGGCCAGCACCGCGTACCCGGCCCCGGTGAACGCGTCCAGGTAGGGGACCCAGTCGCAGAGCGAGCCGCGGAGCTGGTGCGAGAGGACGACGGCCACCCGGGCCGGACCGGCGTCCGCCTGCCGGAAGTAGGCCGGCCGGACGCCGGAGGCGGCGGGCAGGTCGAGGCTGCCGGCCGCGGCCTGCGCCTCGGTGAGGCAGCCGTGGGTCCGGGCGGGCCCGGCCGCCGGTACCGTCCCAGCCGCCGTCGCCGGACCGGGGGGTGCCGTGGACGCCGCCGCCGCTCCGCCCGTGCCCGAACTGCTGCACCCGGCCGTCGTCAGTGCGCCAAAGACGAGTGCGATTAACGCCAACTTCCCCGTTGATTGCCTCATCTGATGCACGCTAGGAGGGCGTTCCGGCACCGTCAACGGTCCGGACCCAAGGCCGCCGGCCGGCCCACCGCTAGGCTGACCGGCACCGTTCGAACGGGGGAGGTGGTGGGCGGATGACCGACAGTCTGCTCAACGTGCTGCTGGGGCTGGTGGCCAGCGCACTCAGTGCCGCGATCGGCTGGCTCGGCCAGAGCCTGCGCCGAAGACGCCGGCTCGACCGGACCAGGGCCTTCCTCGGACTGCCGGCCGGCAGCGAGTGCCTGATCGTGGTCAACCGCAGCATCGGCACCGGCGCGCACCCCCGCACGGTCACCCGGCGCGACGCCTTCGCGCTGATGGAGCTGGCCGCGCTGGTGAAGGAGTGCGGCGCGCAGGCCGACCTGGTCGCGCACGACGCCGCCCCGCGCAGCCTCGGCGCCAAGACCGAACTGTGCTTCGGCGGCCCCGTCTCCAACGACCGGATGGCCGCCCACCTCGCCTGGGGCCTGCCCGGGGTGAGCATCTCCCACGGCCCCGAAGCGGCCGACAACGCGATCACCGTCGGCGGACGCGCGTACACGGCCGACTGGGACGTCGAGACGTACGTGCTGCTCGCCCGCCTCGCCACTCCCGGGGGCGGCCGCCCGGTCTTCCTGATCTCCGGCCAGACCGGCGTCGCCAACCAGGCGGGCGTCCGCCACCTGGTGGCGCACCACCGCTCGCTGGCCCGCCGCCACGGCGCCGACGGCACCTTCGCCCTCCTGCTGCGGGTGACCAATCCCCGGGCCTACGGGCCGGACGTGGTCGAGCAGGTCGCCGACGTCACCGCCCGGGCCCTGGAGCGCGGGCCCACCGCGACCGCCCCCGCCGCGGCCGGCACGACCCCGGCCGGCGCCGCCGCGGCCGCCCCCGCGCCGACCGCCTCCGCCGGGGCAGTCGCGGCCGCGCCCACCCCTGCCGGTCCCGCCGGCGCCCCCTCCGGTACCCCTGTTCCGGCGTCAACCCCCTGAGGGACGCCCGGAACCGGCTCGTGGACCGCTGGAGTGTGGCCAAGCCCACGGCCCCGCCGGGCCACCGGGTCACCCTCCGCAAGCACCGGACCCCCTCGACCCGACCAGCCGCCACCTGGGGAGACTCCCGTCGGGCCGCCCACCACCCGCCCGGGCGCATCACCCTCCGTGTGGGATAGTTCACAACCTGGGGCTACTCGCCGGTACCGCCCAGGAATCCATAAACTCAACGAGGTTCAAGAAGGGAGCCACAGTGCGCAAGGTGCTCATCGCCAACCGCGGGGAAATCGCCGTCCGCGTCGCCCGTGCCTGCTCGGACGCCGGTATCGCCAGCGTCGCCGTCTACGCCGAGCCGGACCGGGATGCGCTGCACGTCCGCGCGGCCGACGAGGCTTACGCGCTGGGCGGCGACACCCCCGGCACCAGCTACCTGGACATCGCCAAGGTCCTCCAGGCCGCGGCCGACTCCGGTGCGGACGCCGTCCACCCCGGGTACGGCTTCCTGTCGGAGAACGCCGACTTCGCCCAGGCCGTCATCGACGCGGGCCTCACCTGGATCGGCCCGCCGCCGCAGGCCATCCGCGACCTCGGGGACAAGGTCACCGCCCGGCACGTGGCGCAGCGCGCCGGTGCCCCGCTGGTGGCCGGTACGCCCGACCCGGTCTCGGGTGCCGACGAGGTCGTCGAGTTCGCCCGGGAGCACGGTCTGCCGGTCGCGATCAAGGCGGCCTTCGGCGGCGGCGGCCGCGGCCTCAAGGTCGCCCGTTCCCTGGAGGAGATCCCGGAGCTGTACGACTCCGCGGTCCGCGAGGCGGTCGCCGCCTTCGGTCGCGGCGAGTGCTTCGTCGAGCGGTACCTGGACAATCCGCGGCACGTCGAGACCCAGTGCCTGGCGGACCAGCACGGCAACGTGGTGGTCGTCTCCACCCGTGACTGCTCGCTGCAGCGCCGGCACCAGAAGCTGGTCGAGGAGGCGCCCGCGCCGTTCCTCACCGCCGAGCAGAACGCCGAGCTGTACCGGGCGTCGAAGGCGATCCTGAAGGAGGCCGGCTACCAGGGTGCCGGCACCTGTGAGTTCCTGGTCGCGCTGGACGGCACGATCTCCTTCCTGGAGGTCAACACCCGTCTGCAGGTCGAGCACCCGGTGACCGAGGAGGTCACCGGTATCGACCTGGTCCGGGAGATGTTCCGGATCGCCGACGGCGAGGAGCTCGGCTACGACGACCCGGAGGTCCGCGGGCACTCGTTCGAGTTCCGGATCAACGGCGAGGACCCGGGCCGCAACTTCCTGCCGGCGCCGGGCACCGTGACGCTGTTCGCCCCGCCGTCGGGTCCGGGTGTCCGGCTGGACTCGGGTGTCGAGACCGGTTCGGTCATCGGCCCGGCCTGGGACTCGCTGCTGGCGAAGCTGATCGTGTCGGGTCGCGACCGCAAGCAGGCGCTGGAGCGTGCGCGGCGCGCGCTGGCCGAGTTCAAGGTGGAGGGCATGGCCACCGCCATCCCGTTCCACCAGGCCGTGGTCACCGACCCGGCGTTCGCGCCCGAGGTGCACGGGGAGGAGGGGCCGTTCCGGATCTTCACCCGGTGGATCGAGACCGAGTTCGACAACACCATCCCCGCGTTCGCCGGTGCGGCCGGGGACGGCGAGGAGGCGGAGACCCGGGAGACCGTGGTCGTCGAGGTCGGCGGCAAGCGGATCGAGGTGTCGCTGCCGTCCTCGCTGGGCGTCTCGACGGCGCCGGCGGCCGGTGCGGGTGCCGCGAAGGCCAAGCGCCGGGTGGGTGCCAAGAAGGCCGGCGCGGCGGTCGGCGGTGACACCCTGGCCTCGCCGATGCAGGGCACCATCGTCAAGGTCGCCGTCGAGGAGGGCCAGGTCGTCGCGGAGGGCGAGCTGATCGTCGTCCTGGAGGCGATGAAGATGGAGCAGCCGCTGAACGCGCACAAGGCGGGCACGATCGTCGGCCTCAAGGCCGAGGTGGGTGCCAGCGTCTCCAGCGGCGCCGCGCTCTGCGAGATCAAGGACTGATCCCCGCGCACTGCGTCACCGGTCCGTACGCCCCCCAGGGTGTGCGGACCGGTTCCGTTTCCGGCGGCGGGCCGGTGGCCGTGCGGCGGCGGTGTGCCGGGTGCGCGGCGGGTTCACCGTCCGCGCGGCAGGCCCAGTTCGGCGAGTCTGACGGGGAGCGGGCCGCCCGGTCCGCCGGGGCCCCCGGGGCCGCCGTGCGTGCCCGGGCGGCGCTGGCCGGGCAGGGGGGCGCCGCCGGGGGGCGGGGGGGCCACCCGGCGGGCCAGCGGGCCGGGCTGGGTCTGGTGGACGGGCCCGCTGCCGGTGCCGTGCACCGGGGCGTCCCCGGTGGGCGGGGTGCCGAGCGGGGCGAGGTCGATCTGCACGCCGCAGTCGGCGAGCGCGTCGAGCTCCCGTGCGGTGGTGTCGTCGGCGGTGGCCTGCTCGTCGGTGACCAGCCGGGTGATGGTCTCGGTCGGGACGGTCTGGAACATGGTGTCCGCGCCGAGCTTGGTGTGGTCGGCGAGGACGATCACCTCGGCGGCCGACTGCACCAGCGCCCGGTCCACGCTCGCGGAGAGCATGTTCGTGGTCGAGAGGCCGCGTTCGGCGGTCAGTCCGCTGCCCGAGATGAACGCCTTGGACACCCGCAGCCCGTGCAGCGACTGTTCGGCACCGCTGCCGACCAGGGCGTAGTTGGAGCCGCGCAGGGTGCCGCCGGTCATCACCACCTCCACCCGGTTGGCGTGCGCCAGCGCCTGGGCGACCAGCAGCGAGTTGGTGACCACCGTCAGTCCGGGCACCCGGGCCAGCCGGCGGGCCAGTTCCTGGGTGGTGGTGCCGGCGCCGACGACCACGGCGTCGCCTTCCTCCACCAGGCCCGCGGCGAGATCGGCGATGGCGCTCTTCTCTGCGGCGGAGAGGTGGGTCTTCTGCGGGTAGCCGGGTTCGCGGCTGAAGCCGCCGGGGAGCACCGCGCCGCCGTGCCGGCGGTCGAGGAGCCCTTCTGCCTCCAGTGCCCGTACGTCGCGGCGCACGGTCACTTCGGAGGTCTGGACGACGCGGGCCAGTTCCCGGAGCGAGACGGCTCCGTTGGCGCGCACCATTTCGAGGATCAACTGGCGACGTTCTGCTGCAAACACAGAACCGACGGTAACGTGCGTGACCGTCTGCTTTCAGGCGTTTGCTGCTAGTAGCGGGAATTGCTCACGCAAGAGCGGCGCGTGACCGTACAATACGCGCCGTCGGCGATCCGGAACTGCGCCCGCCGTCCGGGTGACGACCCGGCCTGCGCAAAGGGCGGCCGCCGTACGGCGACCGCCCTCAACTGCGCTTCGGGTGCTCAGGATTCGCCCGATTCCCGCTTCCGGATGTGGAGCTGGCGGGCGGCCTCGGCAGTGGAGCCGGAGACCGACGGGTAGACGGTGAAGGCGCTGGCCACCTGTTCGACGGTCAGATTGGCGTCCACCGCGAGCGAGATCGGGTGGATCAGTTCGCTGGCGCGCGGGGCGACGACCACGCCGCCGACCACGATGCCGGTGCCCGGGCGGCAGAACAGCTTCACGAAGCCGTCCCGGATGCCCTGCATCTTGGCGCGCGGGTTGCCGCGCAGCGGCAGCTTGACCTCGACCGCGTCCATCTTGCCGCACTCCACGTCGGCGGCGGTGTAGCCGACGGTGGCGATCTCCGGGTCGGTGAAGACGTTGGAGGCCACGGTCTTCAGGTTGAGCGGCTGCACCGCGTCGCCGAGCGCGTGGTACATCGCGATCCGGCCCTGCATGGCCGCCACCGAGGCGAGCATGAAGACGCCGGTGCAGTCGCCGGCCGCGTAGACGCCGGGCGCGGTGGTGCGGGACACCCGGTCGACCTGGATCTGGCCCCAGTCGTTGAGCTTGACCCCGGCCTCCTCCAGGCCCATCTCCGCGGTGTTCGGGATCGAGCCGACCGCCATCAGGCAGTGCGTGCCCTCGATCACCGTGCCGTCGGAGAGGGTCACCTCGACCTTGTCGCCGATCCGCTTGGCGCTCTCGGCGCGCGAACGGCTCATCACGTTCATGCCGCGGCGGCGGAAGACCTCCTCCAGCACCTCGGCGGCGTCCGGGTCCTCGCCGGGCAGCACCCGGTCGCGGGAGGAGACCAGGGTGACCCTGGACCCGATCGCCTGGTAGGCGCCGGCGAACTCGGCGCCGGTGACGCCGGAGCCGACCACGATCAGCTCGCGCGGCAGCTCCTCCAGGTCGTACACCTGGGTCCAGGTCAGGATCCGCTCGCCGTCCGGCTGGGCGTCCGGCAGCTCGCGCGGGTGCGCGCCGGTCGCGATCAGGACGGCGTCGGCGCGCACCGCCTGGACGCTGCCGTCGGGCGCGTCCACCAGCACCTCGCGGGAGCCGTCCGCGGCCTGCCCGCCGGTGCCGAGCCGACCGCGGCCGCGCAGCACGGTGACGCCGGCGCGGGTGACCGACTGGGTGATGTCGTGGGACTGCGCGATGGCCAGGCGCTTCACACGGCGGTTGACCTTGCCCAGGTCCACACCGACCACCCGGGCGGGGCTGTCGATGTGCGGGGTGTCGTCCGCGACGATGATGCCCAGTTCCTCGTACGAGCTGTCGAAGGTGGTCATCACCTCCGCGGTCGCGATCAGCGTCTTCGACGGCACGCAGTCCGTGAGCACCGCCGATCCGCCCAGGCCGTCGCGGTCGACGACGGTCACCTCCGCGCCGAGCTGGGCCGCCACCAGGGCCGCCTCGTAGCCGCCGGGTCCGCCACCGATGATCACGATCCGAGTCACGTCCACCATTGTCCCGCACGCCGGGAGCGCTGCCACGCCGGGGTCAGCGCTGCCACGCCGGAGGTCGGGGCTTCTGCGCGATCGCCCGGGGAACGTAGTCTTCCCCCCATGCCCCTTTACGCCGCGTATGCCACCAACCTCGATGCCCGGCAGATGACCCGCCGCGCCCCGCACTCACCGCTGCGCACCACGGGGTGGCTGTCCGGCTGGCGGCTCACCTTCGGTGGCGAGCAGCTCGGCTGGGAGGGTTCGCTGGCCACCGTGGTGGAGGACGAGAAGGACCAGGTGTTCGTCTCGCTCTACGACGTGGCGCCGATGGACGAGGAGGGGCTCGACCGCTGGGAGGGCGTCCAGCTCGGCATCTACCGCAAGATCAAGCTGCGCGCGCAGACGCTGGACGGCGACGTGTCGGTCTGGACGTACGTGCTCAACGACTACGAGGGCGGTCTGCCGGCCGCCCGCTACCTGGGTCTGATCGCGGACGCGGCGGAGAGCGCCGGCGCCCCCGACGACTACGTCCTGGACCTGCGCCGCCGCCCCTGCTGACCGGTCCCGCGCCCACCGGGCGGGGGCGGGCACGCCGCGCCCCCGCCGACCGAACCCCGGCTCCGTCCCCGTACCCCGGCCGCCGGCCCCGCGCCCAGGCCGTCCGGCACTCCTGCCCGCGCTCCGGCCCGGGCCGGCACCTTCGACGCCGGTGACGCCGCGACGCCGGTGGTGCCGCCCGCCGACGCCGTCCGGGCCCGGGCCCGCCCCCGGTTCGTGGGTTGCTCCGGGTCGCACCCCCCGGCCCGCGCCCCGGAGCTGTACGTTCACGCCATCCGGGTAACGATCCGGCACGTCGTACCAGGATTTTCTACGCGCGTAGCCGTTTCCCGTCTATCCTCGGACGTGTGAACGCATCTCCTCAGTCGGTCGTCTCCGCCGACCCCTACGCCGCCGCCCGGGCCGCCGCCGAGCGCCTCCGCGAGCTGACCGGTGCCGAGCGCCACGACGTCGCCCTGGTGATGGGCTCCGGCTGGGTGCCGGCCGCCGACGCCCTCGGCGAGACGGTCGCGGAGTTCCCGGTCACCGACCTGCCGGGCTTCCCCGCCCCCGCCGTGGCCGGCCACGCCGGCACGATCCGCTCGGTGAAGATCGGCGAGAAGCGCGCGCTGATCTTCCTCGGCCGCAACCACTACTACGAGGGCCACGGCGTCGCCACCGTCGTCCACGGCGTGCGCACCGCCGCCGCGGCCGGCTGCGGGATCATCGTGCTGACCAACGGCTGCGGCGGCCTGCGCCACGGCTGGGTCCCCGGCCAGCCGGTCCTGATCAGCGACCACATCAACCTGACCGCGGACTCCCCGATCGTCGGCGCCAACTTCGTCGACCTCACCGACCTCTACGCCAAGCGGCTGCGCGACCTGTGCCGCGAGGTCGACCCGACGCTCGACGAGGCCGTCTACGTCCAGTTCCGCGGCCCGCACTACGAGACCCCGGCCGAGGTCAACATGGCCCGGGTGATCGGCGGCGAGCTGGTCGGCATGTCCACCACCCTGGAGGCCATCGCCGCCCGCGAGGCCGGCGCCGAGGTGCTCGGCATCTCGCTGGTCACCAACCTGGCGGCCGGCATGACCGGCGAGCCGCTCAACCACGCCGAGGTGCTGGAGGCCGGCAAGGCCTCCGCCGAGCGGATGGGCGCGCTGCTGGCGAAGGTCCTGGAGCGGATCTGACGCCGCTCCGGTGCGCACCGGGCACCCGGCCCACGGCCGGACGCCCGCCGCGCACCGCGTGAGCGACGGGGCCCGCGCGCGGCCGTGATCCGCTGATCGACCGATCCGCCGACCACACCCGCCCGCGGGCCCCGTCCGCATGCGCCCTCCCCGCCCGGGCACGACGGGCCCTGCACCACTCCGCCCGCCACCGCTCCGGCAGCCACCGTTCCGGTACCCACCGTCCCGGCACGTCCGGCCCCGCACCCCCGGTCCCCCGCCCGTCCGGCAGGGGCCCCGCCCACACCCCGTCACACCCCGTCACGTCACGCGGAACCCTCCGGCCCTCCGGCCTCGCTCGCCCCTCCGGCCGAACCACCGACGCACTTCCCGATGGAGCTGCAGCCATGACGCAGGCAACCACCACCGACCTCCTCTCCCGGGCCCGGACCTGGCTGGCCGAGGACCCGGACCCGCAGACCCGCGAGGAGCTGTCCGCGCTGCTCGCCGCCGCCGAGGATCCCGAGGCCGAGTCCCGGGCCAAGCTCGCCTGGGCCGAGCTGGCCGAGCGCTTCGCCGACCGCCTCCAGTTCGGCACCGCCGGCCTGCGCGGCGAACTCGGCGCCGGCCCGATGCGGATGAACCGCGCCGTGGTCATCCGGGCCGCCGCCGGCCTGGTCGCCTACGTCAAGCAGCAGGGCCTCGGCGACCTCGTCGTCATCGGCTACGACGCCCGGCACAAGTCGTACGACTTCGCCCGCGACACCGCCGCCGTGGTGGTCGGCGCCGGCCTGCGCGCCGCGCTCTTCCCGCGCCCGCTGCCCACCCCGGTGCTCGCCTACGCCATCCGCCACCTCGGCGCCGCCGCCGGCGTGACCGTGACCGCCAGCCACAACCCGCCGCAGGACAACGGCTACAAGGTCTACCTCGGCGACGGCTCGCAGATCGTCCCGCCCGCCGACGCCGGCATCGCCGCCGAGATCGACGCCATCGGCTCGCTCACCGACGTCCCGCTCGCCGGGAGCGGCTGGGAGACCGTCGACGAGTCCGTCGTCGAGGCCTACCTCGACCGGGCCGCCTCCATCGTCGACCCGCACGGCGCGCGCGACCTCGACGTCGTCTACACCCCCATGCACGGGGTCGGCCGGGACACCTTCGTCGCCGCCATGCGCCGGGCCGGCTTCCCCGCGCCCACCGTGGTCGCCGAACAGGCCGAGCCCGACCCGGACTTCCCGACCGTCGCGTTCCCCAACCCGGAGGAGCCGGGGGCGATGGACCTCGCCTTCCGCACCGCCTCCTCGGTCGGCCCCGACATCGTCATCGCCAACGACCCGGACGCCGACCGCTGCGCGGTGGCCGTCCCCGCCAACGGCGACGCGGCGGGCGGCGGCAGCGGCGCGGCCGGCTGGCGGATGCTCCGCGGCGACGAGGTCGGCGCGCTCCTCGGCGCCGCGCTGGTCGCCAAGCAGGCCGCCGGCACCTTCGCCACCACCATCGTCTCCTCCTCCCTGCTCGGCCGGATCGCCGAGGCCGCGGGGCTGGGCTACGCCGAGACCCTGACCGGCTTCAAGTGGATCTCCCGCGCCGAGGGCCTGCGCTACGGGTACGAGGAGGCGCTCGGCTACTGCGTCGACCCGGAGGGCGTGCGCGACAAGGACGGCGTCACCGCCGCCCTGCTGGTCGCCGAACTGGCCGCCACCCTGAAGCGCTCCGGCCGCACCCTCACCGACCTGCTGGACGACCTGGCGCTGGAGCACGGCCTGCACGCCACCGACCAGCTGTCGGTCCGGGTCCAGGACCTCTCGCTGATCGCCGACGCGATGCGCCGCCTGCGCGAGCAGCCGCCCGCCGTGCTGGCCGGTCTGACCGTCACCCGGGCCGACGACCTGGCGGAGGGCTCCGCGGACCTGCCGCCCACCGACGGCCTGCGGTACCACCTGGTGGGCGACGCGGTCCGCTCCGCCCGCATCGTGGTGCGTCCGTCGGGCACCGAGCCCAAGCTCAAGTGCTACCTGGAGGTCGTCCTCCCGGTGGCCACCGCGGCCGACCTCGCCCCGGCCCGGGAGCGCGCCGCCGAGCTCCTCGCCGCGGTCAAGCGCGACCTCGCGGCCGCCGCCGGCATCGACGCCTGACCTCACCCGCGTACGACGGAGCGCCCTCGGCCCGGCCGGGGGCGCTCCGTCGTACCCGCGCGCTCCCGCCGCCGGGCCCTCCCCTTCGGGTCCTGCCGGGCACCCGACGCCGGAGCGCGCGCTCCGACGCCGTACGCCGATCCGACGGCACCCGGGAGCGAGGACTTAGGTTGGGGCCGGACAGCCCCGCCGGGGAGCGGGGCCGGGGGACGATGCTGCGGGGGGTCGGAGTGGACGGGCGCACCGGGGGTTCGGACGGGCGGCCCGGCGGGGCCGCCCCGCCGTTGCGGAGCCGGCCGGCGGCCCGGTGGCCGGTGCGCGGGCTGCTGGTGCGCGGGCTGCTGGTGCTCTGCTCGGTGGCCACCGTGGTGGCGGTCGGCTGGACCGTGGTCGGGGTGGTGCGCTTCCTGCACCCGCCGGAGACGGACGCCGACCGGGCGCAGCGGATCGCCGGGCTCCACCACGAGCAGCACCCGGGCAAGGGCCGCTACTACGTTCCGGCCGAGGGTGTCGTCGCCGGGGCCTCGGACGGGACCCGGGTGGCGTACCTGCACTACCGGGTGGTGGGCGGTGACGACTCCAACCTCGACGATTTCCTCCGCACCTACGACCTGCCCCGGCCCGGCGCGGCCGCCCCGCTGCCGGAGGACCTGCGGGCGGCGCTGCCGGGTGAGGAGCCTGCGGAGGGCGGGTTGCTCCCCGGGGTGCCGGGCGGGCCGGAGCGGTGGCTCTTCGTGGTCGCGTCGCCGGGCGGCTTCGCGGGGGCCGTCGACGTCTACGTCCGCGCCGTCGGCTGACGGGCGGGCGGTTCTGGGCGGGGCGGTCCGGGACGGGGCGGGGCGGGGCGGACGGGCGAAGGGGGCCCGCCGGATCGGCGGGCCCCCTTCGTCGGGGCCGGTGTCGGCCGCCCGGTGCCGGGCGGCGGGCGGCGGGCGCTCCCGTGCCTCAGGCCGCGATGACGGTGATCAGGGCCACCAGCCCGGCCAGGGTCGGGGCGATGATCCACCAGCACCAGCGGACCTTCAGCGGACCGGCCGCGTCGGGGCGGGAGGCGTTGCGTTCGGCGGTGTCCTGGAGGACGCCGACCACCTGGTCGGACCAGGCCCGGTTCGGGTCCGTCGAGCCCTGCACCGTGACGGTGGACGTCCCCTGGCCGAAGACCATCCCGAGCCGGGAGGCGTGGTGCTCGCCGCCGCGGTCGCGCACCCGCGCGGCGCGCTTGCGCTGCCGCAGCGACACCGGCACCGCCCAGACCTGGAACTTCCGGCCGTCGGCGAGCAGCTCGACCGAGTACCCGGCCCGCAGCGCGTCCACCGAGGCCCAGGGCACGGTGATCGTCCGCAGCGGGTTGCGCACCACCAGCCGCTGCTCGTTGGCGAACACCGCCGGGCGCAGGGTGTAGGCGATCACCGGGAACGCGAACACCGGCACGGCGGACAGCGCCACCCACGGCGTCTTGCCGCTCCCGTTGAGCGCCGCGTCCCCGATCAGCCACGCCGCCACGGCCAACAACAGCACCCCGGAGATCACGCCGGGAACGGAGCGGTACACGCGGTCGGCGTACACGGGCTCCCCATCGGAGCCGGCCGAGCCCTTCTGGGGCTTGCCGTCGGATTCGGTCATGTCGACGATTCTGCCCCATGGCCCCCGCCGTCCACAGGGTCCGCGATCACGGTTCGGCCCCGGTCGGCCCTCCCACGACCGGGTGGCCGGGGCCCGGATCCGCCCGTACCGCGGTGCGGGCGGGCGGGAGATCTCGGTCCGGCATCGATGGGTCCCCGGTCTAGCGATCGACTACGCGCGTAGATATGCTGGTCTGGTGACTATGTCCACTCTTGCAGCCAATGCCCTCGGCGTTGCGGGCAGCGGTCTCCAGGACGTCGCGACGTCCGAGGCCTCGCTCCGTCGCTTCCTGCACGGCCTGCCCGGTGTCGACCAGGTCGGCCTGGAGGCGCGTGCCGCCACTCTCGGTACCCGCTCGATCAAGACCACGGCGAAGGCGTACGCCATCGACCTGGCCATCTCGATGATCGACCTGACCACGCTGGAGGGCGCGGACACGGTCGGCAAGGTGCGCGCCCTGTGCACCAAGGGCAGGAACCCCGATCCGACCGACCCGACCGCCCCCCGTGTCGCCGCCATCTGTGTCTATCCGGACATGGTCGCCACCGCGAAGGCCGCGCTGCAGGGCACCGACATCCAGGTCGCGTCCGTCGCCACCGCCTTCCCCGCCGGGCGCGCCGCGCTCCCGGTCAAGCTCGCCGACACCGCCGACGCGGTGGCGGCCGGTGCCGACGAGATCGACATGGTGATCGACCGGGGCGCCTTCCTCTCCGGCCGGTACCTGGACGTCTTCAACGAGATCGTCGCCGTCAAGGAGGCGTGCAAGCGCGCCGACGGCAGCTACGCCCACCTCAAGGTGATCTTCGAGACCGGCGAGCTGCAGACGTACGACAACGTGCGCCGCGTCTCGTGGCTGGCGATGCTGGCCGGCGCCGACTTCATCAAGACCTCGACCGGGAAGGTCGCCGTCAACGCGACCCCGCCGGTCACCCTGCTGATGCTGGAGGCGGTCCGCGACTTCCGCGCGCAGACCGGCGTCCAGGTGGGCGTGAAGCCCGCCGGCGGGATCAAGACCACCAAGGACGCGATGAAGTACCTGGTGATGGTCAACGAGACCCTCGGCGACGACTGGCTGAGCCCGCACTGGTTCCGCTTCGGCGCCTCCAGCCTGCTCAACGACCTCCTGATGCAGCGCCAGAAGCTGACCACCGGACGGTACTCCGGTCCCGACTACGTGACGGTGGACTGAGAATCATGGCCAAGAACACCAAGAAGACCGCGGCACCCGCGGCCGCGCAGGCCGCCGCGGCCGCCCCTGCCGCGCAGGCCGTCAAGCCGGCCGGCCTGTTCGGCTACGCGCCGGCCCCCGAGTCGCCCGCCGCGGCCGGCGACATCGCCACCTCCTACGGCCACTTCATCGGCGGCGAGTTCGTCGACTCCTCCGGCAGCGAGGCCTTGAAGACGGTCAACCCGGCCACCGAGCAGGTGCTCGCCGAGTTCGCCCAGGGCACCGACGAGGACGTGGACCGCGCGGTCGCCGCCGCCCGCCGCGCCTTCACCGACTGGTCGGCGCTGCCGGGCAGCGAGCGCGCCAAGTACCTGTTCCGGATCGCCCGGATCGTCCAGGAGCGCAGCCGCGAGCTGGCCGTGCTGGAGTCGATGGACAACGGCAAGCCGATCCGCGAGACCCGGGACTTCGACATCCCGACCGTCGCCGCCTGGTTCTTCTACTACGCGGGCTGGGCGGACAAGCTCGACTACGCCGGCTTCGGCCCGAACCCGAAGCCGCTGGGCGTGGCCGGCCAGGTCATCCCGTGGAACTTCCCGCTGATGATGCTGGCGTGGAAGATCGCCCCGGCGCTGGCCACCGGCAACACGGTGGTCCTCAAGCCGGCCGAGACCACGCCGCTGACCGCGCTGCGCTTCGCCGAGATCTGCCGCCAGGCCGGTCTGCCGAAGGGCGTCGTCAACATCGTCACCGGTGACGGCCGCACGGGCGCCGCGCTCACCGCGCACCCGGACGTCAACAAGGTCGCCTTCACCGGCTCCACCCCGGTCGGCCGGGCGATCGCCCGGCAGCTGGCCGGCAGCCGCAAGAAGCTGTCGCTGGAGCTGGGCGGCAAGGCCGCCAACATCGTCTTCGACGACGCGCCGATCGACCAGGCGGTCGAGGGCATCGTCAACGGCATCTTCTTCAACCAGGGCCACGTCTGCTGCGCGGGTTCGCGCCTGCTGGTCCAGGAGTCGATCCAGGACGAGCTGCTGGACGCGCTGAAGCACCGGATGGCCACCCTGCGGGTCGGCGACCCGCTGGACAAGAACACCGACATCGGCGCCATCAACTCGGCCGCCCAGCTGGCCCGGATCACCGAGCTGACGGACGCGGGCGAGGCCGAGGGCGCGGACCGCTGGTCGCCGGAGTGCGAGCTGCCGGGCACCGGTTTCTGGTTCAAGCCGACCATCTTCACCGGCGTCAGCCAGGCCCACCGGATCGCCCAGGAGGAGATCTTCGGCCCGGTGCTGTCGGTGCTGACCTTCCGCACCCCCGCCGAGGCGGTGGAGAAGGCCAACAACACGCCGTTCGGCCTCTCCGCCGGCGTCTGGACGGAGAAGGGCTCGCGGATCCTCTGGACCGCCAACCGGCTGAAGGCCGGCGTGGTCTGGGCCAACACCTTCAACAAGTTCGACCCGACCTCGCCGTTCGGCGGCTACAAGGAGTCGGGCTACGGCCGCGAGGGTGGCCGGCACGGTCTGGAGGCCTACCTCGATGTCTGAGACCACCATCGCGCGTCTTGACGTCCTCAAGACCTACAAGCTGTACGTCGGCGGGAAGTTCCCGCGCTCCGAGAGCGGGCGGGTGTACGAGGTGACCGACTCCAAGGGCGAGTGGCTCGCCAACGCCCCGCTCGGCACCCGCAAGGACGCCCGCGACGCGGTCCTGGCCGCCCGCGCGGCGGTCAAGGGCTGGGCGGGCACCACCGCGTACAACCGCGGCCAGGTGCTGTACCGGGTCGCCGAGATGCTGCAGGGCCGGCGCGAGCAGTTCGCGGCCGAGGTGGCGCTCTCCGAGGGTATCGGCCCGAAGAAGGCCGCCGCCCTGGTGGACACGGCGATCGACCGGTGGGTCTGGTACGCGGGCTGGACCGACAAGGTCGCGCAGATCGCGGGCGGCGCCAACCCGGTCGCCGGGCCGTACTTCAACCTCTCCACCCCGGAGCCGACCGGCGTGGTCGGGATCGTCGCCCCGCAGGCCGGTTACGGGCACTCGCTGCTCGGCCTGGTCTCGGTGGTCGCCCCGGCCATCGCGACCGGCAACACCGTGGTGGTGGCGGCCGCGGCCGACGCCCCGCTGCCGGCGCTGTCGCTGGGCGAGGTGCTGGCCACCTCGGACGTCCCCGGCGGCGTGGTCAACCTGATCTCCGGCCGGACCGCCGACATCGCGCCGACCCTGGCCTCGCACCAGGACGTCAACGCGGTGGACCTCACCGGTGCGATCGCCGACGAAGGTCCCGGCGCGGCGGCCGCGCTGGAGGCGCTCGCCGCGGATACCCTGAAGAGGGTGATCCGCCCGGAGCTGGACCCGTTCGCCCAGGACTGGACCAATGCTCCCGGAACGGACCGGCTACTCTCGTTCCTGGAGACCAAGACGGTCTGGCACCCGATGGGTATCTGACCTCCCGGTCGCCCCATCGACTACTCCGCGTAGTCACGAGTAACAACTCCACAGACTGGCCGTCCCCAGTGCCCTCACCCCCCCAGGGCCCGGACGGTCACAGGACGGACCCGCGCCTCTCCCCCCCTGGCGCGGGTCCGTCGGCTTTCCGGCCCCGTACACAGGCGCGTACGGGGCCGTACGCGCCCCTGGCGGCCCCGCACCGCCCCGCACGCCCCCGCGGCGCCCTACGCGCCCTGGTCCCCCCGCGGCCGGGCCCCCGCGGCCCGCGCCACGCCGGCGGCGGGTGCTCCCGTCCGCACGACTTTGGTCGCGGGACATCGAGCCGTTCGGCGCTGCCCGCCCCGGCCCGGCCCGGGCCAGAATCCGACCACCGGAAACGATCAAGGGGGACGACGCCGTGGGTGAGTTCGTGGCGGAGATGGTGGCGCTGTTCGCGGACGGGTTCCTCCGCAAGCTGCTCGTGGCCAGGGCCCGCCGCCGGCTCGCCGCCGGCCGCGCCGCACGGGTGCCCTGCTCGGCCCGCTCCGAGCGGCCCGGCTGGCAGCCCGCCTACGTCAACGGCAAGCTCCGCATCAGGCCCGGGGCCGCCGCCGTGACCTTCGGCTCGCGCGCGGCCGGCTTCACCGAGCTCGCCGCCGGCGGTACCTTCCACGACCCCGAGCCCGGCACCTGGCACGACCAGGACTGGGCCGCCACCGCCTACCGGCCCCCGGGCGACGGCCACCCCGTCTACCTGCAGGTCGACAGCCGCTACCTGCCGATGGTGCACGCCGCGCTCACCGCACCGGAGTCGCTGCGGACGGCCTGACCCCGCCGGGCCGGACAACCGGGCCGGGCCGCCGGGCCACCGGGCCGGACGACTGTGCCGAACCGGTGTGCCGCACCGGTTCGACGAGTCCCGTCCGACCGGTTTCGGCATCCGGCCCGGATGCGTCAGACTGGTGTCCCGTGAGTGACTCCCCGCTGAACCCTGTGCCGATAGCCCGCGCCCGGGTGGTCCTGCTCTCCGGGCCCTCCGGTTCGGGGAAGTCCTCGCTCGCGGAGCGCAGCGGTCTTCCGGTGCTCCAGCTCGACGACTTCTACAAGGACGGCGACGACCCCACCCTCCCGCGGCTGCCCGACGGCGCGGTCGACTGGGACTCCCCGCTGTCCTGGCACCGCGAGCAGGCGGTCGCGGCCATCCGCGGACTGTACGAGACCGGCCGGGCCGACGTGCCGGTGTACTCGATCCCGGACAACGGCCGGGTCGCCACCCGGGTCCTGGACCTCGACGGGGCGGGCGCGTTCGTCGCCGAGGGCATCTTCGCCGCCGAGATCGCCGCCGAGTGCGCCGCCGAGGGCCTGCTCGGAGACGCCCTCTGCCTGCGCAACAGCCCGCTCACCACCGCCTGGCGGCGGCTGCGCCGGGACGTCCGCGAGGGCCGCAAGTCCCTGCCGGTGCTGCTGCGACGCGGCTGGCGGCTGATGCGCGCCGAGCGCACGATCATCGGCCGGCAGGTCGAGCTGGGCGCGCACCCGTGCGCCGGGCCGGAGGCCGAGCGGCGGATCCGCGCGGCGGCCGTCCAGGAGCTCTCCGCCGTCTGAGCCGCCCGTGCGGCGGGACCGCCCGTCCCTCCGGAGGGGCGGCCCTGTGTCATCACCTGCCGTCCCCTGCCGTCCCCGTCCCGCCCTGCCCGCTCCCGGCGGCCCCGCGGCCCGGCGGCCCCGTGGGCCCGCGGGCGCACGGGCCGGAAACGCGGAACGGCGGGCCCGGTGCGTCTCCCCCGCACCGGGCCCGCCGCCTTCCCCGGACGTCCCGGCATCCCCCGTCGGCGCCGCTCCCCCGAGCCGTCGCCGTCCGTGCCGTGTCCGTCCTGCTACCCGTCCCCCGACGGGAGTCCTCCTGCCGGTCCGCCGTCGCCGGCGTCCCCGCGGTACTGCGGCCGCTACGCGACCAGCTCGCCGAAGGCCCGGACGGTGTCGCCCGAGGTGTTCAGCTGCTCGTCGTCGCGCAGCCGGCGCAGTGCGCGCCAGATGCTGCTCTTGACCGTGCCGACGCTGATGCCGAGCACGTCGGCGATCTCCGGGTCGGTCTTGCCCTCGTAGTAGCGGAGCACCAGCATGGTCCGCTGGTTCTCCGGCAGCTTGGCCAGCGCCTGCCAGAGCACGGCGCGCAGCTCGGTGCCGCCCATCGCGTCGGTGTCGCCGACCGTCTCCGGCAGCTCCTCGGTCGGGTACTCGTTGACCTTGCGGCGGCGCCAGGCGGAGATGTGCAGGTTGGTCATGGTGCGGCGGAGGTAGCCCCCGACCGCGGCCTTGTCGGTGATCCGGCCCCAGGCCCGGTAGGTGCTGAAGAGCGCGCTCTGCAGCAGGTCCTCGGCCTCGTAGCGGTCACCGGTGAGGTGGTACGCGGTGGCGTACAGAGAGGCGCGACGCTCGCGCACGTACGCGGTGAACTCCGTGGTGTGGTCCTCCGCGACGGCCGGGCGCTCCTCCCGCGCGCCGCCCTGTGCCACTTCGGTGGTGCGGGCCGCCGCGGGGTTCAGCCGCAGCAGCGTCGCACCGGCGGCCTCGCGGCCGGCCGACTCCCCCGAGTCGGCCTTCCGCAGGCCGGTCCCCCCGATGCCCCGGTTCCCCCCCGGGGCGTCCGTGCCCTCGACGCGCACGGGGAGGATCCCCCGCAGCGTGAGGGTGCCGGCGGAGTCGGCCGGGTTCCCCCGGCGGCCGATCCCGTACAGCTCCCCCGTCCTGCCGCCGCCGCTCACCCGGCGTGCGGCAGTACTTCCACCGGTGCTGTGTGCGCACCCCCGTACGATCACGGCACCGGAGGCCTCGTCGGTCCTGACCTCGAACCGGGTCCTGGGGGCGGTCGTCGACGAACGCGCGGTGCCGACAGCCGGGTTGGTCCGGGTCTGAAGCATGGCGTTCATCGTGCGCCCCCTTGTTCGGTACGAGCGGTTCCGTTGCCGCCTTCCGGCCGGCCTGTTGGCCCGCTGTCCTGCGGCGACATCGAAAATCCTGCCCGCCGGTTGTGATGGCGCTGTCCGTCGACTGTCACAGGGCTGTCACAGGGCCCGGGTCCTTCGTCCCGGGTCCGCCTCCCGTCCTTGCGGACGCCGGTGGCGCGGGTTCCGGTTCCCGGCCGGGGGCGGGCGGCCGCTGCGGGCGGGGCGGGGGCGAGTGGGGGGGTGATTCGCCGCTCCCGGTGAGCCAGAATGAGCCCGTGCCTTTCCTCCTTCTGATCGAGGACGACGACGCCATCCGCACCGGCCTCGAACTCGCCCTCACCCGCCAGGGTCACCGTGTGGCCACCGCCGCCTCCGGTGAGGACGGTCTGCGGCTCTTCAAGGAGCAGCGGCCGGACCTCATCGTGCTGGACGTGATGCTGCCCGGAATCGACGGCTTCGAGGTCTGCCGCCGGATCCGCCGGACCGATCAGCTGCCGATCATCCTGCTCACCGCCCGGTCCGACGACATCGACGTGGTGGTCGGGCTGGAGTCGGGTGCGGACGACTACGTGGTCAAGCCGGTGCAGCCGCGTGTCCTGGACGCCCGGATCCGGGCCGTGCTGCGGCGCGGTGAGCGGGAGAGTTCGGACTCCTCCGTCTACGGCACGGTGGTGATCGACCGTGCGGCGATGACGGTCACCAAGGACGGCGCCGACCTCCAGCTCACCCCGACCGAGCTGCGGCTGCTGCTGGAGCTGAGCCGGCGGCCCGGGCAGGCGCTCTCGCGGCAGCAACTGCTGCGCCTGGTGTGGGAGCACGACTACCTGGGCGACTCCCGGCTGGTGGACGCCTGTGTGCAGCGGCTGCGGGCCAAGGTGGAGGACGTGCCGTCGGCGCCGACGCTGATCCGCACGGTGCGCGGGGTCGGCTACCGACTGGACCCGCCGGCGTGAGCGGCGTCCCGGGCGGCGGCGGCGCTCGCGCCGCAGCCTCCGCACCCGTGGCCGCACCCGTGACCGCACCCGCGCCGTCCGGCCCGTCGGCCGGCTCATCGGCGGGCACGGCGATACCCCCGGTCCTCCTCATCGAACTTCCGTAACGACAGGCTCCCGTGACTGACCATCAGACGACGACCCGGCGGTTCTCCTCGGGCCCGTGGCGAAGGCTGCGCTCCCTCCGGGTGCGGCTGATCGCGGTGTTCGCCGCGGTCGCCCTGCTCACCGCCGTCTCGGCCTCCGGCATCGCGTACTGGCTGAACCGGGACGCGGTGCTCAAGCGCGCCCAGGACACCGCGCTCAACGACTTCCGGGTCTCGCTCAGCCGCAACGTCTCGAACCTTCCGCTGAAGGCGACCTGCGAGGACCTGATCGGCCTCGCCGGGGTCGTCGCCAGCTCCGGGCTCACGTACGACGTGGTCGTCACCGACCCCGCCCTGCCGGACTGCATCGCCTCCTCCGACCCGGTGCGGTACTCGCTCGCGGACGTCCCGACCGCGCTGCAGACCGCCGTCGCCAAGCCCCGCGAGATCACCGATTCCAACCGGTACGAGTACCACCTCTACTGGCAGCGGCAGAACCTGGACGGCCGGCCGTTCGTCATCGGTGGCACCAAGGTGGTGACGACCGGCCCGACGGCGTACATGTTCAAGTCGCTGGAGAACGAGCGGGCCGACCTCAACACCCTCGGCTGGTCGCTGGCGATCGCCACGCTGCTCGCGCTGATCGGCTCGGCGCTGCTCGCGCAGGCCGCGTCGGCCACGGTGCTGCGGCCGGTCAAGCGGCTCGGCGACGCGGCGCGGCGGCTCGGCGAGGGGCACCTGGACACCCGCCTGGAGGTCGAGGGCTCGGACGAGCTCGCCGACCTGGCGCGGACGTTCAACCGGACGGCGGAGTCGCTGCACGAGCAGGTCGAGGAGCTGAGCGCGCGCGAGGCGCAGAGCCGGCGGTTCGTCGCCGACATGTCGCACGAGCTGCGCACCCCGCTGACCGCGATGACCGCCGTGACGGACATCCTGGAGGACGAGGCGGAGTCGCTCGACCCGATGATCGAGCCGGCCGTCCGGCTGGTGGTCAGCGAGACCCGGCGGCTGTCCGACCTGGTGGAGAACCTGATGGAGGTGACCCGCTTCGACGCCGGCACGGCCAAGCTGGTCGCCGACGAGGTGGACATCGCCGACCTGATCATGTCCTGCATCGACGGCCGGGCCTGGTACGACGCGGTCGAGCTCGACGCCCCGCGCGGGGTGCGGGCGGTGGTCGACCCGCGCCGGCTGGACGTGGTGTTCGCCAACCTGATCGGCAACGCGCTCAAGCACGGCGGCTCGCCGGTGCGCGTGCGGGTGCGGGAGACCGCGGACTCGGTGGTCGTCGAGGTGTCCGACAGCGGCCCGGGCATCCCGGAGGACGTGCTGCCGCACGTCTTCGACCGGTTCTACAAGGCCGACAAGGGGCGGGCGCGCTCGGAGGGCAGCGGTCTCGGCCTCTCCATCGCGATGGCCAACGCGCAGATCCACGGGGGGACGATCACGGCCGCGAACGGGGAGGTGGGGGCGGTGTTCACGCTGACGCTGCCGCTGTCGCCGCCGCCCCCGCCACCGGCCGACGCCCCCGAGGAGAGTGCCCAGTGAGAACTTCCTCCGGCCGGCGGGCCTTCGGTGCCGCCGCCCTGCTCGGCCTGGCCGTGCTGGCCGCGGGCTGCGGCATCCGCCCGACCGCCGTGCCGGTGGACGCGGGCGCGCCGGCCAGCCGGACCGCCTGCCCCACGGTGCCGCCGATACCCACGGCGCCGAGCTCGCCGTCGCCCGCCGCGGTCCCCCCGGCCGCGGTGACGCCGACGCGGTCCACCGAGCCGGGGAAGGTGCCGGCGACGGCCCGGGCGGCGCCCTCGCCGTCGCCCGTGGTGGTGGCGCCGTCCACGCCGCCGGCCGACAACGTGTTCAGCGCGGTGCCGTCGGCGGCCGCGTCGGCCTCGGCCCCCTGCCGCTGAGGGGTGCCCGGGGGGCCGTCGGGACCTCCGGGCGCACCGGTGCCCGACCGGAGGGCGCCGGGTGCCCCCGGGCCCGCCAGGGGGCACCCGCCCCGGGGTGGTGCGGGCACGCGACCGGCGCACGGGGCGGGGCACGACGCCCCCCGTGCGCCGTACCTGCTCCGGCGGGTGGCGCAAACTTCACACCGGCCATGGAACCGTCACGCCGTCGGCCCACGTCCTTTCCCTCGTGCAGCGAGATGGCACCAGGACACGGGCAGAGCGTTCCGGCGTGCGGACCGAGACCGGGCGGGCGACGGCCGTCCCCACCGGGCGGGCCGCCGCCGTCCACCACTCCCTCCGGACGGTGGGCCTCCTCGGCCTCACCCTCCACCTGGCCCTGGTCGGCTGGCTGATGCTGCGGCCGCTGCCGGTGGCGTGGGTGTACGACGCCAATCTGACCCCGCTGGCCTCCCTGCACTCCTCCAGCACGGGCCAGCTCCTGGGCGAACTGCTCCTGCCCGCCCCGCTCGGCCTCCTGCTGCCGCTCGCCGGCGGCCGCCTCCGGGCGCCCTGGCTGCCGTCCTTCCTCCGCACCACCGGTGCCTCCGCGCTGCTGGCCACCGCGATGGAGTTCCTCTCCTCCTGGGCCCCGGGGCACGTCCTCAACGTCGACGACATCCTGCTCGGCGTCGTCGGCGTGGCCGCCACCCACCTCGCCCTGGTCCCCGCCGGCCGCGCCCTCCTGCTCCACCGGGCCACGGCGTCCGGGCGGGCGGGGGCACGGCAGGCGTCCCACCGGGACGGGAGCGGCGGGCCCCGGACCACCGGGCTCCACACCGACGGGCCCCGGCCCTCCGGGCGCACCGGTGCACACCCCGATGGCGCCGGGACCGGGGCCGCGGAGCCCCCGCCGGCCTGGCCCCCGGCACCCGCCCCCGTGGCGGTGGCCGCCTACTCGGAGTCCGGGTACCACCACAGCACCTGAGGTTCCGCGGTGCTCGCCGGGCACCAGTCCCAGCCCGCGGCGGCGCAGGGGCCGGGGTCGAGCGGCTCCCCCTCGTCCGGTGCGGCCCGGCCGCAGGGCCGGCACGTCAGCTCCACGCCCGCCCCGGCCCCCCGCAGCCGGGCGGCCGTCCTGCGGGCGTCCGACAGGAAGGACGGCTCGACGGCCACCGGGGCGGCGTCCATCAGGAGCTTGGCACTCCAGATGCTCAGCCGGAATCGCACGCGGAGCACCCGGTAGACGGCCATCCGGTCCTCGCCGACACGGGTGACGACGACATCGAACTGCGGTTCCTCCGACAACGCCCCTCCCCCTGTTCCCGGCCCCGGATCGCGGTGCTGCGGCTCCCGGCCTCCCGGTGCTGCGGCTCCCGGCAGCGGACCTCTCAGACCGCCCGCCGGACCCGGCCTCCGACCTCGATCAGGCCGCCGTCGCGGACGGCGGTGACGATCTGCGACCCGCGCCCCTGGGTGATCGTCAGATCGCGGCCCAGGCCGGCGGTGAGGAGGAGGGCGGCGGCTCCGGTGGCCTCGTCCTCGTCGATGCCGTCGTCCCGGCCGGGGAAGGCGCGGGCCCGGACGGTACCGGCCGCCTCGTCCGCCCAGGCCCAGGCGTAGATCCACTCGCCCGGCGGCGGCACCGGCAGCCCGTCCACCTCGGCCGCCGAGCCGTACTGCCGGAGCGTGCGCGGCGGGGCCCAGGCGGCGGGCGCCGAGATCCGGGTGAACGCGCCGTCGTGCCGGACCCCGACCACGCCGGCCGCGGTGACCAGCCGGTCCGCACCGAGCAGCCAGGCGACGCCGACGCACGGGTGTCCGGCGAACGGCAGGCGGACGGTGGGCGTGTGGATGTCGATGACACCGCGCTCCGCGTCGTCGACGAACACCGTCTCGCTGAAGCCGAGTTCACGGGCGAGCGCCTGCCGGTCGGCGACGGCGGGGACGGCGGCCCCGTCCCGGACGACGCCGAGCGCGTTGCCGTGCCCGCCGTCCGGACCGCAGAACACGTACAGCACCTCGTGGTCGACCATTCCGGCCACCCCTTTTCGATTGATTCCGATCGAGCCGGCCCGACCGGGGGGTCGGGATCCCGAATCGGAGGCCGAGTTTCTTGATCGAAAGGCGATGTGAATACCCTTTCGAAATATTTGTTTTTGTGATATACTGTCAAAATCTGTGGGTAATGTCCGCTTTCATGGTGAACAACGGACAGCAGCGGCACGGACAGCCCAGCCGGACGGCCCTCATGGCGGCCGCGGCCCGCGCGGCACATCTCCTCGTCGACGACGCCCCCACGATCCTCGCCGACACCGTGGCACTGGCCCTCCTCGCGGACCAGGCCGACGAACTCCTCGGCTACCACCGCTCCCACGGGGTCCACCCCGTCCTGGCCGGTGCCCGGACCACGGCCGTCACCCGCGGCCGCTACACCGAGGACCGGCTCGCCGCCCTGGCCGCCCGCGGCGTCGACCAGTACGTGATCCTCGGGGCCGGACTGGACTCCTTCGCGTACCGTTCCGAACTCGCCGACCGGGTCAGGGTGTTCGAGGTCGATCAGCCCTCGACGCAGGAGTGGAAGCGGGCCCTGCTGGCCTCGACGGCCACGCCGGTGCCGTCCTCCACCGCCCTCGTCCCGGTCGACTTCGAGCAGGCGTCCGCCCGCTCGCTGACCGAGCTGCTCGTCGGCGCCGGCTTCGACCCCGCCCGGCCCGCGCTGGTCGGCTGCCTCGGGGTCACCATGTACCTCGGTCCGGACGCGATCGGCCGGATCCTGGCCGCCGTCGCCGGATTCGCCCCCGGCACGGAGCTCGTCGTGGAGCACCTCCTCCCGGCCGGGCTGTGCGACGAGGCGGGCCGGGCGTACGCGGCGGCGGTCATGGCCGCGGCCGCCGAGCACGGCGAGCCCTGGCGGACCTTCCTCGACATCGAGCAGATGGACGCTCTCCTGTCCGCCCACGGACTCAGGCCGGTCGAGTACGTCCGACAGCGCGAGGCGGTCGACCCCGCACTGTGGGAGCGCACCGACGCACTCCGGCCGTTCGAGCTGTCCGTACTCGCCCGCGCGAGCGTCCCCCGGCGGTAGCGGTCCGGGCCACCCGGACCGCCTGGGTGGCGCGGATGGCGCGGCGGGTGCGGCCGACGACCCCGGCCGCCCGCCGCACCCGCCGCGCTCAGCGTCCCGTCGGTCCGGCGGGGCGGCCCTGACCGCCCTGACCGCCCGGGCCCCCGGGCCCCGCGGGTCCCGCCGCGGGACCCGTCGCCGGGCGCGGCGGCCGGGCGGCCGGGCGGAGCTGCTGACGGCGGTGGGCGATGATCAGCGTGCCGATGCCCATCGCGATCGCGGTGCCGCCGGTGATCGCCATCGGCGCGTTGAAGGAGTCGCCGCCGGTGGACGCGAGGTCGGCGGACGGCACCGGCGCGGCCGCCACCGTCACGGTCACGGCCGGGGCGGGCCCCTGGGCGGCCGGGGCGGTCGGCGTGACGTCCACCGCCTGGACGGCGGGTGCGCTGGTCGGCGCCGACGGCGGCGTGACCGCCGCGAGGCCGACCGCGGGAGCCGTCGGCGCGGGCGCGCCCGCCGGGGCGGTGGCGGCCGGCGCGGGCTGCTCGGCGACCGGGGCGGCACCGGCCGTGGACGGCTGCGCGGGCGGGGCCGACGGCGTGACCGGCGCGGCGGCGGCCACGGTGATGTCGACCGCCGAACTGGTGGCCGCCACCCCGGTCCCCGTCCCGCCGCCCGGCGGCAGGCTCGTCCCCGTGAACTGCAGCGACAGCCCGCCCGCCGGCGCGTCCTGCGCGAACGCCAGCCGCACGTCGACCGTCCGGGACTCGCCGTCGCGCAGCCGGACGAGGCCGCTCTCCTTGTCCCCCGCGCGCAGCGTGAGCGTGAGCCGCCCCGCCTCGGACTGCCCGTGGTCGGAGGCCGGCAGCCACTCGCCCTCGGGCGTCCGGAACTCCAGACGGGTCGACTCGCCGCCGGGCAGGTTCCGCGCCCGGAAGGTCAGTTCGGGCAGGAAGGCGATGTCCTTGCCGCTGCGGTTGGTGAGCGTCAGCCGGAACGGCTTCGTCTCGCCGCCCGCCGTGAAGGCGACGGGCACCGCGTCCAGGGCGAGGTACGGCACGCCCGGTGCGGGGGCGGGCGTCGGGGTGGCGGTGCCGCCGGCCGGTGCGGTGGTGAAGTCGGCGGACGGGCTGATCGCGCTGGAGATCCGGTTCTCCGGCGGCAGCGTCGGGTCGGAGACGACGGCGGTCAGCGCGGCGGTCGCCCGGCCGGCGGGCGCGTCGGCGGTGACCGCGAGGCGCAGCCGGTACGTCGCCGAGCCGCCGGCCGGCAGGCTGAGCCGGGAGTTGAAGGTGTCGAGCGCCCAGGTCGCTCCGGCACCGGCCCCCGCGTCGAGGACGGCGGGCTTCCACTGCGAGCCGCCGGGCGGCTGGAACTCCAGCCGGAGCTGGGCCCCGCGGATGCCGGAGTCGCCGTTGGCGACGGTGAACCCGGTGGTGACGTCGACGGCGTGGTCGGCGGAGTTGCGGAGGGTGGCGGTGAACTCGGCGGCCGGCCCGCCCGCGGTGAAGCCGTGGGGGAAGCCGTCGAGGGTGACGGTGACCGGGCTGCGCTGGTCCAGGACGCCCGGGCCCGGCACGCCCTGGCCCTGGGCACTGCGGACCGCGCCGGCGCCCGCGGGGCGCGGCAGGGCGGACGCGCCGGGGGCGGCGACCAGGGCCGCGCCCGAGACCAGGGTGGCCGCGGCGGCGAGGGCGAGGGATCTGCGGTGCTGAGTACGCAAGGGGGACCTCACGGGAGGAAGGCGGGCGAACCCGACGAAACCCAACAGCAGGCGGGTCGCCGAGGTGGGAGGCCGCACCGGGACTCTCACCCGGGTCGCTGCTTCGCCCCCCAACCACCAGCGACGGCCGCATCATATCCGAACGCACTGACGCTTCCTGAGCGGTTTTCAAGGGGGCAACGGGGGGTTCGCCGGACGGATTCGGCGATGACACCGTGACGAAATCGTGAGGACGGCTGTCGGTGGGCTCCAGTACTGTGCGCACTCGTCCCCATCAGCCGCTCTCATCTCACTCACCCCCGAGGAACGTCCCGTGAATCTCGACTTCGACGCCGAGCCCCTTTTCTCCTGGTACGTCGTACTACTGGCCGTCAGCGGCATCGCCATGGTGGTCCTCGGCGCCCTCAACCTCGGCGGTGTGAAGATCGGCTGGCGCATCCTCAACGTCGTCGCCGGCATAGCCTTCGCCGGGTACGCGTACTACCTCGGGTTCGTCTTCGAGGGCGGCGAGTACCGGATCTTCTTCCAGGCGTTCATCCTTCCCGTGGTGCTGATCGCCAACTCGGTGAAGGCGCTGACCGCGCGCGCCTCCGCCCCGGCCCCGCAGCCGTTGCCCGCCGTGGCGCCGTACGGCCCGGGCGCCCCGTACGACCCGAACGCCCCGCAGCAGCAGGCCGCCGCGTACGGCGCGCCGTACCAGCCGGCCCCGCAGGCCCACAACCCGCAGCAGGCGGCTCCGTACCAGCAGGGCGCGTACCCGCAGGCCCCCCAGCAGGCCGCGTACCCGCAGGCGCCGCAGCAGCCGGCTCCGCCGTACCAGCAGGCCGCCCCGTACGGCGCGCCGTACGCCGCCCCCGCGCAGCCCGGTGCCGCACCGGCCGCGCCCGTCCAGCCGCAGGCCCCGTACCAGGGCTGACCCGCCCTGCCCCGCCGCCGGTCGGCCTGCGCCCTGCCGCAGTCCGGCCGGCGGCGGGGCTCGCGAGGTCCGGCCGCCGCCCGGTATTCCGCTGGCCGCGGCGACCCGCCCGCTCCTACGCTCCGGTCATGACCAGACCGCGCACGCCCGGGGCCGCGGCCGCGGCCGTCACTCCCGCCGCCGCTCCCGCCCCTGCTCCCACCGCCGCCCCCGCCATCGCCCTCGCCCCGCTCGACGTCGACGACGCCGAGCTGCTGCACGCCTGGCGCTCCGACCCGGTCGCGGCGCACGAGCTCGGCTACTGGCCGCGACCGCTGTCGGCCCTCCGCGAGCGGATCGAGCGCGACGTCGACGACGCCGACCACGACGCCTTCCTCGTCCTGCTGCCCGACGGCACCCCGGTCGGCTCCGCCGCCCTGGCCGACCAGGACATGGCGGACGGCCTGGCCACCGTCCGCGTCCTCGTCGCCCCGGAGCACCGGGGCCACGGCTACGGCGGCGCGGCCCTCGACGCCCTGGTCGACCTGGCGTTCGGCGAACTCCCGCTGCACCGGCTCGAAGCGGTCCCCCACACCGCCAACGCCCCGGCGCTGGCCGCCCTCGCCCGCGCCGGCTTCACCCGGGAGGGCGTCCGCCGCGCCGCCTGCCTCCACCGGGGCCGGCGTCACGACCTCGCCATGCTCGCGCTCCTCCGCCCGGAGTGGGAGGCCCTGGACCGCCCCCGCTCCTGGGACCGCTGAGTCGTCCCGGCCCGGACCCGACCCCGCCCGACCCCGCGACAGCGGCCGCCGGATGTAGTCCAATTGCCTGACGGGTAGCGCTGTTTCGGGGGAGGGCGTGCGATGTCGGACACGAACCGGTCAGCTCGGCGGCCGCGGTCGGGATTCGAGTGGTGGCCGGCCGTCGCCGCCATCGCCTCCGTCGCGCTGTTCGCCGGGTTCCACCTGGAGGGAGTCCTGGAGCCGCTGACGGACCGGCGGGCGGCCGCGATCGGGGCGGCCTTCCTCGCCGTTGCCGCGGGCGTGTCCTACAGGTCGGACCGGAAGGCCGTCTCCGCCCTCGCGGCCGGGCTGGTCAACGGGTACCTGGCCGCGGGCCTCGCCCACCAGTTCCTGTAGGGGCCGCGGCGCACCCTGGTCGGCCCCGCGGCCGGGCCCGTCGGCGTCGCGTCGGGCCCGTCGGCGTCGCGCCGGGGCCGCGGATCCGCCGGGCCCGTCGTACGTTGGCCGCCGGGGCCGTTCCCGGCGGCCCGGCAATTCGACGCGGCAGGGGGCACCTTGGAGGGAAGACGGGCGGCGCTGGTCGTCATCGACCTGCAGAACGGGTTCGTCAACCGGCATTCGCGGCACGTGGTGCCGGCCGTCGAGGCGCTGGTCGACCGCTGGTCGGCGGGCGGGCGGCCGGTGGTGTTCACCCGGTACGTGAACCACGAGGGCAGCGCGTACGAGCGGCTGCTCGACTGGACCCGGCTGCGGGAGGCCCCGGAGACCGACCTCGTGGAGGCGGTCCGGGCCCGGGCGGGGCGGGCGCGCGCGGTGATCGAGAAGCGCACGTACACCTGGTTCACTCCGGAGGCGGAGGAGCTGGCGGCGGCCGAGGAGTGGACGGACCTGGTGTTCTGCGGAGTGGCGACGGACAGCTGTGTGCTGAAGTCGGCGGCGGACGCGTTCGAGCGCGGGTTCACGCCGTGGATCGTCACGGACGCGTGCGCGAGCGAGGCCGGGCCGGAGGTGCACGACGCGGGGCTGCGGATCGCCCGGCGGTTCATCGGGGCACGGCAGTTGGTGACGGCGGAGGAGTTGTTCGGACAGTGGTAGCGGGAGCGGCGGCCGCGTACGGCGCGGCGGTGCACGACCTGGTGATCGTCGGCGGCGGCCCGGCGGGGTGCGCGGCGGCGGTGATGGCGGCGAGCGTGGGACTGCGCTCGGTGCTGGTCGAGCGCCGGGAGGTGGGGCACACGCTGCGGCGGGTGCCGGCGGTGGAGAACGTGCTGGGCTTCGCGACGGGAGGGGCGTTCGCGGACGCCGTCACGGCGGACGTCCGGCGGGTGGGCGCACTGTGCGAGGTCCGCGCCGGGGACGCGGCGGCCGAACTGCACGCGGACGAGGAGGGGGTGACCGTCCGGCTGGCCTCGGGCGCCGCCGTCCGGGCCCGGTACGCGGTGGTCGCGACGGGCGTGCGGGCGGCGCTCCCGGCCGAGGCGGGGTGGATCACCTCCGACGCGGGCCCGGTCCCGCCGGTGTGGGAGGCGGACGCCTCCGCCCTCGCCGGCCGCCGCGCCCTCGTCCTCGGCGCCGACCGCCCCCTCGGCACCCTGCTGCGCGCCCACCCGCGGACGCCGCTGGACCTCGTGGTGCCGCACCCGCCGTCCGACGCCTACAAGGCCGACGAGGTGCGCGGGGAGGACCGGGTCACCCTGCTGGAGGTCGGGTCGCTGGAGCTGCGCCGCGAGGGCGACGGCCGCGTGGCGGCGGGCGGGCTGGGCACCTTCGACCCCGACGCGGTCTTCGTGAACCTCGGCTGCCGGCCGGCCGCCCTGCCCGGTTCCCTGGTGCGGGGCGAGGACGGCTACTGCCCGCCCGGGCGCCAGCACCCCCGCGTCCTCACCGCCGGCGACCTCCGCTCCGCCCGCGGCCAGCGCATCATGACCGCCACCGGATCCGGCGGAGAGGCCGCCCTCCAGGCCTACTACGCGATGCGCCTCGGCGGCTGACCGGCCGGGCGGCGGCCGGCCGCTCCGGGGCGACCCGCATCTCAAGATCTTTAGGCCGGAACCGGAATAGTTCTGCGTTCCGATGGTTCACGATCCCCGACGTCCGTAACGTCCTCCGTGTCCCGTTCAACCAGGTCTTCCCACGAGGGAGTTCGCCATGGCCGAGAACAAGCACGGGCTCGTCCGACTCACTGGCAGCGGTAGCGGTTCAGGAGAGTGCGGGGACGACGACTGCCCCAATGTCTACGCCACGGACCGCGGCTCGTTCGTCGTCCAGGGAAGCACGTTCACCGGCTTCCGCGCACCCGACGGCGAGTCGCTCGTCGAGATCCCCGAAGAGATCCTGCGGGAGGCCGTCCATGTTCTTGGATGGTGACGGCTGGCGGGCGTTCTTCGACGCCATGGAGCACGACGCGTGGCGCCTCGAAACGCTCCCCGCCTACGCGATGCCGCAGGAGGACAACGCCGTCCGACGCTTCCTCGCCGGGGAGCCCGTCGGCCCCGCCGACACCGCCGCATGGACCGCACGGCTGCGGGGCTACCGGGAGAGCGGCCGCCGCGTCGGCCGGGTCCACGTGCTCACCAGGCCGCTGACGGACTACCTGCGCTTCGAGTTCGCGTACTACAGGCACAGCGTCGGGGCCGGGGAGGACGTGCGGATCCTCGACCTCACCGACCGCCCGAACCCCGGGCTGCCGGACCAGGACTTCTGGCTGTTCGACGACAGCCGGGTGGTCCTGATGAACTACCGGGCCGACGGCACCCAGATCAACCGGCAGGTCCACGAAGGAGATCCCACCCCGTACGCGGAGTGGAAGCGGTTGGCAGTCGCCGAGTCGGTTCCGTTCCTGGAATACGTGAAGGACCATGGGTGAGTGACGTTCGCCCCTGAGCAGCTGGACCGCTCGAAGTCCGATCTGGCGAAGCTGCTGCGAGAGCTCCGGAAGCGGGCCGGTCTCAGCGGGGACCGGCTCGCTCGGCGTTGCGGCCTGTCCCAGAGCACGATCAGCAAGATCGAGACCGGGCGCAAGACGCCCCGCCTCACCGAGGTGGAGAGCATTCTGCGAGCGGTCGGCGCCACTGCCGAGCTGGCCGATGAGGTGCTCGCCCTCGCCAGGGTCGCCAACACGGAATGGCAGGGAGTCCGTGCGTCATGGCGCCGCGGGCTGGAGAAGCGTCAATTCGAACTGGCGGCCCTGGAGTCGTCGGCGAGCGAGCTCCGGTACTTCCTTCCCGCCATGATCACGGGTCTGTTGGCCCTTCCCGAGTACGTGCGGTCGAGCCTCGCTCACACACCCGGCGATCCCGGCCGGACGATCGCCCGGAAGCTGGAGCGCCAAGCCGTGCTCTGTGACACGTCGAAGACGTTCACGTTCGTGCTCACGGAGCAGGCGGTGCGGTGGAGCGCGATTCAGCCTGTGGCGATGTCGGTGCAGGTGGAGCACCTGGTGGCACTCTCCCGGCTGCCGAACGTGACGATCGGAGTCGTCCTGAACGGCGCAGTGACCGGACGCGGACCGATGAACACCTTCACCGTCTACGACGACCACCTCGCAACCGTGGAGACATTCACCGGGCGGATAGTGTTCCGCGATTCCCGCGACATTCACCAGTACCTTGAGATCTTCGCGATGTATGAAGCCATGGCGACCTTCGGCGACGAGGCGAGACTCTTTCTTTCCGAACTGGCCGCAGAATTTCGCGGAGATCTTTAGTCGGCTACGAGAATTTCATTGAACGGGCCCACAGGCCGCTCCTACCGTGGTCGGCACGCAGCCGTTCCACGAATGGAGTCGTCGAGATGACCACACCTCCTCCCGGCCCCGGCCCTGTACCGCCCGAGCCCGGAACCCGCCCTCGACCGGCTCCCGAGCCGGTCCGCTCCTGACCGAAGCCCGCCCACGGCCGCATCACCGGGATCCGGCCGACAGAAGGAGGACGCATGGGAAAGCACGGCGGAGGATCCGGCAACGACGGCCCCGGCAAGGCCGGCGGCGGAACAGGCGGAGGCCACTCGGGCACGCCGGACACCGCGCCGCACGACGGCCGGCGCGACGCGCCGCCGACCAACCTGCCGAAGCCGTCCAAGCCGTAGGGGCCAGACGTGACTTGGGATGAACTTACCGACGGGCTGAAGAACTCCGGTGCACTGTCGCCCGACTGGGAGCAAACCTTCCGCTCGACGCCGCGCGCCGAGTTCACACCGGACCGGATCTTCCACGACGGCGAGTGGATCGACCGGAACGAGGAACCGGGCCGCTGGTCGACACTGGTCGACTCGGACCTGGCACTCGTGACGCAGCTCTACGACGACACCGTGATCCCGTCATCGTCCAGTTCCATGCCCACGGTCGTGGCACAGATGCTCCGGCACCTGGACGTCGACAAGGGCATGCGCGTACTCGAACTCGGCACCGGGACGGGATGGACGGCAGCACTCCTGTCGCGTCGGCTCGGCTCCGAGAACGTGACCAGCGTCGAGCTCGACCCTGAGCTTGCCGGACGGGCGCGGGAACGCCTCGACGCCGTCGGGCTGCGACCGGCCGTCATCGCGAACGACGGGACACGCGGCCACCCGGAAAGCTCACCGTTCCACCGGGCGCACCTCACGGCAGCGGTACAGCGGGTACCGTCGGCGATCATCGAGCAGACGGCACCCGGCGGGGTGATCCTGGCACCGTACGGCACGGCGTTCTGCAACGGAGGACTGCTCCGCCTCACCGTGGCCGAAGACGGTCGCTCGGCGAGCGGACCGTTCGTCGAGGACGTGTCGTTCATGTGGGTCCGCGACCAGCGGCCCGCCAGCGGCGAGTTCGACATCGAGGACGTCCGGTACGGCGGGTCCGCCATCGACCCCGCAGAGGTCGCCGAGGAGACGCACGCCGCCTTCGCCATCGGCCTGCGCCTGCCCGGCCTGTTCAGACAGGATGTGTGGGCCGGCTACGACCGGTTCGGCACCGGCCGTTCGGAGATATGGGACGGCGTGTCGTACGCCCACTGCCGACTGGCCGACTGGAGCGGCAGGCACGCCGTGTCCCAGTCCGGTCCGCGCGATCTGTGGGACGAAGTGACGACGGCCCACACCTGGTGGGAACGCAACGGCCGACCGGGTCTGACCCGCTTCGGCATGACCGTGGCACTGACAGGCGAGCACCACCCGTGGCTGGACCGTCCCGGCAACATCATCAGCTGACCACTCGATCCGCTTGGCCGCCGCCCCGGCGTGGCGGCGGCCAAGCCTTCAGGGCCTCACGGCAGCTCGGCCCACGTCCCCATCGTGGCTTCCAGTGTCCAGATGCGGACCTCGGCCTGCACCCGGGACGCGTAAAGGTCCCGCTCGGCGACGATGCTCAGGTCACCGGTGCCGAGCTGTTGGCGGACGGCGTGCTCGGCCAGGTCCATGCCGGCAGCCGGAACCCGGACGTTCGCTGGTTGCTCACGGACTCACAGGCTCCTCAGGAAGTCCTCGACGCTGGTCATGCCGTCCCGGGGGTGGATCGCCTCCGGCAGGCGGCCCTTGGTGATCGCATCGCCCAGGTCACCGGCGGCCAGCAGGTCGACATAGCCGGGCAGGTCCGTGAGGCGGGTCAGGACGCTCTCCCCCGACTCCTGGTCCCGACTGCACACGACCACTCCTGAATGGTCCTGTGCGGCGAGGGAGTTCAGAAGCGCCGGACTGTGGGTGGTGAAGAGGACGTCGATGCTTCGCCGCTCCGACTCCTCCTTCATCAGGCGGAGCACACGGGCGGCCTGCGTGGGATAGAGGCCGTTCTCGATCTCTTCGATCACCAGGTGCCGCCGGGCCGGCAAGGCTCGTTCGTCTCCGCCGGAGACAGGAGCGCTGAGCAGGGCGGTGCCGAAGGCCAGGAAACGCAGCATGCCGTCACTGAGGAGGCGTGCCGGGACGTCGTGTTCCTTGCCGTGGTAGCCGGACTCGCGCAGCACCAGCTGCACGTCGCCGATCCGGGTGTCGACACTGCTGATGCCCCTCACGGGGTACTCGGGCATGCCCGCCACCAGGTCGGTGAGACGCCCGAACGCGGTGGGGTCGGTCTCGTGCAGGTTCCCCACCACCGCGCTCAGGTTGTCGGCGCTTCGTCTGAGCTCCGTGTCGCGCGTATGGACGTACTGCCGCATGAGGTGGGGGACGGGATCCAGCAGGAAGACGTCCCGCAGCACTGCGAGGACGTCCCGCGCGGCGCGGTGCACCAGCTTGGTCGCTTCCGTCGTCGCGGGCAGCCCTACCGGGACCTGGCTCGTCAGCAGGCGGTCGGCGGCGAAGGTGGCGCTCGGATCGACACCTCGCAACCCGTTGAAGAAACGAGCTTTGAAGCGGTTGCCGCCTGATGCCTCGGGGTCGCCGACCAGGAGCGAACGGCCCGCCGCGAGCCGGCGGCTGCCGTAGCGCACGCCTTCCACGGCCGTCAGCTGCTCGCTCAGGATCCGGACCTCGGGGGCTACCGCGATCTCCACGTCGAGGTCGTAGACCGCCTCGCCGGAGCGCACGCGGCAGCCGAGTGCGAAGCTCTCCGCCCCGAGCGGTGCACATCCCTCGGCGCCGCCGCGGATCGGCTCCTCCCCGCCGATGCGCGGACCGTCCAGCGCGTCGCGAACGGGCTCGCCCAGAGCGAGCCGGGAAAGTACGACCAGCCCGTCCAGGGCGTTGGACTTGCCACTGCCGTTGCGGCCGATCAGCACCGTGAGGTCGCGGAGGGGCAGACGCTGGCCGGTGAAGCTCTTGAAGGAGGTCAGGCGTACCTCCTCCAGGCGGGGAGTCTCCACCGGGTACCTCTCTGACTCGTTCCGACCTGGCACTGTCCGCGTCCAGCTCATGCAGCGGCCGTCACGGGCTGTCGAACGGTGGGTGGTGGCGCCACGGGATCAGTCGCTCGTACGCACCAGGGCGGTGAAGGTGTCGTTGGCTGCTGCGCGCCCTGGGCGGATTCGGGGAGCGGAGGGCGCGGACGGCGAAGTGGAAGGCGATGAGGGCGACGAGGGCGCCCCGGAGGGTCCCGCCGATGACGCCGACCTGGGTGGTGCGGACGATGAGTCGGCTACGCCAGGTGTCGGCGTTCATCGGTGGGATCCTCCGGGGCGGGGAGAAGCGCGGCTCAGATGAGGTGGTCGAACTCGCCGCCCTTGGCGGCGGCAATGAATGCGCGGAGCTTGGAGACGTCGCTGGTCATGACGACGTCGGGATCGTCGGATTCACGGATGAGGCGAAACTCATCGGCGCCAAGAGCAAGTTCAATGCATGCGTTTCCCGTGTCCCCTCCACTGAATGACGACTTCTGCCACAGGATCTTGGACATCGCAGGCCTTTCAGGCTTGGAGCAGGTAGAGGAGGTGCTGAAGGATCCCCCACGAGTCACGCGACGCCATACCGCGCCGAGGCTCGACCCCGTCGACGGCCGGCAGGGCCAACTCCTTCAGCTGCTCGAACTTCTTGCGGTAGGCCGCGATGATCTCGGGGTCACCATAGTGCTCCGCCCGCCCGGGAGCATCCACGATGATGGATGACAGGTCACTACAACCCGGATCGCAGAGAAGGAACGACCCAGGACTTGGCGGCTTCTTCGCCGCAGTGAACGGCATCACCTGAACCGTGACGTTCGGTCGCTCCGCCATATCCAGCAGGTGAAGCAGCTGGGCTCTCATCACCGCATCGCCCGGAAATCGCATGCGCAGGGCAGCTTCGTGAATGATGAAGTGGAAGTCTCTGTCCTCTTCAAGAATACGCCGCCGGGCCATCCGGAACTGAACCGCTTCATCGACACCCCATGGCCCATCGACGATGGAATCCTCGTAGATCGCCTCTACGTATGCGGGCAGTTGGAGGATGCCAGGGATGTAGAGCGTTTCGTAGTTCGCCGTCCTGATCGTTCGACCTTCAGTCTCGGCAAGGTCGAGCGAAAGAGCCGGGACCTTGCCCTTGAACTCCGTCCACCAGCCCTTGCCATCGCTGGAGCCGAGGTCCTTCAGGATCTCGATGTAGGTCTCATCCGTGCACCCGTATGCGTCCAGGAGTGCTGTGAGTCGGGCGGGATCGAGCCCGGTGCGCGCGGCCTCGATGTGGCTCAGCTGTGGCCCGCCCATACCGATGAAGGCGCCAGCGTCCTTGACCGCAAGTCCAGCAGCCTCACGCAGTCTCCTCAGCTCAGCGCCGAATCGCTTCTGCCGCTCGCTGATTTGAGTCCTGAGTGCCAAGGATCTTCCTTCCGTGTCGGAGCAGTTTCCCGCTTCGAGAGCGCCCGGCGCCACTCACACGGGTGAGGCTACTCAACCTCGGGCTCCATCTTCGGCGATCGTGTTGCACGCGTGGAACCCATAGGCCTACTCTCAGTGTTGCACCGATCACACGACGGAGCGTCAGTAACGCCTGTTTCCAAGGCAGTAGGCGCCTTCTGCCCTTCGCACCGCAGAGCAGCCACGCGTGACCTCAACCAGTCCCGTCCTGGCCTGGCTCACGGCGACGTCCCTCCGCCGTCCCGCTCTCCTCCCACCTCTCGGAGGTTCCCCATGCGTGCCTGCAACCCGCCCGACTGGTCCGCCGCCCGCAACGAACTGCGCGGAGCCCTCACCTCCTCCGGCTGGCACCCGGACACCATCCACGACGCCGAACTCGCCCTCCACGAGCTCTACTTCAACGCCTGGCGGCACGCCGACTGCCAGTCCCCCCTCGTCATCCTCGTCCTCCTCCCCCGCACCCTCCGGGTCTGCGTCTGCGACGACAGCCCCACCCTCCCCGAGCCCCGCATCTCCGCCGACCCCTACGAGGTGTCCGGCCGCGGCCTCCACCTCGTCCGCTCCCTCACCCACCGCTTCGGCGCCGACCCCACCAAGAACGGCAAGGTCGTCTGGTACGAGCTGGACGCCGCCGCGTGAGCCGGAAGCCGATCGCCCCCGACGACCCCGTCATCCGCACCTACACCGACCCCGAGGTCACCGCACTCCTCCGCGAACTCCACGAAGCGGGCCGCCCGTTCGGCATCCAGTGGGGATCCGCCGCCACCCTCCCCGGCACCGTCGACGGCCGCATCCTCATCGACTTCGGCAACGCCCCCGTCGCCACCCTCCTCAACCTCCTCAACCTCCTCCGCGACACCGAGAGGCACCGCCCGTGGGAGTCCTGATCCCCTTCGTCACCGCGACCGTCCACACCGAGCGCACCACCGTCGCCCACGTCACCGTGGAATCCGCCCCCGACGCCGCCGTCCAGCTCCGCCTCGCCCCGGACCTCGACATCCACGCCGGCCCCGGCGAGCACCTCGCCATCCCCCTCACCAACGACCAGGCGGAGGACCTCCTCCACGCCCTCGCCGCCCGCCTCGGCCACCGCATCCTGCGAATCCAGCAGTGACGCCCGGCACCGCGGACCTCCTCATCGGCGCGGCCTTCGCCGTCCTCCTCGCCCTGGCGATCACCACCGTCGTCCTGGGCGTCATCACCGCCCTGAAGGTCCACGACGCCCCGACCGCCGCCGCCACCGAGGACGACCGCCCCTCCGCCCGCGACCGCATACCGCACTGAACCCGGCCCACCCGCCCGGCGGCTGCCGCCTCAGCCGCCGCCCACCTCCCCGCACCTCCCCGCACGAAAAGTCGGCCCCGCCGACTTTTCGCGCAAGAGCCCCGGGCCGCCGCCCGTCAGCGGGGAGACCCCCGCCGCCCGTCAGCGGACGACGTCGAAGACGTTCTTCTGCAGCCCGTTGTCGTAGGCCTCGTACTCGACGAGCTTCAGCTTCTGCACGTCCTTGTCCGTCGTGCTGAACAGCCGCTTCCCCGCGCCGAGCAGCAGCGGGAAGACGAGCAGGTGGTAGCGGTCGATCAGGCCGGCGTCCGAGAGGGCCTGGTTCAGCGAGGCGCTGCCGTGGACGATGATCGGCCCGCCCTCGGTCTCCTTCAGCGCGGCGACCTCGTCCAGGGAGCGCAGGATCGTCTGCTCACCCCAGTTCGACACCAGGTCCTTCTCGTCCAGAGTGGTGGAGACGACGTACTTCGGCATCACCTTGTACTCGGCGAAGTCCGCCATGTCCGGCCACACCGGACTGAACGCCTCGTAGCTGGTCCGGCCCAACAGCATCGCGGCCGCCTCCTGCTGCTCCCGGCCCTTGATCTCGAACGCCTCGGGCAGGAACTCGGTGTGCTTGAAGGTCCACCCGGAGTTCCGGTAGCCGGGCTCACCGCCCGGCGCCTCCACGACGCCGTCGAGCGAGATGAACGCGGTGCTGATCAGGGTGCGCATCAGGACTTCCTTGGTATCTCGTGTCCGATTTCCCAGCAGACTAGGCCCGCGCGCGCTTCGACCACCCGTGCGGCCCCGGCGCGCCGACCCGTGATCTATGACTGCCGGTCACGGAGGAACTCATCGGCCCTCGCGAAATCCGACACGCATTGCATCCTTGCCACGCCTTCACCCCCTCGCGCCCTCACACGGACGCGACGGCCGCCCCGGGCGCGGCCGGGCCGCGGAACGACTGCGCCCGGCTCAGCACCAGACTGGTGGTCGTGCTCCCGAACTGGGCCAGCTCGTCGACGACTTCCTCCAGATGCGCCATCGACCTGGTCGCCACCTTCATGACGTAGCAGTCGTCCCCGGTGGTGCGCAGGCACTCCAGGATCTCCGGGCGCTCCCCGATCAGCCGGCGCAGCGGCTCGTGCCGCGTCCCCGGCCCCGGGTACTTCAGCCGGACCACCGCCAGCACCGGGTACCCGGCCCGATCCAGGTCCACCTCGGCCCGGTAGCCCGTGATCACCCCCGCCGTCTCCAGTCGCCGCACCCGCTCCGTCGTGGCCGACGCGCTCAGGTTGACCCGCCGCGCCAGCTCCGTGAACGCGACCCGGCCGTCCCGCTGAAGTTCCGTCAGGATCGCCCAGTCCGTTGCATCAAGACTCTCGGTCATCCCCTCAGATTACCGGCGTTTCCACGGCTGAACCGCCCCTGAACAGGCAGGAACCCCTTCAACGGGACCCGCCTGCCTCCCTAGGCTGAACGGCATGAAGACCGGATCCAAGACCCGCCGCCCCGACTCCGACAGCTCCTGTCGGAGGACGCCGCCCACTCCCGTACCGGCCGCCGCGACCGCCCGCCCGAAGGCCCGGCCGACTGCCGCGACCGATGACGACACCGCGTGGTCCTGCACACCCCGACGCCCGGCGGCGCCTCACAGGACGCCCCGACCGGGGCGCCGGAGCCGGAGCTGACGCCCGCGCACCGGGCGCCTGCGGGCGCCCGCCGAGGGCGGCCTCCCGTCACGCGGGGTAGCGAGGGGACACCTTCGGGGAGGTCGGCGGGGACGGAACCGTCCCCTGCCTCCCCGGGTCGGCGGCGGCCGGGGAAAGGCGATCCACTCGTCGCGCGATTCGGGGAGCACGGCGGTGGCCCGGGGGGGAGAGCCTCGCCGCCCCGGAGGATCCGGACGACGGCGTCGCCGCGCTCGACCTCGCGGCCGATCCGCTGCGAACCCGAACCCGCCCACGACGGTGCGCCGGTGGACGCCGTCGTCCGGCTCCCGTACGCCGTGTGCTCACCCGGCGGCGGCGCACTGATCGCGCTCAGGCCCTGTCGGGCGGGTGACGGACGCATTGCCCGTCCCGCCCACCCTGCTGTCCGGGCGACGACGCTCGCCTTCGAGCGCTCCCGGGCCTGGCATAAGCGCGGCCCCGGTCAGCCGCCGCACGTCCTCGGCATGCCTTGCCGGGACCGGACCTCTGCAGGCCCGGCCGATCCCCGACCCGGCTCCGAGCAGGAGGACTTCATCACCGCAGAACCGGTACGACGGATCGTTTCCGTCGCCTCGGGCCTCGCACTCGCCCCGGCCGCGAGCGCAACCGTGCGGAACTGCTTCCGCTACCTCCTGGAGAACAAGCCGGGCGCCGACACCCGGATCGTGGACGACGCCTGCCTGATCGGCACGGCCGGGGCCAGGCTGCCTCCCACCAGCGTCACCACCTCCTGCGGGAGGGCTACGTCCCCGCCGCCCTCGCCGGAAACGCCTGTCGCCGCGCCGCGCCGGAGTAGCGCCGACACCTGAGCCCCGGACCGGCCCTCTCCGCTGCGGCCGGGCGCAGGCAAGGGGCGAGAAGCGAGAGGCGCTGCACGAAAAGTCGACGGGCTCGACTTTTCGCGCGGACCACCCGGCTCCGGCGCCCCGGCCCGCCGGAACCGGGCGGCGGCGGCAGCAGCCGACCGCCCGCCCGCCGAGCGGCCCGCCGTCACCGGCTTGCCCCTCCCCCAGGGGCAGAGAGCAGAGTGGCCCCGTGCACGAGGACTTGATCTCCATCGGGGAGCTGGCCGCCCTGACCAGGCTCAGCCCCAAGGCCCTGCGCCTCTACGGGGAGCGCGGGCTGCTGACACCCGCCCTGGTCGACCCGCGGACGGGGTTCCGCCGCTACGCCCTCACCCAGGTCGAGCGGGCCCGGCGCATCGCGCTGCTGCGTGCCGTCGGCATGCCGCTCGCCCGGATCGCGGAGCTGCTGGACGCGGGCGGCGCGGACAGCCACCCGGACGACGAGGGCACCCCCGTACAGGTGCGCCTGCTCGACGCCTACTGGCGGGAGCAGGAGTCCGCGCACACGGCCCGCCGGGAGGCGGTGGGCTACGCCCGAGCGGTTCTGAGCGGAAGGCCCCTGACCATGTACCGGATTGACGAACGCGAAGTGCCCGCACAGAAGGTGCTGTACACCCGGCGCCACGTGACCGCCGCCGATCTGGCCGGATTCCTGGGCGAGGCGAGTGAGCTGCTCCTCGCCCATCTGCGGCAGACCGACGCCTGCCTCTCCGGGCCGATCTTCAGCATCTTCCACGGCCACGTCAGCGAGGAGTCCGACGGCCCGGTCGAGGTCTGCGCGCCGACGATGAACACGGTCGAACCGGCGGAGCGGATCGGGGTGCGCATCGAGCCCGCGTGCCGGGAGGCCTACACGCGCCTGACGAAGGAGCACAAGGACTTCGCGACCATGACGGCGATCCACGACGCCGTCGGCGCCTGGGTCGGCGAGCACGGGTACGTGCGCAGCGGCCCCAACCGGGAGGTCTACTACCCGAACTGGGCCACCGCCGCCCCGGACGAGCACGTCGCGGACGTCGCCGTGCCGTTCCACCCGCGCTCCGGCGGGTAGGCACTCCCGAACACCCGGCACCCGGCACCCGACACCCGGCACCGAACGCCGGGCATCAGGCCCCGGGCCGCGATCGGACGGGACGGCCGCATCCGCCCTACGGCGCCCCGTGGACCCGCGCCAGCAGGGTCATCAACTGCCGCTGCTCGTCCGGGTTCAGCGGCGCCAGCAGCTCCTCGTTCGCCGCCTCCGCCAGGGCCGCGCAGCGGGCGAGCACCGCGACGCCCTCCGGGGTCACCGTGACGGCGTTCTTCCGCTTGTCGGCCGGGTCCGGGGCGCGCAGGACGTAGCCCGCGCCCTGGAGGTGGTTGAGGATGCCGACCATGTCCTTGGGGTCGACGGCGAGCAGGCGGCCCAACTCGGCCTGGGCCACCGGGCCGTACTCGGCGGTGGCGGCCAGCACCGCGTGCGGCATCAGCTTCAGCCCCTCCGCGGCGATCGCATCGGCGACCAGGCCCCGGCCGCGCGCCGCGACGCGGCCCACGAGCCAGCTCGGCAGTGACTGGATGTGCTGGAGGGGCGTGGTCATGCTTCCAGCCTACTCGGATTTTCATTGGACTTCCCAATGACCTTCGGCATATCGTTGGGGTACCCAATGAATCCGAACCCGTATCCGGGAGGTCCTGTGCTGCGCATCCGCCATGAGGTCAACGGCGGCCCCGAGGTGCTGTTCGCCGAGGAGGCCGCCGTGCCCGCCCCCGGCGCCCGCGAGCTCCTGGTACGCGTCGAGGCGATCGGCGTCACCCTGCCCACCGTCCGCAAGGTCCGCGAGGGCGGCGGACCGGTCTCCTTCGGCGGCGAGATCGCCGGGAGGGTCACCGCCACCGGGCCCGGCGTCACCGCCTACGCCGTCGGCGACCGCGTCACCGGGCTCTGCTTCACCGACGCCTACGCCGAGTACGCCGTCCTGAACACGGCGACGGCCTCCCGGATCCCCGACGGCGCCACCGCCGTGGAGGCCGTCGCCCTGGTCCGCAGCGGACTGGTCGCGCGCGGCGCCCACGGGGCGGCGCGCGTGGAACCCGGCGAGTCCGTCCTGGTCACGGCAGCCGCCAGCGGCGTCGGCAGCCTCGCCCTCCAGTACGCGCGGGCCGGCGGGGCGGGGCGCGTCGTCGCCGCCGTCAGCAGCGACGCCAAGGCCGACTTCGTCCGCTCGCTCGGCGCCGACGAGGTGATCCGCTACGACGACGCCGACTGGGGCGGCCCCTACGACGTGATCCTCGACGGCGTCGGCGGCGACCTGCTCGGCCCCGCCGTCCGCGCGCTCGCCACCGGCGGCCGGCTGGTCGCCTACAGCTCCGGCGGCGGCACCGTCGAGGCGTACGAACTCCTGCTCCGCGGCGCCTCGATGATCGGGTTCCAGATGCGCGCCGTCGCCCTCGGCAAGCCCGACCTCTACGCCCGCTGGCTCCGCGAACTCTGGCAGCTCCGCGACGCCGGCACCCTGCGCCCGGCCGTCCACGCCGAGATCCCCCTCGCCGAAGCCGCCCGCGCCCACGCCCTCATCGAGCAGCGCCGCAACCTCGGCAAGGTCGTCCTGGTCCCGTAGCCGGAGCCCGGGTGACACCGTCACCACCGGATCCCCCGGAGGCGGCATGAGGCAGGGCGCCACCGGACCGCCCGCCCGGGCGCAGCACCCCCGCGGCCGACGTCCCGCGCCCCACGTCCCGCGCCCCACGTCCCGCGCCCCACGTCCCGCGCACCGACACGTCCGCCGTGAGTTCCAGGCGCCCTTGATGACCGCCGACACGGTCCCCCCCCCGGAGACGCCACACGGTGCACGACGGCGGATGCGGCGCCCTTCCCGAAGGAGGACGCCGCGCGTCCGCACGACTGCCCGGAAGCCGGAGGTGCTCGGCGGTGTCCGGGAGTTCGCACGCTGCGCGGGAAGTCGGACCGGTCGGCCCCGCACTCCCCCGGGGAGCTGCCGCAGCTACGAGACGAAGCCCACGACGCCGAACCCCGGGCGCGCCTCCACGTGGCGGAGCCACTTGACGACGTCCATGACGGCGTCGACCACCTCCGGCTCCAGCGGCGGCGCGTGGCCCTGCCGCTTGGTCTCCTCGAACTCCTCCAGGGCCCGCAGGCACTGCTCGTGCGTCCACTCGCCGCAGCCCGGCAGGTACGAGGACGGGACGGGGTCGGGCAGCCCGGAGCCGTAGCCGAACTCGGACACCGACACGGCGGTGATCCGCAGCGCCCGCAGCCCCTCGTCCACCACGGACAGCCAGTCGCCCTTGTAGGGGCTGAAGGAGGAGTTGTCGAGGAAGGACCCGGTCAGCGCGCAGAGGCGCTTGTAGGCGTAGCCGTACTGGAACGCGTGCTCCCGGTCCGCCCCGAACGGCCCGCCGTGCACCACGGCGCGCAGCGCCTCGTAGGCCGTCGGGGCGCCGGCCTCGATCTCGGACTCGAACCACTCGTCGTCCGACGTCAGGTCCGCGCCGAAGCTGTCCCGGATGACCTGGAGCAGCTGGTCGTCACCGGAACCGACCAGGGCGCGGGTGGCCTTCGGGTCCAACAGGTACACGCTCAGGGAGGAACTCATGGCACGACGCTATCGCCGCGGTCCGACAGCGGGCCGCGCGCCCGTCCTCCCCCGTCCGGGCGGCGCGCGCAGGACGTCGGACCGGTCGGTCTCCCGCTCCGCCGGGCGGCCGGTCTCCGGGCCGACCCTGAGGGAAACCCCGAGGTCGGATCCCCCTCCGAGGGGAAGGAGGTCAGGGGCAGGATCCGCTTGCGGGCTGAGGAATCGGGGCCGCCGGCGGCGGAGCATGGAAGTACGCCAGCCGGAGAGACCGGCCACGGCGACACAGCAACGGAGTACTCCATGAGCCGCCTCGCCCGCCCCCGCCACAACCGCGTCATCGCCGGCGTCTGCGCCGGGCTCGCCGAGCGGTTCGGGCTCACCCCGTGGACCGTCCGCGTGATCTTCCTGGTCTCCTGCCTGCTGCCCGGCCCGCAGTTCCTGATCTACCTGGCGCTCTGGCTGCTGCTCCCCCAGGAGCCGTGATCCGACCGGGGCCGCCACGCCGAGCGGGCCCCTGACGGAGCACCCCACCACCCACCGGCCGACGACGCACACCCGCACGACGCACAGCCCGACGGCGACCGGCGGCCACGACCGGTCACGACGACGAGGGACACCCCCGGCGGACGCCCCGCCGGTACGGCCGCGGCGAACCCGCCGCGGCCCCACCGCCACAGGACCGCACGACGGAACGGGCCGCTCACTCCGGGGGGAGTGAGCGGCCCGTTCCGTCGTGCGGGTGGAACCTCGTGCCGGTGGAGCCTCGTGCAGGTGGGGCGCCGTGCAGGTGGGGCGTCGTGCAGGTGGGCGGAGCGTCAGCCGCCGAGGCCCGGGAGGAGCCCGGTGAGCCCGCCGACCGGGGTCTTGTCGAGGCCCGGGATGTTCGGCACGCCGGCCCGGTTGGCGGTCGCGGCCGGGGCCGCGGCCTGGCCCGCGCTGGGGGTGAGGGTGCCGAGGGTGTTGGCGACCCGGTCGCCGCCGGGCAGCTTGGCCGCGGTGTCGGTGACGGCCCCGGTGACGGCCGGGTTGGTCAGCGCGCCGGTCGGGAGCCCCAGGCCACCGGTGGCGGCGGGGGCGGCGGACGCGCTGCCGGCGCCGACGGCGGCGATGGCGATGCCGAGCGCGGCGGTGCCGGCGGCCTTGAGAGTGGCCTGCTTCATGTGGTTCGTCCCCTTGGGTCCTCGTCGGTGGCCGGCCGGCACGGCGGCGCGACGGGGTCCGTCCGCCACCGCCGGTCAGCATTGACTGGCACACCGTATTGATTGGATCGCACCAGGACCAAAGGCTGTTCACCCACACGAGTGGGTAGTCGGATGAACGCCGAAATCCCTGCGGGAAAAGGGCGTTCAGGCAGGGCCCGAAGGGCGTTCATCCGACCGGAGGCGGTGTCCTCAGCCGGCGGCGCTGAACAGCCACTCCGCCTTGAGCTCGGCGTAGCCCGGCTTGATCACGTCGTTGATCATCGCGAGCCGCTCGTCGAACGGCAGGAACGCGGACTTCATCGCGTTCACCGTGAACCACTCCATGTCGCCCAGCGTGTAGCCGAAGGCCTCGACCAGGTGGCCGAACTCCTTGCTCATGCTGGTACCGCTCATCAGCCGGTTGTCGGTGTTCACGGTGACCCGGAACTTCAGCCGGCTGAGCAGCCCGATCGGGTGCTCGGCGTACGAAGTCGCCGCCGCCGTCTGCAGGTTGGAGGTCGGGCACATCTCCAGCGGGATGCGCTTGTCGCGCACGTACGCGGCCAGCCGGCCGAGCTGCACGCTGCCGTCCTCGTTGACGGTGATGTCGTCGACGATCCGCACGCCGTGACCGAGGCGGTCGGCGCCGCAGCACTGCAGGGCCTCCCAGATCGACGGCAGGCCGAAGGCCTCGCCCGCGTGGATGGTGAAGTGGTTGTTCTCGCCCTTGAGGTAGTCGAAGGCGGCCTGGTGGCGGGTGGGGGGGTAGCCCGCCTCGGCGCCGGCGATGTCGAAGCCGACGACGCCCTGTTCGCGGTGGCGGTTGGCCAGCTCGGCGATCTCCTGCGAACGCGCGGCGTGCCGCATCGCGGTGATCAGGGTGCCGATCCGGATGCGGTGGCCGGCGGCGCGGGCGTTGGCCTCGCCGAGGCGGAAGCCCTCCTGGACGGCCTCGACGACCTCGTCCAGGGTCAGGCCGCCCTCCAGGTGCTGCTCGGGGGCGTAGCGGACCTCGGCGTAGACGACGCCGTCGGCGGCGAGGTCCTCGGCGCAGTCGGCGGCGACCTTGATCAGGGCCTCGCGGGTCTGCATGACGGCGCAGGTGTGCGCGAAGGTCTCCAGGTAGCGGACGAGCGAGCCGGAGTCGGCGGCCTCGCGGAACCACTCACCGAGCTCCTTGGCGTCGGTGGTGGGAAGTCCCTGGTAGCCGACGGCCGCGGCCAGCTCGACCACGGTCTCGGGGCGCAGTCCGCCGTCGAGGTGGTCGTGCAGGAGCACCTTCGGGGCGCGGACGATCTGGTCGGGGGTGGGGATCCGGGGGCCGGCGCCCGCGGTGGTGACGGGGATCTGCTTCTCCATTGCGGGAGTGTAGCTCCTACGCGCGTAGACGGGCCAGCGTCGACAGGGCCGAATCGGCCAATGTCCACCGGGAATTCCACCAAAGGGACGATCCGGGCAACCTACTCGCCAGTCGCCCGGCGGCCCCGCCCGCCGCACCGGCCGCCGAAGCGGGTCCGCCCCCGCCCGAACGTCACCCCCGAACGGGCCCCGCCGCCTCAGTCGTGCTCCAGCAGCCGCCCCCGCCGCGACAGCACGAAGTCCCGGAACGCCGCCACCGGCGGGGTCGGCGGCCGCCCCGCCGCCCACGCCAGCCCGACCGCCCGCCGGGTGCGCGGCGCCGTCACCTCCAGCTCCACCGCCCCCGGCCGCGGCACCAGCGCCGGCGGCAGCAGCGCCACCCCCAGGCCCGCCGCCACCAGTCCGCGCAGCGTCTCCGCCTCCTCGCCCTCGAACGCGAGCCGCGGCACGAACCCCGCCTCCGCGCAGAAGCCGTCCGTGATCGCCCGCAGCCCGTACCCGCGCTCCAGTCCCACGAACGGCTCGTCCGCCACCTCCGCCAGCCGGATCCGGCGCCGCCCGGCCAGCCGGTGATCGGCCGGGACGACCAGGTACAGCCGCTGCTCGTCCAGCCGGCGGGCCACCAGCGCCGGATCGTCCTCCGGCACCGGAGCGACCAGGCACAGGTCCAGCTCCCCGGCCCGCAACCGGCCCAGCATCGCGCCCACGTAGTCCTGCACCAGCTGGAACCGCACCTGCGGGTACGCGGCCCGGAAGTCCCGCAGCAGCGCCGGCACCGCGTCCGTCCCCATCGTGTGCAGGAAGCCGAACGCCACCCGGCCGGTGGTCGGGTCCGCCTCCGCGCGGGCCGCCTCCGCGCCCCGCTCCACCTCGGCCAGCGCCCGCTCCACGGAGTCCAGCAGCAACCGGCCGGCCCTGGTCAGCCGGACCGTCCGGCCCTGACGGGCCAGCAGGTCCACGCCCAGCTCGGCCTCCAGCCGGGCCACCGAGCGGGACAGCGTCGGCTGCGGCATGCCCAGCAGCGCGGCCGCCTGCGTCACGTGCTCCAGCCGGGCCACCGCCGCGAACTGGGCCAGTCTCGGAGCCAGTTGCGCCGCCGGAAGGTCGGGCCCCAGTTCCGCGAGCCGGGCCGGCGGCCCGGCCCCCTCACCTCCCTCGCCGCCCTCCGCCGCCCCGGGCACCGCCCTCGCCGCCGCACGCTCCGCCACCCTTGCCGCCTCCTCGCCGCCGCACGCTCCGCTCATGCCTCCACGCATGGATTATCGACGTTTCATGCATTGGACGCATCAGTTGCACAGACCTACGGTCGAGGACATGCAGCCCTCCAGTACCGGGGCGTCCGTGGCCACTCCGGACGCCCTCGCCCAGCCGACCCCGAAGACCGCCGTGGCCCCGAACGTCACCGCGGCCCCGAGGCCCCTCGCCGCCCCGAGGCCCGCCGCCGCCGCGGCGACCGCGGCCGCCGTCTCGGCCGCCCTCGCCGACGACCGCCACCGCCCCGGCGGGCCCGCCTTCCGCCGCGCCAACCTCGCGCTGTTCGCCGCCGGGATCGCGACCTTCGTCCTCCTCTACTCCACCCAGGGCCTGCTGCCGGTCCTCTCCGCCGACCTCTCCCTCACCCCCGGCCAGGCCAGCTGGACGGCCTCCGCCGCCACCCTCGGACTCGCCCTCGCCCTGCTGCCCGCCAGCGCGCTCTCCGACCGGTACGGCCGCACCGCCGTGATGACGGCCTCCGTCCTCGCCGCCTCCGCCCTCGCCCTGGCGCTGCCGTTCGCCCCCGACCTGAGCACCCTGGTCGTGCTCCGCGTGCTCCAGGGCGCCGCCCTCGCCGGACTCCCCGCCACCGCCATGGCCTACCTCGCCGAGGAGGTCCACCCGTCCGCGCTGGCCTCCGCGATGGGCCTGTACGTGGCGGGCAACAGCATCGGCGGCATGGGCGGCCGGCTGCTCTCCGGCTGGGTCGCCGCCGGATTCGGCTGGCGCTGGGGCCTGGCCGCCTCCGCCGTGCTCGCCCTGCTCGCCACGCTCGCCTTCCGGCTGCTCATCCCCGCCGCCCGGCACTTCACCCCGGCTCCGGTGGACGCCCGCGCCCTCGCCCGCACGGTCGGCCGCCACCTGCGCAACCCGCTGCTGGTGCGGCTGTACCTGCTCGGGATGCTCTTCATGGCGGTGTTCGGCGCCGTCTACAACACCGTCGGCTACCGGCTGGTCTCCGCACCGTTCCACCTGCCGGAGTCGGTGGCCGCCTCGATCTTCGTGGTCTACCTGGTCGGCACCGGCACCTCGGCCGCCGCCGGCCGCCTCTCCGGCCGGCTCGGCCGCCGGGGCGCGCTGTACGTCGCGATCGGCACCACTGCCGCCGGGCTGCTGCTCTCGCTCGCCGACTCGCTGACCTTCGCGCTGCTCGGCCTGGTCCTGATCACGGCCGGCTTCTTCGCCGGCCACGCCACCGCCTCCTCCGCGGTCGGCCGCACCGCGACCGAGGGGCGCGCGCAGGCCTCCGCGCTCTACCTGATCGCCTACTACCTGGGGAACAGCCTGGGCGGGACGATCGGCGCCGACGCCTACCACTCCACCGGCTGGCCGGGCGCCGCCACCGTCGGCCTCGCCGCGATGGCGCTCGCCGCGGGCGTCACCCTCTACGCGACCCGCCGGGCCCACAGCGCCGCGCGGGCGGGAAGTCCGCGCGGCAGGCTCTCCGTTCAGTAGGTCTTCCGCATGGCAGACCCGAAGCGCCGTCGTCGCCCCCACCTGGTGTCCACACCCGTGCGGAGGAAGGGCGTGGTCACCATCCCCCAGGAGTCCCCGGCCCGCTTCCTGCGTGACCGGAAGGGACTCAGTGCCGCCCGGAAGGCGGCGTTCCTCGTCGCGGTCGCCCAGTCGGTCACCGACCTCCGCGCGGGCCAGGGCTTCCACGGGGGCTGCGGGTGAGGAAGATGCAAGGCCACGCTGACGTCCGGGAACTGACCTGGGCACCGGACGGCCGGGCGACCTTCGGCTACGGCACCCCGCTCCAGCCGGGCGACCCGCACATCGTGTGGCGCCGCATCGGCACTCACGAGATTTTCGGCCGCCCCTGAAACCTGCCGTTCCCGTCACCGGCCGGCGGATACCTGACGCCCGGTGTCAGGTATCCGCCGTAGCTTTCCTCCGTACCGTCCGAACGACCAGAGGAACGCACGATGGCCACCTTCGTCCTCATCCCCGGCATGCTGCACGGCGGCTGGTGGTACCGGCCGCTGACCGACGGGCTGCGCGCGGCCGGACACGAGGTGCACCCGCTGACGCTGACCGGGGTGGCCGAGCGCGGCCACCTGAACGACGGCACGGTCAACCTGGACACCCACGTCCGGGACGTGGTCTCCGTCCTGGAGGCCGAGCGCCTCACCGACGTGGTGCTGGTCGCGCACAGCTACGGCGGGATGGTCGCCTCCGGCGTGGCCGACCGGGTGCCGGAGCGGATCGGGAAGCTGCTGTACGCGGACTCCTTCGTCCCCCGGGACGGCGAGTCGGCGTACGGGATCGTCACCGGGATCTGGAAGCAGCGCTACCTGGCCGGTGCGGCCGCCGACGGCTTCACCACACGCGGCCGCAACCCCGCGCTCGACCCGCGCGCCACCGTCCACCCGCTGGCCACGCTGCTCCAGTCGGTCACCCTCACCGGCGCCCTCGACGCCGTCACCGACCGCACCTACGTCCACGCCGCGGGCTTCGAGGAGAGCCCGTTCCTGGACACCGTCGCCCGGCTGCGCGAGGACCCGTCGTGGCGGGTGCTCGACCTCCCGGTCGGCCACGACCTCGTCCGCGAGGCCCCCGAGGAGTTCCTCAAGATCGCCCTCGCCACCGCGGGCTGACGGACGCCCGGCCGTCGGCGACCGTCGATACACTCCGGACCATGAGCATCGATCCTGCTGTGTTCGCCCGGCTGCGCGAGATCGCCGATCAGCTGCCGCGGATTCCCGGGGTGGGGAAGGTCGAGATCGCCGACGGCGAGATCGTCATGATGATGTCACCGGTCAAGCGACACGAACTCGCGGTCATCCGAATCGCCCGACAGCTCAACGCCCAGCTTCCGGGCACTCACCCCGGCTACGTGGCCCACGGTGGAGCGGACCTGGAGGACGTCGGCCTCGGGCGGCTCAGGAACCCCGATCTGATGGTGTTCCCGGAAGCAGCCCTGGACGACGAGGAGCGCGCACTCCTCCCCCACGAGGTCCTCCTCGTCGTGGAGGTCGTCTCGAAGTCCAACCCCGAGAACGACTACCACGCCAAGGTCCGCGACTACGCGGCCATGGGCATCCCGCTCTACCTGCTCGTCGATCCGCGCAAGGGCACCGGCATCGTCCACGACGAGCCGGGCTACACCTCTCGGCGGGAGTTCGCCTTCGGCGACACCGTCACCGTCGGCCCGTGGACGCTCGACACCGGAGACCTGCGCACGTACGCCTGAGTACGGCGTCCGCGCGCAGGCCCCCGGTGGGCGGAGCGGGGATCAGGCGATGCGGTCCAGCACGATCGGGTTCGGGGTGAACGCCGTGCCGGCCGGGGAGACCTCGATGCCGCCGGCGAGGGCCTCGATGGCGTAGTCGAAGCGCTCCGGGGTGTCGGTGTGCAGGGTGAGCAGCGGCTGGCCGGCCACCACGGTGTCGCCGGGCTTGGCGTGCATCTCGACGCCGGCGCCCGCCTGGACCGGGTCCTCCTTGCGGGCGCGGCCGGCGCCGAGGCGCCAGGCGCTGACGCCGATCGCGTAGGCGTCCAGCTCGGTGAGCACGCCGGAGGCCGGGGCCGGGATGACGTGCTGCTCGCGGGCGACGGGCAGCGGGGCGTCGACGTCGCCGCCCTGAGCGGCGATCATGCGGCGCCAGTGGTCCATCGCGGAGCCGTCGCGCAGCGCGTCGGCCGGGTCCTTGCCCTGCACGCCGGCGGCGGCCAGCATCTCGCGGGCCAGGGCGAGGGTGAGCTCGACGACGTCGGCGGGGCCGCCGCCGGCCAGCACCTCGACGGACTCGCGGACCTCCAGCGCGTTGCCCGCGGTGAGGCCGAGCGGGGTGGACATGTCGGTGAGCAGGGCGACGGTGTTGACCCCGGCCGCCTTGCCGAGGCCGACCATGGTGCGGGCCAGCTCCTGGGCGTCGCCGAGGTTCTTCATGAAGGCGCCGGAGCCGACCTTGACGTCCAGGACGAGCGCGCCGGTGCCCTCGGCGATCTTCTTGGACATGATCGAGGAGGCGATCAGCGGGATGGCCTCGACGGTGCCGGTGACGTCGCGCAGGGCGTACAGCTTCTTGTCGGCGGGGGCGAGGCCGTCACCGGCGGCGCAGATGACGGCGCCGGAGGAGCGCAGCACGTCCATCATCTCGTCGTTGGAGAGCAGGGCGCGCCAGCCGGGGATGGACTCCAGCTTGTCGAGGGTGCCGCCGGTGTGGCCGAGGCCGCGGCCGGAGAGCTGCGGGACGGCGGCGCCGCAGGCGGCGACGAGCGGGGCGAGCGGCAGGGTGATCTTGTCGCCGACGCCGCCGGTGGAGTGCTTGTCGCTGGTGGGCTGGGCGAGGGAGGAGAAGTCCATCCGGACGCCGGAGCGGATCATCGCGTCGGTCCAGCGGCTGATCTCGCGGAGGTTCATGCCGTTCAGCAGGATGGCCATGGCCAGGGCGGACATCTGCTCGTCGGCGACCTCGCCGCGGGTGTAGGCGTCGATGACCCAGTCGATCTGGGCGTCGCTCAGCTCGCTGCGGTCGCGCTTGGTCCTGATGACGGAGATGGCGTCCATGGTTGCTCCATTGCTCCCGGGAGGGGGTCGGAAAGGCGGCGTTCGGGAACCGCGTGCGGGATGCCGCGGTCGGGAGGGCATCGCGCGGGCGGCACCCGGAAAGCGGAGAGTGCCGCGAGCCGGCCCGGTCAGGGCCCGCTCGCGACACTCTACGCGCGTAACAAATGGCAGTGCTAGAGCCGCTCCGGCCCGAACGCGTCGGGCAGGACCTCACTCATCGGCCGCACGCCGGACGGCAGCTCGATCAGCAGGTCCGGTCCGCCGTGCTCGTACAGCAGCTGGCGGCAGCGGCCGCACGGCATCAGCAGCTCGCCGGCCCCGTCCACGCAGGTGAACGCGGTCAGCCGGCCGCCGCCGCCCGCGTGCAGCGCGGAGACCAGGCCGCACTCGGCGCAGAGCGCGAGCCCGTACGAGGCGTTCTCCACGTTGCAGCCGGTGACCAGCCGTCCGTCGTCCACCAGCGCGGCGGCGCCGACCGGGAACCTGCTGTACGGCGCGTACGCGTGGCCCATCGCCTCGCGCGCGGCAGCCCGCAGCCGCTCCCAGTCGACCTCCGCCGGGGCCGCCGTCACTTGCCCTGGCCCTTGCGGTAGATCTGGCCGTCGGCCTTCGGCGGCCGCAGCCGCTGCGAGGCCAGCGACAGCACCACCAGGGTGATCACGTACGGCGTCGCCACGATCAGCGGACGCTGCACCTCCTCGGTGGTGAAGTACCAGGTGAAGAGGCCGCCGGAGACCACGAAGGTGACCAGCGCGGAGGTGAGCTTCCGGCGGTAGACGTTCCAGAGCGCCAGCAGCACCATCACGATGGCGACCACCAGGATCAGCACGTGCACCGACTCCGGGTCGCGCAGCTGGAGGCTGTCGGTGAAGCCGAACAGGCCGGCGCCCATGGCGAGACCGCCGGGCATCCAGTTGCCGAAGATCATCGCCGCGAGGCCGATGAAGCCGCGGCCGTTGGTCTGGCCGTCCTTGTAGAAGTGCGCCGCGACCAGCGAGAGGTACGCGCCGCCGAGGCCCGCGAAGGCGCCGGAGCTGACGACCGCGAGGTACTTGTACTTGTAGACGTTGACGCCGAGGGACTCCGCCGCGGTCGGGTTCTCACCGCAGGAGCGCAGCCGCAGGCCGAACACCGTACGCCAGAGGGCGAAGTAGCTGACCACGATCAGCGCGCCGGCCAGCAGCACGACCACCGAGATGTTGGTGACCAGGCCGCCGAGCACACCGGCCACGTCGGAGACCAGGAACCAGTGGTGGGCCTCGATCTCCTTCAGCCCCGAGGAGAGGCCGGGGACGGTGATGTACGGCAGCGGGTCGGCCGGCGGGGACTGGTTCGCGCCGGCACCGGCGGAGATGTAGTCCTTGTAGTAGATCCGGTTGACGTACGCGCAGATGCCGGGGATCAGCAGGTTGACGCCGACACCGGAGACGATGTGGTCGACGCCGAAGGTCACCGTGATGACGGCGTGCAGCAGGCCGCCGAGGGCGCCGCCGAGCATGCCGGCCACCAGGCCGAACCACGGGCTGACCAGGTACCCGCCCCAGGCTCCGGCGAAGGTGCCGGCGACCATCATGCCCTCGAGGCCGATGTTGACCACGCCGGCCCGCTCGGACCAGAGACCGCCGAGACCGGCCATGCCGATCGGCACGGCGGCGCTGAGCGCGGCGGTGACCTGCCCGGAGGAGGTCAGCGAGTGGTTGTCGGTGATCATGCCGACGGCGGAGAAGAGGACCAGGGCGCCCGCGATCAGCAGCAGCACCACGGGCCAGGACATCTTGCGCTTCTTGGCGGGAGCGCCCGGAGCCTTCGCCCGGGCTGCGGTGGCCGTGCTCATGCGGACACCTCCTTCTTCTCGTTGGCCGCGGCGGCCTGGGCGGCCAGCTCGGCGCCGACCTTCTGCTGCTGGCGCTTGAGGCCGTAGCGGCGCACCAGCTCGTAGGCCACGACGACGCAGATGACGATGGTGCCCTGCATGACCGGGACGATCTCGAACGGGAAGCCGCCCTGGAGCGGCAGCTGGGCGCCGGTGGCGTCCAGGAAGGCGAACAGCACGGCGGCGAAGGCCATGCCGATCGGGCTGTTGCGGCCGAGCAGCGCGACCGAGATGCCCAGGAAGCCGAGGTTCTGCTGGAAGTTCTGGCCGTAGTAGTACGAGTTCTGCAGCAGCTCGGGCAGGCCGATCAGACCGGCGATGGCACCGGAGACCACCATCGAGATGACGATCATGCGCTTGACGTTCACGCCGGACGCGGTGGCCGCGGTCTCCGAGCGGCCGGTGGCGCGCAGGTCGAAGCCGAAGCGGGTGCGGGTCAGGGTGAACTGGAAGGCCACGCCGACCAGGATCGCGATGAAGAGGAAGCCGTAGAGCGGGCCGCCGTCGGTGTTGATCGCGAAGAAGTGGCTGGACTCGGAGACCGGGGCGGTCTGGATCGAGTTGCTGGTGCCGCTCTTCTCCGGGGCGAAGATGCCGGGGACGAGCAGCAGGCCGACGATGGCGATCGCGATGGCGTTCAGCATGATGGTCGAGATGACCTCGCTGACGCCGCGCAGGACCTTCAGCAGACCGGCGATGCTCGCGTACAGGCCGCCGACCAGCATGGCGGTGATCAGCAGCAGCGGGATCTGGATGAACGACGGCAGGTCGAGCCGGCTGCCGACGAACGCCGCGAACAGCGCGGCCACCTTGTACTGGCCCTCGACACCGATGTTGAAGAGGTTCATCCGGAAGCCGAAGGCGGCGGCCGCGGCGGCCAGGTAGTACGTGGTGGACCGGTTGAGGATGGCCACCTGTCCGTCCGACTTGGTGGCGTACGTGAGCATCACGTTCCAGGCGTCGAACGGGTTCTTGCCCGAGGTCGCCAGGAGCACCGAACAGATCGCGACGGAGAGCAGCACGGCGAGCACCGGTGCCGCGAGGGCGAGGACGATCTTCTCGCCGTCGAACCGCTGCGCCAGCGAGCGCTTGGCGGCGGGGGTGGGACTGGTCATGTGGCTACTCCCCCGCCTGCTGGTCGCCGGCGGTGTCGGTGGGGGTGTCGTCCCCGGCGGTGTCGGACGGGGCGTCGCCGGCGGCCGGCTCGGCCTCGGTGCCCTCGGCCCGGGTCGCCTGGGACTCCTCGACGGCCTCGGGCTCGGACTCGATGTGGCCGCGGGCCGCACCGGTCATCGCGGTGCCGAGGTCCTCGGCGGTGACGGTGGCCGGGTCCGCGTCGGCGACCAGCCGGCCGCGGTAGATCACCCGGATGGTGTCGGAGAGCCCGATCAGCTCGTCCAGGTCGGCGGAGATCAGCAGGACCGCGAGGCCCGCCCGCTGGGCGACCCGGATGTGCTCCCAGATCTGCGCCTGCGCGCCGACGTCCACGCCGCGGGTGGGGTGGGCGGCGATCAGCAGCTTGGGCTGGTGGCTCATCTCGCGGCCGATGATCAGCTTCTGCTGGTTGCCGCCGGAGAGGGACGCCGCGGTGACCTCGATGCCGGGGGTGCGGACGTCGTACTGCTCGACGATCCGCTGGGTGTCCTTGCGGGCACCGGCCGGGTCGAGCAGGACGCCCTTGGAGTTGGGGGTCTCGGTGACGTGGCCGAGGATCCGGTTCTCCCAGAGCGGGGCCTCCAGCAGCAGGCCGTGCCGGTGGCGGTCCTCGGGGATGTAGCCGATGCCGGCCTCGCGGCGGGCCCGGGTGAGGGTGCCGGAGAGGTCCTTGCCGTCGAGGGCGACGGCGCCGCCGTCCAGCGGCAGCATGCCCATGATGGCCTCGACCAGTTCGGCCTGGCCGTTGCCCTCGACACCGGCGATGCCGAGGATCTCGCCCTTGTGGATGCGCAGCGAGATGTCGTCCAGGACCACGCGCTCGATGCCCTCGGCGTCGGTCTTGGCGATCCGCAGGCCGTCGACGCGCAGCATCTCGTCGGTGGTGACGGTGGACTCGCGGCTCTCCGGGGAGGGGAGCTCGGAGCCGACCATCAGCTCGGCCAGCTGGCGGGCGCTGACGCTCTTCGGGTCCGCGTCGCCGACGGTGGTGCCGCGGCGGATGACGCTGATCGCGTCGGCCACGGAGAGCACCTCGTGCAGCTTGTGCGAGATGAAGATGACGGTGACGCCCTCGGACTTGAGCTCGCGCAGGTTGTCGAAGAGTGCGTCGACCTCCTGCGGGACCAGCACCGCGGTGGGCTCGTCGAGGATGAGGATCTTGGCGCCCCGGTAGAGCACCTTGAGGATCTCGACGCGCTGGCGGTCGGCGACGCCGAGGTCCTCGACCAGGACGTCGGGGCGCACGCCCAGGCCGTACTGGTCGGAGATCTCCTTGATCTTCGCCTTGGCCTTGCCGCCGATGCCGTACAGGTGCTCGCCGCCGAGGACGACGTTCTCCCAGACGGTGAGGTTGTCGGCGAGCATGAAGTGCTGGTGCACCATGCCGATGCCGCGCGCGATGGCCTCGCCCGGGGTGTTGAACTCGCACAGCTCACCGTTGATCGCGATGGTGCCCTCGTCCGGCTTCTGCATGCCGTAGAGGATCTTCATCAGCGTCGACTTGCCGGCGCCGTTCTCGCCCATGAGGGCGTGCACGGTGCCGGTGCGGACGGTGAGGTTGATGTCGTGGTTGGCCACGACACCGGGGAAGCGCTTGGTGATGCCGCGCAGTTCGACGGCCGGTGTCGCCGTCCCCGCGCTGGGGGTACCGCCCGTGTTCGGGGCGGGGTCGGATGCGGTGATGGCGATCTCCTGGTGGTCTGGAGGCGCGTCGTTGCGCTGGAGGGCCAAAAGCGAAAAACGGTGGAGGGACGGGACGGGGCCCGGGGGTACGCACTGAGCGCACCCTTCCGGGCCCCTCCCTGATGTTGCGTCCATCATGGCGCTGCCGGGCAGGCGGCAGCGGCAGCGACGTCCGTCCGGACCCCTACTTGGTGGGGGCGGTCGGGACGGTGGTGGCGCCGGTCTTGATGGCGTTGGCGGCCTCGTCGAGCTTGGCCTTGATGTCGTCGATCTTGCCGCCGGTGGTGGCGAGCGAGACACCGTCGGCCTTGAGGTCGAAGTTCTTCACGCCGGTGAAGGGGGTGCCCTTCTTGGCGGACTCGATGTAGGCGAAGACGGCCTTGTCGACGTTCTTCACCATCGAGGTCATGATGCTGTTCTTGTACTTCGCCAGGGCCGGCTGGGCGGCCTGGTCGGAGTCGACGCCGATGGCCAGGGCGTTGGCGTTGGCGGCGGCCTCGATCGCACCGTTGCCGGAGGAGCCGGCGGCGGTGTAGATGACGTCGGCCTTCTTGTCGATCTGGCCCTGCGCGGCTTCCTTGCCCTTGTCGGGCGAGGCGAAGCCGGAGAAGTCCGGCGGGGTGCTCAGGTAGGTGACCTCGACCGGCATGTTCGGGTCGACGGAGCGGACACCCGCGATGTAGCCGGCCTCGAACTTCTTGATCAGCTCGGACTGGACGCCGCCGATGAAGCCGACGTGCTTGTTCTTGGACTTGAGGGCGGCGGCCACACCGGCCAGGTACGAGCCCTCCTGCTCCGAGAACGTCAGCGAGGTGACGTTGCTGGGCTGGGTCTCGGAGGCCGAGTCGATGATCGCGAACTTGGTGTTCGGGTTCTCCTTGGCGACCTTCTCGACCGCGGCCTGGTAGACGAAGCCGACGGCGATGATCGGGTTGTAGCCCGCGGTCACCAGGTTCTTGAGGCGGGTCTCCTTGTCGGCCTCGGCCTCACCGGTCTTGGCGTCGGCCTCGGTGACGGCGACGCCGAGGTCGCTCTTGGCCTTGTCCAGGCCGCGCGCGGCGGAGTCGTTGAAGGACTGGTCGCCACGGCCTCCGATGTCGTAGGCCATGCCGACCTTCAGGCCGCCGTCGGCGGAGCCCGAGGAGGCGGTGGTGTCGTTGCTCTTTGCGCCGCAAGCGGCGAGCGAGGCGATGCCCAGGGAACCCGAGAGCACAACCGCGGCGAGCTTAGTAGAACGGCGCAAGGGAGTATCTCCTTCTCACACGCACCCGATTAGCGTGGTCGGACGCCACCGTAACGCGCGTAGAACACGGTTGGGTTACGGGCCGCCGGAGCATTCGGGTTGTTATCAAACCGTGGTCTCACGGCCCTCCCACCGCCCCTTTTCCGTGTCAGGACGGCGGTCGGAAGGTGCGCAGCCCAGTGTACGTAACCGTAAATAAAGGCCGTATTGCGACAAACCGGACACTCATCGTGAGTGTCCGGTTTACGCCGGTGGAAAGGCCGCGAAACGGGCGCGGAGGGGGGCTCAGCGCCCGGCGGCGGCGGCCTCCGACTCCGGGCCCGACTCCAGGGCCAGCGCCGCGAACAGCTCCACGCCGACCGCGATCGCCCGCTCGTCCACGTCGAACCTGCCCTGGTGGAGGTCGCGGACGGCGGTGTCCCCGGGGGTGCGGACGCCGAGCCGGGCCAGTGCGCCCGGGGCGTGCTCCAGGTACCAGGAGAAGTCCTCGCCGCCGAGCGACTGCTCGGTGTCCTCCACCACCTGGCGGCCGGGGCGGCCGAATCGCGCTGTCATGGCCTCCTCCAGCAGGCCGACCGAGACCGCCTCGTTGACCACCGGCGGAACGCCCCGGTGGTAGTCCAGCGTCCACTTCGCGCGGTAGGTCTCGGCGAGCTTGGCGATCAGCTCGTGCAGCAGGTCCGGAGCCTCCCGCCAGCCGGCCAGCTCCAGGCAGCGGACGGTGCCCTCCAGCTCCGCGTGCTGCGGGATCACGTTGGGCGCCGAACCGGCGGCGATCCGACCCCAGACCAGCGAGACGCCCCAGCGCGGGTCCATCCGGCGGGCCAGCGCGGGCGGCAGGTCGGACGCCATCCGGGCGATCGCGGTGACCAGGTCGGTGGTGAGGTGCGGGCGGGCGGTGTGGCCGCCGGGACCGTCCAGGTTCAGCACCAGGCGGTCGCAGGCCGAGGTGATCGCCCCGACCCGCAGCCCGACCCGGCCCACCTCCACCTTCGGGTCGCAGTGCACCGCGAAGATCCGCTCCACGCCGTCCATCCCGCCGGCCGCGATCACGTCCAGCGCACCGCCGGGCATGACCTCCTCGGCAGGCTGGAAGAACAGCCGGACCGGGCGGCGCAGCTCGCCGGTGCGGGCCGCCGCGGCCAGCAGCAGCGCGGTGCCCAGCACCACCGAGGTGTGCACGTCGTGGCCGCAGGCGTGGGCCCGGCCGGGAACGGTCGAACGGTAGGGGACGTCGGTCTTGGCGTCGTCGATCGGCAGGGCGTCGATGTCGGCGCGGAAGGCCAGGAAGCCGGCCCCGCGCGGGGCGGACTCGGGAACGATGTCGACGAGCATTCCGGTGCCGCCCGGGAGGACCCGGGGGGCGAGGCCGGCGGCGACCAGGCGGTCGCGCAGCAGGCCGGTGGTACGGAACTCCTGGCGGCCCAGCTCCGGGTGCCGGTGCAGGTCCCGCCGGAAGGCGATCAGCTCGGGCTCCAGCGCGCCTACCCGGTCGCGGAGACCGGCGGCGGGGCGGGCAGCGGTGAGGGTGACGGCCGACTGGGCGGACTCACGACGGTTCATCTCAACAAGGGTAGGCCTGTCGGGGGGATTTGGCCCGACTTCCCGGAAAGAAGTCCCCGGATGGGCGCATACCGGCCGAGCAGGTGGGTATGACATCTTGTTTCAGCCGCCTTCCCCAAGGTTCCTGTGCAGTGCAACGATCGTCGGCGATCACGGTCACGCCGCTCCTGCCAGGGGAATTGACGATGGCTCGGAATCACGCCCGGCCCGGAACCGTTCGGCCCGGAACCGGCGGGTGGGCGTCCACCCGCGTGCGGCGGGGTCCGGGCGGCGGTCCGGGGGTTGCTCCGGCGGCGGTCCGGGGCCACGGCGTCCTCCGCGGCGGCCCCGGCGGGACGGTCCGCTCCTCCCTCCGTGCGGCGCCGCCGGCCTTGAGATGATCGGCTGAACCGACCGGATATCTCAGGAGTGGCAATGACCGAGCAGAAGGTGGCCGTCGTCACCGGCGCGAGCGGCGGGATCGGTGCGGCCACCGCCCGCCGGCTCGCGGCCGAGGGCTTCGACGTGGTGCTGACCGCCCGCCGGACCGAGCGGATCGAGCGGCTGGCCGAGGAGATCGGCGGGCGCGCCCACCCCCTGGACGTGACCGACCGGGCCGCCGTGGACGCCTTCGGCCGGGTGGACGTGCTGGTGAACAACGCCGGCGGGGCGATCGGCGCCGAGCCGGTGGAGTCCGGCGACCCGGCCGACTGGCGGGCCATGTACGAGGTGAACGTGCTCGGCGTGCTGCACGTGACGCAGGCGCTGCTGCCGGCCCTGCGGGCGAGCGGCGACGGCACGATCCTCGTCCTCTCCTCCACCGCGGCACTGGCCGCGTACGAGGGCGGCGGCGGCTACGTGGCGGCCAAGCACGCCGCGCACACCATCGCCGCGACGCTCCGGCTGGAGCTGTGCGGGGAGCCGATCCGGGTGATCGAGATCGCACCGGGCATGGTGAAGTCCGAGGGCTTCGCCGTCACCCGGTTCCGCGGCGACGAGGAGAAGGCCGCCTCGGTGTACGCGGGCGTCGCCGAGCCGCTGACCTCGGAGGACATCGCCGACACCGTCGCCTGGGCGGTCACCCGGCCGTCCCACGTCAACATCGACCTGCTGGTGGTCCGCCCGCGGGCCCAGGCCGCCAACCACAAGGTGCACCGGGAGCTCTGAGCACCCGGGCTGGCCCGGACCGACACCCGCCGGTCCGGGCCGGCCCGTTCCGTACCGGTTCGAACCGTTCCGCACCGCCCCCGCGGGCCGTCCCGCGGGGGCGCGCACCGAAGCTGTCACCGGGCAGTGGTACATACGTGCGATGACGAATCATCGGGCCCCCGGCCCGCGCTTTCTGCTGACCGCGCTCGCGGCCGGCACCCTGCTCCTCACCACGGCGTGCGGCGGGAACGACCGGCCCGCCCAGGACCAGGCCGCTTCCACCCCGTCGGCGGCCGCCACCACGGCCGCCGAGACGCCGACCCCGACCCCGACGCCGACGCCCACCCCGACCGTGAAGCCGACCGGCGCGGACGACCCGGCGCTCAAGCCCTTCTACGGCCAGCAGATCACCTGGGCCGCCTGCCCGCCGGACGCCAAGGCGGCCGAGGCGAAGATCGACACCTCCCTGATGAAGTGCGGCAGGCTGCACGTCCCGCTCGACTACACCAACCCGTCGGGCGAGGCCCTCGACCTCGCACTGCTCAAGCTGCCCGCCGCCAAGCAGGACCAGAGGCTCGGCTCGCTGATGGTCAACCCTGGCGGCCCGGGCGGCTCCGGCGTGGAGATGGTCAAGTTCGGCGCCGAGCAGTTCGACGGCACCCTGCACAACCGCTTCGACGTGATCGGCTTCGACCCGCGCGGCACCGGCGAGAGCTCCCCGGTGCTCTGCCTGGACGACAAGCAGCGCGACGCGGTCAACGAGCAGGACGACCCGGCCGACCCGCAGGAGGCGAAGGCCCTGTCGGACAAGCAGGAGGCCGAGTACATAGCCGCCTGCCAGGCCAGGTCCGGCAAGCTGCTGCCCTTCGTCGGCACCCGCAGCACCGCCCGCGACCTGGACGTGCTGCGCGCCGCCGTCGGCGACCAGAAGCTCAACTACCTGGGCATCTCCTACGGCACCTACCTGGGCGCGCTCTACGCCGAGGAGTTCCCGAAGAACACCGGCCGCCTGATCCTCGACGCCGCCGTCGACCCCGCCCAGGGGAGCCTCGACAAGAGCATCGCGCAGATCATCGGCTTCGAGAAGTCCTTCCAGCGCTTCGCCGTCGACTGCGTCGAGAACCACGCCGACGAGTGCGCGCTGGGCAAGTCCTCCGCCAAGGCGGCCAGGAAGGCCGCCGACTTCCTCGACGGGCTGCGCGACAAGCCGCTCCCCACCAAGGACGGCCGCAAGGTCGGCAGCGGCCTCGCCTGGACCGGCGTCACGCACATGCTCTACGGCGACGAGAAGACCTACTGGCCGTACCTGCGCCTGGCCTTCACCGAGGCGATGCAGGCCCGCCAGGGCAACGTCCTGCTCGCCTCCGCCGACGAGTCCAACGGCCGGGACGACAAGGGCCACTACGACGCCAGCGAGGCGGCCCTGGTCGCGGTCCGCTGCGCCGACGGCGCCTCCGCGGCCCCGACCGCCGAGCAGGCCCAGGCCGCCGTGCAGAAGCTCCAGCAGGAGGCGCCGCTGTTCACCAAGGACGTCACCGTGGAGGACTTCACCGAGGGCTCCTGCGCCAACTGGCCGTTCAAGTCGCCGGAGAAGCCGCACACCGTCCGGGCCGAGGGCGCCGCGCCGATCCTGGTCGTCGGCTCCACCGGCGACCCGGCCACCCCGTACGCCGCCGCCGAGTCGCTGGCCAAGGGCTTCGCCAGCGCCACCCTGCTGACCCGGGTCGGCGAGGGCCACGGCGCCTTCGGCAAGGGCAACGGCTGCATCGACGCGGCGTACGCCGCGTACCTCACCGAGGGCACCCTGCCGGCCGCCGGGACCAAGTGCTCCTGACGCCCGCGGACGACCCGCCGGACAACCCGCGCCGGGCATCCGCGCGGAACGCGGCGCTGACGGAAGGGGCGCCGGGGACGGTGCGTCGTAGCAGATGAAGATGGGGAGGGCGCTGACACGAAGGTGTCAACGTCACAACTTGATAGCTCGTTCGGATGAAATCCGCGTGCGCCCTCCCCAACTGATGACCGCTCAACTACCGTTGAGTCGCTGTCGGACGGGCGCTGGACGCCGCCCCGCAGCCCCATACTTCACCTGACGTCACCACCACTTCACCGGCACCTTCCCGCCCTCACGAGGAGGACCCGCTGGCCAGCGAGATTCCGTCACAGCGGCTCGACCCCCGGACCGAGCCGACCCTCCTCGGACTGCACCGATTCAACGAGGCCGACGCCGGCGCCGTCGAGGAGGCCCTGCTGGCCTGCTGCGGCAGCCACCGGTGGGCCCTCCGACTCACCGCGCACCGGCCCTACCCCGACATAGAGTCCCTGCTGGCCGCCGCCAGCGAGGCTTCCTACGACCTGCGCCCGGCCGACCTGGCCGAGGCACTGGCGGACGAGAGCTGGATGCCGCAGCCGCTCCTCGGCATGCGCGCACCCGGCAGCCAGGCGGCGCACACCGCGCTCCGGGCGGCCCACGCCGCCTACGAGGCGAGGTTCGGCCACGTCTTCGTGGTCTGCCTGGAGAGCGTCGCCCCCGAGGAGATGCTCGACACCGTCCTCAGCTCGATCCGCACCCGACTCGCCAACGACCGGGACGAGGAACGCCTGGTGGCCTCCGACGAACTGCGCCGGATCGCCCTCACCCGCCTGGAGCACCTGGTCGCCACCCACACGGGGGCCGGGGCCCGCTGAGCCGCTCCGCCCGTTCGTCCCGCCCCACCCGGGCGGGACGGACGGGCCGGGCGGCTCCGGCTTTTCCGGCTCCTCCGGCCCGGCCTCTCCGCCCCGTCCTCCCCGGCCCGTCGGCTCCGACCCGTTCCGCTCCGGACCGGTCAGCCCCGCTGGGCCGCGCGGAGCCTGGCCACCTGCCGCCCGACGATCCGCTCGTCCGGCTCCGGCGCCGGCTCCGCCCCGACGCCCACCGTGCTGAACACCACCAGCGCCGGACCGACCCGCGCCAGCACCGCACGCTGCGCGAGCACCGCCGTCGCCGATTCATTCGTGAGGGTGAATCCGGTCACCGCGTCGGCTCCCCCGGGGGTGGGCGTGTCGTTCCGGCTCAGCCGGTGCCGGGTCCGCACCTCCTTGCGCCCCTTCTCCGAGGGCGGCGGCGGCGCCGTCGAGACGAAGGACGCGCAGGCGCCGAACAGCCCCTCCAGCTCCGCCTGCAGCCGGGCCGCCCGGTCGCCCCGGTAGCCGAGCAGCCCCCCGTAGACGCCCCCCTCCGGGTCCGCGGCCCGCGCCACGCTCAGGTCCGTCTCCGCGTACGGCACCGCCGGCCCGGGAGCGGCCGAGGCCCCGCCCGCCGCCACCGGCGACACCGCGTCCAGCAGCGGCTGGCAGACCGGCGGGTCGGCGGACTCCCGGCCGCCCCCCGAACCGGTCTCACCGTGACCGGGCGTCATCACCGTCACCGTGTAGCCGGGGCCCAGGTCGGCGTCGGTCACCGCGGCCGCGCGCAGTTCGGCGGCGGTGAGCTCGCGGGCCGGGCCGCCGCCCCGGGCCCGGTCGGCCGAGCCGTCCGCCGCGGCGCAGCCGGCGGTGAGGAGCAGCGCTCCGAGCAGCAGCCCTGCTCGGGACGGCCGGCCGGCAGCGGGACGGGCCGGCGGGCGGGCCGCGGGCACCGGACGGGGTGAGGGGCGGGGTGAGGGGCGGGGCGGGGACGGCAGCACGGGGGGCCTCGGCAGGGTGTCGGCGGCGGGCTTCGGGGCTGGGCACCGTAGCGCGCCGGGGCGGTCACTCTGCGTCGCGACCGTTGTGCCGGTTCCCGCCCGACTAGGCCAGTCGTGCCTGATTGATCACACCTCGGGCCCCCGGAGGCGGTTCCCGACAGCGCGTCGATAGGATGCTCGCGGCCGGTGGACCGTACCCGGCCGGGCTGACCGACACCGAAGCCGGCCGAGCCCCCAATCGCTTCCGGAGGGTTTTTCCGTGCCGGCTGGAACGCTGTACCGCGGCCGGGAAGGCATGTGGAGCTGGGTGGCTCATCGAGTCACCGGCGTCCTCATCTTCTTCTTCCTGTTTGCACATGTCCTGGACACCGCACTGGTGCGGGTGTCTCCCGAGGCGTACGACACCGTCATTCAGACGTACAAGACGCCACTCGTGAACCTGATGGAGTACGGCCTGGTGGCCGCCATCCTGTTCCACGCCCTGAACGGCCTGCGGGTCGTAGCCGTCGACTTCTGGTCGAAGGGCCCGAAGTACCAGAAGCAGATGCTCTGGACCGTGGTCGGGGTCTGGGTCGTCCTGATGGCCGGCGCCTTCTACCCGATCCTGCAGCACACGCTGACCTCCTGGTTCGGGAAGTGATCTGAGACATGTCCACGGAAATCTCCGACGCCCTGGTGGTCCCCTCCGTCCAGGCGCACACCGGCAAGGGTCTCGGCACCGGCAACCCGGCCGACGACTTCGTGATCGAGCCGGCGCGCCAGCGGACGAAGAAGACCCCGCGCCGCACCCGGACCAACTTCGAGATGCTGGCCTGGCTCTTCATGCGCCTGTCCGGCATCGTCCTCGTGGTGCTGATCCTCGGCCACCTGCTGATCATGCTGGTGCTCGACGGCGGCGTCTCCAAGATCGGCTTCGCCTTCGTGGCCGGCCGCTGGGCCTCGCCGTTCTGGCAGGTCTGGGACCTCCTGATGCTCTGGCTGGCCATGCTCCACGGCTCCAACGGCATGCGGACGGTCATCAACGACTACGCCGAGAAGGACTCCACCCGGCTCTGGCTGAAGGGCCTCATGGGTGCCGCCACGGTCTTCACCGTGCTGCTCGGCACCCTGGTGATCTTCACCTTCGACCCGAACATCTAATCGGCAATCGGCAGAGGCCAGAGGCGAGTCAGAACCCCCATGCAGATTCACCAGTACGACACCGTCATCGTCGGCGCCGGCGGCGCCGGCATGCGCGCGGCCATCGAGTCGACGCAGCGCAGCCGCACCGCGGTGCTCACCAAGCTCTACCCCACCCGGTCCCACACCGGCGCGGCCCAGGGCGGCATGTGCGCCGCCCTCGCCAACGTCGAGGAGGACAACTGGGAGTGGCACACCTTCGACACGGTCAAGGGCGGTGACTACCTGGTCGACCAGGACGCCGCCGAGATCATGTGCAAGGAGGCCATCGACGCCGTCCTCGACCTGGAGAAGATGGGCCTCCCCTTCTCCCGGACCGAGCAGGGCCGGATCGACCAGCGCCGCTTCGGCGGCCACTCGCGCAACCACGGCGAGGCCCCGGTCCGCCGCTCGTGCTACGCGGCCGACCGCACCGGTCACATGATCCTCCAGACGCTGTTCCAGAACTGCGTCAAGCACGGCGTCGAGTTCTTCAACGAGTTCTACGTCCTCGACCTGCTGATCAACGACGGCAAGACGGCCGGCGTCGTCGCCTACGAGCTGGCCACCGGCGAGATCCACGTCTTCCAGGCCAAGTCGGTCGTCTTCGCCTCCGGCGGCACCGGCAAGTTCTTCAAGGTCTCCTCCAACGCCCACACCCTCACCGGTGACGGCCAGGCCCTGGTGTACCGCCGCGGCCTGCCGCTGGAGGACATGGAGTTCTTCCAGTTCCACCCGACGGGCATCTGGCGGATGGGCATCCTCCTCACCGAGGGCGCCCGCGGCGAGGGCGGCATCCTCCGCAACAAGGACGGCGAGCGCTTCATGGAGCGCTACGCCCCCGTCATGAAGGACCTCGCGTCCCGTGACGTCTGCTCCCGCGCGATCTACACCGAGATCCGCGAAGGCCGCGGCTGCGGTCCGGACGGCGACCACGTCTACCTGGACCTCACCCACCTGCCGCCGGAGCAGCTGGACGCCAAGCTCCCGGACATCACGGAGTTCGCGCGCACCTACCTCGGCATCGAGCCCTACACGGACCCGATCCCGATCCAGCCGACCGCGCACTACGCCATGGGCGGCATCCCGACCAACGTCGAGGGCGAGGTGCTGCGCAACAACACCGACGTGGTCCCCGGCCTGTACGCGGCCGGCGAGGTCGCCTGCGTGTCGGTGCACGGCGCCAACCGCCTGGGCACCAACTCGCTGCTGGACATCAACGTCTTCGGCAAGCGCGCCGGCATCGCCGCCGCCGACTACGCGCAGACGGTGGGCTTCACCGAGCTGCCCGAGAACCCGGCCGAGAAGGTCCAGGCCCTGGTCGACGGCCTGCGCGAGTCCACCGGCACCGAGTCCGTGGCGCAGATCCGCAAGGAGCTGCAGGAGACCATGGACACCAACGCCATGGTGTACCGCACCGGCGCCACCCTCAAGCAGGCGGTCGAGGACATCGCCGCGCTGCGCGAGCGGTACAAGCACGTCGCGATCCAGGACAAGGGCTTCCGGTACAACACGGACCTGCTGGAGGCCGTCGAGCTGGGCAACCTGCTCGACCTGGCCGAGGTCCTGGCGGTCTCCGCGCTCGCCCGCGAGGAGTCCCGCGGCGGTCACTACCGCGAGGACTTCCCGACCCGTGACGACGTGAAGTTCATGCAGCACACCATGGCGTACCAGGAGGTTGCCGCGGACGGCACCACCTCCATCCGCCTCGACTACAAGCCGGTCGTCACGACCCGCTACCAGCCGATGGAGCGTAAGTACTGATGAGCACTCCGACCGTGGAGAAGCACTCGGCCGCTCTGGACGCGGCCGAGAGCGGGGCCGTCAAGCTGATCACCGTCACCTTCCGGATCCGCCGGTTCAACCCGGAGGAGCACCCGGACCCGGTGTGGGTCGACTACCAGCTGGACATGGACCCGAAGGAGCGCGTCCTGGACGCGCTCAACAAGATCAAGTGGGAGCAGGACGGCACCCTCACCTACCGCCGTTCCTGTGCCCACGGCATCTGCGGCTCCGACGCCATGCGGATCAACGGCCGCAACCGGCTGGCGTGCAAGACCCTGGTCAAGGACGTCAACCCGGAGAAGCCGATCACGATCGAGGCCATCAAGGGCCTGACGGTCCTCAAGGACCTGATCGTGGACATGGACCCGTTCTTCCAGGCGTACAAGGACGTCATGCCGTTCCTCATCACCAAGGGGAACGACCCGACCCGCGAGCGCCTGCAGTCCGCCGAGGACCGCGAGCGGTTCGACGACACCACCAAGTGCATCCTGTGCGCCGCGTGCACGTCGTCCTGCCCGGTCTTCTGGAACGACGGCCAGTACTTCGGCCCGGCCGCGATCGTCAACGCGCACCGCTTCATCTTCGACTCGCGCGACGAGGGTGCGGAGCAGCGGCTGGAGATCCTGAACGACCGTGAGGGCGTCTGGCGCTGCCGGACCACCTTCAACTGCTCGGAGGCCTGCCCGCGTGGCATCGAGGTCACCAAGGCGATCCAGGAAGTGAAGCGGGCGCTGGTCACCCGCCGCTTCTGATCCCGGCTCCATGACGAAGGCCCCGTCCGATCATCAGATCGGACGGGGCCTTCGTGGTACCGGGGCTCAGCGCAGGACGCCGAGGTCCTTCGGAGCCGTCCAGCCGCTGTACCGCAGGAGGTGGCGGTCGGCGCCGACGGCCCACAGGTCGGCGGTGCCGTCGCCGTCGAGGTCGCCCTCGCTGCCGAGGGTCGGGTAGGCGTCCGGGGTGAAGCCGGTGGCGACCACGCCGGCGGACGGGTCGGCCAGGGCGGAGAAGTCGAAGGTGCCGTCGCCCTTCTTCGGGACCGCGTAGGCGTGCAGCGCGCCGTTGGCCCGCTCACGCGCCCAGAGCGCCAGGTTGCCGGCCTTGTCGGCGCCGGGCGCGACCAGGTCGTAGCCGGTCCAGAGACCGCCGGCGGTGAGCTTGCGGGCGGTGCTCAGCCGGTACTGCAGGCCGGGGTTGGCGAACAGCCAGAGGTCGCCGTTCTCCACGGTCAGCAGGGACGGGCTCAGCTGGGTGTTCAGCGAGCCGAGCGCCACCGTCTGGTCGGCCTTGCTCCAGTCGGGTGCGTAGTCGGCGGGGCAGGCGGCGTCCGCACCGGCCGCGTCCTGGCAACCCGTCGGCCGGGTGACCACGCTCGGGTACTGCCGGAAGGCGCCGTTGTCGGTGTTGTAGTAGAAGTACAGGGCCGGTGACCCGGGCTGGTGCACCAGTACGTCGTCCATCGGCGCGTGGCCCCGCCATCCGCGATGGGCCGTCTGGAAGCCGGACCACGAGACCCGGTTCGGCGCCGCGGCCTTGGTGAGGACCGAGGTCGGCGTGGTGTCGGCACTCCCGGTGCCGATGATCTGGAGGTTGCCTGCGGCGTCCGGCAGCAGGATGTCCCGCACCCCGTCGCCGTCGACGTCCCCGAGCACACTGGGCTTCGGCCGCGGGTCCGACGGGGCGTAGAAGCTGTAGGAGGTGGTGAAGCTGACGTTGCCCGCGTTGTCCACCGCCTGAACGTACAGGATGTTGGTGCCCCACTCCTTCACCTTGGTGGTGAGCGTGGCGATGCCGTCCGGGCCGGGCTTGACGCTGTCCCCCGCGCAGCCGCCGTTCAGGCCGCTGTTGTCGTTGAAGGCGTACCGGTAGCAGGCCAGGCCCGAGGCCTCGCCGCCGCCGGCCGGGACCGGGTCGGTGCCGGTGAGGACGAAGGCGGCGGTCTCGCCGGCGTACTTGCCGGGCTTCTGACCGGAGCCGAGCGGCGGGAAGTCCGTGGAGGAGACGGCGGGCTGGGCGCTGGTCAGGTCCACCTTGAAGTGGCAGTCCGGGGACGCCGGGGAGATCTTGTGGCCCTGGAGGGCGCGGGCGTTCCAGGCGTAGCTGTGGCCGTCGACCAGGCCGGGGACGAGGGTGCTCGCCTCCTTGTTCCAGGCGGAGGCCTCGCGGACGGCGCTGAACGCGGCGGTGTCGCCGGCGGTCTGGTCCCGGACGGAGAAGCGCGCGGACAGGGTGCCGGTGGTGTCCGAGGCGACGGTCGCCTTGAGGGTCGGGCCGTCGATGGTGCGGCCGATCCAGCCGGGCGCGGTGGCGGCGTCGCAGGCGTCGGTGAGGACGCCCGCGGAGACGATCCCGGGCTGCGGGGACGCGGTGGTCCCGGTGACCCGGAGGCCGGTCTCGGCCGCGGCGGCGGCCGGCGCGGCGAGCAGACCCGCCGCCAGGGCCGCCGCGGCGGCTCCGCCGAGTCGGCGACGGTGCGCAGGCTTCATGAGGTACCCCACCCCTTGGAGTGAATCGATGCACAGGAGGACCGTGAACGGGAGTTCGATCATGGTCGAGCGCTGGGATCCTCCCAGCGCCCGGGGCACCCCTGCAACCAGGTTGAACGGGTCAGCCGGCGGCCGGCTCCCGGCGGGTCGCGCGCAGGCCGCGGACGCCGACGGCGCCGACGGCGAGGCCGAGCGCGAAGGAGGTGACGGCGAGCAGCAGGTGGACCCAGAAGAAGGCGGTCGGCTGCGAGTGGTCGCCGTCGACGAAGGCCTGGCCGCCGGAGTCCTTCCAGAGGTTCTTGACGAAGGTGGTCCAGATGATCACGGACCAGACGCCGAAGGCGGTCAGGAACCAGGAGGTGCGGCGGCTGAGCTTCACGGGGCGGTCCTCGGTGGGGCGGTGCGGTGGGGGCCGCGGCGCGGCGGAGGCGGCGGCGCGGTGAAGGCGGTGTGCTCCTCCAGTATGCGCGGGGGGCCGTTCGGCGTACGGCGGCCCCCTCCTGCGGCGGACCGCGACGGAGTGGCGGACGACGGGGCCCCGCACTGGGTACCGTCTGCTGGTGCCCACTTGCTCGAAGCTCGCACGCATGATCGCCGCGCCGGCCGCGGCCCTCCCGCTCCTCCTCGCCGCCCCGGCGGCCGGCGCGGCCCCGAACGAGCCACCGCCGCCGGCCGCGGTCGGCGGGGAACGACTGGGCCTCCCCGGGGTCCAGGTGTCCCCGCTGGCCGGGGCCCCGGCCCTGCCGGGCGATCTCACCGGGCAGTCCTGGATAGTCGCCGACGCGGCGTCGGGCGAGGTGCTCGCCACCAGCAATCCGCACCTGCGGCTGGCCCCGGCCTCCACCCTGAAGATCCTCTTCGCCGACACCGTGCTGCCCAAGTTCGACCGCAACACCGTGCACAAGGTCGCGGACGCGGAGATCCAGGGGATCGGCCCCGGCAGCTCGCTGGTCGGCATCAAGGAGGACCTGGAGTACCGGGTCGAGGACCTCTGGCGCGGGGTCTTCCTGAGCTCGGGGAACGACGCGGTGCACGTCCTCGCGCACATGAACGGCGGCGTCCAGCAGACCGTCGCCGAGATGCAGGCCCGGGCGGAGGCGCTCCAGGCCCGGGACACCAAGGTGGTCTCGCCGGACGGCTACGACTCGGACGGCCAGGTCTCCTCGGCCTACGACCTGACCCTGTTCGCCCGCGCGGGCCTGCGCAACCCGGACTTCCGGACGTACTGCGCCACCCGCGACGCGGTGTTCCCCGGCGCGGTGGACAAGAACACCGGCCAGCGCGGCAGCTTCGGGATCGCCAACACCGACCGGCTGCTGGGCAAGTACCCGGGCCTGATCGGCGTGAAGAACGGTTTCACCACCAACGCCGGCTCCACCTTCGTCGGCGCCGCCGAACGGGACGGCCGCACCCTGCTGGTGACGGTCATGCACCCGTCGACGTACCAGAAGGTGTACGACGAGACGGCGGCGCTGCTGGACTGGGGCTTCGCCGCGTCCGGCAAGGTCACGCCGGTCGGGAGGCTGGTCGAGGAGGGCGAGACCGCCGCCCCGGTGCCGACCGGCCAGGCCGGCGGTGCCGCGGGGGCGCCCGCCCCGCCGCCGCACCCCTCGCCGACCGCCACCGCCACCGCCGCACCCGTCGCGCACGCGGCCACGGACGGGGGCGGGGACGGGCTCGGACCGGTCGGCTGGATCGTCGTCGCGGTCGCCCTGACCGCGGGCGGCGCCGGCGGTCTGCTGCTGCTCAACCGGCGGCGCGCGGCCGCCGGCTGACCCCGTGACGGGGCCCGGTCTCAGGTCCGGGGCCGGGTCTCCGTCGGGCCGCCGTCCGCTCCGCCCTCCGCCTTGCCTCCGGCCGCCCCGGCCGCCGCCTCGTCGGCCGCCTCGTCGGCTTTCTCGACGATCGCACGGGCGTGCTCGCGGGCCCGCTCCCGGGCGGCCTCCGGGTCGGCCGTCGCCGTCCAGGCGACGCAGTACATCAGCAGCCGGCAGACGAAGTTGATCCAGAGCAGCAGCGCCACCGGGACCCCGAAGGCACCGTAGAGGCTCTTCCCCGCGACCGAGCCGAGGTACGAGGAGAGCAGGACCTTCAGCAGCTCGAAGCCGGCCGCGCCGATCAGCGCACCCTGGAGCACGGCCCGCCGGCTCTGCCCGCCGATCCGCGCGAACGGCGCCAGCAGGTAGGCGAAGAGCACCATCGCCGAGGCGATCGCGACCAGCAGGCCGACGCCGGTCAGCAGGTAGCCGCCGGGCCCGCCGCGACCCAGACCGATCCAGTCGGCGATCCGGCCGGCCAGCGTCGTCCCGGCCGCCGAGGCGCCCAGCGAGAACAGCGAGACCAGGCCGAGTCCGCCCAGCACCAGGCAGTCCAGGGCCTTGCGCAGCACCGGGTTGCCCTCCTCGTCGGGCAGCTGCCAGACGTCCCGGATCGAGGTGCGCATGGTGTCCACCCAGCCGAGCCCGGACAGCAGCAGCAGGACGCCGCTGACCAGCCCGACCGCGCCCGCGTTGGCCACCAGGGAGGGCAGGTTGAGCGCGTCCGAGATGCCGGGCAGCTGCTCGGAGATGTGCTCCTGGATGTCGTCGACGCGGGCGTCGCTGAGGGTGGCGACGGCGATCGCCAGTGCCACCGTGAGCAGCGGGAACAGCGCGAGGAAGCCGAAGAAGGTGACCGCGCCGGCCAGCCGGTTGCCGCGGACGGCCGTGAGGTGCTCGTAGGCGCGGTACGGGCGGCTGCGCAGCACCCGCGCCACGAGCGGGCCGATCACCGGGAGACGGGTCAGGAAGTCCACCGTCCGGTTATACCGGCAGTTCGCCCGAACGGCCGTCAGACTCCCCGTCCCGTCACCAGGTCCACCGACGGCGCCTGCGCGGCGTTCACCGGCGGTCCTCCCGGCTCCGGAGGGAGGGGCGGCTCCGGAGGGTCAGCGCCGGACCAGTCGGCGGGCCCGGCCCAGCGCGCGGACGGCCTGGTAGGCGGTGTACCGGCCCTGGCCGAGCAGCTCGGTGCGGACCCCGGCCACGCCGGAGGGCGGCCGGTAGCCGGCCGGGCGCAGCCGGGCGCAGTGCGCGGCCGCCTGCCGGAAGAACTCGCGGCGGTCACCGGGCGGGACCCGGCCGGGGCGGGAGACCACGGTGTTGAGGTGGTGCAGCATCCGGCCGTAGACGACCGGGCGCCAGTGGTCCAGCTCGGGGCGGCCGTCCAGGAACGCGAAGACCAGGTCGTACTGGGCGAAGACGTCGAAGTGCTTGCGGCCGGCGGTGGCCAGGATGTTGCCGCCCTCCCGGCGCTGGCGGTAGTGCACGCCGACCCGGTCGAGCAGCGTGATGCTCCGCGCGGCGAGCAGCGCCGGGTACGTCCAGGGGGTGTCCTCGTAGTAGCCGGCCGGGAAGGTGAGGCCCTGCGCGGTGACGAAGTCGCGCCGGTAGGCCTTGTTCCAGACCACCTGGAGCAGGTCGAGCAGGTCGGGGCGGGCGGCGAGGTCGAAGACGGCCGGGGAGTCGGCGCCGAAGACGTGCGCGGAGGCGGCCCGGGTGATCCGGCCGTCGGCGTAGGTGCGGGCGTAGTCGTAGACCAGGACGTCCGGGTCGCCCCCGGTCGTGAGGCGGTCGTCGACGGCCGCGAGCAGGCCGGGCGTCAGGGTGTCGTCGCTGTCCAGGAAGACCACGTAGTCGCCGGTGGCGACGGCGAGGCCGGCGTTGCGGGCCCGGCCGAGGCCGACGTTCTCCGGCAGGTGCAGCACCCGGACCCGCGGGTCGCGGGCGGCGGCCGCGTCGAGCAGTGCGCCGCAGCCGTCCGGGGAGCGGTCGTCCACCGCGATCAGTTCGAGTCCCGGACCCCCCTGGCCGAGCACCGAATCGAGGCACTCGGTGAGGTATTCCTCGACCTTGTAAACCGGGACGATCACACTGAAGCGGGGCATGGGTTCAGCGTAGTGGCCGGCGGATCGCGGTCGCCCGGGGGCCCATCGGGCCGGACGGTAGGATCGGCAGGCACGTACGCACCGATCAAAGTGCGGTCAGACCCCGAACGGGCTGCCACGCTCCTTCCCGAGAAAGGCCTGCGTAGCCGATGGCTCCCCGCCTCTCCATCGTCGTCCCGATCTACAACGTCGAGCGCTACCTCGTGGAGTGTCTCGACTCGATCGCCGCCCAGACGTTCACGGACTTCGAGTGCGTCATGGTCGACGACGGTTCGAAGGACACCAGCGCCGCACTCGCCGAGGCCTACGCCGCTGAGGACTCGCGGTTCCGCCTGGTCCGTCAGGTCAACAAGGGCCTCGGCGCGGCCCGCAACACGGGCATCCGGCACATCGACCCGGACTCCGAGTTCCTCTGCTTCGTCGACAGCGACGACTCGATGCCGCCGAGCGCGTACGAGCTGATGATCAACACGCTCGACGAGACCGGCTCGGACTTCGCCACCGGCAACGTGCTGCGGTTCCGCGCGATCGGCTACTACCAGTCCGGCGGCCACAGCCGTCCGTTCGCCAAGACCGTGCTCAAGACGCACATCACCGAGATCCCCTCGCTGGTCACCGACCGCACCGCGTGGAACAAGGTGTACCGCCGCTCCTTCTTCGACGCGGCCGGCATCCTCTACCCCGAGGGCATCCTGTACGAGGACGCCCCGGTCAGCGTGCCGCACCACTACCTCGCCAAGAGCGTGGACGTGCTCTCCGAGCCGATCTACCACTGGCGCGAGCGCGAGGTCGGCGAGATGTCGATCACGCAGATGCGCACCAACCCGAAGGGCCTGATCGACCGCGTCACCTCGGTCGAGCTGGTCCGCGGCTGGCTGAGGAAGCAGACCGAGCCGCGCTTCGCCGAGTACCTGCGCACCTACGACGAGAACACCCTCGTCGAGGAGCTCCCGATGTTCTTCTGGTCCGTCGTGGACGGCGACAAGGAGTACCGGGACGCGTACGTGAAGTGCGTCAGCCGGCTGCTGCGGGCGATCGGCCCGGAGCCGGTCAAGAAGCTGCGCGCGCCGCTGCGCCTGAAGTACCACCTGACGCTGCAGGGCCGGATCGACGAGTTCGTCGAGCAGATCAAGTACGAGGGCGAGAGCAACGGCGGCGTCGTCGCCAGGGGCCTGCTGCGCCCGTACGCCGACTACCCGTTCCTGCGCGGCGGCCGCAAGAGCGTGCCGTCCAGCCTGCTGAGCCTGCGCAACTCCACCGTCATCCGCAGCCGGCTCTACGAGACGGCGTGGGAGGGCGGCCGGCTGAGGATGACCGGGCACGCGTACCCGGAGCAGCTCGGCGCCGCCAACAAGCTCGACATGGTCCGCACGCTGGTGCTGCGCGAGACCAAGGGCCGCCGGGTCGTCGCCGTGCCGATGAAGACCCAGTACAGCCCCGAGGCCACCGCCACCAACCACCACGACCTGTACAACTGCGACTGGGCGGGCTTCACCGTCGCCCTCGACCCGGCGAAGCTCAAGCACCGCGGCCAGTGGAAGGACGGCAACTGGCGCGTCCTGGTGGCCGGCGCGGGCAAGGGCGGCGTCTACAAGGGCCGGATCTGGGCCGGCTGGGCGGACACCGCCCTGTACCTGCCCTCGCACTGGGTCGAGCCGGACGTCCGGATCGTGCCGTTCATCCGTGACGGCAGCGTCTACCTCCGGGTCGAGAACGTCCGGGTCCGGGTGACCGGGCTGGCCGCCGCCGGCGGCGACGCGGTCGAGGTCTCCGGCGCGGCCCGCTCCGGCGTCCGGCTGGCCGGGGGGCGGCTGCGGCTGACCCACGTCGAGTCCGAGCGCGAGCTGTTCTTCCCGCTGTCGCAGGGCTCCGCGGTGGGCTCCCTCCAGCCGTTCCGGGCCGCCGTCCCGACGGCCGAGCTGACCGCCGTCCGCGAGGCCTGGGCCAAGCTGGACCCGATCGCCGAGGAGCGCGCCCGCGACCGCTGGGACGCCGCGCTGGTGCTGGCCGACGGCAGCGTCGTGCCGATCGCCCTGGACGACCGCAACGCGCCGGAGCAGCTCAACCTGGTGCTGAACGCCGACGCCCCGGTCGCGGAGCGGCGCACGCTCTACTCCAAGCCCTCCCCCAGCGGCTACCTGCAGCTCTCCGACCAGCTGCTGCAGCCGGTGATCCACGAGGTCACCTCGCGCGGCGCGGACGGCTTCCTGCTCAGCGGCACCTTCCCGCAGCCCGGCAACCACCACTGGGAGCTGGTCGTCCGCCACCACTGGGGCGAGGAGCAGCACGTCTACCCGGTGGAGATCTCGGACGGCCGGTTCCGGACCGCGCTCCCCGCGGTGCCGACGGCCTCGTTCGCGGGCAACGTGCCGCTCGCCCAGGGCGGCTGGAACGTCTCGTTCCGCCCGGCCGGCGTCGTCTACAACCCGGACATGAGCACGTACGCGCTGATCACGCCCGAGTGCTTCGGCTCGCTTCCGCTGGAGGTGGAGGCCCGCAACAAGCGGATCGTGCTGGAGCGCCGTCACCACGACGGCCTGCAGCTGGAGTCGGAGAACATACTGCTTCCGGAGGAGCGCAGCGGCTGGCGCCAGCGCCAGCTGCGGAAGGTCGACTACCCGGCCGCCCGCCGGCTGCCGCTGCGCGACACGGTGCTCTACAACGTCGCGCTCGGCGGCCTCTACGCGGACTCGCCGCGGGCGGTCCACGAGGAGCTGGTCCGCCGCGGCCTGCCGCTGGAGCACCTGTGGGGCAGTGACGACCTGCAGGCCGACCTGCCGCAGACGGCCGGTGCGGTCCGGCTCTGGAGCCCGGAGTGGTTCGAGACGCTGGCCACCGCGAAGTACATCGTGACCAGCGCGCACCTGCCGGACTTCTTCGTCCGCCGGCCGGGCCAGATCGTGCTGCAGACGTGGCACGGGACCCCGCTGAAGAACATCGGCCACGACTTCGAGAAGGTCTGGTTCACCGACTCGAACTACCTGAAGGGCCTCTCCCAGGAGGTTCCGAACTGGAGCCTGCTGGTCGCCGGGAGCAGCTGGGCGGCTCCGGTGCTGCGCCGCGCCTTCGACTTCAAGGGCGAGATCCTGGAGAGCGGCCTGCCGCGCAACGACCTGTTCTTCTCCCCCGACCGGGAGAAGACGGCGGAGCAGGTGCGCGAGCGGCTCGGCCTGCCGGAGGGCAAGAAGGTCGTGCTGTACGCGCCCACCTGGCGCGAGGACCGGCGCCGCCACTACGGCGGGTACCAGCTGAACCTGCAGCTGGACCTGGAGGCGGCGCAGGCCGCGCTGGCGGACGACCAGGTGCTGCTGGTGCGCCGGCACTCCCAGGTGCGCGAGCCGATCCCGGGCGCCGGCAACGGCTACGTCTGGGACGTCAGCAGCCACCCGGACATGGCGGAGCTGCTGCTGGTCGCCGACGTGCTGGTGACGGACTACTCGGCGTCGGTCTTCGACTTCGCCGCGACCGGCAAGCCGATCCTGTTCTTCACCTACGACCTGGCGCACTACCGCGACAACCTGCGCGGCTTCTCGCTGCCGCTGGAGAAGGACGCGCCCGGTCCGCTGCTGGCCACCTCGGAGGAGCTGGTCGCCGCGCTGGGCCGGGTGGACGAGGTGGCCGCGGAGCACGCCGGGGCGTACGCGGCGTTCCGCGAGAAGTACTGCGACCTGGACGACGGCCGAGCCTCCGCCCGGGTGGTGGACGCGATGCTGAGCCGCGAGGCGTAGTCCCCGCGAACCGCTGAAAAAAGGGCGCCCGGTGCGAGTGATCGCACCGGGCGCCCTTTTCGATGACCGGTTATCGAATATTCATTCTCTGGGCGAACTCTCAGGTAATTATCAGGTAAACAGTTTATTGACTTCAAGAAACCTTCCCGGTAACTTCGCGATTCCTGCCGAGAAAGGTTCGTGGAAGATGACTGTCCTCACCAGGTTCGTCCTCCCGCACGCCGCCGCCCGGCCCGGCGGACCGCTGCCCGGGGACGACGAGGACGCCGCCTTCGGCCTGCTGCGCGCCCGCTGGACCGCCCGGGGCCTCGAACTCACCGGCTACGCCCGCCCCGACGACCGCGACACCGCCCGCCCGGGCTCCGCCTGGACCTGGCTCACCCTGCACCGCGGCGACCACGAGGCCCCCGTCCACCTGCCCACCCGGCCCCGCCGGATCCCCGAGATCACCGACGACGCCGCCCGGCCCGACCACAACAACGACTGGGCCGGCTTCACCGCCCTGGTCGAACCGCGCCGGCTCCGCCCCGGCGACGACTGGCAGCTCGGCGACTGGACCGTCGAGGCCACCCTCTTCACCCGCCCCCGCCCCACCCGGCTGCGCCGCCAGTACGGCACCCTCGGCGCCCACTGGTGCGGCTCCGGCGAGTACCCGCCCGCCCGCTGGGTCGACCACGACGTCCGCCTCCAGCCGCACTTCGCCGACGGCCGGCTCACCCTCCGGCTGGAACGCCCCGGCGCCCTCCTCACCTGCGCCGAACCGGCGGCCGACGGACTGCGGCTGCACGGCACCACCACCACTCCCTGCCCGCCCGGCACCGTCCTGCGACTGCGCCACCGCGAGAGCGCCGCCGTCCTGGCCCACCCGGTCGCCGCCACCGGGCGGTCCGTCACCGTCCACCTGCCGTACCCGCCGTTCACCGCCGACGGACGCGGCACCGGCGAGCCGGAGCACTGGGACCCCGACCTGCTCCGCCCGGACGGCTCCGCCGAACCGCTCGTCCTCGACGAACGGCACGGTCCGGTGGCCGGCCAGCACCGGCTGCCCGCCGCCGACGACCGGGTGCTCCACCTCAAGCACCTCGCCGACGGACGCCTCCAGCTCCGCGTCCAGCCCGCCGCCGGCTACGTCGAACGGATCGCCGTCCGGCCCGGCGGCTTCGAACTCACCGGCCACTGCCCCGCCCCCGGACCGCTGGAGCTGGTCCTGCGGCACGGCGGCACCGGCGGCGAGGTCCGCCGGCCGGTCGACCTCGGCCCCGGCCACCGGTTCCGGGTCCTGCTGCCCGCCACCCGCACCGGATCCGACGGCACCGAACTGCCGCTGCGCAAGGGACTCTGGGAGGCGGCCCTCCACCCGGCCGGCCGCCCCGGCCCGGCACGCCCGCTGATCGCCGCCCCCGCCGTCCTGCCCGCCCTGCCGGCCGCCACCCGGGCCGGCGGCAAGCGGATCCTGCTCCAGCGGCGCTGGCACGACACCCTGCTGCTCGACTCCACCCCCGTCCTCACCGCCACCGAGCGCAGCGCCTGGACGCAGGCCCGCCAGCGCACCGCCGGCTACCCCGCCGCCCGCCGCGAACCGCTGCGCGAGGCCGTGCTCTACGACGTCTTCGGCGGCCGCGGCTACGCCGACTCACCGCGCGCCGTGCACGCCGAACTGGCGCGCCGGGGCGCCCCCCTGGAACACCTCTGGGCGGTCGACGACGCCCAGGCCGAACTGCCGCCCGGGGTCCGCGCGGTACGGGTCTGGAGCCCCGAGTGGTACCGGGCCCTGGCCACCAGCCGGTACCTGGTCGGCAACACGCACTTCCCCGACTTCCTGCACCGCCGCCCCGGCCAGGTCGTCGTCCAGACCTGGCACGGCGCCCCGCTCAAACGGATCGCCCACGACGTCGACAACCCCTGGCTCGCCGACCACGGCTACCTGGAGGCGCTCGACCGGGAGACCCCGCAGTGGAGCCTGCTGCTCTCGCCCAGCGGCTTCGCCACCCCGTTCCTGCGCCGGGCCTTCCGCTACGGCGGCGAGATCCTGGAGTCCGGCTACCCCCGGAACGACCTGCTGGCCCGGCCCGACGCCGGACGGGCCGCCGCCGTCCGCCGCCGGCTCGGCGTCCCGGACGGCAAGCGGGTCGTGCTGTACGCGCCGACCTGGCGGGAGGACCAGCAGCGCGCGGACGGCAACGGGTTCCGGCTCGACCTGCGGCTCGACCTCGACCGGGCCCGGCAGGCCCTCGGCCGCGACCACGTGCTGCTGGTCCGCCAGCACGCGCACGTCCGCGAACAGCTGGCGGAGGCCGGGAACGGCTTCGTCCACGACTGCGGCGACTACCCGGACGTCCAGGAGCTGCTGCTGATCGCCGACGTGCTGGTGACCGACTACTCGTCCGTCATGTTCGACTTCGCGGTCACCGGCCGCCCGATGCTCTTCTTCACCTACGACCTGGCCCACTACCGGGACACCCTGCGCGGCTTCACCTTCGACTTCGAGGCGCAGGCGCCCGGACCGCTGCTCGACGACTCCGCCCGGGTGGTCGCGGCACTGCGCGCGCTCGCCGACGACGGCGGCGGCGGGCCGCCCGCCGGGTACGCCGAGCGCCACCGGCGGTTCCGGGAGCTCCACTGCGCGCTGGACGACGGCGGCGCCGCCGGGCGGGTCGTCGACCGGATGCTCGGACTCGGACGGGCCCGGGAACGGCGGACACCGGCGCAGGGCACCGGCCCGCGGCGCCGGGGCGACCGGCCCGGGGCGGAGCGGGTTCAGGAGAAGTCGTAGGCCCGCCAGGGCCGCCAGACCTCGTCGTCGTCGAACCGGGAGAGGCTGAACCCGGGCACCGGGAACGCCGCCCGGAACGACCGCGCCTGCTCGTGGGCCTGGTCCAGCACGTCGTCCGCGAGCCCGTGCGCCACCGTCACGTGCGGGTGGTACGGGAACGCCAGCTCCCGGGCCAGCGGGCCGGAGCGGACGTCCGCCTCCAGCAGCCGGCACTCCCGCTCGCCCTCCTCGACCCGGACGAAGACCACCGGGGAGACCGGGCGGAAGGTGCCCGAACCGCGCAGCACCATCCGGAACGGCCGGTGCGCACCGGCCACCGCGGCCAGGTGCTCCTCGATCTTCGCCAGCGCCTCGGCCGGCACCTCGGTCGGCGGCAGCAGGGTGACGTGCGTGGGTATCGACCGGGCCAGCGGATCGCCGTGCCCGGCCCGCGCGTCCTGGATCGCCGAGCCGTACGGATCCGGGACGCTCACGGACACGCCGATGGTGACGGTCCCGGGCAGACCGCCACCACCGGGCAGGCTCGTCAGCGGAGTCACCGCTTGGCGGCCGGGAGGAAGCCGATCCGGTCGTACACCGTCTCCAGCGTCCGCGACGCCACGTCACGGGCCTTCTCCGCGCCCAGCGCGAGGACGCGGTCCAGCTCGGCCGGGTCGTCCAGGAAGGTCCGGGTCCGCTGCTGGAACGGCGTCACCCACTCGGTGAACAGCTCGGCCAGCTCGGTCTTCAGGGCGCCGTACATCCTGCCCTCGAAGTGCGCGACCAGCTCGTCGACCGACCGGCCGCTGAGCGCCGAGTGGATCCGCAGCAGGTTGGAGACGCCGGCCTTCTCCTCCTCGTCGTAGGAGACGACCGTGCCGGTGTCGGTGACGGCGCTCTTGAACTTCTTCGCGCTCGTCTTCGGCTCGTCGAGCAGGTTGACCAGGCCCTTGGCGGACGAGGCGGACTTGCTCATCTTGGCGCCCGGGTCCTGGAGGTCCAGGATCTTGGCCGTCTCCTTGAGGATGTACGGCTTCGGCACGGTGAAGGTCGGGCTGTAGCGGGTGTTGAACCGCTCGGCGAGGTCCCGGGTGAGCTCCAGGTGCTGGCGCTGGTCCTCGCCGACCGGGACGGCGTCCGCCTGGTAGAGCAGGATGTCGGCGATCTGCAGGATCGGGTAGGTGAAGAGGCCGACCGAGGTGCCGGAGGCGCCCTGCTTCGCCGACTTGTCCTTGAACTGGGTCATCCGGGAGGCCTCGCCGAACCCGGTGAGGCAGTTCATCACCCAGCCCAGCTGCGCGTGCTCGGGCACGTGCGACTGGACGAACAGGGTGCAGCGCTCCGGGTCCAGACCGGCCCCGAGCAGCTGGGCGGCGGAGATCCGGGTGTTCTGGCGCAGCGTCGCCGGGTCCTGCTCGACCGTGATCGCGTGCAGGTCGACCACCATGTAGAAGGCGTCGTTGTCCTCCTGCAGATCGACCCACTGGCGCACCGCACCGAGGTAGTTGCCGAGGTGGAACGAACCGGAGGTGGGCTGGATCCCGGAGAGAACCCGGGGACGGTCCTTGACCGGACCAGTGACCGCTGCGTTGACCATGCGGGCCATTGTTCCAGTTCCACCGACCGGTCAGGAAACCTCTGCCCCCGGCGGTTCCGTCAGTGTGACCGCACTCACCCCGACCCGGGCGATCCGCCGGCCCTCCACCTTGGCCACCGTCAGCAGCACCTCCTCCCCCGGCCCGGCCGGGATCCGGACCCGGTCGCCGTCGACGGGCAGCCGGCCCAGCGCGGCCACCAGGCAGCCGGCCACCGTCTCGTACGGGCCCTCGGGGAGGGTGACGCCGGTCTCCTCGGCGAAGTCGCCCAGGTTGAGCAGGCCGTCCAGCTCCATGCCGCCGCCGGCCAGCCGGCGGGTGGTGCTCGGCTCCTGGCTGTCGTACTCGTCACGGATCTCGCCGATCACCTCCTCCACCAGGTCCTCCAGGGTGACGATGCCGGCGGTGCCGCCGTACTCGTCGACCACGATCGCCAGGTGGTGGCCCTCGCGGCGCATCTCGCCCATCGCCGCCAGCACCCGCTTGGTGCCGGGCAGCAGCTTCACCGGGCGGGCCAGGTCGCGGACCTTGGCGGCCCGTTCGCCGCGGGCGCCGTACAGGTCGCGGACGTGCACGAAGCCGGTCACCGCGTCGTAGCTGCCCTCGACCACCGGGTAGCGGGAGTGCGGCGAGGTGCCCGCCTGCTCGCGGACCTCGGCCAGCGGGCGCTCGGCGTCCAGGAACGTCACCTCGGTGCGCGGGACCATCACCTCGCGCAGCTGGCGCTCCCCGGCGGCGAACACGTCGGCGATCAACGTCCGCTCGTCGCTGCCGAGTTCGGTGTTGGCGGCGACCAGGCCGCGGAGCTCCTCGGAGCTCATCGAGCCGCGGCCGGCGGTCGGGTCCCCGCCGAACAGCCGGACCATCAGGTCGGTGGAGTGGCCGAGCAGCCAGATCACCGGGCGCAGCACCACCGACATGACGTCCACCACCGGTGCCGCCAGCACGGCGATGGAGTCGGCCCGCTGGAGGCCGATCCGCTTCGGGGTGAGCTCGCCGAGCACCAGCGAGACGTAGCTGATCACCAGGGTGAGGCCGACCAGGGCGGTGGCGTCGGCCATCCCCTCGGAGAGCCCGGCCCGGACGAACAGCGGGGCCACCTTGCCGGCCAGCGTGTCGGCCCCGAAGGCGGCGGACAGGAAGCCCATGCAGGTGACGCCGACCTGGACGGCGGCGAGGAAGCGGTTCGGGTCCGCCGCGAGGTGCGCGGCCCGGGTGGCCCGCCGGGTGCCGCGGGCCTCCAGCGACCGGATCTGGCCCTCGCGCAGCGAGATCAGCGAGATCTCGGCGACGTTGAACAGCCCGCCCAGGGCGATGAAGACGAGGACGAGCGCGGCGTCCTCGATGGTTTCGTTCACAGCGGGTCAGTGTAGGACCGGCCGGTGCCGGGACGGCCGCGTCGCGCCACCGCCCCGGGCGTCGGCCGGTCGTGCGACGGCCCGCCGCCTCCGGTGCGGAGGCGGCGGGCCGTCGGCGGGCACTGCGGGCGGGCTCAGATGAGGCCGAGCTCCTGGACCGCGTCGCGCTCCTCGACCAGCTCCTGGACCGAGGCGTCGATGCGGCCGCGGGAGAAGTCGGAGATCTCCAGGCCCTGGACGATCTCGAAGGCACCGTCCTTGGTGGTGACCGGGAAGGAGGAGATCAGGCCGGCCGGCACGCCGTAGGAGCCGTCGGAGACGACGCCCATGGAGGTCCAGTCGCCCTCGGCGGTGCCGTTGACCCAGGTGTACACGTGGTCGATGGCGGCGTTGGCGGCCGAGGCGGCCGAGGACGCGCCGCGGGCCTCGATGATGGCCGCGCCGCGCTTGGCGACGGTCGGGATGAAGTCGTTCTCCAGCCAGGCCTGGTCGGCGCCGACGGCCTCGAAGGCCGGCTTGCCGGCGATCTCGGCCTGGAAGACGTCCGGGTACTGGGTGGCGGAGTGGTTGCCCCAGATGGTGACGCGCTTGATGTCGGAGACCAGGGCGCCGGTCTTGGCGGAGAGCTGGCCGACCGCGCGGTTGTGGTCCAGGCGGGTCATCGCGGTGAAGCGCTCGGCCGGCACGTCCGGGGCGTTGCGCTGGGCGATCAGGGCGTTGGTGTTGGCCGGGTTGCCGACGACCAGGACCTTGATGTCGTCCGCGGCGTTGTCGTTGATGGCCTTGCCCTGCGGACCGAAGATGCCGCCGTTGGCCTGCAGCAGGTCGCCGCGCTCCATGCCCGCGGTGCGCGGACGGGCGCCGACCAGCAGCGCGACGTTGGTGCCGTCGAAGGCCTCGTTCGGGTTGTCCGTGATCTTGATGTCGCGCAGCAGCGGGAACGCGCAGTCGACGAGCTCCATCGCGGTGCCCTCGGCGGCCTTGAGGCCCTGCGGGATCTCCAGGAGGCGGAGGTTCACCGGGACGTCGGCACCGAGCAGGTGGCCCGAGGCGATGCGGAAGAGCAGCGCGTAGCCGATCTGGCCGGCGGCTCCGGTGATGGTGACGTTGACGGGGGTGCGGGTCATTTCTACCTTCTCCAGCAAATCGCCAGGTGCCCCAGGCACGTTCGGCGCGCTGGAGCCGAGGACGGTCTCTCGACATCGAGAGAACCGGCGTCAGGGTATCGCAAAGGGAAGCGTACGCCGCGGCCGCGGTCGTGACTGCTCCGTCACAGACGATGACGGCCCCCACCCGGTGGGTCGGGCGGGGGCCGGAACGGCGCGTCGGCGCGTCGGCGCGTCGGCACGGCGGCTCAGCAGCTCAGCGGCTCGGCCGCGGAGCGGCTCGACGGCACGGCGCCTCAGCGGCGCGGGCGCCCGATCAGCTGGCCGATGTTGTCCAGCAGCGGGAGCTCCAGCCACGGGTTGGGCTGGGCCACCAGGGTCAGCAGCACGATCGACAGCCCCAGGAAGGTCAGCACGATCACGTCGGTGAACCGGCTGCGCACCGCCAGCATGCCGACCTCGGGCAGCACCAGCCGGAGCAGCGCCCCGAGCAGCACCCCGCCGCCGATGATCAGCAGCCCGTACTTGAACCCGTCCTCGAAGTCGGCGAACCAGGTGACCGCGAGACCGGCACCGACGACCAGCAGGACCAGCGTTATCGGCCATTGCCGGACCGGCAGCGCGTGCTCACGGCCCAGCGCCGCCGCCGAGCCCTCGGGGGGCAGGGTTCCGGTCGTCTTGACCGGCCTGCGCCTGGTCCGCCGCGGTTCGCTCATCGTTCTCCGCCCTCGGGGTCAGCTGCCGGCGCGGCGCTCGGCCGCCACGACGATGTTGTTCAGCAGCATGGCGCGGGTCATCGGGCCCACACCGCCGGGGTTCGGGGAGATCCAGCCGGCCACCTCGGCCACGCCCGGGTGCACGTCGCCGACGATCTTGCCCTCGCTGCGGCTGACACCGACGTCCAGCACGGCCGCACCGGGCTTGACGTCCTCCGGCTTGACCAGGTGCGGCACGCCGGCGGCGGCCACCACGATGTCGGCCTTCCGCAGGTGGTAGGCCAGGTCGCGGGTGCCGGTGTGGCAGAGCGTGACGGTGGCGTTCTCACTGCGGCGGGTCAGCAGCAGGCCGATCGAGCGGCCGACGGTGATGCCGCGGCCGATCACGACCACCTCGGCGCCGTCGATCTCGACGTCGTGGCGGCGGAGCAGCTCGACCATGCCGAGCGGGGTGCAGGGCAGCGGGCCCTCGATGCCGAGCGCGAGCCGGCCGAGCGAGGTCGGGTGCAGGCCGTCCGCGTCCTTGTCCGGGTCCATGAGCTCCAGGACGGGGTTCGGGTCGAGACCCTTGGGCAGCGGGAGCTGGACGATGTAACCGGTGCAGGACGGGTCGGCGTTCAGCTCGCGGACGACGTTCTCGACGTCCTCCTGGGTGGCGGTGGCGGGCAGTTCGCGCTGGATGGAGGCGATGCCGACCTCGGCGCAGTCGCGGTGCTTGCCGTTGACGTACCAGCGGCTGCCCGGGTCGTCGCCGACCAGGACGGTGCCGAGGCCGGGCGTGACGCCCTTCGCCTTGAGGGCCGCCACGCGGGCGGCGAGTTCGGACTTGATCGCGGCCGCGGTGGCCTTGCCATCGAGAATCTGGGCAGTCATGACACCATTCTCCCGGATCGCGGCAACCGCCCGCGCCACGGCCTCCGCCCCCCGGCGCCGGGCCGCGCACGGGGGCCGGGCGGGCACGGAACGTACGGGTCACATTGCGGTTCCGCCACAGTCCGGTCCGACGCGCGGGCGCGGCTGGACAGCGCACTGCCGTCCGGTTGACGATAAGCGGGCATTCCCCGCCGCATCCGGCCCGGTGACGGGCCGACGGACAGACCCGGCGGGGGCGTACCCGGGGGAAGAACAGAGTGAGCCGACCAGACCGCACCGCGCCGACGACGACCTACCGCCGACGCGGGCCGCAGCCCGCCGCAGAGCCGTCACGCCTTCTGTTCGCACCGTCCCCGCGGTCATGAGCCGGGGCGCGCGCCGGGCCGTCCAAGCCCCCGGTGTCAGCGCGCTCCGCTAACGTCCCGTCCGGCCGGCCACCCGATCCGCCGGCTCGTTCCGGGTCCTCCGCTGTCCCGTCCCCACCGTCCCCATCTGCCCGGAGGCATCGATGAGCTACCCGCCCGATCCGAACAACCCGTACAACCAGCCGCAGCAGCCCCAGCAGCCGCCGCAGCCCGGTTACGGCTACCCCCAGCAGGCCCCGCCGGCCGCCGGCTACGGCTACCCGCAGCAGCCGCCGCAGCAGCAGCCCGCGTACGGCGTGCCGCAGCAGCAGGCGTACGGGTACGCGCCGGCGCCGGGCACCCTCCAGGCGAACAACGGCTACATCAGCATCGCCCAGCTGGGCACCGTGAAGCTCGCCACCATGGGCCAGCGGTTCCTGGCCCGCCTGATCGACGGCCTCGCGGTCAGCGCGGTCATCGCGCTGGTCATGGCGCTCGGTCTGGCCAGCGCGCTGGGCATCGTCAAGGAGACCGACGACTGCTCCTCCTACCGCTACGGCAGCGCCTCGTACAACGACTGCCTCCAGCAGCAGCAGGACGCCGCCGCCGGCTTCCTCGCCACCATGATGATCATGATCGCCGTGCTGGCGGTGTTCAACCTGCTCTACGAGTGGCTGATGGTCTCCTTCGCCGGCGCCACCCTGGGCAAGCTGGCCCTGGGCCTGCGCGTGGTCAAGGAGAACACCGGTCAGGTCCCCGGCCTGGGCGGCGGCTTCATCCGCTTCATCATCCCGATCGTCGGCGCCTTCCTCTGCTACATCGGGGCGCTGCTGGTCTACCTGTCGCCGTTCTTCGACAACTCCGGGAAGCTGCAGGGCTGGCACGACCGTGCCGCCGGCACCCTGGTGATCAAGAAGTAACGCCGGTCGGGCGGTAACGCACCCGCACCACGCGACGACGGAGCGGCCCGGCCCCCACGGTGGGGGCCGGGCCGCTCCGTCGTCGCGTCAGGCCGTCCGGGCGACCGGGTGCCGCCGCCGGTGCCACGGTCACGGCACGGTCCCCGCGCCGGACGGCGCCGGGACCGTGCCGGAGCGTCAGTGGAAGAAGTGCCGGGTACCGGTGAAGTACATCGTCACGCCCGCCTCGGCGGCCGCCGCGACGACCTCCTCGTCCCGGATCGAACCGCCCGGCTGGACGATCGCCCGGACACCGGCGGCGATCAGGATCGCCGGCCCGTCCGCGAACGGGAAGAAGGCGTCCGAGGCCGCGTACGAGCCCGCGGCCCGCTCGCCGGCCCGCTCGACCGCGAGCTTGCAGGAGTCCACCCGGTTGACCTGGCCCATGCCGACGCCGACCGAGGCGCCGTCCTTGGCCAGCAGGATCGCGTTGGACTTGACGGCCCGGCAGGCCCGCCAGGCGAAGGCCAGCTCGGCCAGCTCGGCCTCGGAGAGCGCCTCGCCGGTGGCCAGCGTCCAGGTCGCCGGGTCGTCGCCCGCGGCGTGCAGCCGGTCGGCTTCCTGGAGCAGCACACCGCCGGAGATCTGACGGACCTCCTGGCGGTTGGCCGGGGCCTCGGGGGCCAGCAGCACCCGCAGGTTCTTCTTGCGGGCCAGCACCTCGACGGCGCCGTCCTCGTAACCCGGCGCCACCACGACCTCGGTGAAGATCGGGGCGATCTGCTCGGCCAGCGCCACGGTGACCGGGCGGTTCACGGCGATCACGCCGCCGTACGCGGAGGCCGGGTCGCACTCGTGCGCCTTGCGGTGCGCCTCGGCGACGTCGGCACCGGTCGCGATCCCGCACGGGTTGGCGTGCTTGATGATCGCGACGGCCGGCTCGGTGTGGTCGTACGCGGCGCGGCGGGCGGCGTCGGTGTCGACGTAGTTGTTGTACGACATCTCCTTGCCGTGCAGCTGCTGCGCGCCGGCCAGGCCGCCGCTGCCGTCGCTGTAGAGCGCGGCGCCCTGGTGCGGGTTCTCGCCGTAGCGGAGCACGCTCTGGCGCTCGTAGGCGGAGCCGAGGAAGGCCGGGAAGGCGTCCTCGCTCCCGGTGTAGCCGGAGGCCTCGAACCAGTCGGCCACCGCGACGTCGTAGGCGGCGGTGTGCGCGAAGGCCTGCCCGGCCAGGCGCTTGCGGGTCAGCAGGTCGAAGCCGCCGGACTGGGCGGCCGCGAGCACGTCGGCGTAGCGGGCCGGGTCGACCACGACGGCCACCGAGGGGTGGTTCTTGGCCGCGGCGCGGACCATGCTCGGGCCGCCGATGTCGATCTGCTCGACGCACTCGTCCGGGGTGGCGCCGGAGGCGACGGTCGCCTTGAACGGGTAGAGGTTCACCACGACCAGGTCGAAGGGCTCGACGCCCAGCTCGGCCAGCTGCGCGCGGTGCGACTCAAGCCGCAGGTCGGCCAGCACACCGGCGTGCACGCGCGGGTGCAGCGTCTTCACGCGCCCGTCCAGGCACTCCGGGAAGCCGGTCAGCTCGGAGACCTCGGTCACCGGGACACCGGCGGCGGCGATCCGGCCGGCGGTGGAACCGGTCGACACGATGGCGACCCCGGCGGCGTGCAGGCCCTGGGCCAGCTCCTCCAGACCGGTCTTGTCGTACACGCTGATCAGCGCGCGGCGGATCGGACGGACGTTCTCGGAGACAACGGGCGTGGTGGGGGCGGCGCTCATGCCGGAATCCATACCTTTCGGTCCTCGATGCGGTGACCCTCGCGGGCCAGCCGGCCCACGACGTCGACGAGCAGCTTGCGCTCGACAGTCTTGATGCGCTCGTGCAGCGCGTCGCCGCCATCGGCGTGGTCGGCGTCGAGGACCTCCACGACGCCCTGCGCGATGATCGGCCCGGTGTCGACGCCTGCGTCGACCAGGTGGACGGTGCAGCCGGTGACCCGCACGCCGTACGCCAGCGCGTCGGTCACGCCGTGGGCGCCCGGGAAGGCCGGCAGCAGGGCGGGGTGGGTGTTGACGATCCGGCCGGCGAAGGCCTCGATGAACCCGGGGCCGAGGATCTTCATGAACCCGGCCGTCACGACCAGGTCCGGCTCGTACGCCCGGACGGAGGCGGTCAGCGCGCGGTCCCAGTCGGCCCGGTCGGAGAAGTCCTTCACACGGTGCACGAAGACCGGCAGGCCGGCGCGCCCGGCCCGCTCCAGGCCGGCGATGCCGTCGCGGTCGGCACCGACGGCGACGATCTCCGCGCCGAACTGCGGGTCGGCGGCGGCGTCGATCAGCGCCTGCAGATTGGTGCCGGAGCCGGAGACCAGGACCACCAGGCGGGCCGGTCCGGGCGTGCGGGGCGGGAAGAGCTGGGCGGGGGCGGCGGCCACTGCGCGATTCTCCGTAGGTCGGGCGCCGTCCGCTGGTACGTCCACCGGTGGTGGGGCCACTACGAACGGCAGGTCGAGCGAGGGGGAATTCCGAGGAAACCCGCCGCGACGCGGGAGCCCGGGGAACCCATGCGAGCTGCTGACCGTCACCACGATAACGGCTGGTCGGACGGCCTCCGAAACACCCGGTCGGGCTACGCGCGTAGCTGAGACCGGGATCTCGCCGGGCCGCAGGCCCGGCCCGGTCCGCCCCCGACAGCAGGCCGCCGAAGCCCCCCGCGCACGACTGCGGGATCATAGGGTGGCGCGGGCATCCGCCCCACCGACCGAGAAGGAATGGCCCAACCATGAGCAGCGGTGACGACACCGGCGAGCGCAACCCCTTCGCGCCGCCGCCGGCGGATGCCCCGGACCAGCCGTGGCGGCCGCGCACCCCCCGCCCGAACGGCGACGCCGACCGGCCCGACGGCCAGGACGGCGAACCGGACGAGCGCCCGCTCGTCCCGCCGCCGCACCCGTGGAGCCCCGGCTACCAGGGCGGCGGCTGGAACCCCCGGCCGGCCGCGCCGCAGCCCCCCAAGCTCGACCCGAACGACCCGGCCCAGCGCCGGGCCCGCAACGCCGCCCTGGCCGGGATGATCTCGCTGGTCTGCGCCTTCGCCTCGCTGCACTACGTGGCCCTGTTCGTCGGCGCGCTCGCCGTGTCCTGGGGCGTCTCCGCCATGCGGTCCCCCAAGCCGGCCGCAGCCACGGCCAACGCCGCGGCCGTCGCACCGGCCGCGGCACCGGCCTCCCGCCCGGCCGAGACCGCCGCGCCCAACCCGCTGACCCCGGCCGCACTGGCGGGCATCCTCACCGGGGCGATGACCGTGGTCTTCGTCTCCTCGGTGCTCGGCCTCGCCGTCTACTACGACGACTACGTCACCTGTGTCCAGGACTCGCTCACCTCCAGCGGCGCCGACGGCTGCGACAAGCTCGCACCGCAGTGGTACGTGGACATCACCAAGAAGAGCGAGTAGGCGGCCGGAACACCGCGGGCGGCCTCGCGCCGCCGGACGGCGGGCGGGTGGCCGCCCGCGGCGGGACCGGGGTGGGGCCGTGGTGGGACCGCGGTGGGACCAGGGTGGGACCGGGAGCGCAGGGCGGCCAGGGCGCGGGTTCGCCGGTGCGGGTCCACCGCGGCCGGTGGCCGCGGCGGGTCACTCCGCGTCCCCCGGCCGGCCCGCCAGCCTGACCACAACGGCGTACGCCCGGGCGCGCAGCAGCAGCACGCCCCGGCGCGCGGTGAGGGTGAGCGCGCCGCCCCCGGCGCCTCCGGCGGCCGCCCGCAGCACCCGGAACCGGGTCAGCAGTGCGACCGGGACCGCCACGGCCACCACCCAGCCCGCCGCGGCCGGCCCCGCCGTCCACGGCTCCGGCCCGAGCCAGGCCATCCGCCCGCCCGCCAGCGCCCCGCCCGAGAGCCCGCCGAGCAGCGCAGCACCGCCACCGGTCAGCAGCGCGGCCGCGAGCACCGCCGCCACGGTGGCCGGCGGGTGCCACGGGAGCGGCCGCGCCGCTGGTCCGGCCTCCGCCCCGGGCGCCTCCGCCGCGGTCACCGGCCGCCCGCCCGCCGCAGCCCGGCCCACCAGCAGCCCCGGGACCACCCCCGCCACCGCGGGCAGCAGGCAGACCAGCAGCCGCCAGCCGCCCGCCCCCGGCTCCGGCAGCAGCGCGAACAGCGGAAAGTCCGGCACCGGCCCCGGCACCGTCCGGGTCGGCGCCGCCACCGCCCCCGCACCCATCGCGAACCCCGGCCCGAGCGCGTACGCCGTACCCCAGAGCACCGCGTTCGGCAGCACCACCACACTCAGCAGCAGCACGCCCGCCACCGCCGCCGGACCGCCCGCCAGCGCCGCCGACCGCCCGCCGCCGCCCGCCGCGGCCAGCACCGCCGACGCGGCCAGCACCACCGCCCCCGACCCGACCAGCCCCGCCCCGGCCGCCAGCGCCGCCGACCGCACCGCCTGCGCACCGCCCACCGGACGGACCGTCACCGGCAGCCGCGCCACCAGCCGCTCCCACGCACCCGCCGGCAGCCGGAGCGGCACGCCCCGGCGGGCGCCCGCCGCCGTCGCCGCCCCGGCCAGCGCCGCCACGACCAGGAGGTCCGGCAACACCCGGGCCCGGAACTCCCCCGGCCCGGCACACTGCGCCACCACCCCGACCGCCACCGCGCAGTACCCGGCCCAGACCGCCACCGCACCGCCCCGCCGGGCCCGCCCCGCGGCCCCCTCGGCCCCCGACCGGGCCCCCGACCGCGCCCCCGCGCGGTACAGCTGGGCCGTCGCCAGCAGGCCGAGCAGCAACGGCGTGACCGTCAGCGGCGCCTCCGCCGCCCCCCGCAGCACCGGCGCCCCGTGCCCGAGCAGCCAGAGCGCCCCGGCCAGTCGCACCGCCCCGGTCGCGCCGTCGTCCGCGTACGGAGTCACCACCCAGAGCCCGAGCACCGGGACGGCGACGGCGGCGAGGCCGAGCAGGGCGGTCCGGACCCCGGCCAGCAGGGCCGACAGCACCGGTCTGGCGCCCAGTTCGCCCTGCACTTCAAGGATCGGACGGCCCATCAGCTGCGTCATGCGGCTCATCGTGCCAAGGCGACTCGCCATGCTCCGTGAAGAGGCAAACTGCCGGGGTGTCCCAGATTATTGGCTTATGCGCATTTTCAGACCCTGCCCTCACGCCGCCGCCACCGATCCGGCCCGGAGCGTCTGATGACCAAGCCGCCGACCGCCGACCGCCCCACCAGCCAGCCGGCCCCCACACCCGCACCGCAGGGCCACACCGGGAAGGGCCGCCCCGGCAAGGCCAAGGCCCGACGCGGCCGGTCCGGGACCGCCGAGGCCCGACCGGAGGAGACGAGCGCCGAGAACCGACCGCGGGCGCAGGAGGAGGCCGCCCGGCTGTTCGGCCGGCTGACGGCCCGTGAGGCCGAGGCCTTCGCCCACGTCGCGGCCGGACGGGACCTCGCCGAGACCGCGACCGCACTCGGCGTCACACCCACCACCGCCCGCAGCTACCGGCACCGGGCCCTGCGCAAGCTCGGCACCCACACGCCGGCCGAGATCGCCGCCTTCGCCGCCCTGCTGGGCCCGGCCCGGCCCGACGACCCGGCAGCACCGACGTCGCCGTCGTCGGCATCGCCGTCACCCGCTGCGGCTGCGGCTGCGGCACCGGCTCCGGCTCCGGCACCGGGGGAAGCGGCCGGCGGGCCGGAGCCCCGCCCCGGCAGCGGCTCCCCCGCGCCGAAGGCACCGGTGGGCTCCCGCACCACCGAGGGGAGGCCCGGCGGCGGCGCGGCCACCACCGAGGACGGCCGCACCACGCCGGGCACGCCGAGCGCACCGCACCGGGCCGACCGGCCGACCGGCACCTCGCCCGCCCGCCACCCGAAGGGCACGGACGACGGCCGACCCGCCGACGGCCCGTCCCCCGCCGACGGGGCGCGGACGGCGGCGCCGTCGAAGCAGCGGCCCGGCGCAGCGGCCGCGAACCGTCCGGCAGCCGGGACGGCCCGCACCGGCGGTGGCGCCGAGCATCCGGCCGCCGGTAGCGCCGCCTCCACGGGCCGACCTGCCGCCGACCGGCACCCGGTACCTCCGGCGGAGGAGGCCCCCGCCCCGGCCGGCGAGGGCGCCCGGGGCGCCGGGAGCGGAGCCCCGGGAGCCGGCCGCCCGGACCACACGCCCGCGGGCGGGCCGGCCGACCGACCGGCGCCCGCCGGACCCGGCCCCGCGGGCAGGCCGGCCGACCGCCGCCCGACCGAGCCCCCGACGGCGGCCGTCGGCCGGACCGCTCCGCTTCCGCAGACCGGTGAACCCGTGCAGTCGGCCCGCACCACCGCCCCCCGCAGGTCCACCGACCGCCGCCCCGCAGCCGAACCGGTCGCCGCTGCCGCGGCCGCGGCCGGGTCGGCGGCCGGGGGCACCGGCCCGGACCGCGCCACCGCCACCGGCTCCGACCCCGGCCCCGGCACGGGCTCCGGCCCCGGCACGGGCTCCTTCGAGGAGGTGTACGAGGAGGCGCACACCCGGCTGGTGCAGCAGACCTTCCTGCTCACCGCCTGCAAGCACCGGGCCGTGCACTGCGTCGGGCGGGCCTTCGGGGAGGCCCGGCGCCAATGGGCGGAGGTGGCGCCGGGCGGCGCGCCGGAGCGGTGGGTGCGGACCAGGGCGTTCGAACTGGCCCTGTCACCGTGGCACCGCGGCGGGCCGCGCCGGGCGCACGTGTGGCACCTGCCGCACCGGCGGATCAAGGTGCGTCCGGCGGACGAGTCCCAGGCGGTGCTGCCGGACCACGACCGCCTCACCGACCGCGACCGCGCGCTGCTGAAGGCGCTCAAGCGCCTCTCCCGCCCGCAGCGCCGGGCACTGGTGCTGCACGACGGCCTGGGGCTGCCGGCCGACGCGGTGGCGGTCGAGGTGGAGTCGACGGTGGCGGCGGCCGAGGGCCGGGTCTGGGCCGCGCGGACGGCGCTGGCGCACTGGGTGCCGGAGCTGGTCGGACCGGATCCGGCGGCGGACGGGTTCGCCGACCGGCTGTGCGGGCTGCTGCACCGGGCGGCGGTGCGCGGGGTCCCGGAGCCGCACCGCCCGCCGGTGCCGCTGCTGCGGGCCCGGCACGGGCTGGTCGCCGCGGGCCGGACGGGGGCGGCGGCGCTGCTCACGGTGGCGGTGGGCGGCGCGGTGGCCGCGACGCTGGCGGGGGGCGGCCCCGGGGCGCTGTTCCGGCCCGCCGATCCGCCGCCGCCGGTGCTCTGCGCGCCGGTCCCGACGCTCGCGACGGAGCCCGAGGCCCTGCTGCCGCTGCTCGCGGACGGGACGCCGTCGGGGATCCACAGCCTCTGGTGCTCACCCACGCCGGGCCTGGAGCCGGTGGTGCTGGACCCGCCGCCGCCCCGGCCGGACGATCCGTACCGGCCGCCGACAAGGGGGCGGGCGACCGAGGCGCTGCCTCCGCCGGGCACGGTGGCCATCGGGCCGCACCGGCATCCGTGCCCGGACTGGGCGCTGCACCGGTGCGCGACCGACCGCTGACCTCGCACGGAGGGGCGCCGACGGGACGCCGGAGGGCGCGGGCACGGCACCGCGCGCCCGGCCCGGAACGGCGAGCGCCCCCGCCCGGATCACCGGACGGGGGCGCTCGACACGTGCGGGGAGCGTCAGCCCTTGAAGAGCTCGCGCGCCAGGCGGGCGGTCTCGGACGGCGTCTTGCCGACCTTGACACCGGCGGCCTCAAGGGCCTCCTTCTTCGCCTGGGCGGTGCCCGAGGAGCCGGAGACGATGGCGCCGGCGTGGCCCATGGTCTTGCCCTCGGGGGCGGTGAAGCCCGCGACGTAGCCGACGACCGGCTTGGTGACGTGCTCGGCGATGTAGGCCGCGGCACGCTCCTCGGCGTCGCCACCGATCTCACCGATCATGACGATGAGCTCGGTCTCCGGGTCCTCCTGGAACGCCTTGAGGGCGTCGATGTGGGTGGTGCCGATGACCGGGTCACCGCCGATGCCCACGGCCGAGGAGAAGCCGATGTCGCGCAGCTCGTACATGAGCTGGTAGGTCAGGGTGCCCGACTTCGAGACCAGACCGATCTTGCCGGCCTTGGTGATGTCGGCCGGGATGATGCCGGCGTTCGACTGGCCGGGGCTGATCAGGCCGGGGCAGTTCGGGCCGATGATCCGGGTCTTGTTGCCCTTCGAGCCGGCGTAGGCCCAGAAGGCGGCGGTGTCGTGCACCGGGACGCCCTCGGTGATGACGACGGCCAGGCCGATCTCGGCGTCGACGGCCTCGACGACGGCGTCCTTGGTGAACTTCGGCGGCACGAAGATGACGGTGACGTCGGCACCGGTCTTCTCGATGGCCTCGGCGACGGAGCCGAAGACGGGCACCTCGGTGCCGTCGACGTCGACCGTGGTGCCGGCCTTGCGCGGGTTGACACCGCCGACGATCTGGGTGCCGGAGGCGAGCATGCGGCGGGTGTGCTTCATGCCCTCGGAGCCGGTCATGCCCTGAACGATGACCTTGCTGTCCTTGGTAAGGAAGATAGCCATGGTGTGAAAGTCCCCTTCCTTACTTGTTGGCCAGCTCGGCGGCGCGGTCGGCCGCACCGTCCATGGTGTCCACGCGCTGGACCAGCGGGTGGTTCGCGTCGTCGAGGATCTTGCGACCCAGCTCCGCGTTGTTGCCGTCCAGGCGGACGACGAGCGGCTTGCTGACGGCCTCGCCCTTGGACGAGAGCAGCTCCAGGGCCTGCACGATGCCGTTGGCGACGGCGTCGCACGCGGTGATGCCGCCGAAGACGTTGACGAAGACCGACTTGACGTCGGGGTCGCCCAGGATGATCTCCAGGCCGTTCGCCATGACCTCGGCGGAGGCGCCACCGCCGATGTCGAGGAAGTTGGCGGGCTTGACGCCGCCGTGGCTCTCGCCCGCGTAGGCGACGACGTCGAGGGTGCTCATGACGAGACCCGCGCCGTTGCCGATGATGCCGACCTCGCCGTCGAGCTTGACGTAGTTGAGGCCCTTGGCCTTGGCCGCGGCCTCCAGCGGGTTCGCGGCGGCCTTGTCCTCAAGCGCCTCGTGCTCCGGCTGGCGGAACTCGGCGTTCTCGTCCAGGGAGACCTTGCCGTCGAGCGCGATGATCTTGCCGTCGCCGGACTTGATCAGCGGGTTGACCTCGACGAGGAGGGCGTCCTCCTTGATGAAGACGACCCAGAGCTTCTGCAGGACGTCGGCGACCTGGTCGGCGATCTCGGCCGGGAACTTCGCGGCGGCGACGATCTCGGCGGCCTTCTCCGGGGTCACACCCTCGTTGGGGTCGACCGGGATCTTGGCGAGCGCGTCCGGGTTCTCCTCCGCGACGACCTCGATCTCCACACCGCCCTCGACGCTGGCCATGGCCAGGAAGGTGCGGTTGGTGCGGTCGAGCAGGAAGGAGACGTAGTACTCCTCCTTGATGTCCGCGGTCTGGGCAAGCATCACCTTGTGAACGGTGTGGCCCTTGATGTCCATGCCGAGGATCGCCCCGGCCTTGGCGACGGCGTCCGCCGGGTCGGCGGCGAGCTTGACGCCACCGGCCTTGCCTCGGCCACCCACCTTCACCTGAGCCTTGACGACGGCGCGGCCGCCGAAGCGCTCCGCGATGGCGGCAGCGTCTGCGGCGGTCTCGATGACATCACCGTCAAGCACGGGCACACCGTGCTTGGCGAAGAGGTCCCTCGCCTGGTACTCGAACAGGTCCACGTGTTTGTCCTTGTTCGTGGTCGCGGATTGTGTCTCTACGAGCGTGCCACGGCAGGATCTTCGCTGCGGGTCGTCGAAGCGGTGCGGGTACGCAGAGGTACGGCCTTGCGGCCCACACGGCTACGGGCGCACACGTCAATCAACACGCGCGTCACGTCCGTCTGGCAGGTTATCGCCGTACGACGGGCGTGTTTCGCCCGGGACCGGCCCGTCTTTGGTGAGAACCATCACAGACAGCCTACGGGCGTACGCCGGGCGCTCTGACCGGCGGGGCAGTCGGTCCGCACCACGACTTCCCCCGTCCGGGTGAAGTCCGCGCCACGGCGTCGACACCCCCGTGCAGGGATCCGGTTCGCGCCACCGCCCGCACCTCCGCCGCGCCTCCGTCCGGGTGTCCGCTCACACCCCCCGGTCCGGCACCGGGATCGGACGCTTCTCGATCGCGGCGGCCATGATCTCCGGGAAGGCGTCGGGCGTGCAGGCGAAGGCCGGGGCGCCCAGCGCGGCCAGGGCGGCGGCGTGCGCGTGGTCGTAGGCGGGAGCACCCTCGTCGGAGAGCGCCAGCAGCGCGATGAACTGGACGCCGGCCGCCTTCATCGCGGCCACCCGCTTGAGCATCTCGTCCCGGATCCCTCCCTCGTAGAGGTCGCTGATCAGCACCACGATCGTCTCCGCCGGCCGGGTGATCCTCGACTGGCAGTAGGCGAGCGCCCGGTTGATGTCGGTGCCGCCGCCGAGCCGGGTGGCGAACAGCACGTCGACCGGGTCGGTCAGCTGCTCGGTGAGGTCGACCACCGAGGTGTCGAAGACGACCAGCCGGGTGTCCAGGCTCCGCATCGAGGCGAGCACCGCGCCGAACACCGCCGAGTGCACCACCGAGGGGGCCATCGAGCCGGACTGGTCGATGCAGAGGATGACGTCCTTCTTCACCGCGCGCTGCGCCCGGGCGTAGCCGACCAGCCGCTCCGGGACGACGGTGCCGTGCTCGGGCAGGTGGTTCTTCAGGTTGGCCCGGATGGTGCGGTCCCAGTCGATGTCGCGGTGGCGCGGGCGGTTGACCCTGGCGCTGCGGTCCAGCGCGCCGCCGAGGGTGGCGCGGGTGCGGTCGGCGAGCCGGCGCTCCAGCTCGGCGACCACCTTGCCGACCACCGCCCGGGCGCTCTCCCGGGTGGTCTCGGGCAGCGCGTGCTTGAGCGAGAGCAGCGTGCCGACCAGGTGGACGTCGGGCTCGACGGCCTCCAGCATCTCCGGCTCCAGCAGCAGCTGGTCCAGCCCGAGCCGGGTGATCGCGTCCTGCTGCATCAGCTGGACGACGGTGACCGGGAAGTACTCCCGGATGTCGCCCAGCCAGCGGGCCACCTGCGGGGCCGAGCCGCCCAGGCCGGCGGTGCGGCGGCCGGGGCGGCCGGCGCCGCGGCCCTCCTCCGGGGCGCCCCGGTAGAGCGCGGCGAGCGCGCCGTCGATCGCGGCGTCCCGGCCGCGCAGGGTGTGGCCGGTGCCGTCCGCCTCGCCGCCGAGCACCAGTCGCCAGCGGCGGAGCCGCTCGTCGGCGGCGAGGGGGGCGGAGCCGGGGGTGGTGGTTGCCATCGGGGTGCTCCTCTGCGTTCGTCCGTCGGTCAGGTGTCGCGGCCTTCGGCCTGCCGGGGGATCCGCGGCCGGTCGCCGGGGCCGGCCGGCAGGGCGGGACCGCCGGGGGTGACGGGCAGTCCGAGCAGGAGGGCGACCGTGGGGAGCGCGGCATCCGCCCGCACCGGGTCCAGACCGGGCGCGCCGCCGTCCGGTCCGTCCGGCCCCGCCGGCTCGCCGCCGAGCGGCCCGGCCGCGACCCTGCCGCCGACGGTGCTGCGGACTCCGGCCTCCAGGGTGGCGAAGGTCCGGCGGAGCAGCGGCAGCACATCGGTGAAGGCCTCCGCCGACACGCCGGCCAGCCAGTCGTCGAGCAGACCCAGCAGTCGCGGGTCGTGCAGCAGCAGCGCGCCGCCGCCGGTGAGGAAGCCCTCGATCCAGCCGGCCGCGTCCGCCGGGCTGCCGGCCGCGGACAGGACGAGGCCGAGCCGGCGGCCCGCCTCCTCCGGGTCGAGCCGGCCGTCGTCCAGCAGCAGCCGGACGGCCCGCCCGCGGAGCAGGCCCGGGACACCGGTGGCCGGTCCGCCGGCCGGCTCGCGCCGGGCGAGCGCCCGCAGGGTGCCGGCCCACCGGTCGGCGAGGCCGTCGGCCGGGTCCAGCAGGCCGATCGCACCGTGCACCTCGTCGAGGTGACCGCGCATCAGTGCGGCCCCGGCCGCGTCCAGCCCGGTGCAGGCCGGCGGCAGGCCGACGCAGATCCGGTCGGCGAGCCCGGTGGCGACCTCGTCGAGCGCGCCGTGGTCGGTGCCCCGGACGTCGCCGTAGCGCAGCGCGCGGACCAGGGCGGGCAGCGCGTGGGCGAGGTGGGCGACGTCGGTGTCGAGGGCGGCGCAGTCGGCGAGCACCCGCATCACCGTGGGCAGCGCGTCGGCCAGTCCGGCCACCAGGCAGGTCTCCACCAGGCCGGTGATCTCGGCGAGTTCGGCGGCGGCGCGGGCGGTGCCGACCGCCTTGCCGACGGCGGCCCGCTCGACGGTGGTGCCCCACTGGGCGGCCTCGGCGATCCGGACGGCGAACTCGGGCTGCCAGCAGAGCCGCCAGCTCTCCCGGAACGTCCCGGTGGAGGCCACCGCGGAGCGGGCCGGCACGCCCCAGTCGACGCCGAGCAGGCGGAGCCGGTGCAGCAGCCGGGAACGGGCCGCGTCGGTCTCCTTGCGCAGGTCGAGGTCGAGGTCGCGCGGTTCGACCTCGGGCTTGAGCCGCAGCGAGCGCTGCAGCCGGGAGAGGTCGCGCTGGAGCGGGACGGCCGGCGCGCCGTCGGGCACCTCGCCGAGCGCGTCGCCGATCACCAGGCGGTCCCGGACCAGCGCCAGGGCGACGTCCGAGCCGTCGCACATCACCGCCCGGACGGCGTCCAGCGTCTCGGTGAGCCCGGCGAGCGGGCGCCCGCGCACGGCGGCGAGGGTGCGGGCCAGCCGGACGGCCTCGATGACGTGCGCGGAGGAGACCGGGTGGTCCTCGGCGCGGAGCAGCCCGGCGGCCCGGGTGAGCCACGCGGGCAGCGGGTCGCCCCCGGTCCGGAACAGGTGGTGGTACCAGCCCGGGGAGACGATCCCGGCGCCGTAGGTGGGCTGGGAGAGCCGGCGGTGCGTCCAGGGGACCCAGGTGATCTCGGTCCGGACCTTCCTGGGCAGTCCGGCGAGCAGCGCCCGGTCGTGCGCGACGGTGGGCATGACGGCCAGCGCCGGGACGTGGAAGGCCCCGCAGACCACGGCGATCCGCCGGTGGCCGGCCCGGCGGGCGGCGCGGATCCGCTGGCGCATGTGGGCCTCGCGCCGCTCGTCGCGCGGACCGGCCCCGCCGCCGCCCTCGCGCAGCGCCGTCATCGCCTCGGCGACGGCCGCGAACGGCGCGAGCGCGTCCTCGCCGGGGCGCCGGTGCTCGACCACGTCCTCCCACCAGCGCTCCGGGTCGTCGTGGCCGGCGGCCTCGGCCAGTCGGGCGATCGGGTCGCGCAGCAGGGCAGCGTCCCCGTCCCCGGCGTCCGCTCCGGTGCCCCCGTCCCCGTCGCCGTCCCCGGTGCCCCCGCCGGCCTCCGGCGGCCCGGCGTCGGCGAAGCCGTACGCGGCCGGCAGGTCGATGAAGCGCACCGGGACGCCGAGTTCGACGGCGTACCGGATCGCCACCCACTCCGGCGAGAACTCGGCGTAGGGCCAGAACGCCGCCCGGGCCGGGTCGTCCGCCGCGTGGGCGAGCAGGGCGACCGGCGGCACCATCGCCTTGTCGGCGGCCAGCCCGAGGAGCGTGTCGGCCTCCGGCGGCCCCTCGACCAGCACCGCGTCCGGCCGCAGCAGTTCCAGTGCGGCGGCCACCGCGCGGGCCGAGCCCGGACCGTGGTGCCGTACGCCCAGCAGCGTCACCTCTGCGCTCATCGCGCCCTCCCTCCCGATGTCGGTTCCGGTCGTGCTGTTCAGCGGGCGTTCTCACGGGCGGCGCGGTAGAAGTCCTTCCAGCCGTCCCGCTCGCGGACCACGCCCTCGACGTACTCGCGCCAGACCACCTGGTCGGCGACGGGGTCGCGGACGACGGCGCCGATCACGCCGGCCGCGACGTCGCCTGCCCTGAGCACGCCGTCGCCGAAGTGGGCGGCGAGCGCCATGCCGTTGGTGACCACCGAGATCGCCTCAGCCGTGGAGAGGGTGCCGCTGGGCGTCTTCACCTTGGTCCGGCCGTCGGCGGTGATCCCGGCCCGCAGCTCCCGGAAGACCGTCACCACGCGCCTGATCTCCTCGGCCCCGCCGGGCAGTTCGGGCAGTTGCAGGGAGCGGCCGAGCTGCTCGACCCGGCGGGTGACGATGTCGACCTCCTCCTCAAGCGAACCGGGCAGCGGCAGCACCACGGTGTTGAACCGGCGGCGCAGGGCGCTCGACAGCTCGTTCACGCCCCGGTCGCGGTCGTTGGCGGTGGCGATGAGGTTGAAGCCGCGGACGGCCTGCGTCTCCGACCCCAGCTCGGGGATCGGCAGCGTCTTCTCCGACAGGATGGTGATCAGACTGTCCTGGACGTCCGCCGGGATGCGGGTCAGCTCCTCGACCCGGGCGATCTTCCCGTCCGCCATCGCCCGCATCAGCGGCGAGGGCACCAGCGCCTCCCGGCTGGGCCCGTTGGTGAGCAGCTGCGCGTAGTTCCAGCCGTACCGGACGGCCTCCTCCGGGGTGCCGGCGGTGCCCTGGACCAGCAGCGTGGAGTCGCCGCTGATCGCCGCGGCCAGGTGCTCGGACACCCAGGTCTTGGCGGTGCCGGGCACGCCGAGCAGCAGCAGCGCCCGGTCGGTGGCCAGCGTCGTCACGGCGACCTCGACCACCCGGCGCGGGCCGATGTACTTGGGCGTGACCACGGTGCCGTCCGGCAGCCCGCCGCCCAGCAGGTAGGTGGCGACCGCCCACGGGGACAGCCTCCAGCGCTCCGGGCGCGGACGGTCGTCCTGCGCGGCCAGCGCGGCCAGCTCGGCGGCGAACGAGTCCTCGGCGTGCTGCCGCAGGACGTCGGTCGTGACGTCGGTCATCAGGGCTCCTTCGGGTCGGCCGCCGGGCACACGGGTGGCGTGGCGGCAAGGTGATCGGGGGGAGCCAGGTCGGCGTCCCGGCCTGCGGGAACCACCCTGCACCGGACCACTGACAATCCTGACCGGACCTCAGTTCGGGCCGCCCGACTGTCAGTCCCCCCGCCTAACGTCGTCGGCATGGAGGAACGCTGGAGCACCGAACACGTCCTGTCCCTGGCGCCCGACGCCGCCTCGAAGAAGGCCGCGGGCAAGCTCTCGGCGCCCGCACCCTGGTCGGCCGCCGGCACCGACGGCGACGCGGTCTGGGGCGAGTGCCGGGGCAGCGGCAGCACGCCCTACCGCACCGTCGTCGAGCTGGCGACGCCCGCCTACCAGTGCAGTTGCCCGAGCCGGAAGTTCCCGTGCAAGCACGCGCTCGGACTCCTCCTGCTCTGGAGCTCCGCCCCCGACGCCGTGCCCGCCGCCGCCGAGCCCGCCGACTGGGCGGCCGACTGGCTGGCGGCCCGCCGGGACCGCGCCGAACAGCGCGTCACCAGGGCCGAGGCCCCCGCCGACCCGGCCGCCGCCCGCCGCCGCGCCGAGAAGCGCTCCGCCCGGGTCGCCGCCGGCGCCGCCGAACTGCGGCTCCGGCTCGCCGACCGGGTCCGGCACGGCCTCGCCGACCAGTCCACCGCCGGCCCCTGGGAGGAGGTCGCCGCCCGCATGGTGGACGCCCAGGCCCCCGGCCTGGCCACCCGGGTCCGCGAGCTCGACTCCGCTCCGCAGCACGGACTCCTGGAGGAGTACGCCATGGTCCACCTGCTCGCCACCGCCGCCACCCGGGTCGACGAGCTGCCCGCGCCGCTCGCCGCCACCGTCCGCGCCCGGATCGGCTACACCACCGACACCGCGGAGCTGCTGGCCGGCCCCACCGTCCGCGACCGCTGGCTGGTCCTCGGCAGCCGGACGTCGTCGATGGAGGGCGGCGCCGACGACCGGCTCACCACCCGCCGCGTCTGGCTGCGCGGCGCCAAGACCGGCCGGCCCGCGCTGCTGCTCGCCTTCGGCCGCCCCGGCCAGGCGCCCGACCTCGCCCTGCCCACCGGCCGGCCGGTCGAGGCCGAACTCGCCTTCCACCCCGGCGCCCGCCCGCTGCGGGCCGTGCTCGGCACCCGGTACGGCGCCCCCGAGGCGGCGCCCGACGGCCCGCCGTCCGGGCTCACCGTCGCCGAGGCCGTCGCCGGCTACGGCACCGCCGTCGCCGACGACCCCTGGCTGGACGCCTGGCCGACCGTCCTCACCGACGTCGTCCCCGTCCTCTCCCCCGAGGGCTGGCACCTCACCGACGGCCGGCACACCCTCCCGGTCCACCGCGCCGCCACCCCCGAGGCCGCGCTCTGGCGGCTGGCCGCCGTCTCCACCGGCCGCCCGCTCACCGTCTTCGGCGAGTACGGCCACCGCGGCTTCGCCCCCGTCACCGCCTGGGGTCCGGACGGCCGCCCGATCGGCCTCACCACCGCCTGATGTCGACCGACCGCTTCACCGGAGGAGCCCCCGTGCCCGACCCCTGGGAGTCCCTGCACACCGCCGCCCTGCTCGGCACCGACCGCCGCCCGCTCCCCGCGCCCGACCCGGCCGCCCCGTACGCCCGGGACGTCGACCGCACCGACCAGGCCACCGCGCTGCTCGAACTCGCCGCCCTGGAGACGGTCCGCCGCCGCGCCGGCGCGCTGCCCGTCCCCGCCGCCGGACCGCCCGCCGACCCCGCCCCGGAGGACGGGCGCCCCGAACTGCCGGCCCCGGCCGCCCGCCGCCTCTCCCTGCTGCTCTCCAGCCGCGGCACCGGCGCCGGCGTCCTCGCCAACCTCGGCGAGCTGCTCCCGCAGTGGCTGGCCACCGCCCGCGCCCGCGGCCTCCGCCCGCCCGCAGCCACCGTCCCGGCCCTGCTGGACGCCGCCCGGGCCCGCAGCGAGCTGCGCCCCGACGCGGTCGCGCTGGCCGGCCCGCTCGGCCGCTGGCTCGCCGACCGCAACCCGGACTGGCGGTTCGTCCTGCGCACCACCGCCGGATCACCGCCGGGCCCGGAGGCGGCCGCCGGGGGCGACCACCTCTGGCACGAGGGCCTGTTCGCCGAGCGCGTCACCCACCTCACCCTGCTCCGCCGCCGCGACCCGGCCGCCGGCCTGGCCCTGCTGAGGAGCACCTGGCCCACCGAGCGCGCCGAGGACCGGCTGCTCTTCCTGGACGCCCTCCAGGAGGGCCTCTCGCCCGCCGACGAGCCCTTCCTGGAGGCCGCGCTCGGCGACCGCAGCAAGAACGTCCGGGCCACCGCCGCCGAGCTGCTGTCCACCCTGCCCGGCTCCGCGCTCGCCGCCCGGATGGCCGAGCGCGCCCGCGCCGCCGTCCACCTCTCCGAGCACGGCACCCACCTGCTGGTCACCCCGCCCACCGCCTGCGACGCGGCCATGCAGCGCGACGGCATACCCCCCAAGTCGCCCACCGGGCGCGGCGAACGGGCCTGGTGGTTCGGCGAGGTGATCGCCGCCGCGCCGCTCGCCGTCTGGCCCGCGCACACCGGTCTGGCACCCGACCGGCTGCTCACCCTGCGGGTCGGCGACTCCATCGACGAGACCAGCAGCACCTGGGCCGACGACCTGCGCGAGGCCTGGGCCCGGGCCGCCGTCCGCCAGCAGGACGCCGACTGGGCCCGCGCGCTGCTCGGCCCGCCGCCCTCGCCCGCCCCCGGCCGGACGGCCCGGAGCGCCCGCACCACCGGCGCCCCGGCCAAACTGCTCGCGGTGCTCCCGCCCGCCGAACGGGCCGCCTGGACGGCCGCGTTCATCGAGGCGCACGGCCTGGGCGAGGCCTTCCAGCTGCTCGGCGCCTGCGCGACACCGTGGACCCCGCCGCTCTCCACCGCCGTGGTGGGGGCGCTGGACCGGGCCGCCGCCTCCGGCGCCTACCCGTGGAGCCACAGCGGAGTGCTCGGGATGACCGAGCGCGCGCTCTCCCCCGGGGCCGCCGAAGCCGTCGAGGCGCTGGCCGCCGGCGCCGCGCCCGCCACCGCCTGGGGCGAGACCTTCGCCCGGCTGGCCGGCACCCTGCGCTTCCGCGAGGCGATGCTCGCCGAACTGGCCGGTCCCGCGGACGCCGCCTGACCGGTCCGGGAGTCCCCCGGCCGGTGCGGCCGGCCGCACCCCGCACGAACACGCCCGGCGGGAACGCACCGGGCCGGTACGGGGAACCCCCGCCCCGTACCGGCCCACGCCGTTCGAAAACCGGTCAGCCGGTCAACCGGTCAGCCGGCGGCCCGGAGGTTGGCCGTGACCCAGGCGACCACGTCGCTGGTCGGCGTGCCCGGGGTGAAGATGTCGGCGACGCCCATCGCCTTGAGCTCGACGATGTCCTCGTCCGGGATGATCCCGCCGCAGAAGACCTTGATGTCCTCCGCGTCGCGCTCCTTCAGCAGCTCCAGCACCCGCGCGCAGAGCGTCATGTGCGCACCGGAGAGGATCGAGAGCCCGATGCCGTCCGCGTCCTCCTGGATCGCGGTGTCGACCACCTGCTCCGGCGTCTGGTGCAGGCCGGTGTAGATGACCTCCATGCCGGCGTCGCGCAGGGCGCGCGCGATGACCTTGGCGCCGCGGTCGTGGCCGTCCAGCCCCGGCTTGGCGACCACCACGCGGATCGGTCCTGACACACCCATCACTGCCTCCTGGACCTCGTCGTCCACCACCCCGCCGCACCTTGTGGGCGCGGGCGGGGTTAACGAGCAATAACCAATCTGAGGGGAGGTTAGCGTCACCCGCCCCGGTTGGCCGTGCCGCCCCTCAAGAGGAGGGGAAAATCACAGGCCACCCCGCATCCGCGCGCCCCGGTCCCCTCCTCCGGTCCACCCCGCAAGCACACACCCGCAGCCTCTTGACATCCGGACTTTTGTCCGGATGTCAGCCTTCCGGCTACAGTCTCGGCTGTTTTCCCCTCGCCCGACGACGCACCCGTGGCCCACCGAGGAGGCAGCCCGCGATGGCTTACGAAGCAGTCGCCCGCCCCACCCGTGCGGAGCTGCGCGTCGCCGCCCGCGAACAGTCGCGCGCCCAGCGCCGCGACGCCGCCAAGGCCGCGACCCGGACGGCGCTGCTGCGGGTCGCGCTGCCCTCGGTGGCCGCGCTCGGCGTGGCCGCGGCGGCCGCGATCACCGTGCAGGGCGAAGCCGACCAGCAGCGCGCCCAGGCGACCGGCCGGACGCCCGAACAGACCGCCGGGACCACGGACGACGCGGCGGGCAGGGCGGCCGCCGAGCAGGCCGCGCAGAGCGCCCAGCAGGCGCTCGCCGCCGGGGACGCCGCCCAGGCCTCCCGCGGCGACGCCAGGCAGCAGCTCTCCGGCGCCCAGGGCGCCCCCGAGACGGCCACCCAGGCGGCGGCCGCCGCCGAGGCGCCGAAGCGCCCCGCGGTCTCCCTGCCGGTGGCCCAGGCCGGCCTCGGCGAGGTGTTCGGCGCGGCGGGCACCCACTGGGCCAAGCGCCACACCGGCATCGACTTCCCGGTGGACGGCGGCACGCAGGTCCTGGCCGTCACCGACGGCACCATCCGCACGCAGTGGAACGCGTCGTACGGCTACATGTCGATACTCAAGATGTCCGACGGCACCGAGGCCTGGTACTGCCACCTGCGCTCGTACAAGATCCGCAAGGGCACGGTGAAGGCCGGCGACGTCATCGCCTTCGTCGGCAGCAGCGGCAACAGCACCGGCCCGCACCTGCACTTCGAGATCCGCCCGGGCGACGGCGGTGCGCCGGTCGACCCGCTGCCCTGGTTCCTCGCCCAGGGCGTCGACCCGCGCTGACCCGGCCCCCGGGCGCCCCCGGGCCGCGGAGCCGCCCCGGCCGGCACCCGCAGGCCCGCGCCGACCACCGGTCGACGCGGGCCGCAGGAGGGGACCTGAGGCGTGTCCTAGAGCTTCTCCACCGGCGCGTACCGCAGCAGCAGCTGCTTGCGCCCCTCCGTGCCGAAGTCCACGGTCGCCTGCGCCTTGTCGCCGACCCCGGTGGTGGCCACCACCGTGCCCAGCCCGAAGGTGTCGTGGGTGACCCGGTCGCCGACCGCGAGCGCCACCACCTCGCGCTCGACCGCCGCACCGGTGCGCCGCGCCGACTGCCCCCAGCCCGCCTTCGGCGAGGCCGCCGCCGAACCCCGCGACGAACCCCCGCGCGACGACGGACCGCCGGACGAACCCCCGGACGAGCCGCCCGACCTGCCGCCCCAGGACGACCCCGAGGAGTACCCGCGCGAGGCCGGCGCCGACGACGCCCCCCTGCGCTTCCACTCCACCAGCGACTCCGGGATCTCCTCCAGGAACCGCGAGGCCGGGTTGTACGCGGGCTGCCCCCAGGCGCTGCGCAGCACCGACCTGGTCAGGTAGAGCCGCTGCCGCGCCCTGGTCAGGCCGACGTACGCGAGACGCCGCTCCTCCTCCAGCTCCTTGACCTGGTTGAGCGCCCGCATGTGCGGGAAGATCCCGTCCTCCATGCCGGTCAGGAAGACCACCGGGAACTCCAGGCCCTTCGCGGTGTGCAGGGTCATCATCGTGATGACGCCCCGCCCCTCGTCGTCCTCGTCGGGGATCTGGTCGGAGTCCGCGACCAGCGCGACCCGCTCCAGGAAGTCGGGCAGCGAGCCGACCGGCGGGGCGCCGTCCTCTCCGGCGTCCGGCCGCTCGCCCGGGTCCTGCTCGTACTCCAGGGCGACGGACGCCAGCTCCTGGAGGTTCTCGACCCGGGTCTCGTCCTGCGGGTCGGTCGAGGACTGCAGCTCGGCCAGGTAGCCGGTCTCCTCCAGCACCGCCTCCAGCACGGCGGCCGGGCCGGCACCGGACTCGACCACCTGCCGGAGGCCGGCCAGCAGCGCGTTGAACTTCTTCACCGCGTTCGCCGAGCGGGCCGCCAGTCCGTACGCCTCGTCGACCCGGAGCAGCGCCTGGGCGAAGGAGATCCGCTCGCGCGCGGCCAGCGCGTCGATCATCGCCTCGGCGCGCTCGCCGATGCCGCGCTTGGGCACGTTGAGGATCCGGCGCAGCGGCACGGTGTCCTCGGGGTTGGACAGCACCCGCAGGTAGGCCAGGACGTCCTTGACCTCCTTGCGCTCGTAGAAGCGCACCCCGCCGACCACCTTGTAGGGCAGGCCGACCCGGATGAACACCTCCTCGAAGACGCGGGACTGCGCGTTGGTCCGGTAGAAGATCGCGACGTCGCCGGGCTTGGCGTCACCGGCGTCGGTGAGCCGGTCGATCTCGTCGGCGATGAACTGGGCCTCGCCGTGCTCGTCGTCGGCGACGTAGCCGACGACCTTCTCGCCGTGCTCGCCGGCCGTCCAGAGCTTCTTCTCGCGCCTGCTGCTGTTCCGCTCGATGACGGCGTTGGCGGCGCTCAGGATGGTCTGGGTGGAGCGGTAGTTCTGCTCCAGCAGGATCGTGGTGGCGTTCGGGTAGTCCTCCTCGAACTGGAGGATGTTGCGGATCGTCGCGCCGCGGAAGGCGTAGATCGATTGGTCCGCGTCACCGACGACGCAGAGCTCGGCGGGCTCCACCTCGGCGAGCCGCCCGGCGGCCGGGTTCACGTAGTCCCCGTCGGCGGTGCGCTTGGGCGCGACGGCGGCGCCCCCGCTCAGCTCGCGGACCAGCGTGTACTGGGCGTGGTTGGTGTCCTGGTACTCGTCGACCAGGATGTGCCGGAACCGCCGCCGGTAGTGCTCCGCGACGTCGGGGAAGGCCTGGAGGAGGTTGACCGTCGTCATGATGATGTCGTCGAAGTCGAGGGCGTTGGCCTCGCGCAGCCGCCGCTGGTAGAGGAAGTACGCCTCGGCGAGCTTCTTCTCCATCGGGTTGGCGGCCTGGTCGGCGTAGGTCTCCTCGTCGATCAGCTCGTTCTTCAGGTTGCTGATCTTCGCGGTGAAGGACTTCGGCGGGAACTGCTTCGGGTCGAGGTCGAGGTCCCGGCAGACGAGGGCCATCAGCCGCTGCGAGTCCGCCGAGTCGTAGATCGAGAACGACGAGGTGAAGCCGAGCAGCTTGGACTCGCGGCGCAGGATCCGCACGCAGGCGCTGTGGAAGGTGGAGACCCACATCGCCCGGGCCCGCGGGCCGACCAGCTGCTCGACGCGCTCGCGCATCTCGCCGGCGGCCTTGTTGGTGAAGGTGATCGCCAGGATCTCGCCCGGCTGCACCCCGCGCGCGCCCAGCAGGTGGGCGATCCGGTGGGTGAGCACCCGGGTCTTGCCGGAGCCCGCGCCGGCCACGATCAGCAGCGGCGAGCCGGCGTGCAGGACGGCCTCGCGCTGCGGGTCGTTCATCCCCTCCAGCAGCTTCGCCGGGTCGATCACGGGCCGGGCGGCGCCGTTGCGGTACCAGGCGTCCCGTTCGGCCTCGGCGCCGCCGCCGGGCTCGCTGAACGGGCTGCTCTGGAACAGCCCGTCCGGGATCGCCTCCTCGTAGGCGTCGTACGGGGCGTCGTCCCCGTACGGCGGCGGCTCCTCGTCGATGGGCGGCGCGGGCTGCTTCGACCCGGCGGCCGGGGCCTCGAAACCGGGGAGCGGGAGGTCGTCAAAGAGGCTATTCATGGCACTCCGAGTCTATGGCCACCCACCGACAGACCCGCCCGGCCCGGAGCCCTACCGCAGCGGCTGCGCGGCGCCCCGGCCGTCGGCCGAGGGCTGGGGACCGTCGGCCGAGGGCCGGACGCCGGTCCCCCCGGAGGCCGCCCTCATCGCCTCGACGGACTTGGTGAGGCGGCGCTTCAGCAGGCCGCCGAGCGGCCGCTCGACCAGCCGGTGCAGCAGCCAGGCCACGGACAGCGCCGCGACGAAGGAGACCGCCAGCGCCGCGCCGTTGCCGGCCCCCAGCGAGCGCAGCCAGTGGATCATGGTCCAGCCGGCTTCCTGATGGATCAGGTAGAGCGGGTAGGTCAGCGCGCCCGCCACGGTGAGCCACCGCCACCGCGCCCAGTCGAAGTACCCGAGGGCCACCGCGATGATCACCAGGTAGGCCGCGGTGATCACCGCGGCGACGACGTTCCACGACAGCGTGTGGCCGGCCGCCCCCTCGAACCCCCGCTTCAGCTCGTCGATCCGCCCCATCGAGGTGAGCCAGGTGAAGCCGACGATCCCCCAGAGCATGAGGTTGGGGCCGAAGCGGTACATCAGGTAGATCGCCACGCCCGCGATGAAGTACGGGGCCTCCAGCGGCATCACGAACAAGGTCAGCAGCGGGTTCCCCGCCTGGGGCACCAGCAGGGACGCCACCGCCCAGATGCCGCAGAAGGCCGTCACCCGGCGGTAGCTGAGGCCCATCCTGACGACGATGGCGAAGAGCAGGTAGAACTGCAGCTCCATCCAGAGCGTCCAGTAGACGCCGTCGATGTACGTGCTGTTCAGCGGCTTCTGGAACAGGGTGAGGTTGACCAGGACGGTGTTGGCGTCGATGCCGCCCCTGGCCGCCGCCCGGCCGAAGGTGGGCACGGCCAGCAGCACGACGGTGGTGAACAGGACCGCCGCCCAGTAGGCGGGCATCAGCCGCACCACGCGCGAGACGAAGAAGTCCCCGGGCCGGCGGCCCCAGCAGCTCATGCAGATGACGAACCCGCTGATGATGAAGAACAGCTGCACGCCGAGCCAGCCGTAGGAGGTGAAGCGCGACAGCTCCGGCATGAACTCGTGCGGGGTGCGGCCTCCCCAGATCTCCTTGGCGTCGCCGTCCGCGGTCCAGTGGAAGGACAGCACGGCGAGTGCCGCGATCAGCCGCAGGCCGTCGAGGGCGAAGAGCCGGGGCCTGCGCTGCGGGCGACCGTCCGCCGGCGGCAGCGGAACCGGCCCGCTCACGGGCAGTGGGTGGGTGGGTTCCGTCACGGGTGCGGACATCATGCTCACTCGGTGATTTCTGGGATCCACCGTCCCCACAGTGCGGACACGACGGAGAGGACCCGCAGAGAATATCGGGTTTGCCTGATATTTCTAAAGTGCCTTCATCGCACTGATACCTGCCGCCACTGGTACGCCGGACCATTCCGCCGCACTCCGCTCCCACCGCGCTCCGCCCCGGCCGCGGAGGCCGGGACGGGGCGCGCGCCGGGCCCGGCGGTCAGACCAGCCGGCGCGCCGTGGCCCACCTGGTCAGCTCGTGCCGGTTGCTCAGCTGGAGCTTGCGCAGCACCGCCGAGACGTGGCTCTCCACCGTCTTCACCGAGATGAACAGCTGCTTGGCGATCTCCTTGTACGCGTACCCGCGCGCGATCAGCCGCAGCACCTCCCGCTCGCGCTGGGTGAGCCGGTCCAGGTCCTCGTCCACCGGCGGGGTGTCGGTCGCGGCGAAGGCGTCCAGCACGAACCCGGCCAGCCGCGGCGAGAAGACCGCGTCGCCGTCGGCGATCCGGAAGATCGCGTTGACCAGATCGGTCCCGGTGATCGTCTTGGTCACGTAGCCGCGCGCGCCGCCGCGGATCACGCCGATCACGTCCTCGGCCGCGTCCGACACGGAGAGCGCCAGGAACTTCACCCCCCCCTGCTCCCCCATCAGCCCGGCCGAACGCCGCAGCACCTCGACCCCGCCGCCACCGGGCAGGTGGACGTCGAGCAGCACCACGTCGGGCCGCGTCTCGGCGACCACCCGGACCGCCGACTCCACGTCGTCGGCCTCGCCGACCACGTCGATCCCGGTCGCCTCGGTGCGCCCGATCTCGGCCCGGACCCCCGTCCGGAACATCCGGTGGTCGTCGACCAGCACGACCCTCGCGGTCCTCCCCGGTTCTCCGGCCGGAGAGACCCCCGTCGGCGCTGCCTCAGTCATCTGACCTCTCCATCTCCAGCTCGACCTCGGTGCCGCCGTCCGGCGCGGGCCGCACCCGTGCGGTGCCGCCGTTGCGCTTCATCCGGCCGAGGATCGACTCGCGTACGCCCATCCGGTCCTCGGGCACCGTATCGGGATCGAAGCCGGGACCGTGGTCGCGGACGAACACCATCACCGTCCTCCCCTCGACCTCGGCGTAGACCTGGACCGGTCCCCCGCCACCGTACTTGGCCGCGTTGACGGTCGCCTCCCTCGCGGCCTGCATCTGTGCCGTGATCCGCTCGTCCATCGGGCAGTCGCCGACGATCACCAGCTCGACCGGGACACCGTGCCGGTCCTCGACCTCGGCGACCACCGCGCGCAGCGACTCCGCCATGGTGTCCGGCGCGGCCTCGGCCACCGCCTCCGGCCGGTAGAGCCAGAGCCGCAGCTCGCGCTCCTGGGCCCGGGCCAGCCGCAGCACCTCCTTGGGGTCCTCGGCGCGGCGCTGGATCAGGGTCAGGGTGTGCAGCACCGAGTCGTGCACGTGCGCGGCGATCTCGGCCCGCTCCTGGGCCCGGATCCGGGCGGTCCGCTCGGCGCCGAGGTCCTGCCACATCCGCAGCGCGTACGGGCCGACCAGCACCAGCACACCGGCCAGCACCGCGAGCGAGGCCTCGACCACCGAACCGATCGTCGAACCGCTGCCCTGGGTGGCCAGGAACGCGATGGTGCCCGCCACCACCAGCAGCACACCGGCGCCGACACGGGTGTACGCGCCCCGCCGCCGGTTGCCCTCCTCCAGGCCGAACCAGCGCTGCCAGCGGGAGTCGTCGGCCTGCCGCCAGACCAGCGCCACGCCGACGCCGATCGCCAGCAGCGGCCAGGTGTACGGCTTGGCGGTCTGCACGTTCAGCGCGTTGAGCAGGGCGATCACACCGATCACCAGCATCACCAGCGCGGCGAGCTGGCCCAGCCCGCCCTGCCGCTGGGAGCGGGACGCGGCCCCGGTCCCGGTCCCGGTCCCGGCGGCGTCCGCCGGACCGCCGACCGCGTCGCCCGCCGCCACGGCGGGCTCGCCCTGCAGGGCGTGCTGCAGCACCTCGCGCAGCCGGCCGATCCAGCCGCCGCGGCGTCCGCCCTTGCTCAGCTCGGCACCGGCCGGCCCGCCGCCCTGCCAGGGCGAGGCCGGGACGAACGCCCCGTTCACGTACACCCAGTGCGTCCCCCCGCGCTGCGCGGGCTCGCCGATGCCGATCGGCACCACGAACCAGAACGCCGCGTACAGCAGGCCGCCGATCCCCTGCGCGAAGAAGAGCAGCACGAACGCGACCCGCACCCAGCTGACGGGCAGTCCGAGGTGGACCGCCAGCCCGTGCGCGACCCCGCCGAGCATCCGCCCCTGCGGACTGCGGTACAGCCGTCGGTACGGCGGCCGCCCGTCGCCGGGCGCGGCCGGGTCGACACCCCCGGTCGGCGGAGTGTCGGGGGCGAGGGGGCGGGGATCGGAACCGGGTGCTGCCACGGCACCGATCGTTCCACGCTGGCGTGCCGGGACGCATCAGGGTGGACCCCTGACCCTTCTCAGGGACAAGTCAGGGTCCGGACAGGGCTCGCACCGGTTGGGCGGGGCTCCGACACCCACCAGGATGGTGGTCATGACCGAAGACCCCCGCACCGAGGAGATCGAGGAGGCCGGGCCGAGCGCCCCGCCCGCCCCGGACCGTCCGCCGCTGAACCGGACCGAGCACCACCGCGTGGTGGCCGGCGTCTGCGGCGGCCTGGGTCGGCACCTGGACATCGACCCGGTGGTCTTCCGCGTCGTCACGGTCGTGCTCTGCCTCTCCGGCGGCCTCGGCCTCTTCCTCTACGGACTCGCCTGGCTGATCATCCCGACCGAGCCGGTCGCGGACGGCAAGGGCGACGGCCGCCCTGGCCGCACCGAACTCCAGCGGGTGCTCACCGGCCGGGTCGACGGCCAGTCGATCGGCGCGGTGCTGCTGACCGTGATCGGCACCGGCGTCTTCTTCTCCTCGATGGGCGACGGCGACCAGCTCTTCCCGCTGCTGCTGCTCGCCGGGCTGGTCTTCCTGGCCGTCCGCTACGACCCGGAGCGCCGGCGCGGCCGGACCCGCGGCCGCCGACGGCAGCGCCGCGGCCACGGCGGGCACGGCGACCCCGGAGGCCACGGCGGGCACGGCGACCCCGGAGGCCACGGGCCGCACGGCGGCCCGTACGACCGGTACTTCCCCGAGGCCGACCCGGCCGCCGGGCCGGCCTACCGCTGGCCGCGCGAGACCGAGGACGAGGAGGCACGCGAGCGGCACGCCCGGGAACGGGCCGCCGGAACCGTCCCCGCCGACACCCCGCACACCGGTCCGACCGGCTACCTGTGGGACCCGCGCCACCCCGAGCGCAACCCGTACGGCGGAGCCGCCCCGGCCCAGCCCTACGCCGGTCCGACCCCGCCGCCCGGGGCACCCGCCCAGCCGTGGTGGCAGCGCGCCGACCTGCCGCAGGGCGACCCGCTGCGCAAGGAGGGCGGTCCGGCCGCACCTCCCCCGCCGCCCGTGACGGTGCACCGGCGGGAGCGCTCCCCGCTCGGCCTGATCGGCCTGCTGCTGGCGGTGGGCGCGGCCAGCGCCGTCTGGTCGGCCTCCGCCGGCGGCCGGGCGGCCGTGCTGAACGGCACCGTGCTCGCCACCGCGCTGCTGGTGATCGGGCTGACCCTGCTGGTCGGCGCCAAGTTCGGCCGGGCCCGCCGGCTGGTGGTGCCGGGCCTGCTGCTCACCGTCGCGCTCACCGCCGTCGGCCACTCGTCGGTCTCGGCGCAGAACCTGCTCGGCGACCGCAGCTGGGTCGTCACCACGGCGGACCGGCTGGAGCAGAAGTACACCCTCGGGCTCGGCTCGCTGGAGCTGGACCTGAGCGCACTCGACCCGGCCGGCGGCGTCCTGAGCACCACCGCGGAGCTCGGTGCCGGCGACATGACGGTGACGGTGCCGGCGGACGTGACGGTGAACGTGCGGACCGAGACCGGGCTGGCCTCGGTCAATCTGCCGGGGCCGATCAGTGACAACGGCCCCGCCACCCGCAGCTACCAGCTGCTGCCGGTGAACGGCCAGGCATCCAAGGGAACGCTCGACCTCACGCTGAAGGTCGGGCTCGGCGACATCAGGGTGGTCCAGAAGTGAGGAAGCACCAGCTCGACCTCTTCTCGTTGATCGCAGGGGGGCTGTTCACCGTGATCGCGGTGCTCTACCTGGTGGCAGCGGTCAACGACGTCTCCGTGAACGGCCGGATCGTCATACCGGTGACGTTCATCGTGCTGGGCCTCGGCGGCCTGGCCGGGGCGGTGGCGGCGGCGGTCCGCCGCTCCAGGCCGGACGCCGAGCGGAGGTAGCGGGGCCGCCGCCGGGCCCGTCCCCGGGCGTCCCGGGAGGCGGCTCGCTCCGGGCGTGCCCGACACGCCCTAGCCCTCCAGCGGCCCGAGGTGGAGCTTCTCGCCCTCCTTGGTCACCCGGTACTTCGGCAGCGGCTTGGTGGCCGGGCCGTTGAGCACCGCGCCGGTCGCCGCGTCGAACCGGGAGCCGTGGCACGGGCAGTACAGCTGCCCGTTCTTCGGGGCGTCGACCGCGCAGCCCGAGTGCGTGCAGACCGAGGAGAAGGCGCAGTACTGGCCCGCCTTGGGCTGGACCACGTAGAGCGCGTCACCGCTGGCCGGGTCCTTGACCTGGGCCGATCCGCCGACCGGGACGCTCGCGGCGTCCACCGTGACGGGCGGCGCGGCGGAGGCGGGCGCCGCGGACTGCTTCGGCTTCCCGGCCGCCCCGTCCCGCCCGAAGGTGGCGGTCAGCGAGCCGGTGAGCAGCCCGGCGCCGCCCATCGCGACCGCCGCGATCCCGCCGTCCATCAGGGCACGCCGCCGGACGTGGTCCTCGTGCAGGCCGCGGGCCCGGTCGCCGGCGGCCCGCCGGGCGAGGTAGCCGTCCACCGAGAGGTACGGGGTGCCGGCGAGCACCAGCGGGGTCCAGGCCATCAGGTACACGAGGTCGTTGCCGAGGTAGTACGGGGAGACGTTCCAGCTGACGGTGAGCCAGAGGGTCAGGCTGAGCACCGCGCCGCCGGCCGCCGCGAGCCGCCCCCAGAGGCCGAGCAGGGTGCCCAGGCCGACGGCCAGCTCGCCGAAGGCGACCAGCAGGCCGAACAGGGTGGGGTGGTCCAGGGCGGGGCCGAGCAGGAAGGAGATCGGGCTGGACCCCTTGGCGAGCCTGGTCTGCGAGACGAAGGAGGCCGGGTCGCCCGCGCCGGCCAGGTAGTGGGTGTCGGCGAGCTTGTCGAGCGCCGCGTAGACGAAGGTGACGCCGAGGAAGAGCCGCAGCGGCAGCAGCGCCAGCCGCGAGCCGGCCGCCTTCCACCCGGCCACCCTGGCGGTTCTGCCGCCCGGGCGGCTGCCGCCCGTTCCGGCTCCGCCCGCGCCGGCCCCGTCCGCGCCGGTTCCGGTGCCGCTGCCGGTGCCGTCCGGGGTCACCGGCCCCGGGTCGGCCGGGCCCGAACCGGCCATGGCCGCGCCGGCCGTCGCCCGACCGGCCGCCACGGAGCTGCTGGCCTCCGCCATTCCCCACACCTTCCCTCACCGGCCCGCCACCGCCTGACAGGTCCGGACGCATTCTGCCCGGTAGTGAGCGCTTTCGGTGGGAGGGCCCACCCGGTGGGCGCCCGGTCCACCGCGAACGGCCGCGCCGTCGTCCCCTTGGTACGGGGGCGACGGCGCGGCCGTTCAACACCGGTCCGTACGGGACCGGTCGGGAGTGGCTACTCCCACTCGATGGTGCCCGGCGGCTTGCTGGTGCAGTCCAGCACCACGCGGTTGACGTCGCGGACCTCGTTGGTGATCCGGGTCGAGATCTTCGCCAGGACGTCGTACGGCAGGCGCGACCAGTCGGCGGTCATCGCGTCCTCGGAGGAGACCGGACGCAGCACGATCGGGTGGCCGTAGGTGCGGCCGTCACCCTGGACGCCGACGCTGCGGACGTCCGCGAGCAGGACGACCGGGCACTGCCAGATCTGGCGGTCCAGGCCGGCGGCGGTCAGCTCCTCGCGGGCGATCGCGTCGGCCTCGCGGAGCAGGTCCAGACGCTCCCGGGTGACCTCGCCGACGATCCGGATGCCCAGGCCGGGGCCGGGGAACGGCTGGCGCTGGACGATCTCCTCCGGCAGGCCGAGCTCCTGGCCGACCATCCGGACCTCGTCCTTGAACAGCTTGCGCAGCGGCTCGACCAGCTGGAACTGCAGGTCCTCGGGCAGGCCGCCGACGTTGTGGTGGGACTTGATGTTGGCGGTGCCGGTGCCGCCGCCGGACTCCACCACGTCCGGGTACAGGGTGCCCTGGACCAGGAAGTCGACCGACTCGCCGTGCTCGCCGGCCTCGGCGACGATCTCGGCCTGCGCCTGCTCGAAGACCCGGATGAACTCCCGGCCGATGATCTTGCGCTTCTCCTCCGGGTCGCTGACGCCCTTCAGCGCGTTCAGGAAGCGCTCCTGCGCGTCGACGACCTTCAGCTGCACACCGGTGGCGGCGACGAAGTCCTTCTCGACCTGCTCGGTCTCGCCCTTGCGCATCAGCCCGTGGTCGACGTAGACGCAGGTGAGCTTCCCGCCGATGGCCTTGTTGACCAGGGCCGCCGCGACCGCCGAGTCCACGCCGCCGGAGAGGCCGCAGATGGCGCGCTTGTCGCCGACCTGGGCGCGGATCAGCGCGACCTGCTCCTCGACCACGTTGCCGGTGGTCCAGGTCGGTGCGAGGCCGGCGCCGCGGTACAGGAAGTGTTCGAGGATCTGCTGGCCGTGGTCGGAGTGCAGCACCTCGGGGTGGTACTGGACGCCGTAGAGGCGGGCCTCGTCGTTCTCGAAGGCCGCGACCGGCACCACGTCGGTGGAGGCGGTGACGGTGAAGCCCTCGGGGGCCGCGGAGCAGGCGTCGCCGTGCGACATCCACACCGAGTGCTCCGCCGGGACGCCCTCGAACAGGGTCGAGCCGGAGCGGGAGACGGTCAGCGGCGTGCGGCCGTACTCACGGGCGCCGCTGTTGTCGACGGTGCCGCCGAGCGTCTTGGCCATCAGCTGGAAGCCGTAGCACATGCCGAAGACGGGGACGCCGGCCTCGAAGATCGCACGGTCGAGCTGCGGCGCGCCCTCCTCGTAGACCGACGAGGGACCACCGGAGAGGATGATCGCCTTCGGGTTCTTGGCGAGCATCTCGGCGACCGGCATGCTGCTCGGCACGATCTCGCTGTAGACCCGGGCCTCACGCACTCGACGGGCGATGAGCTGGGCGTACTGGGCACCGAAGTCGACCACCAGGACGGTGTCGGTCTCAGGCACGGACTGGACGGGAGTAGCAGAGGACACGGACGGCCTTCCGGCAGCGGAACGAAAGGTGTCGCACGCAGCGCGCCCTACGGAAGGGTGGCGGCGGGCGACGGGCGGGGGTCTGCCGTCGAGTCTACCGGCCGCCCGCGTTTCACTCGTCTGCCCGCCCTCGCGGCCGTGACCGCCCGGGCGGCCGGTTCGTTTCTCCTGGCGACCGTACGACCGCGCCGCGTCCGCCAGACGCGTCGCCTCCGCCCCGGCCAGGGGCGCCGCCGTACGGGCACAGCAGGACCACGCGTGGAGCTCGACCCAGTCCACCGGCGCGCGTGGCGCCGTCGCGGAACCGGCCTCCGGCCGGGCGTGACGCGCCGTGGGACCGTGCGCGGGTGCTGCGGCCGGCCAGCAGGGGACAGCGACCCCGGCCGCGACTGGACCAAGGAAGTGGGGCGGTCGGCCGCCGGGGACGCCCGGAGTCCGACCGCCGCACTCCGGCGCGCCCCGGCGCACTTCTCCCACCGTCCCGCGCCGCTACGCGCGTCCCCGTGCGCTCCGGCCGAACTTCACTACGCACCGTGATCATCGACGCCGCCGGCCCGAACACGCCCCGCAGGCCTGCGGCATCCCGCCGAGCCGGGGCCGGGCACCGGCGCGGCCGGAAGCGCCCTGTACCGAATCATGCCGAATCGGTTGCAGAGCAAGCCCTCCGTCCAGCACGATGCTGCGTGGAAGAGGTTCCCCCGGTGGTCGCAGGGCCACCTGAGGGGTGCCGTCCCGGTGCCTCCGCGACCGCGATGGCAACGATTATCACCTTACGCTCCGTGAGCGAGGGCCCGGCTCGGGCCTGCCGCCGCGGACCGTGCGCGCCCCCTGCGCCGGCCCACCCCCCGCCGGCCCCGCGGCGCCGTCCGCCCCGATGACCGACCGACCCGACGGCGCTCCTCCCCCGGCGCCGTCACCCCAGCACCGGCGCGACCCTGACGCCGAGTGCTGAACGACAAAGGGCCCCGTTCCCCCGCGGGGCCCTTTGCCCTGCCCGGGGCCGGTGGGCGGCCCCTCGGGGGCGCGCAGCAGTGCGGCGCACGCCCCCGAATCGCTACGGCTGGTCCCGCCAGACACTCGGGTCGACCGGGGCGTCCCCGCCCGGCCGCGCCCCGGGACCCGACCTCGGCCCCGAGCCGGCGGAACCGCGCGAAAGCGACTCCGACGAACCGATCACCTCGCTCACCCCCGGCCCCGGGCCTGCCCCGAACGACCCGAAGCCGTCCCCGGCCCCGTCCCCGAAGCCGTCCTCGGCCCCGTCCCCGTCCCCGTCCCCGAAGCCGGATCCGCCCGGACCGGCCTGCGCCGGCACCGCCCCGTACGGCCCGCCCTGCGCGGAGCGGCCGCGCACCGCGGCGAGCAGCGGCGGCACCGCCAGCGCCCCGACCCCCGCCCAGACCGCGTTCGCCACCAGCAGGGTGCCCGGCACCAGCGCGACGCCGTACTCGTACCCGACCTCCCGGACGCTGCCGACGTAGGGAACGGAGGAGAACGACGTGAGCAGGGCCCCGGACACCAGCATCAGCAGGCTGAGCGCCACCGCGTACACGGCCGCCAGCCGGAGCCGGTCGGCCGCGTCGAGCCGCCGCCGGTACGCCGTCCAGCCGAGCACGGCCGCGGCGGCCAGCGCGAGCAGACCGGCCCAGCGCCAGTCGGCGCTCTCGCCCTGCAGGTCGAAGAGCGAGAACTCCTCCACCTCGCGCGGGCTCCGGCGCCAGTCGGAGTCACCGGCCGAGGTGTCGTCGGTCGACCGGAAGGTCGCACCCGAGCCCACCCCGAGCAGCACCAGGCCGAGGTTGGGCAGGAAGGCCACCGCCGCCCCGGTCATGCCGCCCTCCCCCTGGACGGCCACCAGCACGAAGCCGACCGCCGACGCCAGGCCGACCGTGAGCATCAGTGCCCGGCCGGCCGCCAGGCCGGCGACCGCCCAGCCGCGCACCGCACGGTTGCGCCAGGCCGCCCAGCGCAGCGCGTCCGTCCCGTGCACCGCGAAGGCGAGCACTCCCGCCGCCAGCAGCGTCCAGCCGACCGCCTCCGGCCAGCCCGCGGACGCCGTGCTCGTCGCCCGGCCGCCGAACACGTCCCCCAGGACCCCGTCGTCCAGGTCGACGCCGCGGGACCGCCCGCGGAACCACTCGGCACCGGCGACCAGGCCGATCAGCAGGGTGACGGCGGCCGCCACGACGGCCGTGCGCAACGCCTCGCCGGCCGCCTGCCGACGGGTCCACTGCTCCCCGGTGAGGCGCTGGCGCCGGTTGGCCCCGGCGCGCAGGCCGAGCCAGAGCGTGAACAGCCAGAGCGCGGTGACCGCCATCGGCAGCGCCCGCACCGTCATCCCGGTGTCGGCGGTGCCGCTGCCGCCGAACGCCAGCCGGAACGGCGCGCCGAGCGCGGCCAGCGACATCGCCAGCGCCGCCCCGAACCGCTCGCCGAAGTCCGGTGCGCCGGTCAGGTAGGAGAACCGGTAGCCCTCGGGGATCGCCGCGACCAGCGCGGCGATCAGCAGGACGACGGTCGGCGCGATCACCGCGCGGAGGGCCGGGCGCCAGTCCGCGCCCGTGATCCGGCCGAGCGCCGCGGGCCGGTCGGCGGCCGGGTCGTACGGGCGCCCGGCTCCCCAGCTGCCCTCCTGGAAGGCCACGGCGGGTGGCCCCGGCGGCAGGGCCGGCGGGGGCAGGTCCGGCGCCGGAGGGAGGTCCGGCGCGGCGGGAAGCTCCGGCGCCGGGGGAAGCCTCGGTACGGGAGGAAGCTCCGGCCCCGACGACAGGACCGGCGCCGGCAGGTCAGGCGCCGACGGCAGGTCCGGCGCGGGAGGAAGGTCCGGCCCCGGCGGCAGGACCGGCACGGGCAGATCAGGCGCCGACGGCAGGTCCGGCGCCGGGGGAAGATCCGGCGCAGCGGGAAGCCGCGGCCCCGGCGGCAGGACCGGCGGAGGCAGGTCCGGCGGCGACGGGAGGTCCGGCGCGGGAGGAAGCCCGGGCCCGGCGGGAAGCCGCGGCCCCGGCGGCAGGAGCGGCTCGGGGAGCTCCGGCTCCGACGGCGGCTCCGACGGCGGGGGCGGTCCCGCCGCCTTCGGCTGCCCCGGCGGCGGGGGCGGCAGGAGCGGAGCGGGCGGCAGGAGCGGCGGCGCAGGCGGTCGCCCGCAGGCGTCGCAGGCGAGCGCCCCCTCCGCCGAAGCCGCACCGCAGGATGCACAGATGGCCATGGACCGTGTCCCCCGTCCGAATGAACTCCTGGTCCCCCCAGGGAGCCCTTTTCTCCCACCGGCCCCGGACGGCTGTCAACCGGCCCCGGCGCGGCGCGGGTTGACCGCACCGCAGCCGAACGACCCCCGCTAGCCGTGCTTCTTCGGCACCTCCGGGACCGCCAGCAGCGGCAGCCGCAGCGCGCCGAAGGCACCGGCCGGCACCGCCGGCGCGACCGGGGTGACCGCGGCGGTCCGCCGGTAGGCCTCGCCGGGCACCGGGCGGGTGTCCTCCTCGCCCTTGTTGGGCCACATCGACATGGCCCGCTCGGCCTGCGCGGTGATGGTCAGCGAAGGGTTGACGCCGAGGTTGGCGGAGACCGCCGAACCGTCCACCACGCTGATCCCGGGGTGGCCGTAGAGGCGGTGGTAGGGGTCGACGACGCCGGTCTCCGGGGAGTCGCCGATCGGGCAGCCGCCGAGGAAGTGGGCGGTCATCGGGATGTCGAAGATCTCGCCGACGCTGCTGCCGGCGAAGCCGTTGATCTCCTCCGCGAGTGCCCGCGCGCCCTGCTCCGCGGCCGGGATCCAGGTCGGGTTGGGCGCGCCGTGCCCCTGGTGGGAGGTCAGCTTGCCCTTGCCGAGGCCCTTCTCCTTCAGCGACACGGTGATCGAGTTGTCCAGCGACTGCATCACCAGACCGATGATCGTCTTCTCCGACCAGCGGTGCTGGTTCATCGACCGGGCGAAGGTCACCGGGTGGGTGACCGAGGTGCCCAGGTAGCGCAGCCAGCGCGGGATCCGACCGCCGCCCCTGACCTGGGCGATCGACAGCGCGCCCATCGCGTTGGAGCCCTTGCCGTACCGCACCGGCTCGATGTGGGTGTTCTCGTCCGGGTGGATCGAGGAGGTGATCGCGACGCCCTTGGTGAAGTCCGTGCGGGCGCCGTACCGCCGGTCGGTGGTCTGCGCACCCACCAGCGCCTCGGAGTTGGTCCGGGTCAGCTCGCCGAGCCGGGCGGAGATCCGCGGCAGGTGCCCGCCGGCCCGCATCCGGTGCAGCAGGTTCTGGGTGCCGTAGGTGCCGGCCGCGACCACCACCCGGGCGGCGGTGACGGTCCGCGCCCCGGCCTTGACCGGGTCGGTGGTGGAACGGGCGTCGGTGCGCCGCACGTCCACCGCGTAGCCCTCGCCCCACTCGCGGATTCGGGCCACCGTGGTGAGCGGGTGGATCTCGGCGCCGCCGCGCTCGGCCAGGTACAGGTAGTTCTCGGTGAGCATGTTCTTGGCGCCGTGCCGGCAGCCGGTCATGCACTCGCCGCACTCGGTGCAGGCCCGGCGGGCCGGTCCCGCACCGCCGAAGTACGGGTCGGGGACCTCCTCGCCGGGCGCCGTCCTGGCCCCGCCGTCCGAGTCCCCGCCGTCGCCGAAGAAGACCCCGACCGGTGCCAGGTGGAAGGTGTCGCCGACCCCCATCCGCTCGGCGGCGGCCCGCAGGTGCACGTCGGACGGGGTGACGGTCGGGTTGAGCCGTACGCCCAGCATCCGCTTCGCCTGGTCGTAGAACGGCGCCAGCTCCTCCTGCCAGTCGGTGATGTGGCGCCACTGGCGGTCCTCGAAGAAGGCCTTCGGCGGCACGTACAGGGTGTTGGCGTAGTTCAGCGAACCGCCGCCGACCCCGGCTCCGGCCAGGATCAGCACGTTGGCCAGCAAGTGGATGCGCTGGATGCCGTACAGGCCGAGCTTCGGCGCCCACAGGTAGTCGGCCAGGTCCCAGGAGGTCCTGGGCAGTTCGTCGCGCTCGAAGCGGCGCCCGGCCTCCAGGACGGCGACCCGGTAGCCCTTCTCGGTCAGCCGCAGTGCGGAGACCGAGCCCCCGAAGCCGGACCCGACCACGACCACGTCGTAGTCGAACTCCCGGCCACCACCGGATCCCACCATCTGCCACTGCTCCTTCGAAAAAACGGGACGAACGGGGACGAACTGCGGAACGACGAACGGCGAACACCCGACCGCGCACGGCTCACGGCTCACGGCTCACGGCACACGGCACACGGCGAACGGGGCCCTGCGAAGGGCTACTTGAAGCGCAGCGCCTTGAGCACCCGCAGCCCGCCGGTCATCACCGCCGCGAACTGCCGGTCCTCCAGCCCGAACGCGGGCGCGATCGGCATCAGCCGCTGGCTGGCGATGGTCTGCGCCTCGGTGAACCGCAGGATGCCCTCGGCGCCGTGCCGCCGGCCGAGCCCGGAGTCACCCATGCCGCCCATCGGCGAGGCGACCGAGCCGTACGCCGCCGCGTACGCCTCGTTGACGTTGACCGTGCCGGTGCGCAGCCGGGCCGCGACCGCGCGGCCGCGCCGCCCGTCCCTGGTCCAGACGCTGGAGTTGAGCCCGTAGGGGGTCGCGTTGGCGGCGGCCACCGCCTCGTCCTCGGTGTCGAAGCGGTAGACCGAGACGACCGGGCCGAAGGTCTCCTCGCCGCAGACCGCCATGTCGGGGGTGACGCCGTCCAGGATGGTCGGCTCGTGGAAGAACGGGCCGAGGTCCGGCCGGGCCCGCCCGCCGGCGACCACCGCGGCGCCGGCCTCGACCGCGTCCTCGACGTGCCGGACGGTCGCCTCAAGCTGCCGGCCGGAGACCAGCGAGCCCATGTCCGCGCCGTACGCGAGACCGCCGCCGAGCCGCAGCGCCCTGGTCGCGGCGGCGAACTTCGCCAGGAACTCGTCGGCCACCGAGCGGTGCACCAGCAGCCGCTCGATCGAGATGCAGAGCTGGCCGGCGGAGGAGAAGCAGGCCCGGACGGCGCCTTCGGCGGCCCGGTCGAGGTCGGCGTCGGCCAGTACCAGCATGGCGTTCTTGCCGCCGAGTTCGAGCGAGGCGCCGACCAGCCGGGCGGCGGCGCGCTGGGCGACGTCGCGGCCGGTGCGGGTCGAGCCGGTGAACGAGACGTAGTCGGCGTGCTCGACCACGGCCGGGCCGATCACCGGCCCGTCGCCGATCACCACCTGCCACAGGTCGGCCGGCAGCCCGGCCTCGATCAGCAGTTCGCGGGCCCAGAGCGCGGTCAGCGCGGTCTGCGTGTCCGGCTTGTTGACCACCGCGTTGCCGGCCACGAAGGCGGGCAGCGCGTCGCCGATGGACAGCTCCAGCGGGTAGTTCCACGGCGAGATGTGCCCGATCACGCCCTTGGGCCGGCGGGCCTCGATGGTCCGGGTGAGCACCGGCAGGGCGCCGCCGCGGCGCTTGTCGCGCAGGTAGCCCTGGGCGGCGCGCGCGTAGTGGCGGGCGCCCATGGCGACGGCGAGGACCTCCTCGAAGGCGTGCAGCCGGGCCTTGCCGGTCTCCGCCTGGATCAGGTCGAGCACCTCGTCCTGGCGCTTGAGCAGCAGGTCGTGGAAGCGCAGCAGGACGGCGGCGCGGCGGCGGACGGGCAGCGCGGCCCAGGCCGGCTGGGCGCGGCGGGCGAGCTCGAAGGCCACCTCGACGTCGGCCGGGGTGGACTGCGGCAGGCCGGCCAGCCGCTCGCCGGTGAGCGGGGCGACGGTCTCCACCAGGCTGGGCTCGCCGGTGGCGGTCACCCCGGCGACGAGGCGGTCGACCAGGGACGGCGGGACGGCCGAGGAGACCGTGCGCCCGCCGCCGGGCGCGGCGGGGTTGCGGCCCGGCGAGCCGGTGCCGGCGGGTTCGGTGGCCGTGGCAGCTGCTGTGAGGTCCGTCATAGGGCGCAGCCTAGGCGCTCGGCGCCCGGTTCGGTACCCGTCGGTAACAACAAACCGCCGCCGCTCGCCCGCACCGGCCCGACCGGCGGGCCGACCGCGCCGAGAGCGCCGACCGGACCGCGGGCAGCGGGACCCGCGCGATCAGCGGGTCGGCAGGAAGTGGTTCAGCACCAGGGTGAACCGCCGCTCACCCTCCTGCCAGTCCTTGTCGTTGTCCGGGCAGGACAGGTAGACGGCGTACGCGGTGCCGTCGTCGTCGATGAACTCGGCCTCGACGGCCCGCCGCCGGCCGCCCTCCTTCGCCGCGTAGCTGAACTCCCAGACCGCCGCGTCGTGCCCGTTCACCGCGACGCTGGTGAGCTTGTGCTGGCGGTACTCCTTGCGCTTGGAGACGGTGGTCTCCATCTGCCGCAGGTGGTCCAGCGGTTTGACCGACTGGCCGACCGTGACGGCGAACTGGAGGTAGTGCACCATCTTGTCCGGGCTGTAGTAGATCTGGGTCCCGTCGACGGAGCGCTCCCAGGCCGGGGTGGCCACCGGCAGCGGGAAGCGGAAGCCCGCCGGGTCGTCCACCCAGCGGTACCCGGCCGGCGCGGCTCCGGCACCGCTGTCGGCCGGCTCGGTGGGCTGCGGCTCCACGAGGGTCGGGCTGGGCTTGGCCACCGCCGTGCCGCTCGGCCGGGTCGCCAGGAAGGTCGCCCCGGCGGCCAGCACGGCCACGGCCAGCGCGACCGCGACGACGAGCAGCGCGCCACGGCGCTTGGCCGGTCCACGCGCGGGCGCGTCGGTGTACGCCACCGGCGCGACCGGCCCGGTGGGCGCCCCTTCGGGCACCCCGTGTCCCTGGAACGCCTCCACCCGCCGGGCCCCGGGCGACAGCTCGGACGACGGGCCGGACGGATCCGGGTCGGCGTCGCCCTCCGCGGGTGCCGCCGAACGGGGTACGGTCACCGCCTCCGGGCCCGCCCCGGACTGCGCTCCGGCCCCCGCCTCCGCCCCGGCCGACTCACCCGAACGGTCCACCACCGGCACCGACTGCGTCGGCATCCGCACCGGGGCGACCGGCTTGAGCCCCAGGGTGTGCCCGGCCTGCACCTCGGCCAGCATCCGGGCCGCCTCGTCCGCGGTCGGCCGCTCGTCCGGGTCCTTGGCCATCAGCGCCGCCAGCACCGGCCCCAGCGGCCCGGCCCGGCGCGGCTCCGGCAGCGGGTCGCCGACCACCGCGGCCAGCGTGGTCAGCGGCGAGGTGCGGCGGAACGGCGAGTCGCCTTCCACCGCCGCGTACAGCGTCGCCCCGAGACCCCACAGGTCCGAGGCCGGTCCGGGCCGGTCGCCCTGCGCCCGCTCGGGCGCCAGGTAGTCCGGCGAGCCGACCAGGTCCCCCGGACGGGTCAGCTCCGCCGACCCCTCGTAGGTGGCGATCCCGAAGTCCAGCAGCACCGCCCGCCCGGTGCCGTGCTCCAGCAGCACGTTGGCCGGCTTCACGTCCCGGTGCAGCACGCCCAGCTGGTGGCCCCGGTGCAGCGCGGCCAGCACCTGGCTGCCCACCTCGGCGGCGGCGCGCGGCGGCAGCGTGCCGTCCTGGCTGATCACGTCGGCCAGCGAGCGGCCGTCGACCAGCTCCATCACGATCCACGGCCGGCCGTCCTGCTCCAGCACGTCGTGCACGGTGATCACGCCGGGGTGCTTGATCCGGGCGGCCGCGCTGGCCTCCCGCTTCATCCGGGCGTGCAGGATCTGCAGCTCGTCCTCGGGCAGGTGGTTGACGGTGAGCTCCTTGACCGCGACCTCGCGGTCGAGCATCCGGTCCCAGGCCCGCCAGACCGTGCCCATCCCGCCCCGGCCCAGCCGGTCACCCAGCTCGTAGCGTCCGGCCAGCAGCCGCTCCTCGGCCGCCTCCGGCCGGTCCTCCGCGCCCATCCGCGACCGCTCCCCCTCATTCGCCTGCCGTCACCGCGACAGAGGGCCCGGTACAGACCACTCGGTGCAGACCACTCGGTGCAGACCACCAATCGAACACATCTCACGGACACATTAGGCGCCCGTTCCCCGCCCCGGTAATCTCCCCCACCCGCCGACCCGCCGGTGACGGCCCGGCAGGTTCCGTCAGCCTGCGAACAGCACCACGGCCACCACACCGAGCACCAGCAGCAGGAAGACGCCGCCGACCAGCACCGGGCCGAGCAGCGCCGGCGGTATCAGCGGCCGCCGCTCCGGACCGGGACCGTCCGCGGCGGGCCGCTCCGCGGGGAGCCGCTCCGACTTCGCGGCGGCCCGGCCGCCCGGACGCCGCCTGCGCGGCGCCGGCACCACCGGTCCCGCCGCCCGCGGCTCCAGCACCCGCGCCGCCCGCTCCTCGCCGACCGGCTCCGGCGCGGCCGCCAGCAGCGCCGCCAGCTCCCCCCGGATCTCCACCGCCGTCGGCCGCAGCCCCGGGTCGGGCTGCAACAGCCTTTCCACCAGCGGGCCCAGCGGCCCGCACGCGGCCGACGGCTCCCGCCGGCCGTCGCGAACCGCCGTGACCAGCTCCGGCACCCCGTTCTCCGGGTACGGCGAGCGGCCGGTCACCAGCCGGTGCAGCAGCACCCCGAGCGCCCAGCAGTCGCCGGCCGGACCGCCGTCCAGCGGCCAGCGCTCGGCCACCGGCCCGGCCAGGGTGGCCCGGACCTCGTACCGGCGGCGCCCGCCCGGTCCGCCCAGCTCCTCCGCCAGCGCCTCCTGCGCGGTCCCGGACAGCAGGCCGCCCAGCAGCGCCGCGCCGTCCTCGCAGACCAGCACCGACTCGGTGGTCAGGTTGCCGTGCGCCAGACCCGCCTCGTGCAGCGCCCGCAGCGCGCCCACCAGGTCCGCCGCCAACTCGGCCGCCCGGTAGGGCGGGACCGGTCCGGCCGCGACCAGCTCGGCCAGCGGCACCCCGGCCGGGCGCTCCTCGACGGTCCAGAGCAGATCGCCCTCGACGAAGGCCCCGGCCCCCTGGAGCAGCCGCGGATGCCGCGGCGCCGTGGAGCCGACCGCCGCCACCCGGCGGACCAGCCGCTCGCTCTGCTCCGGCACCGGGTCGTCCGGTTCGCGGCCCCCGGTCAGCAGCGCCGGCAGCTCCAGCGCCCGCAGCCGGACGACGTCACCGGTCCGTTCGTCCACAGCGAGAGCACTCACCGCCGCCGGACGGTCCGTCAGCCGGTAACGCCCCGCCAGCATCTGCCCCGGACCCGCTCGCATGCGTGTTCCTCTCGCTCACCACCCAGCCTAAGGCGTGTCCGACCGTTCCCGCCGGGCGCGCGGCCCCCGGCCCCCGGTCACGGGGCGTCCGCTCCGCCACCCGGCGGAGCGGGCACCGCACCGACACCGCCCGCCGACCCGGCGGCAAGGGCCGGGCCCGGCCCGGCGGGCCGTCGGATTAGGCTCGGTCCCATGGACTGGACCGATCTCATCGACACGGCCTTCGACGTGGCCGGCAACAGCAACAGCGACAACCGGGCCGCGGCCCTGCGCACCGTCGAGGCGAACGTCGCGCCCGACGAGAAGCCGGTCGCCTCCACGGCCGGGCGCCACCCCGATCACTTCCGCAAGGGAGTGCTGGTCCTGACCACCCACCGGCTGCTGTTCCTGAAGGACGGCAAGCCGCCCGTGCCGGTTCCGCTCGCCGCGGTGACCGACGCGACCGTCACCAAGACCCGGATCAACGGGGAGGTGCTGCTGGTGGTCGCCCTCACCGGATCGCACCGCTTCGAGGACGTGGTCAAGGCCGAGGTCTTCGCCGAGCAGGTCCGGGCGGCCGCCCGGCTGGCGCGCAACGCCCAGCGGCAGGAGCTCGCCGCCCCGGCCGCAGCGCCCGCCGCGGCCGTCTCCTCCGGCACCGAGCTGCTCGACCAGCTGGAGCGGCTGGCCGGCCTGCACGCCGCGGGCGCCCTCACCGACGAGGAGTTCAGCCGCGCCAAGCAGCGCCTGATCGGCTGACCCCCGCACCCGCCCGGCCGGCGCCGCTCACGGCGCCGGCTGGAAGGTGTCGAAGGAGGTCTGCCGCGCCTGCGCGTTCTGCGGCGCGCTCCACTCCGCGTCCGGGGACGTCCAGTAGATCGCGTAGCCGTACTTGGCCGGGGAGCCGGTCACGAAGCCCCGGTTGAGCGAGTGCATCCGCGGCGTGCCGTTGGTCCACTCCCAGTCGGCGGCGTTGCTCCACTCGCGGTAGCCGACGGCCTGCAGCTGCACCCGCTGGTAGTTGCTGACCTGCGCGCGCAGGCCCGGCTCGGACTCCTGCCAGTCGGCGAGGGCGTTCGGTCCCGGCGTGGTGGTCCACTCGATCCGCAGGGTGCTGCCGTTGCCCTTGAAGACCCGGCGGATCGACTCCGAGCCGGTGAGCTGCAGCCAGTCCGGCAGCACGACCGAGAAGCCGGACGGGTCCTTGTACTCGTGGAACCCGGCCGGCACGACGGCCCCCGTGGGGGTCGGCGTCGGGGCCGGGGTCTGGGGCGGCGTCGAGGCCGGGCTCACCGGCGGCACCGGGGCGGTCTCGGGCGGTGCGGCCGGATCCGTCGTCCCCGCCGGGGCCGGGTCCGCCGGTGCGGGGGCCGCCGAGGTCGCGGACGCGGCCGCCGGCGGGGCGTCGGGGGAGTTCGCGGTGGACGCCGTCACCGACGCGGTGCCGTGCGCGCCCTCGGCCGACCCGTCGCCGGAGCCGCCGAGCGCCTGGACCAGGACCACCACGCCCGCGATCAGCAGCAGCACCACGACCACCGTCGCCACGGCGAGCCGCCGCCGGCCCTTCCGCGGGTCCGCGCCGGCCGCCTGCGTCGCGCCCAGCGTCCACTCGCTGGTCACCGGCCGGGCCGCCTCGGGCTCCGGCTCCGCGGGGCCGGGCTGCGCGGACGCCACCGGTGCCGCGGGCTCGGTCGCGGGCTCGGCCGCGGGCTCCGCGACGGGCGGTGCGGCCCGCTCGCCGCTCGCGGCGTCCGCGGCCCGGCTGCCCACCCGGACGGTCCCGAGCAGTCCGCCGACGGTCCGCCCGCCCTTCTCCGGCTTCCCGGCCGCGGGCTTCTCCGCCGCCGGGCCGGCCGGCTCCTCCGCAGCCCCGTCGCCCGGCTTCCCCGACGGCGTGCCACCGCCCGCCAGCGGCACCGCCTGCTCGGTGGTCGACTCGGCCCGCGCCGTCGCCTCCGCCGCCACCCGCTTGAGCATCGACCGGGTCTGCGAGGCGGTCAGCCGCTCCTCCGGGTCCTTGGCCAGCAGCCCCTCGATCACCTGCCGCAGCGGCCCGGCGTTCACCGGGACGGTCAGCTCCTCCGTCATCACGGCCGTGAGCGTGGCCAGCGCCGAGCCGCGGTCGTACGGCGGCCGGCCCTCGACCATCGCGTACAGCGTGCCGCCCAGCGACCAGAGGTCGGCCGGCGGCCCGGGCTTCTGCCCGCGGGCCCGCTCCGGGGATATGTACGAGGGCGCGCCCACCAGCATCCCGGTGGAGGTCACCGACGGGTCGCCCTCCACGCTGGCGATGCCGAAGTCCGTGAGCACCACCCGGCCCTGCTCGCCGATCAGCACGTTGGACGGCTTGACGTCCCGGTGGAGGATGCCGTGCGCGTGCGCGGCGCTGAGCACGCCCAGCACGTCCAGCGCGATCTCGGCCGCCCGGGCCGGCTCCAGCGGGCCGTCCTCCCGGATCACGTCCGCCAGCGAGCGGGACTCCACCAGCTCCATGACGATCCACGGCCGGTCGTCCTCCTCGACCACGTCGAAGACGGTGACCGCCGAGTTGTGCCGGATCCGGGCCGTCGCCTTGGCCTCGCGCAGCGTCCGGACGATCAGCCGGTGCTTCTCGTCCTCCTCGACGCTGGCGTTCATCCGCAGCTCCTTGACCGCGACCGTGCGGCCCAGCATCTCGTCCTCGGCGCGCCAGACGGTGCCCATGCCGCCGCGACCGAGCACCGCGTCCAGCCGGTAGCGTCCGGCCAGGAGGCGGCCGGTGGAACCCTGCGCCTGGGTCATTCGGAACGTTCCCCCATGTGGTGCTGGCGGTCGTGGTGACGGCGTGTCGGACCGGCGTCGGGGCCGAACGCCCAAGCCTCCATCATCCCCTGTCCGGGATGCCCTCGACCACCCGGCCCCCGGCCACCCTGGCACCGGAGGCGTCCCGGCACGGCGCTCCGTGCCCGATCTGTGATCGAAAACTCTGTCCGTCCTGCTCCGGGCACTGCTACCGTGCGGCAGTTCACCGTCCTTCCGGGGGGAATTCGACGTCCATGACCGCACCCGAAGCCGGCGCTGACGGCCAGTCGGGCCGACCGCCGACGGCCCAGCACTTCTCGGTCGCACCGGAACCGGAGTCACCGGAGGGGTACGTGGCCCCCGGAATGCCCGGCGGCCCGATGGCCGGTTACCACCCCGGCACTCCCACCGTCTCCGACGCCCCGGGCGGAGCCGGCGGTTCCGCTCGCCGCTACCGCACCGGCCGGGCCCTCGCGCTGGCCGTCGCCGCGATGCTGGTCTGCGCCCTCGCCTACGGCCTGGCTCCGCCCCGTGCCGCGAGCACCGTCGGCTGGCTGGCGATCGCCCCGGCCGCCGCCGTCGCCTGGCCGCTCGGCCGGCTGGGCGGCCCGGGCCGGCTGCTGCCGCCGCTGGGCGCACTGCTGTCGGCCGGCGCGCTCCTCCTCGGCCAGGTGCTCGGCCGGACCCGCCGGCTGCACGCACTGGACGGCACCCCGTACGACGAGCTGCTGCGCGACGCCCTGACGCTCTGGCGGGACGACCGCCGCCTGCTGGACGTGGTCTTCTACGGGATCGCCGTGATCGGCGGCTTCCTGCTGACCCGCAGGGCCGCCACCCGGCAGTAGGGCGCGCCCGGCGGGGCCTCCGGGCGGCCCGCCGCATCCCGTCCGCCGCCGGCCGCCGCGAGGCCCGCGAACGCCGCGGGGCCCCCGCCGCGAACCTTGGGTTCTAACGGTCCTCGCAACACCCGTGATCGATGGGAGTTGCGGGGACCGTGGGCGTTGGACGCGATGATCTTTCGGGGTTGAGGGAGCGTTTCCTTGCGCGGCTGGATGCCGTGGGGAACGTGACCGTGGTGGCGCGTGAGCTGGGGATGAACCGGAACACCGCCTTCGGCTGGGCCCGGAAGGCCGGACAGAGCTCGGTGCGCCTGCCACGGCGGCACCCCGGGCGCGACGAGTACGAGCGGCTCCGGGCCGGGGGTGTCGCGCGTCAGGAGGCGGCCCGGCGGGTCGGTGTGAGCGAGCGCACGGCCAGGGACTGGGACCAGGGCGTCAAGAAGAGTGCCATGACGCGGACCTATCCCGACGGCCGCCGTGTCGACTACGCCACCGGGACCGTCACGATGTGCGGTGTGACCACGGCACCAGTGGGCCTGACGGCCCTGGAACAGCAACTGCACCCGAGGTTCCTGACACTGGCCGAGCGCGAACGGATACGGGATCTCCAGGCACTCGGTCAGTCGTTGCGGGCGATCGGACGTGCCCTGGGGCGGCCGGCGAGCACGGTCAAGCGGGAGATCGACGCGAACTCGGGCAGCAAGGGATACCAGCCCTACGCGGCCCACCGGGCGGCCGCCGCACGCAGGCCCCGGCCCAAGGAGCGCAAGCTGCTGCGCGAGGGACGACTGCGCGGCTTCGTGCAGGACAGACTGCGCGTCCGGTGGTCACCGGAACAGATCTGCCACGCTCTACCGACGGAGCATCCCGACGACGAGAGCATGCGGGTGAGCGTGGAAACGATCTACCAGGCGCTGTACTTCCAGGCCCGTGGCGGCCTGAAACGGGAAGTACAGGCAGCCGTCCGCTCCGGCCGGACCCGCCGCAAACCCCGCCGCGACCCCGAGCGGCGCACCCCGCGGTTCATCGACCCGATGGTGATGATCAGCGACCGACCCGCCGACGTCGAGGACCGGGCCGTGCCCGGTCACTGGGAAGGGGACCTGATCATCGGCGCGGGCGGCCGCTCCGCGATCGCCACCCTGGTCGAGCGCAGCACCCGTTACACCATGCTGGTCCACCTGCCGGGCGGTGCCCACGACGCCGAGACCGTCCGCGACGGCCTCGTCCGCACCATCCAGACCCTGCCCGCCCACCTGCGCGGCTCCCTCACCTGGGACCAGGGCAGCGAGATGGCACGCCACAGGCAGTTCACCATGGCCACCGGCATGCCCGTCTACTTCTGCGACCCCGCCTCACCCTGGCAACGCGGTTCGAACGAGAACACGAACGGGCTCCTGCGGCAGTACTTCCCGAAGGGAACCGACCTCAGCCCGCACAGCCCCGAAGACCTCGAACACGTCGCCCAAGAACTCAACGGCCGCCCACGCAAGACGCTCGGCTGGGATACCCCAGCCGAGCGTCTACGTGATCTACTCACCACCTAAAACCAAGTGGTGTTGCGACGACCCCTTGAACCCAAGAACGGACGGGGGCCCCGGCGCGCGGGACGGGCTCAGCGGTGGTGCGCCGGGTTGACCGTCACCTCGACCCGCTGGAACTCCTTGAGCTCGGTGTAGCCGGTGGTCGCCATCGCCCGGCGCAGCGCGCCGAACAGGTTCATGGTGCCGTCCGGGGTGTGCGACGGGCCGGTGAGGATCTCCTCGGTGGTGCCGACGGTGCCGAGGTCGACGCGCTTGCCGCGCGGCAGCTCCTCGTGGACGGCCTCCATGCCCCAGTGGTAGCCCTTGCCGGGCGCGTCGGTGGCCCGGGCCAGCGCCGCGCCGATCATCACCGCGTCGGCGCCGCAGGCGACCGCCTTCGGGATGTCGCCGCTGTAGCCGACGCCGCCGTCCGCGATGACGTGCACGTAGCGGCCGCCGGACTCGTCCATGTAGTCGCGGCGGGCCGCGGCCACGTCGGCGACGGCGGTGGCCATCGGGACCTGGATGCCGAGCACGTTGCGGGTGGTGTGGGCGGCGCCGCCGCCGAAGCCGACCAGCACGCCGGCCGCGCCGGTCCGCATCAGGTGCAGCGCGGCGGTGTAGGTGGCGCAGCCGCCGACGATGACCGGGACGTCCAGCTCGTAGATGAACTGCTTCAGGTTGAGCGGCTCGGCGGCGCTGGAGACGTGCTCGGCCGAGACGGTGGTGCCGCGGATCACGAAGACGTCGACGCCCGCGTCGACCACGGCCTTGGAGAACTCGGCGGTGCGCTGCGGGGAGAGCGCGGCGGCGGTGACCACGCCGGAGTCGCGGACCTCCTGGATCCGCTGCTTGATCAGGTCGGCCTGGATCGGCGCCGAGTAGATCTCCTGCAGACGGCGGGTGGCGCCCGCCTCGTCGGTGATCGAGACGATCTCGTCGAGCAGCGGCTGCGGGTCCTCGTAGCGGGTCCAGAGGCCTTCGAGGTTGAGCACGCCGAGGCCGCCGAGGCGGCCGATGGCGATGGCCTGCTGCGGGGAGACCACGCTGTCCATGGGGGCGGCCAGGAACGGCAGGTCGAACCGGTAGGCGTCGATCTGCCAGGCGATCGAGACCTCCTTCGGGTCACGCGTGCGCCGGCTGGGGACGACGGCGATGTCGTCGAAGGAGTACGCCCGCCGGCCGCGCTTGCCTCGCCCGATCTCGATCTCAGTCACTTCGAGCCCTTCTGGTGGTGTTGCTCATGCCCGCCGGGTCACCCCGGCCGCCCCCAGTATCCCGCACCCGCCGGGGGCCGCACCGCCGCGCCCGCCCCCCGGACGCGCGGAAGGGGCCCGCGGCTGCGGGCCCCTTCCGGTCGCGTCGGGTCAGCGGCTGGTGTAGTTCGGCGCCTCGACGGTCATCTGGATGTCGTGCGGGTGGCTCTCCTTGAGGCCCGCCGAGGTGATCCGGACGAACCGGCCCTTGCTCTCCATCTCGGCGATGGTGGCGGCACCGACGTAGCCCATGGTCTGGCGCAGACCGCCGACCAGCTGGTGCAGCACGGCCGAGAGCGGGCCCCGGTAGGGCACCTGGCCCTCGATGCCCTCGGGGACGAGCTTGTCGTCCGAGGCGACCTCGGCCTGGAAGTAGCGGTCCTTGGAGTACGAGCGGCCCTGGCCGCGCGACTGCATCGCGCCCAGCGAGCCCATGCCGCGGTAGGACTTGAACTGCTTGCCGTTGATGAACTGCAGCTCGCCCGGGGACTCCTCGCAGCCGGCCAGCAGCGAGCCCAGCATCACGGTGTCGGCACCGGCGGCGAGCGCCTTGCCGATGTCGCCGGAGTACTGCAGGCCGCCGTCGCCGATGACCGGCACGCCGGCCGCCTGGCAGGCGAGGGCGGCCTCGTAGATCGCGGTGACCTGCGGGACGCCGATGCCGGCGACCACCCGGGTGGTGCAGATCGAGCCGGGGCCGACGCCGACCTTGACGCCGTCCACGCCGGCGTCGATCAGCGCCTGGGCGCCGTCCCGGGTGGCGACGTTGCCGCCGACCACGTCGACCTTGACGGCCGCCTTGATCTTCGCGATCCAGGCCAGCGCGTTGTGGCTGTGGCCGTGCGAGGTGTCGACGACCAGGAAGTCCACGCCCGCCTCGACCAGGGCCTGGGCCCGGTCGAAGGCCTCGGCGCTGGCGCCGACGGCGGCACCGACCAGCAGCCGGCCCTCGCTGTCCTTGGCGGCGTTCGGGTACTTCTCGGCCTTGACGAAGTCCTTGACGGTGATCAGGCCCTTGATCCGGCCCTCGTCGTCGACCAGCGGCAGCTTCTCGATCTTGTGGCGGCGGAGCAGCGCCACGGCGTCCTCGCCGGAGATGCCGACCTTGCCGGTGATCAGCGGCATCGGGGTCATGATCTCGCGGACCTGGCGGCGGCGGTCCGACTCGAACGCCATGTCGCGGTTGGTGACGATGCCGAGCAGCTTGCCGCCCTCGTCGGCGATCGGCACGCCGGAGATCCGGAACTTGGCACAGAGCGCGTCGGCCTCGGCGAGCGTGGTCTCCGGGCCGACCGTGATCGGGTCGGTGACCATGCCGGACTCGGAGCGCTTCACCAGGTCGACCTGGTTGGCCTGGTCCTCGACGGAGAGGTTGCGGTGCAGGACGCCGACGCCGCCCTGACGGGCCATCGCGATCGCCATCCGCGCCTCGGTGACCTTGTCCATCGCCGCGGAGAGCAGCGGGATGTTGACCCGCACGTTCCGGGAGACCCGGGAGGAGGTGTCGACCTCGTTCGGCAGCACCTCGGAGGCCCCGGGCAGCAGCAGGACGTCGTCGTACGTCAGTCCGAGCATCGCGAACTTCTCGGGTACGCCTGCGGCGTTGTAAGACATTTCGGGGGTACCTTCCGTGGCCGGCCTAATCCGCTCACGCCCGAGGGTGGGGGCGCTGTCATCGCTCACTCGCTCGGACCGCCGAAAGCCGGGTGGCAACTGGAGGATCCTCCAGGGGAACCCCGTTCACACCGTCGAAACTTTGGCGACCCGCCCAGGCGCCGATACCCCATGGTACTGGCACCCGCGAATGGGTCCTCGTGTGCCCTTGACAACACCCGCCGCCCGTTGCTCATTCCGGCACCAGGTGACCGGAAAAGGGCGCCCGCCCACACCACGGCCACACCGGGCGGGGGCCGGGGCAGCCCCTAGGTCGCCCCCTCGGCGAGCGCCCGCAGCCGGCTGAGCGCGCGGTGCTGGGCGACCCGGACGGCCCCCGGCGACATCCCGAGCACCTCGCCGGTCTCCTCCGCGGAGAGCCCGGCGGCCACCCGCAGCAGCACCAGCTCGCGCTGCCGGGCCGGCAGGTTGGAGAGCAGTTCCTTGGCCCAGGCCGCGTCGCTGCTGAGCAGCGCCCGCTCCTCCGGGCCGAGCGCGTCGTCCGGCACCTCCGGCAGGTCGTCCTGCGGGACCACGGTCGAACCGGGCCCGCGCATCGCGGCCCGCTGCAGGTCGGCGATCTTGTGCGCGGCGATGCCGTAGACGAAGGCCTCGAACGGCCGCCCCTGGTCCTTGTACCGGGGCAGTGCGCAGAGCACCGCCACGCAGACCTCCTGGGCGATGTCGTCCACGTGGTGCCGGGCGCCGCCGGGCAGCCGGACCAGCCGGCCCCGGCAGTACCGCAGGGCCAGCGGGTGGACGTAGGCGAGCAGCGCGTCGATCGCCGGGCCCTCGCCCCGGACGGCGGCCGCGACCAGCTCGCCGACCAGCGGGGAACCGCCGCCGCCGAGCACCGGCGGCCGCCCCGCGACCGCGCCGGGCCGGCCGGCGTCCTGCCGCTCCCGGTCCTGCCGCTCCGCGTCGTCGCCGTGCGCACCACCCCGGGGGGCGTCGTCCCGGGGCCGGTCGTCCCGCTCGGGTCCGGGCTCCGCGGAGCCGCCGGAGTCCGCGTACGCCGCGCCGGTCCCGGGTGCGGAAGGCTCGGCCTCCACCGGGTCCGCCTCGCCGGGAGCCCCGGTCACGTCGTCGCGCATCGGTCCATGGTGCCTGGTCGCGCGGGAAAACGCGGCACCGCGTCCGGAGTTGTGCACCGGAACGTTATGCGGTGCCGCACCGGTACGCACCACCGGCCCCTCCTGCACCGTGCCGCCTCCCGCCCCGCCACCGTCGGTGGCCCCGTCCGCCGCGCCGTCCACCGAGTCTCCTGCGGCCGTGTGGTTCGCCGCAGTTCCTGTCCGCTGGTCCCCGAGGTGCTCCACTCCTCCATGGTGCAACCTCGGGGCCGTAACGTCACACGCCCCTGCACGGGGAATCGTGAGCAGCGTGCCGGGACCGGCGGAGCCGCCGGCGGTCAGCGGACCAGGCCCCAGCGGAAGCCCAGGGCCACCGCGTGCGCGCGGTCCGAGGCGCCGAGCTTCTTGAACAGGCGTCGGGCGTGGGTCTTGACGGTGTCCTCGGAGAGGAACAGCTCACGGCCGATCTCGGCGTTGCTGCGTCCGTGGCTCATTCCTTCGAGCACCTGGATCTCACGCGCCGTCAGGGTCGGTGCGGCGCCCATGTCGGGGCTGCGCAGCCGGCGCGGGGCGAGCCGCCAGGTCGGGTCGGCGAGGGCCTGGGTGACGGTGGCCCGCAGTTCGGCGCGCGAGGCGTCCTTGTGCAGGTACCCCCGGGCGCCCGCCGCCACCGCGAGGGCGACGCCGTCGAGGTCCTCGGCGACGGTGAGCATGATGATCCGGGCGCCCGGGTCGGCCGACAGCAGCCGCCGGACCGTCTCCACCCCGCCGAGGCCGGGCATCCGGACGTCCATCAGGACGAGATCGGAGCGGTCGGCCACCCAGCGGCGGAGGACCTCCTCCCCGTTCGTCGCGGTGGTGACCCGGTCCACACCGGGTACGGTCGCGACGGCGCGGCGAAGCGCCTCGCGGGCGAGCGGGGAATCGTCGCAAACGAGAACGGAAGTCATGACCGTCGTCCTCCGCAGCTGATCCGCGTCACGTTGAGCCTCCTGGCTGGTACGAACCTCTCCGACACGGCCGATCGGCGACGGACTCCGTGCTGATCGCCTGAGATTCCCCGCGATCGTTCCCGACGTCCGGCGCCCGCTAACCGCCTCCACACTTCCAACGACCGTCACTCGAATGAGTTACGGCCTTCAGGGCCATCTCCACCACTGTACGTGGCCGACTCGTTACCGATCAGCCGCATCGCGGTGCACACGCCGCTCTTTTGCGCAGCTCGCACGCGGTGGGCGTGCGACCCGCACGCCGATCCGGGCCCCAGTGCGCCCGTCGGCCACCCGATTGCCACGTCCGCGCCGGGCGGCCGCCACATCGCCGGACATGCCCACTTTGCCCGTTTTTATAGCTTTTGTATGGTCATTGACTGTTGTGCCACTCTGTGGGTGACTTGTCCATGGAGTTGCCGTAAGTCATATTTCCAGGTGTCCACACTGGCGCCGGACGCGCCCCGCCGTACCGCCCGTGCAATCCGCCGGCGGGCGGCGCGCGGTCGACGAGCCTCTGAAGGGAATGAGCCATGGCAGATTTCTCCCGCCTCCCCGGCCCCAACGCGGACCTCTGGGACTGGCAGCTCTCCGCGGCCTGCCGCGGCGTGGACAGCTCGCTCTTCTTCCACCCGGAAGGCGAACGCGGAGCCGCGCGGAGCTCACGCGAGGCGAGCGCCAAGGAGGTCTGCATGCGCTGCCCCGTCCGCACCGAGTGCGCCGCCCACGCGCTGGCGGTCCGCGAGCCCTACGGCGTCTGGGGCGGCCTGACCGAGGACGAGCGCGAGGAGATGATGGGCCGCTCGCGCAACCGCCTGGTGGAGGTGCCGCTCGTCGCACCGAGCGTGGCCCAGCAGTACCAGCAGTGACCGTCCGTGTCCGCCGCGCCGAGAAGAATCGTTTCTTCTCGCGGTGGCGCGTGTCCGGGGCCCACACGTGCCCGGGTGTTCGCCCGGCCGGCCCCGCACGGCCGCCGGTGGGCCCCGGTCAGCGGCCGGCGGCCGCCCCGGCCAGCCGCTCCAGCATCAGCGCCACCGCCGGCACGTCGGCGAGGTCCGGCAGGGTCAGCGCCACCACCTGCCGCACCGCCGGCGCCCCCGACGCGGCGTGCACCGCCACCGTCTCCACCCCGTCCGGACGCACCGACCGCAGCGCGAGACCCGGCAGCACGGCCACCCCGAGCCCGGCGGCGACCAGGCCGACCACCGCGGGGTAGTCGTCGGTCGCGAAGTCGATCCGGGGCTCGAACCCGGAGCCCGCGCAGAGCTCCACCAGGTGCCCCCGGCACTGCGGGCACCCGGCGATCCACTGCTCCCCGGCCAGCTCGGCCAGCTCCACCGGCGCACCGCGCCCGGCCAGCCGGTGCCCGGCGGGCAGCAGGCCGACCAGCGGGTCGTCCAGCAGCGGGGTGACCACCAGATCGGACCAGTCGGTGCCGGCACTGAGCTGCTGGGCCTCCAGATTGGCCTCCGCGCGGGCCTCGCGGGGCGTGCCGTGCGCGGGCGCGGACGCCGGCGCGGCGGAGGCACCGGGCGCCTGCGGGTAGCGGAAGGCCAGCGCGACCTCGCACTCGCCGCCGCGCAGCATCGCCAGCGACTCCGGGGGCTCCGCCTCGACCAGCGACACGCGGACCCCCGGATGGCTGTCCCGCAGCCGGGCGACGGCGGGCGGCACCAGGGTGGAACTCGCGGTCGGGAAGGAGACCAGACGCACCCGTCCGGCCCGCAGTCCGGCGATCGCCGCCACCTCCTCCTCGGCGGCGGAGAGCCCGGCGAGGATGCCGGTGGCGTGCTTGAGCAGCACCCGTCCGGCCTCGCTCAGCTGCATCCCGCGCCCCGAACGGACCACCAGCGGGGTGTCGACGGACTTCTCCAGGGCCTTCATCTGCTGGCTGATGGCGGGCTGCGTGCACCCCAGCTCGCGGGCGGCGGCGGAGAAGGATCCGGTGCGGGCGACGGCACGCAGGACGCGCAGGTGGCGGGCCTCGATCATTCCTCAAAGATATAAGGAAATCTTTGCTGTCTGCAAAATTCACATGATAGTTGAAGAGTAAAACTCAGCCCGGGAGGACGGACCCCCGGCCGACACGCCGGAGGCCCGGCCGCACCCCCGAGGGGCGCGGACCGGGCCTCCGGTCACTGAACGGGTGTCAGTGGGAGTGGCCGTGGCCGCCGTGCGAGTGACCGGCGTCGGCCTCCTCCTCCTTCTTCTCCACCACGAGGGTCTCGGTGGTGAGCAGCAGGGAGGCGATCGAGGCGGCGTTCTCCAGGGCGGAACGGGTGACCTTGACCGGGTCGATGACGCCGGCCTTGATCAGGTCGCCGTACTCGCCCGTGGCGGCGTTGTAGCCCTGGCCCGGCTCCAGCTCGGAGACCTTGGAGGTGATGACGTAGCCCTCCAGGCCGGCGTTCTGGGCGATCCAGCGCAGCGGCTCGTGCAGCGCCTTGCGGACGACCGCGACACCGGTCGCCTCGTCGCCGGTCAGGCCCAGGCCGTCGTTCAGCACCTTGGCGGCGTGGACGAGCGAGGCGCCGCCACCGGCGACGATGCCCTCCTCGACCGCGGCACGGGTCGCCGAGATGGCGTCCTCCAGGCGGTGCTTGCGCTCCTTCAGCTCCACCTCGGTGGCGGCACCGACGCGGATGACGCAGACGCCGCCGGCCAGCTTGGCCAGGCGCTCCTGCAGCTTCTCGCGGTCCCAGTCCGAGTCCGTGTTGGCGATCTCGCCCTTGATCTGGGCGACGCGGCCGGCCACGGCCTCGCTGTCACCGGCACCGTCGACGATGGTGGTCTCGTCCTTGGTGATGGTCACGCGGCGGGCGGTGCCCAGCACGTCCAGACCGGCCTGGTCGAGCTTGAGGCCGACCTCCTCGGAGATCACGGTGCCGCCGGTCAGGGTGGCCAGGTCGCCCAGGATCGCCTTGCGGCGGTCGCCGAAGCCCGGGGCCTTGACGGCCACGGCGTTGAAGATGCCGCGGATCTTGTTCACCAGGAGGGTGGACAGCGCCTCGCCGTCGACGTCCTCGGCGATGATCAGCAGCGGGCGGGAGGTGCCGCCCTGCACGACCTTCTCCAGCAGCGGCAGGAGCTCCTGGATGGAGGAGATCTTGCCCTGGTTGATCAGGATGTACGGGTCTTCGAGGACCGCCTCCTGGCGCTCCGCGTCCGTGACGAAGTACGGCGACAGGTAGCCCTTGTCGAACTGCATGCCCTCGGTGAAGTCCAGCTCCACGCCGAAGGTGTTCGACTCCTCGACGGTGATGACACCGTCCTTGCCGACCTTGTCGATCGCCTCGGCGATGAGCTCGCCGACCTGGGTGTCCTGCGCGGAGAGGGTCGCGACGGCGGCGACGTCGTCCTTGCCCTCGATCTCGCGGGCGATGGACAGCAGGTGCTCGGAGACGGCGGCGACGGCCTTGTCGATGCCCTTCTTCAGGGCGGCCGGGCCGGCACCGGCGGCGACGTTGCGCAGACCCTCGTTCACCAGGGCCTGGGCCAGCACGGTGGCGGTGGTGGTGCCGTCACCCGCGACGTCGTTGGTCTTGGTGGCGACCTCCTTGACGAGCTGCGCGCCAAGGTTCTCGTACGGGTCGTCGAGCTCGACCTCACGGGCGATGGTGACACCGTCGTTGGTGATGGTCGGAGCACCGAACTTCTTGTCGATGACGACGTTGCGGCCCTTGGGGCCGATGGTCACCTTGACGGTGTCGGCCAGCTTGTTGACACCGCGCTCCAGCGAGCGGCGCGCGTCCTCGTTGAACTGCAGGATCTTCGCCATGTTCCCTATTCCCTCGGGGCTGCGGCCGTCGCGGCCGCTCGACTTACGTGAACCAACAACCACGCCCCGGGCCCCTGTCACTGGGACACGGATCCGGGGCGGGCCTGACGTCTTACTTCTCGATGATGGCGAGAACGTCGCGAGCCGACAGAACCAGGTACTCCTCGCCCTGGTACTTCACCTCGGTGCCGCCGTACTTCGAGTACAGGACGATGTCACCGACGGCGACGTCGAGCGGCAGACGCTGGCCGTCCTCGAAGCGGCCCGGGCCGACGGCCAGGACGACGCCCTCCTGGGGCTTCTCCTTGGCGGTGTCCGGGATAACCAGGCCGGAGGCCGTGGTGGTCTCGGCGTCGAGCGGCTGGACCACGATGCGGTCCTCGAGCGGCTTGATGGCAACCTTGCTGCTGGTGGTCACGTCCGAGCTCCCCTTCGGAGATTACGGGGTTTTCTAACGGGTAGGGGCGAACCTGCGCATCTGCCGTCGCGGGGGTCAGACACGCCTCTTCGCGTTAGCACTCCCCCGGTGGGGAGTGCTAGGCACGACCATAGGCCGCGGTTAGCACTCAGTCAACCAGAGTGCCAACGACGCGCCTCCCGAACCCCCTCCTGCGGCTGAGTAGCCGGTGAGTAGCCGTACTCATGTGCGACCCGCGGGCCCGACCGCACACTCGTCCCATGACCGAGACCTCCCTGCGCACCGGCCCGTCCACCCGCCGCGACCTGCTGCTGGCGCTCGCCGCCCTCCCGCTACTGGGAGGCGCCTGCGCCGTGGTCGCCTTCACCGCCTACGCCCTGGCGATGGGCGCGGCGATGAGCGACGCCGGCGGGCTGGTCCTGCTCCTCGTCCTCGCCGGGGGCGCCCTCGCGCTCGCGCCGGCCGTCGTGGTCGCGTGGCGCACCGGGCGGGCCGGCTGGCGGATGGTGCCGGTCGCCGCGCTGCTCTCCCCGCTCACCGCGCACTGGTGGTTCCAGCTGGTCTGACCGGCCCCACCGGGCGCCCGCACCGCGCCGTCCGGTGATCGCCGCTCCCCGGCCCGGGCCCCGGGCGCACCGGCCGCCGCTCCCCACGGCTCCGACCGGCGTACCGGCCGTCGCTCCGGCCGCCGCTCCGACCGGCGCTCCGACCGGCGCTCCGACCGGCGAGAATGGCCCTGTGGAGACCGACGACCTGCAGCCCCTGCTGACCGACCGGGGCCAGGCCCTGCTCGCCGAACTGCGCGAGTTCGCGCCGGAGGAGGAGCTGGCCCTGGCCACCCGGCTGCGCCGGGAGCACCCGGCCGAGCTGGTGTCCGCCGCCTTCGGGCAGGCCCGGCTCCGGCAGCGGGCCCGGGCCAAGTTCGGCGAGGACGCCGACCTCATGTACTTCACGCCCAACGGCGTCGAGCAGTCCACCCGGCGCAGCGTCGCCGAGTGGCGGGCCGCCCGCTTCGCCGGCCTCGGCGTGCGGCGGCTGGCCGACCTCTGCTGCGGGATCGGCGGCGACGTGCTGGCCCTGGCCCGGGCCGGGATCGAGGTGCTCGCCGTCGACAGGGACCCGGCCGCCTGCGCCGCCACCGCCGCCAACGCGGCCGCGCTGGGCCTGTCCGACCTGGTCGAGGTGCGCTGCGCGGACGTCGCCGACGTCGACGTCACCGGCTACGACGCGGTCTTCACCGACCCGGCCCGGCGCACCGCGCGCGGCCGGGTCTTCGACCCCGAGGCGTACGCCCCGCCGCTCTCCTGGGCGGTCGAGGCCGGCCGGCGCACCCCGGTCGGCGCGCTCAAGGTGGCACCGGGAATCCCGCACGAGGCGGTGCCAGCCGACGCCGAGGCCGAGTGGGTCTCCGACCACGGGGACGTCAAGGAGGCGGTGCTCTGGTTCGGCACCCGGGCCGACCGCCCGCACCGCGCCACGCTGCTCCCCCAGCGCGCCAGCCTGACCGGCGGCGACCTGCCCGACCCGCCGGCCGGCCCGGTCGGCCGGTACCTGTACGAGCCGGACGGCGCCGTGATCCGCGCCCACCTGGTCGCCGAGGTGGCCGGACAGGTGAACGGCCGGCTGATCGACCCGAAGATCGCCTACGTCACGTCGGACGACCTGGTCGCCACGCCGTACGCGCACGCCTTCGAGCTGACCGACGTGCTGCCGTTCCACATCAAGAAGCTCAAGGCGCTGCTGCGCGAGCGGGGCGTCGGCACGGTGGTGATCAAGAAGCGGGGGATGGCCGTCACGCCGGAGGAGCTGCGCCGCCAGCTGAAGCCGTCCGGCCCGAACTCCGTCACGGTCATCCTCAGCCGGACCGACAACGGGCCGCTGATGATGCTCGGGCAGCCGGTCCGGGCCGGGGATCAGGGCGCGGGCGCCTCGATGTAGTCCTCCAGCCGGGCCACCGCGAAGCCCTGCTCCTGGATCCGGGCCAGCATCTCGCCGAACATCTGCGTCATCGTCTCGCCCTTGAGGTCCTTCGGCCCCCGGAAGTGGGCGAGGACGATGTCACCGGGCCGCAGCCTCCCGTCCGCCGCCTGGTACTGCATGTCGTGAATCTGCATCGACTCCCGCCAGAGCACGACCGCCCGCGGCCCGCACTGCTGCACCGCGCCGTTGAGCGCCGCGGAGCCGGCGCCGTCGCCGTACGGCGGACGGAAGAGCAGCGGCGCGGTGCCGTACTGCCGGGTGAGGGCGGTCTGGGCGTCGCAGATCTCCGAGCGCAGCTTGTCCGGCGCCACCTTGCTCAGCTGGGCGTGGTCCACGGTGTGGTTGTGGACGTGGTTGCCGAGCGCCTGGAGCCGCTTGAAGTAGCCGTAGTCGTCCTTGACGATGTCGCGGGTCAGGAACATCGAGACCGGCACCCCGAGGTCGGTCAGCATCTCGACGAACTTCGGGTCCTTCTCCGCGCCGTCGTCGATGGTGACGAAGACGACCTTGTCGGTGGTCCGCACCTCGCTGAACACCGGGACCGGGCCGGTCCGCTGGAGCTTCACCGGCTTGTCGGCGGGCGCGGGCGGCGCGGGCGGCAGCGGCTTGAGGTTCCACTTCGCCCAGGCGGCCGCGTTCCCGGCGGCCGGCACCGGCACGGGGGCCGGCGTCGTCGCGGCGGGCTGCTGCGGCGCGGCGGCGGCCGGGGCGGGGGTGCCGGGTCCGGCCGGAGTGGTGGCGGACGCGACGGGCGGGCCGCCGGTCCCCCCGCTGCCGCACCCGGCGGCCGCCGCCAGCAGGGCCAGCGCCCCCACCGCGTACGCCGTCGTCCTGACCCGCCCGTACCTCTTCACCGCGCCGCGCTCCCCGGTCCCGTCCAGCGATCTCGTCGCCATGCACGGTAACGGTCACGTGTTCGGTTCCCGGTCGGGCCTTCGAGCAGCCGATCGGCGGGGGTCGCCGCAGCCGGTCTACTCCTGCGGTGCTACTCCACGTGCTCGCTGGTGAAGGACCAGCGGTGCACCGGACGGCCCAGCAGCCCGGCCGGCGGCTCGGCCACCGGTACGGGCTCCCCGGTCCACCAGGTGATCAGCAGCACGCGCTCGCCGGGGGCGGCGAACAGCTCGGTCCGGACCAGCCCGGCCGAGCCGCGCAGCGCGGGCAGCGCGGCCTCGCGGACCCAGGCGGAGAGCTCGGCGGCGCGCCCGTCGGCCGCCCGGGCCTCCCACATCGCGGCGGTGGTGGTCACCCCTGCTGCCCGGTCAGCGCCTCGTACGCCTGGCCGTGGACGTCGCCGTGCACGGGCGCGGCACCCGGCACGTGGGTCTCGGTCACCGGCAGCGAGGAGTCCGCCGACAGGTCGAGGGAGGACGGCTCGCGGTTCCGCCAGACCATCTCGGCACCGAGCGCGGCGACCATCGCGCCGTTGTCGGTGCACAGGCCCGGACGCGGCACCCGGAGCCGGATGCCGGCCTTGTCGCAGCGCTGCTGGGCCATCTCGCGCAGCCGCGAGTTGGCCGCCACCCCGCCGCCGATCATCAGGTGCCCGACGCCGCTGTCCTTGCAGGCCTTGACCGCCTTGCGGGTCAGCACGTCGGTGACCGCCTCCTGGAAGGACGCCGCGACGTCCGCGACCAGCACCTCCTCGCCGGCCCGGCGCTTCGCCTCCACCCAGCGGGCGACGGCGGTCTTCAGGCCGGAGAAGGAGAAGTCGTACTCCGGGTCCTTGGGACCGCTCAGGCCGCGCGGGAAGGCGATCGCCTTCCGGTCGCCCTCACGGGCGGTGCGGTCCACCACCGGACCGCCGGGGAAGCCCAGCCCGAGCACCCGGGCGACCTTGTCGAAGGCCTCGCCCGCCGCGTCGTCGATGGTCGCCCCGAGCGGGCGGACGTCACTGGTGATGTCCTCGCTGAGCAGCAGCGAGGAGTGCCCGCCGGAGACCAGCAGGGCCATCGTCGGCGACGGCAGCCGGCCGTGCTCCAGCTGGTCCACGCAGATGTGCGAGGCGAGGTGGTTGACCCCGTACAGCGGCTTGTCGAGCGCCCACGCGTACGCCTTGGCGGCGCTCACCCCGACCAGCAGCGCGCCCGCCAGGCCCGGGCCGGCCGTGACGGCGATGCCGTCCAGGTCGCTCGCCTTGACGCCGGCGGTGTCCAGGGCGCGCTGGATGGTCGGGACCATCGCCTCCAGGTGCGCGCGGCTGGCGATCTCGGGGACGACGCCGCCGAACCGGGCGTGGTCGTTGACGCTGGAGGCGACCGCGTCGGCGAGCAGCGTGGTGCCGCGCACGATGCCGACGCCGGTCTCGTCGCAGGAGGTCTCGATACCGAGGACCAGCGGTTCGTCAGCCATGGCGGGTGTCCTTCTTCACATCCGGTCGCGGGAGGTCCGCGGGTTCGTCGGGGTCGTCGCAGCCGTCGTGGCCGTCGAACCCGTCGAGGTCGTCGTCGTGGCCGTGGTCGTGGCCGTGGTCGGCCGGGTCTGCCGGGTCGGAGAGGTCCTCGCCGCTGCCGGGGTCGTCGCCGTCGTCCGGGGCGGCGGGGTCCTCCGGGCCGGCGAGGTCGAGGCGCATCACCAGCGCGTCGATGTTGGCGGGCTGGTAGTAGCCGCGCCGGATGCCGACCGGTTCGAAGCCGAAGCGCTCGTACAGCCGCTGGGCGCGCGGGTTGTCCACCCGGACCTCCAGCAGCAGCTCCGCGCAGCCGCGCCGGACCGCCTCCCGGACCAGGTCGGTGAGCAGCGCCGTGCCGAGGCCGGTCCCCTGGTGGCGCCCGTCGACGGCGATCGTCTGCACGTCGCCCTCGCCGGCCACCGCCATCAGCCCGGCGTAGCCGACGACGGCCCCGTCCGGGGTGGCGGCGACCGTGTAGTGGCGGGTGCCGCCGGGGTGGGTCTCGGCCAGCTCGGACCAGTACATCCCGGTGGACCAGGCGTCCTCGGGGAACAGCCGCAGCTCCAGCTCCATCACCGGGGCGATGTCCCACCAGCGCATCGGGCGCAGGGTGGCGGCCGGGGGGGCCTCCCCGCCCGGGGCGCCCGGCGCGGGCACCGTGGCGCCCGGGTCCGCGGTGGCCGGGCCGGCGGTACTCGGACCGGTCACGCCGGCAGCACCGCCTTGTAGCCGGCCGGCACCTGGGCGTCCGGGCGGCGCAGGTAGAGCGGGGCGTTGGGCAGCAGCTCGCGTCCGGCGGCCAGCTCGGCGGCGGCGAAGCCGGCGAGCGCGCCGGCCGAGACGTGCTCGGGGCCGTGCGCGCCGGGGAAGGCGTCCGGGTAGAGCAGCGCACCGGCGCCGACCGCCCGCGGCAGCGGCGTCAGCTCGGCCGGGCGGTCCACCGCCGGGCCCTCGGTCCGGCGGCCCCCGGCGTCGTACGAGGCCCAGTAGACCTCCTTGCGGCGCGCGTCGGTGGCCACCGTGAACGCCTCGCCGGACAACCCCTCGGCGCGGGCCTGGTGGGCGATCGCGTCCAGGGTGCAGACGCCGTGCACCGGGATCCCGAGCGCGTGGCCCAGGGCGGCGGCGGTCACCAGACCGACCCGCAGGCCGGTGTAGGGGCCCGGGCCGACGCCCACGGCGATGCCGGTCAGCCGGTGCTTGTCGACACCGGCCGCCCGCAGCACCTGGTCGATGGCGGGCAACAGCAGTTCGCCGTGACGCCTGGCGTCGACCTGGTCGGTCTGGGCGAGGACCGCGGTGCCGTCGTGGACGGCGGCGGTGACGGCGGGGGTAGCGGTGTCGAACGCGAGCAGCAGCACGGGTCAAGGTTAGACCGGTCGGCGGGTGACCGGGCCGCCCGTCCCCGCCCGCCGCTGCCGTCCCCGCCGGGCGGGGCCCGGGTCCCGGCGTCGGTCCCGGCGACGCGCATCACACCGAGCGCGACCACGACCACGCGGCCGCGACCCGGGCATCTGCTCCGATCATCTGCTCCGCCCGATCGAAAACCAGCGCCGGTCCGGAACACACGTCCGGCACGATGCGGACCGGACGGACGGACCTGGCACGATGGGGCCGACGGTTTTGGGACGGCGGTGGGAGCAGCACGTGGCGAAGATGGGTCCTGGAGTGGTGGTCACGGGGCTGACCCTGGGGGCCCTGGCAGTGGTGAGCCTGCTGGCCTTCCAGGCCAACGGCGCGCAGGACCGCGCGGTCGCCGCGAGTCCCAGCACGAGCGCCGCGGCCTCGTCCAGCGGGCCGGCCGCCACGGCCACCCCGACCGCCTCCCCCACGCCGACCGTACCGGCGCTGCCCACCACCGGCGCGGGCACCGGGCTGCGGGTCGTGTACTCGGTCGGCGGCCACTACGTCTGGCTGGTCGACCCCAAGAAGACCCCGCAGGTGGTGGCCGCGTTCCCGGTCACCCCCGGCACGGTCGAGCCGGCTCCCGGCAGCTACCCCGTGTACAGCCGGACGCCCACCACCACCGGCACGGACGGCCGGCAGATCGAGCACGTCGTCCGCTTCGCGCAGCAGAACGGCGTGGTGTTCGGCTTCAGCGCGGCCGTCGACGGCGCCACCGGCACGCCGACCACCGACCCGAAGGCCAAGACCGGTGGCATCCGCAGCGGGCGGCAGGAGGGCCAGCTCCTCTGGGACTTCGCGCCGAACGGCACCAAGGTGGTCGTGATCGCCTGACCGCGCCGGGCCCCGCGGTCCGTGCTGCGCTCCGTGCCGCGCGCCCGTGCCGCGCGTCCGCCCGGCGCGTCCACGCCTCGGGTTCCGTCCGCGGTCCTACGCGGCCCGGCGGGTCCGGTGCTCGTGCGTGTCCACCGGTTCCCGGGCGGCCGCGGCATCCGCCGCACCCGCCTTCCCGGCGTCGCCCTCGGCCGGGCAGCGGCCCGGCGGGGTGGAGACCGCCTCCGCCGCGGCACAGGCGGCCAGCAGGGCCCGCATCGGGCCTCCCCGGTCACGGCGGGCGGGCTCTCCGGCTCCGGCACCGCGCGGCGCGCGCTCCGGGGCGGGGGTGGTGCTCGACATGGCGCCTCCCTAGTTAGGCAGACCTAACCGCAGCACCCATCCCACCACGCCCGGGACCCGGCCCGCAACATCTTCCCGACAGGCTGTCGGGAAGGCCCGACGGTCCCGTCCCCGTCAGGCCAGCACGGACAGCTCCACACCGTCCCAGCGGCCGCCGATGCCGGTCAGCCCCACCTGGCGCGGGTCCAGGTCGCCCCCCTCCGCGCCGGCGCCGATCGCCCGCTCGATCCGGACCTCCAGCCGGTCCTCCGAGAGCCGCTCGACCTTGCCCTCGCCCCACTCGACCACGACCACCGACTCGGGCAGCGAGACGTCCAGGTCGAGGTCCTCCATCTCGTCCAGGTCCCCGCCCAGCCGGTACGCGTCCACGTGGACCAGCGCGGGTCCGCCGACCAGCGACGGATGCACCCGGGCGATCACGAAGGTCGGCGAAGTGACCGCCCCGCGCACCCCGAGCCCCTCCCCCAGCCCCCGGGTCAGGGTGGTCTTCCCGGCACCCAGCTCGCCGGAGAGCAGCACCAGGTCCCCCGGCCGCAGCAGCGCGGCCAGCTCCCGGCCGAGCCGGCCCATCCGCTCGGGGGTGGCGACGGTGAGAGTGGCGTGCGAGCCCATGTGCGAATCAAGCCCTTCGGTCCGTACAGCGGCGCACCGACCGTCGGGCGCCCCCGCTACCGTGCCACATCCCCGGCCGTGCCCGCGCCGTACCCGCGGCGGGGTCGCGGCGGGCTCGCGCCGTACCCGCAGCGGGCTCGTGGCGGGCTCGTGGCGGAGGCCGCTCGGGGCCGCGGTGACCGTTCTGACCAGATCTGCCCTTCTTTGTCGGCGTCAGCCCGCCGACCTGCGGGGACCCGCTCCCAGGAAGTTCCCAGCAAGGCGCTACGGTCCTGATTCCGAACCTTTTTCCGGATCACCGGGGCAGCCTCCCGCACACCGTCCGGATCCCCCGTTCCGGGCACCCCGACTGCCCGGCCTCCCGATGAGGTCACACCGATGAAGCTCCGTCGCGGTCTCGCGATACCCGCCGCCGCCCTGGCCACGGCCTCCGTCATCGCGGCGGCCCCCGCCGCCCTGGCCGCGCCCGCGACCGGCACCGCCCTCGCCGCCGCGCAGGCCGCCTCCGAGCCGCAGGCGCCGCCGGTGCTGGCGTTCAAGAACTTCCCGGTCCGCGTCGTCGCGGGCGCCCCGGCCGTCGCCTTCAGCGCCGAGATCAGCAACACCTCCGGGCGCGACATGATCATCGAGCCGATGATCATGTTCGGTTCCGAGCGCAGCACGCTGACCGCCGCCCAGGTCAAGCTCCAGTTCCAGGACATCGACACCCACGCCTGGCGGGACGCCACCCCGTCGGTCGTCGGCACCGGCCTGCGCGCCGTGACGCTCGACCTCGGCGAGCTGCTCTACCTGCCGAACGGCGAGTCGCTCACCTTCCAGCTCAAGCTGTCGCTGACCGCCGACGCCGTCGCGGACGACGCCGTCGCCCGGCTGTCGTTGTTCTTCGACGACCCGGACGAGGACCCGGCGGAGGGGCCGAGCTCGGCCCTCGGCCCCAAGGGCAACTTCGTGGTCATCGGCGCCGGCCAGGGGACGGCCGGCCCGTCGGCCAGCCCGTCCGCGACCACCGGCCCGTCCGCGACCGCGACCGCCTCGCCGACCGCCACGGGCAGCCCGACCGGTACGCCGTCGACCACGGCCACCGCCACCCCGTCGGCCACCGCCACGGCCACGCCGACCACCACGGCCACGGCCTCGCCGACCGCCACCGGTACCCCGACCGGTACGCCGTCGGCCACGGCCACCGCCACGGCCACCGCCACGGGCACCGCCTCGCCGACCGCCACCCCGACCGGTACGCCGTCCGCCACCACGACGGCGTCCGCGTCCTCCTCGCCTTCGGCCACCGCCTCCGCCACCGTCGCGCCCGGCGCCACCGGCACCCCGACGACCGGCGGCACCGGCACCGGCACCGGCACCGGCAGCACGGGTGGCGCCGCGCAGATCACCCTCCCCGACGCCGCCGCCCTCCAGAAGGTGGCGTCGAACAAGCCGCGGCCCTCCGCCGAGGCGATCGCCAAGGCCAAGGCGAAGGCCGCCGCCCGCCCGTCCGGCGGCAGCAACCTGGCCACCACCGGTGGCGGCGACGACACCACCGGCATCGCGCTGATCGGCGGTGCCGTGCTGGCCGCCGGTGTCGGTACGCTCGTCGTGCTGCGCCGCCGCAAGGGCAACGCGAGCGCCTGACGCCCCGCGCACCACGAACCGGTGGCCCGGCCCCTGCTGGTGAGGGGCCGGGCCACCACCTTTCCGGCAGGACCCCGTCCGCACCCGAACCCGCCGCAGCCCAACCCGCCGCGTCCGGCCCGCGCCCGGCGACCGGGTGTCCTCCCCCGAGCCTCCGGCCGGGGGGGAGCCCCCGCGCTGATGCGACGCGAATCGTCAGACAAGCCCAGGAACCGTCTCCAAGGATTCAGATCCAGCGCGGGAACGAGGCAATGGCGACGGGGGCCTGGCACGGAATCGCGGGTCTTGTCGCAGCGGTCGGCCGGACCCCGGCACCGCTTCGGTCGGTCGGTCGGTCGGAACAGGGTTCGTCGACGTCGCCTGCCGCGTCCGCGCAGGCCGGTGGGGATCCTGCGGAAGCCGTGGCCCTTGTCGGCGATCACGTGGCCGGGCCGAGTGCGTGAGCGGCCCGCACCGGTTCTCGGACCCCGGACCGCCGCCGCGACGGCTTCGAGGCGGGTGCAGTCGTCGGCGTCGCCGCCGGTCAGGACGAAGCCGAGCAGGCGGCCCCGGCCGTCGCAGGCCGTGCGGAGCTCGGCGCTCGGTCCTCCACCGGATCGGCCGGGGGCGTTTCACCCGCGTCGCCCCGGTCGCGCGCCCCGTTATCCCGACGGCGTGCCGACGGACCCGCACGACCCTCGCGTCGACCGACGCCAGCCGGCCGATGTCCGCGGCCGGGCCCTTCTCCGCCCGGACCGCACGGCGCAGCCGGGAGCACGTGCCGTCCGGTGCCCACCTGCGGAAACGTCTGCGCAGGCTCCGCCATGAGCCCTACGGCTTCGGCCCGTCCCGCCAGGACGTGCCGGAGCACCACTTCCACACGATCCCGTTCAGCACCACCCGGTCGTCCGACCGTGGACGCCCCGCACCACCGGTGCGGGCGGGAACCGCGACGACGCGGCCCACTCGGCGTCCGACCTCGGCATCCGACAGTTCATGACGACGCACCACGGCCGACATGGTCTCTCGTCACTCGACCGGCTTGGCGGACGGCTCCTGGACCGACTCGCGCAACGAGGCCGGGAGCGGGGCGGCCCCCCGGTAGGCGGCGGCCTGCTCCAGCAGGTTCACCAGCCGGCGGTCGACGACGTCGGGGCGCTCCAGCATTACCAGGTGCCCGGCGTCCTCGACCAGGACCAGCTCGGCGCCCGGCAGCTGCCCGGCCATCACCTCGCCGTGGCCCGGCGGGGTCAACAGGTCCTTCGTGCCGGTCAGCACCAGGGTCGGGACACCGCGCAGGGCGCCCAGTGCCTCGGTCTTCTCGTGCGCGGCGAAGACCGGGTAGAACTCCGCCACCACGTCGATCGGGGTCGCGTCGAGCAGCTGCTCGGCGAACCGGACCACGCCCGGGTCGACGTCCTTCCCCCCGAAGGAGAACCGCCGGTAGAACACGGCGCTGACGTCCGCCCCCAGCCGGCGGGTCGCCTCGACCAGGTCGACCTGACGGCCGAGCAGCCGCACCATGCCCGGCGCGACCTTCTTGAACAGCTTGGCGCCCGCCGCGGGCAGGCCGAGGGTGACGGCGTCCCAGTTCCCCGCCAGGGTGCCGATCAGGCCGACCCCGGCGACCCGCTCGCGGAACAGCTCCGGGTGCTGGTCGGCCAGCGCCATCACCGTCATGCCGCCCATCGAGTGGCCGACCAGGACCAGCGGGCCGGTGGGTGCGACGGCGTCGATGACGGCCTTCAGATCGCCGCCCAGCTGGTCGATGCCGGCCGGCTCACCCGCCAGGTAGGAGCGGGAGCGCTCCGAACGGCCGTGGCTGCGCTGGTCCCAGAAGACCAGCCGCAGGCCGGCGCGGAGCGCGGCGCGCTGGAAGTGCCAGCTGTCCTGGCTGAGGCAGTAACCGTGGCAGAAGACCACGGTCAGCGGCTCCGCGCCGCCGACCGGCGGGCCGCCCGGCCGTTCATCCTGCTGTTCATCCGGCCAGCCGGTGCCGTCCAGCTCCACGTACAGCTCGGTGCCGTCGGCGGCGGCCACCGTGCGGGGGCGACCGCGCAGCGAGCCGTACGGGGCCTTCGCGTCCAGTTCGGCGCGGGCCCGGCGGCGCATCGCCCGGCCGACCGTCAGCCGCTCGATCGCCACGCCGGCCGCGGCGCCGGCGGCGAGCACGCCGACCGAGATGCCGATCAGGCCCGCCCGGCTCACTCCGGGGTTCGCGCCGGACGCCGCGTCCGCCACCGCTTCGACGGCCTTCCCGGCCGCCTTGGCCACCGTCGTGACCGGGTCGGAGCCGGGCTGCCCACTCATCCGAGCAGCTCCCCGTCCGAACCGCCGACGTAGCGGCGCGGCACCCGGGAGCCGATCCGGGTCACGATCTCGTAGGAGATGGTGCCGCAGGCGCGGCCCCAGTCCTCGGCGGTCGGCTCGCCGCGGTCACCGTTGCCGAACAGGAGCACCTCGTCGCCGACCGCCGGGGTGTCACCGCCGAGGTCGACGACGAACTGGTCCATCGCCACCCGGCCTGCCACCGTCCGCCACTTGCCGTCGATCTGCACCGGACCGATGCCGCTCGCGTGCCGGGGGACCCCGTCGCCGTAACCGACCGGGACGAGGCCCAGCGTGGTCGGGCCGGGGGTGGTGTAGTGGTGGCCGTAACTGACGCCGTGCCCACCGGGCACGTGCTTGACCAGGGCCAGCCGGGCGGTCAGCGACATCACCGGGCGCAGGCCGAAGTCGGCCGGCGAACCGACCTCCGGAACGGGCGACAACCCGTACATCGCCAGGCCGGTACGGACCATGTCGAAGTGCGACTGCGGCAGGAGCAGGGTGGCCGGCGAATTGGCCAGGTGGCGGACCTCCGGGCGCAGGCCGGCCGCCTCGGCGGTGACCAGCGCGGCGCGGTAGGCGTCCAGCTGGGCCTGGATCGACGGGTGCCCCGGTTCGTCGGCGGCCGCGAAGTGCGACCAGACGCCGACCACGGTGAGCAGGCCGTCCAGCTCGGCACGGCGGGCGGCGGCGACCAACTCGGGCCAGTCGTGCGGCTGGCAGCCGTTGCGGCCCAGACCGGTGTCGGCCTTCAGGTGCACGCGGGCCGGGAGGCCGGTGGTGCGGACGGCGGCGAGCAGCTCGTCCAGCGCCCACCGACCGCTGACCGAGATGTCGATGTCGGCGAGCAGCGCCTCCCGCCAGGGGCCGCCGGGGGTCCAGAGCCAGCAGAGGACGCGGGCCTGGTCCGGGCGGATGCCCGCGGCACGCAGGGCGAGCGCCTCCTCCGGCGTCGCGGTGCCCAGCCAGCCGACACCTGCGGCAACCGCCTCCCGGGCACACCGCAGGGCGCCGTGGCCGTAGGCGTCCGCCTTGACCGCGGCCATCACCGTGGCGCCGCCGATGCGCTCGCGCAGCGCGTCGAGGTTGCCCCGCAGGGCGGCCAGATCGATGATCGCCTCGGCCCGCGCTCCGTCGGTGAGGGTGGCCGTAGCGATCGTGTTCGCAGTTGTCATCAGGGTCAGTCTCCCAGACGTCCCAGGGTCCTCGCCGAACGGCCCGTCGGCACGCCGCCCCGGGGCATCCCCACCGACCGGCTCGCACGACCCGCCACCCCTCACCGGACGCCCACGAATCACCCCCCGGTTCCCGCGGGCCACCACCCGCCCGCCCCACCTGCCCCTGCGCCCACCATCCGGCTCGCCCCTACCCCGGGGGAAATATGCAGACCGGTCTACTTATTGGCGCCGCCCTCGGGAGCCTGCGCACCGCATGCCGCACGCCGCACGCCGCACGCCGCACAGGAAGTCGGCCGGTCCGACTTCCTGCTCCACCGGCACCCGCCCAACGCCTCGCCCGTCCCAGAAAATATGTAGACCGGTCCACCTATTTATGTGGGCGCCCGATCGTGCGCACACCCCCGCCACCACGCCGCTGCACAGAAAGTCGGCGGGCCCGACTTTTCACTCCCGCCACGCCACAACCGCCCACCCGGACGTACTCCCAGCCCCACCCCGCCACACCCGCCGGCCACCCGCACATCCACGCGATCACCGTCGACACCCGAGCACCCGCACACCCACGCGCCCGCTCCCCATCGCGCCATCCGCATCCGCCCACCCGCAGCCTCACCCGCGCGCTCACCCCGGCTTCCCCGCCGCGCCGCGCCGCACCCGCCCGCCCCTTGCTTCCCAAAAATATGCAGACCGGTCTACCTACTCTGCCCCTCCACCCCTGCGCCCCGAAGTACTGCGCAGGAAGTCGGCCGGTCCGACTTCCTGCGCAGCGAACAAGCGAGGCAAAGCGCACCGGACAGCACACTATGTAGACCGGTCGGCATATTCCTTCCGGCGTCAGCTCGCCTGGCTCGACGCCGTCCGGACGTCGCGCCAGGCGTCGGGGAGGGCGGCGGCCACCTGGAGGGCGGTGATGGGGGCGCCGGGGGCGCCGGCCGCGCGGCGGGCGGCGAGTCCGTGCAGGTACGCGGCCACCGCGGCGGCGTCCAACGGGGAGAGCCCGGTGGACAGCAGTGAGCCGGCCAGGCCGGCGAGCACGTCGCCGCTTCCCGCGGTGGCAAGCCAGGAGCTGCCGGTCGGGTTGACGCGCACCCCGCCGCCCGGGTCGGCGACCACCGTGGTGGATCCCTTCAGCAGCACCGTCGCCCGATACGCGGCCGCGAGCCGGCGGGCCGTGACCAGCCGGGCGGCGGCCAGCTCGTCGGCGGCCGGCGGCCTGACCTCGCCGCCCCCGCTCGCCCTCTCCCCCGCACCGGCACCGGCACCGGCTCCGGCTCCGGCGCCCGCACCCCCACCGGCCTCAACCCCACCCGCCTCAACCCCACGCCCCGCGCCCGCCAGCAGGCGGGCCGCCTCGCCCGTGTGCGGGGTGAGCAGCGTGGGCGCCGTCCGCCCGGCCAGCGCCTGCGGCCCGAGGCGGGCCAGCTCGGTCAGCCCGTCCGCGTCCACCAGCACCGGGACGTCGCTCGCCAGCGCTTCGGCGAGCGCCCGCTCCGCCCCCTCTCCCCCGCCAGGCCCGACCACCCAGGCCTGCACCCGTCCGGCGCCGGCCGGTCCGCCCTCGGTGACCAGCGCCTCGGGGTACCGCCGCACCACGTCCTCCGCCGCCGTCCCCACGTACCGCACCGCTCCCGCGCCTCCGTGCAGCGCCCCGGCCACCGCGAGCAGCGCCGCCCCGGGGTACCGCGCCGAGCCGGCCGCCACACCCACCACCCCGCGCCGGTACTTGTCGCTCTCCGCCCCCGGCACCGGCAGCAGCGCGGCCACGTCGGCGTGCTGGAGCGCCGCCACGTCGGCCGGCGGCAGGGCCAGGCCGATCCCCACCAGCTGCACCGCCCCCGCGTACGAGGCTCCCGGGTCGATCAGCAGCCCCGGCTTGTACGTGCCGAAGCAGACCGTCACGTCCGCCCGCAGGGCCACGCCCGCCACTTCACCGGTGTCGGCGTCCACCCCGCTCGGCACGTCCACGGCCACCACCGGCCCGTTCCGGCCGGCCCGCGCGTACGGCTGTGCCTCCGGCCGCAGACCGCCGCGACCGCCGATGCCGACGATGCCGTCCAGCACGAGGTCCGCGCGCGAGAAGTCGGCCAGGCCGACTTCCTGGTCCGGCTCCACCCGACCGCCCGCCGACCGCAGCGCCGCGAGGCCCCCGGCGTGGGCCCGCCCGGGTGCCGTCAGCACCGCCGTCACCCGGGCGCCGCGCCGGGCCAGCGCCGCGCCCGCGTACAGGGCGTCGCCCCCGTTGTCGCCGCTGCCCGCCAGCACCACCACCCGGCTGCCGTAGACGCGGCCGCGCCTGCGGGTCAGCAGCCGGGCACAGGTCGCGGCGAGGCCGACGGCGGCGCGCTGCATCAGGGTGCCCTCCGGCAGCCCGGCCATCAGTTCGGCCTCGGCGGCCCGGACCTGCTCGACACGGTGAGCACTGCGCATGACGGGATCCCCCGGTCTTCGACGACGGATGGCAGGGACGGACGACGGCTACCGCCGACGCTACGCGACCGACCTCCCCGCGGGCCCCGAGGCTTTACGGCACACTTTCGAGTGACACCCACTTCGATCCCCCACCGGCTGCGCTCCGCACACCTACCGTGTCGCTCGGCACGGACCAGCAGGAGGGAGAAGGGCCATGGTCGCCATGCCGGCAATCGAGCGTCCGACGGACCAGGACGGCATCATCCAGGCATTCCTGGAGCTGGACACGCCGCCCGGATTCAAGGCCGAACTCATCGAAGGGGAGATCGTCGTGACCCCGCCACCGGACGGATCTCATGAAACCGCGTTCTCGCTCATCAACCGGCAGTTCATGCGCAAGGCCGAGATCGAGTTCGATCTGTCGGGCAACAAGGGCCTGATCACGCCCAAGGGCCGCTTCATCCCGGACGGGACGGTCAGCAGGGTCGGCCACTTCGAGAACAGTGGCAGCTGGGCCCCCGCAGCGGGAGTCCTGCTGGTCTTCGAGATCACCTCCACCAACCCCGGCAAGGACCGCGGCCCCAAGCGGAACGGCTACGCCGCGGCCGGTGTCCCCTGCTACCTGCTGGTCGACCGGGGCGAGGGCAAGGTCACCCTCTTCACCGACCCGGAGGGCGAGGACTACACCGCCCACGTCCAAGTCGACTTCGGCAAGCCGATCGACCTGCCCGCGCCGTTCTCGTTCACCCTGGACACGGCCCCCCTGAAGTAGCCCTGAACCTGGAGCAGCGCCCCCGGCCGGGCACCGGGCCCGACGCCCGCCCCCGATACCCCCGCCCCGCCCCCGGACAGCAAGGTGCCCCCGCGGTAGGACGCAGCCACCACGGGGGCACCGAACGGACGGACGGGACGGACGGGACGGACGGGACGGACTACTCGACGGTGACCGACTTCGCCAGGTTGCGCGGCTGGTCGACCTCGTGGCCCTTGGCCGTGGCCAGCTCGCAGGCGAAGACCTGCAGCGGCACGGTGGAGACCAGCGGCTGCAGCAGCGTCGGCGTGACCGGGATCCGGATCAGGTGGTCCGCGTACGGGACGACCGCCTCGTCGCCCTCCTCCGCGATGACGATCGTGCGGGCACCGCGGGCCCGGATCTCCTGGATGTTGGAGACGATCTTGTCGTGCAGGATCGACCGCCCGCGCGGCGACGGGACGACCACCACGACCGGCAGCCCCTCCTCGATCAGCGCGATCGGCCCGTGCTTCAGCTCGCCCGCCGCGAAGCCCTCGGCGTGCATGTAGGCGAGCTCCTTGAGCTTGAGCGCGCCCTCCAGGGCCACCGGGAAGCCCACGTGCCGGCCGAGGAAGAGCACCGAGCGCGCGTCGGCCAGCGAGCGGGCCAGCTCGCGCACCGGCTCCATGGTCTCCAGCACCTGCTCGACCTGGCGCGGGGCGTCGCCGAGCTCCTTGATGACGGCGAGGATCTCGTCGCCCCACTTGGTGCCGCGCACCTGGCCGAGGTACAGCGCGACCAGGTAGCAGGCGACCAGCTGGGTCAGGAACGCCTTGGTGGAGGCGACCGCGACCTCGGGCCCGGCGTGCGTGTACAGCACCGCGTCCGACTCGCGCGGGATGGTGGAGCCGTTGGTGTTGCAGATCGCCAGCACCTTGGCGCCCTGTTCGCGCGCGTGCCGCAGCGCCATCAGGGTGTCCATGGTCTCGCCGGACTGCGAGATCGCGATGACCAGCGTGCCCGGGCCCATGATCGGGTCGCGGTACCGGAACTCGGACGCGACCTCCACCTCGCAGGGGATCCGGGTCCAGTGCTCGATCGCGTACTTGGCGATCATGCCCGCGTGGAACGCGGTGCCGCAGGCGACGATGACGACCTTGTCGACCGACCGCAGGTCGGCGTCGGAGATCCGCAGCTCGTCGAGGGTGAGCCGGCCGTCGGAGCCGATCCGGCCGAGCAGGGTGTCCGCGACGGCCTTCGGCTGCTCGGCGATCTCCTTGAGCATGAAGTAGTCGTAGCCGCCCTTCTCGGCGGCGGAGGCGTCCCAGTCGACGTGGTACTCGCGCACCTCGGCCGGGGTGCCGTCGAAGTTGGTGACCGTGACCGCGTCGCGGCGCAGCTCGACGACCTGGTCCTGGCCCAGCTCGATCGCCTCGCGGGTGTGCGCGATGAAGGCGGCGACGTCGGAGGCGAGGAAGTTCTCGCCCTCGCCGCGCCCGACCACCAGCGGCGAGTTGCGGCGGGCGCCGACGACGACGTCGGGCGCGTCCGCGTGCACGGCGACGAGGGTGAAGGCGCCGTCGAGGCGGCGGCAGACCGCCCGCATGGCCTCGGCCAGGTCGCCGTCGTAGAGCTCGCCGAGCAGGTGGGCGACGACCTCGGTGTCGGTCTCCGAGCGCAGGGTGTGGCCGCGCTCGGCCAGCTCGGCCCGGAGCTGGGCGAAGTTCTCGATGATGCCGTTGTGGACCACGGCCACCCGGAGGGCGTCGTCCAGGTGGGGGTGGGCGTTGGCGTCGGTCGGGCCGCCGTGGGTGGCCCATCGGGTGTGCCCGATGCCGGTGGTGCCGCCGGGAAGAGGGGTCTCGGCGAGCGACTTCTCCAGGTTGGCGAGCTTTCCGGCCCGCTTGTCGGTGGCGAGGCTCCACTGCCCGTCGGAGCCCTGCACCTGCACCGCGACACCGGCGGAGTCGTAACCCCGGTACTCCAGTCGCTGCAGGCCTGCGATTACTACGTCAAGCGCGGGCTGGGAGCCCACGTATCCAACAATTCCGCACATGCGTGCCAGCATAAGGGCGCTCCGAACGCCCCATTCGCGCGGTTCGCCCACAGCGCGTGACCGACACCACAACCACCACGAACGGCGCTACGGCTCACAATGGAGCATGTGCTGACCGAACTGTGTACGCGGGGCGCCACCACGCCCGGCCCGTCGCCGTCCCCCTACGTGGACCTCAGTCGGGCCGAGTGGAGCGCGCTGCGCGAGCGTACGCCGCTGCCGCTGACCGCGCAGGAGGTGGAACGGCTGCGCGGCCTGGGCACCGCCCTCGACCTGGACGAGGTCCGTGACGTCTACCTGCCGCTGTCCCGGCTGCTGAACCTCTACATCCACGCCACGCACGACCTGCGGGGCGCGCTGGGCACGTTCCTGGACACCGGGGACACCGAGCGCACCCGCACCCCGTTCATCATCGGGGTGGCCGGCTCGGTCGCGGTCGGCAAGTCCACCACGGCCCGCCTGCTGCAGGCGCTGCTGGCCCGCTGGCCGGAACACCCCCGGGTCGAGCTGGTCACCACGGACGGGTTCCTGCTGCCCAACGCCGAGCTGCGCAGACGCGGGCTGATGGCCCGCAAGGGCTTCCCCGAGTCGTACGACCGCCGGGCGCTGATGCGGTTCGTCGCGGACGTGAAGGCCGGCAAGGAGAGGGTCTCCGCCCCGGTCTACTCGCACCTGGTGTACGACATCGTGCCCGGGGAGCGGCTCACCGTGGAGCGCCCGGACATCCTGATCGTCGAGGGGCTGAACGTGCTCCAGCCGGCGCTGCCCGGCAACGACGGCCGGACCAGGCTCGCGGTGACCGACTACTTCGACTTCTCGATCTACGTCGACGCCCGCACCGACGACATCGAGAGCTGGTACCTGGACCGGTTCCGCAAGCTGCGCCGGACGGCCTTCCAGGACCCGAACTCCTACTTCCGCCGGTTCACCGAGGTGCCGGAGGAGGAGGCGATGGAGTACGGCCGCCAGGTGTGGCGCACCATCAACAAGCCGAACCTGCTGGAGAACGTGCTGCCCACCCGCGGCAGGGCGACGCTGATCCTGCAGAAGGGCTCGGACCACAAGGTCCGCCGGGCGCTGCTGCGCAAGCTCTGAGGCGGCGTGCCCGGGACGGCCCCGGGCGCGCCGAAGGGTCCGGACGCACCGGACGGCCCGGACGCACCGGACGCACCCCGGACGGCCCGGGTGCGCCGAGGACCCCGGACACGCCGGAGGGCCCCCGCCGAGGCGGGGGCCCTCCGGCACGCGGCGGGGCGGTCAGCCCAGGTACGTCCGGACCGCCTCGGCGAGCCGCTCCGCGACGGCCTTGGACTGCGACTCGTCGGCGGCCTCGACCATCACCCGGACCAGCGGCTCGGTGCCGGAGGACCGCAGCAGCACCCGGCCGGTGGAGCCCAGCTCGGCTTCGGCCGCGGCGACGGCGGCGGCCAGCTCCTCGCTGGTGTTCACCCGGCTCTTGTCGACGCCCTTGACGTTGATCAGCACCTGCGGCAGCCGGGTCATCACGGCGGCCAGGTCGGCCAGCGGCTGCTTGGTGGCGGCCAGCCGGGCACCGAGCATCAGGCCGGTCAGCGTGCCGTCGCCGGTGGTCGCGTGGTCGAGCAGGATGACGTGGCCGGACTGCTCGCCGCCCAGCGCGAAGCCGTGCTGCTTCATCGCCTCCAGCACGTACCGGTCGCCGACGGCGGTCTCGACCAGCTCGATGCCCTCGCGCTCCATCGCCAGCTTGAAGCCCAGGTTGGACATCACGGTGGCGACGACCGTGTTGCGGCGCAGCGAGCCGGCCTCCTTCATGGCGACCGCGAGGATCGCGATGATCTGGTCGCCGTCGACCTCGTCGCCGTCCGCGTCGGCGGCCAGGCAGCGGTCGGCGTCGCCGTCGAGGGCGATGCCGAGGTCCGCCTGGTACTCGCGCATGGCGGTGCGCAGCCGGTCCAGGTGGGTGGAGCCGACGCCGTCGTTGATGTTGAGGCCGGTGGGCTCGGCACCCAGGGTGTGGACGACCTCGGCGCCGGCCCGGGCGAAGGCCTCGGGGGCGACGTACGCGGCCGCGCCGTGCGCGCCGTCGATGACGACCCGGATGCCGTCCAGGCGGTTGGGCAGCACGCCGATCAGGTGGGCGACGTACTTGTCGAAGCCCTCGGTGTACTCGCGGACCCGGCCGACGGCCGCGCCGGTCGGGCGCTTCCACTCGTCACTGCCGACGGAGTACGTCCGGTAGTGGGCCTCGATGGCGTCCTCGATGCGGTCGTCCAGCTTGTGGCCGCCGCGGGCGAGGAACTTGATGCCGTTGTCCGGCATGGCGTTGTGGCTGGCGGAGAGCATCACGCCGAAGTCCGCGCCGAGGGCGCCGGTGAGGTACGCCACCGCGGGGGTGGGCAGGACCCCGACCCGCAGCACGTCGACGCCCGCGCTGGCCAGGCCGGCGATGACCGCGGCCTCCAGGAACTCGCCCGAGGCGCGCGGGTCACGGCCGACCACCGCGACCGGCCGGTGGCCGTCGAAGGCCCCCGCCTCGCCGAGCACGTGTGCCGCCGCGACCGACAGCCCGAGCGCCAGCTCGGCCGTCAGTCCTTCGTTGGCCACACCGCGTACGCCGTCCGTACCGAAGAGTCGTCCCACTGTCCCGTCCTCCATCGCCGCAATGCCTTGCAGTGAATCCGATCGAATCCCCGGCTTCCGCACAATGGCCGGGGAGCACGACGCCCCGGAGTACGCGAAGTACTCCGGGGCGTGAGAGCGCGTCCGGGGGCGTGCACCACCAGGGCGGTACGCACCCCCGGGGCGCGACTAGCGCTTGCTGTACTGCGGCGCCTTGCGGGCCTTCTTGAGACCGGCCTTCTTGCGCTCAACGGCACGCGCGTCACGCATCAGGAAGCCGGCCTTCTTGAGGGCGGCGCGGTTGTTGTCCACGTCGGCCTCGTTCAGGGCGCGGGCCACGCCGAGGCGCAGCGCGTAGGCCTGACCGGACACGCCGCCGCCGGTGATGCGGGCGACCACGTCGTAACGGCCGTCGAGCTCCAGGAGCTTGAAGGGCTCGTTCACGGTCTGCTGGTGCACCTTGTTGGGGAAGTAGTTCTCCAGGGTGCGGCCGTTGATCTTCCACTGGCCGGTGCCGGGGACGATGCGCACGCGGGCGATCGCCTCCTTGCGACGGCCGAGGCCGGCGCCGGGGACGGCCTCGCCGAAGCGGCCGGCCAGGGACTCGGAGGTGTAGCTCTCCTCGGAGGTGTACTCGCCCTCGACGACAGTCTCGTCGAAGTCGACCTCAAGGGTTTCGGTGGTCTCGGCCACGGTGTTCCTCAGCTCTTTTCAGTGTTGGGGGGCTCGGTGGCCGAATTACTGCGCGACCTGGGTGATCTCGAACGGGACCGGCTGCTGGGCAGCGTGCGGGTGCTGGTCGCCCGAGTAGACCTTCAGCTTGGAGAGCATCTGACGGCCCAGGCTGTTCTTGGGGATCATGCCCTTGATGGCCTTCTCGACGGCCTTCTCCGGGTTGTTCGCCAGGAGGTCGTCGTAGCGGACCGAGCGGAGACCGCCCGGGAAGCCGCTGTGGCGGTACGCCAGCTTCTGGGTCTTCTTGTTGCCCGACAGGTGCACCTTGTCCGCGTTGATGATGATGACGAAGTCACCGGTGTCAACGTGCGGCGCGTAGATCGCCTTGTGCTTACCCCGGAGGAGGTTGGCGGCCTGGGAGGCCAGGCGGCCGAGCACGACGTCGGTCGCGTCGATGACGTGCCACTGACGCTGGACGTCGCCGGGCTTGGGGCTGTACGTACGCACGGTCGTAGCCTCTGCTTTTCAGTGAGTGAGTCCTGACAGGAGCACCGGGTCGAGGGCATCAGCCTGGCCGCCTTGGACGCAATTCAAGGGGGGCCGCTGGGTGGTCGACCTGATATCTCCGGCGTACCGACCTCTCACGTGAGATAGAGCGAGCCAATACGCACATCAAGCGCCCAGGCTACCGGGCCCACCGGGGAGGGTCAAAATCCGCCCGCCGGAACCTCCGCCCGGACGGCCCGGACCGCCCCGGTCCGGGCCCCGGTCGGACCGGGGTCCGAACCGGTCGTTCCGGGTCGGAAACGGTGGGAAACGGTCGGCCGCGGGCCGCCGTCCACCACCGCCGGCCGGCACCGGCCGCAGCCGGTCACGACCGGCCGCGACCGGATCCGCCCAGGTCAGCGGTCCCGCTCGACCCGGGTGACGTCCCAGACCGGCTCCGCCGACTCGTACACCCGGCCGTCCGCGCCGAACACCAGGAAGCGGTCGAGGGACCTGGCGAACCAGCGGTCGTGCGTGACGCAGAGCACGGTGCCGTCGAAGGCCTCCAGCCCCGCCTGCAGCGCCTCCGCGCTCTCCAGGTCCAGGTTGTCGGTGGGCTCGTCGAGCAGCAGCGCCGTCACCCCGGAGAGCTCCAGCTTGAGGATCATCAGCCGGGCCTGCTGGCCGCCGGAGAGCGACTCGAACTTCTGCTCCTCCTGCCGGTCCAGCTCGTAGCGGCGCAGGACGCCCATCGCGGCGCCGCGGCTGAGCGCGTGCTCCTCCTCGACGATCGAGCGGACGGTGCGGCCGACCAGCTCCGGGTGCGCGTGGGTCTGTCGGAAGTGGCCGGGCACCACCCGGGCACCGAGCTTCCAGCTGCCGCTGTGCGCGACCGTCGGGTCCCCGGCGAGCAGCCGCAGGAAGTGCGACTTGCCGGAGCCGTTGGAGCCGAGCACCCCGATCCGCTCGCCGTAGAAGACCTCCAGGTCGAAGGGCTTCATCAGGCCGGTGAGCTCCAGTTGCTCCATGCTGAAGGCCCGGACACCCGTACGGCCGCCCTTGAGCCGCATGGTGATGTTCTGCTCGCGCGGCGGCTCCTCCGGGCGGCCGGCCTCCTCGAACTTCTTCAGCCGGGTCTGTGCGGCCGCGTAGCGGGTGGCCAGCGCGTGGCTGACGGAGGCGGCCTGGCGCAGGGTGACGACCAGCTTCTTGAGCTTGGCGTGCTCCTCGTCCCAGCGGCGGCCCAGCTCCTCGAAGCGGGCGAAGCGGTCCTTGCGGGCCTCGTGGAAGGAGTCGAAGCCGCCGCCGTGGACCCAGACGCTGCTGCCGGCCGCGCCGGACTCGACGCTGATGATCTTCTCGGCGGTCCGCGAGAGCAGCTCGCGGTCGTGCGAGATGTAGAGCACGGTCTTCGAGGTGGCCTTGATGGCCTCCTCCAGCCAGCGCTTGCCGGGGACGTCCAGGTAGTTGTCCGGCTCGTCCAGCAGCAGCACCTCTTCGGGGCCGCGCAGCAGCGCCTCCAGGACGAGGCGCTTCTGCTCGCCGCCGGAGAGCGTGTTGAGGCCGCGCCACTGGGCCTTGTCGAACGGCACGCCGAGGGCGGCCATGGTGCAGACGTCCCAGTCGGTCTCGTAGTCGTAGCCGCCGACGTCGGCCCAGTCGGAGAGCGCCTGGGCGTACGCCATCTGCGTCTTCTCGTCGTCCTGGGCGATCATCGCCAGTTCGGCGGCGTCGACCGCGCGGGCCGCGACGGCGATCCGCTCGGGGGCCACCGAGACCAGCAGGTCGCGGACGGAGGCGTCGGCGGGCAGCGGGGCCGGGCCCTGCCGGTCCTCGTCGTCCTGCGCGCCCTCGCGGCCGGTGGTGCCGACGAACTGGCGCATCACGCCGAGCCCGCCGCTGATCGTCACCGAGCCGCCGTGCGGCTGGAGGTCGCCCGCGATCATGCGCAGCAGGGTGGTCTTGCCGGCGCCGTTGGCGCCGACCAGGGCGACCGCGGTGCCCTCGCCGACCCGGAAGGACGCGTCGTCGAAAAGCACCCGCCCGTCCGGCAGGTAGTACTCAAGGTGCGAAATCTCGACGTGTCCCATGGGGACGATTCTCCCAAGCCCTCGCCCAGGACCAAAACGGATTAACCGACCGCCGGCTGACCGGGCAGCGTCCGCATCCGGCGGGCCGCGCGGTTGCGCTCGGCGAGCAGCTCGTCCGGCGGGTAGCCGACCTCCTCCAGGGTCAGCCCGTACGGCCGGATCACGTTGACCGCCGAGTTGCGGACGCCGCCGGCCAGCACCTCGCCGGGGAACTCCACCGGCCGGTGCCCGTCTCCGACCAGCAGCATCGCGCCGACCAGTGCCCGCACCATGTTGTGGCAGAAGGCGTCGGCCCGGACGGTGGCGACCGCGAGCGAGCCCTCCTGCGCGGCGTAGCCGTCCACCGGGACGCGGTCCCAGTGCAGCTCCAGCAGGGTGCGGATGGTGGTGGCGCCCTCGCGCTTCTTGCAGTACGCGGCGAAGTCGTGCTCGCCGAGCAGCAGTTCGGCGGCGGCGTTCATCCGGTCGACGTCGAGCGGCCGGTCGTGCCAGAGCACGTGCCCGCGCAGCAGCGGGTCGACCCCGCCGGGGTGGTCGGCGACCCGGTAGGCGTAGCGGCGCCAGATCGCCGAGAAGCGGGCGTCGAAGCCCGCCGGGGCCTCGCTCACCCGGTAGATCCGGACGTCGCCGGGGAGCCGCCCGGCCAGCCGGCGGAGCAGCTTCCCGCCGTGCTCGGCCCAGAGCCCGTCCGGCAGGTCGACGTGGGCGACCTGGCCCCGGGCGTGCACTCCGGCGTCGGTGCGGCCGGCCACGGTCAGCGGGTAGTGCTCCGGGCTGCGGGTGACGATCTGCAGCGCGGTCTCGATCTCCTCCTGGACGGTGCGGCGGCCGCCGCGCTGGCGGGCCCAGCCGGAGAACTCGGCGCCCTGGTAGGCGAGGTCGAGCCGGATCCGGACGTACCCGTCGGCCGGGCCGTCCTTGACCGGCGGCCGCTCGGCGCAATCGTTGACCACTGCTTCTCTCCCGGAGGGCCCGGACACGCCGGACGGAGGTCGGCCCGGACGGGCCGGACGGGGGTGGGACCGGACAGAAAGGAACGGGCCCGCTCCCCCACGGATGGGAGAACGGGCCCGCACTACACCGGAAGGTGTCAGGCCTGCTCGGCGGCCTCGGCCTCGTCGGCCTTGGTCTCCTCGGCCTTGGCCTCGGCCTCCTTGACGGCACGCTTGGTGGCGCCCTCGGCCTCGCCGACGGCGGTCTGCGCGACGGTCAGCGCCTCGACCAGCTCGATCACGGCCATCGGCGCGTTGTCGCCGCGGCGACCGCCGATCTTGGTGATGCGGGTGTAGCCACCCGGGCGGTTCTCGTAGCGCGGCGCGATCTCGGTGAAGAGGGTGTGCAGCACCGAGATGTCGGTGATGGTCTTGCGCACCAGGCGACGGTTGTGGATGTCGCCCTTCTTCGCCTTGGTGATCAGCTTCTCGGCCAGCGGGCGCATCCGACGGGCCTTGGCCTCGGTCGTGGTGATGCGGCCGTACTGGAACAGCTCCCGGCACAGACCGGCGAGCAGCAGCGGCTCGTGGTGCGGGCCGCCGCCGAGGCGGGCACCCTTGGTGGGACGCGGCATGGAATTACTCCTCGAATCTCCGACTGCGGCCGTACCAGGTACCGCAGCGGGCGTACGGGCACGGTGCCCGCACGGCTTTCACTGACCCGCCGGAACGGCCGCCGGAGCGGCCGTTCCCACGGTCAAACTCTTAGTACTGCTCGGTCTCCGCGTAACCCGCGTCGTCCAGGTCGTCGGCGCCGAAGGCGTCGGCGGCGGCGGTCGGGTCGAACCCGGGCGGGCTGTCCTTGAGGGCCAGGCCCATGCCGGCCAGCTTCGCCTTGACCTCGTCGATCGACTTCGCACCGAAGTTGCGGATGTCGAGCAGGTCGGCCTCGGAGCGGGCGACGAGCTCACCCACGGTGTGGATGCCCTCGCGCTTGAGGCAGTTGTAGGAGCGGACGGTGAGCTCCAGCTCCTCGATCGGCAGCGCCAGGTCGGCGGCCAGGGCGGCGTCCGTGGGGGACGGGCCCATGTCGATGCCCTCGGCGTCGATGTTCAGCTCGCGGGCGAGACCGAACAGCTCGACCAGGGTCTTGCCGGCCGAGGCCATGGCGTCGCGCGGACGCATGGCGGGCTTGGTCTCGACGTCGACGATCAGCTTGTCGAAGTCGGTCCGCTGCTCGACACGGGTGGCCTCGACCTTGTAGGTGACCTTCAGCACGGGGCTGTAGATCGAGTCGACCGGGATGCGGCCGATCTCCTGGCCGGAGGCCTTGTTCTGCACGGCGGAGACGTAGCCGCGACCGCGCTCGACGGTCAGCTCCATCTCCAGCTTGCCCTTGCCGTTCAGCGTGGCGAGGACCAGCTCGGGGTTGTGCACCTCGACACCGGCCGGCGGGGCGATGTCGGCGGCGGTGACCACACCCGGGCCCTGCTTGCGCAGGTACATCACGACCGGCTCGTCGTGCTCCGAGGAGACGACCAGCTGCTTGATGTTGAGGATGAGGTCGGTGACGTCCTCCTTGACGCCCGGCACGGTGGTGAACTCGTGCAGGACGCCGTCGACGCGGATGCTGGTGACAGCGGCACCCGGGATCGACGACAGGAGGGTGCGGCGGAGCGAGTTGCCGAGGGTGTAGCCGAAGCCCGGCTCAAGCGGCTCGATCACGAACCGCGAGCGGAACTCGTCGACGACCTCTTCGGTCAGCGAGGGACGCTGAGCGATCAGCATGTTTTCAGATCCTCCAGTGGTCTTCGGCACCCACTATTTGATGCCGAACAGAACCAGCGTACGGGGTCCCCGGCGCAGTGACGCGCTCCCGGGACCCCGTACGTGGTTTACAGCATTACCCGCGTGCCCGAAGGCGCTGCGTCAGACGCGGCGGCGCTTCGGCGGACGGCAGCCGTTGTGCGGGGTGGGGGTGACGTCCTGGATCGAACCGACCTCCAGGCCGGTGGCCTGGAGCGAGCGGATCGCGGTCTCACGGCCGGAGCCCGGACCCTTGACGAAGACGTCGACCTTGCGCATGCCGTGCTCCTGCGCGCGACGGGCAGCGGCCTCGGCGGCCATCTGCGCGGCGAACGGGGTGGACTTGCGCGAGCCCTTGAAGCCGACGTGGCCGGCGGAGGCCCAGGAGATCACGTTGCCCGCGGGGTCGGTGATCGAAACGATGGTGTTGTTGAACGTGCTCTTGATGTGCGCGTGGCCGTGAGCGACGTTCTTCTTTTCCTTGCGGCGGATCTTCTTCGCGCCGGCAGCCTGACGACCCTTGGGGGGCATAAGTCTGTTCTCCTACTGAGGTGGTCGGTCCGCTGACCCGCGGGCCGGAGGGATGTCCGGTTACGGGACGGACTACTTCTTGCCCGGCTTCTTCTTACCGGCGATCGCGCGACGCGGGCCCTTGCGGGTACGCGCGTTGGTGTGGGTGCGCTGACCGCGGACCGGCAGGCCGCGACGGTGACGCAGACCCTCGTAGCAGCCGATCTCGACCTTGCGGCGGATGTCGGCCTGGACCTCACGGCGGAGGTCACCCTCGACCGTGTAGTTGGCGTCGATGTACTGGCTCAGCTTGACGAGGTCTTCCTCGGTGATGTCGCGAACGCGGACATCCGGGTTGACACCGGTCTCGGCCAGGGTCTGCTGGGCGCGGGTACGACCGATGCCGTACACGTAGGTAAGGGCGATCTCGATCCGCTTCTCACGGGGGAGATCAACGCCGGCGAGGCGTGCCATTCAAGGCTCCTGTGCTTCTTCAGAGGTCTTGCGTGCTACCTACTCCTTCGCCTCTCGACGATGGAGCCCCGGCCTCTGACCGGGGGTGGCAGTCCGTCCTCGAACGGACGGATCGGGTAGCCCGCTTATGACGTTTTCGCGTCGCGCGAAGTACTACGAGAAATGCTGGGGGGAACTGATCAGCCCTGGCGCTGCTTGTGGCGCAGGTTGTCGCAGATCACCATGACCCGGCCGTGGCGGCGGATCACCTTGCACTTGTCGCAGATCTTCTTGACGCTCGGCTTGACCTTCATGTTCAGGTTCTCCGGGTCTAGATCTGACGTTATTACTTGTAGCGGTAGACGATCCGGCCGCGCGTGAGGTCGTAGGGGCTGAGCTCCACCACGACCCGGTCGTCCGGCAGGATGCGGATGTAGTGCATGCGCATCTTGCCACTGATGTGCGCGAGGACCTTGTGACCGTTCTGCAGCTCGACCTTGAACATCGCGTTCGGAAGAGACTCGATCACGGTGCCCTCGATCTCAATGGCGCCTTGCTTCTTAGCCATGAACTGCGAGATCCACCTTCCGGGACCGGCTACCGTATGCGGCACGCTCGTGCGAACCTGGGTCCACCCCGACCCCCGGAGGGGAAGAGGGCGTGCTGAAGCACGCTACGAGTGAGCCGACGGTCCATCCTACGCCAGCGCGCGGGATGGACCAAAACCGGGGCCCGGTCAGTGCTGCGCGACGACCCGCAGCGGCTCCACGTGGGCGGTGCAGGCCGAGCAGCGGCTGGCGGCCTCGGGGATCTCGGTCAGGCACTCCGGGCACGGGCGCTTCGGGGTCTTCGGCTTCTTCGGCATGTACCGGGCGGTGGCCTTGGTCACCGGCAGGACGACGCAGAAGTAGAGCACCGCGGCGGTCATCAGGAACGCGATCAGCACGTTCAGGAACTGGCCGTACGGGAAGGTCACCCCCGCGATCGTCTGCTTGTACGAGCCGAAGTCGCCGGCGGCGCCGACCACCACACCCACCAGCGGGGTGAGGAACGCGGACACGAAGCCGGTCACCACCCCCGTGAACGCGGCTCCGATGACCACACCGACCGCCATGTCGACGACGTTGCCGCGCATCATGAACTCGCGGAATCCCTTGAGCACTGCTCTCTCCTGCTCGATCGAAGCCGTTTGACCGTCCGGGGGCCGTCCGCGGACGACCCCGGGCCCCTGAAGCCACTGCCAGCCGATAAAAATAGGACAAAAGCCCTGGAGGTCCAAACCCCCAGGGCCCTGATCCTTCGTCAGCACCGGCAGCCGGCCGCCCGGGCCGGGCTCCGACGACTAGCCGAGCGGGTCCGGAGCTGCGGTGATGCCCAGCTTGGCCAGCTCGGCCCGCCCGCCGTCGAAGGCGGTCAGCACCAGCGGGCCCTCCTCGGTGACGGCCACCGAGTGCTCCCAGTGCGAGGCCCAGGTGCCGTCGTTGGTCACGACGGTCCAGTCGTCCTCCAGCACCGTCGTGTGCGGGGTGCCGAGCGACACCATGGGCTCGATGGCCAGCACCGTGCCGGGGATCAGCTTGGGGCCCTTCCCGCGGCCGCGCTCGACGTAGTTCAGGACGTGCGGCTCCATGTGCATGGCCGTGCCGATGCCGTGACCGCCGTAGCCCTCGGTGATGCCCCACTTGCCCTTGGGCGGCAGCGGCTGACGCCGGATGAAGCCCTCGATCGCCTTGGAGACGTCGACGAGCCGGTTGCCCTTCTTCATCTGGGCGATGCCGGCCCACATCGAGCCCTCGGTGACCCGGCTCAGCATCTCCACCTCGGGCCGGACCTCGCCGACCGCCACGGAGATCGCCGAGTCGCCGTGCCAGCCGTCCAGGATGGCGCCGCAGTCGATCGAGATCAGGTCGCCCTCCTGCAGCACCCGGTCACCGGGGATGCCGTGCACGACCTCGTTGTTCACCGAGGCGCAGATCACTCCGGGGAACCAGAGCCCGCCGTGGTGGGCGCGGAAGTTCGACGTCGCGCCGTGGTCGGTGATGACCTTGTCCGCGATGTCGTTGAGCTCCTGGGTGGTAATCCCCGGGGCGACCGCCTCGCGGCACGCCTTGAGCGCCTCGGCGACGACCAGTCCGGCCGCTCGCATCTTCGCGATCTGCTCGGAGGTCTTGATCTCCACCATCTGGTCACGCCTTCCTTCGTTTCCCGCGCGGTCCTTGCCGGGCGGCCGTGCACTCGTTCCACCGTACGACGCCGCACGGCCGCGCTGCCCCGGGAAGGGCAACGCGGCCGTGGGTACGCCGCTGAAAAACTCAGCTGTCCTGCTTCAGCGCCTCGATCGCGCGGGCGGTGACCTCGTCCACCTTGCCGAGGGCCGGGATCGTCGCGATCAGGCCCTGCTGGCGGTAGTAGTCGATGATCGGCTCGGTCTCCGTGTGGTAGACCTCCAGCCGGGTCCGCACCTTGTCCTCGGTGTCGTCCGAGCGCTGGTACAGCTCGCCGCCGCACTCGTCGCAGACGCCCTCGGCCTTCGGCGGGTTGTAGTCCACGTGGAAGACGTGGCCCCCGTCGTTGCGGCACAGGCGGCGGCCGGCGATCCGCCGGACCACCTCGTCCTCGGGGACCTCCAGGTCCAGCACACCGTCGAGCTTGATGCCCTGCTCGGTGAGGAACTCGTCCAGCGCCTTGGCCTGGCCCAGGTTGCGCGGGAAGCCGTCCAGCAGGAAGCCGGCGGCGGCGTCCTCCTGGAGCATCCGGTCCTTGGCCATCCCGATCGTGACCTCGTCCGGCACCAGCCGGCCCGCGTCCATGTAGCTCTTGGCCTCGACGCCGAGCGGCGTGCCCTGGCCGATGTTGGCGCGGAAGAGGTCGCCGGTGGAGATGTGGGGAATGGACAGGGTCTTGGCCAGGACGTGCGCCTGAGTACCCTTCCCTGCCCCGGGAGGCCCGACGAGGACGATACGCATCAGCGGAGGAACCCTTCGTAATTGCGCTGCTGGAGCTGGCTCTCGATCTGCTTCACAGTTTCGAGTCCGACGCCGACGACGATGAGGACGCTGGTGCCGCCGAACGGGAAGTTGGTCTGCTGTCCGAAGGCGACCAGGGCGATCATCGGGATCAACGCGATCAGGCCCAGGTAGAGCGAACCCGGCCACGTGATGCGGGTGAGCACGTAGTTCAGGTACTCGGCCGTCGGACGGCCGGCCCGGATACCCGGGATGAACCCACCATACTTCTTCATGTTGTCGGCAACTTCTTCGGGGTTGAAGGAGATGGCGACGTAGAAGAAGGCGAAGAAGACGATCAGCAGGAAGTACGTGGCCATGTAGACCGGGTGGTCACCGCGGACGAAGTGCTGGTTGATCCAGACCGCCCAGCCCGACTGGCTGTTGGTCAGCTGGACCACCAGGGCCGGGATGTACAGCAGCGACGAGGCGAAGATGACCGGGATGACACCGGCCTGGTTCACCTTGAGGGGAATGTAGGTCGATGTGCCGCCGAACGCCCGGCGGCCGATCATCCGCTTCGCGTACTGGACCGGGATCCGGCGCTGTGCCTGCTCGACGAAGATGACGAGCATCACAACGATGACGCCGATCGCGATGACGGAGAGGAACTCCACCCAGCCGCCGCCGATGGTGCCGGAACCCTTGATGGCCCACATCGAGGTCGGGAACTGCGCCGCGATCGAGGTGAAGATCAGCAGCGACATGCCGTTGCCGATGCCGCGGTCGGTGATCAGCTCGCCCAGCCACATGATCACCGTGGTGCCGGCGGTCATGGTCAGGACCATCACGGCGATCCGGAAGACCCCGGTGTCCGGCACGATCTGGTTGGCGTAGACGCAGCCGGAGAACAGCGCGCCGCTGGAGGCCGTCGCCACGATGCCGGTGCCCTGGAGCACCGCGAGCGCGATGGTCAGGTACCGGGTGTACTGCGTGATCTTCGCGGTACCGGCCTGGCCCTCCTTCTTCAGCGCCTCAAGCCGCGGGATCACGACGGTGAGGAGCTGGAGGATGATGCTCGCCGTGATGTACGGCATGATGCCGAGGGCGAAGATCGTCAGCTGGAGGAGTGCGCCACCGCTGAACAGGTTGACCAGTCCGAAGAGGCCGTTGTTCTTGGTCTCCTTGATACAGGCGTGAACCGCCTGGAAGTCCACCCCTGGGACAGGGATGTGCGAGCCCAGCCGGAACAGCACCATGATGCCCAGCGTGAACAGCAGCTTCTTGCGCAGGTCGGGCGTCTGGAACGCCCGCGCGAACGCACTGAGCACGGTGCCTCCTGCGCCTCCCGCGCGTCGTCGGCGGGAGGGTCGGTCCTGAATGGGAGTTTGGCGGTACGGGCCCCCGTACAGACGGCACAGGCGAGCCTACGCGCAGCCTACAAGGGAACTCCACGGACTCTAACAGTGCGCGGCCACTCGAAAGAAGCGCGTACCGCCCCTCCCCCACTCACGGGGTACGGGATGCCCGGTTTTGCCACACAAAAGAACGAGGGCGGATCACCGGGATCCGGACCCTCCGGAAAGGGCCCGGCCGGAAACGGCGCGAGCCCCGCACCTCCCGGTGGGGAGGTGCGGGGCTCGCGGAGTCAGCGGGCTCAGACGAGCTCGGTGACGGTGCCGCCGGCGGCGGTGATCTTCTCGGTGGCCGAGCCGGAGACGGCGTCGACCGTCACCTGCAGGGCGACCGAGATCTCGCCGGTGCCGAGCACCTTGACGAGGGAGTTCTTGCGAACCGCGCCCTTGGCGACCAGGTCCTCGACGGTGACCTCTCCACCCTGCGGGTAGAGCTCGGCCAGCTTGTCGAGGTTGACGACCTGGAACGTGATCTTGAACGGGTTCTTGAAGCCCTTCAGCTTCGGCAGGCGCATGTGGAGGGGCATCTGGCCACCCTCGAAGCGCTGCGGAACCTGGTAGCGGGCCTTGGTGCCCTTGGTACCACGACCGGCGGTCTTACCCTTGGAGCCTTCACCACGGCCGACACGGATCTTGTCGGTCTTGGCACCCGGGGCGGGACGCAGGTTGTGCACCTTGATCGGCGAGTCAGCCATCTCAGTCCACCTCCTCGACCGTGACGAGGTGACGCACGGTCTGGGCCATCCCGCGGATCTCGGGACGGTCCTCCTTGACGACCACATCGTGCATGCGCTTCAGACCCAGCGAGCGCAGCGTCTCGCGGTGGTTCTGCTTGCTGCCGATGTAGGACTTGGTCTGCGTGATCTTCAGGCGAGCCATCAGGCACTCACCCCGGCAGCAGCCCGAGCACGCAGCAGACCGGCCGGAGCCACGTCCTCAAGCGGCAGGCCACGGCGGGCCGCGACCTCCTCGGGACGCTGGATCTGCTTCAGCGCGGCAACCGTGGCGTGCACGATGTTGATCGCGTTGTCCGAGCCGAGCGACTTCGACAGGATGTCGTGGACGCCGGCGCACTCCAGGACGGCACGCACCGGGCCACCGGCGATAACACCGGTACCGGGGGCGGCGGGCTTCAGCAGCACGACGCCGGCGGCCTTCTCGCCCTGAACGGGGTGCGCGATGGTGCCCTGGATACGGGGGACCTTGAAGAAGTTCTTCTTGGCCTCCTCAACACCCTTGGCGATGGCGGCCGGAACCTCCTTCGCCTTCCCGTAACCGACACCTACGGTGCCGTCACCGTCGCCCACCACGACCAGCGCGGTGAAGCTGAAACGACGACCACCCTTGACAACCTTCGCGACACGGTTGATCGCGACGACACGCTCGACGTAAGCGGTCTTCTCGACGGCGGGGGCGTTGCCCCGGTCGTCACGCTTACGGTCACGCCGCTCGCCACCGCCGGTGCCGCCGCCGGCGCCGCTACCGCGGCGCTGGGGTCCAGCCATTGGAATTACCTCTCTCGATTACGTCCGTCGACTGAGCCGACGAGCGGCTTAGAAGTCGAGCCCGGCCTCGCGGGCCGCGTCCGCCAGGGCGGCGATGCGGCCGGCGTACCGGTTGCCCGCGCGGTCGAAGACGACCGACTCGATGCCGGCGGCCTTGGCGCGCTCGGCGACCAGGCTCCCGACCTTCTTGGCCAGCTCGGTCTTGTCGCCCTCGGCGCCCTTGATGGACACGTCGAGGGTGGACGCCGACGCCAGGGTGTGACCCTTGGCGTCGTCGATGACCTGGGCGACCATGTGACGGTTCGAGCGCGTCACGACGAGGCGCGGACGCACCTCGCTGCCGACGACGCGCTTGCGAACGCGGATCGCGCGGCGCTTGCGAGCGGCGCTCTTGTAGGCGTTGCCCTTGCCGATCTTGACAGAGACACTCATCGCTTACTTACCACTCTTTCCGACCTTGCGGCGGATAACCTCGCCCGCGTACTTGACACCCTTGGCCTTGTACGGGTCGGGCTTGCGCAGCTTGCGGATCTTCGCGGCGACCTCGCCGACCTTCTGCTTGTCGATGCCGTCCACGTGGAACTTGGTGGCCGACTCGACGACGAAGGAGATGCCCTCGGGCGCCTCGACGAGGATCGGGTGGCTGTAGCCCAGCTGGAACTCCATGTCGGAGCCCTTCGCCAGAACTCGGTAGCCGACACCGCTGATCTCCAGCGACTTGCGGTAGCCCGCGGTCACACCGGTGATCATGTTCGCCACCAGCGTGCGGGTCAGGCCGTGCAGGGCCTTCGACTGACGCTCGTCGTTGGGGCGGGTGACAGCCAGAATGCCGTCCTCGCCCTTGCCGATCTCGATCGGCGCGGCGACGACGTGGGTGAGAGAGCCCTTCGGACCCTTCACCGAGACCGTCTGGCCATCGATGGTGACGTCCACGCCAGCGGGGACCTGGATGGGCAGCCGTCCAATGCGCGACATTGCTGTACCTCCGTTTCCCGAATTACCAGACGTAGGCGAGAACTTCTCCGCCTACGCCCTTCTTGGCGGCCTGCTTGTCGGTCAGGAGGCCGGAGGACGTGGAGATGATCGCCACGCCCAGGCCGCCGAGAACCTTCGGCAGGTTGGTGGACTTTGCGTAAACACGCAGACCCGGCTTGCTGATGCGCTTGATGCCGGCGATGGAGCGCTCACGGTTGGGGCCGAACTTGAGCTCGATGGTCAGCTTCTTGCCGACCTCGCCCTCGACGGGCTCCTCAACCTTGTAGGAGGAGATGTACCCCTCCTGCTGCAGGATCTCGGCGACGTGCGCCTTGATCTTGCTGGCCGGCATCGCCACGGAGTCGTGGTACGCCGAGTTCGCGTTACGCAGACGCGTGAGCATGTCTGCGATGGGGTCGGTCATGGTCATGATGGCCTCAGGCCTCTCTCGCCGTGGTTTCTCCGCGCCAGGTCCCCCCGCCGCACTCCGAGGAGTGCGGCAGGGGCACAGACGCAGGGGACCTGCGGCGTCGTAAGACTGGGTGCGAGCCCTCCGAAGAGGGTCGACGGCAGCTATGGAGCTCCCGCGACAGGGGGCCCGACCTCACTACCTTACGGGATTCCGTACGCAGCCCCAAAAACGGGGCCCTGTGGGATCGGGCACACCTGCTTCGCTATGGCATTACCGCGAGGTCCTGGACTACCAGGAGCTCTTGGTCACGCCCGGCAGCTCGCCGCGGTGCGCCATCTCACGGAGGCAGACACGGCAGAGGCCGAACTTGCGGTACACCGAGTGCGGACGGCCGCAGCGCTGGCACCGGGTGTAGGCCCGGACGCCGAACTTCGGCTTCCGCTCGGCCTTCGCGATGAGGGACTTCTTCGCCATTGGCTCACGCCTCCTTGAACGGGAAGCCCAGAGCACGCAGGAGCGCCCGGCCCTCGTCGTCGGTCTGAGCGGTGGTCACGACGGTGATGTCCATACCGCGCTGACGGTCGACCTTGTCCTGGTCGATCTCGTGGAACATAACCTGCTCGGTCAGACCGAAGGTGTAGTTGCCACGGCCGTCGAACTGCTTGGGGGAGAGACCACGGAAGTCACGGATACGCGGCAGGGCCAGCGACACCAGACGGTCCAGGAACTCCCACATGCGGTCACCACGGAGGGTGACGTGGGTGCCGATCGGCTGGCCCTCGCGCAGCTTGAACTGCGCGATGGACTTACGAGCCTTGGTCACGGCCGGCTTCTGACCGGTGATCGCGGTCAGGTCGCGGATCGCGCCCTCGATCAGCTTGCTGTCACGGGCGGCCTCGCCGACACCCATGTTGACGACGACCTTGACCAGGCCGGGCGTCAGCATGACGTTCTCGTACGAGAACTGCTCCTGCAGCTGACCCTTGATCTCGGAGTTGTAACGCTCCTTGAGACGGGGGGTCACCTTCTCAACAGACGTCTCAGACATCAGATGTCCTCACCGGTTCGCTTGGCAACGCGGATCTTGTTGCCCTCGTCATCGAAGCGGTAGCCAACGCGGGTGACGACCTTCTTGCCGTCCTTCTCCACGACCAGCTGGACGTTGGAGACGTGCACCGGGGCCTCGACGGTGACGATGCCACCCTGAGTACCCGGGCCCGGCTTGGTGTGCTTCTTGACCCGGTTCACACCCTCGACCAGGACCTTGTTCTCGGCGGGCATGGCCTGGATGACCTTGCCCTGCTTGCCGCGGTCCTTGCCGGTGATGACCTGGACCAGGTCACCCTTCTTGATCTTCATGCTGTTCGCCATGGGTTAGAGCACCTCCGGCGCAAGCGAGATGATCTTCATGAACTTCTTGTCGCGCAGCTCGCGGCCCACCGGGCCGAAGATGCGGGTACCGCGGGGGTCACCGTCGGTGTTCTTGAGAACGACAGCGGCGTTCTCGTCGAACCGGATGTACGAACCGTCGGGACGACGGCGCGACTTCACGGTACGGACGACGACGCACTTGACGACGTCACCCTTCTTCACCGAACCGCCGGGGATCGCGTCCTTGACGGTGGCGACGATGACGTCCCCGATACCGGCGTAGCGGCGACCGGAACCACCGAGAACGCGGATGCAAAGGATTTCCTTCGCGCCCGTGTTGTCGGCGACACGCAGTCGCGACTCCTGCTGGATCACAGCTTTCTCCTGATCGTCAACGAGAGCTGACGGGCCGGCCGCTGCTCACACCAGCGCCCGCGAGGGACCTGGTGCACATACGGCCGTACCGCATCAACTTCGTTACTTGGCCTTCTCGAGGATCTCGACGACGCGCCAGCGCTTCGTCGCGGACAGCGGGCGGGTCTCCGCGAGGAGGACCCGGTCGCCGATGCCGCAGGCGTTCGCCTCGTCGTGCGCCTTCAGCTTGTTCGTACGGCGGATGACCTTGCCGTACAGCGCGTGCTTGACGCGGTCCTCGACGGCGACGACGACGGTCTTGTCCATCTTGTCGCTGACGACGAGGCCCTCACGGGTCTTGCGGAAACCGCGCGTCTCGTTGGTGTTCTCAGTCATCAGGCGTTCTCCACCGTCTCGATGCCCAGCTCGCGCTCGCGCATCAGGGTGTAGATCCGCGCGATGTCCTTACGGACGAGCTTGAGCCGTCCGTGGTTGTCGAGCTGCCCGGTCGCCGCCTGGAAGCGGAGGTTGAACAGCTCCTCCTTGGCCTCACGGAGCTTGGCAACGAGACCCTCGTTGTCCAGCTCGCGGAGGTCAGCAGCCTTGGTGCCGGCCGACATCAGCTCTCACCTGCCTCGCGCCGGATGATCCGGCACTTCATCGGGAGCTTGTGAGCTGCGCGGGTCAGCGCCTCACGAGCCACCTTCTCGTTGGGGTACGACAGCTCGAACATGACCCGACCCGGGTGCACGTTCGCGATCCACCACTCGGGCGAACCCTTACCGGAACCCATGCGGGTCTCGGCCGGCTTCTTGGTGAGCGGACGGTCCGGGTAGATGTTGATCCAGACCTTGCCGCCACGCTTGATGTGACGGGTCACGGCGATACGAGCGGACTCGATCTGCCGGTTCGTCACGTAGGCCGGGGTGACGGCCTGGATGCCGTACTCGCCGAAGGCGAGCTCGGTGCCACCCTTCGCAGCGCCGCGGCGCTTCGGGTGGTGCTGCTTGCGGTGCTTGACCCGACGGGGGATCAGCATTGCGGTCAGGCCTCCGTTCCGGTGTTCTCGGCAGCCGGGGTCTCGGCGGCGACCGGGGCCTGGGCCTCGGTGCCGGCGGGACGACGGCCACGGCCACCGCGCTCGCCACCACGGCGCTCGCCACCGCGGGCGGGACGACCACCCTCGGGACGGGCCGGACGGTTGCCCGAGCGGGCAGCGGCGTTCTCAGCGCGGACCTCGGCGATGTTCTTGACGTCGCCCTTGTAGATCCAGACCTTCACGCCGATACGGCCGAAGGTCGTCTTGGCCTCGAAGAAGCCGTAGTCGACGTTCGCGCGCAGGGTGTGCAGCGGCACACGGCCCTCGCGGTAGAACTCCGAACGGCTCATCTCGGCGCCGCCGAGACGACCGGAGCACTGGACCTTGATGCCCTTGGCGCCGGACTTCATGGTGCCCTGCATCGACTTGCGCATGGCACGGCGGAAGGAGACGCGGGAGGACAGCTGCTCCGCGACGCCCTGAGCCACGAGCTGGGCGTCCAGCTCGGGGTTCTTGACCTCAAGGATGTTCAGCTGGACCTGCTTGCCGGTCAGCTTCTCAAGGTCGCCGCGGATGCGGTCGGCCTCGGTGCCGCGGCGACCGATCACGATGCCGGGGCGCGCGGTGTGGATGTCGACGCGGACGCGGTCGCGGGTGCGCTCGATCTCGACCTTGGAGATGCCGGCGCGCTCCATGCCCTTCGTCATCATGCGACGAATGGCGACGTCTTCCTTGACGTAGTCCTTGTACAGCTTGTCGGCGTACCAGCGGGACTTGAAGTCCGTGCTGATGCCGAGACGGAACCCGTGCGGGTTAACCTTCTGGCCCATTACCGGGTCCCTTCCTTGCTGCTGACGACCACGGTGATGTGGCTGGTCCGCTTGCGGATCCGGTAGGCACGGCCCTGGGCACGCGGACGGAACCGCTTCAGGGTCGGGCCCTCGTCAACGTACGCCTCGCTGATGACGAGGTCGTCCACGTTGGAGTGGTTGTAGTTGTGCGCGGCGTTGGCAATGGCGCTGTCGAGCACCTTGCCGACCGGCACGGTCGCGGCCTGCGGAGCGAAACGCAGGACCGCCTGGGCCTCCGTGGCGTTCAGGCCACGGATGAGGTCCACCACGCGGCGGGCCTTCATGGGCGTGACGCGGATGTACCGCGCCTGGGCCCTGGCTTCCATGGTTGTCCCCTTGCTGGTGTAAGTCATTGAGTCGGTAATCTCGCTGGCGACTAGCGACGCTTCGACTTGCGGTCGTCCTTGACGTGACCGCGGAAGGTACGCGTCGGCGCGAACTCGCCGAGCTTGTGGCCGACCATCGACTCGGTGACGAACACCGGGACGTGCTTACGGCCATCGTGCACCGCGATCGTGTGGCCGAGCATGGCCGGGAAGATCACGGAGCGACGGGACCAGGTCTTGATGACGTTCTGGGTACCCGCCTCGTTCTGCGCGTCCACCTTCTTGAGAAGGTGGCCGTCGATGAAGGGGCCCTTCTTGAGACTGCGCGGCATCTGACCTGCTCCTAGCGCTTCTTGTTGGTCTTGCGGCGGCGCACGATGAGAGCGTCCGACGCCTTCTTCGGGCGACGGGTACGACCCTCCTTCTGGCCCCACGGCGAGACCGGGTGGCGACCACCGGAGGTCTTACCCTCACCACCACCGTGCGGGTGGTCGATCGGGTTCATGGCCACACCACGCACGGTCGGGCGAACGCCCTTCCAGCGCATACGGCCGGCCTTGCCCCAGTTGATGTTCGACTGCTCGGCGTTGCCGACCTCGCCGACGGTCGCGCGGCAGCGCGCGTCGACCAGGCGGATCTCACCGGAGGGCATGCGCAGGTGCGCCATCTTGCCCTCACGCGCCAGCAGCTGAATGCCGGCACCGGCGGAGCGGGCCATCTTGGCACCGCCACCGGGACGCAGCTCCACCGCGTGGATGGTCGTACCGACCGGGATGTTGCGAAGCGGCAGGTTGTTGCCGGGCTTGATGTCGGCGCCGGGGCCGTTCTCGACCCGGTCACCCTGCGCGATGCCGCGCGGCGCGATGATGTAGCGCTTCTCGCCGTCCGCGTAGTGCAGCAGCGCGATGCGCGCGGTGCGGTTGGGGTCGTACTCGATGTGCGCGACCTTGGCCGGCACGCCGTCCTTGTCGTGACGACGGAAGTCGATCACGCGGTAGGCGCGCTTGTGCCCGCCACCCTGGTGGCGAACGGTGATCCGACCGGCGTTGTTACGGCCGCCCTTGCTGTGCAGGGGGCGAACCAGCGACTTCTCCGGCGTGGACCGCGTGATTTCGACGAAGTCGGCCACGCTGGAGCCACGACGGCCCGGCGTAGTCGGCTTGTACTTGCGGATACCCATTTTCGTCCTCGTCTTGATCGACGATCACGGCCTCCGTCAGGAGGTCGGACCACCGAAGATGTCGATGCGGTTGCCCTCAGCCAGCGTCACGATGGCGCGCTTGGTGTCCTTGCGCTTGCCAAAACCCGTCTTGGAGCGCTTGCGCTTGCCCTGACGGTTGAGCGTGTTGACGGACTCGACCTTGACCGAGAAGACCGCCTCGACGGCCTGCTTGATCTGGGTCTTGTTGGCACCGGGCGACACGACGAACGTGTACTTGTTCTCGTCGAGGAGCGAGTAGCTCTTCTCGGAGATAACCGGCTTCACCAGGACATCACGGGGGTCCGTGAACGTCTTGCTCGTGATCTCTGCAGCCATCAGGCGGCGCTCCCTTCGAGCTCGCCCTCAGCAGCCACGGCCTTGGCGGACGCGGCGGGACCCGCCACGAAACGCTCGAAGGCGGCCTGGGTGAAGACCACGTCGTCGGAGACGAGCACGTCGTAGGTGTTCAGCTGACCGGCGTCCAGGATGTGCACGTTCGGCAGGTTGCGAGCGGACTTGAGGCCCAGCTCGTCCGCACGCTCGACGACCAGGAGGACGTTCTTGCGGTCGGTGATCTTGCCGAACAGACCCTTGGCGGCCTTGGTCGACGGCGCCTCGGTCGCGGTCACGTCGGTGATGACGTGGATGCGGTTGTGGCGGGCCCGGTCGGTGAGCGCACCGCGGAGGGCGGCGGCGATCATCTTCTTCGGGGTCCGCTGCGAGTAGTCGCGCGGCACGGGACCGTGCACGACGCCACCGCCGGCGAACTGCGGCGCACGGGTCGAGCCCTGACGGGCGCGGCCGGTGCCCTTCTGGCGGTACGGCTTCTTGCCGCCGCCACGGACCTCGCCACGAGTCTTGGTCTTGTGGGTGCCCTGACGGGCCGCAGCGAGCTGCGCCACGACGACCTGGTGCATCAGCGGAACGCTGACCCTCGCGTCGAAGATCTCGGCCGGAAGCTCAAGGCTGCCGGTCTTGTCGCCCGAGGGCGACAGGATGTCAATGGTGCTCATATCCTCACAGCCCCTTCGCCGCGGTGCGGACGAGGACGAGGCCGCCGTTCGGGCCCGGGATTGCGCCCTTGATCAGGAGCAGCCCCTTCTCCGCGTCAACGGCATGGATGGTCAGGTTCTGGGTGGTCACGCGCTCGTGGCCCATCCGGCCGGCCATCCGTACGCCCTTGAACACACGACCCGGGGTGGCGCAGCCACCGATCGAGCCGGGCGAGCGGTGCTTGCGCTGCACACCGTGACCGGCGCCGAGGCCCCGGAAGTTGTGGCGCTTCATGACACCGGCGAAGCCCTTGCCCTTGGAGGTGCCGGTCACATCGACCTTGACACCCGCCTCGAACAGCTCCGCGGTGATCTCCTGGCCGAGGGTGTACTCGGACGCGTCCGTCGTACGGAGCTCGACCAGGTGACGACGCGGGGTGACGCCGGCCTTGGCGAAGTGACCCGCGAGGGGCTTGTTCACCTTGCGCGGGTCGATCTCGCCGAAGCCGATCTGCACGGCGTCGTAGCCGGCCGGGCTGTCGGCGGTGTGGACCTGGGTCACGACATTGGGCCCAGCCTTGACGACGGTCACCGGAACGATCCGGTTGTTCTCGTCCCAGACCTGGGTCATGCCGAGCTTCTCGCCCAGGATGCCCTTAATCTGCTTAGCCATCTTCGGTGCGCCTCTCAGAGCTTGATCTCGATGTCGACGCCAGCCGGCAGGTCGAGACGCATGAGCGAGTCAACCGTCTTCGGCGTGGGGTCGAGGATGTCGATCAGACGCTTGTGAGTACGCATCTCGAAGTGCTCGCGCGAGTCCTTGTACTTGTGCGGCGAGCGGATGACGCAGTACACGTTCTTCTCAGTGGGCAGCGGCACCGGGCCCGCGACCTGCGCACCAGTACGAATCACCGTCTCGACGATCTTCTTCGCCGAGGAGTCGATGACCTCGTGGTCGTAGGCCTTGAGCCGGATGCGGATCTTCTGTCCCGCCATGGCTACCTTGTAGTCCTTTTGTCATAAGTCACTGCTCGGTCACCCTCCGACCCCCGCGCTCGGGCGTGTCGCACTCGCGCTTGCAAAAAACCGGCGAATCACTCCGTCGGTATCAGCGGTGGTCGGTGGAACCCGTCGGTTCCGTGGGCGCCGGGTTGAGGCCCCGCACACGCTTCCCGGAAGATTCCCGTACTTTCGCCCCGCAGCTGCCGCGGTGTCGATTTCACACCACTGCGTTCACACACTGTCCGTGAACACATGAACGGCCATCACGGGAACGACGAGTACATGGGACTCGCTTCCAGTCCTCCCGGCGGGAGGCGCGCAGCATCGGCAACTCAACCGAGCAACTTGGACATACTGCCACACGGAGCAGCGCAAATGCCAATCGGGGCCGGTGGGGTGAACCCCACCGACCCCGACCGGGGTCGAGCACTCACTCAGCGCTTGCGCCAGACCACCCAGCCGTGTTCCTTGATCACCTTCTTGACGTACCAGTTGTCCGGGTGGTTGGACCACTTGCTCTCGGGGCTGCCGCCGTCCTTCGGGAGCGGCGTGACCACCATGGTCGCCTCGTCCGGCACCGGCTGCCAGCTCGGGTCGCGCCACCACGTCCGCCCCTGGTAGACCTCGAAGGACTGGGCCATCCGCAGCCCCCAGTCGAGGTCCCAGGCGAGCACCACGTTGTCCCCGCGCTTGACGCCCGCGAGCTTGGTGAAGCCGGTCCCGGCGTACTCGCGCTCCTCCGAGTGCGGGATGGTGATCTGCTGGTTGATCGTCGTGGTCGCCACGACCGCGAACAGGGCGAGGGAGACGCCCACGGCCCAGAGCACCCGGCGCCCGCCGGCCAGCAGCAGCAGCACCGCCGCCGCCACGACCGCGAACGCCGCCATGGTGGACCGCATCATGTTCAGCTGTTCCCAGTCCGTGGCCAGGAACAGCGCGTCCGGCATGCCCCACGGGACGAACTTCTTCGCGTTCGAGTGGAGGTCCCCTCCCGCGACCGAGATCACGTACTGCGCCAGCGCCACGTCGAGCAGGACGGCGGCGCCCAGCAGGTACACCACGACGCGCCGCCGGAGCCGCGCGATGACCGCGACACCGATCACGAAGGCCGCCGGGACCAGGAAGGAGACGTAGCGGGCGTACACCCAGTTGTCGATCCGGTTGTCGTCCGGCAGGGCCGCCGCGGAGGCCAGCGCGGTGCCGACCAGCAGGGCCACCGTGACGCCGCCGACGATCCGGTCCGGCCGCCGGAAGCCCCGGTGGAAGATCGCGACCAGGCAGACGACCACCGCGAGGCCGCCGATGCCCCAGGTGGAGACGATGAAGTACCAGACCTGGCCGGCCGTCCTGCCCAGCGTGCGGTCCAGGATCTCGGTGTTGAGCAGCCCCTCCCAGAGGAGGTCGCCGACCTTGCTCGGCTCGACCGTGAACTGCCGCTCCAGCCAGCCCTGGAACACCGAGTTGGCGCCGTAGCCGACGGCGAGCGCGCCGAGGCCAGCCAGGGACGTCCGCCACGGGGCCCAGCGCAGGACCAGGGCGGCCAGGAGCACCACACCGGTCACCGCGACCACGACACCGCCGCGGTCGTGCGTCGCCATCGTGTAGACGGCCGTCGCGCCGGTCCCCACCGCGTACCAGTAGCCGCGCCGGGTGCGGCCCTCGGAGAGCCAGCCGTGCATGCACAGCAGCCACGCGAGGACCAGCGTCGGCAGGACGGCGTCGGACAGCACGAACTGCGAGTAGAAGACCACCGGCGGCAGCAGCGCGGTGACCGCACCGAACACGTACGCCAGCAGCCGGCGCAGCCCCAGCCTGCGCAGCGCCACGTAGGCGAGCAGGAAGACCAGCGCGTTCAGCAGCGCGTTGATGCCCATCACCAGGTGGTACGCCAGCACCGGGCGGTCGGCGATCCACAGGGCCGGCGAGATCAGCAGCGGGTAGCCGCCCGGGATCACCACGCCGACCGGCATCTCGGTGGTCGGCCGTCCGGCGATCACCCGGGCCAGCACCAGGTACGAGTCCTCGTCGGCGTGGACCGAGGGGTAGTCCAGGTTCCAGACCATGGAGAGCCGGAAGAGCACCTGGGCCCCGTAGCCGACCAGCAGTGCGACGGGCCAGAACCACCGGTGGGCGAGCAGCAGGCGGCCGCGGTCGACCAGCCGGTCGACCGTTCCGCCGGTCACCGGAGTCACCTCCGCCCGCTCACGGCCGGCCGGCTCCACCTCGGCTTCGGCGGCTGTCGTCAGATCCACGGATAGTCTCCCCTGAGACGTTCACCGACGGCCTCGACCGGCGTGGGCGCCGATGCCTCACGGTCGTGCCTCGACTGGAAGGTGGACGGACGACGGCTTTGACGCTCGTGCCGTCCGTCACCGAATGAGTTGCCCGGGCACCCCCGAACAGCCCCGGGATTGTTTCACGCTGCGCATCCTTCACGCCACTTCCACAATCCCCGGGCCGCCGAGGGTACTACCGGGGTGGATTGCACTTGCCCTGGGGTGCGAACTTCGGGCACTTCCCGTCGGGCTGCTGGGTGGTCTGCGCCGTCCAGCCGAACGATCCCCAGGTGTTGTTGGGGCCCGGCATGAAGCGGTCGACGGTCGACGAGCCGGCCATCGCGGAGAAGAAGGCGAGTGCGCAGAGCACCGCGCCGCTGACCCGCAGCGCCGGCACCGCGGTGCGGGCCGGGACCGCGGCCGGGGCCGCGGCCTGGACCGGAACCGGGGGCGGCACCGCGGCCGGGGCCGGGAACGGCTCCCGGGCCGGGGCCGGGACCAGGACCGGGACGGGAATCGGGGACGCCACGGGAACCGGGGCCGGAACCGGGGCCGGCTCCGGCGCCCCGGCACGGCCGGCGTACTTGCCGACCAGCAGGTGGCCCGCCATGGCGCAGAGGATGATCCCGCAGTACAGCAGCTCGGCGGAGGTCCGCGGGTAGAGCTGGACGAGGTGGTCGCGCTCCATGTGCGAGGCGAACCAGTACCGCAGGCCGAACGCGCCGAGCATGCAGAAGGCCGCCACCTGCACCACCGGCTGCCGCGGACCGAGCCAGAGCGCGACGCCCAGGCCGACGATCAGCAGCAGCATGAAGACGCCGACGCCGCCCAGCTCGCCGGGGATCGGCCACGGGCCCTGGCCGATCGCGCCGGGCTGGTCGCCCTGCCACATGGCGAAGTAGGCCGGGTCGACGTAGGTGTCGAAGTACATGTAGGTGTCCGGCGTGCCGGACCCCTCCAGCAGCCGGACCAGGTAGCTGCCGCTGAGCGCGAGGAACACCGCCGCGGTCGCCGCCGCCATCGTCCCCGCCCGCAGCAGGGCGGTGCGCCCCTCCTTCGCGAGCCGGACCGTCGTCAGCACCAGCACCGCGAACACGCCGGGTGCGGACCAGACGAACCAGCCCGAGTACCAGAGGAAGATGACCGAGATGCCGGCGCCGTACACCACGCCGGTCAACAGGGCTGCCTTGGTGGTGAGTTCGGACGAGCGCAGCAGGCTGGTGATGAACTTCGCCAGGACCGGCAGCAGCACCAGGAGCGCGACGTCGACGTACGGCTTGGCCGCGTGGACGATCGGGAAGACCGACGCCACCGCGATGCCGAGCGACCACAGCGGCGGGAGGAGCAGCCGCCAGGCCAGGTAGACGGCCGGGCCGGTCAAGGCGACCAGCAGGATGCCGAGGATCTTGAGCGCCGCGCCCGGGTGGCCGGGGTTGAAGAGGTCGGTCCAGTAGGACAGCAGGTGCGGGAAGAGCGGCGGGTAGACGCCCGAGATGGGGCGGCCGTGCTGGATGTCGTCCACCCAGTGCTGGAGCTGGCCGGAGTCCCCGCGCATGGCGTTGAGCGGCCACTGGCTCCCCCGGAGGATCACCGCGACGCCGCCGGCGTACAGGCCGGTGGCCAGGCCGGCCAGCGATGCGCAGGCCAGTCGCAGGGCCGCCGGAGGGGAGACCCACCGGCTCATCGCCCACCAGAACAGGGCCACCGCCACGAAGCCGACGATGAACCGCAGCTGCAGTGCGGCCAGCCCGCTGACCTGCCCGATCCGGTCCATCGGGTTGACGTCGATCGCCATGCTGACACGGACGAAGCCGATCGCCACCAGGGCGCCGACGACGGCCTCCAGGACCGCCAGGGCCCCTGCTCGCGGCATACGTATTCGAGGCCCGGCGGCCCGCGCAGACATGCTTCTCGACTCTCCGAAGACTACGGTTGAGCGGCCCGCCGGATCCGGCGGGCCGTTTCTCAACGCTGGGCGATCGTCTCGCGCTCGACCGGCTCGTCGCCGAAGCGGTCGTCGTTCACCCGCTGGCCGTCGTTGACGGCGACCGTGCGGGCCAGGTCGGTCAGCTTCTTCTCCAGCGAGCGGAAGCGCATGAAGGTGTTCAGGGTCATGAAGGCCATGGCCACCACGAGCAGGTAGAGCACCAGGTCGGTGCCGCGGCCGACGCCCAGCTTGTTGGCGATCCAGGTGACGTCCTCGGGGCGCAGGACCGCGTACACGTTGGCGATGACGAAGGCGAAGAACGCCATCCGCTTCCACGCCCGGGTGTGCGCGGCGTCCCAGCGGCGGACGAAGGCGAGCACGAGCACACCCGTGCCGACCATGAGCAGCAACTGGATCCAGATGTACTTCACTTGCGGCCACGCTCCCTGAGCGAGATGTCGAAGAGGATGTTGACGCCGTTGATCAGCGACTGGCCCTTGGACCGGGAGTACTCGGTGTAGAGGATGTCCACCGGTACCTCCATGACGCGCAGCTCGGAGGCGGCCAGGAAGGCCACGATCTCGGAGGCGTGGGCCATGCCGTTCATGGTGATGCGGAGCTGGGACGCCGCGGCGCGGTTGATCACCCGCAGGCCGTTGTGGGAGTCCGTGAGGTTGAGCTTGCGTGCGGTGGGGCTGATCGTCGCGGCGGTCCGCAGGACCACCCGCTTGATCCACGGCACCTCGCCGGTCTGCTCGATGAACCGGGAGCCGAGTACGACGTCGGCCTCGTTGTCCCGGAGCAGGGCGACCATCTTCTCGACGTCGTGCGTCTGGTGCTGGCCGTCGGCGTCGAAGGTGGCGAAGAACTTGGCGCCCGGCTGCTTGAGGGCGTACTTGAGGCCGGTCTGCAGGGCCGCGCCCTGGCCGAGGTTGACCGGGTGCTGAACGAGGTGCGCGCCGGTGGTCATGATGTGCTCGGCCGAGTTGTCCGTGCTGCCGTCGTCGACCACCACGATGTTCGGGAAGGTCTTGCGAGCTCCCTCGATCACGTCGGCGATGACGGTTCCCTCGTTGTAGGCCGGGATGACCAGCCACACGTCGTCGTAGTCGGACATCATGACTCCATGCCGCGGCCGCCGGCCGCGAGTTTCAGGGTGCGAAGGGAGAACGGGTACGGGCGTCGGCACACCGTCATACCGAGTCCACGAGTGAGGGGCGGGCGGACTCGGCGGCCCCTGCCGAAGCGGTCGGCGGCTTCCGCAGGAAGGTCACCCAGACCGCGGCGAACATGCATGCGACAGCGGTCAGCGAACCAACAGTGTAGGCGAGGCAGACCCGGGTCGCGATCGGTCCGGGTACCAGAGTGGTCACGATCAGTGCAACAACACCCGACGCCCAGCCGAGCAGTTGGAGTCGGTGCCGGTGCAGGACCAGCAGTGCCTGTCCGAGCACCATGGCCAGCATGTAACAGAGCGTGCCCGCGGACATCCAGAGGAAGTCGAGCGAACCGAGCACGTCGTCGGCCTTGAAGAGGACCTGGATCAGCCACGGGCCGAGGATGGTCGCGGGGATGCCGCCGGCCACGCCCAGCACCGTCACGACCGCGCAGGTGCGGACCAGCAGCTTGGAGAACCCGGCCCGGTCGCCCGCCGCCGCGGTGCTCGACAGGCCGGCCAGCAGCGAGGCCTGGAGCGAACCGAAGACGAACAGCGGGACGCGGGCGAGGACCACGGCGTTCAGCAGGCCGGCCACCAGCGCGGCGTCGTCCGGGGCGAGCAGCTGGGTGGAGACCACCGCGGCGTTGACCACCACCTGGGAGAGCAGGGTGGAGGCGACCAGCGGGGCCAGGCCCGAGGCGAGGCTCCCCCAGCCGGCCGCGGGCCCGGTCCGCACCCCGGCGCGCAGCGGGCGGACCGTCGCCACCACGCCCACCAGCGGAGCGACGGTGAGGATCAGGGCGAACGCCAGCGGCGACCGGACACCGGCCAGCGCGCAGCCGCCCGCCAGCACGATGCGCAGGGCGCCGTCCACCGCCAGCTGGGCGCCGTACGCGCCGAAGCGGTTGAGGCCGGCCAGTACGCCGCGGCTCACGTTGCTGGCCGCCATCGCGGCGAACGCTATGCCCAGGGCCACCACCATGTCGGTGCGGCCGTCGAAGAAGGTGCGGGCCAGCGGCCGGGCCGCGATCCCCATCCCGACCGCCATCACGGCGAGCATGCCGACGGTGATCAGCAGGATCCGGCGGACGACCGGCGCGGCGCCCTGGCCGCCGACCGCGCGGGCGGCGACGATCCGGGTGAGTTCCTGCTCGACCGGGAAGAACAGCCCCAGGCCGACGGACATGAGGATCGTCCAGAGCAGCGAGACCGACGCCATCTCCGGCTTGCCGAGGCTGTAGCCGGCCGCCATCAGGTGGACGTAGGAGGCGGCACCGAGCAGCACCGTCCCCCCGATCACCAGCTGGGTGCCCGGGGGGAGAGCGCTGACGACCTTGGCCAGCGGGGAGCGGCGCGCCGGCGCCGTACTGCCCTCGTCGTTCACGACTGCTGCGCGGCCCTCACCTTGAGCGGCTCCCACCAGGCACGGTTCTCGCGGTACCAGGCGATGGTCGAGGCGAGGCCCTCCTCGAAGGTGACCTGCGGCTCGTAGCCCAGCTCCTCGCGGATCTTGCTGATGTCGAGCGAGTAGCGCAGGTCGTGGCCCTTGCGGTCCTGGACCCGGTCGACCATGTCCCAGCCCTGGCCGGCGGCCTCCAGCAGCAGGCCGGTGAGCTCCTTGTTGGTGAGCTCGACGCCGCCGCCGATGTTGTAGACCTCGCCGGCCCGGCCCTTGCGCAGCGCCAGGTCGATGCCGCGGCAGTGGTCCGAGACGTGGAGCCAGTCGCGGATGTTGCCGCCGTCGCCGTACAGCGGGACGCGCTTGCCGTCGATCAGGTTGGTGGTGAAGAGCGGGATGACCTTCTCGGGGAACTGGTACGGCCCGTAGTTGTTGGAGCAGCGGGTGACCACCACGTCCATGCCGTGGGTGCGGTGGTAGGCGAGCGCCAGGAGGTCCGAGCCGGCCTTCGAGGAGGAGTACGGGGAGTTCGGCGCGAGCGGCCACTCCTCGGTCCAGGAGCCCTCGGTGATCGAGCCGTAGACCTCGTCGGTGGAGACGTGCACGAAGCGGCCGACGCCGTGCTTGCGGGCGGCGTCCAGCAGCACCTGGGTGCCGACGACGTTGGTCATCACGAACGGGCCGGCGCCGGCGATCGAGCGGTCGACGTGCGACTCGGCGGCGAAGTGGACCACCGCGTCGTGGCCGGGCATGGCCTGGTCGACGGCGTCCACGTCGCAGATGTCGCCGCGGACGAAGGAGTAGCCGGGGTGGTCGGCGACCGGCGCGAGGTTCTCCTCGACGCCCGAGTAGGTCAGCTTGTCGAAGACGGTGACGCGGGCCGCGGGATCCGCCGACAGCAGCGCGCGGACGTACTGGGAACCGATGAATCCGGCGCCGCCGGTGACGAGGATACGCATAGTGCGGCTGAGTATAGTGCGCGCGGGCGAACCCCTCCGCCGGGGTCCGCGCGGTGCTGCGTGGGCGTCCCAAGCCTGGTTGCCCCCGGGGTCGGAGGGCCACGTAAGGTGTGCGCCATGCGCGGCATTCTTCTTGCGGGCGGCACCGGTTCCCGCCTCTGGCCCCTCACCCGGGCAGTCTCGAAGCAGCTCCTCCCGGTCTTCGACAAGCCGATGATCTACTACCCGCTCTCCACGCTGATCATGGCGGGGATCCGCGAGATCATGATCATCACCACCCCCCAGGACCGCGAGCAGTTCGAGCGGCTGCTCGGCGACGGCTCCCAGCTCGGCCTCGACCTGCAGTACGCCGTCCAGGAGCGCCCGGAGGGCATCGCCCAGGCCTTCGTGCTCGGCGCCGACTTCATCGGCGACCAGCCGGTCGCGCTGATCCTCGGCGACAACATCTTCCACGGCAGCGGCCTCGGCACCCGGCTCGCGCAGCGCACCGACCCCAAGGGCGGCATGGTCTTCGCCTACCCGGTGGCCGACCCGACCGCCTACGGCGTGGTCGAGTTCGACGCGTCCGGCCAGGTCATCTCCATCGAGGAGAAGCCGGAGAAGCCGAAGTCCCGCTACGCGGTGCCCGGCCTGTACTTCTACGACAACCGCGTGGTGGAGATCGCCCGCTCGATCACCCCGAGCGCCCGCGGCGAGCTGGAGATCACCGCCGTCAACGACGCCTACCTGCAGCGCGGCGAGCTCCAGGTGACCGTGCTGGACCGCGGCACCGCCTGGCTGGACACCGGCACCTTCGTGTCGATGGTCCAGGCCTCGGAGTTCGTCCGGGTCATCGAGGAGCGCCAGGGCTTCAAGATCGGCTGCGTCGAGGAGGCGGCCTGGCGGGCCGGCTTCCTCTCCTCCGAGCAGCTGCGCGAGCTGGCGGAGCCGCTGCTCAAGAGCGGCTACGGCCAGTACCTGCTGGACCTGCTGGACGAGGAGAACGCCCGATGAAGTTCCGCGAGCTCTCGATCGAGGGCGCCTGGGAGATCACCCCCCAGCAGCACGGCGACCCGCGCGGCCTGTTCATGGAGTGGTACCGCTTCGACCGGCTGGAGGAGGTCGTCGGCCACCCGCTGCGGATGGCGCAGGGCAACCTGTCGGTCTCCGCGAAGGACGTCGTCCGCGGCATCCACTTCGCCGACGTCGCCCCCGGCCAGGCCAAGTACGTCAGCTGCGTGCGCGGCGCGGTGCTGGACGTGATCGTGGACCTCCGGGTCGGTTCGCCGACCTTCGGCCGCTGGGAGTTCGTCCGGCTCGACGACGTGGACCGGCGCTCGGTCTACATCTCCGAGGGCCTGGGCCACGGATTCTGCGCGCTGAGCGACGACGCCACGCTGTCCTACGTCTGCTCCGAGGTCTACAACCCGACCGGCGAGCACGCCGTGCACCCGCTCGACCCGGACCTCGCGATCGAGTGGCCGGCCGAGGTCCCGCAGCTGTCCGCCCGGGACGCCGCCGCCCCGACGCTGGCCGAGGCGATCGAGTCCGGCCTGCTGCCGGACTACGAGGAGTGCCTGCGCTACCGGCGCTCGCTCAGCGGCAAGTAGCCTTTTCGCCGTCCCCTCCAGCCCGGAAAACACCTGGTGTGCCGCTCATGACAACTCTTGACATCATGCTGCCCTACTACGGCAACGTCGCCCTGATGCAGGCGGCCGTCCGCAGCGTCCTGGCGCAGAGCGACCCGAACTGGCGGCTCACCGTGGTGGACGACGGCAAGGAGCCGGACGTCCCGGGCTGGTTCGCCGGACTCAGCGACGAGCGCGTCTCCTACCAGCGCAACGAGCAGAACCTCGGGGTCACCGGCAACTACCGCAAGTGCCTCGGCCTGGTGCGCGAGCAGCACTTCGTCATGATGGGCACCGACGACATCATGCTGCCGGACTACGTGGCGACGGTGCGGGGGATCCTCAAGGCCAACCCGGACATCGGCATGGTGCAGCCGGGTGTCCAGGTCATCGACGGCGAGGGCGCGCCCACCGAGGGCCTGGTCGACCAGGCCAAGAAGCGGATCTACGCCCCCAAGGTGCAGGGCCTCAAGCTGATGGGCGGGGAGGAACTGGCCACCAGCCTGCTCCGCGGCAACTGGCTGTTCTTCCCCTCCATCTGCTGGCGCACCGAGGCCGTCCGCGCCGTCGGCTTCCGGGACAACCTGGAGGTCACCCAGGACCTCGCGCTGGTCATCGACCTGCTCCAGACCGGCGAGCAGATGATGATCGCGGACAAGGTCTGCTTCCAGTACCGCCGCCACGCGGTCAGCATCTCCTCGGCGCAGGCCTTCACCGGCGTCCGCTTCGCGGAGGCCAACCGGTTCTTCCAGGACGTCGCCGACCGCCTGGACGCGCACGGCTGGTCGAAGGCCGCCAAGGCCTCCCGGCTGCACCTGTCCTCCCGGATCCACGCGCTCACCATGGTCCCGGGAGCGGTCAAGAGCCGGCACAGCCAGGGCGCGAAGACGCTGCTGCGGCACGTCGCCGGCACCGACCGCCACTGAACCACCGCCGTCCCCCGACCGACCCACCGGAACCAGAGGCCATGGCCGCAAGCAGCTCCACCCCCGCCCGGATCGCCGTCCTCGGCGGCACCGGCTTCATCGGACGCCGCATCCTCGCCACCCTGGCGGAGCGCGGCCACCACCTGCTCACCATCGCCCGCAAGGAGCCGGCCGACGCGCTGCCCGGCGACTTCGCACGGCTCGACCTCACCCTCGACCCGCCCGCCGAGCTGGCCGCCCTGCTCGCCGAGCAGCGGATCGACGTGGTGGTCAACGCCGCCGGCGGGATGTGGGGCCTGACCGACGAGCAGATGGTCGGCGCCAACGTCGGCATGGTCACCGGACTGCTGGAGGCACTGCGGTCGATGACCGCTCCCCCGCGCCTGGTCCACCTCGGCACGGTGCACGAGTACGGGCTCTGCCCGATCGGCGTCAGCCTCGCCGAGGACTCCGAGCCGCACCCCTCGATGGTCTACGGGCAGCTGAAGCTCCGGGCGACCGAGCTGATCGCGAACGCCGTCCGCGAGGACGGGCTGGACGCCGTGGTGCTGCGGCTCGGCAACGTGGTCGGCGCCGGCCAGCCCGCGCACAGCCTGCTCGGCGTGATGGCCGGCAAGCTGGCCGCCGCCCGGGCCGCCGGCACCGAGGCCGAGCTCGCGCTCCAGCCGCTCACCGCCCAGCGCGACTTCGTCGACCTCCAGGACACCGTCGACGCGATCGTCGACGCCCTCCCGGCCAACGCCCAGGCGCCTGCCGTGCTCAACGTCGGCCTCGGCCGGGCCAGCTCGGCCCGCGAGCTGGTGGAGCTGCTGATCGAGGTCAGCGGCGTGCCGACGCGGATCACCGAGGTCCCGGCGCCGGAGGGCGCCGGCCCGGAGACCGAGTGGCAGCAGCTGGACGTCACCGCGATCGAGCGGTCCCTCGGCTGGACCCCGCGCCGGAGCCTGCGCGACGCCGTCCGCACCCTCTGGGAGGCCGCCTCGGCGGACGCTCCCGCCGCGGACCCGGCCCGCTAACGATTCGATCATCGCGGTGAAGGCTTCCGGCAAGCCTCGGTAGGATCCGGTGAGGGTCCGATCGGGTCCTGTGCGCCGGAGGCCTTCTCCGCGTCTCCTCTTCCAGGAAAGCATGATCCACTCTCATGTCTCCTAGGCTCTCCTTGCCTGGCCGCCGCGGAACCCTGGCCGAGCTCTACTCCTCCCGGGCCAACAGCTTCGGCTTGCTCCGGCTGCTGCTCGCCTCCGCCGTCGTCGTCTCGCACATGTACCCCCTCGCGTGGGGGCGCCTCGACCCGCTGTGGCAGCACAGCGGCCAGCAGACGGACGTCGGGAAGATGTCGGTCATCGGCTTCTTCGTGCTCTCCGGCTTCATGATCAGCGGGAGCGGCGCACGCTCCACGGTCGGCCGCTACGCCTGGCACCGCGCCCTGCGCATCCTGCCCGGCCTCTGGGGATCGCTGCTGGTCTCGGCCCTGGTGATCATCCCGCTGCTGTACCACTGGCAGCACGGCACCTTCGACGGCTACTGGGACCACCCGCAGGGCCCGGTCAACTACCTCAAGGGCACCTGGAACACGGCCATCAGCACCGGCTGGGACATCTCCGGGGTGATAGCCGAAGGCCGCAACCGGGGCACCAACTTCGACATCGGTGTCAACGGCGCGCTCTGGTCGCTGAAGTACGAGATCCTCTGCTACGTCCTGATCGGCCTGCTCGCCGCCGGCGGCGTCCTCCGCCGGGCCCGCAGGTTCGTCCCGCTGCTCGCCCTCGCGCTCGGCGGCCTGATCCTGCGCGACTGGGTGAACGCCCCCTCGCTCCGCGGGATCCCCGGCGACCAGCAGTCCTACGTCATGGTGCCGTTCCTCGACTCCATGTCCGTGCACATGCTGATCCACCTGGTCTTCGTCTTCATGATCGGCGCGACCTTCCAGCTGTACCGCGAGCGGCTGGTCATCCACGACGGCCTGGCCCTGCTCAGCGCCGTCGTCCTCGGCGCCACCCTGTGGGGCGGCGGCGTGTTCGTCTTCGGCTACCCGGCCTTCGCCTACCTGCTGATCTGGCTGGCCATCCGGCTGCCCCGCCCGTTCCACCGGATCGGCCGCAAGCGCGACTACTCCTACGGGATCTACATCTACGGGTTCACCGTCGAGCAGGCGCTGGCGATGCTCGGCTACGCCAAGCACGGCAAGCCGGTCTACCTGGCCGTCGCCATGGCCTGCACCGTCGTCCTGGCGGCGCTCTCCTGGCACCTGCTGGAGTCCCCGGTGATGAAGGCCAAGAACTGGACCCCGTGGCCGGTGCGCCGGCTCAAGGAGCGGTCCGCGGCCCGCGCCGCGCTCCGGACCGGGGAGCCCGTCACGGGCGGCCGCACGGAGCCGACCGCCGAGCCCGTCCCGCCGAAGGTGTCCGCCTGATCCGCACCGCCACCGGCCGGCAGCAGCGCCGGCGCCCGTGGAAGAGCCCGGGCCCGCCTCCCCTCGGGGTGGCGGGCCCGGGCTCTTCCACACGGGCGGGACGACCGGATCAGCGCTCCTTGAAGACCCAGACCTTCATCAGCAGGAAGCGGAGCACCGTGGCGAGCCCGTTGGCGACGACCAGCCCGCCCACCTCGACCACCCGGGACGCGTCCGGCGCCGCCCGGTGGAGCAGGGCCAGGACGCCCGCGCTCAGGCCCAGGCCGATGAGGAAGGCCACCGCGCCCTGCAGCTGGTGCCGCAGCGCCCCCTCGGAGCCGGTGATCCCGAAGGTGAAGCGCCGGTTGGCGGCCGTGTTGGCCACGGCGCTGACCGCGAGCGCGATCAGGTTCGCCGCCTGCGGGTTGGTGAACCACCGGGCGACGACGAACAGCGCCAGGTAGAAGAGCGTGCTCAGGACGCCGATGACCAGGAAGGACGGCAGCTGCCGCCGGGCCGTCCCGGCCGTCTCCGGTGCCGCGCTCTGATCGTCCGTGGAAAGCATGCGGATTACCCGTTCGTCCGGTCAGGCCAGCTCGTACACGGCGGTCCGGCCGTTGTCGAAGACCTGCTTGGTGAGTGTGGGGAGCAGCGGTGACTCGGCACCGGCCTTGCGGTCCACCACCAGGTACCGCACCCGGTGGTCACGGTGCAGGCCCGCCAGCAGCGCGGCCGTCGGCTGGTAGACCGCGGCCTCGTTCTGCTGGTAGAGGGCCGGGTCCCAGAACGGCCCGTTGGAGGCGACGCCGCCGCCGCTCGTCGCGATCATGCGCGGCGCGTACGCCCAGCCCTCGACCAGGACGGAACGCTCGGAGTAGGCGCTGAGCCACTGCGAACGGTAGTTGTAGCAGCGGTCGGTGCGCGTCCAGTCCTCGGGCTCCCAGCAGTGGCTGTTGGTCGCGATGACGTCCGAGGGCTCGCTGTGGTCCCGGACCCAGCGGGCCGCGTCGACCTGGCTCTGGGGAAGGATCCAGGTGCCGTCCCAGGCGTACTGCCGGGACTGCAGGACGTCCAGCCCGATGCTCGGCAGGCCGACCGCGAGCGAGGCCGTCAGCAGGACGATCCCGCCGCGCCCCCGGAGCCCGGGCCGGATCCGGCCCGCGCCCCACCAGAGCAGCGCGGCCACCGCGGCGGCCGCCGCCATGACGACGACCCCGCCGAGCACGGCCAGCAGCGGGGCGTAGGACTTCCGGACGTCGTACGCGCCGGCCGCCTTCGCCACCACGACCGCCCAGTCCGCGGAGTGCCGGTACATCGCCCAGGTGAGTGCCGCCGCCAGCACGAGGACACCGGCCGCCAGGGCGGCCCGGGCCCGCACGGGGAGCGCCGCGCGCTCCGCGGACTCGCAGTAGCCCCACGCCGCGAGCAGGGCGCCGAACGGCGCCGAGGCGATGGCGAAGTAGCTGGAGTTGAAGCCGTTGACCACCAGGTAGGCGGCCGGACCGGCCAGGGCCCCGCCGAGCAGGAACCACTGCACCGGCTCCAGCTTGAGCCGCCGCCGCCACAGCAGCGGGACCACGCCGAGCATCCGCAGCTGGTGGGTCGCCACGAAGGCGAGCAGGGTGGCGCCGACGACCGCCAGCTGCGTGGCGCTGCCGCGCACCTCCGAGCTGTTGGCCCAGTACTGCCGGACGTTCCCGAAGACCTCGATCTCCAGGCCGTAGCTCTCGAAGTCGAAGATCACGGCCGTGGCGAAGAGCTGGGCCCCGGCGAGGATCGCCCCGAGCCCGACGATCGTCCAGGGGATCCGGCGGGTGCCGACGAGCACCATCAGGCCCGCGAAGGCCAGCCCCGCCAGGGTCACCGGGAGCGTGCTGGCCTTGGCCGCGCTCGACGCCAGGGCGAACCCGGCCACCAGGAAGAAGGCGCCGCGCCCGAGGGCCGGCAGCCTCCCGTCGGCCGGTCCGCTCCCGCCGTCCGCCGCCCCCGCGCCGCCGGGCCGCCGGAGCAGGTCCCCGACCGCGCCGACCAGGGCGACCAGGAGCGGCTGGCTGTAGGTGAGGGAGAGACTGCCCCAGGACATCAGCCGGATCGGCGGGGCGCCGAACGTCCAGGAGCTGACGTTGTTCGGGTAGGCGGCCGTGAACTCGCCCACCGCGAAGAACAGCAGCGCGGCGACCGGCCCCGCCCAGGCGCGACCGGTCAGCCGGTGGGCCACCACCGCGGTGATCAGGACGGTCAGCGCGCTGAGCGCCGGCACCATCAGGCGCATCGCCACCACCGGCAGGTCGACGCCGCCGACCAGGTCGGTCATCGCCATGTGCGAGAAGGTGAACCAGTGGTAGTGCAGCGGCTCGCCCGCCGCCTGGGGGAACGTCAGGGGCATCTCGTGCTTGGCGTTGCCCGCCAGCGAGAGCATGTACGGCAGGTCGCCGAAGATCCTGGACGAGTCCCCGGTCGGCAGCGCCGGGAACCGGGAGAGGTTGACCTCGTAGTAGTAGAGCGCGGTCAGCGCGACCGTGCCGGAGATCGCCCAGGACGCGCCGGGCGACATCACGCGGTAGCCGCGCGGCCGCCAGTGCCGCCGGAGCCGGGGGACCGCCGCGAAGGGGACGACGACGGCCAGCGGCCAGAGCACCGCCACCGACTGCAGGCCCAGCCCGACGAGTACGGCCCACGCCGCGAGTTCCAGCACCAGGCCGGTGACGGCGCCGAACACCAGGTCCTCAAGCAGGGTCCCGGGGCGCCTGCGCAGTCCGCGGAAGACCAGGGTGCCGGGCAGCACCACGCCCCAGAGCGCGTAGAAGGTGTAGCGCGCGACGTCGCCCGCCGACGTGTCGGCCGCCAGCAGGACCGCGACCGTGACGAGGTAGGCGGCGACGGCGGGCAGGAAGCGCAGGGCCACCCGGCCGACCGCGGCCCGATCCGGCCCGCCGGGCCGACCGTTCGCGTCGCGGTCGGGCACCGGGGTGGTCGCGGTCGTACTGGTGCTGTCCAAGTCTCTCGTCTCTTCGCGCGGCTGGTCCCGGGTGTCTTCGCGGAACCGGTCGGTGGATCCGGGTCGCTCGGTCAGCCGGCGGACCGGGAGAGCTGCTTGCGGCCCGTGCCGGCGGGCTCCTCGGCCGAGTCGTAGCCGACGAAGTAGGCCGGCCGGGCCTGCACGGCCGAGTAGATCCGGCCGACGTACTCGCCGAGCAGGCCGATGCAGACCAGCTGCACCGCTCCCAGGAAGAGCATGCCGACGAAGAGCGAGGACCAGCCGGGCACGGTCTTCCCCAGCACGTAGGCCACGGTGGTGTAGATGCCCAGGCCGAAGCAGAGCACGAAGCTCAGCAGCCCCAGCCAGGTGGCGAGCCGCAGCGGCGAGGCCGAGAAGTTGGTGATGCTGTCGATGGCCAGCCGCAGCATCTTGGAGAGCGGGTAGTGGGTCGAGCCGGCGACGCGCTCCTCCCGCACGTAGACGACCTCGCCGCTGGGGAAGCCCAGCCACGGGACCAGCAGCCGGTAGACCGGCTGGTGCTCGGGCATGGCCTTGAGCGCGTCGACGGCGGCCCGGCTCAGCAGGCGGAAGTCGCCGGCCTGGTTCGGCATGTTCTTGCCGACCAGCTTGCGCATCAGCCAGTAGTAGCCGCCGGCCGTGCGGCGCTTGAAGACGGTGTCGGTGCCGCGGTCGCCGCGGACGCCGTAGACGATGTCGAGTCCCTGCTCGCGGGCGAGCGAGAGCATCTCGGGGATCTTCTCCGGCGGGTCCTGGAGGTCGGCGTCGATGGACACCACGTAGTCGCCGAAGGCGCGGTGGATGCCGGCGGTGAGCGCCGCCTGGTGCCCGGAGTTGCGCGCGAACCGGACGATCCGGAACTCCGGCCAGTCCTGGTGGACCTTCTGCATGATCGCGGGAGTGGCGTCCGTGCTGCCGTCGTCGATCCCGACGACCTCGTAGGCGACGTCCAGCGCGTCGAGTATGGGGCGGAGCCGCTGAACGGTCAGCGGCAGCGCCTCCTGCTCGTTGTAGATCGGCATGACCACCGACAGCAGCGGTGCCGTCGCCCCGGCCGCCCCGGCTACCTGTCCAGCTGCGTCGAACATCGCTTCGCCTGTCCCCACATGTCCACAAACGGCCTGACGGCACGGAGCGACCGGGACGACCCACCGGCCTGAACTCCTTCTCCCCCCGCGCCCCACAGGTCGCGGGCTACCGGGAAGGAGAGCCCGTTGAGCGGCCAGGATAGCAGCAGCACATGAGCGTTCCCTTTGGCAGGACCGGGGTCCGGCACCGGTCCGCACCGCTCGGACGAACGCCGAAGGGCCCCGCACACCCAGGGTGTGCGGGGCCCTTCGGATCGCCCGTGGATCACAGGCAGGTCAGACCATCGACTACTTGATGATCTTGGTGACCTGGCCGGCGCCGACGGTGCGGCCACCCTCACGGATGGCGAACTTCAGGCCCTCCTCCATGGCGATCGGCTGGATCAGCACGACCGTCATGGCGGTGTTGTCGCCCGGCATGACCATCTCGGTGCCCTCGGGGAGGGTCACGACGCCGGTCACGTCCGTGGTACGGAAGTAGAACTGCGGGCGGTAGTTGTTGAAGAACGGGGTGTGGCGGCCACCCTCGTCCTTCGACAGGATGTAGGACTGGGCCTCGAACTCGGTGTGCGGGGTGACCGAACCGGGCTTGATGATGACCTGGCCGCGCTCGACGTCCTCGCGCTTGATGCCACGGAGGAGCAGACCGACGTTCTCACCGGCCTGGCCCTCGTCGAGCAGCTTGCGGAACATCTCGATGCCGGTGACCGTGGTGGTGGTCTTGGTCTCCTTGATGCCGATGATGTCGACAGTCTCGTTGACCTTGAGGATGCCACGCTCGATACGACCGGTGACGACGGTGCCACGACCGGTGATCGTGAAGACGTCCTCGATCGGCATCAGGAACGGCTGGTCCACGGCACGGGCCGGGGTCGGGATGGCCTCGTCGACCGCGGCCATCAGGCCGAGGAGCTTCTCGCCCCACTCCTTGTCGCCCTCCAGCGCCTTCAGCGCGGAGACGCGGACGACCGGCAGGTCGTCGCCCGGGAACTCGTACTCGGAGAGGAGCTCGCGGACCTCAAGCTCGACGAGCTCCAGGATCTCCTCGTCGTCCACCATGTCGGCCTTGTTCAGGGCGACGACGATGTAGGGGACGCCGACCTGGCGGGCCAGGAGGACGTGCTCCTTGGTCTGCGGCATCGGGCCGTCGGTGGCGGCGACGACGAGGATCGCACCGTCCATCTGGGCCGCACCGGTGATCATGTTCTTGATGTAGTCCGCGTGACCCGGGCAGTCGACGTGGGCGTAGTGACGCGCCTCGGTCTGGTACTCGACGTGCGCGATCGAGATGGTGATACCGCGCTGCCGCTCCTCCGGCGCCTTGTCGATCTGGTCGAACGGCGTGAAGGGGTTGATGTCCGGGTGAGCGTCGTGCAGCACCTTGGTGATCGCCGCGGTAAGGGTCGTCTTACCGTGGTCGATGTGACCGATGGTGCCGATGTTGACGTGGGGCTTCGTCCGCTCGAACTTCGCCTTCGCCACTGCAGTCCTCCTGAGGACAGTTCTGTACGCCGTGCTGACGTCAGTTGGTCTTTGATCGGGTTGGGTACGGAGCGCCGAGGCACTCCATGCCGTCCCGCGGGTGGGGGCCGGAGGCCCCGGGAGAATCCGACCGGATCCTCCCGGAATGCCTCCTAATAGCCTAAGGGTTCGCTGTCGTCCCGAATGTCGGGGCGTACGGCGGCCTCGGGTAGGGAGCCGGCGGGAGCCGGTCCTTACTCGCCCTTGGCCTTGGCGATGATGTCGTCCGCCACGTTCCGCGGAACCTCGGCGTACGAGTCGAACTGCATCGAGTAGCTCGCGCGACCAGAGGTCTTGCTGCGCAGGTCACCGACGTAGCCGAACATCTCGGAGAGGGGCACCAGCGCCGTGACGACGCGGGCACCGTGACGCTCGTCCATGGACCGGATCTGGCCACGACGAGAGTTGATGTCGCCGATCACGTCGCCCATGTAGTCCTCGGGCGTGGTGACCTCGACGGCCATCATCGGCTCCAGGAGGACCGGGGAGGCCTTCCGGGCGCCTTCCTTGAAGGCCATCGAGCCGGCGATCTTGAACGCGAGCTCGGACGAGTCGACGTCGTGCGCCGCACCGTCGAGCAGCTTCACGCGGACACCCTGCAGCGGGTAGCCGGCGAGGATGCCGAACTCCATGGCCTCCTGGCAACCGGCGTCGACCGACGGGATGTACTCCCGCGGGACGCGGCCACCGGTGACCTGGTTCACGAACTCGTAGCCCTCGGCCTGCTCAAGCGGCTCGATCGCGATCTGCACCTTGGCGAACTGACCGGAACCACCGGTCTGCTTCTTGTGGGTGTAGTCGATGCGCTCGACGGCCTTGCGGATCGTCTCGCGGTACGCGACCTGCGGCTTGCCGACGTTGGCCTCGACCTTGAACTCACGGCGCATACGGTCGACGAGCACCTCAAGGTGCAGCTCGCCCATACCCGCGATGATGGTCTGGCCGGTCTCCTCGTCCGTGTTGACCTGGAAGGACGGGTCCTCCTCGGCGAGACGCTGGATGGCGACACCCAGCTTCTCCTGGTCGCCCTTGGACTTGGGCTCGATCGCGACGCGGATGACCGGGGCCGGGAAGTCCATGGACTCCAGGATGACCGGGTTCTTCTCGTCGGACAGCGTCTCACCGGTGGTGGTCTGCTTCAGGCCCATGACGGCGATGATGTCGCCGGCGCCCACCGAGTCGATCTCCTCACGCTTGTTCGCGTGCATGCGGTAGATCTTGCCGATGCGCTCCTTCTTGCCCTTCACGGCGTTCAGCACCGAGGTGCCGGACTCCAGGCGGCCCGAGTAGACCCGGACGAAGGTGAGCTTGCCGAGGTGCGGGTCCGACATGATCTTGAACGCGAGCGCGGCGAGCGGCTCGTCGTCCGAGGCCTTGCGGGAGATCTTGACGGTGTCGTCGCCCGGCTTGGTGCCCTCGATGGACTCGATGTCCAGCGGGGACGGCAGGTACTTGACGACCGCGTCGAGCAGGGGCTGGACGCCCTTGTTCTTGAACGCGGTGCCGCAGAAGATCGGGGTGAAGTCCGAGTTCAGCGTGCCCTTGCGGATCGCGTCCTGGAGCAGCTCGACCGGGATCTCGGCCTCTTCGAGGGCGAGCTCCATGATCTCGTCGCTCACGTTGGAGACGGTGTCGATCAGCTGGGTGCGGTACTCGTCCGCCTGCTCCTGCAGGTCGGCCGGGATGTCGACGATGTCGTACATCTCGCCCTTGGCGGCCTCGGCGGACCAGACCAGCGCCTTCATGCGGACCAGGTCGACGACGCCCTGGAAGTCCGCCTCGGCACCGATCGGGAGCTGCATGACCAGCGGGGTCGCGCCGAGGCGGTCCACGATGGTCTGCACGCAGAAGAAGAAGTTCGCGCCCGTGCGGTCCAGCTTGTTGATGAAGCAGATGCGCGGGACGCCGTAGCGGTCAGCCTGCCGCCACACGGTCTCGGACTGGGGCTCGACACCGGCAACACCGTCGAACACCGTCACGGCGCCGTCGAGCACGCGGAGCGAACGCTCCACCTCGACGGTGAAGTCGACGTGACCCGGGGTGTCGATGATGTTGATGGTGTTGTCGACGTCATCGACGGTCCAGTGACAGGTCGTCGCGGCCGACGTGATCGTGATGCCGCGCTCCTGCTCCTGCTCCATCCAGTCCATGGTGGCAGCGCCATCGTGGACCTCACCGATCTTGTACGACACACCGGTGTAGAACAGGATCCGCTCGGTGGTGGTGGTCTTGCCCGCGTCGATGTGCGCCATGATCCCGATGTTGCGGACCCTGGCGAGGTCAAGGGAGGTTGCAGCCATGGTGGCTCGTTCTCTCTCTGTCTAGTGACGGGGTACGGACTACCAGCGGTAGTGCGCGAAGGCCTTGTTGGACTCGGCCATCTTGTGGGTGTCCTCGCGACGCTTCACGGAAGCGCCCAGGCCGTTGCTGGCGTCGAGGATCTCGTTCATCAGGCGCTCGGTCATGGTCTTCTCGCGACGGGCGCGCGAGTAGCCGACCATCCAGCGCAGCGCCAGGGTGCTGGCGCGGCCCGGACGGACCTCGACCGGAACCTGGTAGGTCGCGCCACCGACACGGCGGGACTTGACCTCAAGGGCCGGCTTGACGTTCTCCAGCGCACGCTTCAGCGCGACGACGGGGTCGGCGCCGGTCTTCTCACGGACGCCCTCAAGGGCGCCGTAGACGATCCGCTCGGCGGTGGAGCGCTTGCCGTGCAGCAGGATCTTGTTGACCAGCTGGGTGACGACCGGGGAGCCGTAGACCGGGTCGATGATGACCGGGCGCTTCGGGGCGGGGCCCTTACGAGGCATTCTTACTTCTCCTTCTTGGCGCCGTAGCGGCTGCGAGCCTGCTTGCGGTTCTTGACACCCTGGGTGTCAAGCGAACCGCGGATGATCTTGTAGCGGACACCAGGAAGGTCCTTCACACGACCACCGCGCACCAGCACGATGGAGTGCTCCTGCAGGTTGTGGCCCTCGCCCGGGATGTAAGCGGTGACCTCGATCCCGCTGGTGAGGCGCACACGGGCGACCTTGCGAAGCGCCGAGTTCGGCTTCTTCGGGGTGGTCGTGTACACACGCGTGCAGACCCCACGGCGCTGCGGGGAACCCTTCAGCGCGGGAGTCTTGTTCTTCTCGACCTTGTCCTGCCGGCCCTTTCGGACCAGCTGCTGGATCGTAGGCACCGTTTCTCCGTTTTCTGTGTGCCAAGGCTTGGTGGAACTAACCTGCGGTGTTCCCTCCACACACAGCCCCGTGGTCGACCCACGCGGTCGGGTGTGTTGGGCTTATTCCGACACGGAATCCCATGAGCTGATGTACAGCGACGGCGCTCTAGGCTCGGGGCACTGGAAAGCGCTCCGGCTCGGCGCGGCGGCCGGTGTGCATGCACGCACAAGGACCCGGGGACACCCCAGGCACAAGGTCAGAGCGTACCTAGCGCATCGGGCTCGGTCAAAACAAATGCAACGTCGCAGGTCGTGGCCGTCGACCGGATGTCGCCGGGGTGTCCCGCACGCGGCCGCCCGGTGTCGGACCCTCCTCCTGCCGCTCTACCACACCCCGGGGGCCGCCGCCACCCGGGCGGCGGCGCGCCACCCGTCGGGCGCGGTCAGCCGAAGGCCAGCCCGAGCATCACGACCAGCACCCAGAACGCGATCGACAGCCAGCCGAAGACCAGGCCGGTGACGGCCATGCCGTCGCCCTCCTCGTTCCGCTCCTGCACCTGCCGCCGGCCGATGTGGCCGGTGATCACGGCCGGCAGGCCGAGGATGCCGCCGGTCGGGACGCACAGCAGGCCGAGCACCAGCGAGGTCACCGCGACGGCGTTGGTGCGGCGCGGCGGCGGCGGGAACGGCGGCGGGAGCAGGAACGTCTGCGGCACCACCGGTCCGGCCACCTGCATCGGCGCCACCATCGGGCCCGACGGCAGGTCGGCCACCAGCTGCGCGAGCTGCCCGTAGGTCTGCGCGGTGCTGGCCGCCGCGAAGCGGTCGCCGTACTCCTCCGCGGAGAGCCTGCCCTCGACGTACGCGGCCTTCAGCACGTCGACGGTCCGCTCGCGATCGGAGTTGGCGGCGCGCATCGCCGACTGCGCCGAGACACCGGGCTGGCGCCCCCCGGCCCCGTACCCCGGTTCGCCCCACGGCTGAACGGCCATCCGCCACCTCCCGGCGCCCCTGCGTGCCTCGGCACGCCCACTGGTCTTCATAGTGCAGGACGAACGGGGGCCCTGAGTAGTTGCCACCTTCCGGTTATTCGGTTCGACCCGTGTCCGGGCCCGGCGGAGCCCCGCCCGTCCGTCACCCGTTCGGCCCAGACACGCCCGGGACGTCCGGACAGGAGACAGGCCCGCCCGGCCGGTGGCAGGCTGTCAACGGAGCGGTGTCGATCATGGAACGATCACCGCCGTCCAGCCCGCCCACCAGCCCGCCCACCAGCAGAGAAGGCCGCCATGCAGGCGTCAGCGCCGCCGCCGTCCCCCGCCCCCGCCTCCCCCGTCCCCTCCGCGGTCTCCATCCGGGGGCTGTGGAAGCACTTCGGCAGCCAGGCCGCGGTGGCCGGGCTCAGCCTGGAGCTGCCGACCGGGGCGTTCATCGGGCTGGTCGGCCCGAACGGCGCCGGGAAGACCACGACCCTGTCGATGGCCACCGGCCTGCTCCGCCCCGACCAGGGCACCGTCCTGATCCACGGCGCCGACGTCTGGGCCGACCCGGTCGCGGCCAAGTCCCGGATCGGCATCCTCCCCGAGGGCCTGCGGATGTTCGAGCGGCTCAGCGGCCGCGAACTGCTTCAGTACAACGGGCGGCTGCGCGGCCTGCCCGGCGCCGAGGTCGACCGCCGGGCCGAGGAACTGCTCGCCGTGCTCGACCTGGCCGGCCACGCCGACAAGCTGGTCGCCGACTACTCCACCGGCATGCGCAAGAAGATCGGCCTCGCCTCCGCCCTGCTGCACAACCCGGACGTGCTCTTCCTCGACGAGCCCTTCGAGGGCGTCGACCCGGTCTCCGCCCAGACCATCCGCGGCGTGCTCAAGCGGTACGCGGCGGCCGGCTCCACCGTCGTCTTCTCCAGCCACGTGATGGAGCTGGTCGAGCAGCTCTGCGACTGGGTCGCCGTGATCAGCGCCGGCCGGGTCATCGCCCACGGCCCGATCGACGCCGTCCGCGGCGGGCGCAGCCTGCACGAGGCCTTCCTGGAGCTGATCGGCGTCCGCGAGGACGACGGCCAGGCGCTCGGCTGGCTCGGCGGGGGCGAGCGGTGAGCTCCTCCCCCGCCCCCTCCCCCGCCGCGCGGACGGCCGCGCCGTCCGGCCGGGCCGGGGTGCCCGACGACCGCACGGTGGTCCGGACCCTGGTCTCGCTCAAGCTCCGGCTGCTCCGCAACGGCCTGCGGCGCAACCGCGGCCGGGCCGTCCTGTACGTCGTCGGAGCCGTCCTCGGCGTGCTCTTCGCCACCGGGATCGCCCTCGCCCTCGCGCTGCTCAACGGCCGCGCCGACAGCGGCTCGTCGGGCGACGCGGGCGTCGTCCTCGCCGGGGCGCTCACCCTCGGCTGGGCCGCGATCCCGCTGTTCCTCTTCGCCAGCGACGAGAGCTCCGACCCGACCCGGCTCACCATGCTGCCGCTGCGGCCCGCGCCGCTGCTGCGCGGCTCGGTGCTGGCCTCGCTGATCGGCCCCGGTCCGCTGGTCAGCCTGATCCTGCTCACCGGTGCCGCACTCTCCGGCGCCGACGGCGCCGCCTCGGCGGTGGCCGGGGTGGTCGGCGTGCCGCTGGCGGTGCTCAGCGTGGTCGTCCTCTCCCGCGCGGTGGCGGCCGGCAACGCCCGGCTGCTCTCCAGCAGGCGCGGCAAGGACTTCGCCATCTTCGGCGGGCTGCTCTTCGCGCTGCTCGTGCAGCTCGCCAACGTCGGCTCGCAGAGCGTCTTCGGCAAGGCCGGCGAGCACGGCCTCGACCTCAGCCCGCTGGCGCCGTTCGCCTCCGTGCTGCGCTGGGTGCCGCCGGTCGGCGCGGTCGACGCGGTCCGCACCGCCGGCGAGGGCCGGTACGGGCTCGCCCTGCTCCAGCTGGCCGCGACCGCCGCCCTGCTGGTGCTGCTGCTGCGCTGGTGGCGGGCCAGCCTCCAGCAGCTGATGGTCACCGCCGACGCCTCCACCCTGGAGGTGGTGCGCGACGTCCAGGGCTCGCGCGGCTGGCGCTTCCTGCCCGGGGGCCGGGTCGGCGCGGTGATGCAGCGTCACCTGCGGTACGCGTGGCGGGAGCCCCGGGCCAAGGCCGCGGTCTTCACCAGCATCGGCATGACGCTGGTGGTCTGCGTGCTGTCGGTGGTCCAGGGCTGGTCCACGGTCTACCTGGTGGCGATGGCCGGCGGGTTCCTCGGCCTGCAGATGCTCAACCTGTTCGGCATGGACGGGTCCGCGTTCTGGATGGTCGCCGCGACCCTGCTCACGCCGGCCGACGCCCGGGACGAACTGCGCGGCCGGGCGTACGCCGTCGTCTCGTACGCCGTCCCCGTCATCCTGGTGCTCGCGCCGGTGCTGGCCGCCGTCACCGGCGACTGGGCCCACCTGCCGTCGGCGCTCGGCGTGGCGTTCGCCCTGCTCGGCAGCGGCATCGCGATCGGCTCCGTGCTCAGCGTGCTGACCCCGTACACCATGCCCGCCGACAACAACCCGATGCGCAACGCCGCCCCCGGCCAGGGCGGGCTGGTGGCGGTCAACAGCTTCGGCTCGATGTTCGGCAGCGCGCTGCTCGCCTCCCCGGTGGCCGGCTACCTCGGCTGGGCCCTGGTCGCCGACGCCCCGACCTGGCCGGTCCTCCTGGTCGGCCCGCTGTACGGCGCCCTGGTCGCGTTCCTGGGCCTGCGCCTCGCCGCCGGCCGCCTGCTGGAGCGCGCCCCGGAGATCCTCGCCAAGGCCGTCGAGCGCTGACGCCCGCCCCCTCCGGCGCCGGCCCCGGGTCCTTCCAGGGCCGGCGCCGCGTCGTGACCGGCGGCGGTGGCCGGGCCGGGCGGGCCCGCGGGCCCGTCGCCCGCGGGCCCGTCGTCGGCGGCGCGGCTCCGGCATCATGGGCGGGGGTGCGGACCGCACCGGACGAGGGACGAGAGCGGGAGCACCGTGGGCAAGCGCAGGCAACCGGGCGGGACCGCGACGGACGGGGGCGCCGGGCCGCTGCTGGAGCAGGCGGTGCGGGCCGTGGTCACCGCCCCCGAGGAGCGCCTCGACCTCGCGCTGGACACCGGGGCGTCGCTGCTGGCGGCCTCCCCCGGGCAGTGGCCGGCGGTCAGCCGGGCGGTGCTGGCGTACGCGGACACCTCGCTCGGCCGGTGCTGGTCGGCCGGCTGGCGGCCCGCCGACCTGGCCCGCGTCGTGCGGCGGGAGCTGAGGCCGGCGCACCTGGCGCTGGCGGTGGACCTGATCGCCGCGGAGAGCCGGCGGCACCCGGCGGCCGCGCCGGACCGGCGCTGGCAGGAGCAGCTGCGCGAGCTGGAGACGGCGGTCTGGTGGCCGGCCGACGAGGGGTACCTGGAGGCCTTCGCCCAGCGGCACCGGCTGGACCGGTTCGCGCTGGCCACCGCCCTCCTGGAGCTGCTGCGGATCTGGGGCCGGCTGCCGCCGATCGCCCCGGTCGGCCCGGCGCCGGGGCAGGTCGGGCAGCCGGTCCGGCGGGAGCGGTCCGGTCCGGTCACGGGCGAGCCGCGGATGCTGCCGCGGATCCGGGCGCTGCTGGCGAAGGCCGAGTCCACCGAGTACCCGGAGGAGGCCGAGGCGCTGACCGCCAAGGCCCAGCAGCTGATGGCGCAGCACAGCATCGACGAGGCGCTGCTGGCGGTCGACGATGCGGACCCCAACGCCCCGGGGGCGCTGCGGATCGGGGTGGACAACCCGTACGAGGGCCCGAAGACGATGCTGCTGGACTCGGTGGCGGCGGCCAACCGGTGCCGGGTGGTGTGGGCGAAGGAGTTCGGTTTCTGCACCCTGATCGGCTTCGACGCGGACCTCGACGGCGTGGAGCTGCTGTACACCTCGCTGCTGGTGCAGGCGACCCACGCGATGCAGAAGGCGGGCTCCCGGCAGCACCTGGACGGCGCCTCGCGCACCAAGGCGTTCCGGCAGTCCTTCCTGGTCTCGTACGCGGCACGGATCCGGGAGCGGCTGGCGGAGGCGACCGAGCGGACGACCAGCGACGCGGCGGCCGGCCGGCACCTCCGCGCGGACGGCACCGAGGAGCTGCTGGTCCCGGACGAGCGGCTGCTGCCCGCGCTGGCGGCCCGTTCGGCGGCGGTCGACCAGGAGGTGGGCCGGATGTTCCCGAAGCTGGTGTCGCAGCGGGTCCGGGTGAGCGACGGCGAGGGCTGGGCGGCGGGCCGGGCGGCCGCGGACCGGGCGGCGCTGCACGGCCGGGCCGGGGAGATCCGGGGCTGACCGGACGGGTCCTGGTAGAACGGACAGCGGCCGGCCGGGGCGCCGTCCGGAGCGGCGCGGCGACGAGCGAGGGGGACGACGGTGGCGGTGGGTGAGCAGCCGGGGTACCGGGACCGGGTGCGCGGGGCGCTGATCGGCGGGGCGGTCGGGGACGCGCTGGGCTGGCCGGTGGAGTTCCTGCGGCTGTACCAGATCCGGGAGCGGTACGGCCCGGCCGGGGTGACCGGTCTGCCGGGCGGCGGCCTGGTCGCCGAGGTCACCGACGACACCCAGATGACGCTGTTCACCGCCGAGGGGCTGATCCGCGGTTTCGTCCGGGGCTGGTCGGGTGGCGGCGGTTCGGTGCCGGAGGCGGTGCACGGTGCGTACCGGCGGTGGCTGCTGACCCAGCAGCAGGGCGCCCCGGACCCGGTCCCGCTCGCCCGTCCGTACGACGGCTGGCTGCTGCGCGAACCGTTCCTGTACGCGCGGCGGGCGCCGGGTGACGCCTGTCTGACGGGGGTGAAGTACCACCCGGTCTTCGAGGCGCCGGCCGCGCTGGGGCAGCCGGGGCCGATCAACGCGCACTCGAAGGGGTGCGGCACGGTGATGCGGTCGGCGCCGTTCGGGCTGGCCCGGCTGGGCGCCGAGCAGTCGTTCGGGCTGGCCGCGCAGTGCGCGCAGCTGACCCACGGGCATCCGACCGGCCACCTGGCGGCGGGTGCGTTCGCGTCGCTGGTGGAGCGGCTGGCGGCCGGGGTGGAGCCGTGGGCGGCGGTCGGGGAGACGGTGGAGCAGACCCGGGAGTGGCCGGCCTCCAAGGAGACGGTCCAGGCGCTGGCCCGGGCGGTCCGGGTGGCCGAGGAGGCCGAGCCGTCGGCGGAGGCGGTGGAGCGGGTGGGGCTGGGCTGGATCGCCGAGGAGTGCCTGGCGATCGCGGTGTACTGCCTGCTGGCGGGGACGTCCGGGCCGGAGCCGGCCCGGACGGCGCTGCTGCTGTCGGTGAACCACTCGGGGGACAGCGATTCCACGGGGGCGGTCTGCGGCAACCTGGTCGGCGCGGCGTACGGCGCCTCGGCGCTGTCGGCGGACTGGACGGACGCGGTGGAGGGCCGGGAGACGCTGCTGCGGGTGGCGGACGACCTGCTGGTGCTGTTCGGCAGCCGCGAGCCGGGGCACCCGGCGCTCGGGGACCGCTACCCGGCCTGGTGAGCCGCGGCGCCGCGGTCCGCCGGGCCCGGTCTCACCCCGCCTGCGGGTCGGTGACCTGGCCGAGGAAGAGCGGCCGGCCGGTGGCGGTGTCGCGGATCAGGAAGAGGAACGGCCGGTCGATGTGCAGCTGCACCGGGTCCTTCGGTGCCGCTCCGGCCATCGCCTCGACGCTGACGCCGCTGCCGGCCGCGGCGACGGTGCCCTTCTCGTCGACCTGGACGGTGGCCTTCTGCACCACGGCGCCGACCTTGAGCCGCTCGGTCGCGCCCGCGCCGGGGATGCCGGAGAGGTCTGCGCCGGGGCCGAAGACGGCGTCGACGCCGAGCGCCCGGAGGGCGGGCTTCAGGTCGTTGGCGGTGTCGAAGTGGAACTTCGGCAGGGTGAGGTCGACGCTCCGCCCGGTGAGCGAGCCGAGGATCAGGTCCAGCCGGGTCTGGTCCAGGCCCTTGCGGAAGGCCTCGAAGCCGCCCTGTGCGGGCACCACCAGGTCCATCGCCAACGACCCTCCCGCGTAGGGGAGTTCGACGGCCTGCCAGGGCTCGCCGAGGATCCCGCCGGAGCCCTCGGCGTAGCGCAGCGACTCCTTCGCCGCCATGGTGGGGACGGCCGGCACGGAGCCGTCGAGCCGGTGGAACGGCCGGTCGGCGGTGTTCGGGGCCTTGAACGGAGCGGCCCAGTCGGCCTTGAGGTAGAGCGCGTCGGTGAGCGCCAGCCGGGTGTCCGCGTTGATCTGCCCCTTCCCGAAGAGGTCCTTGACCCGGCCCTCGGTGGCCTTCTCGACGGCGGAGTTGACGGCCTTCCGGGCGCCCTCCGGGTCCTTGCGGAAGTCGGCGGTGTGCACGCCGGTGTCGAAGGCGGCCGCCAGCACGCCCAGGTAGCCCTGGTCGACCGGGAAGTCCCGCTGGGCCCAGATGTCGTCCGCCTGCCTCAGCACGAACCCGCCCCCGTCCCCGCCGGTCGGGGTGCGGCGGTTGAGGGCCCCGGCGGCGAGCGCGTACTGCTGCGGGGCCAGCTCGGTGTGCAGGGCCCTGGTGAGTTCCTCGGCGCTGGTGCCGCGGGCGCCGGGCAGCAGCATGGCGAGCGCGGTGGCCAGGCCGGACGGCGAGAGCACCAGGTTGCGGCCGGCCGCGGCGGGGTCGGCGGTGAGGGTGTGCAACAGGTCCAGGCCGAAGGCGCCGGTCGCGGCGGCGGTGGCGGTGACCTGTGCGGGGTCGACGGTCGGCGGCGACCCGGGGGCCGCGACGCGGACGACGGCCGGGCCGCCTCCGGTGGAGCCGCATCCGGCGAGCAGCGCGGTGCAGCAGAGCAGGAGCACCGCCGGGCGGCGGGTACGGACGGACATGGCCGGCCACGTCCCCTCGGTCGGCGGCGCGGGCCGGTGCCCGCGCCTCGGTGCCGGTTCGACGCGGCCGGGGCGGAGGCGGTTCCCCGGCCGCGCACCGCCCGGCCGCCACGGAGGGCGTCAGTCCCAGAGCCCGCCGAACGCCAGCAGTTCGTCGCGGTGCTCGATCCGCTCCACCCACTCGGCGGGCCACGCGTCGGCGCCCAGGTGCGCACCGGCGAAGGCGCCGGCCAGGCAGGCGATCGAGTCGGAGTCGCCGGAGGAGTAGGCGCCCCGGCGGACGGCGGCCACCGGGTCGTCCGGCATCAGCAGGAAGCAGAGCAGGCCGGTGGCGAGCGCCTCCTCGGCGATCCAGCCCTCGCCGGTGGCCAGGCACGGGTCCGCCTCGACGTCGGGCGCGGCCAGCGCGGCGGTGAGCCGGTCGAGGACGGCCAGGCAGTCGTCCCAGCCCCGGGCGATGAACTCCTCCGGGGTGCGGTCCTGGGCGCGCTCGGCGAGGTCGCCGAGCCAGGTCCGGTCGTACCGGGTGCGGTTGGCCAGGGCGTAGGCCCGCAGGGCGGCGGGCAGGCCGGCCGGCGGCAGGCCTTCGGCGAGCTTGCGCACGGCGTGGGCGGTGAGGTCGCTGGCGGCCAGCGCGGTGGGGTGGCCGTGGGTGAGCCCGGACTGGAGCTGGGCGGCGCCGGCGGCCTGGGCCGGGGTCAGGTCCCGGACCAGGCCGAGCGGGGCGACCCGCATGTTGGCGCCGCAGCCCTTGGAGCCGATGTCGCTCGCCACCTGCCAGGGGCGGCCGGGCTTGCTGAGCCGGTGGCAGGAGGCCAGGCAGGTGTTGCCGGGGGCCCGGTTGTTGTCCGGTGAGCGCCACCAGTCGACGAACTCCTCGCGCACCGGCCGCTCCAGCCGCAGCGGGGCGAGCGGCCCGCGTTCCAGGGCGGTGCGCAGGCCGCGTGCCAGGGCGAGCGTCATCTGGGTGTCGTCGGTGATCAGCCCGTTCGCCGGGAACGGGAGCCGCCGCCAGTCGGGCCACTCCCACGCGATCTGCTCGACGTCCTGGAACTCGGTCGGCTTGCCCATCGCGTCGCCGATCGCCAGGCCCAGCAGTGCGCCCGTCGCCTTGCCCCCGCCCATGCCGCCACTCCCCCTCGTCCGACCGGGGTGTCCCGACCGGTCGGACCTCGGCCGGTCAGACCTCGACCAGCAGTTCCTTCAGCCCCCGGATCACGTAGCCCGGGCTCCACTCGGGCTCGCGGACCAGCCGCAGGCCCGGCGCCCGGCGCAGCAGCGCGCCGTACGACTCGGTGAGCTCCAGTCTGGCAAGCGGGGCGCCGAGACAGAAGTGGATTCCCGCGCCGAAGGTGACGTGCGGGTTGTCGGCGCGGCCGAGGTCGAGCCGGTCGGGGTCGGTGAAGCGCTCCGGGTCGCGGTTGGCCGAGCCGAACAGCAGGGCGACCTCCGAGCCGCGGGGGACGGTGACGCCGCCCACCTCGACGTCCTCCAGCACCCAGCGCTCGAACATCTGCAGCGGGGTGTCCCAGCGCATCAGTTCCTCGACGGCGGTGGGCAGCAGCCCGTCGGCGTCGGCGCGCAGCCGGGCCAGCTCGCCCGGGTTGCGGAACAGCGCCCACCAGCCGTTGCCGGTGGTGTTGACGGTGGCCTCGTGGCCGGCGTTGAGCAGCAGCACGCAGGTGGAGATCATCTCCTGCTCGCTGAGCGCGTCCGATCCCTCCTGGGCCTGGATCAGCGCGCTGACCAGGTCGTCGCCGGGGGTGGCGCGGCGCTCGCGGATCAGGGCGCGCAGGTAGTCGGAGAACTCGGTGCTCGCGGTGACGGCCCGGCGGGCGGCCTCCTCGGTCGGGTTGAGCTCGTACATGCCGGTGATGTCGGCGGACCACGGGCGCAGCAGGTGGCGGTCGGCCTCCGGGACGCCCAGCATCTCGGCGATCACCGCGACCGGGAGCGGTTCGGCGACGGCGCCGATCAGGTCGCCGCCGCCGTCCGCGAGCAGGCCGTCCACCAGTTCGCCGGCGAGCCGCCGGACGGTCGGGCGCAGCCCCTCGACCATGCGCGGGGTGAAGGCCTTGGAGACCAGCCGGCGGATCCGGGTGTGGTCGGGTGCCTCCAGGTCGAGCAGGCCGTTGTCGTTGAGGGTGTGGAACGGCTCGTGCGCCGGGTCGGGCTCGGGGCGGCCGAACTCCTCGTGGCTGAACCGGTGGGTGTAGGTCCGGCCGAGCCGGCGGTCCCGCAGCAGCGCGCTGACGTCCTGGTACCGCGGGACCAGCCACTGCCCGGTGGGCTCGTAGTACGTGGCCGGGGCCCGCCCGCGCAGGTCGGCGTAGGCGTCGTACGGGTGGGCCACGAACTCCGCCGACCAGGGGTCGAACTTCGCCGTCGTCGTCATCGGTCGATCACTCCAGGCCGTGAGGGGAAGCCGGAAGGATCATCGTACGCATGCGGCCCGTCCGGTCTCCGGCCCCTCCGGCCCCTCCGGCCCACAAGCCCCTCAGCTCCCTCAAGCCCCCGACTCCCCCCGACTCCCCCGACCGCGAGTTCCCGGCCGCTCCCCGACCGCCGCTCCCCGACCGCCCCGGACGAACCGCCCCGGACGGTTCAGCTCGGACGGTTCAGCGGGATGCTCCCCCGCGGGGCCCGCCCGTCGAACAGCCGCTCGTCGACCGGACGGGCCGCCCTGGGCGGACCGCCGATCCCCAGCGGGATGCTGCCCCGGCCGCCGAGCGCCAGCAGCCAGGCGGTCAGGTCCGGCCTGGTCCCGTACGGGCCGCCGGCCTGCTCCCAGAGCCGCCGGACCGCCGCCAGCTGCCGCTCCGACAGCACGTCCGGCAGCGGCTCGAACGGCTGCTCCGGCGTCAGGTACGGGTCCTGCGCCAGGGTCCGGCCGAACAGCAGCGCCGCCTTGTAGCGGTCGCTGTCCACCGTGGCGCTGCTGCCGCCCGGGGAGAGCGGGTCCGCCCAGTCGGGCGTGTCGGTCTGCTCCAGGACCGGCGCCGCCCCGACCCTGCGGACGCCGTCGCAGTCGAGCAGCAGGACCGCGGGCTCGGGCACCACCGTCCAGAGCACGTTGGCGTGCGAGAGGTCGCCGATCACCAGCCCCCAGCGGTGCAGCCGCTCGACCAGCCCGGCCAGCTCCAGCACCAGGGCCAGCCGCTGCTCCGGGTCCGGCCGGACCACGCCCTGGGTGGCGACCTTCTCCGGGCGGAACAGGTACTGCGCCTCGGTGAGCCTGCGCCCTCCGGCCGCCGTCTGCCAGGTCATCGCCGCCGGCGCCTCCTGCATCAGGAACCCGACGCAGCCCGGGCCGTCGACCACCCGGCAGAGCGGCCAGGCGGCCTGTGCGTCCAGCCGCTCCCGCTCCTCCCCGGACAGGGCGAACCGCAGCCGCACCAGCTCCGCCAGGGCCGGGCCGTGCACCCTCCCCGGGTCGAGGTAGCGCTTGAACAGCAGGCCCGGGTAGCCGGCCAGGCGCTGCACCAGGCCCTGGCCGCCCCGGCCGGCCTCGGCGCCGACCGCCAGCAGCGCCAGCTCCACGTCCGCCCCGCCGGCCAGCGCCGTGGCGATGTCCGGGGCGCTCACCGGGCGGCCTCCCAGAGGCAGACGACCGTGCGGTCGTCGTCGTAGCTGCGCACCCTCACCTGCGCCTGCCAGAGGAACTCGGCCAGGCCGGGGACGTCCGCGCCGCCCCACCGGTCGGCGAGGAACTCCTGCAGCTCGGGCTCCCTGAGCAGGGGCAGCGCCAGCCCGTCGGTGCAGAGGACCAGCAGGTCGCCGGGGGCCGCATCGGTGATCAGCCGGACCCGGGCGTGGTCGTACGCCTCGGGGAGGCAGTCGGTCCGGGTGCTGATCAGCGAGCCGTCGTCCCCGTCCTCGTCGAGGTTGCGCCAGACGCCCTCGCGCAGGCGCATCAGGCCGCCGTCGCCGACCGAGACGAAGCCCCGGACCGTGCTGTCCGGGTCGGCCGGCACCAGCAGCGCCCGCAGCGTGGTCGAGTGGGACTTCGGCGACAGTCCTTCCTTCTCCGCCTCGCGGCTGAGCTCGACGGCCGCCGCCGAGACCAGCTGGGCCGTCAGGCTGGCGAAGTCGACCTCCGCGCCGGCCCGCAGGCAGGCCAGCAGGGTGTCCGCCCGGTCGGCGACCTGCCTGGCCAGCATCCGGACGATCCCGTTGGACCCGCGCTGGGAGTGCGGCTGGGAGCCGACGCCGTCGGCCACCGCGAGCAGCAGCAGGTCACCGGCCCTGAACACCAGGACGGCGTCCTGGCGGCACTCGGCCCGGTAGCGGTGCGAGTCGCCGCGGACGGAGGCGGCGCGGACCGTGACCGGACCGAAGGTCCCGCCGTCCACCACCGTGTCGGGCAGCAGCGCGCTGTAGCGGTCGTTCTCGACCGCGGGGATGTCGGTCGGCTCGGGGGTGTAGGCCGGGGGCTTGCGGCCGACGTGGTGCAGCGCGCCCGGCTCCTCGCCCGGCGCCGGCAGCACGCCGGACCCGCCCCCGGCCCGCTCCGGGCCGGGGTGCCCCGCCGCGGCGGGCCGGGGAGCGGCGGGGTCCGGCCCGGCGAGGACGGGCCCTGCGACGACGGGGTCCGGCGGGAACGGCACCGGGGTGGACGGCACGGACCTGGCCGGTGCCGGGGCGGGCCCGCCCAGCGCAGCGAGGGCCGGGACGGACTCCCAGCCGCACTCGTAGACGGACGCGGCGAGGTCGATCGGGTCGAGCCGCCGCTCCGGCGCGGGCTCCGGTCCCGGGCCGGCCGGGGGCGGGTTGTCGTACGGGTTCACCGGACGGCCCCGCTCAGAGCTTGTCGAGCGAGACGGCGGTGAACCCGGGCACGTGGTCGTCCACCTGGAGGCTCATGCCCTGCCCGGCGGCGGTCGCCCCGCTCACCGAGCGGACGATCGACCGGGTCAGGCTGGCGGCGAACTCCCGCAGCGCGACCGCCGGGTCCGCCGTCCCCTCCTCCTGCATGAACGCCTTGAACGTGGCGACCTGCGCGATCACCGTGCGGTCCGCCTGGCCGATGCCGAAGGCGATGATGTGCGGCCGGAACGCGGCGGAGAGCAGCTCCTGGTACGGCTGCTCCCAGTCGGAGTCGGTCGGCACGCCGTCGGAGAGGAAGAAGACCACCGGGCGGTAGACGTCGTGCCCGTCCGCCTTCAGCTGCTGCACGTCCCGCTCGATCGCCTGCTGCAGGAGGCTGAACGCGTTGCCGAAGGAGGTCAGGCCGGACGCCTCCAGGGCCGGCAGCTCGTCCAGGTCGCTCAGGTCGACCAGCGGCTGCAGCTCGTTGGCGTCGGTGGAGAAGCCGATCAGCCCGAACCGGGTCTTGTCGGCGATGGTCGGGTTGGTGCTGATCTCCTGGTGGAGGTTGAACAGGGCCTTGTTGAGGGTGTCGATGTCGGCGCTCATCGACCCCGACTCGTCGCACACGGCGTAGAACGGGAGGATCTGCACTGCACTTCTCCTTTGACTCACGGGTCAGAGAGGGTTGGACGTGCGGTTCGGGGCCCGGACCGGGCCGTCCGGGCCGGGCCTTCCGGGCCGGGCCGTCCGGGCCGGGCCGTCCGGGCCGGGCCGTCCGGATCAGCCGGTGTAGAAGTAGATCTCCAGCGAGGCGTGCCGGGGGTTGTCCGTCAGCGAGATGAAGTCCCGGGTGGTGGTGCCCTGGAACATCTCCGGACGGGCCTGCGCGAGCAGCCCGTTGACGGTGTGGGCGTACGCCTGGCCGACCCCCGGGTCGCGGTTGCTGCCGAAGGTGAGCACCACCGCGGCCTGCCGCCCCGCGTACCGTTCGGTGCCCGCGCGGATCTGCGCCGCCAGGCCCGCGGTGTCGGAGGGGTCCCCGGTGACGTCGACGGTGACCGCGTCGTGCTCCACCCCGCGCGGGCCGGTGGGGGTGGGCGCCGGCGGCGGCGTGGCGGAGGCCGTGGCGGTGGCGCTCGCACCGGCCGTGGGGGTGGGCGTGGCGGTGGCGCGCGCGGCCGCCACCGGATCGCCCTGGTCGCCCATCGCGACCAGGGCCAGCACCAGCAGCAGGTCGGCGAAGAGCCAGCCCGCCAGGTGCGCGCCGCGCACGCGCGGCCGTCCGGCCCGGAAGCGGTCCCTCATCGGCCCGCCTGCCGCACCGGCACCTCGTCCAGCTCCAGCAGGGTCTGCTCGTCCACGGCCGCCGGGTCCGGGGTGTCCGCGGGGCGCGAGCGGGCGCCGCCCGCCCCGGGACCGTCGTCCGGCACCGACTTGACCAGCAGGGCCCCGGGCGACCGGCCGGCCGGGGCGTCACGAATGTCGCGGGCCTCGCGGGCGTCCAGGCGCGCCGCGGCCACGGTGGCCGCCGACGCCGCCGCCGCGACCCGGTCGGCCATCGCCGCGACCTCGCGGGCCAGCCCGTCGAGCTGCTCCAGCAGCCGTCCGCCGACGTCGGCGACGGTCTCCGCACCGGTGGTGAAGCCGCGCTGGGCGACCGCGAGGTCCCGCACCGCGTCCTCCACCCGCTCGCCCGCGCCGGACAGTTCGGCGCCGACCCGGTCGGTGGCCTGCCGGACGGCGTCGGCCGCCTCGGAAGCCTGCCGCCCGCCGCGCCGGACCAGGTCCTCGGTGGCCGCGGAGCCGTCCCGGACGGTCCCGGCGAGCTTCTCCCCGCTGTCCCGCACGGCCGCCCCGACGCCCTCGACCGCCTTCTCGACCCCGTCGACGGCCCTCCGCAGCGGGTCGACCGCCGCGCCCACCTCGGCCAGCCGCTCCTCGGCCCCGGCCACCGAGCGCTCGACCACCAGTGCGGCCCCGCTGAGGTCCCGCTGGGTGTCGGCGGCCTGCCGGCCGAGCCGCTCCAGGGTCTCCGCCGCGCCGGTGAGCTCGGCCACGAACCGCTGCGGCGAGGAACGGCGACGCTCGTTCAGCACCAGCTGCGCCCGGGTGAGCACCGGGGCCAGCTCGGCCAGCAGGTCCTCCGCCTCCTGCGCCGCACCGGACTCGCGCCGATCGGCCCCGGCCCTGCGCACGCCGTGCGCGACGGAGAAGACCAGCAGCAGCGCAATGAACAGCGTGGCGGACAGGGCGATGTCACCGAAGGTGGCCCAGCCCGCCAGCCGTCCCTCGAAGCCGGTCTGCCAGAGCTGCAGGAACGGCCGGGCGGCCTGCGCGGCGTCCGCGCCGATCAGGGCCTGGTAGGCGCTGGTCGCCTGCATCAGCCCGGCCCAGGTGACCAGCAGCGGGACGAACACCAGCCCGCCGAGGGCGACTTCGAGCCACGACCAGAACCTCGGCTCGGCCTTCGGCCGCACCGCCGCCCGGACGCTCTCCGGCCGGACGAAGCTGTGCACCAGGTCGAGGTCGGCCCACCGGTCGAGGTCGCCGGTACCGGAGACCGCCAACCCGAGCTCCTTGAGCTCCTCCTGACGGCTCGCCAGTCCGGGGCGGGCCGCCAGCGCCCGCAGCTCACCCCCGATCGCGCGGCGGTCCAGCAGTGGGCCTGACGTCATGAGGGCTCCTTCGGTGCGCGCCGCCGCGGGGGGTGAACGCCCGTGGCCGGTGCGGCGCACGGGCGGAGCCGCCCGCGCGACCTCCCCCCGGTGGCCGGATCCGGCCACGCCGCTCCGTTCGGCAGCGTAGCGCAGAACCCGCCACCGGGACCGGGCGGTTCGTGCAGTGGATACCTGTTCGTCACCGACGCGTCCGGGCCCCTCGGGAGCCCCCGGATCCCCGGCCGCGTCAGAGGTACCGGGCCACCAGCCGGCCGACCAGGGCCGGCAGCGCGGCGGAGATCGGCTCGCGGATCACCTCGTCCGCGGCCTCGTCGAACGGCGTCGGCTCACCGTTCACCACGATCAGCCGGGCCCCGGTCCGCACCGCGTTGAACGGCAGCGCCGCGGCCGGGAAGACCTGCAGACTGGTACCGACCGCGATGAACAGCTCGCAGGCCTTGGAGACGGCGTCGGCCTGCTGGAGCACCTGCGGGTCCAGCTCCTCGCCGAACATCACGGTGCGCGGCCGCAGCACCCCGCCGCAGGCCCGGCAGTCCGGGTCCGGCTCGCCCGCCGCCACCCGCTCCAGTGCCTCCGCCATCGGGCCCACCGCCTTGCACCGGACGCACTGCACCTCCCGTGCCGTGCCGTGCAGTTCGAGCACCTTGCGGGCGGTCTGGCCGGCCCGCTGGTGCAGCCCGTCGACGTTCTGGGTGAGCACCCGGACGGGCAGCCCGGACCGTTCGAGGTCGACCAGTGCCCGGTGCCCGGCGTTCGGCTCGGCGGCGAGCGCGCCGGCCTCCGCGCGCATCGTCCAGGCCCGGCGGCGGACGTCCGGGTCGGCCAGGTACGGGCCGACGGTGACCAGTCGCTGGGCCTCCGGGTCGCGCTGCCAGAGGCCGTTCGGGCCGCGGTAGTCGGGGATGCCGGAGTCGGTCGAGATCCCGGCGCCGGTGAGGACGGCGATCATCGGGCGCTTGGCGTTCATGCCCCGGACGGTACGGGGGCGGCCCGCCGGCCCGCCACCGAAATCCGCGCCGCCGCCCCGGCCGCGGGCCGGACACCACCCCGCCCCGCCCCGCTCACCCCGCCCAGCTCGGACCGCCCAGCTCGGGCCGCCCGGTTCGCGCTGCCCGGCTCAGGCCGCGACCGGCCGGCCGACGCCGCCGACGCCCACCAGCGGCGCCAGCGCCACCAGGTAGCAGACGGCGGCGACCGGGATCAGCGCCAGGTCCACCGCCGTCAGCACCGTCCCGGTCAGCATCAGCACCGGGCTCCACCAGCACAGCGAGCGCGCCCGCCCCACCGCACCCGCCACCAGCAGCGCCAGCAGGCCGACGTAGAACAGCAGCGGGCCCACCGAGTACACCGCCGGCACCACCCCGGGGTGGCTCTGGATGCCGTCGAACAGCCGGTGCTGGTCGGCCTTGTCGACGGCGACGGCCCCCACGTACAGGTCGATGCCGATCTGCACCACCGATGCGGCCAGCCCGGTCAGCGCCACCCCCAGGGCGGTCCGCGCCGCGACCCGGCCGGCGGCCGTGCGGTTCGGCGCCGGCCGGCGTTCCAGTGCGACCAGCACCGGCACGAACAGCACCAGCCCCGCCAGCATCAGGCTGTGGCCGACCAGCCAGCCGACTCCGGGGTCGCGCGATCCCTCCAGCAGCCGGATGCCGCCGTACAGCGCCATCAGGGCGGGTCCGCCGACCACGGCGAACGGGGTGATGCGACCGTGCTTCGAGGTGTCCATGAGTGCTCTCCCGAGGATCGGGCCGGTTGCTCCGGCACCCCGGATCCTGTCCGCGGCCCCCCTCGTCGCGGATCGCCCGTACCGGCGAAAGCCGCCGCTCCCCCGCACGGGGGAGCCGTCAGTCCTCGCCCGCCACCACCGCGCCGGCCTCGTACGCGAACACCACCGCGTGCACCCGGTCGCGCAGTCCCAGCTTGGCCAGCACATTGCTGACGTGGGTCTTCACCGTGTGCTCGCTCACCACCAGTTCGGCGGCGATCTCCGCGTTGGAGAGCCCCCGGGCCAGCAGCCTCAGCGTCTCCCGCTCGCGCGCCGTCAGCTGCTCCAGCAGCCGGGACGGCGGCCGCACCGCCCGCTCGACGCCGCCCGGCCGCCGGGCGGCGAACTCACCGATCAGCCGGCGGGTCACCGAGGGCGCCAGCAGCGCCTCCCCGGAGGCCACCATCCGCACGCCGTGCGCCAGGTCGTCCCGGCGGACGTCCTTCAGCAGGAACCCGCTGGCTCCCGCGTACAGCGCGTCGAAGACGTAGTCGTCGGCGTCGAAGGTGGTCAGCATGATCACCCTGGTGCCGGGGTACTCCGCGCAGACCCGGCGGGCGGCCTCCAGCCCGTCCATCACCGGCATCCGGACGTCCAGCAGCAGCACGTCCGGGGCGTGCACCCGGACCGCCTCGATCGCCTCGGCACCGTCCGCCGCCTCGGCGACCACCTCGATGTCCGGCTGCGCGTCCAGGATCATCCCGAACCCGGCCCGCACCAGCTCCTGGTCGTCCGCGACGACCACCCGGATCGGCTTCATCCGCCCACTCCGCCCTCTCCACCCGCTGCGCCCACCAGGCCGGACGCCCCCAGCGGCAGCCGGGCGCTCACCAGGAAACCCCTGCCCTCCGGCCCGGGACCGGCCTCGGCACGGCCGCCGCAGGCCGCCGCCCGCTCCCGGATGCCGACCAGCCCGCGCCCCCCGGACCAGCCGTCCCCGACCCGCCCGGACCGGTCACCCCGGCCACCCGGCCCGGCCTGTCCGCCTCGGCCGCCCCGCCCACCCGGCACCGGCACCCCGCGCCCGTCGTCCGAGACCACCACCGCCAGCTCCTCCCCCTCCCGGACCACCCGCACCAGGATCCGCGAGGCACCCGCGTGCTTGACCGTGTTGGTCAGCGCCTCCTGCACGATCCGGTACCCGGCCGCCTCGACGTCCGCCGGCAGCTGCCCGTCGACCCCGTCGAGTTCGAGGTCGACCGTGAGCCCGGCCCCGCGCACCCGCTCGGCCAGTGCGGGCAGTTCGGCCAGCCGCGGCTGCGGCGCCAGCTCCGGCACCGCCCCCTCCTCCTTCAGCACGCCGAGCACCCGCCGCAGCTGCACCATGGCGTCGCGCCCGGAGTCGGAGATGGTGTCGAAGGCCCTGATCGCCCGGTCCGGGTCGGAACGCACCACCAGCGGCCCCGCCTCCGCCTGGATCACCATCAGCGAGACGGCGTGCGCCAGGATGTCGTGCATCTCCCGGGCGATCCTGGCCCGTTCCTCGGCCACCGCCCGCGCCGCGTCACTGGCCGCCCGCCGGCCGGCCTCCCGGGCCCGCTCCGACTCCACCTGCGCCAGCCGCCGCAGCTCCCGCACCAGCGAGCCGAACACGAACGCGCCGACCGTGGTCAGCAGCGAGAACAGCATGCCGTTCGGCGACCGCGTCCCCACCACGTTGGCCGCCACCACCACCGCCAGCACGCCCCAGCGCTGCCGCTCCCCGGCCCGGTCGGCCACCGTGTAGAGGGTGATCACCGCGTACAGCGGCAGCTGCGGCATCACCGGGTGCGCGACCACCGACAGCGCCGCCGACACCCCGCCGCTGAGCGCCATGACCGTGACCGGCGCCCGCCGCCGCCACGGCAGCGGCAGTGCCGTCCCGAGGGCCAGCGCGTAGACCCACCAGGACCAGGCCGTGTCGTCGTGGTGGACCGACCAGAGCGAGACCGCGGCCGACCCCGCCGCCAGCAGGCCGTCCACCGCGTACGGGTTGACCCCGCCCAGCCCCGCCCACCGGCGCACCGCCCGACCCACCCCGGCTCCTCCCCCGTACGCGGGGAGGACTCCCCCGCGGAGAAGATCATGCCCGACCGGCAGCACCGTGGGCACGCCCCGGCCGGGATCCCCCACCGCGCGGTCAGACACCGGTGACCGCCACACCCCCGGTGTCGGTCCGCGCCGTGATGGTGCGCGCCGCACCCGCCTGCCGGGGCACCCCCACCTCGACGTCGCCCGCCCCCGCCACGGCGTCCACCGCGTACGGCTCCCCGTCCGGCACCCGCACCCGGACCCCGCCGGTGACCGCCCGGGCCTCCACCCTGGTCGGGCTGGCCGCGAACGCCACCTCGATGCCGCCGGTGTCGGCGCTCACCCGCACCACCGGGGAGGTCAGCGCGGTCCCCTCCACGCCGCCGGTGCCGACCTCGGCCTGCACCTCGCCGGCCAGCCCGTGCAGCCGGATCCCACCGGTCTCGCTGCTCAGCCGCACCACCGTCCCCGCCGGCACGGTCACCTGGTAGCCCACCCCGCAGTCCGAGCAGTCGTACGCGAGCCTGAGCGTGCCGTCCCGCACCTCGTGCCGGGTGTCCGGCGCGTCCCCCCGGTAGCTCTGCCGCTCGACCACCCGCACCGCGTCCCCCGCACGGACCTCGATCCCCCCGGTCCGCCCCTCGATCACCAGCGCCCGCACCGGCTCGGCGACCCCGTAGGAGACCGTCCGCTCCTCGCTGCCGTCGTCCTGGTAGCACCCCGCCGACCCCAGCAGCACCGCCCCCGTGATCGCCACGGCCCCCAGCGCCCGCTTCACACCCATCTCCGGCTCCCTCGCGTCCCCGTCCGTTCTCGGACGCCCCGAGCCTCCCCCGCGGCCCCGCGCCGCCGCCTCCCCCGCCCGACCGGTTTCCCGCCCTCCCCCGCGGGAGGGAGACCGCCCGGACGCGGAAACACCGAAGGGCCCGGAGGCTTGATGCCTCCGGGCCCTTCGTTTCGTAGCGGGGACAGGATTTGAACCTGCGACCTCTGGGTTATGAGCCCAGCGAGCTACCGAGCTGCTCCACCCCGCGTCGGTAAACACGAGCCTACGCGACTTCGTCCAGGAACCCTAATCGGCTTCCCACCGGCCCCCGGAGAGGGGGAAACACCGAAGGGCCCGGAGGCTTGATGCCTCCGGGCCCTTCGCTTTGTAGCGGGGACAGGATTTGAACCTGCGACCTCTGGGTTATGAGCCCAGCGAGCTACCGAGCTGCTCCACCCCGCGTCGGTAAACACGAGCCTACGCGACTTCGCCCGGGAAACCTAACCGGTTTCCCACCGGCCCCGGAATTCCCCCGCCGGCCCCCGGAAACGCCGCAGGGCGGCCACCCCCTGAGGGGTGACCGCCCTGCGGTACGAGCCTGACTCAGCCGGTGTACGGGCCGTAGTCGTAGTCGTCCAGGGGGACGGCCTGGCCGGAGCCGGCGCCGAAGGGCGACAGGTCGTAGTCGTCGTAGCCGACGGCCGAGTACATCGCGGCCTTGGCCTCCTCGGTCGGCTCGACCCGGATGTTGCGGTAGCGGGGCAGACCCGTACCGGCCGGGATGAGCTTACCGAGGATGACGTTCTCCTTGAGGCCCAGCAGCGGGTCCGACTTGGCGTGGATCGCCGCGTCGGTGAGGACCCGGGTCGTCTCCTGGAAGGAGGCGGCCGACAGCCAGGACTCGGTGGCCAGCGAGGCCTTGGTGATACCCATCAGCTGCGGACGGCCGGAGGCGGGGTGACCGCCCTCGGAGACCACGCGACGGTTCTCCTGCTCGAAGCGGCCGCGCTCGACGAGCTCGCCCGGGAGCAGCTCGGCGTCGCCCGACTCGATGATCGTCACGCGGCGGAGCATCTGCCGGATGATGATCTCGATGTGCTTGTCGTGGATCGACACACCCTGCGAGTTGTAGACCTTCTGGACCTCGGCGACCAGGTGGATCTGGACGGCGCGCTGGCCCATGATGCGCAGGACGTCGTGCGGGTTGGTCGCACCCATGGTCAGCTTCTGGCCGACCTCGACCGCCTCGCCCTCGCTGACGAGCAGCTTCACACGCTTCGAGACCGGGTAGGCGATCTCGTCGGTGCCGTCGTCCGGCGTGACGACCAGCTTGCGGGTCTTCTCGGTGTCCTCGATGCGGACCCGGCCCTGCGCCTCCGAGATCGGGGCCACACCCTTGGGGGTACGGGCCTCGAAGAGCTCGACGACACGCGGCAGACCCTGGGTGATGTCGTCACCGGCCACACCACCGGTGTGGAAGGTACGCATGGTCAGCTGGGTACCGGGCTCACCGATGGACTGGGCGGCGATGATGCCGACCGCCTCACCGATGTCGACCAGCTTGCCGGTGGCCAGCGAGCGGCCGTAGCAGAAGGCACAGGTGCCGACGGCCGACTCACAGGTCAGGATCGAGCGGGTCTTGACCTCGCTGATGCCGTGGCGGATCAGCTCGTCGATCAGCACGTCACCGAGGTCGGTGTTGGCGGTGGCGAGGAGCTTGCCGTCCACCGTGATGTCCTCGGCGAGCATGCGGGCGTAGACGCTGGTCTCGACGTCGTCCGTCTTGCGCAGGACGCCGTTCTCGACCGTGCCGATCGCCAGCTTGAGGCCGCGCTCGGTGCCGCAGTCCTCCTCGCGGATGATGACGTCCTGCGAGACGTCGACCAGACGACGGGTGAGGTAGCCCGAGTCGGCGGTACGCAGGGCGGTGTCGGCGAGACCCTTACGGGCACCGTGGGTCGAGATGAAGTACTCAAGGACCGTGAGGCCCTCACGGAACGACGCCTTGATGGGACGGGGGATCGTCTCGTTCTTGGCGTTCGACACCAGACCACGCATACCGGCGATCTGGCGCATCTGCATCATGTTTCCACGAGCACCCGAGTCGACCATCATGAAGATGGGGTTCGTCTTCGGGAAGTTCGCGTTCATGGCCTCGGCGACCTCGTTGGTCGCCTGGGTCCAGATGCCGATGAGCTCCTGCTTGCGCTCGTCGTTGGTGATCAGGCCGCGCTCGTACTGGCGCTGGACCTTCTCCGCCTTCACCTCGTAGCCCTCAAGGATCTGGGGCTTGCTCGGCGGGACGACGACGTCGGAGATCGAGACGGTGACGCCCGAGCGGGTGGCCCAGTGGAAGCCGGCCGCCTTCAGGTTGTCCAGCGTCGCCGCGACGACGACCTTGGGGTAGCGCTCCGCCAGGTCGTTGACGATCGCGGAGAGCTGCTTCTTGCCCACCTCGTAGTCGACGAACGGGTAGTCCTCGGGCAGCAGCTCGTTGAAGAGCGCGCGGCCCAGGGTGGTCTGCAGGCGGAAGGACTCGCCCTCGTACCAGGTCGACTGACCGTCCTCGTCGACCGGCGGGGTCCAGCCGCGCGGCGGGACGGTGCCGATCGGCAGGCGGACGTCGATGACGGCCTGGACGTCCAGCTCCTTGGCGTCGAAGGCCATGACGGCTTCGGCGGTGGAGGAGAAGGAGCGGCCGCCGCCCTTCACGACCTCGCGGTCCGAGGTGAGGAAGAACAGGCCGAGCACCATGTCCTGGGTCGGCATGGTGACGGGGCGACCGTCGGCCGGCTTCAGGATGTTGTTCGAGGACAGCATCAGGATGCGGGCCTCGGCCTGCGCCTCCGCGGAGAGCGGCAGGTGGACGGCCATCTGGTCACCGTCGAAGTCCGCGTTGAACGCGGTGCAGACGAGCGGGTGGATCTGGATGGCCTTGCCCTCGACCAGCTGCGGCTCGAAGGCCTGGATGCCGAGGCGGTGCAGGGTGGGCGCACGGTTCAGCAGCACCGGGTGCTCGGCGATGACCTCTTCGAGGACGTCCCACACGACCGGGCGGGCGCGCTCGACCATGCGCTTGGCCGACTTGATGTTCTGCGCGTGGTTCAGGTCCACCAGGCGCTTCATCACGAACGGCTTGAAGAGCTCCAGCGCCATGGCCTTGGGCAGACCGCACTGGTGCAGCTTGAGCTGCGGGCCGACGACGATGACCGAACGGGCCGAGTAGTCGACTCGCTTGCCGAGCAGGTTCTGGCGGAAACGACCCTGCTTGCCCTTCAGCATGTCGCTGAGGGACTTCAGCGGGCGGTTGCCCGGGCCGGTGACCGGCCGGCCGCGGCGGCCGTTGTCGAACAGCGCGTCGACGGCCTCCTGGAGCATGCGCTTCTCGTTGTTCACGATGATCTCGGGCGCGCCGAGGTCGAGAAGCCGCTTCAGGCGGTTGTTGCGGTTGATGACGCGGCGGTACAGGTCGTTCAGGTCGGAGGTCGCGAAGCGGCCACCGTCCAGCTGCACCATCGGACGCAGGTCCGGCGGGATGACCGGGACGCAGTCCAGCACCATGCCGTTGGGCTTGTTGGTGGTCTGCAGGAACGCGGAGACGACCTTGAGGCGCTTGAGCGCACGGGTCTTCTTCTGGCCCTTGCCGGTGCGGATGATCTCGCGCAGGCGCTCGGACTCCTCCGCCAGGTCGAAGGTCTCCAGGCGGTCCTTGAGGGCCGCCGCGCCCATCGAGCCGGAGAAGTAGGTGCCGAAGCGGTCGCGCAGCTCGCGGTAGAGCAGCTCGTCGCCCTCAAGGTCCTGGACCTTGAGGTTCTTGAAGCGGGCCCACACCTCGTCGAGGCGGTCGAGCTCGCGCTGCGCGCGGTCGCGCAGCTGCTTCATCTCGCGCTCGGCACCCTCGCGCACCTTGCGGCGCACGTCGGCCTTGGCGCCCTCGGCCTCCAGCTCGGCCAGGTCGGTCTCGGCCTTCTTGGCGCGGGCTTCGAGGTCGGAGTCGCGACGGTTCTCGATCTGCTGGCGCTCGACCGAGACGTGCGCCTCCAGGGACGGCAGGTCGCGCTGGCGGCGCTCGTCGTCGACCCAGGTGATCATGTAGGCGGCGAAGTAGATGACCTTTTCGAGGTCCTTCGGCGCCAGGTCCAGCAGGTAGCCGAGGCGGGACGGCACGCCCTTGAAGTACCAGATGTGGGTGACCGGGGCGGCCAGCTCGATGTGGCCCATCCGCTCGCGGCGCACCTTGGCGCGGGTCACCTCGACGCCGCAGCGCTCACAGATGATGCCCTTGAAGCGGACGCGCTTGTACTTGCCGCAGTAGCACTCCCAGTCCCGGGTGGGGCCGAAGATCTTCTCGCAGAAGAGTCCGTCCTTTTCGGGCTTCAGGGTGCGGTAGTTGATGGTCTCCGGCTTCTTGACCTCGCCGTGCGACCACTGGCGGATGTCGTCGGCGGTGGCCAGGCCGATGCGGAGCTCGTCGAAGAAGTTGACGTCAAGCACTGGTCGTCAAGCCCTCTTTCGTAAGTCGAGAGTCGTTCATGTGGTCTGAGGGGGGCCTGGGGGCGGGCCGACCCGGTAGCGGGTCGGCCCGGCCTCCGTCAGACCTCTTCGACGCTGCTCGGCTCGCGCCGGGACAGGTCGATGCCGAGCTCCTCGGCGGCGCGGAACACGTCCTCGTCGGAGTCCCGCATCTCGATGGACTGGCCGTCCGAGGACAGCACCTCCACGTTGAGGCAGAGCGACTGCATTTCCTTGATGAGCACCTTGAAGGACTCGGGAATGCCGGGCTCGGGGATGTTCTCGCCCTTGACGATGGCCTCGTAGACCTTCACGCGGCCGAGGACGTCGTCGGACTTGATGGTGAGGAGCTCCTGCAGCGCGTAGGCCGCGCCGTATGCCTCAAGGGCCCACACCTCCATCTCACCGAAGCGCTGACCACCGAACTGCGCCTTACCACCGAGCGGCTGCTGGGTGATCATCGAGTACGGGCCGGTCGAGCGGGCGTGGAGCTTGTCGTCGACCAGGTGGTGCAGCTTGAGGATGTACATGTAGCCGACCGAGACCGGCATCGGGAACGGCTCGCCGGAGCGGCCGTCGAACAGCCGGGCCTTGCCGGTGGAGTTCACCAGGCGCTCACCGTCACGGGTGAGGGTGGTGTTGTCCAGCAGGCCGGTGATCTCGTCCTCGCGGGCGCCGTCGAAGACCGGGGTGGCGAGGTTGGTGCCGCCCTGGACGGTGTCGGCGCCGATCGCCTGGAGGCGCTGGGCCCACTCGTCGGCGAGGCCGGAGACGTCCCAGCCCTGCTTGGCGAGCCACCCGAGGTGGATCTCCAGGACCTGTCCCGGGTTCATTCGGGACGGGACGCCCAGCGGGTTCAGGATGATGTCGACCGGGGTGCCGTCCTCCAGGAACGGCATGTCCTCGACCGGCAGGATCTTGGAGATGACGCCCTTGTTGCCGTGACGGCCGGCGAGCTTGTCACCGTTGGTGATCTTGCGCTTCTGGGCCACGTAGACGCGGACCAGCTGGTTGACGCCCGGGGGCAGCTCGTCGCCCTCTTCGCGGTCGAAGACGCGGACGCCGATGACCTTGCCGGACTCACCGTGCGGCACCTTCAGCGAGGTGTCGCGGACCTCGCGGGCCTTCTCACCGAAGATCGCGCGGAGCAGGCGCTCCTCCGGGGTCAGCTCGGTCTCGCCCTTCGGGGTGACCTTGCCGACCAGGATGTCGCCGGTGACGACGTCGGCGCCGATGCGGATGATGCCGCGCTCGTCGAGGTCGGCGAGGACCTCCTCGGAGACGTTCGGGATGTCCCGGGTGATCTCCTCGGGGCCGAGCTTGGTGTCACGGGCGTCGACCTCGTGCTCCTCGATGTGGATCGAGGAGAGGACGTCGTCCTGCACGAGGCGCTGCGACAGGATGATCGCGTCCTCGTAGTTGTGACCCTCCCACGACATGAACGCCACGAGCAGGTTCTTGCCGAGGGCCATCTCGCCCTCGTCGGTGCACGGGCCGTCGGCCAGCACCTGGTTGGCCTCGACCCGGGCGCCCTCGTCCACGAGCACCTTCTGGTTGAAGGCGGTGCCCTGGTTCGAGCGGGTGAACTTGGCGGCGCGGTACGTGGTGTACGTGCCGTCGTCGTTCGCCACGGTGACGTAGTCGGCCGAGACCTCCTGGACGACACCGGGCTTCTCGGCGGTGATGACGTCCGCGGCGTCGACGGCGCAGCGGTACTCCATGCCGGTGCCGACCAGCGGGGCCTCGCTCTTCAGCAGCGGCACCGCCTGGCGCATCATGTTCGAGCCCATGAGCGCGCGGTTGGCGTCGTCGTGCTCCAGGAACGGGATCATGGCGGTCGCGACCGACACCATCTGGCGCGGCGAGACGTCCATGTAGTCGATCTCGGTGCCGGGGATGTAGTCGATCTCGCCGCCGCGGCGGCGGACCAGGACACGCGGCTCCGCGAAGGTCAGCTCCGCCGTCAGCGGGGCGTTGGCCTGCGCGATGACGTAGCGGTCCTCCTCGTCGGCGGTGAGGTAGTCGACCTGCTCGGTGACGACACCGTCGATGACCTTGCGGTACGGGGTCTCGATGAAACCGAACGCGTTGACCCGGCCGTACGAGGCCAGCGACCCGATCAGACCGATGTTCGGGCCTTCGGGGGTCTCGATCGGACACATGCGGCCGTAGTGCGAGGGGTGCACGTCACGGACCTCGAAGCCGGCGCGCTCACGGGAGAGACCACCGGGACCGAGGGCGGACAGACGGCGCTTGTGGGTCAGGCCCGACAGCGGGTTCGTCTGGTCCATGAACTGCGACAGCTGGCTGGTGCCGAAGAACTCCTTGATGGAGGCGACGACCGGCCGGATGTTGATCAGGGTCTGCGGCGTGATCGCCTCGACGTCCTGGGTGGTCATGCGCTCGCGCACGACGCGCTCCATACGGGCGAGACCCGTACGGACCTGGTTCTGGATGAGCTCGCCCACGTTGCGCAGGCGGCGGTTGCCGAAGTGGTCGATGTCGTCGACCTCGACCACGATGTCGCGGCCGGTCTCGTCACTCCACTCGACCTCGCCGGCGTGCAGCTTCACCAGGTACTTGATCGCACCGATGATGTCGGGCTCGGTCAGCACGCCGGAGTCCAGCGACTCGGCGTTGCCGAGCTTGCGGTTCACCTTGTAGCGGCCGACCTTGGCGAGGTCGTAGCGCTTCGGGTTGAAGTACAGGTTCTCCAGCAGCGTCTGCGCGGCCTCGCGCGTCGGCGGCTCGCCCGGGCGCAGCTTGCGGTAGATGTCCAGCAGCGCGTCGTCCTGGCCCTGGGTGTGGTCCTTCTCCAGGGTGGCGCGCATCGACTCGTACTCGCCGAACTCTTCGAGAATCATCTCGTTGGTCCAGCCGAGCGCCTTGAGCAGAACGGTGACGGACTGCTTGCGCTTGCGGTCGATGCGGACGCCGACCATGTCGCGCTTGTCGATCTCCATCTCCAGCCAGGCACCACGCGAGGGGATGACCTTGCAGGAGTAGATGTCCTTGTCGGACACCTTGTCCAGGGTGGAGTCGAAGTACACACCCGGGGAGCGGACGAGCTGCGAGACGACGACACGCTCGGTGCCGTTGATCACGAACGTGCCCTTGTGGGTCATGAGCGGGAAATCGCCCATGAAGACCGTCTGAGACTTGATCTCACCGGTCTCGTTGTTGGTGAACTCGGCCGTGACGAAGAGCGGGGCCGCGAACGTGAAGTCGCGGTCCTTGCACTCGTCAATCGAGTTCTTCGGCGGCTCGAAACGGTGGTCGCGGAAGGTCAGCGACATCGACCCGCTGAAGTCCTCGATCGGCGAGATCTCCTCGAAGATCTCCTCCAGACCGGACTTCGTGGGGACGTCCTGACCACTCTCCAACGCCGCCTCGACCCGGGACTTCCAGGCCGCATTGCCGAGCAGCCAGTCAAAGCTCTCGGTCTGCAGGGCGAGGAGGTTGGGGACCTCGAGGGGCTCCTTGATCTTCGCGAACGAGACGCGGAGCGGGGCGGTGGATGCGGCGGAATTGTTCGAGGCGTTGCGCGGCGCGGCCAAGAGGGGGGTCCTTCCGAGGGCTCGGAGCTCACTACGCGCGTACCAGCCGGGCCTGCTTGGGCTTGGTCCCGCCTCCCTCGCCACTGGCCTCCGCCGGGAGTGAAACCCCAGGTCAGAGCCGCTTTGCGGAGGCGATGCCAGACCCCTTCAGGGCAACGCAAACTCCGGGCGACGAGTCACGGAGCAGCTAACAGGCAGCGCAAAGGGACAGTGTAGCCAATGGCGACACTGCTGTCCAGCTCTGATTCGGAGACCGAATCGGAGACTCCTCCCGGTAGCCGTCGGACGCGAACGCCCGACGGGTACTGCATCGGCCCGGACTCGCCGGGCCCACGACTCACGTGGAGTCACTTCCCGCCGGAGCCACTGGTTATGCATCCAGCGGCGGACCAACCGGGGCGGACTCGCGCCTTGAGAATCGCGCGCCCCGCCTGGTTCGTCAAGGGCCCGCCTCCGGCTGCGGACCTCGACCCGTTCATCGGCCCCGGCAGCCCCGGCGTTACAGAAGCCGTGGTGGGAGCCACAGGCGATGACAGCGATCACCATACCCGCCCGCACCGACAGTGCCGAGTGGACGTTCGGCCACTCCGGTGTACGGTCCGGCGGCCGGGCCTCCCGCGGGCCTGCGGGCGCACCCGGGGCCGGGAACGCGAAAAGGCCGGGCCGACCACCCGCAAGGGTGATCGGCCCGGCCTCCTGCCCCCTCAGAGGGGGCGGGGAGTCACTTGACGGTGACCTTGGCGCCGGCACCCTCAAGGGCGGCCTTGGCCTTCTCGGCAACGTCCTTGGCAACCTTCTCCAGGACCTTGGCACCAGCGGTGTCAACGAGGTCCTTGGCCTCCTTCAGGCCGAGGGAGGTCAGGGTGCGCACCTCCTTGATGACCTGGATCTTCTTGTCGCCGGCACCCTCAAGGATGACGTCGAACTCGTCCTGCTCCTCGACGGCCTCAGCGGTGGCGGTCGGACCGGCGATGCCGGCGACGGCGACCGGAGCGGCAGCGGTGACGTCGAACTTCTCCTCGAAGGCCTTCACGAAGGCAGCGAGCTCGATGAGGGTGAGCTCCTCGAACTGCGCGAGCAGCTCGTCCTGGGTCAGCTTCGCCATGATGGCGTCCTTCCACTAAATCGGCAGGTGGTGCCGGATGTACGGGTTGGGCGGGCACGGGCCCGCAGCGAGGCGTGAGCCTGCCGAACTACTCGGCGGCCTCGTCCTCGGCGGCGGGAGCCGGCGTACCGGCACCGCCCTGCTCGACCTTGTCGCGCAGCGCGTCCACAGTGCGGACGAGCTTCGACGGCAGGGCCTGGAAGAGCGCGGCAGCCTGGGACTGCTTGGCCTTCAGGGCACCCGCCAGCTTGGCGAGCAGCACCTCGCGGGACTCAAGGTCCGCGAGCTTCTTGATCTCGTCGGCGGTCAGCGCCTTACCGTCAAGGACACCGCCCTTGATGACGAGAGCGGGGTTCTCCTTGGCGAAGTCACGCAGAGCCTTCGCCGACTCCACCGGGTCACCGGTGACGAAGGCGACAGCCGTCGGACCGGCGAACAGGTCGTCGAGCTCAGTGATCCCGACCTCGTTGGCCGCGATCTTGGTCAGCGTGTTCTTCACCACGGCGTACTGGGCGTTCTCACCCAGCGAGCGACGCAGGGTCTTGACCTGCTTCACCGTGAGACCGCGGTACTCGGTCAGCACCGCCGCGTTCGAGCCACGGAAAAGCTCCGTGATCTCGGCGACGGCAGCAGCCTTGTCGGGCCTAGCCATAGGCTTACGCCTCCTTCCGTGATGTCGAAGTCCGGCCGACCGCGAAAGTCGACCATTCGGCCGTGGACCACTGGACGGAAGGAACCCTGCGGAAAATGCAGATGAGCCCCGGTGCGCAGGCGCACGGGGCTCAGTTCGACCTCGACGGACGCGGGCACGAGGCACGCGGACCCGGAAGTCCAAGCTCCAAACAATCCTGCGCGGGCCGCCTGCGCGTGAAGCGCAGGTCCTTCGGTCACGCACCCCCTTGCGGGAGTACGGCGACAACCAGCGGTCTTTGGCTTCCGACACAGTAGCCGGACGCCGCCGTCAGGGGCAAATCGCCCACCTGCCCGAAGCCCCGCGCGGGCGCGGCCCCCGCCGGGCGGGCCCGCCCGGGGTCTCAGCGGGCCAGCGGCGAGGTGCTCCGGGTGCCCGTGTCCAGGGTGTCCGCCTCGGCCGGCGCCTGCACCGAGAGCGCCCCGCCCTGGTCGGTGTAGAGCACCGAGTCGTCCACCCGGCCGCTGTCGCCCGTCCCGGTCCGCTGCAGCCGGACCAGCTGGTCCTTGTCGTTCAGCCAGAGGTCCAGGGTGAGCGAGGCCGAGCCGCCGGGCGCGAGCGCGGCCTGCAGGCCGTCCCGGCGGGCCTGGCCGAGCTGGGTCTGGGCCGCCGCGTAGCGCGCCGCGTCGGTGACGGCCCGGTAGTGCTCGACCGTGCCGTCCTCGAACTTCTCCTCGCCGACGTACTGCGCGGTGACCCCGTCGGCGGTCGCGGCGGCCAGTGCCACCACCGGGTTGAGCAGGTCGATCAGTCCCGCGTACGGGATCTCCCGGTGCCCGTCCGGGCCGGGGGCCCCGGCGAACCGCTCCCAGTGCCGGCCGCCCAGCCGGGCCGCGGTGGCGGCGTCCCCGCCCTGGTAGGCGACGGTGTCCACGACGATCAGCTGCTCGGCCTCGGCCGGGGTGGACCGCTTGACCTGGAGCGCCGTCTTCGGCTGCCAGAACAGCGGGCCCGAGCCGGCGTCGGCCCCCAGCCGGTAGCTCACCTTGGCCCGGCGGGCGGTCTGCATGGCCAGTTGCGCGGAGAGCAGCACCCCGTGCGGCGAGCGGTCGGTCGGCTTGGCCGGCCAGGTCGGCGAGGCGCTGCTCGGGGTCGGCGTCGCGGCGCCGGAGGCGGTCGGCTTCGGCTCCGGGCCGTCGGACGCCGAGCACCCGGTCAGGCCGCCCGCCAGCACCGCGACGGCCACCACCGCCGCCAGCCGCTGCCGCACCGCCATCCCCGCCTCCCCTTCGCACCGGTTCCCGCCGGACGACCCCGTTCACCGGGCCGCCCGCACCCCGCCACCTTGCCACCCGGCACCGGCGCGTCCGGCGGCGCCCCCCTGCGGCGCGGCGTCAGCCGACCGGGACGGCGGCGGGCGACGCCTCCGCGGTCGGGGACGGTTCCACCGCCGGGGACGGTTCCGCGGCCGGCTCGGCGGCCTCGGCGACCTCCGTCGTGGTCACCACCGCGCCGGCGGCGCCCTGGACCGTGGACCGTACCCGAAGCAGCCGGTCCCCCGGCGCCACCCAGAAGTCGTAGCCGATGCCGGTGACCCCCCGCTGCCGGTAGTAGCCGAGCACCTCGGCCAGCCGCTCGGGGCTCAGCCCCTGCTCGGCGGCGAAGAAGTCCTCCACCGGCGCGGTGCCCCGGTAGTGGGCCACCGTCCCGCCGTTCAGCTGCTCGCCGCCGAGCGAGGTGAGCTTGCCGGCCAGCGCCATCGCGTGCGCCTGGCCGCCGGGGTTGGAGACCAGCCCGGTCATCCAGCCGCCGGCCCAGCCGACCGGTCCGGCGGCGGGCGCGCGCGGGTCCAGCGACTCCGCCTGGGCCCGCTCGGCCCGCTTCGGCGCCGCTCCCGGGTAGCCCAGGTCCAGGACGCCGTCCCGGCCGCGCAGCAAGCCGGTGCCCAGCTCGTCGGTGACGGTCAGCTCGGCCGTGTCGTGCGCGCCCCAGGAGACCGTGCCGGTCGCGCTCCGCCGCCCGGCCGGCCCCTCCTCGACCACCTGGACCTGCGCACCGCCGACGTCGTCCAGCCGCTGGGCGGCGGACAGCAGCACCTCCCGCGGCGGCCGGACGGTGGGCCGGCCGCTGTCCGGGGTGCGCTCCCCCGAGACGGCCAGCACGCTGCACGCGGTGAGTCCGGCGGCGAGGAGGAGGAGGAGGGCCGCCCCCTTGGCGGCGGGGCGAGGGGCGGACGGCACGGCACACTCCGGCGGTCGGACGGGGGCGGCCCCGGTCGGGGCGCGTGATCGGTCCGGGCGAGCGTACGACGGCCTGCGCGGCGGTTCCCCCCTGCGGGGGTCTCGATCGGGAAACGACGGCGGGCCCGCACCCCCCGGCGAAGGGGGTGCGGGCCCGCCGTACGGACTGCGGCTGCGATCAGAGCGCGGCCGGGTCCTCCTCGACGAGGAGGTTCCGGGTGCGGTTCGGGTCCACGAGGATGCCGGGGCCGATCGTGGTGGAGACCGCGGTCTTCTTGATGTAGCGGCCCTTGGCGGCGGACGGCTTGGCGCGGAGCACCTCGTCCAGCGCGGCGGCGTAGTTCTCGACCAGCTGCTCGTCGGTGAAGGAGACCTTACCGATGATGAAGTGCAGGTTCGAGTGCTTGTCGACGCGGAACTCGATCTTGCCGCCCTTGATCTCGTTCACGGCCTTGGCCACGTCCGGGGTCACGGTGCCGGTCTTCGGGTTCGGCATCAGGCCACGGGGACCGAGCACGCGGCCGAGGCGGCCGACCTTGCCCATGAGGTCCGGGGTGGCGACGACGGCGTCGAAGTCGAGGCGGCCCTTGGCGACCTCGTCGATGAGCTCGTCGGAACCGACGATGTCGGCGCCCGCAGCACGCGCGGCCTCGGCACGCTCGCCGGTCGCGAAGACCAGGACCCGAGCGGTCTTACCGGTGCCGTGCGGGAGGATCACGGTGCTGCGGACCATCTGGTCGGCCTTGCGCGGGTCGACGCCCAGACGCATGGCGACCTCGACGGTGCCGTCGAACTTGGTGGTGCTGGTCGCCTTGGCGAGGCGGATGGCCTCAAGGGGGGCGTAGAGGCGCTCGCGGTCGACCTGAGCGTCCGCGGCCTTCAGAGCCTTGCTGCGCTTCACTGCTGCTCCTGAATGGGGATTGGAGTCGTGGTATGCACGGGCCGCGCAGGCCCTACCACATGGACGAGAAGGGTGATCAGCCCTCGACCGTGATGCCCATCGACCGGGCGGTGCCGGCGATGATCTTGGACGCGGCGTCCAGGTCGTTGGCGTTCAGGTCGGGGAGCTTGACCGTGGCGATCTCGCGGACCTGGGCGGCCGTGAGCTTGGCGACCTTGGTCTTGTGCGGCTCGGCGGAGCCCTTGTCGACACCCGCAGCCTTCAGGATGAGGCGCGCGGCCGGCGGCGTCTTCGTGATGAAGGTGAAGGAGCGGTCGTCGTAGACCGTGATCTCCACCGGCACGATCATGCCGCGCTGCGACTCGGTCGCAGCGTTGTAGGCCTTGCAGAACTCCATGATGTTGACGCCGTGCTGGCCCAGCGCGGGGCCGACCGGCGGCGCCGGGTTGGCCGCACCGGCGTTGATCTGGAGCTTGATGAGCCCCGTGACCTTCTTCTTCTTGGGAGGCATGTCTCTCCGGGTCCTTCCGAGAGGTGATTGCTGGTGCGTGCGGAACCGGGGCGACACCCAGTCGCCAGCACACACATCGGACCAGGCTAACGCGTCTGCGCCGCTGGACCAAAACGGATCCGGGGCAGGGCCCTCGGCCCTGCCCCGGATCCGAAGACCGTGGGACTAGTTCTTCTGGATCTGGTCGAAGGAGAGCTCGACCGGGGTCTCCCGGCCGAAGATCTCCACCAGGCCCTTGACCTTCTTCGAGTCGGGGTTGATCTCGTTGATGGTCGCCTGCAGGGTGGCGAACGGACCGTCGGTGACGGTGACCGAGTCGCCGACCTCGAAGTCGAGCACCTGGATCTCGCTGGGCTTGACCGGGGAGGGCTTGCCGGCCTCCTTGGCCGCCTGGCGCTCGACGTCCGGGGCGAGCATCTTGACGACCTCGTCCAGCGTCAGCGGGTACGGGTCGTAGGCGTTGCCGACGAAGCCGGTGACGCCGGGGGTGTTGCGGACGACGCCCCAGGACTCCGGGGTGAGGTCCATGCGCACCAGGACGTAGCCGGGGAGCTTGTTCTGGCGGATCGTCTTGCGGTCGCCGTTCTTGATCTGGACGACCTCTTCCTGCGGCACCTCGGCCTGGAAGATGTACTCCTCGACGTTGAGCGAGACGGCGCGCTGCTCCAGGTTCTGCTTCACCCGGTTCTCGTAGCCGGCGTAGGTGTGGATCACGTACCACTCGCCCGGCATGAACCGCAGGTCCTCGCGGAACTTGGCGACCGGGTCGACCTCGACGGCCTCCTCGGCCTCGGCCTCGGTCTCATCCTCGGTCTCGGCGGCGTCCTCGTCCTCGGCGGCGGCCTCGGTCTCCTCGTCGGACTCCTCGTCGGACTCCTCGTGCAGCGCGGCCTCCTCGGCCGGCACACCGGCCTCGGCCTCGTCGTGGGCCTCGACCTCGTCCTCGTCGCTGTCCGCGGCGTCCACGATCTGCTCGGCGTCCTCGACGTCGCCGGCCAGGTCGTCAGCCAGCTCGGCCGCGTCCGGCTCGGCGGCGACATCCGCCTCGCGGACGGTCTCGTCGGCGTCGTACAGGGGGGACTCAGACACGGTGGCTGCTTCTTTCCTGGAGATGGTGAAGGTGGCGCGCTCCGTGGCGGTCCCGGCGCCGCTCCGCTCTCGCGGGCGCCGGAAGTTCGCCTCGGAGACTTCAACAGTACCGAGTCAACGGTAGCGGCCCCGTACCTCCGACGCAGACAGCTCGACCCGGGCCGAGGACCGGCCCGGGTCGGGAAGCTGTTTCAAAGGTGCGGCGGCCCTGTCAGCCGAAGATCCAGAGCGCCAGCTTGGAGAATCCGTAGTCGAGCCCGGAGACGAAGGCCATCACGACCACCACGAACACGACCACGACGGTGGTGTAGTTGACGAGCTGGCTGCGGGTGGGCCAGACGACCTTGCGCAGCTCGGCGATGATCTGGCGGTAGAACAGCGCGAGGCGGGCGAAGGGGCCCTTCTTGCCGCGCTTGCCGGACTTCTTCTCGCCAGAGCGCTTGCGGCGCGACTCGCCCTCGGCGGGCGTGGTCTCGGCAGCGCCGTCGGCCCCCTCGGGGTTGCCGCTCTCAGGCGTTGCGGTGGAGCCCGTGGTCTCCGTCACTCGTCCTCACCTGAATCCGGGTCCTGCCGAGCATCACCTGCGTACCCGGGTGGGGCACGAGCGGCCGGCTAAAGCGGTGCTGTTCGGTGCCCTCTCCGCATCAAGCCCGCTCGCTCTTTGGAGCGAACGGGCTGATTACGGATCAAGCAGCAGGGCAAGAGGGACTTGAACCCCCAACCGCCGGTTTTGGAGACCGGTGCTCTACCAATTGAGCTATTGCCCTACGGAGCTTTTCGGCTCCAGTAGCGACCACCAACCTACCGTATCTCCCGCCGCTGTAGGTACAGGTGGCGAGGGCTCCGGTCCGTTCGGTGTCCGTCGAGCAGTGAGTGTACGTGGTCGGGGGGTGTTTGGTCGAACCTCTTCTTTCCGGGCCGCCATGTGGACGGCCCCGTACATATCGTGAAACCGCCATGCCCGCGCCGTATGTCGTCTGCGACCATGCAGGCATGAGCGCTTCCACCCCGCAGCCCGACAGTTCCGTCCGTCCCGCCGACCGGCGCGTCTCCGCCCGGATCGGGGCGATCGCCGAGTCCGCCACCCTCGCCGTGGACGCCAAGGCCAAGGCCCTCAAGGCGGCCGGTCGCCCGGTGATCGGCTTCGGCGCCGGCGAGCCGGACTTCCCGACCCCGGACTACATCGTCGAGACGGCCGTCGAGGCCTGCCGCGACCCGAAGAACCACCGCTACACCCCGGCCGGCGGCCTGCCGGAGCTCAAGGAGGCGATCGCCGCCAAGACGCTGCGCGACTCCGGCTACCGGGTGGACGCCTCCCAGGTGCTCGTGACCAACGGCGGCAAGCAGGCGATCTACGAGGCGTTCGCGGCGATCCTGGACCCGGGCGACGAGGTCATCGTCCCGGCCCCGTACTGGACCACCTACCCGGAGTCGATCCAGCTGGCCGGCGGCGTGCCGGTGGAGGTCGTGACCGACGAGACCACCGGCTACAAGGTCTCGGTCGAGCAGCTGGAGGCCGCCCGCACCGAGAACACCAAGGTGGTGCTGTTCGTCTCGCCGTCCAACCCGACCGGCGCGGTGTACACCCGGGCCGAGGCCGAGGCGATCGGCCGCTGGGCGCTGGAGCACGGCCTCTGGGTGCTCACCGACGAGATCTACGAGCACCTCGTCTACGGCGACGCGGAGTTCACCTCGCTGCCGGCCCTCCTCCCCGAGCTGGCCGACAAGACCATCGTGGTCAACGGCGTGGCCAAGACCTACGCGATGACCGGCTGGCGGGTGGGCTGGCTGATCGGCCCCAAGGACGTCGTCAAGGCCGCGACCAACCTGCAGTCGCACGCCACCTCGAACGTCTCCAACGTCGCGCAGCGGGCCGCGATCGCCGCCGTCTCCGGCGACCTCTCCGCCGTGCACGAGATGCGCACCGCCTTCGACCGCCGCCGCCGCACCATCGTGCGGATGCTCAACGAGATCGACGGCGTGGTCTGCCCCGAGCCCGAGGGCGCCTTCTACGTCTACCCGTCCGTCAAGGGCCTGCTGGGCAAGGAGATCCGCGGCAAGCGCCCGCAGACCTCCGCCGAGCTGGCCACCCTGATCCTGGACGAGGCCGAGGTCGCGGTCGTCCCCGGCGAGGCCTTCGGCACCCCGGGCTACCTGCGCTTCTCCTACGCGCTGGGCGACGCCGACCTGGCCGAGGGCGTCGGCCGGATCCAGAAGCTGCTCGCCGAGGCCCGCGACTGACGGCGCGGACTCCCCGGACCGCCCCCTTTTCACCCCTTCGGGGGATGTGAAGGGGGCGGTTCCCGTCCGGGCCTCCGGTACGGCAGGATTCGTGAATGGAACGCCTGCTGAACCCGCGAGACGTCAGGGACCTGCCCAAGGCCCACCTGCACCTGCACTTCACCGGCTCGATGCGCCCGGCCACCCTGCTGGAACTGGCCGACAGGCACGGCGTCCGGCTGCCGGAGGCGCTCAGCTCCGGCGAGCCGCCACGGCTCCGGGCCACCGACGAACGCGGCTGGTTCCGCTTCCAGCGCCTCTACGACACGGCCCGCTCGGTGCTCCGGGACGAGGACGACATCCGCCGGCTGGTCCTGGAGACCGCCGAGGACGAGCGGCGGGACGGCTCGCGCTGGCTGGAGATCCAGGTCGACCCGACCTCCTACGCCCCCCGGCTCGGCGGTCTGATCCCCGCCCTGGAACTGATCCTCGACGCCGTCGAGCAGGCCGCCTCGGCCACCGGGGTCGGCATCCGGGTCCTGGTCGCGGCCAACCGGATGAAGTCCCCGATGGACGCCCGGACGCTGGCCCGGCTCGCGGTCCGGTACGCCGACCGGGGCGTGGTGGGCTTCGGCCTCTCCAACGACGAGCGGCGCGGCCTGGCCCGCGACTTCGACCGGGCCTTCGACATCGCCCGCAGGGGCGGGCTGCTGGCCGCCCCGCACGGCGGCGAGCTGGCCGGACCGGAGTCGGTCCGGGACTGCCTGGACGACCTGGGCGCCGGCCGGATCGGCCACGGCGTCCGGGCCGCCGAGGACGAGCGGCTGATGCAGCGGCTGGCCGACCGCCAGGTCACCTGCGAGGTCTGCCCGTCCTCCAACGTCTCGCTCGGCGTCTACGAGCGCCCCGAGGACGTCCCGCTGCGGCGGCTGTTCGACGCCGGGGTGCCGCTGGCCCTGGGCGCCGACGACCCGCTGCTGTTCGGCAGCCGGCTGGCCGACCAGTACGGCCTGGCCCGCGACGTGCTGGGCTTCTCCGACCCCGAGCTGGCCGAGCTGGCCCGCCAGTCGGTGCGCGGCTCGTGCGCGCCGGAGAGCGTGCGGAAGGAACTGCTCGCGGACGTCGACGCCTGGCTGGCGGGCTGAGCCCGGGCCGCCGCCGGACGCGTGCGGGACGCGTCCGGCCCCGTCCTACAGCGTGACGCCGACCATCACCGGCTCGTTCACCAGCTCCACCCCGAAGGCGTCCCGCACGCCGTCCCGGATCTCCCGGGCCAGCGCCAGCAGGTCCTCGGTGGTGGCGGCGCCCCGGTTGGTGAGCGCCAGGGTGTGCTTGGTGGAGAGGGTCGCCGGGCCGCTGCCGTAGCCCTTGCCGAACCCGGCCCGGTCGATCAGCCAGGCGGCCGAGGTCTTGGTGCGGCCGTCCGGCGCCGGGTAGGCGGGGGCGGTCAGCTCGCGCCCGGCGGCCAGCGCCAGGAACGCGGCGTACTGCTCGGGGTCCAGCACCGGGTTGGTGAAGAAGGAGCCGGCCGACCAGGTGTCGTGGTCCGCCGGGTCCAGGACCATGCCCTTGCCGGCGCGCAGGCCCAGCACCGCCTCGTACGCCTCGCGCAGCCCGACCCGCTCGTCCTGCGCCACCCCGAAGTGCTTGGCGACCTCGGCGTACCGGACGGGGGTGGAGCGCCCGCCGGCGTCCTCCAGCGCGAAGCGGACCCGCAGCACGACGTAGCGGTCCGGCTCGGCCTTGAAGCGGCTGTGCCGGTAGGAGAAGTGGCACTCGGCGCCGGTGAGGGTGACCACCCCGTCGGCCCGGCGGTCGTAGGCCACCACCTCGGTGACCGTCTGCGCCACCTCCTGGCCGTACGCGCCGACGTTCTGCACCGGGGTGGCGCCGGCCGAGCCGGGGATGCCGGCCAGGAACTCGATGCCGGCCAGGCCGTGCTCCAGCACGGTCCGGCGCACCGCGTCGGCCCAGACCTCGCCGGCGGCCAGCTCCAGCACGGCGCCGTCCAGCGTGAAACCGGTGGTGGCGATCCGCAGCACCGTGCCGGCGAAGCCCGCGTCGCCGATCACCAGGTTGGAGCCGCCGCCGAGGACCAGCAGCGGCTCGCCGGCCGCGTCGGCCGCGCGGACGGCGGCGACCACCTCGTCGTCGGTGTGCGCGGTCACCAGTCGGCGGGCCGGGCCGCCGAGCCGCAGGGTGGTCAGCGGGGCGAGGGGGGCGTCGAGTTCTTCCAGCACGCCCCCCAGCGTACGGGTCCCCCCGTACCCGCCCCGCCGTTCGGGCCGCGCTCCCCGGCCCGCCGCCGCGGGCTCAGACCAGCCGGACGACGGCCCTCGACATGCCCAGTACCTTCTGGCCGCCGTAGGTCGCCACCAGGTCGACCTGGACCCTGCGGTCGTCCAGCAGCTTGGCGACCTTGCCGGTGACCTCGATCACGGAACCGACCCCGTCGTTGGGCACCGGCACCGGACGGGTGAAGCGGACCCCGTACTCGACCACCGCGGCCGGGTCGCCGACCCAGTCGGTGACCACCCGGATCGCCTCGGCCATGGTGAACATGCCGTGCGCGATGACGTCGGGCAGGCCGACCTCCAGGGCGAACTTCTCGTTCCAGTGGATCGGGTTGAAGTCGCCGGAGGCGCCGGCGTACTGCACCAGGGTGGCGCGGGTCACCGGGAAGGACTGCGCGGGCAGCTCGGTGCCGGCCTCGACCTCGTCGTAGCTGATCGCCATCGGGCTCACTCCCCCGTCTTCTCGTCGGCGGCCCGGGCCACCAGGGTCATGACCGACGTCACCACGTGCTCGCCGGTCTCGTCCGACACCTCGCCGCGCACGGTGAGCACGTCGTTCCCGGCCAGCGACTTGATGTTGTCGATGACCACCGCCACGGTCAGCCGGTCACCGGCCCGCACCGGGCGGGTGTAGACGAACTTCTGGTCGCCGTGCACCACCCGGCTGTAGTCCAGGCCCAGCTCCGGGTCCTGGACCACCTGGGCGGCGGCCCGGAAGGTGAGCATGAACGGGAAGGTCGGCGGGGCGATCACGTCCGGATGGCCCAGTGCCTTGGCGGCGTCCTGGTCGCTGTACGCCGGATTGGCGTCGCCCACCGCGGCGGCGAACTCGCGGATCTTCTCCCGGCCGACCTCGTACGGCTCGGTGGGCGGGTAGGTCCGCCCGATGAAGGAGGGGTCGAGTGCCACGGGCAACTCCTCGGAAGCGCGTTGGATGACGAAAAAACTCCGGACCGCAACCCAGTGAGGGATGCGGCCCGGAGTCGTAGACCTGGTTCACACAGGCCCGTCGCCCTACGAATAGGGTCAGCGGGTCTCGCGGTGCGCAGTGTGCGAGTTGCAGCGGGGGCAGTGCTTCTTCATCTCAAGACGGTCCGGGTCGTTACGCCGGTTCTTCTTGGTGATGTAGTTCCGCTCCTTGCACTCCACGCAGGCCAGCGTGATCTTCGGGCGGACATCGGTGGCAGCCACGGGAGTGCCTTCCTTGGACAATGAATAAGAACACAGACAAGAGTAGCCGACCGGGAGTGCGATCTCCCGACCGACTACGCGGGGTAGCGGTGACCGGACTTGAACCGGTGACACAGCGATTATGAGCCGCTTGCTCTACCAACTGAGCTACACCGCCACGGTGATCCTGAGCACAGCCTAGGCCGACTCACTCTCACCAGAGCCCCCATGCGGAATCGAACCGCAGACCTTCTCCTTACCATGGAGACGCTCTACCGACTGAGCTATAGGGGCGAACGAGGAAGAGATTACACGTTCCGCGCCCAGAGGTGAAATCCGTATCGCGCGGCGAAGTCCGCAGGTCGACGGCCTGCACTGGCGAGCGATCGAAGGCAGGGCGTTCGACCGGCCCCGGCGGAGGGCGGCCCGACCCGATACGACTTTTGCCCGCCTCCCCGCGCCCCGCCCCCGCCCGCCGTAGGCTCGTCGCTCATTGATCGGAACCGGGCCCGGGGCCGTGGACAGCGGCCCGGGCCAGCACAAAAAGGAGCCGGGCGATGGACAGCGCAGCCGCCGACGGGCCGCACCCCGGACCCGGCCCGGCGGCCAACCCGCTCGGGCACGGCCCCGTCCTGCTCCTCACCGACGCCCGGCTGGCCGACGGCCGGGTGGTGGACGTACGGATCAGCGGCGACCGGATCCAGGCCGTCGGCACCTCCGGCGGACTCGGCCCGCTGCCGGCCCTGCCCGGCGCCCCCACCGTCACCACCGGCGCCCGGATCGACCTCCGCGGCTACCTGCTGCTGCCGGCCCCGGCCGAGGCGCACGCCCACTACGACGTCGCCTTCTCCGCCGCGCTGCCCGCCCCGCCCCCCGAGACCCCCGCCGACCTCACCCGGCGGGTCACCGAGGCCGCGCTCACCTCACTCGGCTACGGCGCCACCGCCCAGCGCACCCACGTCCGGATCGGCGACGTGCACGGGCTGCGCCGGCTGGAGGCGGTGCTCACCGCCCGTCAGGCCCTGCGCGGACTCGCCGAACTGCAGGCCGTCGCCATGCCCCGGCTGCTCACCGGCCGGGCCGGCGCGGACGGCCGGGCCCAGCTGCGGGACGCCCTCAAGCTGGGCGCCACCGCGGCCGGCGGCTGCCCCGAGCTGGACCCGGACCCGGCGGGCTTCGTCCAGGTGCTCCTGGAGGCCGCCCGGGAGGCGGACTGCCCGGTCGATCTGCACACCACGGCCGCCGACCCGGTCCAGCTGGCCCGGCTGGCCGGGGTGCTCGGGCCGCTGCGGCCCCGGGTGGTGCTGGGACCGTGCGGATCGCTGGCGAAGGGCGCCTCGGCGGTCCTGGCCAGCAGCGGGGTCCGGGTGGTCTGCCTGCCGCAGAACAGCGGCTGCTCCGGGCTGGAGGGCCGGTCGGACGGACTGCGGCCGGCGGTGCTGCGCGAGCTGGTGGAGGCCCGGGTGCCGCTGGTGGCGGGCAGCGGCTCGCTGCGGGACGGGGCCAACCCGGTCGGGCGGGCCGATCCGCTGGAGGCCGCTTACCTGCTCGCGGCGGGCGGGGCGCTGAGCCCGGAGGCGGCGTACGACGCGGTGTCCAACCAGGCGCGGGCGGCCCTCGGGCTGCCGCCGGTGCGGGTGGACGCCGGGTTCCCGGCCGAACTGCTGGCGGTCCGCGGCGACAGTCTGGCCGGGGCGCTGGCGGGCGGGCACAGCCGGCTGGTGGTGCACAGCGGACGGGTGGTCAGCCGGACGAGTGCCGTCCGGGAGTTCGCCGACACGGTGGCGCTGGCGCTGCCCCGGCAGTCCGGCAGCCCGGGCGGCGGGTGACCGCCGGGCTCCCGGCGTGCCCCCGGCCCGGCCGGGTGGGCGTTCGCGCGGGACGGGGCCTTCCCTGGCCCGGACAGGTGGCAGGGGCGCACGGTGTCGTCCGCACGCCCCCTCCCCCACACTGGCCGCCGAGGCGGCGGAGCGGCCCCAGGCATCCCCCACGGAGCGGGGCCGCTTCCTCACCGCCGACGCTACGCCCGCGGACGGCCCCCACCGGGCGCCCTTGACGCCCCGTTGGCGCCCCGGGGCCCGCTCCTGACGGATCGTTGACGCCGCCCGCACGCGGCCCGGGGCTCAGGGCTCGTACCGGTACCCGATGCCGGGCTCGGTGATCAGGTGGCGCGGGCGGGCCGGGTCGCGCTCCAGCTTGCGGCGCAGCCCGGCCAGGTAGACCCGCAGGTAGTTGCCGTGCTGCTCCTGGGCCGGGCCCCAGACCTCGCGCAGGATCTGCCGTCCGGGCACCAGCCGGCCCGGGCTGGCCAGCAGCAGCGCGAGGATCCGCCACTCGGTCGGGGTGAGCCGGACCGGTCCGTCCGGGCCGGTGACGGTGGTGGCGGCGAGGTCCACCGCGTGGTCGCCGACGACCACCGGCGCGGGGGCCGGCGGACCGGCCGGCGGGCGGCGCAGCACCGCGCGCAGCCGGGCCAGCAGCTCCTCCATCAGGAACGGCTTGGTCAGGTAGTCGTCGGCGCCGGCGTCCAGCGCGCCCACCTTGTCCGCGGCGCCGGAGCGGCCGGAGAGCACGATGATCGGCACCGCGCTGCGGCTGCGCAGGCCGCGGAGGACCTCCATGCCGTCCAGGTCGGGCAGGCCGAGGTCGAGCAGGACGGCGTCGGGGGCGGTGCGGGCGGCGCGGTCCAGCGCCTCGCCGCCGGTGGCGGCGGTCCGGACGGCGTACTGCCGGGCGCTCAGGTTGATCCGCAGGGTCCGCAGCAGGGCGGGCTCGTCGTCGACGATCAGGATCTCGCTCATCCGAGGGCCTCCCCCGGGTGCGGCTCCGCCTGCGGTCCGTCCGGGTCCGGGCCACGGCCGCCGGGGCCGGCGGCGGGCAGGGTGAGCAGCATGGTGGTGCCGCCGCCGGGGGTGTCCTCGACCTCCAGGCTGCCGCCCATCGCCTCGGCGAGGCCGCGGGAGAGCGCGAGGCCGAGGCCGACCCCGGTGGTGTTGTCGGTGTCGCCGAGGCGCTGGAACGGCAGGAAGACCCGGTCGCGCTCCTCGGGGGCGATGCCGGGGCCGCGGTCGATGACGCGGATCTCCACCCGGTCGGCGGACGTCCCCCCGGCCGAGGGCCGGGGGAGGTGGCTGGCGGTGACCAGGACCGGCGCGCCGGGCGCGTTGTGCCGCAGCGCGTTGGTGATCACGTTGGCGAGGACGCGCTCCAGCAGCGGCGGGTCGGCCAGGACCGGTGGCGCCGTCTCCAGGCCGAGCGGCCGGACGGGCGCGTACGGGTCGGGCAGCGAGTCGAGGGCGCGCGGCAGGATCTCGTCGAGGTGGGTCTCGGCCAGGTCGAGGGTGAGGGCGCCGGCCTGGAGGCGGCTCATGTCGAGCAGGTTGTCGACCAGCCGGTTGAGCTTGACCAGGGACTCGTCGGCGGTGGCCAGCAGTTCGGCCCGGTCCTCGGGCGAGAACTCGACGTCCGGGCTGCGCAGCGAGCCGACCGAGGCGAGGGCGGCGGCGAGCGGGGTGCGCAGGTCGTGGCTGACGGCGGCGAGCAGGGCGGTGCGCATCCGGTCGGCGGCCTTGATCGGTTCGACCTCGGCGGCGACCACGGCGAGCCGGTCGCGTTCCAGGGCCGCGGCGACGTGAGCGGCGAAGGCGGTGAGGACGCGGTGGTCGGCGGCGGGCAGCCGGCGTCCGGTGAGGACGAGGACGGCGTCGGCACCGACCGGGACCTCGGTGGACTCGGCGGGCCGTCCCGGTTCGGGTTCGCCCTCGCCGCAGGCGGCCAGTACCTCGCCCCCGGTGCGCCCCAGCAGGGCGACGGCGTGCATGCCGAAGGCCGTGCGGGACTTCTCCAGCAGGGCGGGCAGCGCGTCGGCGCCGCGCAGCACGCTGCCGGCGAGGGTGGAGAGCGTCTCGGCCTCGGCGGTGGCCCGGGCGGCGCGGGCGGTGAGCCGGCCCGCGTGGTCGACCACGGTGGAGACGGTCAGCGCGACGGCGGCGAAGACGCCCAGCGCGATGATGTTGTTGGTCTCGCCGATGGTGAAGGCGTGGACGGGCGGGATGAAGAAGTAGTTGAGCAGCAGCGAGGCGACCACCGAGGCGAGCAGCGCGGAGGTCGCTCCGCCGAGCAGCGCCACCACGACCACGCCGAGCTGGAAGATCAGCGCGTCGGTGGTGAGGTTGACGGTGTCGTGGGACTGCGAGAGCCCGGCGGTGATCAGCCACGGCACCACCAGCCCGGCGAGGTAGCCGGCCACGGTGCGGCGCCTGGAGTGGCGGCGGCCGAGCGAGGGCAGCCGGCCGCGGCCGGTGAACTCGTGGGTGACCATGTGGACGTCGATGTCCTCGGAGGCGTCCACGGTGGTCTCGCCGATGCCCGGTCCGGTGAGGAAGCGAGTGATCCGGCCGCGTCGGCTGGTGCCGAGGACCAGCTGGGTGGCGTCGTGGGCGCGGGCGAAGGCGAGCAGCGCGGTCGGGATGTCGTCGCCGACTACCACGTGGTAGCTGCCGCCGAGCGCCTCGACCAGCTGCCGCTGCTGGGCGAGCGCGCCGGAGGAGGCTCCGGCCAGGCCGTCGCTGCGGGTGACGTGGACGGCGAGGAGGTCGCCGCCGGCGGTGCGGTCGGCGATCCGGGCGGCGCGGCGGACCAGCGTCTCGCCCTCGGGGCCGCCGGTGAGGGCGACCACGACGCGCTCCCTGGCCTCCCAGACCCGGTCGATGTCGTGGCTGGCCCGGTAGTCGCGCAGCCCCTCGTCGACCCGGCCGGCCACCCAGAGCAGGGCGAGTTCGCGCAGGGCGGTGAGGTTGCCGACCCGGAAGTAGTTGGAGAGCGCGGCGTCCACCTTCTCCGCCCTGTAGACGTTGCCGTGGGCCATCCGCCGGCGCAGCGCCTGCGGGGCCATGTCGACGAGTTCGATCTGGTCGGCGCGGCGGACCACCTCGTCCGGGACGGTCTCGCGCTGCGGGATGCCGGTGATCTTGCGGACCACGTCGTTCAGCGATTCCAGGTGCTGGATGTTGACGGTGGTGATGACGTCGATCCCGGCGTCCAGCAGCTCCTCGACGTCCTGCCAGCGCTTGGCGTGCCGGCCGCCGGGGACGTTGGTGTGGGCCAGTTCGTCGACCAGGACGACGGCCGGGCCGCGGGCGAGCACGCCGTCGAGGTCCATCTCCTCGAACTCCGCGTCCCGGTAGGAGCGGCGGGCCCGCGGGAGGACCTCCAGGCCGGCGGTCATGGACTCGGTGTGCCGGCGGCCGTGGCACTCGATGTAGCCGACCGCCACGTCCGCGCCGCGGTCCTGTCTGCGCCGCGCCTCGTCCAGCATCCGGTAGGTCTTGCCGACGCCGGGGGCGGAGCCGAGGTAGACCCTCAGCCGGCCCCGGCGGTGGCCGGTGCCGGGGGTGAGGTCGCGGACCATGGGCGATGCTCTTTCGTCTGGGGGCCGATCGGGGTGCACGGACGCGGGCGACCGGCCCGGGTGCGGGAGAGGTCTCTCCCGCACCCGGGCCGGTCCGGTCATCCGGCGGGCCGACGTGGTGTCACTTCTGCTCGCCGATCGCCCTGTTGAGCAGGACGACGTTCACGCCCGGCTGTCCGAGGAAGCCCAGTGCGCGGCCTTCGGTGTACTTCTCGACGAGCTTGCCGAGCTGTTCGGGCGAGACGTCGCCGCGGGCCCTGGCGACCCGGGCGACCTGCTGCTTCGCGTAGGCCACCGAGATGTGCGGGTCGAGTCCGGAGCCGGAGGCGGTGACCGCGTCCACCGGGACGCTCGCCGGGTCGACGCCGTCGAACGCCGCGACGGCCTTGCGGCGCTCCTCGACCGTCGCGGTGAGGTCCTCGCTGTCGGGGCCCAGGTTGGAGGCGCCGGAGGCCTTCGGGTCGTAGGCGCCGGGCCGGGGCTGGAACCACTTGGGGTCGGGGAGCGCGACCTCGTCCGGGTCGTCCGGGTTCTGCTTGGGGAGGCTGAAGTTCTGGCCGAGCAGGCTGGAACCGGCCTCCTTGCCGTCGACCTTCACGATCGAGCCGTCGGCCTTGTCGGTGAAGGCGGCCTGGGCGATGCCGGTGACCAGCAGCGGGTAGGCGACGCCGAGGATCACCGTCAGGACCAGCAGGGCCCGCAGCGCGGTGAGGTGGGTGCGCACGAGGGTGGGCAGGGGCTTGGACATGGCTGGTGCTCCTCTCTCAGTTGAGGCCGGGGACGAACTGGACGACCAGGTCGATCAGTTTGATCCCGACGAAGGGGACGACGAGCCCGCCGAAGCCGTACAGCCCGATGTTGCGGCGCAGCAGTGAACTGGCGTCGGAGGGGCGGTACTTCACGCCGCGCAGGGCGAGCGGGATGAGGCCGACGATGACCAGGGCGTTGAAGACGATCGCCGAGGTGATCGCGGACTGCGGGCTGTGCAGGCCCATGATGTTGAGCTTGTCGAGGCCCGGGTAGACCGAGGCGAACATGGCCGGGATGATCGCGAAGTACTTCGCGACGTCGTTGGCGATCGAGAAGGTGGTGAGCGCGCCGCGGGTGATCAGGAGCTGCTTGCCGATCTCGACGATCTCGATCAGCTTGGTCGGGTTGGAGTCCAGGTCGACCATGTTGCCGGCCTCCTTGGCCGCCATGGTCCCGGTGTTCATCGCGACGCCGACGTCGGCCTGGGCGAGGGCGGGGGCGTCGTTGGTGCCGTCCCCGGTCATCGCGACCAGCTTGCCGCCGGCCTGCTCCTTCTTGATCAGGGCCATCTTGTCCTCGGGGGTGGCCTCGGCGAGGAAGTCGTCCACGCCCGCCTCCTCCGCGATCGCCCGGGCGGTCAGCGGGTTGTCGCCCGTGATCATGACCGTCCGGATGCCCATCCGGCGCAGCTCGTCGAACCGCTCCCGCATGCCCTCCTTGACCACGTCCTTGAGGTGGATGACGCCCAGGACGCGGGCCGGCCGGTCCCCCGCCCGGGTGGCCACCACGAGCGGCGTGCCGCCCGCCGCCGAGATGCCGTCGACCAGGGCGGAGACCTCGTCGGTGACGGTGCCGCCGTTGGCGGTGACCCAGTTGGCGACGGCCGAGGCCGCGCCCTTGCGGACCCGGTGGACGCCGTCGGCCTCGTCGAGGTCGACGCCGGACATCCGGGTCTGGGCGGTGAACGGCACCCAGGTGGCGTGCGCCAGCTCGCCCTGGGCGCGGGCCCGCAGGCCGTACGCGGTCTTGGCGAGGACGACGATCGAACGGCCCTCGGGGGTCTCGTCCGCGAGGGAGGACAGCTGCGCGGCGTCGGCCAGCTCCTCGACGGTGACTCCCGCGGCGGGCCGGAACTCGGCGGCCTGGCGGTTGCCGAGGGTGATGGTGCCGGTCTTGTCGAGCAGCAGGGTGTTGACGTCGCCCGCCGCCTCGACCGCGCGCCCCGACATCGCCAGCACGTTGCGCTGGACCAGCCGGTCCATGCCCGCGATGCCGATCGCGGAGAGCAGCGCGCCGATGGTGGTCGGGATGAGCGCCACGATCAGGGCGACCAGCACGATCATCGACTGCGGGGCGCCCGCGTAGGTGGCCATCGGCTGCAGGGTCACGACCGCGACCAGGAAGACGATGGTCAGCGAGGCCAGCAGGATGTTGAGCGCGATCTCGTTCGGCGTCTTCTGCCGGGCGGCGCCCTCGACCAGGGCGATCATCCGGTCGATGAAGGTCTTGCCCGGTTCGGACGAGATCCTCACCACGATCCGGTCGGAGAGCACCCGGGTGCCGCCGGTCACCGCGGAGCGGTCGCCGCCCGACTCCCGGATCACCGGCGCGGACTCGCCCGTGATCGCCGACTCGTCGACGCTCGCGACACCCTCGACGACGTCACCGTCGCCGGGGACGGTCTGCCCGGCCTCGACCACCACGTGGTCGCCGAGCCGCAGCGCCGTGCCGGAGACCTCCTCCTCGGCCTGCGACGCCGGCCAGTTCGTGAGCCGGCGGGCCACCGCGTCCGTCTTGGTCCGGCGCAGGGTGTCCGCCTGCGCCTTGCCGCGGCCCTCGGCGACCGCCTCGGCCAGGTTGGCGAAGACCGTGGTCAGCCAGAGCCAGACCGTGATCGCCCAGGCGAACACCGACGGGTCGGCTATCGCACAGACCGTGGTGACGACGGACCCGACCTCGACCACGAACATGACCGGGTTCTTGACCATCACCCGGGGGTCGAGCTTCTTCACCGCGTCCGGCAGGGACGTCACGATCGCCCTGGGGTCGAGCAGACCGGCGGAGACTCTGTGCGGCGCCCCGGCGGGCGCCTCCGGCTGCGGGGCCGGCTTCTCGGTAAGGGTGGAGGACATCAGGAGAGACCTTCCGCGATCGGCCCGAGGGCCAGGGCCGGGAAGTAGGTGAGGCCGACGACGATCAGGACGACGCCCGACAGCAGGCCCACGAACAGCGGCTTGTGGGTGGGCAGGGTGCCCGGGGTGGCGGGGACCGGCTGCTGCTGCGCGAGCGCGCCGGCCAGGGCGAGGACGAAGACCATCGGCAGGAACCGGCCGAACACCATCGCCAGACCGATCGCGGTGTCGTACCAGTCGGTGTTCACCGTGATCCCGGCGAACGCCGAACCGTTGTTGTTCGCGCCCGAGGTGAACGCGTACAGCACCTCGGAGAAGCCGTGGGCGCCCGAGTTGAGCATCCCGGCCCGCTGGCCCGGCAGCGCCATCGCCACACCCGTGCCGACCAGCACGATCGTCGGCGTCGTCAGGATGTAGAGGGAGGCGAACTTCATCTCCCGCCCGCCCAGCTTCTTGCCCAGGTACTCCGGGGTGCGCCCGACCATCAGACCGGCCACGAAGACGGCCACGACCGCCAGCACCAGCATCCCGTACAGGCCCGACCCCACACCGCCGGGCGCGATCTCGCCCAGCATCATGTTGAACATCGTGAGCCCGCCGCCGAACGGCGTGTACGAGTCGTGGAAGGAGTTCACCGCGCCCGTCGACGTCAGCGTCGTCGACGCCGCGAACAGGCCGGACGCCGCGATGCCGAACCGCTGCTCCTTGCCCTCCATCGCCCCGCCGGCCGCCTGCAGCGCGCTGCCCGCGTGCTGCGACTCGGCGAGGGTGATCAGCGCCGTCGAAGCCACCCAGAACAGGCCCATCACCGCGACGATCGCGTAGCCCTGCCGGTTGTCCCCGACCATCCGGCCGAAGGCCCGCGGCAGCGCGAACGGGATCAGCAGGATCAGGAAGACCTCCACCAGGTTCGACAGGCCCGTCGGGTTCTCGAACGGGTGCGCCGAGTTGGCGTTGAAGAAGCCGCCGCCGTTGGTGCCCAGCAGCTTGATGACCTCCTGCGAGGCCACCGGACCGCCCGGGACCGACTGCGGGTCGCCCACCAGCGTGGCCACCTCGTGGAAGCCGTGGAAGTTCTGCACCACGCCGGTGGCCACCAGGACCAGGGCGAAGACGATCGACACCGGCAGCAGCAGCCGCAGGCAGATCCGGGTCAGGTCGACCCAGAAGTTGCCGACCCGGTCCGTCCGGTTGCGGACGAAACCCCGGATCAGCGTGGCGACCACCGCGATGCCCACGGCCGCGGAGACGAAGTTCTGCACCGCCAGGCCCGCCATCTGGGCCAGGTGCCCCATCGCGGCCTCGCCGCTGTAGGACTGCCAGTTGGTGTTGGCGACGAAGGAGATCGCGGTGTTCCAGGCCTGGTGGCCCGGCATCTGCTCGACGCCGAGGTTCAGCGGGAGGTGGCCCTGGAGGCGGATCAGGCCGTAGAGGAAGAGGACCGACACGGCCGAGAAGGCCAGCACCGAGCGCAGGTACACCGACCAGCGCTGGTCGGCGTCGGCGTCCACGCCGATCACCTTGTAGAGGGCCCGCTCCGCTCTCAGGTGCTTGGAGGTGGTGAGGATCCGGGCGATGTGGTCGCCCAGGGGCCGGTAGCACAGGGCCAGCGCGCCCACCAGGGCGAGGACCTGCAGCCAGCCCGCGAGAGTAGAGCTCATGTCAGAACTTCTCCGGGTAGATCAGCGCCACGACGAGGTAGCCGACGAGGGCGACGGCCACGATGAGACCTGCGACGTTCTCGGCGCTCACAGCTTCTCCACCCCCCGCGCGATCAGGGCGATGACGGCGAACACGGCGACCGTGACACCGACGTAGATGAGATCGGACATGGGCTCCACCACAGTGGTTCGGAGGTGGCCGCGGCCCGCGCCGCAGGGGCGGGGGCACGGCACCGGCGGCGGGCCGGCTACGCCAGCCAACCGCCCTCACGGTGCGTCAACGGCGTTCTTGACGGGCTCCATACGGCGGCCGTTCGATTGTTGACGGGCTCCATACGGGCCGCCGTTGCCGCGCCGTCCTGCCGTGCCGCTGCCCCGCTGTTCCGCTGTTCCGCTGCCCCGCCGTGTCGCCGTGCCGCCGTGTCGCCGTGCCGCCGTGTCGCCCGACCGTCCGCTCTCCCGCCGGGGCCGGGGCCGGGGTACTCGGGTGCCCGGGTGCCCGGGTGCCCCACGGCCCCGGACAGCGGCTTGCTGTCCGGGGCCGTGGGCGTGCGCGGGCGCTCCCCGCCTCAGGCGTGCTCGGGCGCCGGCAGGCTCTCGTTCTCCGACCGCACCGCCGGCTCCCCGCGCCGGACCGCGCCCGGGGCCCGCCGGGACGGCTGGTCCGCCCTGCCGGCCGAGGTCAGCTGCCACGGCACGCTGATCACCATCACCCCCGAGGTGAACAGCAGCCGGCTCTTCAGCCAGAGCGCCGACTGGTTGTGCAGCAGGTGCTCCCACCAGCGCCCCACCACGTACTCGGGGATGAACACCGCCACCGCCTCGCGCGGGCTGGTCCGGCGGTACTCCCGCACGTACTGGACGACCGGCTTGGTGATCTCCCGGTACGGCGAGTCCAGCACCGTCAGCGGCACCGCCACGTCCAGCTCCCGCCACTGCCGCTCCAGTTCGCCGGTGGCGTCCGGCTCCACCGCGACGGTGAGCGCCTCCAGCGAGTCCGGCCGGAACGCCTGGGCGTAGCCGAGCGCCCGCAGGGTCGGCTTGTGCACCTTGGAGACCAGCACGATGCCGTGCACCCTGGACGGCCGCACCGACTCGGCGTCCGGGTCGTCGACCGCCAGTTCCGCGGCGACGCTGTCGTAGTGCCGGCGGATGCCGCGCATCATCACCCAGAGCACCACCGCCGCGACCACGGCCAGCCAGGCGCCCTGGGTGAACTTGGTCAGCAGCACGATGACCAGCACCAGCGCGGTGGTGACCGCACCGGAGAAGTTGATCACCCGGGAGCGCTGGGCGCCGCCCCGCACCGCGGGGTCGGTCTCCTCCGCCAGGATCCGGTTCCAGTGCCGCACCATGCCGATCTGCGACAGCGTGAAGGAGGTGAACACGCCCAGGATGTAGAGGTGGATCAGGCTGGTGACGTCCGCGTCGTACAGCCAGAGCAGCCCGCCGGCGACCACCGCGAGCGCGATGATCCCGTTGGAGAAGGCCAGCCGGTCGCCCCGGGTGTGCATCTGCCGGGGCAGGTAGCGGTGCTCGGCCAGGATCGAGGCCAGCAGCGGAAACCCGTTGAACGCGGTGTTGGCCGCCAGGATCAGCACCAGCGCGGTGACCGCCTGGATGAAGTAGAAGAGGACGCTCCCGTCGCCGCCGAACACCGCGGCCGCCAGCTGCGCGATCACGGTCTGCTGGGGCGCGGTCGCGCAGTCGCCCGGGAACCCGGTGAGGTGGCAGGCGTCGTCGGCGATGTGGACCTTGGAGACCAGCGCCAGCGTGGTGATGCCGACGAACATGACCACGGCCGTGGTGCCCATCACGGCCATCGTGGCGGCGGCGTTCCGCGACTTCGGCGCCCGGAACGCCGGCACGCCGTTGGAGATCGCCTCCACCCCGGTCAGCGCCGTGCAGCCGGAGGCGAACGCCCGCAGGCCCAGCATCAGCAGCCCGAGCCCGGCCAGGGTGTCCTTGCCGTCCTCCGGCACGATCCCGTAGGCGGCACTGGCCGCCACCGGGGCGTCGCCGAGCGCGACCCTGACCAGACCGGTGACCACCATCAGCAGGATCCCGCCGATGAACAGGTACGTCGGTGCGGCGAAGGCCTTGCCCGACTCCCGGACGCCACGCAGGTTCCCCGCCATCAGCAGCACCACGAAGCCGACCGCCAGCTCGACCCGGTGGTCGGCCAGCGAGGGCAGCGCCGAGATGATGTTGTCCACGCCCGAGGCCACCGAGACGGCGACCGTCATCACGTAGTCGACCAGCAGCGAGGCGGCCACCACCAGGCCCGAGTTGGCGCCCAGGTTCCGGGAGACCACCTCGTACGAGCCGCCGCCGCTCGGGTAGGCGTGCACGACCTGGCGGTAGGACATCACCACGACCGCCATCAGCGCGACCACGCCGGCCGCGACCCACGGGGTCAGGTAGAGGAAGGCCGCACCACCGACGGTGAGCACCAGCAGGATCTCCTGGGTCGCGTAGGCGACCGAGGAGAGCGGGTCCGAGGCGAAGATCGGCAGCGCCAGCCGCTTGGGGAGCAGCGTCTCGCCCAGCTCTTCGCTGCGCATCGCTCGGCCGATCACTAGGCGCTTGAGCGCCTGGGGCAGGTTGAACACATGGGCGAGCGTAAAGGCGCCCGACCGACGTGCAAGGCGCCCCTGCGGGAGCCTCCGGAGCGCCCGGCGCGCCCGGGGAGCGGGAGTGTTCCCGCAGGTCGGAGCCACTGCAGGCGGGGTGCGCCGGGCGGAGCGGAGGCGTTTCGAGGGCACCGGGAGGGAGTTCGGGAGGGGCGTTAAGACATCGTCAAGATATGACGATCAACTCGGACAAATGCTTCTTATCCCCTTAATTCACCACGCTGGGACGGACCCTCACATCCTCATCCGGAGCCGGCAGACCACCGCGTCGGTGTGCCGGCGCAGCGCCCGGTCGATGACGGCGCCGCGGCGGTTCTGCAGGGCGCGCTGCCAGGGGTGGGCCGGTTCCACCTCGGGGATGAGGACGGTGAGCCGGTCGTAGGCGTGCTCGGTGCCGAGCCGGGCGACGAAGGCGGCGATCGGCGGGCCGAGCCGGCGGTGGGCGTCCGGGATCTCCACCAGCGGGACGCCCGGCTGCCACAGTTCCCAGTCCCGGCGCAGCGCCTCGGCCTCGGCCGGGTCGTGGACGACGGTGACGGCGAGGACCTCGTCGCCCAGTGAGAGCGCCGCCGAGAGCCCGTCGCGGGTGAGGCGGGTGATCGCGGTGACGGGGACGACGACCAGGCTGCGCTGCGGGGTGAGGGGGCCGGGGACGCGTCCGAGTTCCAGCCGCTCGCCGATCCGCGCGTAGCTGCGGTGGACAGCCTCGAAGAGCAGGACGAGCAGCGGCAGGGCCAGGCAGATGCCCCAGGCGCCCTCGGTGAACTTGGTGCCGGTGACCACCACCGCCGCCACCCCGGTGAGCAGTGCGCCGAAGCCGTTCAGCGCGGCCTTCGCCCGCCAGCGCGCCGGCCGCTCCAGGCACCAGTGCCGGACCATCCCGACCTGGCAGACCGTGAAGCCGACGAACACGCCGATCGCGAAGAGCGGCACCAGGCTGTTGACGTCGCCGCCCGAGCCGACCAGCAGCACCGCCGAGACGGCGGCAAGGAACAGGACGCCGTGCCGGTGGACCTGGCGGTCGGCGCGCAGCGCGAAGACGTGCGGCAGGTGGTTGTCGCGGGCCAGCAGGTGGAGCAGGACCGGCAGTCCGCCGAAGGAGGTGTTGGCGGCCAGGCCGAGCAGGACGACGGTGGCGAACTGGACCAGGTAGAAACCGGCGCCGTGGCCGAGCGAGGCGTCGGCGAGCTGGGCGAGGACGGTCACGCCCTCCACCGGCTGGAGGTGGAAGCGGCCGATCAGCACGGCCAGTCCGATCAGCATCACGCCGAGCAGCGCGCCCAGCGCGACCTCGGTGTGCTGGGCGCGCTTCACGCCGGGCGTGCGGAAGGACGGGACGGCGTTCGCCACCGCCTCCACTCCGGTCAACGCCGAACAGCCGGCCGCGAAGGCCTTGAGCAGCAGCAGCGCGCCGACCGCGGTCGCGTTGCCGGCCAGCACGGAGGCGTGCCCCTCGGCCGCCGCGGTGCTCACCGGGGCGTCCCGGAACAGGCCGACCACGATGATCGCCAGGATCGAGAGCACGAAGACGGCCGTCGGCGCCATGAACCAGCGGGCCGACTCGGCGATCCCGCGCAGGTTCACCGCCGTCACCAGGGCCAGCACGCCCAGGCAGAGCCAGACCCGGTCCTCGTACAGGCCCGGCACGGCGGAGGTCAGCGCCGCCACGCCCGCGGTCACCGAGACCGCCACGTTCAGGACGTAGTCGATCACCAGCGAGGCCGCGGCGGTCAGCGCCGTCCGCCGCCCCAGGTGCGCCTTGGCCACCGCGTACGAACCGCCGCCGTCCGGGAACGCCGCGATCACCTGCCGGTACGAGGCCACCAGCACCGCCAGCAGCACCGCGATCGCCACCGTCACCGGGAGCGTGAACCCCAGCCCGTACGCCCCCGCCGCGGCCAGCACCAGCACGATCGACTCCGGCCCGTACGCCACCGAGGCCATCGCGTCCAACGACAGCGCCGCCAGACCGCCGAGCGCGGTGAGCCGGTGCCTCTCGTCACCCGCGCCGGGCGCCCCGTCCGCACGGCCGACCCCGGCAGCGGTAGCAGTAGCGGCGGCGTTAGCGGCAGCGGCGTCAGGTGGCTCGGGCTCGGCGGAGACGGCCGGGGTGACGGGGCTGGACATCGGACGGGACCTCCGCAGTCGATCGGTTGATCCGATCCTGCGGGGCGCACCCCGGGCGGTCGCCGCCCTCTACGCGTTCCTGACGCGCCGGCACCAGCCTTTGACGCACCCTTGACGCGGGCTTCCGCACCTCCGAGGGGGCGGGCTGGACGGGGTGGGCGGACCGCTGTCCCGGCGGGCGCCGGTTGGGAAGACGATCAGCTCTTACGGAGGACTCCCGGCGCGCTTCCGCACGACCGGGGCATCTCAGCGGGGAGGCTGAACGGCCCGACCCCACCCCTGCCCCCACTCTGCTGCCTGATCAAGGTAATTGCAAGCTATTCGCAATAGGGACGGGCAGTTCCTTCGGCTACCCTCCGCGCATGATCCAGCACGATTCGTCACGCCACCCCGGCCCACACCGCCCCCTCCTCCTGATCGACCTCGACCACACCCTGGTCGAACGCGACGGCGCCGCCGACGCCTGGACCTCAGGCTTCTGCACCGCCCACGGCCTCCCCGAGGAGGCCGCGCCCACCGTCTTCGCCCTCCTCCGCGCCGAACGCTCCCCCGCCGGCTTCGCCCGGATCGCCGCCCACTACGGCATCGCCCGCTCCGGCGCGGACCTCTGGGAGGAGCACGTCGCCCGGGAGGCCGCCCGCACCCACCCGATCCCCGGCGTCCCCGAGGCCCTCGCCGCCCTCCGCGAGGCCGGCTGGACCATCGCCGTCGTCACCAACGGCTCCACCGACGTCCAGCGCGCCAAACTCGCGCACACCGGCCTGCTCCCCGCCGTCGACGCCGTCTGCGTCTCCGAGGAGGCCGGCGCCCCCAAGCCCGACCCCGCGATCTTCCACCTCGCCGCCACCCGCCTCGGCCGCACCCTCACCCCCGCCGACTGGATGGTCGGCAACAACCCGGCCACCGACCTCCGGGGCGCCCACGCCACCGGAATCCGCTCGATCTGGATCACCCCCGACCCGCCCCCGCCGCTCCCCCCGGCCCACCCCGCCCCCACCCGCACCGCCCCCGACACCCCCGCCGCCGCAGCCCTCCTCCTCGCCCCCTGACCCCGGAAACGGAGCACGGCCCCCGATCCGCACTTCCGCGCATCGGGGGCCGTGCTCCATCCGTCAGTAGGAGTCGGGGGTCCCGTGGGGCGGGTACTGCGGCGGCGGCGGCGCCTCCGCCCGACGGCCGGCCACGGCCGCGGCGAGCGCCAGCAGGGCTTCGACCTGCGCGACCTGGGCGCGCAGCTCATTGGTGGCCTGCATCCCGGTGATCTTGGTCCGCGCCAGGATGTCGCTCGCGGCCTGGGCATGTGTCTCGTAGCTGGCCATACCGAACTCCGACGTGTTGGGTCGTGGGAACCGAGCTACGTCGACGGTAAGCCCGGGACCCAGCACCGGCACCTCGCGAGCAAGCCGCCCCGGTCCGCGCCCGGCCCGTACACACCGGCCGACACGAGGATCCGGGCGGAACGAACCGAGGTAATCACCCCACAGCGGACCACCCCGGCAAGCCGGCGTTCGAGAATGACGAAAACGGCCCCTGATCCGCGTTTCCGCAGATCAGGGGCCGTTCTCTATCCTGTGGCTGGTGCAGGGTTCGAACCTGCGTAGCTTGCGCGACAGATTTACAGTCTGCTCCCTTTGGCCGCTCGGGCAACCAGCCAGGATGTTCGCCTCCCGGGGCTCGCCCCGTTCGACTGGGTAAACCTTACCTGATGCGAGGGGGTGCTCCGCCACCCGGTCAGGTGGCGGATGATCACCGGGCACGGCGTGGCGGTCGGGGGCGCGGGCGGGGGCGGGCTGGATAGGCTGGGGCCGCGGACGCCCGTTGGGGCGGGCCGTGTCAGTGCAGGCAGAGCATCAAGGAGACCAACACCCATGGCCGACTCCAGTTTCGACATCGTCTCGAAGGTCGAGTGGCAGGAGGTCGACAACGCGATCAACCAGACCTCCCGCGAGATCGCCACCCGGTTCGACTTCAAGAACGTCGGCGCCGAGATCAGCCGCTCCGGCGAGACGATCGAGATGAAGGCCAGCGGCGAGGAGCGCGTCAAGGCCATCCTGGACGTGCTGCAGAGCAAGTTCATCAAGCGTGGCCTGTCGCTGAAGGCGCTGGACACCAAGGACCCGCAGCTGTCCGGCAAGGAGTACAAGATCTTCGCGGACGTGAAGGAGGGCATCTCCCAGGACGATGCCAAGAAGATCGCGAAGATCATCCGGGACGAGGGCCCCAAGGGCGTGAAGGCCCAGGTCCAGGGTGACGAGCTCCGGGTGAGCTCGAAGAGCCGCGACGACCTCCAGGCCGTCCAGGCCCTGCTCAAGGGCAAGGACCTGGACTTCGCGGTCCAGTACGTGAACTACCGCTGACCCCTGCGGACATGCGGTGAGGCCCCGGTCCCGGGTTCGGGGCCGGGGCCTCACGCATCAGGGGGTCCGACGTGCCGGGCGGCCTCGCGCGTCGGGCGGCCCGGCGGGTCGGGGGAGCGGGATCAGCCCGCGGCGGTGTGGGGTCGGACGGCGGCCCCCCGGGCCCCGGCCGCGGTGTCCGCGAGGGCCTGGACCTGCGCCCTGAGGGAGGCGAGCTGCTCCGAACGGGTGGGCGCGTCGGTGCCGGGGGCCGTCGGCGGGGCCGGCACGGTCACCGGTGGTGTCGGCAGCTGGCCGAGCAGCCCCTGCAGCACGGCCTGCAGCGAACCGACCAACTGCTGCACGACGCCGAGGTCGACGCTGGAGACCAGTGACGAGAGCAGGCCCGTCACCGTGTCCACGAGGCCGCCGACCGTCCCGAGGAGCGCCGACGGGTCGGGGGCGGCGGGCAGCGCCGGAGCGGCGGGCAGGTCGGGGACGTCGGGCGCCGCCGGGGCGCCGGGGGGCACCGTGACGGGCAGCGGCGCGTCGGCGGGGCGCGCGGGGAAGCCCGGGAACGCCGGGATCGCGAGGCCTCCCGGGAGTACCGACAGACCCGACAGGCCCGGCAGGGACGGTACGGGGGCGGAGGCGGGGAGGGCGGGAGCGGCCGCACCGGGCGCCGCAGGGGCGGCCGGCGCGAACAGGGGGAGGTCGACGGGGACCGCGAAGGTGCTGACGGTGCGGGGGGTGACCGCGGCTCCGTTGCCGGCGGCGGTGGCGGAGGCCGTGGCGACCGGGGTCAGCGCAAGGGCTGCGGTCAGCGCGGCGGCCGTCCAGGTGGCACGCATGGGTGATGCTTTCCTCTCGGTACGGATCAGGCGAAATGCCTGATTCACACCGTGGAGCAGGCCAGTTGGCCCAGCCACCCGTGTACGCCGAACGGTGCACGACACGCGGCGGCGGGCCCCGACACGCCGTCGGACCGTCAAGCGTCGGACCCCCGGGGCCGTCGGGCCGTCGGTGCGACCCGGCCGGGGGGACGGTTCAGCGGGCCGCCGCCCAGGCCGCCGTGCTGCGGTGGGCGCCGAGGCCGACGGCGTCGAACTCGTCGCGGTGGGCGGTGCCTTCGGCGCTGGCACCGAGCCGGCGCAGGGCGCGGGAGATCGGACTGCCCTCAGGCGGGCTGGGTTCGAACTCCCCCGCGGCGACCGGGCCGAGGTCGAGCCGGCCGTCGGCCCAGACGGCGGCGCGCTGGGTGCCGGTGCCGCCGAAGAAGTCGGCCTCGACGCAGGCGATGGGGCCCGCCTTGGACCAGGCGGCCAGCCGTCGTTCGAGGCCGTCCGGGATCCAGGCGAAGCCGGCGGCGCCGGTGGCCGCCGGGTCGTCGTCGCCGAACCGGAGGGCGGCCAGGAAGGCGGGGGTCGCCGGTATCAGCGCCAGCCCCTGGGCCAGCGGCCGGGGCCTGGCCGCCGGAACCTCGGCAGCCGCCACTGCGACCAGCTCCGCCGGACCGATCAGCGCCTGAAGTTCGTATGACATTCAGTCATCCTGAACCATGGCACTGACAGTGCGCCCGGCGTTTACGAATCCGTGCCCGGGCGGGTACCGCTCCGAGAGCCCGGCGGCGCCGGAGCGGCGGCGTCCGGCTGGACTCCGTAGAGCAGGGTGAACGCCGCCACCTCCACCGCATCCTCGGCCGTGCTCTGTCCGGCGGCGCGCAACTCGTCGAAGACCGCCTTGAATTGAGCACGGAGCCGGACCAGCTGTTCGGGGCTGAGCCGCAGCGTGAAGTGCGAGAAGAGTCCGGGGAGGCCGACCGAGCCGTCCTCCGGGGTGGAGAAGTCGACCCGGCCGGAGAGCGCGTGGTCGCGGAAGTCGTCGCGGACCCGGTCGATCGAGGCAAGCATCGCGTCGAACGCCTCGCCCCGGGTCGGCGAGTCGGCCGAGAAGATCTCGGGAGCCAGCCGGACCGACTCCTGGCCGGGGGCGTAGCGGCTCTCGACGATGCCGGAGACCAGCCGGGTGCCGGCGACGCGGATCAGTCCGGCCTTCTCCAACTGCTTGATGTGGCGGTAGAGCTTGGTCTGCGGCTCCCCCAGGGCGGCGGCGATCTCCTTGGCGGTGAGCGGTCCGGCGCCGACGCTGTTCAGGGCGCCGAGAATGCCCAGGCGCAGCGGGTCGGCGAGCGCCTTGAGCGTGGCCGCCTCCTTGACCAGGCGCTCCCTGGGCAGCCCACCGGGGCCCCCGGCGGGCCCCGCGGCACCCGGGGTGCCGGCGACGGCGACGGCGGCCGCGGGGGCGGGGGCGGCGGCATCGACAGGTTCGTCAGCGTTCTCGACCACGGCCCCACCCTCGCAGATCGCCTTCGCCCCCGGCAATCAGCATTCACCCTTGCGCAATCGCTCACTCATCCGCAACCATTCACGGAAACGTGAACGATGACCAAAAGGTGAGTGGGTGGGGGCATGAGCACCGGACCGACGGATTCGAGAGCCGGGACGACGAGGACGACCGAAACAGCGGGCGGGAGGACGACCGAAACGGCGGGCGAGAGGGTGGACGGAACGGCGGCCGGGGCCGCTCCGGGGCCGCCTCCGGCCGTGGCGAAGGCGACCGCGGCCACGACGGCGGCGACCGCGACCGCGACCACGGGAGGAGCGGCTCCGCCGACCCCCGGGACGCGGCGGAGCAGCCCCCGCGAGCCCGTCCCGCTCCGCCGCAACCGGCGGTTCCAGACGCTCTGGGCCGGCCAGGCCTCCGCGACCCTCGGCCTGCAGATGGCCGACACCGCGTACCCGCTGCTGCTGCTCGCGCTCACCGGCTCGTCCACGCTCGCCGCCGTGTTCGGGGCCCTGCAGATCGGCACCGCCGTCGTCTTCGGCATCCACGGCGGCTCGGTCGCCGACCGGTACGACCGCCGCCGGATCCTGATCCTCGCCGACGGCTCCCGGCTGCTCGCCTCCGCGAGCGTCCCGCTGGCGATGGCGCTGGACCTGCTGACCGTCCCGCACACGCTGCTGGTGGCCGTCGTGATTGGCGCCACCATCGCGTACAGCGGTCCGGTCCGGCTGCTCGCGGTGCGCTCGGTCGTCCCGCCCGAGCAGCTGCGGCAGGCGCTGGCGCAGGACGAGGCGCGGGTGAGCGGCGCGGGTCTGATCGGTCCGCCGCTCGCGGGCGCGCTGTTCGGGCTCGGCCGGAGCGCGCCGTTCGTGGGGACGGCGCTCGCCTCACTGTTCGCGCTGGCCTCGGCCGTGCTGGTCCGCTTCCCGGGCCGGCCGGGGGCGACGGACCCGTACGGCCCCGGCCGGGACACCGCGGAACGGGACGCGGCCGCCGGGGACGCACCCGTCGAGGGGACACCCGCGGAGGGCGGCGGCGCGCTGGCCGGCCTCCGCCACCTGGCCGCCGACGCCTTCCTCCGCCCGACCCTGGCCGTCGTCCTCGTCATCAACGTGGCCTCCACCGCGATGCTGCTACCGGTGATGGTGGTCCTGCGCGGGCAGGGCACGTCGAACGGCGGGATCGGGCTCGCGCTGGCCGGGGAGGCGGTCGGGGCGCTGGCCGGCGCGTTCCTGGTGAACCGGCTGCACCGGCTGGCCGGTCCCGGGGTGCTGCTGCTCGCGGTGGCCTGGGTGCTGGTCCCCGCGGTCCTCGCGCCGCTGCTGCCCGGCGGGCCGGCCGTCGTCTTCGCGGCGCTGTTCGTGGTGGGCCTGGGGATACCGACGCTGCGCGTGATGATCGACCTGCTGATCTTCCGCCAGGTCGCCGACGCGCTGCGCGGCCGGGTGATCGCCGCCACCATGACGCTGTTCAGCCTGGGCATGCCCGCCGGGATGGTCGGCAGCGGCCTGCTGCTCGACCACCTCTCCCCCGCGGCCGCGCTCGGCTCGGTGGCCGGTCTGCTGGTCCTCGCCCTCGTACCCGCGACGGCCGGGCGGACGCTGCGCCGGGCCACCTGGCCGGCCGAGCGGCTCTGAGCCGCCCGTCGACGGTTCCGGCGCCCGCCTGCGGCCGCTGGAACGACCGCCCGGCCCGGCCCCACCGGTACAACGCCCCGCCGGGAGACCGGGCCCGGCCCCGGCCCGCCCCCGACACGGAAACCGGACCCGGGAACCGGCCCCGAAACCGGACGGCAGGTCGGCCAAACCCCTCCGCCCGCGCCTGACAGTCGATCACCCGTGCGGGTGCACGCCACATGCGGCACCCCCGGCAACCGGGTGAACTGGCCGGGTACGGCCCGCCCGGGGCCACCCCGGACCAGGCCGCTGGACCGGCCCCCGGACCAGACCTGTCGGGCCCCCGAGGAGGACTCATGAGTTCCATGGACGTGCCCTCGTCCGGTCGCGGCAGTCCCGGTGCGGGCAGCCCGGGCGGTTCGGGGCAGGGCGGGACCGGCGGGACCGGAACCGGCCCGGCCGCCCGGCAGCGCACCGGCGCGGTGGCGACCAGGCTCGCGAGCGCGCCCCGGATGTCCTGGCTGACCCTCGCGCTGATGACCACCAGCTCGGTGGCCAGTCTCCGCGCGGCGCCGACCATGGCGGTCTACGGCCTGGCCTGCGTCTTCCTCTACCTGCTCCCGGCGGTCGTCTTCCTGATGCCGACCGCGCTGATCTCCGCCGAGCTGGCGTCCGGCTGGGAGGGCGGCGTCTACCGCTGGGTGTCGGAGGGCCTGTCGAAGCCGCTCGGCTTCCTGGCCGTCTGGTGCCAGTTCGCGATGACGATCTTCTACTACCCGTCCCTGCTCGCGTACGTGGCCTCGACCATCGCCTACGTGATCAATCCGGCCCTGGCCAGCAACGGCCTGTACACCGCGATCGTGATCATGGTCCTGTACTGGACCGGCGTCTGGGTCTCCGCGCGCGGCACCAAGGCGGTGGCCGGCCTCTCCTCGATGGGCCTGGTGATCGGCACCCTGATCCCCGGCGTGCTGCTGGTGGTGCTCGGCCTCGTCTTCCTCGGCCAGGGCAACCCCTCCGCCGCGCCGATGAACGCCGCGCACCTCTTCCCGCAGTGGACCGGCCTGGCCAGCCTGGTGCTGATCGTCAACAACTTCCTCAGCTACTCCGGCATGGAGATGAACGCGGTGCACGTCTCCTCGCTCCGCGACCCGGCCAAGGAGTTCCCGCGGGCCATGTTCACCGCCTCCGGCATGGTGCTGGCGATCTTCATCCTGCCGGCGCTGGCGATCAGCTGGGTGGTGCCGTCCTCCGAACTGAGCCTGACCGCCGGCGTGATGCAGGCCTTCGACTCCTTCTTCCAGTACTTCCACATCGGCTGGCTCACCCCGGTGATCGCGGTGGCGCTGGTCTCCGCCTCGCTCGGCGGCATGCTCGCCTGGCTGGCCGGGCCCTCCAAGGGACTGCTGATGATCTCCCGGCAGGAGGGCTACCTGCCGCCGTTTCTGCAGCGGCTCAACCGGGAGGGGGTCCAGCAGAACCTGCTGGTCACCCAGGGTGTGGTCACCACGATCATCGCCCTGGCGTACGCGCTGATCCCGAACGTCTCCAGCGCCTACTGGATCTTCTCGGTGATCACCACGCAGGTGTACCTGATCGTCTACCTGCTGATGTTCACCGCCGCGATCCGGCTGCGCCGCACCCAGCCCGACCACCCTCGCGGCTACCGCGCGCCGGCGCTGGTGCCGATCGCGGTGACCGGGCTGCTGTCCTCGGCGGCCGCGATGGCGATCGGCTTCGTGCCCTCCTCGCAGTTCGGCAGCGGCTCGGTCTGGTCGTACGTCGCGATCGTCGGCGGCGGCCTGGCCCTGCTCGGGCTGATCATCCCGTACCTGTTCCTGCGGCTGCGCAAGCCGGAGTGGCGCTCGCCCGAAGCCCAGGCGGAGCTGGCCGAGATGGAGGCCGCCGAGCGGGCCAACGCCGCCATGCACGCCGACGGCGGCCCCGACGCACCGAACGCACCCGACGCACCCGACGCACCCGACGCACCGAAGGGCCCCGGCGGCCCGGACCGACCCCGCGGCCCCGGTGGCTCCGACGGCCCCGGTGGACCGGGTGGCCCCGCCGGCCCGAGCAACGGCGACACCCCCGGAGGAACGTCATGACCCGCAGCATGATGGCCTCCCGGCACCGCTGGATCTACGTCGGCGCGATCGTCCTCCTGGTCGCCATGCTGGTCACCGGCCTGCTGACCTACTCCCAGCTGAAGTCCACCAACGAGGCCAACCGGAAGGCCCAGCAGCTCTCCGAGGCGCTCGGCGCGGCCGGCTACCCGGTGCCCTCGCAGAGCCAGATCGTGCACACGCTGGGCGAGGACGGCGGCGCCGTCTGCGAGAACCCGGCGCACGCGCTGACCCAGGCGCAGTGGAAGTACGGCATGTCCAACGGCGCGGGCGGCCCCGGCCAGCGCCCGGTGCTCTCCGACCGCGAGGTGGTCCTCGCCGAGACGATCGTGCTCTCGGTCTACTGCCCGGACAAGCTCTCCGCCATCAAGGACAAGATCGACGACCTCAAGCTCCACGACACCGTGCGCAACTGACGGCCCGCAGGCGCCCCGTCCTCCCGCGCCCGTCTCCCGTTCGCCGCGCCCCGCCCCGCCCCGCGCCCGCTCCCGGCCCCGGCCCCGATGCCCGCGGAGGCCGACGACGCCCGACGAAGGCCGGCCGCACCACCCGCCCCGGAAGGAGCCGTACCCATGACCGACGAACTCGCCCGCCGGATCGCCGACCTGATGCCCCGCGCCAAGGCCGACCTGGCCGAACTGGTCGCCATCCCCTCCGTCGCCGACCCCCGCCAGTACCCGCCGGAGAAGTGCCGCCAGGCCGCCGAGTGGGTCGCCGCCGCCTTCACCGACGCCGGTCTGCGCGACGTCCACCTGGAGGAGACCCCGGACGGCAGCCACGCCGTGGTCGGCCACCGCCCGCCACCGCCGGGCGCGCCGACCGTCCTGCTCTACAGCCACTACGACGTCCAGCCCCCGCTCGACGACGACGCCTGGACCTCCCCGCCGTTCGAGCTGACCGAGCGCGACGGCCGCTGGTACGGGCGCGGCACCGCCGACTGCAAGGGCAACATCGTCATGCACCTCACCGCGCTGCGGGCCCTCGGCGACGACCTGCCGGTCGGCGTCAAACTGGTCGTCGAGGGGTCGGAGGAACAGGGCACCGGCGGCCTGGAGGCCTACGTGCCGCCCCACGCGGGCGAGTTGCACGCCGACGCCCTGCTGGTCTGCGACACCGGCAACGCGGCGGTCGGCGTACCCACCGCCACCACCTCCCTGCGCGGCCTCACCAACGTGGTGGTCACCGTCTCCTCGCTCAGGGGCGACGTGCACTCCGGCATGTTCGGCGGTCCGGCCCCGGACGCGCTCGCCGCGCTGATCCGCGTCCTCGACACGCTGCGGGACGCCGACGGCGGCACCCGGGTCGACGGCCTGGACTGCACCGGCAGCTGGAGCGGCACCGGCTACGACGAGCAGCAGTTCCGAGCCGACGCGGGCGTGCTGGACGGTGTCCGGCTGACCGGCTCCGGCAGCGTCGCCGACCGGCTCTGGGCCCGCCCCGCCGTCACGGTGCTCGGCATCGACTGCCCGCCCGTGGTCGGCTCCGCCGCCGCCGTCCCGGCGACCGCCCGGGCCCGGGTGAGCCTGCGCGTCCCGCCCGGCACCGACCCGCGGGCCGCCCAGGACGCGCTCACCGCGCACCTGGAGGCCGCCGCGCCCTGGGGCGTGCGCCTGGAGGTGGCCCCGGAGAGCACCGGCTCGCCGTTCCGGGCCTCCACCGGCGGGCCCGCGTACGCGGCGCTCGACAAGGCGATGCAGGAGGTCTACGGCCGGCCGATGTCCTTCCTCGGCCAGGGCGGCTCGATCCCGCTCTGCAACGTGTTCGCCGAGACCTTCCCGGAATCGGAGATCATCCTGATGGGCGTGGAGGAGCCGCGCTGCCTGATCCACGCGCCCAACGAGAGCGTCGACCCCGGCGAGATCGAGCACATGGCCAACGTGGAGGCGCTGTTCCTCCGGCACTATGCCGACTCCTCCCGGCCGTGATGGAGTCGTAGCGGCCCGGCCGGCCCGGGCCCGACCGCCCCGCAGCCCCGCGACCCCGCAGCCCCGCGACCCAGGCCCGGCCCGGTCCCGGCCCCGAACCCGGCCACCCCGAGCGTTCGCCCCCACCAGGAGACCTCGCATGCCCCGACCGTTCACCACCGAGGACTACCGCGCCCGCCTCGACCGGGCGACCGCGGCCGCCACCGCCGCCGGACTCGCCGGCCTGGTCGTCGCCCCCGGTCCCGACCTCGTCTACCTGACCGGCTACCAGCCCACCGCGATCACCGAACGCCTGACGGCCCTCGTCCTCACCGCCGGACGCGAGCCGGCCCTGGTCGTCCCGGCCCTGGAGCGCCCCGACGCCGAGAAGGCGGCCGGCGCCCCGGCCGTCCGGCTGCTCGACTGGACGGACGGCCAGGACCCGTACGCCGCCGCCGTCCCGCTGCTCGACGGGGCCGGCCGGTACGGCGTCTCCGACAACGCCTGGGCGATGCACCTGCTCGGCCTCCAGGCCGCCCTGCCCGGTACGGGCTGGACCTCGCTCACCGAGACCCTGCCGATGCTGCGCGCCGTCAAGGGACCGGACGAGCTGGAGCGCCTCGCCGCGGCCGGCGGCGCCGCCGACGCCGCCTACCGGGGCATCCTGGAGGTGGACTTCGCCGGGCGCCGGGAGACCGACGTCGCCGCCGACCTCAGCGCGCTGCTCATCCAGTACGGGCACAGCCAGGTCGACTTCACCGTGGTCGGCTCCGGTCCCAACGGCGCCAACCCGCACCACGAGGCCGGCGACCGGGTCATCGAACCGGGCGACACCGTCGTGCTGGACTTCGGCGGCCTCAAGGACGGCTACGGCTCCGACACCACCCGGACGGTGCACGTCGGCACCGACGTCCCGGACGAGGTGCGGAAGGTGCACGACGTCGTCCGGGAGGCGCAGCAGACCGCCTTCGAGGCCGTCCGGCCCGGGGTGAGCTGCCAGGAGATCGACCGGACCGCCCGCCGGGTGATCACCGCGGCCGGGTACGGCGAGTACTTCATCCACCGCACCGGCCACGGCATCGGGATCACCACGCACGAGCCGCCGTACCTGGTCGAGGGCGAGGAGCAGCCGCTCGTCCCGGGCATGTGCTTCTCGATCGAGCCGGGCGTCTACCTGCCGGGCCGGTTCGGGGTGCGGATCGAGGACATCGTGACCGTCACCGAGCAGGGCGGGCGGCGCTTCAACAACACTCCGCACGAGCTGGGCACCGTGTCCTGACCACCCCGCCCCGGGTCCGGAGGCGACGGGCCCGGGGACAGCGGGCCTGGGGCGGGGCGGGTCCGGCGGCGACGGGCCCGGAGCGCCGTTCCGCCGCACGGGGCATTTCTGAGGTGTTCCTGGAAGGGCGGCCGTTCGCACCGAGAGTTCTCCAAGAATGCCTTGCTAGCTTCGACCGGCATGACCAGAATGCTCCGTCCGGCACCGCCGACCCCTCCAGCGGGCGCAGGGCGGCTGCGTCCGGCGACCGGCTCCCGGAACGGCGCGCGCCCCGGCGCCCTGTCCCGGCTCCGCCTGCTGGCGTGGCCGCTCTACCTGCTCGCCCTGCTCTGGTACGTGCGCGCCTACGGGCTGCCGTACTCCAACGACGTGGTGTTCCTCTGGTTGATCGGAGCCCTGCTGGCGGCAGGCGTGCACAGCGGCCACGGCCCGCGCGGCTTCCTCCTCGTACTGCGCGACTGGGTGCCGGTGATGGCCGTCGTCTGGACGTACTCGCTGCTGCGCGGCTACGGCGCGCGCACCCCGTGGGGGCCGTACCTGTGGCCGCAGCAACGGGCGGACGAACTGATCGGACTGGGTGAGACCCTGACCGTCCGGCTCCAGCACGGGCTCTACACGCCCGGCTCGCCGCAGTGGTACGACTACGCGGCGGTCGCCGTCTACATGTCGCACTTCTTCCTGGTCTTCGTCGTGCTCGCGGTGCTCTGGCGCCGCCGCCACGACCGGTTCCGGCACCTGCTCACCTGCTACCTGGGGCTGACCTTCGCCGGCTTCGCGACGTACATCCTGTACCCGGCCGTCCCGCCGTGGCTGGCCTCCCAGGAGGGCCACCTGCCGGCGCTGACCCGGGTGGTGTCGGACGTGCTGACGGAGAGCGGGCTGCCCCGGGCCGGGTCGATCTTCGAGAACGGCAGCCGGTTCGCCAACGACGTCGCCGCGATGCCCTCGCTGCACTCGGCGTACCCGGCGATGCTGCTGTTCTTCTTCTGGCCGACGGCCTCCCGCCCGCTGCGGGCGCTGCTGGTCGCGTACCCGCTCGCGATGACGTTCACCCTGGTGTACGGCGCGGAGCACTTCATCGTGGACGTGTTCGTCGGCTGGGCGTACGCGGCGGCGGTGGTGTTCGGGGTGCGGTGGCTGCGGACGCGGCGGCGGGCCAGGTCGCTCGCCGCGAGCCGGGCGGCGGTCCGGGCGGCGGTCCCGGCCGCGGGCGCCCCGGCCGCCGGAGCACCCGCCGGCCCCGGCAGACTGGACGGGTGACCGAGAAGCCCACCGCCCCGGAGAAGCCCGCGCGCCCGTCGAAGCCGACCGCGGAACAGCTGCTCGCCGCCCGCGACACCACCATCGAGGACGTCGCCGCCCCCGGCCTGCGGGTGCTGTTCTGCGGCATCAACCCCGGCCTCTGGTCCGGCGCCACCGGCTACCACTTCGCCCGCCCGGGGAACCGGTTCTGGCCCGCGCTGCACCGTTCCGGCTTCACCCCGGAGCAGTTCCGCCCGGACGAGCAGCACCGGCTGCCCGCCCTCGGCCTCGGCATCACCAACGTCGCCCCGCGCGCCACCGCCAAGGCGGACGAGCTCACCGCCGAGGAGCTGCGCGAGGGCGGCGCCGCGCTCACCGCCCGGGTGCTGCGGCTGGAGCCTCAGGTCCTGGCCGTGCTCGGCATCGGCGCGTACCGGACGGCCTTCGGGCGGCGGGCCGCGGTGGTCGGGCGGCAGGAGGAGTCGATCGGCGGGACCGAGGTCTGGGTGCTGCCCAATCCCAGCGGCCTCAACGCGCACTACACCCTGGACGCGCTGGCGGCGGAGTTCGCGAGGCTGCGCGAGGCCGTCGCGGCCCGCTGAGTCCGTTCGCCCCGCGGGGTCCCGCCCGTCCTCACGCCGCGGCCGGACCGTCCGGCAGGGTGAGGCCGCGCAGCTCCCGGATCAGCGCCCGCACCGCCGCCGTGCCCGCCAGCTCCGGCGTCGTCACGTACCCGACGTGCCGGGTCGGCGGGTGCGGCCCGAGGCTGGTGACGGCCAGCCCGGCCGGGGCGCCGAGCAGCGCGGTCCGGGGCATGATCGCCATCCCCAGCCCCTGGGACACCAGCGAGACGGCCACCGTGTCGTCCTCGACGTCGATGGTGGCGGGCGGGATCCAGTCCTGCCGGTCCCACCAGTCCCGGGTGTACGAGCCGCAGTTCTCGTCCCAGTCGACCAGCGGCAGGCCGCGCGGCGCCGGGTGACCCGCCGGGTGCGCCAGCGCGTACTCCTCCTCGAAGAGCCGGACGGAGACCAGCCCGGGCACCGGCGGCGGCGCGCTCGCGTCGAGGGTGGCGAGCCCGAGGTCGGCGCGGCCGTCCGCGACCTCGCCGGCCGTACCGCGCCCGATCTCGCGGACGATCCGGACCTGCGGGGTGAGCCCCGGGTGGCGGGCGGTGAGCCGGGCCAGTACGGGCGGCAGCAGGTGGGCGGCGACGCTGCGGAAGGCGGCGATCCGCAGCGTCCCGGTGACCGCCGCGGCCTGGTCGCCGGCGCCGGCGGCACGCACCTCCGGACCCATCGCCGCCAGCAGCCGCAGGACCCGGCGGGCGTACGCGACGGCCCGGGCGCCCGCCTCGGTGGGTCGAGCGCCGTGGCGCCCCCGGTCGAAGAGCACCGCGCCGAGCTTCCGCTCGCAGCTACGGACGGCGTGCGAGACGGCGGACTGGCTCGTCCCCAGGCGCGCGGCCGCCGCCGTGAACCCCTTCTCCTCCTCGACCGCGACCAGGACGCGCAGCTCGTGCGGGGCGAGGTCCGGGGCCGGCTCCCCCGTGCCGCCCGCCCGTTCGCTCCTCACCCGCACCACCCGTCGTCCACCAGCGCCACCTTCCCGTGCCGCCGAACCTACCTCCCCGCCGCCCCGTCCATCGATTCCGCTCATGGAACCGGCCCACCCATCACCGCCGCCCCCTGCCCACGCCCGCGCCGGCTCCCTACGGTGATCATCACCGCCCCACCGATCCCGGAGCCCACCGTGTCCCGACCCACCGCCCGCGTCGTCCACCTCGTCTCCCGCCCCACCGGCGCCCCGACCGCCGAGAACTTCGCCTTCCTCGACGAGACCGTCCGCCCGCTCGCCGACGGCGAGGCACTGGTCGAGAACACCCACCAGTCGGTCGACCCGTACATGCGCGAGGAGATGGACGAGACCGGCAGCTGGCAGCTGCACGCCCCGCTGGAGGGCCGCGCCCTCGGCCGGGTGGTCGAGTCCCGGGCGCCGTCCCTCCCCGTCGGCACGCTGGTCCACCACCGCCGGGCCTGGCGCACCCACTCGGTGGTCGGCGCCGCCGAGACGACGGTCCTGCCGGACTTCGTAGGGGTCCCGCTCAGCGCGCACCTCGGCATCCTCGGCGGCACCGGCCTCTCCGCCTGGGTCGGCCTGACCCGGGTCGCCCGCCTCCAGCCGGGTGAGACGCTCTTCGTCTCGGCCGCCGCCGGCGGGGTCGGCACGGCGGCCGGCCGGATCGCCCGCCTGCTCGGCGCCGGACGGATCGTCGGCAGCGCCGGCTCCGCCGCCAAGGTGGAGCACCTCACCGGGGAGCTCGGCTTCGACGCCGCCTTCGACTACCACGACGCCCCGATCGCCGACCGCCTCCGCGAGGCCGCCCCCGACGGCCTGCACGTCTACCTCGACAACGTCGGCGGCGACCACCTCGAAGCCGCCATCGGCGCCCTGCGCGACCGCGGCCGGATCGCCTGGTGCGGGGCGGTCGCGCAGTACGACCGCCTCCAGGACCCGCCGGCCGCCCCCCGCAACCTCTTCGACGTGGTCGGCAAGAGCCTGCGGCTGGAGGGGTTCCTGGTCCGCGACCACCTCGACGCCCGCCCCGAGCTGTACGACTTCCTCGTCCCGCACCTGCGCTCCGGCGCGATCGCCCCCGACGAGACGGTGGTCGAGGGCTTCGACCACGTCGTCGACGCCTTCCTCGGCATGCTCCGGGGAGCCAACACCGGCAAGATGATCGTCCGGCTCGCCGACGCCTGATCCGCCGACCGCCCGCCCCGCGCGCACGACCGGGCCGGCGGAGGCGGTGCCCCCGCCGACCCGGTCAACGCGCGTCGGCTACCGCGCGCCCCACGGCTCGTCGGTCGAGACGATCTCGCGGCCGAGCGGCATCAGCGAGACGGGGATCAGCTTGAGGTTCGCCCAGCCGAACGGAATGCCGATGATCGAGATGAACAGCGGGATGCTGGTGATCAGGTGCGCGAGGGCCAGCCACCAGCCGGCGAAGACCAGCCAGATCACGTTCCCCACGCAGGACGGCGCCCCGGCGTCCGGGTTCTCCACCGCCTTCCGCCCGAACGGCCAGAGGACGAAGCCGGCCAGCCGGAACGAGGCGATGCCGAAGGGAATGGTGATGATCAGCACGCAGCAGATGATTCCCGCGATCACGTAGCCGATCGCCATCCAGATACCGCAGAAGACCAACCAGAGGACGTTCAGGACGAAGCCGATCACCTTCATGGTTGGCACCCTCTCACGGACGACGGACAGCCCCTATGACCAGCCATTCCCGCCGGCGCCCGTGTCTACGCCGCCACGCACGGCGCTCCGCGCCGACCGGGACGTCCGGTCGGCGCGGAGCGGGGCGGGGGCCCGGCGGGTCAGCCCTCGATGCCGATGCCGGTGTCGGTGAAGCTGCCGGCGACGCCGTCCTCGCCGATGATCAGGAAGCCCTCGAAGTAGCTGGCGCCGTCGGGGCCGAAGTGGACGCTGGTGAAGTGCGCGGCACTGCCGTCGGGGCCGACCGCGAAGGCGCCCTTGTCGAAGTGGGCGACCGGCACGACGCCGGCCGCGTCGGCGGAGGCGACGGTGGCGCCGCAGACGGCGAGCGGGAGGACGACGGCGGCGGCGGCGAGGATGCGGTGCATGGTGCGCATGGAGAGGCCCTTTCGAGGCGTGGTTCTCGTTCCGGTGGGAACACCGGCTGTCACCATTTCCACACGTGCGCATACGAAGCGCTACCGCTGAAAGCCATCCGTGCGCACACGACCGTCGCGCTCCGCACCGGGTGCGGCTCCGCTACAGCGGGGTGACCGCCTTCAGGACGAGCAGCAGGGCCACCGCCGCGTTGAGCGCGGACAGGGCCGAGGCGGCGGTGCCGAGCGCCGCGACCAGGGCGGCGAGTCCGGCGGGGGTACGGGCGGGCGGCCAGTTGCGGGAGCTGGGGACGGGGCCGAGGAGGGCGGCGACCCGGCGGGGCACGGGCCCCGGGCCGGGCGCGGCGAACGCGGGGAAGGCCGCGTAGGCGGGGGCCCGGTGGGAGGCGAGGGCGGCCCGGGCGACCGCGCGGGCGGTGATGCGGCGGTCGCCGACGGCCTGGGCGGACTCCTCGTCCGCCCAGCGCTCCGCGCTGAAGGCGACGGCACGCTGGAGCGGGCGCAGGAACGGGTTGACGCAGCCGGCCAGCTGGGTGGCCAGCAGGTGGCGGTGGTGGCGGTGGGCGAGGTGGGCGCGTTCGTGGGCGAGCAGGGCGGCGCGCTCGTCGTCGGCGAGGCCGGCGAGCATGCCGGTGGAGACCACCACCCGCCCGGGCGACCGGCCGGAACCGGGCAGCGCGTAGGCGTACGGGGCGGGGTCGGGGAGCAGCGCGACGTCGGAGGCGCCGGGCAGGGCTCGGCCGAGGGCGCGCCGGGCACGGGCTCGGATCCGCAGGTGGCGGACGGTCGTCCGGGCGACGGCGAGGAGCACCGCCGCGAGGACGAGGAGCGCCGCCGTGCCGACCGTCTCGTGGTACGGCAGGGCCGCCCTGACCTCCGGGTCGGACCAGCTGTCGGGCAGCGGGTTGCCGGGGATCTGCGCGGTGCCGACCACGCCGATCAGGCCGAGGCAGAGCGTGCTGCACAGCGCCAGCACGATGCTGATCCCGGTCAGCAGGCGGGCGGCGCCGCGCGGGTGGAGGTGCTGCTCGGTGAGGCGGGCGATCGGCAGCGCCGTCAGCGGCAGGATGAGCGGGAGGAAGACGAAGACGCCCACGGTTCGGTTCTCGGGCTCAGCTCTGGCGGTCGGGCATCGACGTGGCCGACGGGGAGGGCAGGGGCGGGGACTGCGGCGGGTCGGCCGCGGAGGCGCTGTCGAGCAGCGTGCGCAGCAGTTCCTCGTCGTGCGGGAGCAGTGCGGTGACGAAGCTGGCGAGCACGGCGTCCCGGTCGGGCTCGCCGTCGAGGACCCGGCGCATCCGCAGGGCGGCGAGGCCGGCCGCGTCGGAGGCCGCCTGCCAGAGGTAGGAGCGGCCGGAGCGGGTCCGGGAGACGGCGTTCTTCGCGTGCAGCCGGGAGAGGATGGTCATCACGGTGGTGTACGCGAGGTCGCCGTCGAGGCGTTCCTGCACCCATCCGGCCGTGGCCGGGCCGGGCGCCTGCTGGAGCACGGCCAGCACCTGTGCCTCCAGCTCGCCCTGGCCGCGCCGCCGGGCCCGCGGGTCCCCGGCCACCGGGGTGTTGGTGTCCTCTGCCATGCCGGCCATCCTAACGAGCAGGTAAAGGGGCCCGGTGTCGGCGCTGGTCAGGGCCTCCGCCGGTCCGGTGGCGCGGGCGGCGGGCCGGACGGGCGGGGCCGGCGGACGGGCGGGGCGACCGGGAGGAGGCGCCCGCCGGAGGCCGACCGGCGGTGCGCGGCGCGGGTCACCCGAACAGGCGCGCCCGGTTGCCCGGCGCCGGGCGGGGGTGGACGGTCGAAGTCCGCACGCCCGTCCGGCACCTGCCCGGCCTCGGCGTCCGGCCCTGGAGGTACCCATGAGCAACACGTCGCCCCCTCCCGATCAGCCCTCTCCCGATCAGCCCCCTGCCGATCAGCCCGGAACCGACCGGCCCGGGGCGGACCCGCCCCGCACGGACAAGCCCCGCACGGACCAGCCCCCGCCCTGGCGCTCCCGCCTCGGCGCGCCGCCGCCCCCGGCCCACGGGTTCGCCGACTGGGCGCCCGGCCTCGTGGTGTTCGCCGGTGTCCTGATGCTCCTGAACGGCACCATGGAGGTGCTGCGGGGCATCATGGCCGTCCACGAGGACGACGTCTTCGTGAGTTCCGCCCGCTACGTCTTCCGGTTCGACCTGACCAGCTGGGGCTGGATCCACATCGTCGTCGGCGCGCTGGTCGCCGTGGTGGGCGCGTTCGTCCTCAAGGGCGCCGCCTGGGCCCGCTACGCCGGTGTCCTCCTCACCGTGGTGAGCGCCGCCGACAGCTTCCTGGCGATGCCGTACTACCCGTTCTGGTCGTTCGTCGTGATCGCGCTGGACGTCTTCATCATCTGGGCGCTCTGCGTGTACCGCCCCGAGGACGCCGCCCACTGATCCGAGGTTCCGGCCGGGCACCGTGCACCGGCGCCCGGCCGTGCGCCGGCCGCTGACCGCGGGCCGTCCGGGCCCGGGCCGGACACGGCGGGCCCGGGCGGCCCCGCCTCACGTCCGGGCCCGCTGGGTGACGGCGATGCAGAGCAGCACCGCCACCGCCGTCACCGGCGCCGCCGCCGGCAGCTCCTCGCCGAGCAGCAGCACCGACCAGACCAGCGTCAGCAGCGGCTGCGCCAGCTGGAGCTGACTCGCCCGCGGCACGCCGATCTCCGCCATCCCCCGGTACCAGAGCACGAACCCGCCGAACTGCGAGACCGCCGCCGTGTACGCCAGCCCGGTCACCGCCTTCGCCCCGAACGCGACCGGCTCCGCGGGCAGCGCCAGCGCCGTGATCAGCCCGGTGACCGGCAGTGCGGCGACCACCGCCCAGCCGATCACCTGCCAGCCGGGCAGTTCGCGGGAGATCCGCCCGCCCTCCGCGTACCCGGCGGCGCAGACCAGCAGCGCCGCGAACAGGTAGAGGTCGGCGACGCCCGGCCGCCCGTGGCTCTGCAGCAGCGTGAAGCCGAGCACCGCCGCGGCGCCGGCCAGTGCCGCGCCCCAGAACGCCCGGGACGGTCGGCCGCCCGCGCCGGTGCCCGCCCCGCCCGACCGGCCCGCCCGCAGCGCCGCGACCGTCGCGGTGGCCAGCGGCAGCACGCCGATGACCACCGCCGAGTGCGCGGTCGAGGAGGTCTGCAGCGCCAGTGTGGTGAGCAGCGGGAAGCCGAGCACGCAGCCCGCCGAGACCACCAGCAGACCCGGCCAGTGCCGGCGGGCGGGCAGCGGGACGCGGGCGGCCGCGAGGCAGAGCGCGGCGATCAGGCCGGCCAGCAGACCGCGCAGCCCGGTCGCCGTCCACGGGCCGAAGCCGGTCAGCGCCCAGGAGGTGGCGGGGAAGCTGAACGAGAAGGAGAGGACGCCGAGCGCCGCGAGCACGGTGCCGGCGGTGCCTCCGGCGAGGCCTGCGGCTGTTCCTCCGGCAATGCCTCCGGCGGGGACTCCGGCAGTGCCTCCGGCGGGGCCGGCACCGAGGGGGCCGGGGGCACCGGCGCGGATCGTGGGCTTCGCTGCTATCGCCGATGACCGGGTAGCGCTATCTTGTGCCTTCATGAACGAGCGTAGCAGTGTGGCCGAACTCGCCGACAGCCTGCGCCTGGAGGTGCAGCGCTACCCCGAGGGACGGAAGCTGCCGTCGAGCCGGGCCCTGATGGAGCGGCACCAGGTCAGCCCCGGCACGGTCTCACGGGCGATCGCCGTGCTGGCGGCGGAGGGCCTCGTGGTCTCCCGGCCCGGCGCCGGGGTCTTCCGGACCGCGGCGGCCGCCGCCACCGGTGGGGCCGCCCCGCCGCACGCCGCTCCGCACGCCCGCCCGGGCGACCTCTCCTGGCAGGAGGTCGCGCTGAGCGCCGACGCCGGCACCCGCGACGCCGGTGCCGGCGCCGCGCCGATGTTCGGCGTCCTGAACGTGCCGCCGCCCGACGTGCTCGACCTCAACGGCGGCTACCCGAACGCCTCGCTCCAGCCCGAGCGCCTGCTCGCCGCCGCACTCGCCCGGGCCGGGCGCCGGCCGGGCGCCTGGGACCGCCCGCCGGTGGACGGGCTCACCGAGCTGCGCTCCTGGTTCGCCCGGGACATCGGCGGCAGCGGCGGGCCGCTCGGGGCGGGCGACGTCCTGATCACGGCCGGCGGGCAGAGCGCGCTCACCATCGCCCTGCGCTCCCTGGCCGCCCCGGGCGCCCCCGTGCTGGTCGAGTCCCCGACCTACCCCGGCGCCGTCGCGGTGGCCCGCGCCGCCGGGCTGCGGCCGGTCCCCGTCCCGGTGGACGGGGACGGCGTGCGCACCGACCTGCTCGCGGCCGCCTTCGACGCCACCCGGGCCCGGGTCTTCTTCTGCCAGCCGCTGTTCCAGAACCCGACCGGCGCGGTGCTCTCCCCCGGCCGGCGCGCCGAGGTGCTGCGGATCGCCCGGACGGCCGGCGCCTTCGTCATCGAGGACGACTTCGCCCGCCGGCTGGTCCACGCCGACGCGCCCGCGCTGCCCCGCCCGCTGGCCGCCGACGACCCGGACGGCGTCGTGGTCCACCTCAGCTCGCTCACCAAGGCCACCTCGCCGAACCTGCGGATCGGCGCGCTCACCGCCCGCGGACCGGCACGGCAGCGGCTGCGCGCCACCCAGGTGGTGGACAGCTTCTTCGTGCCCCGGCCACTCCAGGAGGCCGCCCTGGAGCTGGTCTCCGACCCGGGCTGGGCCCGCCACCTGCGGACGCTCGGCGCCGAACTGCGGGACCGCCGGCGGGCCGCGGTGGCGGCGCTGCGCCACGAGCTGCCGGGCCTGCTGGGCGCGCACCGGCCCGGCGGGTACCACCTCTGGCTGCGGCTCCCGGACGGCACCGACGAGACGGTGCTCGCCGCGGCCGCCCTGCGGGCCGGGGTGCTGGTCACCCCGGGCCGCCCGTACCACCCGGCCGAGCCCCCGGCGCCGCACCTGCGCCTGAGCTACGCGGCCGCGGACAGCGCGGCCATGGTGACGGAGGGCGTCCGGCGGCTCCGGCGGGCGTACGAGGAGACGACCGGCTGAGCGCCCGGCCGGACGGAGCCGACCGGGGGCGGGACGGTCCGTCCGCCCGGGCGGGTGACGGCGGGCCCGGGCGGGGCGGGTCAGTCCCGGCGGCCGGCCATCCGCTCCAGACGGGCGATCCGCTCGGCCATCGGCGGGTGGGTGGAGAACAGCTTCGCCCCGGCCTCGCCCGGCCGGAACGGGCTGGCGATCATCATGTGGCTGGCGGTCTGGATCTGCGGCTCGGGCGGCAGCGGCAGCTGCCGGGTGCCGATGTCGAGCTTCCGCAGCGCGGAGGCCAGGGCGAGCGGGTCCCCGGTGATCCGGGCGCCGTCGGCGTCGGCCTGGTACTCGCGGGAGCGGCTCACGGCCAGTTGGATCAGCGAGGCCGCCAGCGGGCCGAGGATCATGATCGCGAGCACCCCGAACAGGCCCGGGCCGTCGTCGTCGTCGCTGCGCCCGAACGGGATCAGCCAGGCGAAGTTCACCAGGAACATCACCACCGAGGCGAGCGCCCCGGCCACCGAGGAGATCAGGATGTCCCGGTTGTAGACGTGGCTCAGCTCGTGCCCGAGGACGCCCCGCAGCTCGCGCTCGTCGAGCAGCTGCAGGATGCCGTCGGTGCAGCAGACCGCCGCGTTGCGCGGGTTGCGGCCGGTGGCGAAGGCGTTCGGGGCCGGGGTCGGCGAGATGTAGAGCCGGGGCATCGGCTGGCGGGCCGAGGTGGAGAGCTCCCGGACGATCCGGTACAGCCGCGGCGCCTCGATCTCGCTCACCGGGCGGGCCCGCATGGCCCGCAGCGCGAGTCTGTCGCTGTTCCAGTACGCGTACGCGTTGGTGCCGACGGCGACCACCAGGGCGATCACGAGGCCCGTGCGGCCGAAGAAGCCGCCGATCACGAGGATCAGCGCCGAGAGGCCGCCGAGCAGTGCGGCGGTCCTCAGTCCGTTGTGCCGGCGGTGCACGGCTGGCCCTCCAATGGCGCGTGGGGAAGCCCTTCCTGCCTCGTCCCTCTTGCCCGGTCAACGGGTGGGGCACGGGGCCTTGTTCCCTTGTGACCAGCGCGACACCCGACCGGAGGACCAGCTCAGGCGCGCCGGGGCTCCCGCACCCGCCTCACGACGGCTTCCCCGCCCGCCTCAGAACAGCGTGCCGCCGACCACCTGGAGCACCAGCTGCGGGGCCACCGACAGCACCACGGCGGCCGAGGCGGTGAGCCCCAGGGCGGCCGTCAGCGTGACCGGCAGCCGCCGCTCGGAGGCCGCGGCCGGGGCCTCGGCGGGGGCCTGCGCCGGGGCGAACAGCCGCGCCGTCCAGAGCAGGTAGTAGGACAGGGCGACGACCACGTTGACCGCCATCACCGCCGCCAGCCAGCCCAGCCCGGCGTCGACCGCGGCGCGGAACACCACCACCTTGCCGAAGAGGCCGATCACGCCCGGCGGCAGCCCTGCGAGGCAGAGCAGGAAGAAGGCCAGGGCCAGCGCCGTCCAGCGGCGGCGGGCGAACAGGCCCCGGAAGTCGTCGACGCTGGTCCCGGCCCGGCGGCCGACCGCCGCCACCACGCCGAAGGCGCCCAGGTTGACCACGCCGTAGATCAGCGCGTACGCGGCGGTGGCGCCCAGCGGGTCGGTGCCGGTGGGCGCGTACCCGGCGGCGGCCAGCGGCACCAGCAGGTAGCCGGCCTGGCCGACCGAGGACCAGGCGAGCAGCCGCACCGCGCTGAACCGGGTGTCGAACCGCTGGCGCAGCGCGCCGACGTTGCCGACCGTCATCGTGACGGCCGCCAGCACCGCCAGCACCAGGCCCCAGGTGTGCGCGTACGGCCGGAAGGCGACCGTGGTGACCAGCGCCAGTCCGGCGAGGCCGGCCGCCTTGCCGACCACCGAGAGGTAGCCGGCGACCGGGAGCGGCGCTCCGGTGTAGGTGTCGGGCACCCAGAAGTGGAACGGCACGGCGGCGACCTTGAAGGCGAAGCCGGCCAGGGTGAGCACCGCGCCGGCCTCGGCCAGCGGCCTGAGCTGCGCGGGGGCCTGCTCCAGACCGGTGGCGACGGCGCCCAGGTGCAGGCTGCCGCTCGCGGCGTAGACGAAGCCGACGCCGAGCAGCATCACGGCGGTCGCGGTGACGGAGGAGAGGAAGAACTTCAGCGCGGCCTCGGCCCCCCGGCCGTCGCGGCGGAGCGCGACCAGCGCGAAGGCCGGCAGCGAGGCCACCTCCAGGGCGATGACCAGGGTGGCGAGGTCGCGGGAGGCGGGCAGCAGGGCGGCGCCGGCGGCGCTGGAGAGCAGCAGGAACCAGTACTCGCCGCCGGGCAGCCTCTCGTCCTCCACGGTGTGCGCGGAGAGCAGGGCGGCGATCAGCGCGCCGCCGAGCGCGAGCAGCTGGAAGACCAGGGCGAAGTGGTCGGCGACGTACGAGCAGCCTGCGTTGTCGGTGGCGCCTGTTACGTTCTGCGCACAGAAGGTGGCTCGGGGTGAGCCCCCGGTGAGCGGGAGGAGTGCGATGAGCGCCAGGGCGAGTCCGCCGGCGGTGAGCCGGCCCAGCAGCCTCCGGTGGCGCTCGGGCAGGAACAGGTCGGTGACCAGCACGGCGAGGGCGGCCAGCGCGGCGATCAGCGGGGGCGCGATCGCCACCCAGTCCACGGACTGGATCAGGCTGCCCGGGTTGGCTACGGCGAGGGAGGTCACAGTGGGCTGCCCCGTGGAGTGAGGTCCGAGTGCGGTGCCGGGCTGTCTGCCCGTGCCGAGCTGCGTGCTGAGGAGCTGGGTGCCGAGGAGCTGGGCGCTCAGCTGGGTGCCGACCATGATCAGCCACCCCCGAGGAGGTGCTTGACGGCGGGCTCGGAGAGGCCGAGCAGGAGCGCGGGCCAGAGGCCGGCCAGCAGGGTGAGGGCGACCAGCGGCGTCCAGCTGACGGCCTCGTACGGGTGCAGGTCGGCGAGCTCCGCCACCGGGGCGGGCTGCTTCGGGTCGCCCATGCAGACCCGCCTGACCACGATCAGCAGGTACGCCGCGGTGAGGAGGGTGCCGAGACCGGCCATGACCATGTAGGTGACGAACGCCGGGCGCGAGAGGCCCTCGGCCGGGTCGAACGCGCCGAACATCGCGAGCAGCTCGCCCCAGAAGCCCGCCAGCCCGGGCAGGCCGAGGCTGGCGACGGCCGCGAAGGCGAGCAGGGCGCCGATCCGCGGTGCCCGCCCGTACAGGGCGGCGCCGGTGGTGCCCGCCAGGGTGTCCAGGTCCGCGGTGCCGTAGCGGTCCTTGATCGCGCCGACCAGGAAGAAGAGCAGACCGGTGATCAGACCGTGGGCGATGTTGGCGAACAGCGCGCCGTTGACGCCCACCGGGGTGAGGGAGGCGATGCCCAGCAGCACGAAGCCCATGTGGCCGACGGAGGAGTAGGCGATCAGACGCTTGAGGTCGCCCTTGGCGCCCGGCCGCGCCAGCGCGAGGCAGGCCAGCGAGCCGTAGACGATGCCGACGGCGGCGAACGCGCCCAGGTAGGGGGCGAGCGTCGCGGTGCCGTCGGGCACGACCGGGAGGAGGACGCGGACCAGGCCGTAGGTGCCCATCTTCAGCAGCACGCCGGCGAGCAGCACGGAGCCGACGGTCGGGGCCGACGTGTGCGCGTCCGGGAGCCAGCTGTGCAGCGGCCAGGCGGGGGCCTTGACCGCGAGCCCGACCATGATCGCCAGCGCGGCGATCACCTGGGTGGAGTGGCTCAGGCCCGAGCCGTGGGCGGCGGCCAGCGCCTGCATGTCGAAGGTGCCGGCCTTGCCGCCGACCAGCAGGAACCCGAGCAGCATGACGGCCGAGCCGAGCAGCGTGTACAGGATGAACCGGTTGGCGGCCGGCGCCTTGGCCCCGCTGCCCCAGCGGGCGATCAGGAAGTACATCGGGATCAGCACGATCTCGAAGGCCAGGAAGAAGAGCAGGAGGTCCAGCACCGAGAAGGTGGCGAGCATGCCCACTTCGAGGAGGAGGAACAGCCCCGCGAAGGACCGGGCCGACGGCACGCCCTCGCCGGACGGCAGCCGCCGCTCCGAGTACAGCGCGCAGAGGAAGGTGAGCAGCGAGGTCAGCACGATCAGCGGGAGCGAGACGCCGTCCACGCCGAGGTGGAACCGCACGCCGACGGCCGGGATCCAGGCCACGTCGGTGGTCGCCTGCATCCGGGCGGGCTCGTCGTGGTCGAAGCCCGCCGCCAGCACGACGGTGAGCAGCAGGACGGCGCCGGTGAGCACGGTGGTGAAGCGCAGCGCGCGCCGGTCGGCGACGGCCGCGTCGGCGCCGAACACCGGCGCCAGGGTGAGCGCGGCGCCGAGCAGCGGCAGGGCCAGGAGGGCGATGAGGACCGCGTTCATCGGGGGCTCCTACGGGCTGCGGTCGACGGGGTGGAACGGATCGGCTGGTTCATCCGGCTACACCGCCACCAGGACGACCAGCAGGACGACGCCGGCGAGCAGCACGCTGAGGTAGGTCTGCGCGTTGCCGGTCTGCGCGAGCCGGACGGCCCGGCCGAGCAGGTTGGCGCCGACCCCGCTGCCGCGCACGTAGGTCTCCACGACCTCGCGGTCGAGGAAGCGGACCAGGCCCGCGGCGGCGGCCACCGGGCGGACGAACAGCGTGCTGTACAGCCGGTCGACGCCGAAGCCGTGCCGGGCCGGGCCGAACAGCGGGCCGAGCAGGGCGCGTCCGGGGTCGGCGACGATCACCTCGGCGGCCGGGGCTCCGGCCTGCTCGGGCACCCGGCCGGCCGCCGCGGGGGCGGGCCGTCCGGCGCCGAGCCGGGTGGTGGCGGAGCGCCAGGCGCCGTAGGCCAGCAGGATGCCGACCACGGCGAGGCCGGTGCCGGTGACGGCGGTGACCGCCGAGGGCCGCAGCGAGCCGCCGTCGAGCAGGGCGGGCAGCCAGTCCGTGCGCAGGCTGGTGACGCCGAAGGCGACGGTCGGGACCGCCAGCACCCAGAGCGGCCAGCGCATCGCGGGCGGCTCGGCGGTGGCCGGGTCGGCCTCGTCCACCTCGGGCGAGTACGGCGCGTCGGCCTCGTGGTCGGCCCCGTGGTCGACGGCGGGGGCCGCCGCCGGGGCACCGGCCGCGGCCGGGCTGTGGAACGCGACCAGGAACAGCCGGGTCGCGTACGCCGCCGTGAGCAGCGCGGTGATCCCGGCCGAGATCAGCACGATCCACCCGGCCGCCTGCGGCACGGCGGAGGCCGGGCCGAGGCCGTTGGTCAGCGCCTCGCCGTTGGCGGCGTGCTCGGCGGCGGTCAGCACCGCCTCCTTGCTGAAGAAGCCGGAGAACGGGGGCAGGCCGACCAGGGCCACCAGCGCGATGCCCATCGTCCAGTAGGCGTCCGGCACGCGCTTGCGCAGGCCGGGCATCCGGGACATCACGGAGATCGAGTTGGTGTGCGCGGCGTGGATCACCACACCGGCGGCGAGGAAGAGCAGTGCCTTGAAGGCGCCGTGGCTGACCAGGTGGAAGACGGACGCCTCGCGGTCGCCGCTGGCCAGCGCGCCGGCCATGTAGCCGAGCTGGCCGACGGTCGAGTAGGCGAGCACCCGCTTGAGGTCGTCCTGGGCGAGCGCGCAGAGCGCCGAGCCGATCATCGTCACGGCGGCCATCACCGCCAGCACGACCAGGGCCGCGCCGGAGAGCAGGAAGACCGGCAGCAGCCGGGCGACCAGGTAGATGCCGGCCGCGACCATGGTGGCGGCGTGGATCAGTGCGGAGACCGGGGTCGGGCCGGCCATCGCGTCCGGGAGCCAGGTGTGCAGCGGGAACTGCGCGCTCTTCCCGGCCACACCGGCGAGGAGCAGCAGCGCGGTCAGCGTCGGGTGGCCGAGCTGCCCGTCGCCGGCGGCCCGCAGCACGTCCTCGATCCGGAAGCTCCCGGCGTCGGCGCCGAGCAGGAAGATGCCGAACAGGAACGGCACGTCGCCGAGCTTGGTGACCAGGAAGGCCTTGAGCGAGGCCGAGCGGGCGTCCTCGGTCTCCCAGTGGTGGCCGATCAGGAAGTACGAGCAGATGCCCATGACCTCCCAGCCGACCAGCAGCACGATCAGGTCGCCGGAGTAGACGACCAGGAACATCGCGGCCGTGAAGAGCGAGACCAGCGCCGCGTAGGAGGGGTAGCGGGGGTCGTCCTTGAGGTAGGCGGTCGAGTACACCTGCACGCAGGTGGCGACCAGGCCGACCAGCACGGAGATCAGCGAGGTGTAGCCGTCCAGGTGGAACGCGAGCGCGATGTCCGGGCCGCCGGTCGGGGTGAGCCGGGTGGCGACGTCCAGCGACCGGCCGGTGCCGAGTTGGAGGGCGACGACCAGGGCGAGCACGGCCGAGACGGCGACCGGCACGATCGCCAGCGGCCGGGCCAGGCCCGGGGCGCGCTTGCCGACCGCCAGCGTGGCGGCCGCGCCGAGCGCGGGCAGGGCGGGGACGAGGGCGGGCAGGGCGAGGTTCATGCGGCGGCCTGGCCCTTCAGCGCCTCGGCTCCGACCGGCGCCTCCCCGGCGTCGGTGATGGACTCGGCCGGGTCACCGAGCGAGGTGACCTTGTCGATGTCCGCGGTGCCCCGGGCCCGGAACAGCAGCAGGACGATGGCGAGCCCGAGTCCGATCTCGGCGGCGGCGATGGTGATGGTGAACAGGGTGAGCGCCTGGCCGGCGTGCAGCGAGTCGCGCAGCCAGACGTCGAAGGCGACGAGGTTGAGGTTGACGGCGTTGAGCATCAGCTCGACCGACATCAGCACCAGGATGACGTTGCGCCGGGCGAGCACGCCGTACACGCCGACGCTGAACAGCAGCACCGCGAGGACGGCGGGGTAGGCGAGGTGCATCAGCCCTCCTGCTCGGGGGTGGTCGGAGCGGAGGGGGCACCGCCGGCGCCGTCCGCGCCTTCGGCGGCCACGCCGGCCGGAGCCGCGGGGGCTGCCGGAGCGGTGGGGGCGGCCTTCGGCGCGGTCGCGGCGACCGTCCCGTTCGAGCCCACCGGCTTGCCGGCCCGGATCCGCCCGGCCCGGGGCACCGGCACCCGCCGGCCGCCGCCGCGCGACAGCACGATCGCGCCGACCAGGGCGGCCAGCAGCAGCACCGAGAGCGCCTCGAACGGCAGCACCCAGGTCCGGAACAGGCTCGCGCCCGTCACCGCCGCCGAGCCGCCGCCCGCGCCGAGGTCGATCCAGGAGGTCCGGAAGGCGTCCACGACCAGCGTCACCAGGGTGCCGGCCGAGGCCAGCGCCACCACCAGGGCGACCCACCGGTTGCCCGAGTCGGCGTCCGGCGAGCGCCCGATCGGCGCCTTGGTGAGCATCAGCCCGAACAGCACCAGCACGACCACCGAGCCCAGGTAGATCAGCACCTGGACCCAGGCGATGAACTCGGCGGTGAGCAGCAGGAACTCCACCGCCAGCCCGCCGAGCGCGGCCACCAGCCAGAGCGCGGCGTGCACCAGCTGCCTGGTGGTGACGGCGACCACGGCCGAGCCGAGCACGGCGATGCCGACCAGCAGGAAGACGATCTCCACCCCGGTCGGGGAGAGGAAGGAGCGGGCGGCCGGGTCCAGCGGTCCGGCCGCGGCGAGCAGGGCGGTGGCGCTCACTGCGCGTCACCCCCCTGTTCGAGAGCCGCGGCAGCGGCGGCGGCCAGCTTGTCCGCCGCCTTCCGCGCGGTGGCGATCTCCTTGGGCTCCTCGGCCGCCGGGTCCAGCGCGGGCGGCGCCGGCACGGTCCACATCCACTCGCGGAGCCGGTCCCGTTCGTGGGTCAGCTCCAGGATGTCCGTCTCCGCGTACTCGAACTCGGGCGACCAGAACAGCGCGTCGAACGGGCACACCTCGATGCAGATCCCGCAGTACATGCAGAGCGAGAAGTCGATGGCGAACCGGTCCAGCACGTTGCGGGTGCGGGCGCGGGCGTTCGGGTCGGCGGCCGGCAGCGTCTCCTTGTGGGAGTCGATGTAGATGCACCAGTCCGGGCACTCGCGGGCGCAGAGCATGCAGACCGTGCAGTTCTCCTCCAGCAGCGCGATCACGCCGCGCGAACGCGGCGGGAGGACGGGCTGCACCTCGGGGTACTGCGCGGTGACGCTCTTCCTCGTCATCGTCCGCAGGGTGACGGCCAGGCCCTTGGCCAGGCCGGCGCCGGGGAAGCTCATGAGATCGCCACCTTGATGATGCCGGTGAGGGCGAGCTGGACGAGGGCGAGCGGGATCAGCACGATCCACGCGAAGCGCATCAGCTGGTCCTCGCGGAGCCGGGGGTAGGTGACCCGCAGCCAGATCACCACGAAGGCCAGCGCGAAGGTCTTCAGGATGGTCCACAGCCAGCCGAGCTGGTCCGGCAGCGGGCCGTGCCAGCCGCCCAGGAACAGCACCGCGGTGAGCGCGGAGACGACCAGGATGCCCACGTACTCGGAGAGCAGGAACAGCGCGAAGCGCAGACCGGTGTACTCGGTGTACGCGCCGAAGATGATCTCCGAGTCGGCGATCGGCATGTCGAACGGCGGGCGCTGCAGTTCGGCCAGGCCCGCCGTGAAGAACACGAACGCGCCGATGATCTGCCACGGGATCCAGTACCACTCCCAGGCTTCCAGGATCCCGGGCAGCGAGAGCGTCCCGGCCGCCATCGCGACGGAGGCGGCGGCGAGCACCATCGGCAGCTCGTACGACATCAGCTGCGCGGCCGTCCGCAGACCGCCGAGCAGCGAGAACTTGTTGGCCGAGGCCCAGCCGGCCATCAGCTTGCCGATCACGCCGACGCCCATGACGGCCAGGACGAAGAACAGTCCGGCGTCCACCGCCTGGCCGACGAAGCCGTCCGGGCCGACCGGGATCGCGAGCAGCACGAAGAGGTACGGCAGCAGCGAGACGGCGGGCGCCATCTGGAAGATCCGCCGGTCCGCGCCGGCCGGGACGATGTCCTCCTTCTGCGCGAACTTGACCCCGTCCGCGACCAGCTGTGCCCAGCCGTGGAAGCCGCCGGCGTACATCGGGCCGAGACGGCCCTGCATGTGCGCCATCACCTTGTGCTCGGTCTGGCCGATGAGCAGGGGGAAGGTGAGGAAGACGACCAGTGTGGCGACGCAGCGCAGCACCGTGTCGAGCAGGTTCACGCGCTGTCTCCGTCCTGGCCGGCCGGGTCGGCCGGCGTCTCACCCTGGTCGCCCTTGCCGCGGTCGGCGCCCTTGTCGGCGTCGTCGCCGTCGTCGCCCTTCCCGCCCGGCTCGGGTGCCGCAGTCGGCTCGGGTGCCGCAGGTGCCGCAGTCGGCGCGGGTGCCGCAGGTGCCGCAGTCGGCGCGGGTGCCGCAGGTGCCGCAGTCGGCGCGGGTGCCGCGGTCGGCTCGGCCGTCTCCTCGGCGGCCGCCTTCACCGGCTCGTCGTGAGCCGGTACCGGGCTGTGCCAGGGCGCGTCGGCGGACCGGGTCCGCGCGGGCGCCGGACGTCCGGGCCCCTCCTCGCCCGAGGCCGCCGGAGCGGCACCCGGAGGAACGGCGGCATCGCCGGGAGCGGCCGCGTCCCCGGGGGCGGCGGCCCCCGCGTCGGCCGCCTGGCTCACCGAGCCGTCCGAGACCGACCGGACCCGGCGCGGCCGGTCCGCCCGGACCGGCGGCGTGGCCGCCTCGGCCGCCCCGGACGCGGGAGCTCCGGCACCCTCGGCCGCCCCGGACGGCTCCGCCGCCTGGCTGACCGAGCCGTCGCCGACCGTCCTGGTCCGCCGCGGCCGGTCGGCCCGCACCGCGGCCGCGCCCTCGGCACCGCCCTCGGTACCGCTCGCGGCACCGGCACCGGCCGCCGCACCCCGGGCCGCGGCTCCCGCCGCCCCCGCCGCACGCGGGGTCCGGGCCGCCCCCGCGGCGCGCGCGGCACGCGCGGGCCGCTCGGCGACCGGCGGCAGGGTGCCCTTGAGCGGCCCCCACTCGTTCGGGTCCGGCACACCGGCCGGCTGCATCTTGCGCCGCGCCGGACCGTCGCCCTCGGACTCGCCCGGTTCCTTGGCACCGGGCCAGGCCTTGGCGACCCGGGCCGCGAGCACGAACTCCTTGCGCAGCGGGTGGCCCTCGAAGCCGTCCGGAAGCAGCAGGGTGGCGGGGTAGGGGTGCCCGGGGAAGTCGATGCCGAACATCTCGTGCGTCTCGCGCTCGTGCCAGGCGGCACCGGCGTAGACGGACACGGCGGTCGGCAGCGCGGCCCCGTCGCGCGGCACGCGGGTGCGCAGCGCCAGGTGGCGGACGCCGGGGGCGTCGACGCCGGCCAGGTGGGCGACCACCGAGAAGCCCTCGGCCAGCTCGTCGACGGCGCTCAGCCAGTCGAAGAAGCCGAGGCCCAGCGTGTCCCGGGCGGCGGTGAGCGCCTCGATCCAGTGCTCGGCCGGGACGTCGACGGTGGTCAGCCCGTACGCCTCGGCGCCGGTCGCCCACTCCCCGACCGACGCCGCGTACTGCTCGGCCGTGGTCATGAGGCCCCTCCCTCGGCGGTACCGGGACCGGCCACCAGCGGGCGGCGGAGCGCGGCGGCGGGTGCGGTGTAGCGGCCGGGGAGCGACTCCTCGGCGATCTTCTCCTGCAGCTTGAGGATGCCCTGGAGCAGCGCCTCCGGGCGGGGCGGGCAGCCGGGCACGTAGACGTCGACCGGGATGATCTGGTCGACGCCCTTGGTGACGGAGTAGGAGTCCCAGTAGGGGCCGCCGGAGTTGGAGCAGGCGCCGAAGGAGATGACGTACTTCGGCTCGGGCATCTGCTCGTAGAGGCGCTTGACGGCGGGTGCCATCTTGTCGGTCACCGTCCCCGAGACGATCATCAGGTCGGCCTGCCGGGGACCGGGCGCGAAGGGGATGACACCCATCCTGATGAAGTCGTGCTTGGCCATCGAGGCGGCGATGAACTCGATCGCACAGCAGGCGAGGCCGAAGTTGAAGCACCAGAGGCTGTAGCGGCGCCCCCAGTTCAGGACGACCTTGACCGGGTCCGGCGCGAGCCGGGCCAGCGGGCCGATGCCGCGCCGTTCGACGGCGGCGCCGGGGCGCGACGGGTCGGGCACGCCCAGCGGGACCGGGCCGCCGGAGGTGCCGTGCCCGTGCTGGTGGGTGTGCGTCACGTCCATTCCAGAACGCCCTTCTTCCAGGCGTAGAGCAGTCCGACCGCGAGGAAGCCGATGAAGACGAACATCTCGATCAGCGTCCCGGCGCCGTAGCCGGCGGAGGCGAAGACGGTCGCCCACGGGAACAGGTAGATCGCGTCGACCGCGAAGATCACGTACAGGAAGGCGTAGACGTAGTAGCGGACCTGGGTGTGCGCCCAGTCCTCCCCCACCGGGTCCACGCCGCACTCGTAGGCGAGGAGTTTCTCGGGCGAGTACACCACCGGCCGCAGCAGGCGGTTCGCGGTGAAGGCCACCACGACGAAGAGCACGCCCACGACCGCGAGCAGGCCCATCGCGGCGTACGCGTCGAAGTAGCCGCTGCCGGCCGCCGGGTCGGCCGCGGCGACGGCCACCTGCTGCCCCTCCATGCCTCGCCTCCACATCGGCCGTGAAACCGCCCTCAGGGCGGTCCTACGACGTTTCTTTACACGCCCATAACCATCGCCAGTGCGTGAGTCTAAGTGCACGGCACAGGTACCCCCTACCCTGCCCGATCCGCAAGACGCCCGGTGGACATCCGGTGGAGGACCGGCCCTCGGTGCCGCCCGCGGTGCCGCCCGCGACGGGGTGGGGATAACCCCCGGCCGGGAAGACGTATCACCCCCATGGCACCGCACGCCCCCGACCAGGGAAGCTTGGCTCACCAGCTCGACCGAGAGGGACGGTAGACCGAGATGAAGCCATTGCACCGCCGGGCCGCGGATGCCACGAGTGAGCAGGACGCGCCTGCGGAGCGCGCCCCGCTGTACGGCGCGCGGATGTGGCGGCAGGTCGGGCAGCTGATGCTGAACCTGCCGCTCGGCATCGCGGGGTTCGTCCTGACCGTCGTGACGCTCTCCGTCGGCCTGGGGCTGTCGGTCACCGTGATCGGCCTGCCGCTGCTCGCGGCCGGTCTGGCCGGCTGCCGGGCCATGGGCGGGTTCGCCCGCCGCCGGGCCCGCTCGGTGTACGGGTCCGGGGTGCACGAGCCGGAGCCGGTCCAGCAGCGCCGCCCGGGCATCACCGGCTTCGCGATCAGCCGGCTGACCGACGCGCTGGCCTGGCGCTCGGCCCTCTACCACGTGCTGATGCTGCCCTGGGGCATCCTCAGCTTCACCCTGACCCTGGTCTGCGTCCTGGTCGGCTGGCCGGTGCTGCCGTGGGTGGTCCGCTACGAGGCGGCGGTGGACCGGATGCTGGTGGAGACCCTGCTCTACCCGGGGGCGCTCTCCGAGCGGGTGCGCGAGCTGGAGGACGACCGCGGCACCGTGGTCGACACCGCCGCCGCCGACCTGCGCCGGATCGAGCGCGACCTGCACGACGGCGCCCAGGCCCGGCTGGTGGCGCTGGCGATGGACCTCGGCATGGCGAAGGAGCGGCTGGAGGAGACCGAGTCGCCGGAGGACGTGGCCGCCGCCGCCCGGATGGTCGGCAACGCGCACGGCGAGGTGAAGATCGCCCTGCAGGAGCTGCGCGACCTGGCCCGCGGCATCCACCCGGCGGTGCTGACCGACCGCGGCCTGGACGCGGCGCTCTCCTCGGTGGCGGCCCGCTGCACGGTGCCCGGCGGGGTCAAGGTGCACGTCGACCTGAAGGACCGGGAGGGCACGGCCGAGCGGCCGGACTCGGCGGTCGAGGGCATCGCCTACTTCACGGTCAGCGAACTGCTGACCAACATCTCCAAGCACTCCGGCGCCCGCTCCGCGACGGTGGACGTCTGGCGGGCCGGCGACCAGCTGATGGTGCTGGTCCAGGACGACGGCAAGGGCGGCGCCGCCCCGTACCCGGGCAGCGGCCTGGCCGGCCTGGCCGAGCGGATCCGGGCCGTGGACGGCGTCTTCCTGGTCGAGAGCCCGCACGGCGGGCCGACCACGGTGACGATCGAGCTCCCCTGGCGGACCCGCGCCGCCCGCCGCTGAGCCGGACCGGGCTGCCTGGCCGGATCCGGCGGCCTCCGCGCACCGGGGCCCCGTCGCACGTCCGCGACGGGCCCCGGTGGCGCTGGTGCCCGGGCGGCGGCCGGCCCGCGGACCCTTGCGCGGTGTACGGGCCGGCCGCCGCCCGGGGGCTCCGGGGGTGGTGCCCTACGGGGTCTCCAGGGTGCCGAGGGTGACCTCGGCGGTCATGCTCCGGCCGTCGCGGGTGTAGCCGACGGTGGCCTTGCCGCCCGGGGCGAGCGAGGCCAGCGCGGTGGTGAGCGAGTTCAGCGAGGTGACCTGGGTGTCGCCGATCCTCGTGATGACGTCCCCGGGCTGGATCCCCGCCGAGGCGGCCGGGCCGCCCGCCGCGACGGCCACCACGGCGGCGCCCGCGGGCCGGAAGTCCTGGTCGAAGTAGGTCCGGGCGGTGATGCCGAGCGCGGCCCGGCCGGAGTTGGTGACCTTGCCGTCCTTGATCAGCTGGTCGGCGATGCTGGTCACGGTGGACGCCGGGATGGCGAAGCCGATGCCGGGCGCGGCCGCCCCGCTGGCCTCCGGTTCGGTGGCGGCGAGGGTGTTGATGCCGATCACCCGGCCGTCGAGGTTGACCAGGGCCCCGCCGCTGTTGCCGGGGTTGATCGCGGCCGAGGTCTGCACCATGTTGCCGAGGGTGGCGCCGGGCGAGCCGCCGGTGGTGGGTTCGGAGACGGTCCGGCCGGTGGCCGAGACGATGCCCTGGGTGACGCTGCTGGAGAGGCCGAGCGGGCTGCCCATGGCGAGGGTGATCTGGCCCAGCTCGACCTGGGTGGAGTCCCCGAAGGCGGCCGGCTTGAGGCCGCCCGGCGGGTTGCTCAGCCTGATCACCGCGAGGTCGGAGTCCGGGTAGCCGGCGACCAGGGTGGCGTCCAGCGGCTTGCTGCTGTTGGCCAGCGTGACGGTGAAGGCGGTGGCCGAGCCGACCACGTGGGCGTTGGTGACGATGTCGCCCTTGTCGTCGTAGACGATCCCGGAGCCGAGGCCGGTGGGGGTGGTGATCTGCACCACCGAGGGCAGCACGTCCTTGATCACCCGCTGGTAGGCGTCCTGGAGCTGGTTGGGGCCGCCGGGCTGGCCCGGGGAGGACGGGCCGGCCGAGGGGGCGCCGGCGGCGGCGGTCGAGACGGAGGACGAGGAGGACGAGGAGGACGAACCGCTGCTGCACCCGGCGAGCGCCAGGGCGGTCAGGACGGCGACGGCGCCCGGCGCGAGCAGGCGGCCACCGAACGCCTTCGGCCCGGTCGGCCGGGGTCCGGCCGGGATCGGACGGGTGGGCTCCTTCTTGCGGTTCACGGTGACGCCTCCGGCTTCCTCGGACACGGACACGACGCAGAGATCTTTGTCAGCATTTCACCGAAATGTCCGACTTCTCTGCTCCGACTCGCCCGCGGCACCGACCCGAAATCCGCACGCCCTAGGATTCGCCCATGACTTGGTTGATCACCGGCGGTGCCGGATACATCGGCGGACACGTCGTGCAGCAGCTCCTCGACGCGGGCGAGCGCGTGGCCGTCCTGGACGACCTCAGCACCGGTGACCGGACCCGGCTGCCGCAGGAGGTGGCCCTGGTCGAGGGGTCGACGCTGGACCGGGCGGCACTGGACGCGGCCATCCGCGAGCACGGCGTGACGGGCGTCCTGCACTTCGCCGCCAAGAAGCAGGTCGGCGAGTCCGTCGAGCAGCCGTTCCTCTACTACCGCGAGAACATGATCGGCCTGCAGACGGTGCTGGAGGCCGCGGCCGAGGGCGGCGTCAAGCGCTTCCTCTTCTCCTCCTCCGCCGCCGTCTACGGCATGCCCGACGTCGACCTCGTCACCGAGTCCACCCCGTGCGCGCCGATGAGCCCGTACGGCGAGACCAAGCTGGCCGGCGAGTGGCTGGTCGCCGCCGCCGGCAAGGCCCACGGCATGTCCACCGTGGCGCTGCGCTACTTCAACGTGGCCGGCGCCGCCTCGCCGGAGCTCTCCGACGCGGGCGTCTTCAACCTGATCCCGATGGTCTTCGAGCGGCTCACCGCCGGCCAGGCCCCGCGGGTCTTCGGCGACGACTACCCGACGGCCGACGGCACCTGCGTGCGCGACTTCATCCACGTCTCGGACATCGCCTCCGCCCACGTGGCCGCCGCCAAGCGGCTGGCCGCCGACCCGGCCGGGGAGACCTCGCTGGTCCTCAACATCGGCCGCGGCGAGGGCGTCAGCGTCCGCGAGATGCTGGACGTCGTCGGCAAGGTCACCGGCTACGACACCACCCCGGAGATCACCCCGCGCCGCGCCGGCGACCCGGCCCGGGTGGTGGCCTCGGCCGACCTGATCCGCCGCGAGCTCGGCTGGACCGCCAGGCACGGCGTCGAGGAGATGGTGGCCTCCGCCTGGGAGGGCTGGTGCAGCCGCCACCCGGAGGCCCGGAAGTAACCGGCCCCGCCGGTGGCGGGCGGAGGCCGGTGCCTCCGCCCGCCGCGGGCCCGCGGGCGCACCCGCGGGCCCCCCGTCAGTGCGAGGGCACCGCCGTCCCGTAGAAGGCGTCCAGCGCGTAGACGCAGCGGTCCTTGGAGCCGACGAACACCTTCCCGCCGACCGCCACCGGGGAGCCGGTCAGCTCGCCCTTGGTCCCCAGCTCCCAGCGCAGCTGCCCGCTGGCCAGGTCGACGGTGTGCAGCGAGTGGTCCCGGCTGCCGAGGTGGACCAGCCCGTCGGCGACCGCCGGGGAGCCGACGATCTCGCCCCGGGCCGTGTAGCGCCAGCGCTCCCGCCCGGTGGCCGCCTCGAAGGCGTACAGCACCTCGCCGTTGCCGACCAGCGCCATGCCGTCCCCGACCACCACCGGCTCGGCCCCCTGCCGGCTGCCGGTGGCCGCCCGCCAGCGGTCCCGGCCGGTCGCCGCGTCCAGCGCGTACACCGTGCCCAGGTAGTCCGCGACGTAGACCGCGTCGGCGTCCAGCGAGGGCGGCGTGAACAGCACCGCCGAGGCCTCGAACCGCCACCGCTCGGCGCCGGTCGCCACGTCCAGCGCGTACACCCGGGTGCCGGCCGTCACGTACAGCACCCCGGCGCGCTCGGCCGGGCGGGACGGCACGTCCTCGCCGACCGGGACCGACCAGCGCAGGCCCCCGCCGCGCGGGTCGACGCAGCGCAGCCGGCCGCCGCCGTAGTAGAAGGCCGCGCCCGCCACCAGGGCCGGCCCGGACTGCGGGTTCTCGAAGTCCTGCTGGGCGTCGTCGGCGCGCCACAGCTCGGTGCCGTCGGCCGCCGAGCGCAGCTGCACGCCGCCGCCCCGGATGCCGCAGCAGAGCACGCCGTCGGCGGCGTCCAGCGAGTACACCCAGCCGTCCAGCGAGTGGCGCCAGCGCTCGGCGCCGTCCCCGACGTCCACCGTGAACAGGTGGGGGCCGTCGGCGGCGTGCACCCGGCCGGCGTCCACGGCGAGCGCCCAGGCGACGTCGCGGGTCTTGTAGCGGCGCTGCCCGGAGGCGATGTCCAGGGCGTGCACCTCGAAGCTGGAGACGAACAGGGTGCCGTCGGCGACCACCGGGGTGCCCCAGACGTCGTTGGACATCCGGAACCGCCAGGGGCGCCAGCGGGCCGCCCGGGCCGGGGGCGGGGTGATCCGGCGGACCCAGTCGGTCTCGGCCGGTGCCGCGCCCGAGCCGGTCTGCTCGGCGCGCGGCCCGGGCCCTATCCGGACCGAGGCGCCGGGCAGCCGCACCTCGACGGCGCTCTCCTCGGCGACCGGCGCGCGGTGGCGCCGGGGCGCCGCCAGCTTCTCGGTGGCCGGCTCCGGGTCGGGGCCGAGCGGCGCGGTGTGCACCGGTCCGGCCGGCGGCGGGGCGTGCCGCCCGCCGTGCCTGGTGCGCGGGTCGTCGTGGCCGGGCCGCGGCGGCGGGACGTGCTGGTGCGGTGGCACCGGCGGGGCCGCGGGCGGCTGCACGGGGGCGGCCGGCGCGACGGCCGGCACGGCCTGGCGCCCGCGCCGCTTGTGCTCGATCAGGGCCAGCGCGTTGGGCGGCAGCCAGTCCCCGGCCTCGCCCGAGGCGTCGTCCCGGGAGAACAGGTGCGGGGCCAGTTCGGCCTGGATCTGCTCCGGGGTCGGCCGGTGCTCGGGGGCGGGCCGCATGCAGGCCCGGACCAGGTCGACCAGCTCGGCCGGCAGGCCGGACAGGTCGGGCTGCTCGCGCAGCAGCTGGAACACCGTCTCGACCGGGTTGGCACCCCGGTACGGCGGGTGCCCGGTGGCGCAGAACACCAGCAGCGAGCCGAGCGAGAAGACGTCGCTGGCGCCGGTGACGCCCCGGCTGTCCCTGGCCTGCTCGGGCGACATGTAGGCCGGGGTGCCGACCGCCACGTTGGTCATGGTGAGCCGGGTGCTGGAGACCCCGGCGGCGATGCCGAAGTCGATCACCCGGGGGCCGTCCTCGACGACCAGCACGTTCGAGGGCTTCAGGTCACGGTGGACCAGCCCTGCCGCGTGGATCGACTGCAGCGCCTCGGCGATGCCCGCGACCAGCCAGCGCACCGCCCCGGCCGGCAGCGGCCCGCAGTCGGTGACCAGGTCCTCCAGGGAGGGCGCGGGCACGTACGCGGTGGCCAGCCAGGGCACCCGGGCGTCCGCGTCCGCGTCGACCACGGCCGCGGTGTAGAAGCCGCCGACCGTCTTGGCGGCCGCGATCTCCCGGGCGAAGCGGACCCGGAACAGCTCGTCCTCGGCCAGTTCCCCCCGGACGGTCTTGATCGCCACCCTTCGGCCGGACGCGGAGCGCGCCAGGTAGACCAGGCCCATTCCGCCCGCGCCGAGCCGCCCCAGCACCTCGAAGGGCCCGATCCGCCTCGGATCGTGCGCCGTCAGCTGGTCCACCCGCTGCCACCTCCCCGTCTTCCGCACCGCCCGCGTGGTGCCGGACACCCGCCGCGTGGTGCCGGACCCGATTCTCCAATGCCGCCGGGTGCATCTCCAACCTCCCCCGCCCACGGGCGTTCAGCGCCCGCCGGTGCGTCCACCGCCCGGTCACCGCCGCAGGAACGGCCGGATCCTGACGTCCGCTCCGGCGGAGGCTTGCGCCCGACACGCCCGGAGGTCCCGAGCGGGCCAGGTCATTCCCGAACTGTAATCGTCACGCTCCGTTACTCGATCACCCCTCAGCGGAGGGGCCGTCACCCTGTGGCGTCAAAAGCACACGGGGGGGCGTCAAACCGGGCCCGGGGAGCGTGATGAATATCCGTCCGAAGTGCTTCACGCCTCTATACCAACCCCCATGCGGAGTAATAGTCACATCACCGAATCGCGCCAAGATCGTGCCACGGTAAGCTGACGGCATGACAGGACAAGTTCGCACCGTCGACGGTCGCGTCGCCGGGCGACGCGGACAGGAGACGCGGCAGAAGCTGCTCGACTGCCTCCGCGAGATGCTCAGCACGTCGCCCTATCGGGACGTCAAGGTCATCGACGTCGCCCGTATGGCGGGTACCTCCCCCGCGACCTTCTACCAGTACTTCCCGGATGTCGAGGGCGCTGTCCTCGAAATCGCCGAGGAAATGGCCAAGGACGCCGACAGCCTCAAAGAGCTGGTGGCCGGAAAGTCCTGGGCAGGGAAGTCCGGCACGGCCACTTCGGAAGAACTGGTCGACGGATTCCTCGCCTTCTGGCGCAAGAACGACGCCATTCTCCGAGTGGTCACGCTCGGTGCCGCCGAAGGGGACAAGCGGTTCTTCAAGATCCGCATGACCGTCCTCAACGCCGTCGCCAAGCCGCTCACGGAAGCCGTCAAGGAACTCCAGGCGAAGGGCCAGGCCGACAAGTCACTGGATCCGGCCGCAGTCGCCGGGTCACTGGTCTCACTGCTCGCCTCCGCGGCCGAGCACCAGAAGGCCTTCACCTCCTGGGGTGTCAAGGTCAAGGACCTCAAACCCAACCTCGCTCCCCTGGTGTACCTGGGCGTCACCGGCAAGAAGGCGCCCAAGTAGACCGATCCGCCACGACCCACCCTTCCGCTCCGCGCGGCCCCGGCCTCCTGTCCGGGGTACGACGGACGGCGGCCGTGTCCTCGGGGGAGGTCCGCCGACGGTCCGTACCGCGCCACGACATGCCGGTGGGCGGGCACCCCCTCAGGGGTGCCCGCCCACCGGCTCGCGTGCTTTCCGGGCTCCTGGAGCCCCGCCCGGGCCCTGCCGGGCCGCCCCGGGCCCCGGGGGGCCGCCCCGGGACCGCGAGCCGCCGGCGGCCCCGCCCGGGCCGCTGCGGGCCTCCCCGGGACCGGCCCGGGTCGGCTCAGGGGCAGCGGACGACCTGACCGGCGTACGCCAGGCCGCCGCCGAAGCCGAACAGCAGGACCGGGTCGCCCGGCGACAGCTCGCCGCGCTCGACCAGCTTGGAGAAGGCCAGCGGGATGGACGCGGCCGAGGTGTTGCCCGAGTCCACCACGTCCCGGGCGACCACCGCGTCGGCGAGGCCCAGCCGGGACGCGATGGCGTCGATGATCCGCAGGTTGGCCTGGTGCGGCACGAAGCCCTTCAGCTCGGACGGCTCGACACCGGCCTTCGCACAGGCCTCGCGGGCCAGCGGGGCGATCTGCGTGGTGGCCCAGCGGAACACCGACTGGCCCTGCTGGCTGATCACCGGGTCCCAGCCGGTGATCACCACGGCGTCGCCCCGCTCCGGCTCCGAACCCCAGACCACCGGGCCGATCCCCGGCTCGGCGCCCTCCTCCTGGGCCTCGACCAGCGCCGCGCCGGCGCCGTCGCCGAAGATCACGCAGGTGGACCGGTCGGTCCAGTCGATGGTGTCCGACATCCGCTCCGCGCCGATCACCAGCGCCAGCCGTGCCGCACCGGCCCGGATCGCGTGGTCGGCCGTGGCCAGCGCGTACGAGAAGCCCGAACAGACCGTGTTGATGTCGTAGGCGGCGGGTGCGCGCACGCCCAGGCGGGCGGCGACGGCCGCGGCCGTGTTGGGGCTGCGCTCCACCGCGGTACAGGTGGCGACCACGACCAGGTCGACGTCGGCGGCCGACCGCCCACTGTTGGCCAGCGCCTTCTGCGCCGCCTCGGTGGCCAGGTCGACCAGGGTCTCGCCCTCGGCGATGTGGCGCGTCCGGATGCCCACCCGGCTGCGGATCCACTCGTCGTCGGTGGCGACCAGCTTCGCCAGGTCGTCGTTGGTGAGGACCTTGGGGGGCTGGTAGTGGCCGAGTGCCACGATGCGCGAACCGGTCATACTGCCCACTCAACCCGGTTACCCACTGGTCAGTCGGGCGTGACCGGCTACAGGATCCGTGCCGGGATGCTGTAGGAGGCCGACAAGGACCGTTGCGGCGCCTGGGCCGTGCCCCGGCTCCTCCGGCCCGCCGGGGCGCCGGACCGGGCTCCGGAAGGTCCGGTCAGACCGCCAGCGAGCCGGCGTCGCCCATCACGATCACCGGGTGGGCGGCCGGGTCCAGGGTCCGGATCAGCTGGGCCATCTTGTCCTCCGGGATCGAGACGCAGCCATGCGTCGGACCGCCGTGGTCGACGTGGATCCAGATGCCGCCGCCCTTGGTCGAACCGTCGGGACGGCGCGGGTCGAGCGGGGAGTTCCCGGGCACCCGGTTGTAGTTGATCGCGACCACGTAGTCGAAGGAGCCGGCGAGCTGCTCCCCGGCGAAGCCCCGGCCGGAGACCACGAAGCTGGGGTCCTTGTCGTACGGGAGCCTGCTGCCCGGGTCGGCCTTGCGGCCGCCCGCGTCGGTGAGCGAGTAGACGCCGATCGGGCTGCGCAGGTCGCCCTCGTTGTGGTCGGTGGTCCAGCCCTTGAACGCGTTGTGGCCCTGCCAGGTCTCGCCGGCCAGCCAGCGGCCCTCGGGGGTGCGGGTCCAGAGCGTCACGGCCGCCTTGTTGGTGTCCTTGCCCTCGCCGGTGGCGAGCACGACCTGGGTCGACTCGGCGGGTATCCGGGCGGCGAAGGCGGCGCCGAGGCCCGGTATCGCGGCCACCGAGCCGTCGGCCCGCGCCTCGCTGCGGTCGGCGGCCGGCTCCCCGGTGTGCCGGGCGTCGGCGGCGGGGGCGGCGGTCGGGGAGGCCTGGTCGGTCACCGGCGGGGCGGCGGCGGGCGGCGCGGCGGACTGGGCCGCCGCGGGCTGGTCCGGGGCCGCGACGCCCTCCGGGCCGGGGCCGTCCGCACTGGTCACGCCGGTCCTGGCGGCGTCCTGGCCGACGGTGTACCAGCCGGCGGCGGCCGCCAGCAGCAGGGCGGTTCCGGCGGTGACGGCCCGGCCGGTGCGCTTCTTCTTGGGCTTGCGCCGGTGGCCGCGGGCGGCGGCCCGGGAGCCCGCGGGGGCTGCGGCGGCGGGCGCTGCGCCCTGGGCGGGCACCGGTGCCGGACCCGCCGCCGGCCCGGGACCGGCCACGGGCTCCGCCTGCTCCGCCGGGGCGGCCTGGAACGGCTGGTCGTACACGTCGTGCTCGGCCAGGCTCCGGTAGGGGTACGCCGCGTGGCCGTGGTCGTCCCGGCCCTCGTAGGGCCCCGGGTGCGGCGCCTCGTACTGCTGCGGGTACGACGGCTGGTACGGCTGCTGGTAGCCGTACGACTGTTGCGGCACCTCGTACACCGGCTCGTACCCCGGCTCGTACGACGGGTACGCGGTGGAGCGATCGGAACCGGACATGCGGCCGATCCTGCCAAACCCGCGGCCCGTTGGGAAACCCGGGGCCTGTGCGGAGCCGGTGAAGAAGCCGCTGCCCGGGCCGTCAGACGGCCCGGGCGGCGGGAGGGCTGGGGCGGGGACCGCCGGTCGCCGAGGGGTCAGAGGCGCATCGCCTGCGGGGTCTCACGGCGGCCGAGGTCCGGGCCGTCGTACTCCCGGATGACCTCGTAGCGGGTGTTGCGCTCCACCGGCCGGAACCCGGCGTCCCTGATCAGGCCCAGCAGGTCGTCCCGGCCGAGCTTGTTCGGGGTGCCGAAGTTGTCGGCGTCGTGGGTGATCTTGTACTCGACCACCGAGCCGTCCATGTCGTCCGCGCCGTGGCTGAGCGCCAGCTGCGCGGTGGTGACGCCGTGCATCACCCAGAAGACCTTGACGTGCGGGACGTTGTCGAAGAGCAGCCGGGAGACGGCGAAGGTCTTCAGCGCCTCGGCTCCGGTGGCCATCTCGGTACGGGCCATCAGCTTGTTGCGCACGACGCCGTCCTTGGAGTCGTGGAAGTCGTGCTGGTAGCGCAGCGGGATGAAGACCTGGAAGCCGCCGGTCTCGTCCTGCAGCTCGCGCAGCCGCAGCACGTGGTCGACCCGGTGGCGGGGCTCCTCGATGTGGCCGTACAGCATGGTGGACGGCGTCTTGAGGCCCTTGCTGTGGGCGAGCCGGTGGATCCGCGACCAGTCCTCCCAGTGGGTGTCGTGGTCGACGATGTGCCGGCGGACCTCCCAGTCGAAGATCTCCGCGCCGCCGCCGGTGAGCGACTCCAGGCCGGCGTCGATCAGCTCGTCCAGGATCTCGTCGGCGGGCAGGCCGCTGATCCGCTCGAACCAGTGGATCTCGGTGGCGGTGAAGGCCTTCAGCGAGACGTTCGGCAGCGCCGCCTTCAGCTCCCGCAGCGAACGCGGGTAGTAGCGCCACGGCAGGGTCGGGTGGAGGCCGTTGACGATGTGCAGCTCGGTGAGGGAGTCGACCTCCATCGCCTTGGCGAGGCGGACGGCCTCCTCGATGCGCATCGTGTACGCATCCTTCTCGCCCGGCTTGCGCTGGAACGAGCAGTAGGCGCAGGACGCGCTGCACACGTTGGTCATGTTGAGGTGGCGGTTGACGTTGAAGTGGACGACGTCGCCGTTCTTCTGCGTCCGCACGTGGTGGGCCAGCCCGCCCAGCCAGGCCAGGTCGTCGCTCTCGTAGAGCGCGATCCCGTCCTCGCGGGTCAGCCGCTCACCCGCGTAGACCTTCGCCTCCAGCTCGCGCTTGAGCCCTGCGTCCATGCGGTGCCCCGCCTCCTCCGACTTCGATTCCTTGCCGGAACGAGCGTACGCCCCCGCCGTGCTCAGCCCGCGAGCAGCTCCGCGAGCAACGCCGGTTCGATGTTCCCGCCGCTCACCACGGCGGCGGTGCGCCGTCCGCCGGTCTCGGCGGCGCGGTGGAAGTACGCGGCCGGGGCGACCGCGCCGGACGGCTCGGCGACCAGCCGGCCGCGCCGCGCCAGCAGCGCCACCGTCGCGCGGATCTCGTCCTCGGTGACGGTGACGATGTCGTCCACGTAGGCGGTGAGGTGCTCGAACGGCAGCGCGCCGACCGAGGGGGTGCGCAGCCCGTCCGCGATCGTCCGGTAGGTGTCGGCGACCGGCCAGGCCACCCGCTCACCGGCCCGCAGGCTGGCCTGGGCGTCGGCGGCCAGCTCGGGTTCGACGCCGATCACCCGCACGCCCGGCCGGGTGAGCTTGAGGGCGGCCGCCGTGCCGGAGATCAGCCCGCCGCCGCTGACCGGGACGAGGACGGTGTCGAGGTCCGCCGGGGCGTCCTCGGCGATCTCCAGGCCCACGGTGCCCTGGCCCGCGATGATGTACGGGTCGTCGTACGGCGGCACCCAGACGTAGCCGTGCCGCTCGGCCAGCTCGCCGGGCACGGTGTCCCGCTCCTCCGGCGACACCAGCACCACCTCGGCGCCGAACGACCGGGTGCCCTCGACCTTGACCGCCGGCGAGGTGTCCGGCATCACGATCACGGCCTTGATGCCGAGCAGGTCCGCCGCGTACGCCACAGCCTGCGCGTGGTTGCCGCTGGACTGGGCGACCACGCCGCGGGCCCGCTCGTCCCCGCTCAGCGCGGCGAGCCGGTTGTACGCCCCGCGGGTCTTGAAGGCCCCGGTCGGCTGGAGGTTCTCCGGCTTGAGCCAGAGCCGCCGCTCGCCGTCGGCCGCCCAGGGGGCGGGGACCAGCGGGGTGCGCACGGCGACCCCCGCGATCCGCTCCCGGGCCGCGTGCAGCTCCTCCAGACCGACCAGTGCCATCGCCGTCACTCCCCTTCGGCGAGCGGCAGCTCGCTCACCCGGCTCTCCCATTTCGTGGAGAGTACGACGGTCGTGCGGGTACGGGCCACACCCTTCGTGCCGGAGATCCGCTTCACCGCCGATTCCAGCCCCTCGACGTCCGGAACCCGGACCTTGAGCATGTACGAGTCGTCGCCGGCGATGAACCAGCAGTCCTCGACCTCGCCCAGGTCCTTCAGCCGGAACGCGACGTCCTCGTGGTCGGCCGCGTCGGTGAGCTGGAGCCCGATCAGTGCCGTGACGCCGAAGCCGAGCGAGGCCGGGTTGACCGTCGCGCGGTAGCCGGTGATCACCCCGGCCTGCTCCAGCCGGTTGATGCGGTCAGTGACGCTCGGGCCGGAGAGGCCCACCAGTCGGCCCAGCTCGGCGTAGGACGCGCGGCCGTTCTCCCGAAGCGCCTGGATGAGCTGTCTGTCCACCGTGTCCATATACCGTCCGCGTCCTTCCGAACCTCACCAGACCCACAGATCATTATCCGGATTCAAAGGTGCCATGCTCGGACCAACCCGGATATCGCAGAGAACATACTCTCCCGACTCCCGGTGCCTCACTCCCCCTCAGCCCGACCCGTCGGTGTCGTCAGGCCGATCGGCCGTCCTCCCGGGCGGCGGCACCCAACTCGCCCTCCCACCGCCGGTACAGCCCGTGCGGCACTCCGACCGCGTCCAGCACCCGCCCGGCGACGAAATCGACCAGCTCGCGGACGGTGGAGCCGCCGGCGTAGAAACCGGGCGAGGCGGGGAGCACGACCGCCCCCTGCGCGTCCAGCTCCACCAGGTGCTTCAACGTCACCCCGTTGAGTGGCGCCTCGCGGACGCAGACCACGAGCGGGCGGCGCTCCTTGAGGGTGACGCTGGCCACCCGCTGGAGCAGGTCCTTGCTCAGGCCGAGCGCGATGCCGGCCACCGCGCCGGTGGTCGCGGGGACGACCAGCATGCCCTTCGCCGGGTACGAGCCGCTGGACGGGCCGGCGGCGAAGTCCCCCGCCGACCAGTACCGGACGTCGTCGAGGCGCTCCTCCGGGACGCCCAGCCAGGCCGAGAGGTCGGTGCGCCAGTGCGCGTCGCGGAAGGAGATGCCGGTCTCGTCGAGGATGGTGAGCCGCGCGGCGCGGCTCACCACGAGGTCCACGGCCTCGTCCGCGGCGAGCAGCGCGCGGATCACGGACGCGGCGTAGGGCGTCCCGGACGCTCCGGACACTCCCACGACCCAGGGCTGGCGTACTGGCTGCTTCGGCTTCTCCATGGTTGCTTTCTATACTCACTCGGCCCGCCCGGCCCCGGCGGCGTCCTGGAAGGATGGGCGCCATGGCAGCGACCCTCGTCGACCTCACCCATCAGGTGACCACCGCGATGCCGGTCTACCCCGGCGATCCGGCCGTGGTCCTGGAGCCCGCGCTCACCACCTCCACCGCCGGGGTGAACGTGCTGGCCCTGCACCTCGGCTCGCAGTCCGGCACCCACGTGGACGCGCCCTACCACGTGGACGTCACCTGGCCCACCCTGGACGGCCTGCCGCTGGAGCTGTTCACCGGCCCGGTGGTCGTCGCCGACCTGCGCGGCCTGGAGCCGCGCGCGGCCGTCACCGCCGAGCAGCTCGCGCCCGCGCTGGAGCGCGCCGGCGAGGGCACCGTCCTGCTGCTGGCCACCGGCTGGGCCCGGCACTGGGGCACCGACACCTACCTCGCCCACCCCAGCCTGACCGCCGGTGCGGCCGAGGCGATCGTCGCCGCCGGGGTGCGGACGGTCGGCGTGGACGCGCTCAGCGTCGACCCCACCCCCGACCCGGGGCCCGGCGACCCGGCGGTGGCCGCGCTGCTCGCCGACCTCACCGACGAGCACGACCAGCCGGCCGCCGACGAGCCCACCCTGGCCGCGCACCGGGTCCTGCTCGGCGCGCCCGGCGGCGGCGTCATCGCCGAGAACCTCACCGATCTGCGGCCGCTGCTGGAGGCCCAGCAGGCCGGGCGGCCGGTCGAGATCTCGCTCTTCCCGATCCGGCTGGTGGCGGCCGACGGGGCGCCGGTCCGCGCGGTGGCCCGGCTGGGGTGACCCCGGACCGGGCGCCGGCCCCGGCTCGGGCTCGGGCTCGGGCTCGGCTGCGCGATCGGCCCCGGCGCCCGCCTCGCTCCGGCCGCGCTCCGGGGTGGCTCCGGGTTGCTCCGGGGTGGCTCCGGCACGGCGGTGACGCGGCCCCGCGGTGACACCGGGACGACCCCCGATCGGCCGCGGGCCGCCCCCGGACCTCCCCGGAGGCGCCCGGGCCGACCGGTCCGATCCGCCGAACCGCTTGACCCGCCCGGTACTTGGTCTAGACCATCCCCGGCGTACGCCGGTACGCTGTCCGGCCATGGCAGAGATCATCGGAGTGATCGAGCAGCTCTGGCGCTACCCCGTGAAGTCCACCGGCGGCGAGCGGCTCGACTCCGTCGAGGTGGACGACCGCGGGCTCGCGGGCGACCGCCTCTACGCCGTGCGCGACGGCAACGGCAAGCTGGGCTCCGGCAAGAACACCCGCCGGTTCCGGCGGATGGACGGCCTGCTCCGGCTCTCCTCCCGGCTCGGCCGGCGGATCGACGGCCCCGAGCTGTTCGACCCGCTGGGCCGCCCGGTCGCCGACCCGACCGCGTTCCTGCGCGCCTACCTCCAGCGCGACGACGTCGAACTCGCCCGCGAGGACGCCGTTTCGCACTTCGACCAGCTCCCGGTCAGCGTGCTCACCACCGCCACCCTGGACTGGGTGGCGGAGGCCGCGCCGTCCGCCGTCGTGGACGTCCGCCGGTTCCGGCCCAACGTCCTGCTGCGCACGCCGCCCGGCACCCCGCCGTTCGTCGAGGACGAGTGGTTCGGCCGCGAGGGCCGGGCCGGTGCGCGCTCCGGCGCCCGGCTCGCCTTCGTCCGCTCCAGCGAGCGCTGCGCGATGACCACCGCCGCCCAGCCCGGGCTCCCGCACGCCCCCGAGATCCTCAAGGCCATCGCCCAGGCCCACGACACCCGCCTGGACGCGCTCGCCGAGGTCGCCGCCCCCGGCCGGCTCTCCGTGGGCGACACGCTCTCCCTGCACTGACGGGCGCATTGCACCGACGCGTCGTCAAGTCCCTTCGGCCTGCCTCGAATCACACCCCGGCCTCACCACTTGACTGATCCGCGCCTATCCTGTCTTACTGTCGTAGGACAGGAGAACAACTGGTGATCGAGTTCGTGCTCGACGGCCGCTCGCGGGTGGCCACGTACATGCAGCTGGTGCTGCAGGTGAAGCAGGCGCTGCGAGTCGGACTGGCGCAACCGGGGGACCGGCTGCCCAAGGTGCGCGACGTGGCCCAGTCCCTGGCGATCAACCCCAACACCGTGCTCAAGGCCTACCGGGAGCTGGAGTTGGAGGGGCTCGCCGAGGGCCGGCCCGGAGTGGGGACGTTCCTGGTCCGCACCCTGGCCGGGCCGTCGCTGTCCCACCAGGCAGAACTGCGCGAGGAGTTGGTGGCCTGGCTGCGCAAGGCGCAGGCCGCCGGACTCGCCCGCGAGGACATCACCGCGCTGATCGACACCACCACGCGGGCCACGTTCGACCGGCCGTCACCGAAGGACGGCTGACCCGCACGGCACCCGCCAGACCGCATCCTTGGGGGAACACATGACGGAAGTCGCTTTGCAGACTGAAGGGTTGGGCAAGCGCTATGGCCAGACCTGGGCACTCCAGGGCTGCTCGCTGCAGCTCCCCGCCGGGCGGATCGCCGCCCTGGTCGGCCCCAACGGCGCCGGCAAGTCCACCCTGCTCCACCTCGCCGTCGGCCTGCTGCAGCCCGACGCCGGGCAGGTCCGAGTCTTCGGGCAGGACCCGCGGGACAACGTCGAAGCCCTCGCCGACCTCGGGTTCGTCGCCCAGGACACCCCGCTCTACCCGGACTTCACCGCCACCGAGCTGATCACCATGGGCAGCCGGCTCAACCGCCGCTGGGACTCCGCGATCGCCCGCGACCGGCTCGACCGGATCGGCATCCCGCACGACAAGCCGGTCGGCAAGCTCTCCGGCGGGCAGCGCGCCCAGGTCGCGCTCGCCCTGGCCCTGGCCAAGAAGCCCCGGCTGCTGCTGCTCGACGAACCGGTCGCCGCCCTCGACCCGCTCGCCCGGCACGAGTTCATGCAGGCCCTGATGGGCGCGGTCGGCGAGTACGGCACCACCGTGCTGCTCTCCTCCCACCTGCTCGCCGACCTCGAACGGGTCTGCGACCACCTGATCGTCCTGCAGACCGCCCACGTGCAGCTCTCCGGCGCGGTCGACGACCTGCTCGCCTCGCACTGCCGCCTGGTCGGCCCGCGGATCCCCGACGGCGCCGCGGTGCCCGGCGTGGCGGCGGTGGTCCGGGCCAGCCACACCGAGCGGCAGTCCACCCTGCTGGTCCGCACCGACGGCCCGGTCGAGGCCGACCGGTGGGCCGTGCACGACGTCACCCTGGAGGACCTCGTCCTCGCCTACCTCGGCGCCGCCGACACCCGGACGACCGGCGCCGACCCGCGCCCGGAGGTGACCGCATGATCTGGCTGACCTGGCGTCAACACCGCAAGCAGGCCCTCTGGACGGCGATCGCGCTGGCCGTCCTGGCCGCCGCGCTGATCCCCACCGGCCTGGGGATGCGGTCCAGCCTCGAAGACTCCGGGCTCGGTGCCTGCCTGCGCAAGCTGGGCGACACCCAACTCGTCTCCGGCAGCGGCTGCGAGGCGCTCAGCCAGCGCTTCGACAACCAGTACGGCGCGATGCCCTTCCTGGCCATCCTCTTCGTCCTGCTGCCGGTCCTGGTGGGCCTCTTCTTCGGCTCCCCGCTGGTCGCCCGCGAGGTGGAGAACGGCACCCACCGGCTGGTCTGGACCCAGGGCATCAGCCGCCGCCGCTGGATCCTCACCAAGTTCGGCCTGATCGGCGGCGTCGCCCTCGTCCTGTCGGTGGTCTACGCGCTGGGCGTCGCCTGGTGGCTGACCCCGCTGACCGCCAACGGCCTGGGCCGGTTCGGCTACCTGCTCTTCGACGTCCAGGGCGTGGCCCCGATCGGCTACACCCTGTTCGCGGTGGCGCTCGGCATCCTGGTCGGCACCCTGAGCCGCAAGGTGCTGCCCGCCATGGGCATCTCGCTCGCCGCCTTCGTCGCCGTCCGGGTCCTGGTCGAGACGCTCGCCCGCCCGTACTTCCTGCCGACGAAGACGCTCAGCTACGCCATCGACAGCTCGCTGCTGGCCAGCCGCTTCAACGGCTCCTGGATCTACCAGGAAGGCGTCCGCAACGGCCTCGGGGAGCTCGTCCTCCCGGACGGCCGGGTCAGCTGCAACACCGACGGCCCCGTCGACTCCGCCGGGTGCGTGGCCCACTTCGCCCAGCAGGGGTTCGGACCCGCGCCCTACACCAACTGGCAGGAGTACCAGCCGGCCGACCGCTTCTGGACCTTCCAGGGCATCGAGACGGGACTCTTCCTCGCCCTCACCGCCCTGCTCCTCGTCCTGGCCGTCCGCCGGATCCGCCGCATCGCCTGAGCGGCCGGGCCCGGGCCGGATCGGACCGGACCGGATCCGGGCGCCCTCCGGCCGGTGCGGCGGAGAGCGCCCGCAGGCGTCAGGGGCGGGCCGGGAGCAGGCACACGGGGTGGCCGGCGGGGTCGGCGTAGACGCGCCAGCCGCCGGCGTCCCGCAGGAGCGCGCCCCCGAGCGCGAGGACGACCGCCTCGGCGGCGGCCGGGTCCTCGACGTCGACGTCCAGGTGGGCCTGCTGGGGGTGGGCCGGGTCCGGCCAGCGGGGCGGACGGTGGTCGGCGACCCGCTGGAAGCAGAGCACCGGCCCGCCGGGGGTGTGCAGGGTGGACCAGTCGCCACCCAGCGACCAGCGCGGATCCGGCCGGTCCACCTCGCCGCCGAGCAGCCCCGCGTAGAAGCGGGCCAGCGCGGCCGGGTCGGGACAGTCGAGGACGATGCACTGCAGACGGCCGATCACGGTCTCTCCTTCGCGGGTTCCTGCTGCGCCCATTGTCCCCGCAGGATCGTCCTGCCTGCTGGACAGCGGCCGACACAGGTCGGACCATGATCGGATGATCACAGGAGACGGATCGCTCCACGCCCCCGCCGTACGGCTGGAGCGGCTCTCGGCCGGACACGCGGACGCGCTGCTCGCGTTCGAGCGCGAGAACCGGGAGTTCTTCACCCGCTCGGTGCCCGACCGCGGGGACGCCTACTTCACCCCGGCCGGGTTCGCCGGGCGGCACGCCGCACTGCTGGCCGAACAGGCCTCCGGCGCCTGCCACTTCCACGTCGTCCTGGATGCCGGGGGCGCACTGGTCGGACGGGTCAACCTGGTCGACGCGGCCGACGGCGGCGCCGAGCTCGGCTACCGGGTCGGCGAACGCGCGGGCGGCCGGGGCGTCGCCCGGGCGGCGGTCGAGGAGGTCTGCCGGCTCGCCGCCACCGCGTACGGACTCACCGCGCTCACCGCCGTGACCACCCTCGACAACGCACCCTCGCGGGCCCTGCTCGCCCGCACCGGGTTCACGGCGGTGGGCGAGCGGACCGTCGACGGCCGGCCGGGCACGGCGTACCGGCGCGCGCTCTGACCCGACGCGCCCGGTCCGGCCGCCGGGCCCGAACCCGTTTACCCGCCAGTAGTTCGGCGGCGCGGATTCGCGGGCAGAACAACGGATATGACGATCCCTCACCGCCTGATCGGCACCGGCGCCCACAAGGTCCTGGTGCTGCACGACTGGTTCGGCACCAGCGCCGGCTGGGGCGCGTTCCTGGACTACCTGGACGGCTCCTCCTTCACCTACGCCTTCCTCGACTACCGGGGCTACGGCGAGCGCAGGAACGTGACGGGTGCGTACACGCTCGCCGAGATCGCGGACGACGCGCTCGCGCTGGCCGACCAGCTCGACTGGGAGACCTTCTCGCTCGTCGGGCACTCCATGGGCGGCAAGGCCGTGCAGCAGGTACTGGCCCAGGCGCCCGGCCGGGTGCGGAAGCTGGTCGGCCTGGCGCCCGTCCCGGCCGGCCCGTACCCGATGGACGCGGCGGCCGAGAAACTGTTCTACGGTGCGGCGGACGACCGCGAGAAGCGGTACGCCATCGTGGACCTGGTGACCGGGCAGCGGGCCGGCCGGGTCTGGCTCGACCTCATGGTGAACCGCTCGCTCTCGCTGTCCACCCGCGAGGCGTTCGGCGGCTACGTGCGCGACTGGGCGACCGCCGACCTGGTGGACCGGATCGACGGGAATCCCGTGCCGGTCAAGGTGATCGTCGGCACCCACGACCTCGCGCTGACCGCCGAGGTGATGCGCGGCACCTTCCTCGCGCACTACCCCAACGCCGAGTTGGAGGAACTCCCCAACAGCGGCCACTACCCGATGCACGAGACGCCGGTCGCGCTGGCGGTCTCCCTGGAGTCGTTCCTCCGCGCATGATCCGGTGGCCCCCGGCCCCGCCCCTCGGCCCGTGCCCCGTGCCCCGGCTCCGGCTCCGGCTCCGGCTCCGGCTAGCCGATCTCGCGGATCCGCTCCAGCACCGCGGGCGGGGCCTTCGCCACCGAACCGGCGTCGAAGGGCGGCTGGGGGTCGTACTCGGCGTAGAGCTGGATCGCCTGGGCGGTGGTCTCGTCGGTGAGCAGCGCCGCGAGCAGGAGCGCCATGTCGATGCCGGAGGAGACCCCGGCCGCCGTGACGATCCGCTCCCGGCGGACCACCCGCTCCGGCGTGTACGTCGCGCCGTACGCGGCCAGTTCACCGGCGGCCGCCCAGTGGGTGGTCGCCGCCAGCCCCTTCAGCAGGCCGGCCGCCCCGAGCAGCAGGGCGCCGGTGCAGACGGAGGTGGTGAACCGGGTGGTCGCGTGCACCCGGCGGATCCAGTCGAGGAACCCGGCCTCGTCCAGCAGCGGGCGGGTGCCGTTCCCGCCCGGCACCAGGAGGACGTCGCACGACTCGACCTCCTGGTACCGGACGGGGACGTCGAGTCTCAACCCGCCCAGGGTGTCGGCCACCCGGCCGGTCCCGCCCGTCGAGACGAACCGCACGGTGGCGCCCGGGAGGTACCCGAGCACCTGGTAGGGGCCGATCGCGTCGAGCGGCTCGAAGTCGTCGAAGAGCGGGATCACGATGTCCATGTCCCGCAGACTAGAGCGGAGTTGGCCCTACGTCCGCCTCCTGGTCAGCGGATTCACGAGAACGAGTGGTCTGCACCACCGGCTTTCACCTGAGCGCATCCAGCTCCGCCCCGATGGCCGCCCGGATCGCGTCCTGTCCCGGGCCCAGTGCGTACCGGGCGTCGCGCCAGCGGTCCGCCGGGTAGAGCCACACGGGCATCCGGACGCGGTCCTCGGGCTCCCAGTCGAACCTCGGCCACACGTGCGCGTGCAGGATCGGGTCGGTGTTGCCCAGGATCTCCAGGTTGACGCGGCGGAACGCCGGATCGGCCGCCCGGCACGCCCGCTCCACGGCCTCGCCGAGCCGGTCGAGGTCCTCCAGGTAGGCGATCCGGCGCGCCTTCGGCAGATCGGTGAGCCGCTCGACACCCGGCTCGTCCGCGAGCAGGATCGCGTAGCCCGGCAGGAACTGCACGTCCCCGATCACCGCGAACCCGGCGTCCAGGCGCCGGATGACGGTCGGGTTCTCACCGCGCAGCGCGCTGCCGATGCGGTCGGACTTCCAGTCGGTGTTGTCGATCATGAGGCGATGCTAGGGCGTGTCGGCAAGGTCGCGTCGGCCCCGGAGGGACTCTGCCGACAGGCCTCAGGGGTTGCCCGTACCGCCGACCGGCGGGTGCTCGGCCGCGACCAGTGCGGCGGCCCGGCCGAGGTCTCCGCCGGCCCGGGTGAGGAGCTCCACCACGAGGTAGGTGGCGGCGAACGGCCCGAGGACCGGATCGCTGCGCCCCGGGGGCTCGTCGAAGGCGCCGAGGCCGAGGACCGGGCCCCAGGAGGCGCGCGGGGTGAACAGCGCGGCCGCCAGATCGGGCCGGAGCCCGTCGAGTGCGCGGAGCAGCTCCCAGGCGTCGGCGTGCAGCCGCTCCCGCTGCACCGGGTCGCAGGAGGCGACCGCGGAGGCGGCCCCGGCGTACCGGGGGATCCCGGGGTCGTACCTCCGCAGGGCCGGCAGCAGTTCGGGGAGTGCCATGATCTCCGCCGAGCCGAAGACCCGGGCGTGGACCCGCGCGGGGTCCGCCAGCAGCTCCAGCAGCAGCGGCAGCGCGCGCGGGTCGCGCCGCCGGGCCAGGCCGCGGATGCCCTCCTCACGGGCGTCCGGGTACTCGTCGCGGGTCCGCTCCCAGAAGGCGGCCCGGATCGCCGGGGTGTCGGCCTGGAACTCGCCCGCGAGCTGATGGGTCGCCCAGTCCCGGACGCCCGGGTCCGGACTGCGCGTGAGGCCGATCAGCGCGCGGACCCCCGGGCTGTCCGGGTGGTCGGCGACCACCAGCCGGGCCGCCCGGGCCGGATCGCCGCCCGCGCGCCGGAGCAGCGCCCCGACGTCGTACTGCGCGCTCCCGGGATCCGACCCGAGGGTGAGCGCGAGGCCGGGCTCGGGGCGGGAGGCGGACAGCGCGGCCTCGAAATCGGGCCGCAGCCCGTCCAGTGCGCACAGCAGCTCCCAGGCGTCGGCGTGCAGCCGCTCGCGCCGCACCGGGTCGCAGGCGGCCAGCGCCTCGGCGACGCCGGTGCCGTCCGGGTCGTAGTCCTCCAGCACCGGCAGCAGTTCGGGGGCGGCCAGGACCTGCGCCGCGTGGAAGGTGAGGACGTGCGCACCCTCCGGGTCCGCCAGCAGCTCCAGCAGCAGCGGTACGGCGCGCGGGTCGCGCCGCCGGGCCAGGCCGCGGATGCCCTCCTCACGGGCGTCCGGGTACTCGTCGCCGGTCCGCTCCCAGAGCGCGGCCCGGATCGCGGGGCCGTCGGCCTCGGACTGGAAGCCGAGCGCGAACGTGGCCCAGTTGCGCACCTCCGGGTCCGGATCGCGGGTCAGGGTGACGAGTGCGCGGACGCCCGGCCCGTCCGGGTCGCCGGTGGCGGCTCCCGGCAGGGCGACGGCCACCCGCTCCCGGACCCCGGCGTCCGCGTGTCCGGCCAGCGCGACCAGGACGGGCACGGCGCGCCGGTCGTCCGTCCGCCCCAGCGCGGCCGCCAGCGCCCGGAGGACCGGGACGTCGGCCTCCCCCTCCGCGAGCCCGACCAGCGCGGTCGCCGCCTCCGCCCGGACCTCCTCGTCCCGGTCGCTCGCGGCCCCCAGCAGGTCGCAGCCGACCGCCCGCTCGACCGCATCGGCCGACCCGAGCAGTCCGAGCCCGCCCGCCAGCGCCCCGGCACCGTCCCCGCCCGCCTGCCGCAGCAGGTCCTCGTACCCGCCCCGGTCACCCGACCCCTCGGCGGCCCTCGCCGCCACCACCACCCGCCCGACCAGCGCGGGCGCCGCCCCCGTGTCATCCATCCCCGCAGTCTCCCGCACACCCCCACCCCCGCCCACCGGTTTCCAGTAGCGGAAACCCCACCCACTTGCACCCCGCGGATCACGGCCGGGAGGATCGGAACAGGCATCAGATCCCGCGCTAGGGGGCGCCGTGCTTGTCCAGAAGCTCACCAGCTCGTGCGACGACGGGGACTGCCCGACGCTGTACGCGACCGACCGGGGAACCCTGCTGGTCCAGGGCGCGACCCCGCCGGATCACGGCCTTGCTCTGCCGTCACACGAGACAGTCGTGGAAATCCCCGTCGAACTGATCCGAAAGGCCGTCCGTGACAACCTCATCTAGGCCCCTGGGAGAGTGGTTCGGGGCATTCGAGCGGGAGGCCTTCCGGCTGGAAACCCTGGACGACTACAGCCGCTCCGGCGGAGTCGACGCCTACGAGGCGTTTCTCGCCGGGGAGCCCCAGCCGGAGTCCTACCGGTCGGCGGACTGGGTGACCACCGTGCGGAACGCCACCCGGGCCGGAAAGCGCATGTACCGGGTCCACGTCCTCTCCCGTCCGCTGACCCCGTACCTGCGGTTCGAGCTCGGCTGGGGATACCGGCGCAACGCGCTGGCCGGCGAGGAGTTCTTCATCCTCGACACCACGGAGCAGCCGAACCCGATCCCCGGGGCACCCGATTTCTGGCTGTTCGACGAGCACACCGTCGGTTCCATGAAGTACGACGACGCCGGGGGCTACCTCGGGTCCGAGTTCGTCGACGCCGACCGGGTCGCCGAATTCGTCACCTACCGCGATACGGCGATGGCACACGCCGAGCCGTTCCCCGATTGGTGGGCACTGCACGGCGAGTGAGGAGAACAGATCTGGGTTCGGCGCTGCGGGCACTGCGCAAGGCCTCCGGCAAGGAGGCCAAGACGGTTGCCCGCAGCGCACTCATGTCCCAGAGCAAGCTCAGCAAGATCGAGAACGGCCGCACGTCGGTCGGCGTCTCCGACGTCGACCGCATCCTGACGGCCATCGGCGTTTCCGATGAGGTCAAGGCCGAGTACCTGAACGCAGCCCGCACGGCTGCGACGGAGGCCGTGGCATGGCGACAGTTCCGCCGCCTCGGCTATCACAGGAAACAGCAGCAGATTCGGGCTCTGGAAACCTCCATGGCCACGCTCAAGTTGTTTCAGCCGTCACTGATTCCAGGCCTCCTGCAGACCCCGGAGTACCTGGACGGGCTGACGCAGTGGCTCGACCACCGCCACGGCCCGCACACCTTCCGCCGCCTGTTCCGCTCACCGGCCTACACCAGGCCCGACCACAGCCAGTAGCACCCCCGACCGGCTCGAAGGCCGCCCCCGGGGTCCGGGGGCGGCCTTCCACTCGTCGATGCGTCAGGCGGCGGCGAACTCACCCTCGGCGGCGGCGGTCACGAAGGACTGCCAGGCCGCCGGGGTGAAGCGCAGACGCGGGCCCTGCGGGTCCTTCGAGTCACGGACCGAACCAGGGAGCGCGTCGTCCACCTCGATGCAGTTGTTGTTGTCCAGGCCTCCGCTGTAACTACTCTTGCGCCACTGCTCGGTTCGCTGCATCCGCGTAGTCCTCCGCCGCCGATGCGATCAGGGCCAGGGACGCCTCCGGCGACAACGCGGCAGCCCTGACCAGATCGTAGGCCAGCGAGTACGTGGCGACCAGCGATGGTTCATCAACCAGGTTTCCCGTACCAGGACCCTCCACGTACGCCGTGGGCGGCGCGTCCTCAAAGGTCATCAGGCAGATGGAACCGTCCATCAGCGCGTGTGCACCCGCCACGAACGGCACCACCTGGATCAGGGCCTTCCGACTTCGGATCAGGTCGGCGAGGTGCTTCAGCTGCCGGACCATCACGGACGCGCCGCCGACCGGCCGCCGCAGCACGGCTTCGTCCAGGACCGCCCAGTACATCGGGGCGTTCTCCCGGTCGAGCAGTTCGGCGCGGGCCAGGCGGGCAGCGACCATCTCCTCGTTCTCGGCCGCCTTCCGCAGCGGCTGCGCCGACTCGAACAGCGCCCTCGCATAGTCGGGCGTCTGCAGTAGGCCCGGCACCAGCAGCGGGGAGAACTCGCTGATGGTCAGCGCCAGTCCCTGCAACTCCGCCGCATGCCGGAAGTAGTCGGCGTAGCGCGACGCCTTCCGGTACATCTCGTAGACGCGCAGGAAGTGGCCGCCGGTCTTGAGCACGTCGTCCAGACGCGCCGACATGTCCTCCTGCGGGTTCCGGATCGCGGCCTCCAGCTGGCCGACGTACGCGCCGGAGCAGAACAGCACCCGCCCCAGTGCGTCCTGGGAGAGTCCCGCCTCCTCGCGCAGCCGCTTGAGCTCCTTGCCCCAGAAGGCCCGGGGCGAGTGGGAGGGGTCGAGTTCCATAGCCATATGCCAAATCCCTTCAAGGAACCGGTGTTCGGGCTGTCCGACGGCCACACTAACTACCGGCGGCGAGGGTCGAGATACGAACAGTGATAGTGGGCTTGTCACATCAACACGTGACCCACGTCACGCCGGCCGACCCGATGAGTTTCCGCCCCGTGCCCGGTCCTATGGGCATGACGAACACGATGGCGGCCACGGCCACCCCCTCCGCGACCCGCGCCCTGCTGACCGCCGGGGCCGTCGCCGGCCCGCTCTTCCTCGCGGTCGGAGTCGCCGGCGGACTGACCCGGGAGGGGTTCGACTTCACCCGGAACGCGCTCAGCCAGCTGAGCCTCGGCGAGCTCGGCTGGATCCAGCAGACCGCGTTCCTCCTCACCGGCCTGCTGCTCATCGCCGGCGCCGTCGGACTGGCCCGCGCCCTGCCCGGCAGCGCCTGGGCTCCGCGCCTGGTCGGCCTGTTCGGCGCGACCTTCCTCCTCGACGGCCTCTTCGCGGCCGACCCCGGCGCCGGGTTCCCGGTGGGCGCGCCCGAGGGCCGGGTGACGGAGCTGAGCACGCACGGCGCGGTGCACCTGGCCGGCGGGGCGGTCGGCTTCCTCGCCCTGTGCGCCGCGTTCCTCGTCCTCGCCCGCCACCTGGACCGCCCGTGGGCCGTCGCCTCCCGCGTGGTGGCCGCCGCCGTGCTGGTCGGCTTCGCCGCCTCGGGGGCCACCGTGCTGGCCTTCACCCTGGGCGCCGCGCTCGGGCTCGGCTGGCTGACCGCTGTCGCGCTCAAGCTCGATGCGTGAAGATCACAAGCGTCAAGACCCTCGGACCTCAGGAGAATCCCCATGGCCCTCCCCGGCAACGGACCCGCCAGCTACTTCCCGGCCATCGAGAAGAAGCACGGCCACCCGATCGCCCACTGGCAGGAGCTGATCCGCTCCTCCCCGCTCACCAAGCACATGGAGCTGGTGGCGTGGCTCAAGACCGAGTACGGCATCGGCCACGGCCACGCCAACGCCCTCGTCAAGCACACGCTCGACGAGCTCAAGGGCTGACGAGTCCCGGCCCCGGAGGGCGCGGCCCGGCTCAGACGCCGAGGCCGCGCACCACCAGGTCGACCAGCGCGAAGAAGAACAGCGAGATCCCGACGAACCCGTTGGTCTGGAAGAACGCCCGGTTCAGCCGCGACAGGTCGTGCGGCTTCACGATGGTGTGCTCGTAGACGAAGGCGCCCGCCACGACCAGCAGCCCGACCCAGAACGCGGGTCCGGCGTCCGTCAGCACCGCGTACCAGCCGAGCAGCAGCGTGGTGACCACGTGGCAGCCGCGCGCGCCCCGGATGGCCGCCGGGACGCCGAACCGGGCCGGCACCGACCGCACGCCGCCCGCCCGGTCGGACTCGACGTCCTGGCAGGCGTAGATGAGGTCGAAGCCGCCGATCCAGATGCCGACCGCCGCGCCGAGCACCACCGCGTCCCAGGACCACGAGCCGGTGACGGCCAGCCAGGCGCCCACCGGGCCCATCGCCTGGGCGAGGCCGAGGATGGCCTGCGGGAAGTCGGTGAACCGCTTGCCGTACGGGTAGACCACCATCGGCACCACGGCGACCGGCGCGAGCGCCAGGCAGAGCGGGTTCAGCAGGGCCGCGGCGCCGAGGAAGAGGACCAGCGCGACCGCCGATCCCACGTACGCGGTCCTCAGCGAGACGGCGCCGGTGACCAGCTCGCGCCCGGCGGTGCGCGGGTTCCGAGCGTCGATCTCCCGGTCGATGATCCGGTTGGCCGCCATGGCGAAGGTCCGCAGCCCGACCATGCAGACGGTGACGATGAACAGCTGGCCCCAGTGCACCCGCTCGTCAGCCAGGAACATGGCCGTCAGCGCCGCGATGTAGGCGAAGGGCAGGGCGAAGACCGAGTGCTCGATCATCACCAGCCGCAGGAAGCTCCTGATCCTCCCGGGCGGGACCTCGGGAAGGACTGCCGCCGTGCTCACAGGCCGTACTCCTTCCAGCGGCGGTCGACCAGGGCGGCGGTCTCCGGGTCGGAGGAGACCATCTCGGGCCAGCCGCCGTCCCGGGTGTAGCCCTCCTCGGGCAGCTTGCGGGTCGCGTCGATGCCCGCCTTGCCGCCCCAGAACTGCTGGTAGGAGGCGTGGTCGAGGTGGTCCACCGGGCCCTCGACGACGGTGAGGTCCCGGCTGTAGTCGACGTTGCCGAAGGCCCGCCAGGCGACTTCCCGGTAGTCGTGCACGTCGCAGTCGGAGTCCACCACGATGATCAGCTTGGTCAGCGACATCATGTGGGCGCCCCAGATGGCGTGCATCGTCTTCTGGGCGTGCTTCGGGTACTTCTTGTCGATCGAGACGATCACGCAGTTGTGGAAGCCGCCGGCCTCGGGCAGGTCGTAGTCGACGATGTCCGGGATGATGATCTTCAGCAGCGGGAGGAAGAACCGCTCGGTGAACTTGCCCAGCGGGCCGTCCTCCGTCGGCGGACGGCCGACCACGATGGACTGCAGGACCGGACGGCGGCGCATCGTCACGCAGTCGATCCTCAGCGCCGGGAACGGCTCCTGCGGCGTGTAGAAGCCGGTGTGGTCGCCGAACGGGCCCTCGGGCAGCATCTCGCCGGGCTCCAGCCAGCCCTCCAGGACCACCTCGGCGTCGGCCGGGACCTGCAGCGGGACGGTCTTGCAGTCGACCATCTTCACCCGCTCCCCGGCGACGAAGCCGGCGAACAGGTACTCGTCGATGTCGCCCGGCAGCGGCGCGGTCGCCGCGTAGGTGACGACCGGCGGACAGCCGAAGGCGATCGCGACCGGCAGCTTCTCGCCGCGCTTGGCGGCCACCGCGGCGTGGTTGCGGCTGTCCTTGTGGATCTGCCAGTGCATGCCGATGGTCCGCCGGTCGTGCCGCTGGAGGCGGTACAGGCCGAGGTTGCGGATGCCGGTGTCCGGGTCCTTCGTGTGGGTGAGGCCCAGGTTGAAGAAGGAGCCGCCGTCCTGCGGCCAGGTGAAGAGCGCGGGCAGGTCGTCCAGGTTGACGTCCTCGCCGGTCAGCACGACCTCGTGCACCGGCGCGTCGCCGGACTTCACGTGCCGCGGCGGCACGTGGGCCATCGAGGCGAGCTTGCCGAAGGCGTCCCGGAACCCGGTGAAGCCCTGCGGCAGCTCCGGCTTGAGCAGCCCGGCGATCTTCTCGGAGATCTCCTCCGGGCCCTTGAGGCCGAGGGCCTTGGCCAGCCGGCGCTCCGTGCCGAAGACGTTCATCGCCAGCGGCATCGTGGAGCCCTTGACGTTCTCGAAGAGCAGCGCGGGGCCCTTGGCCTTCTGCACCCGGTCGACGATCTCGCCGACCTCGAGATAGGGGTCGACCTCCGCCTTGATGCGCTTGAGGTCGCCTTCGCGGTCGAGGGCCCGCAGGAACGAGCGGAGATCGTCGTATGCCATGCCTGTCAGTATCCGCCACCCGATAGCCTGACCCGTGTCAAGGGCCCCCTTGAAGCGCCCCGCCGCTCCAGGAGGCGCCCGCCAGCCACCGCCGTCGCCGGGGGAGATCGCCGCCGTGCTGAGGATCCTGACCTTCGTACTCCCGCTCGCCCTGTGGGTGTGGGCCTTCATCGACTGCCTGACCACGCCCGAGGACGAGGTGAAGCACCTGCCCAAGGTGGTCTGGGTGATCATCGTGCTGCTGTTCCCGCTGGTGGGTTCGATCGCCTGGCTGGTGGCCGGCAAGCAGCGCGGCGGCCCGCACGCCGCAGCCGGTGCGGGCCGCCGCGCGGCCGGCGAAGGGCACCCCGGGTACGACCGCCCGCGCGGAGGCCGGCCGCTCGCACCGGACGACGACCCCGAGTTCCTCGCCTCGTTGAAGAAGGACGACAACCGGCACGAGGACATGCTCAAGCAGTGGGAGGCGGATTTGCGCCGCCGCGAGGAGGAGCTGCGGGGCAGGGAGGACCCGGAGGACGGCCGGAAGGGCTGACCCCGGATAACTCGGACAGCCCACCCGGTATCCACCGGGTGGGCTGCGGAGTTTTTGGTGCATCCCTACGACTGCCCGGCCGCCAGCAGCCGTCCGGCACAGCCTTCACGGCTGCACCGAGCGACCCTGGACCAGGTCTTTAGTCAGACCGGCTAACGTTCCCCATGACAGCCCTGACCTGCACGTTTCCTCATGCTCAGATCATCCGGTGGCCACCTGGGCGACAGCTCGGGGTAATCGAACAGCTACCGGCCGCAGGGGCCGAAACCCTTCGGCTTCTGTGCAGCCCTGACATCTAAACGGACGCGACCTTGTACGGAATCGACGCCGAAACCAGCACGCGGCCCCTCGTACAGTCATAAGTGAAGAAGTGATTCGCAGCCGGGGGCATCGCAGACGTTGGCTGTCGGACAGTTCCCTCACCTTTGGAGTGGTTCGAGATGACGGTTGTGCATGAGGCACCGGTCGGAGACGACATCCCGGAGAGCCCGGCGGACGCGCGGGGGCGGGTCGCCGAGCTGCACGAGCTCCGCGAGCAGGTCCGCCGCGGCCCCAGCGAGAAGGCCACCGAGGCGCAGCACGCCAAGGGCAAGCTGACCGCCCGCGAGCGCATCGACCTGCTGCTGGACGAGGGCTCGTTCCACGAGGTGGAGCCGCTGCGCCGGCACCGCGCCACCGGCTTCGGCCTGGAGGCCAAGAAGCCGCACACCGACGGCGTGATCGTCGGCTGGGGCACCGTGCACGGCCGGACGGTCTTCACCTACGCGCACGACTTCCGGATCTTCGGCGGCGCCCTCGGCGAGGCCCACGCCCAGAAGATCCACAAGATCATGGACATGGCCATCGCGGCCGGTGCCCCGCTGGTCTCGCTCAACGACGGCGCCGGCGCCCGCATCCAGGAGGGTGTCACCGCGCTGGCCGGCTACGGCGGCATCTTCCAGCGCAACACCAAGGCCTCCGGCGTCATCCCGCAGATCTCCGTGATGCTCGGCCCCTGTGCCGGCGGCGCGGCCTACTCCCCGGCCCTGACCGACTTCATCTTCATGGTCCGCGAGACCTCGCAGATGTTCATCACCGGCCCGGACGTGGTGCAGGCCGTCACCGGCGAGAAGATCACCCAGAACGGGCTCGGCGGCGCCGACGTCCACTCCGGCGTCTCCGGTGTCGCGCACTTCGCGTACGACGACGAGCAGTCCTGCATCGAGGAGGTCCGCTTCCTCCTGTCGCTGATGCCCCAGAACAACCGCGAGATGCCGCCGGCGGTCGCCAACGACGACCCGGTGGAGCGCCGCAACGACTCGCTGCTCGACCTGGTGCCGGCCGACGGCAACCGGCCGTACGACATGCGCAAGGTGATCGAGGAGATCGTCGACCACGGCGAGTACCTGGAGGTCCACGAGCGCTGGGCCACCAACGTGCTCTGCGTGCTGGCCCGGATCGACGGCCACGTCACCGGCATCATCGCCAACCAGCCGCAGTCGCTGGCCGGCGTCCTCGACATCAACGCCAGCGAGAAGTCCGCGCGCTTCGTCCAGATGTGCGACGCCTTCAACATCCCGCTGGTCACCATGCTCGACGTCCCCGGCTTCCTGCCCGGCGTCGACCAGGAGCACGACGGCATCATCAGGCACGGCGCCAAGCTGCTCTACGCCTACTGCAACGCCACCGTGCCGCGCATCCAGCTGATCCTGCGCAAGGCGTACGGCGGCGCGTACATCGTGATGGACTCGCGCTCGATCGGCGCCGACCTGTCCTTCGCGTGGCCGACCAACGAGATCGCCGTGATGGGCGCGGAGGGCGCGGCCAACGTGATCTTCCGCCGTGACATCAACGGCGCCGACGACCCGGACGCCATGCGCGCGCAGAAGATCAAGGAATACAAGAGCGAGCTGATGCACCCGTACTACGCGGCCGAGCGCGGCCTCGTGGACGACGTCATCGACCCGGCCGAGACCCGCCAGGTCCTGGCCTCCTCGCTGGCCATGCTGCGCACCAAGCACGCGGACCTGCCGAGCCGCAAGCACGGCAACCCCCCGATGTAGCAGCGCGGTTCGGCCGCGGTCCAGACCGCGGCCACCGTGCCGACGACCACTCACACACTTCCGCCGGGAGAAGACCGGACCATGACCGCTTCCGCCGAACCACTCGTCCGCATCGTCCGCGGCTCGCTCACCGACGAGGAGCTCGCCGCCCTGACCGCCGTGCTGCTGGCGCGCGCCGCAGCCGCCCAGCAGGCGGCGGCCGCCGCCTCGCCGGTCGAGCCGATCGCCAACTGGCAGCGCCTGGAGCGCCGCCCGGCGTACTACTCGCCGGTCAGCTGGCAGTGGGCGGCCTGACGCCCGCACGCCGGTCGCACCGGACCGCACGACCGACGGCCGGTCACCCTCGGGTGGCCGGCCGTCGGCGTTCCCAGCGCCCGTCGGCGTTCCCAGCGCCCGTCGGGGCACGTGTACCGGCGCACGGACCGGCGTGCGACGCCGATCGCGCGCCGGAGCCGAGACCCGGGCGCTCGATAGGATCCCTACCGGACGGTACGCGGCCCGCCGCCCCTCCGGCCCCATAGGATCCAGCCGCTGCCGACGACCAGAACTATCCGAGGAGGCTGCGATGGCCAGGCAGGCCCGGGCGCTGGCGACCCGCCAGGCGGTACTGCTCGCCGCCGCCGCGGTGTTCGACGAGCGCGGCTACGCGGCCGCCACCATGGCGGACATCCTGGAACGGGCCCACGTCACCAAGGGCGCGCTCTACTTCCACTTCCACTCCAAGGAAGAGCTGGCGCTGGCCGTGATCGAGGGCCAGGGCGCCTGGCTCGCCACCTGGCAGCCGGCCTCCGAAAGCCCGGTGCAGACCCTGATCGACCTCGGCTACGCCTTCGCCCACGCCCTGCTGGACGACCCGGTGCTGCGCGGCGCGATCCGGCTGACCATCGAGCACGGCACCTTCACCCAGCCGCAGATCGCCGCCTACCAGGGCTGGACGGACGCGGCCCGCGAACTGCTGGAACACGCCAGGGACACCGGGGAGCTGCGCCCGGGCGTGGAACCGGCGGCCGCCGCCGGCGTGATCACCGGCGCGGTGACCGGCATCCAGCTCAGCTCGCAGGTGCTCACCGACCGCCGGGACCTGCTCCGGCGGATGGCCGACCTCTGGACGCTGCTGCTGCCCGGGCTGGTCCCGCCGCACACCCTGGCCCGGCTCGTGCAGACCGACCGGCTGCCGACCGCCGCCGCGCCCGCCCCCGACACCTCGCCCACCACAGCCACCACGGCCACTGACGGCACGGCCGCGGGCTCCGGCCCGGCCGACACCGGGCGTGCGGACCCGCCGGGCACCGGACCGCGGACCGGCTGACCGCCGGCCCGGAGCCGGCCGTCGCCGTCAGGTCCGGTACTGCGCCTGGCGCTCAGCCGGGACGAGGGCCGGCAGCGCGGCCGCCCAGAGCCCCCGGACCGCCTCCTCGGCCAGCCGGCCGGTGGACTCGGCGGCGAACAGCACCAGCCCGGCCGCCAGGGTGGTGAGCAGTTCGGCGGCCTGGCCCCGGTCCAGCCCGGGGCGCAGCTCGCCCGCGTCCCCGGCCCGGTCGAGCAGCGTGCGGAACACGGCGGTCAGACTGCGCCAGGCGTCCGCCGAGGGTTCCGGGGGCGAACCCGCCGGCGCCATCACCAGCCCACCGGTGCACGAGGACGGCCGGCCTCCGAGGCCGAGCAGCACACCGGCCCGGACCACCACGTCCTCGCGCAGCAGCCGGCCGAGTTCGTGGGTGAGGCCGATGAGTTCCTGGACGGCCGGCCCGGCGCCGCGCAGGGCGCGCAGCACGGCCATGCCGATCGTGTCGGCGGCCTCGGCCCGGACTCCGTCGGCCAGCGCCTGCTTGGAGACGAAGTGGAAGTAGAGCGCGCCCTTGCTGACACCCGCCCGGCGGCTGATGTCGACCAGACTGGCCGACTCGAAGCCCGCGTCCGCGAAGGTGTCCGCCGCGGCGAGCAGCACGGCCTGCCTGGTTCGCCCCGCCCGTTCCTGCTTAGCCACTCGGCCCCTCCGGCCCCGGCCGCGGCGAGCTCCGGCTCGCCCGGTTGCTGTCCCGGCGCCGCCGTCGGTGGTGGGACGGCGCCACGCATACGGCCCGGCCCGCCCGAAACCGCATGGTTGGTATCTAATCTAGCCCCTGGACGGTCCCCGCCGTCCAGGGGGGACCGACCCCCGCCCAAGGTCCGGACTCTCCCGACCGGACGTTCCCGCAGACCAGCGCCCCGGTACCGTGAGCACGTCAGCCGCCCGGCAGTGGTGACCCCGCACGCCGAGCAGAAACCGGGTGGCCTGTATGTTTTGCCAAGGCCGACCGTACGGCCGGTCGACCGACACCCGGGAGTGGGGCCCGCCATGCCAGCGATCGTAGAACCGGACGGCGACACTCCGTATCCCCATCCCGCCCCCGGCCTCCCCGGCAGCGCCCGCTACGACTTCCACGAGCGCACGGTCTCCCGCCACCTGGTGCACCGCTCCTCGGTCGCCGAGGTCCTGATCACCGGCTGGCAGGCCACCGGCCCGTACGACTTCCTGCTCGGCGCCCAGTGGCCCCGGCTGCACGGCTTCTACCGGCTCCCCGGCGACCGCCACCACGACCCCGTCCTGATGGCCGAGACGATCCGCCAGGCCGCCCTGCTGGTCGGCCACGTCGGCTTCGGCGTCCCGCACGACCACCACTACGCGCTCGACGAACTCAGCTACGCGCTCGGCCCGGCGGGACTCGACGGCCTCGCGGTCACCGCCGCCCCCGCCTCGCTGATGCTGCGGGTCGGCTGCCAGGACGTCCGGATGCGGCACGGCCGGCTGGGCGCCCTGCGGGTGCACGTCGAGATCGAACGGGACGGCCGTCCGGTCGGCCGCGGCTCCGGCGAGCTGCGGGTGCTCTCCCCCGCCTCGTACGCCCGGCTGCGCGGCCCCGGCCGCCCGGCCTCCCCGCCCAGGCCCCCGGAGTCCTCCACCGCGCCCGAACTGGTCGGCCGCCAGCAGGCCGCCGACGTCGTGCTCGGCCCCTCGCTGCTGCCCGGCAGCTGGCTGCTGCGCGCGGACGCCGACCACCCGGTGCTGTTCGACCGGATGGACCCGACCCCCGACCACGTCCCCGGCATGCTCGTCCTGGAGGCCGCCCGCCAGGCCGCCCAACGGCTCTGCCACCCCGCGCGGGTGGTGCCGGTCGAGCTGGTCACGTCGTTCCACGACCACATCGCGCTGGACCGACCCTGCCTGGTCCGCGCCGTCCGCGAGCCCGTCCCGGAACCAGGGCACCGGGCCGCGGACGGGGCCGGGCCCGGAGCAGGGACCGGAGCCGGGCCGAGGTCCGCCCTGGGGGCCGCGCAGGAGACCGCACAGGGGGCCGGAGGCGAGAGCGGATCCGGGGGCCGGGCCACGGCCCCGAACGGCGAACGGCGGGTCCCCGTCCGGGTCCTGCTGGTGCAGGACGGCCGGACGGTGGCCGAGTGCCGGCTGCTCACCGGGCGGGCCGACGGCGGCCCGCCCGCCGTCGGTGCGGCCCCGGACAGCCGCGACGCCGTCGACGCGCGCCCCGGGGGCGCCGACCGCGGCCGGGGCCTGCCCCTCGCCAGCTGATCCGGCGCCCGCACCGGCGCCGGACCCGGGGCTCCCCCGCGCCCCGGACTCCCCCCGTACCGAGGCTCCCCCGCGCCTCGGGCCCCCCTCTACCGTCCTGGGGTCAGGCCGCGACCAGGGCGGACGGACGGCCCGCGTGCATCACGCTGAGGTTGGCCGCCAGCCGGACCGGGTCCTGGGCCAGCCAGAGCCGCAGCGCGGCGCCCAGCATGGCGCTGGCCGAACCGATCCGCACCTCCGTCACCTGGGCGATCCGGGCCGCGCCCGGCACCAGCAGGTCGGCCAGCGGCGTCGGCAGCCAGACGGTCAGTGCGCACGGCGCGGGCGCCGCGAGGGCGCCGAGCAGCCGGTAGGCGTCGGCCGGCGAGCTGAGCGTGGGGATGACGTCCAGCAGGCCGTCGGCCACCACCTCGGACACGTCGCTCCGGTGCCCCTGGGCGAGCCGACGGAGCAGCGTGCGCTCGGCGGCGGTGATTCGGACGGTCAGCATGACCTCGTCGCACTCCATTGCGCGATTTCCTCCTCGGTTCCTCCCCGTGCCGGACCGGGTGGGCCGGCACGAACTACCCCTGTCGCACCTCGGCCCGGCTTCCTGGAACGGAGCGCCGGGCCGGTGGTTGGTGCAGCCCCGGTCAGAGCCCCGCGTACGAGTGCTTGCCGGTGACGAAGATGTTCACGCCGTAGTAGTTGAACAGCCAGCAGGCGAAGGCGGCGAGCGCCAGGTACGCGGCCTTGCGGCCCTTCCAGCCGGCGGTGGCGCGGGCGTGCAGGTAGCACGCGTAGGCGACCCAGGTGATGAACGACCAGGTCTCCTTCGGGTCCCACTCCCAGTACTTGCCCCACGCGGCCTCGGCCCAGATCGCGCCCGCGATGATGGTGAAGGTCCAGAGCGGGAAGACCAGGGCGTTGATCCGGTAGGACAGCTTGTCCAGGGTCGACGCGGCGGGCAGCCGGCGCCAGATCGACGGCGAGGTGCCGAGCGGGCCCTTGGTCAGGCCGGCCGCCATCCGCTTGTCGAAGGAGTCCTTGCCCACGTACAGCAGGGTCGCGATGAATCCCGCGTAGAAGGCGCCGCCGCAGATGATCGCGGTGGAGACGTGGATCGCCAGCCAGTACGAGTGGAGCGCCGGGACGAGCTGCTCGGACTCGGTGTACAGCACCTCGGTGGCGATGCCGAGCGTCAGCACGACGGCCAGGGTGACCGGCAGGCCGAGCCAGCGGACCGGCTTCTTCGCGACCAGCAGGCCGACGAAGGCCGCCGTCATGGCGAGCGCGAAGGCGCAGGAGAACTCGTACATGTTGCCCCACGGCCAGCGGGACACCGAGAGGCCGCGGGTGAGGACGCCGCCCGTGTGCAGCAGCAGGCCGAGGACGGTGAGCGAGACCGCGATCCGGCCGGCCAGGTCGGCCTTCTCGCTGGTGCCGGCCGCGCCCGGGCCGTCGACCTCGTCGTCGCCGCGGCCGCTGGTCACCACCGTCGCGCCCTCGCCGGCCAGGGCGGTGCGGGTGAGCGTGGTGGTGCCGCCGCGCGCGGAGGCCACGGTGACGGTCACCTTCTTGGTGCCCTTGGCCTTGGCGTCGGCGTCGGCGACGGTCTCCGCCAGGCCCGCCTGCTCGATGGAGCGGACGGCGACGGCCCCCTTCGCGCCGAACGTCCACTCGAACATGTAGGCGAACATGGCGATCAGGTAGACGGCCATGGCCGAATAGATCAGCTTGTTGGACAGGTCGGCCAGCTGTGGGTCGACCGACGAGGCGAGGTGCACCGTCTACTCCTTGGAGTTCTGGTCGGCAGGGACTGCGGGGTCGGAAGGTGCGGATGGTGCGGAGGCTCCGTCGGTGTCGCCACCGGCCTCGCCGGTCTCGGCGGCCTCGCCGGTCTCGTCGGCTTCGGCGGCCTCGTCGGTCTTGCCCGCCTCAGCGGCCTCAGCGGCCTCAGCGGCCTCGGTGGCCTCGCCGGTCTCGTCGTCGAGCGCCGGAGCGTCGTCCTGGAGGTCGACCGCCAGCTCGGCCAGCTCCTCGGCGATCCTCGCCGACTCGCTGCGGCCCAGCCCGGCCAGCTCGACCAGCGTGCCGCCGCCCGGCAGGGCCACCGCCCGCACCCAGATCCGGCGCCGCTGCACGAACAGCGAGCCGATCAGGCCGAGGATCGCCAGCACGCCGCCGGCCAGGGCGATCCCGTTGCCCGGACGGTGCGAGACGTTGAAGCTGGCCCACTGCTTGTAGCCCTCGAAGGTGACGCTGCCGTAGCCGTCCGGGAGCGTCCAGCCCTGGCCCGGCTTCAGCCGGACCTTGGCGGGCTCGCCGTCCTGCTGGAGCTGGGTCAGCTTCTTCGTGTTGAGCTGGTAGATGTTCTGCGGCAGGCCGGAGTCGGTGCCGAGGTCGCCCGCGTAGGCGTTGAGCACCAGCACCGGGTCCGCGGCGCCCGGGAACAGCGAGCGCGGGCCGGCGCTCGGGTCGAAGGCCACCGGGGCGGTCGGCAGGAAGAAGCCGGAGAAGCCCATCTGGGTCTTCGCGCCGTCCTTCTCCCCGTAGTCGGAGACCTTGACGACGCCGGTGGACGTCAGGTTGCCGTCCTGCGGCAGGAACGGGGTCGCGCCGGTGTAGACGACGTCGCCCGCGGCGTTCCGCACGGTGATCACCGGGGCGTAGCCGTGCCCGATCAGGTAGAACTTGCTGCCGCCGACCTCCAGCGGGTGGTTGACCTCGATCGTGCCCCGCTTGAGCTTCCCGGCGTCGCTGCCCGCGTAGTACTCGACGTGCGCGGTGAACTCCCGGGCGCTGCCGATCTGGTCGCCCTTGCTCTGGAACTTCGAGGTGAAGTCGTTCATCTTCACGTAGAACGGGTCGAGGTCGTCGGTGCCGTAGAACCGGGTGCCCGTGAAGTCGTCCAGCTGCGTGATGGTGTTGGAGTAGCCCTCGCCCTCGACCAGCAGCTTGCCGCCGGTGCCGCTGGCCAGGCTCGCCCAGGCGAAGCCGCCCAGCAGCGCGAACAGCGACAGGTGGAAGACCAGGTTGCCGACCTCGCGCAGGTAGCCCTTCTCGGCCGCCACCGCGCCGCCGCCGAGGTGCGCGCGGAACCGGCGGGCGCGCAGCAGCCGGTGCGCGGCGGCGTTGACCGCCGCGGCGTCCGCGTCCGTCCGCCAGGCCGCGTACACCGGCATCCGGGTCAGGTTGCGCGGCGCGGCCGGCGGCTGCGCCCGCAGCACGCCGACGAACTGCCAGGTGCGCGGGACGATGCAGCCGGCCAGCGAGACGAACAGCAGGATGTAGATCGCCGAGAACCAGACCGAGCTGTAGACGTCGAACAGCTGGAGCTTCTCGTAGATCGGGGAGGCCGTGGTGTGCTGCGCCTTCCAGGTCTCGACCTTGAACTGGTTCTGGCCGTTCTGCGGGATCAGCGAGCCCGGGATGGCCGCCAGCGACAGCAGGAAGAGCAGGATCAGCGCGACCCGCATCGAGGTCAGCTGCCGCCACATCCAGCGCAGCCAGCCGACCACGCCGATGCCGGTGGGGCCGTCCGACTCGACCGGGGCGGTGGTCATCCGCTCGGCGGCGTCCTCGGCCGCGGCCTCCGTCGCGGCCGGGGGCAGCTCGCTGTCGGTCGTGGTCTTGCTCACGGATCAGATTCCGATCTGGAAGTCGGCGAACTGGTTCTGCAGGTCACTCACCATCGAGTCCCAGACCCCGGTGACCAGCAGCAGACCGACCACGACGAGCATGCCGCCGCCGATCCGCATGACGAGCGGGTAGTGCCGCTTGATCCAGCCGAAGGCGCCCAGCGCCCGGCGGAAGGCCACCGCGGCCACGATGAACGGTACGCCCAGGCCCATGCAGTAGAAGAACATCAGCAGGGCGCCGCGCTGGGCGTCGGCCTGGTTGAGCGCCAGGTTGGAGACGGCGGCCAGGGTCGGCCCCATGCAGGGCGTCCAGCCCACTCCGAACACCACGCCCAGCATCGGCGCGCCGATCAGCCCTATCACCGGGCGGCGGTGGGAGCGGACCTCGCGCATGCTCAGGCCGGGCACGAGCCCCATGAAGGCCAGCCCCATGACGATCGTCACCGCCCCGAGCACCTTGCTGATGACCGCCTGGTGCTCCTTCAGGGTGTCGCCGAACTGGCCGAACAGCGCCCCGCCCGAGACGAAGACGGCGGTGAAGCCCAGGATGAACAGCGCCGCGCCCGCGAGCATCCGGCCGCGCCGGGCCCCGCGTGCGTCGGCGAGGTCGGCGGCGGAGAAGCCGGTCACGTAGGAGAGGTAGCCGGGGACGAGCGGCAGCACGCAGGGCGAGAAGAACGACACCAGGCCCGCCGCCAGCGCGATCGGCGCCGCCACCAGCAGCGCCCCGCTCTGGATGGTCCCGATGTTGTCCGCCAGCTGCACCGCCGTGCTCACTGCTTCTGCTCCGCCAGCACCGGCTGCAGCATGGTCTCCAGGGCGTCGTCGGTCTGGCCGCCGACGGCGCGGGCGGCGAGCCTGCCGTCCCGGTCGACCACCAGGGTGGTCGGGATGGAGTTGGGGTTGAGGCTGCCCTTGGGGAACTTGAGCAGCTGCTCGCCGGCCGGGTCGTACAGGCTGGGGAAGGTGACGCCCTTCTCCTGCTCGAACCGGATGGCGTTCTTGACCTCGGTGTCCCGGGTGTTGATCCCGAGGAACTGCACGCCCTGGTCCTTGTACTTGTCCCAGATCCGCTGGAGGTCGTCGGCCTCCGAGCGGCACGGGCCGCACCAGGAGCCCCAGACGTTCAGCACGACGACCTTGCCCCGGTAGTCCGAGAGCTTGGCCGGGGTGCCCTCCAGGGTGTTGCCGCCGATGTCCGGGGCGTCCTGGCGGTGTCCGGCGGCGGCCGTGGAGATGTTGGTGCCCTTGGCCGTGACGAAGCCGATCTGGCCGTCACCGCCGGCCGACGAGCCGGAGGAGGAGCAGCCGCTGAGGGCCAGCGCGGCCGCGGCGGCGGAGGCTGCGGCCGCGGCGGCGAGACGGGGACGGGGGCGCGTCATGCCAGACATGTGAAAAGTTTCGCATGGAGTCCCGGGCAGGTTCGGGGGGGTCCGGCATTGTCTGCCGAACCCCCTCTGACCTGCGGTCGGGCCGCGCCGCGCGGCGCGGCCCGGGTGTGACGCAGCTCTTACTTAAACCGTTTTTACGCCGGGTCGGGAACCATAGGGGGTGCTCCGGGCGTCCGGGGTTCCCCTCGGTGTACCCGGATCCGCGCGCCTCCGTACGGACGCACCGGACCGCCCCGGTCCGCCCCCGGTTCCGGCGTCGGCCGGGCCGTGCCCGGGCCGTGCTCAGGCGCCGAAGCTCTTGCCCACCGGCTTGCTCCTGCCGCCCTTGCCGACCAGGTGCGCGGGCAGCAGGTCGCGGGCCGGCTCGCGGTAGCCGACCGACACGATCCGGTCGCCCTCGTAGGTGAAGCTGGTCAGCGAGGCCAGCGAGCACTGCCGGTTGCGCGGGTCGTGCCAGAGCCGGCGGCGCTCCACGAAGGAGCGGACGATCCAGATCGGCAGCTGGTGGCTGACGCAGACCGCCTCGTGCCCGCGCGCGGCGTCCCGGGCCGCGGCCAGCGCGCCCATCATCCGCACCGCCTGCTCCAGGTACGGCTCGCCCCAGGAGGGCTTGAACGGGTTGGTCAGGTACTTCCAGTAGCCCGGGTTGCGCAGCGAACCGTCGCCGACCCCGAAGGTCTTGCCCTCGAAGACGTTCTCCGCCTCGATCAGCCGGCCGTCCTCCGCGACGTCCAGGCCGTGCGACTTGGCGATCGGCTCGGCGGTCTCCTGGGCGCGCTCCAGCGGGGACGCCACCACGTGGGTGATGTCCCGGCCGGCCAGGTCCTCGGCCACCCGGTCGGCCATCTGCCGGCCCAGCTCGGACAGCCGGTAGCCCGGGAGGCGGCCGTACAGCACGCCCTCCGGGTTGTGCACCTCGCCGTGCCGCATCAGGTGGACGACGGTGATCTCTTCGGCACTCACTTCTCAGTACTCCTGGCAGCTTCGTAGGGTCGTCCGGAGCCCGGGGTCCGTCGGACCTCAGGCCGTGGCCGGGGCGGTCGCCCCGGCGGCCGCCCGGGCGGCGGCAGGAAGGGCGGCGGCGATCCGCTCGATCGCGCGCTCGTCGTGGGAGGCCGAGACGAACCAGGACTCGAAGGCGGACGGCGGCAGGTAGACGCCCTCGGCGAGCATCGCGTGGAAGAACGCGGTGAAGCGGAACGCCTCCTGGGTCCTCGCCTCGTCGTAGTTCGTGACGGCGTCCCCAGTGAAGAACACCGAGAACATGTTCCCGGCGGTCTGCAGGCGGTGGGTGACGCCCTCCTTGGTCAGCGCCTCCGACACTAGGCCGGACACCTCGGCGGCGACCCGGTCGACGGTGGCGTACACCTCGTCGGTGCAGCCCCGCAGCTGGGCGAGGCCGGCCGCGGTGGCGACCGGGTTCCCGGAGAGCGTGCCAGCCTGGTAGACCGGGCCGGCCGGGGCCAGGTGGGCCATCACGTCGGCGCGGCCGCCGAAGGCCGCCGCCGGGAAGCCGCCGCCCATGACCTTGCCGAAGGTCAGCAGGTCGGGCGCCCAGCCCTCGTGGGCCGCCTCCAGGCCGTACCAGCCCGCCTTGGAGACGCGGAAGCCGGTCATCACCTCGTCGGAGACGAACAGCGCGCCGTTCTCCCGGCAGAGCCGGGCCAGGCCGGCGTTGAAGCCGGGCAGCGGCGGGACGACGCCCATGTTGCCGGGCGAGGCCTCGGTGATCACGCAGGCGATCTCGCCGGGGTGGGCCCGGAAGGCCTGCTCGACGGCGGCGAGGTCGTTGTAGGGCAGCACGATGGTGTCGCCGGCCTGGGCGCCGGTGACGCCCGGGGTGTCCGGCAGACCGAAGGTGGCCACGCCGGAACCGGCGGCGGCCAGCAGCGCGTCCACGTGACCGTGGTAGCAGCCGGCGAACTTCACGACCTTGGCGCGGCCGGTGAAGCCGCGGGCCAGCCGGATCGCCGACATGGTCGCCTCGGTGCCCGAGGAGACCAGGCGGACCTGCTCGACCGGGGCGACCCGCGCGACGATCTCCTCGGCCAGCTCGACCTCGCCCCGGCCGGGCGTGCCGAAGGAGGTGCCGCGCGTCACCGCCTGCTGGACGGCGTCGATCACGGCGGGGTGCGCGTGGCCGAGGATCATCGGGCCCCACGAGCAGACCAGGTCGACGTACTCACGGCCGTCGGCGTCGGTCAGGTAGGGGCCGGTGCCGGACACCATGAAGCGCGGCGTACCGCCGACGGCGCGGAACGCGCGCACCGGGGAGTTGACGCCGCCGGGGGTGACGACCGAGGCGCGGTCGAAGAGCGACTGGGACTGGGGTGCTTCGTAGGGGTAGCTCACGGGAGACATGGTCTCAAATCGTGTCCTTCACCTCTGCATGTCGGACCTCATCATCTGGAACGATGATCCGGGCGACAGAGTCTGTACGGTTATCCGTACAACGGGTCCCCTGGCTGCTTCGGCTCCCCGGACCAGTCAGACTATGTACCCAGAGTGGATCCGGAGTGCTCCGCACTCGGGATGTACGGACACTCCGGGACGATGCAGGGGTGTGGAGAGGACTGCCGCGTACCTGGACTGGGTACGGCGGCGCATGACGGGTAAGGAGCACGTCCGGAGGGACGCCGGGCGTGCGGGGGTCTGTCGATTCCGGCGAATTCCGGTGAGGATGGTCCGAGTGTCCGAGGCGCAGGACGGCTACGACGAGGCCGCGGGTGGCCCCCGCCGCCCCGCCGAGGCCGCACGCGGGGGTACGGGAGCGGGAACGGGGCGTGGCGGCCGTGGTGGCGAGAGGCGGGGTGAGGGACGCGTGGGGGTGACCTACAAGTACTTCGGGGCACCCGACCGCGCGACCGCCGCCAGAGTCCCGACGGCGCTCGGCCCCGGTGGGCTCGGCCTGGACGCGGGCGAGCTCGGCTCGCTCGGCCGGCTCGGCGACCTGATGGAGACCAGCGGCTCGCCCAACGGCCACCTCTCCACCAAGATCAAGCCGGAGACCATGAGCGCCATGGTCCTCACCGGCATCCAGGGCGTGCCGCTGCACCAGGTCCCGCCGCTGGAACTGGTCGTGCTGCACCCCGACTACGCCGTCGTGCAGCTCCCGCAGAACGTGGTCGAGCCGCTCCGCAAGGCGGACGAGACCGAACTCGGCGCCGCCGCCTTCATCTGGTCCACCGTGCCCGACCGGCGCGGCCCGCGCGACGCCTTCGTGATCTACAGCATGCTCCACGAGTGGCAGGACTTCGCCAACCGCCTGCACGACGCGGGCCACCAGCTGTACTGCCTGGTCTGGCCCTGACCCCCGCGGGCCGGCCCCCTGGAGTCCGGCCCCGCCGCCGCAACGCACCGGTCCGGCCCTGACGCGACGTCGGGGCCGGACCTGTCGGCGGATCAGCCGCCGGAACCGTAGGTGGTGTTGGCGCAGATGTCGTCGTCGGCCGAGCGGGCCTCCTCGGTCACCGAGGTGGGCAGCGGGGCCGGCTCGGCCGGGGTGGCCGGAGCTCCCGAGGTGGCGGCGCCGCCGCCGTTGGCGTCCGCGTAGTCCTTGCCGAGCACCACGCTGATCCCCGCCGCCGAACTGGTGGTGAGGGTGGCCCCGGGGAAGAGCGCGGCGACCTTCTCGGCGTTGGCCTTCTGCCCGGAGCCGTACTCGATCGTGGTGACGGTCTTGTTGGTGGACTTCGCCGTCATGGTGCCGGTGACGGTGAACTTCGCCGCCTTGAGCGCCTCGCTCGCCTTGCCGGCCAGGCCGTTGACGGTCGTGCCGTTGTACACCGCCACCTTGACCGGGGTCGTCACGGCCGCGGTGGTCGGCGGGGCGGTGGTGGTCGGAACCGGCGGCGCGGGGGCGGCCGGGGCCTCCGGCGACGCCGGCGCGTCCGGCTGCTGACCGGTGGCGTCCTTGCCGTCGAGGGTGCGGTCGGCCCGGATGGCCTCCCACAGCCGGTCGGCGTCCGGCTTCACCAGGTCGAGGTTGGCGCCGTGGTAACGCCACGGCGGGGTCACGAACTTGAGGTCGTGCATGTCGATGCCCTTGAGCGAGAGGGCGAGCGACATCAGCTTGTCGACCGAGTTCAGGCCCTCGTCGACGCGGAGCGACTTGGTGGCGGCGTCGGCCAGCGGCAGCAGGGTGGTCGGGTCGAGGCCCTGCTTCTTCACCGTGCTGATCATCGAGCTCATGAAGGCCTGCTGACGCTTCATCCGGCCGATGTCGGACCCGTCGCCGATGCCGTGCCGCAGCCGGACGTAGTCGAGGGCCTTCTGGCCGTCCACCTTCTGCTTGCCGGCCGGCAGGACCTGCGAACCCTTCTTGTTGAGGTTCGGGTTGATGTCGCCCTCGTAGATGGCCTTGGGGAGGCAGACCTCGACGCCGCCGACGGCCTTGGTCATCGAGGAGAAGCCCGAGAAGTCCACGACGATGGTGTGGTCCACCCGGATCCCGGTGAGCTTCTCCACCGTGTTCTGGGTGCAGGCCGGGTTGCCGTCCGGCGAGCCGCCCACCTCGAACGCGGCGTTGAAGAGGACCTCGTCGCCCTTCTGCTCCTTGGTCCACTTCCCGTTGGGCTGCTTGCACGGGGGTATGACGGCCAGGGTGTTGCGGGGGATCGAGACGCCGATCGCGTTCTTGTGGTCGGCGTAGACGTGCAACAGGATCGTGGTGTCCGAGCGGGCGCCCTCGGCGTCGCCGCCGCCGAGGTCCGAGTTCCCGCCGCCGCGGCTGTCGGAGCCGATCAGCAGGATGTTCACCGGCTTGTTGCCGTTGGCGTCCGCGACGGCCTCCGGCGGGCGGTCCTTGCTGACCGCGTCCTGGTCGAAGGTCTTGATGTTCCCGCTGAGCTTGAAGTAGATCGCGCCACCGGTGCCGGCTATGAGCACCAGCGCGCCGACCGCCGTCCAGCCGACGATCTTCTTGACGTTCCGCTCGGGCTTCTTGCCGCGCCCGCCGGACCTGCGGTGCCCGGAGCCCCCGCCCTGACCGCCGTCACCGCTCTGACCGCCGCGGCCGCCGCGGCCCTGCGCCGCCTTCCGGGCCTCGGCCCGTCCACCGGTCCGGGGGGCCGGGATCGAACCCGTGGCGCCGTCCTGGGCGGCCGGGGCCGCCGCGGCGCGGGTGGCGGAACGCGCACCGGCACGGGTGCCGGAAGCGGCACCGGAACCGGTCGGACCGCCGGTGGAACCCGCCGAGCCGGTCGAGCCCTCCGAACGTGGCCGGGCCACGCTGGGCTGACTCCTGTCTCGGCGACCCGACATCCCCGCACCTCTCACGGCTGTGCCATCGAACGAACGGCTGCCAGGAAATGCCCCCCTGGTGCCAGGTGGAGCATACAAGCCGACCGGAAACCGCCTTCGGCCGCGCCGGGCTACGGCCCCGGTCCGGGGCCCGGACCCGCGGGATCCGGCCCCGGGAACGCCTGGCACACGCACGACACAGGGCTTGTCCGACGATTCGCGTCGCCTCAGCGAGCGGCGGGAGTCGTCGGACGAGCTCCGGGGGCCCGGCCTCCGGGGCGACCGGGGCCCAGCGGTGCGGGGTCCGGTCGGCCGGGGTCACCGGGGCGACGGCGCACGCCGTGCGCGCGGCCGCGGCCCGGCATCACCGAATCACCGGATCACCGATCGGTCGTCCCTCCCCCGTCCCCTTCGTCTTTCCCCGGGCGCGCGGGCGGAGCCGGAACCGGCAGGCCCGGTCGCTCGTGGAGAGCGGTCCGGGCCTGCCGTGGAATTCCTTCGGCCGCTGTCCGGCCGAATTCCATGACATCGGTTCACCGGGCGGACGGCGAATGTGTCGGAGCACTGCGAGGTGTCCCGGTTCTTCGGCCGCGAGGTGGGGGGGTCACATGTACCGGCCCGGACCGCCCGGGTTCCATTGGAAGCGGATCCGCACGCCGTGGTCGTCGTTTCCGTTGCGCACCGAGGCGGCGTCGTCCCGACCGCTGCGCCGTCGCCGTTGCCGCCGCCGCGGAGGCCGGTGCGGCTCTCCCGGGCCTTGCCGCCGCTGGTGGCGGGCGCGCCGCCTGCGGCCATGGGTGCGACGGCGCCGACGGCGGCCTTGCCGCGGACCGGCATGCGGTTCCCCTCCCGCCGTTCCGGGCGGGGTTCCCGGAATTCGCCCGCCGCCGTGTCCGCACGGCCGGTGGAGAAGCGGGCGCGCGGAACCGGTTCGGCGAATCGGTGCATTCCTCCGGGTATCCCTCGGCCGCCTCCGGAAAACCCCCGGCAACCGCTTCCCCCCGCCCCGCCCCAGCACTCCGGGGAAGTACCGGGCCGACCGGGCATTCACTTCGGGTTCGACTCGGGAAACCCCTGCGAACCGGTCCGACAACAGCTGCCCGGGCCACCGGGAGAGGGCTTTGACCTTCCGTCAGTCGCCATTGCCCCGCTCGCCGGTCACTTGCTCGGACGCAGGACCACCGCGGTGAGGGCGAAGGCCGCCACGAGCAGCCCGGTGGCCACCGCGAAGGCGAGCCGGAAGCCTCCCGTGAGGGCCTCGGCGGCGGGACGGCCGGCGGCGGTGAGGTCGGCGGCCCGGGAGCTCGCGAGAGTGGAGAGCACGGCCACCCCGAGCGCCGCGCCGACCTGCTGGGTGGTGTTGAAGAGCCCGGAGGCCGTCCCCGCGTCGGCCTCTCCCGCGCCGGACATGCCCAGCGTGGTGAGGCCGGAGAGGACCAGTCCGCCGCCGCCGACGAGCAGCATGGTCGGCAGCAGGTGGACGGCGTAGCCGGCGTCGACGGGCAGCCGGACCAGCAGGCCGAGGGCCGCGACCAGCAGCGCCAGGCCGGCCAGCAGCACGTTGCGCTCGCCGAACCGGGCGTTCAGCCGGGCGGACAGCAGCAGCGAGACGGCGCCGACGGCGACGGCGGCCGGGAGCATCGCGAGTCCGGTGGCGGCGGCGCCGTAGCCGAGCACGTTCTGCAGGTAGAGGGCGACCAGGATCTGGAAGCCGAACAGCCCGGACACGGCCAGCACCTGTACCGCGTTGGCACCGGAGACGGCGCGCGAGCGGAACATCCGCAGCGGCAGCAGCGGGTGGGCGGCGCGGGCCTGGCGGACCAGGAAGCCGGCCAGCAGGGCGGCGGAGAGCGCGCCGAGGCCGAGGGTGCGGCCGGAGGCCCAGCCGTGCTCGGCGGTGCCGACGATGGCGTAGATCCCGAGCATCAGTGCCGCGGTGATCAGGACCGCGCCGAGGGCGTCGGCGCCGCCCCGCAGCCCGGGGCCGCGGTCGGCCGCCAGGACGCGCCAGGCCAGCGCCGCGGCGGCCAGGCCGAGCGGCAGGTTGATCAGGAAGATCCAGTGCCAGTCCAGGGCCTCGGTGAGGACGCCGCCGAGCACCTGTCCGATCGAGGCGCCGGCCGCGCCGACGAAGCTGAACGCCCCGATGGCGCGACCGCGCTCGCCCGGCTCGGGGAAGAGGGTGACGATCATGCCGAGGCTGACCGAGGAGGCCAGTGCGCCGCCGACGCCCTGGAGGAAGCGGGCGGCGATCAGCGTCCCCTGGTCGGTGGCGAGTGCGCAGAGCAGCGAGGCCGCGGTGAAGAGGAGGAGGCCTGCGACGAACACCTTCTTGCGGCCGACCAGGTCCCCGAGCCGGCCGGCGAGCAGCAGCAGCCCGCCGAAGGCGATCAGGTAGGCGTTGACGGTCCAGGTGAGGTCGGCGGAGGTGAAGCCGAGGTCCTGCTGGATGGCCGGCAGGGCGACGGTGACGATCGAGCCGTCCAGGATGATCATCAGCATTCCCGCGCAGAGCACCGCCAGGGCGAGCGCGCGGGATCGGACGGGTGCGGCTGGCGCCTTGTCGGCGGTCTTCCGCGCGGGGGCGTGCGTGGTCATGGCGGGTCTCCCGGTTCGTCGAGTACCGGGAGAGACGCTAGCAGATTGTTTTGTTCGGGACTATCTTTCTCGGGAAGGTCCCCTGGGGGATCGTCTCCTTCGTGGCGTCAGCTCCTGGAACGACGCGCCCGGCGGACCGTGCGGTCGCTCTCGACCGGCTCCGCCAGCGCCCCGCCCACCAGCCGGGTCAGTGCCGAGACGAAGACCGTCCGCTCGTCCCCCGGCAGCGACTCCAGCACCTCCCGGTGCACCCGGTCCGCGATCGCCGTGCCCCGCTCGACGGCCTGCTCGCCCGCCCCGGTGACCGAGATGATCCGGGCCCGGCGGTCCGTGGCGGACGGCCGGCGCTCGGCCAGCCCGGCCTTCTCCAGCTCGTCCACGGTCACCACCATGGTGGTCTTGTCCAGGTCGGCGAGCTCGGCCAGCTGGATCTGGGTGCGCTCGGCCTCCATGGCGTGGAAGAGCACGCAGTACGCGCGCGGCGTGATGCCGAGCTCGGTGAAGGCGGCCGCCATCCTGGTCGCCAGGACGTGGCTGGCGTGGTCCAGCAGGCCGGAGATGTCACGGATCTGGCGCGCGGGCGGGCTCGTCGTCATGGCTCCGAGATTAGCAACGCCGTCCGCTGGCGGATGATCCCGTGCGGGAGCGGTCGCGGACGGTGGCGAGCCGGGCGCGGGCGGTGGCGAGCCGGGCACGGACGGTGGCGGGCGGTGCCGCCGGCCCCGCTACGGGATGCCGAGCTCGAACAGCGCGTACCCGGCGTACCAGCCGGCCGCCACCGCCGGCATCGCGAACAGGCCCGCCACGGTGGCCGGCCGCAGCCGGCGCAGCGCGATCGCGAGGCCGATGAACAGCGGGAAGGCCGGCAGCAGGTAGCGCGAGATGTTGCCGTAGATCTGGTTGCTGCTCAGCGCGGTGAACAGGGTCAGCAGCGTGTAGACCACCAGCACCAGCGGCGGCCGCAGCCGCAGCAGGAGCACCAGCAGGCCCGGCAGGGCGATCAGCAGGGCCACCGCGATCAGGTCCGGCGCGGGGTTGGACTGCCAGAACGTCCAGTGCCCGGTGACCACGTCCAGCGTGGTGCGGGCGGTCGAGGCGCCCCAGTCGAAGTAGCGGTTCCAGGCACCGCGCTGCAGCTTGAAGTAGCCGGTCCAGTCGCCCATCCGGTAGCCGACCCAGGCGACGTACCAGAGCAGGCCCCACGGGGTGATCAGCATCGCGGTCAGCGGGCGGGCCACCCCGTCGGTGCGCCGGACCAGCGCCACCAGTGCGGTGATCGAGACCGCCGCGATCAGCGCCGCGGCGGTCGGCCGGTTGAGGCCCGCCACCAGGGCGAGCGTCCCCGCGGTCAGCCAGCGGTGGGTCATCACGCAGTAGCAGGCCCAGGCGGACAGGGCGACGAAGAGCGAGTCCGAGTAGACCGCCCACTCCACTCCCGAGCCCGGGAAGAGCCCCCAGATCACCGCCGCGATCACACCCGCCCGGAAGCCGCCGAGCCGCTCGGCGATCGCGAAGATCCCGGCCGCCGCGACGAACGAGGCGAGCACCGAGACGACGATGCCCGAACCGTACGGGCCCAGTCCGGTGACCGCCCCGACCAGGCGCATCAGCCAGGGGTAGAGCGGGAAGAACGCGGCCGAGTTCTCGTAGTAGGTGGCCAGCGGGTAGCCGTGCAGCGGGATCAGCTGCGGGTCGTAGCCGTTCTCGGCGATCCGCTGGTACCAGATGCCGTCCCAGGTGCCGAGCACGTCCCACGGCTGGGCGCCGCCGCCCCGCCCGGGGTCCTTCTTCAGGAAGTCCTCGGTGTGCGAGAGCAGCAGGAGGAAGACGGTCAGCCCGGTCGCCTTGACCACCGCGTACGCGCCGAGCGCGGGCGCGAACCGGTCGACCGCGGCGGCGAACCGCCCCTGCCGCGGCTCCGTGGCGGCCGGCCGCTCCGCCGCCTCCGGGGGCGCCGACGGCACTCCCGCGCCACCGCCCGACGACTCGGTGCTCGATGCCGTGCTCATCAGCTCTGGACTCCCCGCCCCACTCGTGACCGGCGCGCCGACCGACACAGCGACGCCGGGCGAGCCTACGACACCGCCCCCTCCCGCCCCACCCCAACCTTCCGTGTCCGTCCCGCCGCCCCCGCGGGGCCGGCCGGCCGGCGGCGCGACGAGGCCGCCGCCGCCCCGGGCAGCGGGGCGGCGACGGCCGGGACGGGGCAGGTCAGCCGTGCAGGTAGACGATGCCGAGCTTGGTGAGCTGCCAGAGCTGGGCGGGGGCGCCGGTGTCGGCGGCGAGCTCGACGAGCGGGTTGCCCCGGGCGTCGAGCCGGCCGGCGGCGGTGGCGACCTTGCCCTGGTCCTGGGAGTCGGCGAGCTTCCAGAGGCCGTTGCCGGCCGGCTTCACGATCCAGTGCTGGTTGCCGCCGCCGTTGCACCGCCACTGCTGGACGCGGGTGCCGGGGGCGGTCGAACCGCCGTCGGCGTCCAGGCACATGTCGCGGTTGCCGCTGAAGTCGAGCTCGTAGCTGCCGCCGGCCTTCGCCTCCAGGACGAAGGACTGGTTGAGGCCGCCGGTGGCCGGATAGGTGATGGCGGCCCGGCCGTTGGTGGCGTCCCCGTACGTGCCGCCGCCGCTGAGGTCCAGCGCCCGGCCGTCGGCCGCGTTGGTGAACTGGTACCAGGCGCCGTCCTCGGGCACGTCGGCGATCGGCCGGCCGGGGGTGAGCGGTTCGATCGAGGTGGCGTTGCGCTGGTCGAGCGTGCAGTAGGCCTGGGGGAGGTCGGTCCGGGCGTAGAACCGGCCGAGGCAGACGCCCTCGCCCCGGTAGCCGGCCACCCGCAGGTGGTACGACTGCCGGACCATGTTCATGCAGAGGCCGGGGATGCCGATCTGCTGGTCGCAGCCGTTGCGGACCCACTCGGAGAGGTTGACGACGTCCCCGTTGGTGTACTCGTACGGGGAGCTGGTCCACTCCGCGCAGACCTCGTGCCCGAAGGCGACCCGCCGCTGGTCGAGGTAGCGGACGCCGGGCACCTGCTCGGCCGCGCCGCGCAGTGCGTCGCTGAAGAGCGGCACCACCCAGTTGTGGCCCCAGGCGAGGTCCTCGGGGAAGGCTGGGCAGCCGTCGGCGACCTTGCCGAGGTAGTCGTTGCGCCGGATGTCCGGGGTGATCGGGTTGAAGTACGACTGGTAGACGAGCTGGTAGGAGTCGTCGGCGTAGCCGGCCCTCCGCATGGTCTGCCGGATGTCCTGCAGCGCGGCGACCACCTTGGGCCGGACGCTCTGGGCCCGCCGGGCGATCTCGGCGCTGCCGATGGTGTCGCGGCAGCCCTGCCCCTGGGGGATCGGGAAGTACTGCGCGAGGCAGTGCATCATGATGCCGCTGAAGTCGAAGTCGTCGTTGGCGCCGATGGTGACGACGACCAGCTTCACGTCGTACCGGGCCGCCACACCGGCGAGCTGGACGTCCTGCTTGGCCTCGCCGAAGTCGCCGCTGCCGGGGCCGGTGATCTTCGCCAGCTCGGGGTCGCTGACCAGGTCGCCGGTCTGGGCGCCGGAGCAGGCGAGGTCGATCGGGGTGACACCGGGGATGTCGGTGACGAAGATCTCCGACTCGGGGTGCCGGTGGCAGTAGTCGGCGGGGCCGTCGGTCCCGGGGAAGTAGCCGTCGCCGGTGTCGGTGCCGGCGCCCTCCCCGGAGATGGCGCTGTCGCCGAGGGCGACGATCGCGGCCGGGCGGGTGGTGGCGGCCGCGGGGGCGGCCGGGCCGGTGTCGGCGAGGGCGGCGGGGGTTCCGGCGAGGCCGAGGGCGGCGACGAGGGCGCCCGTCGCCAGCAGTGCGCCGTAGGGGGAGCGGCGCGCGACCGTCCTGTTCCGCCGCGCACCCGCCCATCGTGACCTGATCACACGCGACTCCTTGCGGGTGGGGGCCGCCCGACCGGGGGGTGCCGGACGGTTCGGAGCGTGGGAGCTTCGGAGCTTCGGAGCGAAGAAAGGTGAGCAGGTCTCATATTCTAGGTACTGACAAGTAACGCAACAAGGCTCGTGACAGCACCGGTGACTGACGCCCGGTCACGACGGTCCCGGCCCGGGCATACCGAGAGCCGCCGCCCCGCACCCCAGGAGGGAAGCGCGGGAACGGCGGCTCGCAGTGGCCGGACGTGACGCAGATCAGCCGTTGTTGACGCAGGTGTTGCCGAACGCGGGGTTCAGCAGACCGATGATGTCGATGGTGTTGCCGCACAGGTTGACCGGGACGTGAACCGGAACCTGCAGCTGGTTGCCGGAGATGACACCGGGGGAACCCGCGGCAACACCCTCCGCACCGGAGCTGGCCATCGCGGAGCCGGCACCGGCCGCCACGATGCCGACCACAGCGGCGCCGACGGCGGCCGTCTTCTTGATGCTCATGAGAGCCTCCTGACTGTTCGACAGAGATGCACGGGGAGTGCGACATCTCCAACGAGACCCGGTCGAGGCGGTTGCGAGGGCACCCTCACTGTCACCCATCCGGACGAACGGACCGGCCCGCCAGGCATTCGGGTGATCAGCACATCCGACCGTTTCCCCCCGGGCGCTGCCTCGTTCTCCCTGGCGGAACACGCTCCGCCCCGCCCCACGCCCGTCACGAAGAAAGCGAGTCCCGCACATGCGCAAGTTCGCCCACGGCGTCCTCGGCACCGCGGCCACCGCCGCCCTGCTGGCCGCCGGAGCCGGCGCCGCCGCCGCCCACCACGCCCACGGCGCGTCCGCCGAGGGCGTCGCGGCCGGCTCCCCCGGCGTGGCCTCGGGCAACCAGCTCCAGGTCCCGGTGCACATCCCGGTCAACCTGTGCGGCAACTCGATCGACGTGGTCGGCCTGCTCAACCCGGCGTTCGGCAACACCTGCGTCAACGCCTGACCCGGGGCGGCACCTCCGCCCGGTCCGCCCCCGCCGGGCGGCACCCCTACTCCGGGAGATCCGACGCCGGTCCAAGCCCGTCCGGATTCCTCCTGGTCGCGCGTCTGCACGAATTCTTCCCGGCCGTGCGGGAATTGTTCGCGGCGCGCGGTGAAGCGGCGGCCGACCATCGCCCGAGCCATGGGCGACACGCGCCATCTGGGCCGCCCGAGTGACAATCACGGTATTCCCAGAAGCCAACGGGCAAGGATTTCACCTCGCCCGGCTCCCGACTATTTCCACTGACGGTCGGGCAGAAAACGGAGGAAGAACCACATGCGTAACCTCAAGAAGGCCGCCGCCCTGTCCCTCGCCACCGCCGGTCTGGTGGTCGGTGCGGCGGGCGGCGCGTTCGCCAGCTCCGGTGCCCAGGGCGTCGCCGCCGGCTCCCCGGGTGTGCTCTCCGGCAACCAGATCCAGATCCCGGTGCACATCCCGGTCAACGTCTGCGGCAACTCCATCGGGATCGTCAGCATCCTGAACCCGGCGTTCGGCAACACCTGCATCAACCACGGCTGACCGGGTGGTCGCCGCACCGGCGACCACCGTGTCACCGCATCCGTGCCGCACCCCGCCACCGGCGGGGTGCGGCCCGCTCCACCCGTGTGTGATCGAGGAGATCAACCCCCATGCAGAACGTGAAGAAGGCCGCCGTCCTCTCCGCCGCCGCCGCCGGCCTGGTGATGGGTGCGGCGGGCGCCGCCTCCGCCAGCTCCGGTGCGGAGGGCGTCGCCGCCGGCTCGCCCGGTGTCGTCTCCGGCAACCAGCTCCAGATCCCGGTGCACGTCCCGGTCAACCTGTGCGGCAACTCCGTCAACGTCATCGGCCTGCTGAACCCGGCGTTCGGCAACACCTGCATCAACGCCGAGGCGGACCACCACCACGTCGAGGACGACTGCTGATCCCGATCGGCACGCGTTCCGGCCGCACTGCCCCCCGGCCCACCGGCCGGGGGGCGGTTCGGCGTACCCGGGCGCGGTCCGGCCGCGCCGGGACCCACTCCCCCGAAGGGTGATTCCGCATGGTTTCGAAGAAGAGCGGGGCCGGCCTCGCCGCCGCCCTGGGCGCCGCGATGCTGCTCGGCGGCGGCGCGGGTGCCGCGCACGCGGCCCCGGCCGAGGGCGGCGCCGCACTGGCCAAGACCGACATCGCCCAGGCGCTCGGCGGCACGACCACCGGCCTCGGCTACGGCGTCGCGCCGGTCAAGGACCTGCGCCTGGACCCGTGGGCCAACTCCTCGGCCGACGTGCTGAACAACGGCGCGACCGTCCGGCCGGAGAACACCGGTCTGGCCCCGATCGGCACCGAGACGCTCACCGGCCCGCTCAGCGCCGGCGGCGGGCCGCGGGACCTGCCCCTGGTCGGCCCGCTGCTCGGCGCGCTGCCCGGCTGATCCGGCGCTCCCCGCGGCCGTACGCGCGAGAGCCCGGCACCCCCCTTCGGATCGGGGTGCCGGGCTCTCGCACGTGCTGCGGCGCCGCCGAGCGGCTACAGCTGGGCGAGGCCGGCCAGGCCGGTCTCCTGCACCACGCCGGTGGCGGTCGCGGTGGTGGTGGTCGCCAGGTCGCCCACCGAGTCGGTCACCGAGATCCGCTCGTCCTCGTTGCCGAGGGTCGCCTTGGCCCCCGGGACGGCCTGGACCGCCCCGGTCACCAGCCGCGGGTCGATCTCGTCCACCTTGACCCGGCCGTCGGCGAGCTGCCCGGTGCCGTCCTGGACCACCGAGAGCGGCGTGCCGAGGCCCAGCCCGGGGGTGTCGGCGTGCAGCGGCGCGGCCGGGGCGTCCAGCAGCAGCTCGCCGAGGTCCGCGCCCTGGTCGACCAGCGGCAGCGGCAGCTCGGCCTTGGCCGTCGGGCCCACCTTGCCGGTGCCCAGGGCGGGCACGATCCGCTCGGGGATCAGCGCGTCACCGGTGGTGTGCGCGGGCACCGGGGGCATCAGCAGCGAGGTCGGGATGCCGCCCGAGATCCGGCTGCCCAGCGGCGCCACCGGCACGTCCACCGGGACCTGCTGGGTCGCCAGCTGGTCCTCCAGCGCCCCGACCTGCTCGGGGCTGACCGGGGCGGCGGCGGACGCCGCCCCCTGGGAGGCGAGTACGCCCGCACCGACCGCCAGCAGCATCGCGCCGGCCCGCTTGGAGAACCTCATGCTTTTCACCGTTCTGCCTGTTCGTACTGGAGACCTCTGGGGGAAGGGCTGCGCGGGCGCAACCCGAAGCAATCTGTCTCAACGAGCCACTCGGACCCCGGATTGCGGCCGTTAACCGATTCGGGCTAATAATCCGACCGGAAAGCGCTCCCGGTCGCGCCTCCCGGACTCTTTTCGAGAATCCCCGTAACCTTCCGTGCCGTCATTCTTTGATCTGAACGTCAGTGACCGCAGACCGGGTCTGAGCGTTGTACGCGTTGTACGCACGGAAACTCAAGAGCATTTCAGAGAGGGATCTCCCCATGATCCAGAAGTCCTTCGCCGCCGCCGGGCTGGCCGCCGCCGCGCTGGCCGCCGCCGCGGCGCCGGCCTCGGCCATCGGTGACTCGGACGGCTCCGCCGGGTCCTTCCAGGGCAACGGTGGCACCAACTTCACCGGCACCGTCGGCGACCACAGCCCGAACTTCCACTTCCTGGACAACGCGAACGTCTGCCTGCCGGAGATCCACAACATCGCCGTCGGCGTGCTCGGCGTGGCCGTCCCGGTCGAGGTCCCGATCGCCAACAGCGGTGGCAAGCAGTACTGCACCCAGGGCCAGGGCACCCAGACCAAGGGCGACTCGGGCGTCTCCCACCTGATCGGCTGACCCGCTCGCCCCACCTGCGTCACCCCCTCCTGAACCACCCTTCGAATCGCTCCCCGATTCAACCCCGAGAGGAACACCGAAATGATCAAGAAGTCCCTCGCCGCCGCCGGCCTCGCCGCCGCCGCCATCGCGATGTCCGCCGGCTCGGCCTCCGCCATCGCCGACTCGGACGGCTCGGCCGTCTCGGTCCAGGGCAACGGCGGCACCAACCAGACCGGCACCCACGGCGACCACAGCCCGAACTTCCACACCCTCGACAACGCGAACATCTGCCTGCCGGAGGTCCACAACATCGCGGTCGCCGTCCTCGGCGTGGCCGTCCCGGTCGAGGTGCCGATCCTCAACAGCACCCCGAAGCAGATCTGCAACGTCGGCCAGAACACCCAGTCCTCGGGCGACGCGGGTGTCTCGCACCTGATCGGCTGATCCAGCGACATGGCGCGGCGGAGGGCCCGGGGACATCTGGTCCCCGGGCCCTCCGGGCGTACGGGGCCGGACGTCCGGCCGGCCGCACTCCGGGTGCGGTCCGGCCGGGTGACAGGCCGTCGGCACGGCGCGTGGGGCGCCGGCACGGACGGCACCGTGTGTTCACGTGGCAGAGCCGGCACCCGGACACGGACCGGAACACACGTCAGAGGCAGGGCGTCCGGACCGGACGCTCCGGAAAGAGAGGGCAGATCCATGAAGAGCAAGCTGGGCAAGGTCGCACTGACCGCCTTCGGCGCGCTGGCGCTGGCCGGCATCGCCACCCCGGCGTCCGCGCACGTCGGCCTGGCCGGCGGCGGCGAGTTCGTCGCCTCCGCCCACCCGGTGTTCGCGGCCGGCGAGTGGTGGGGCCTGGCCCACACCTCGAACATCCACACCGGCGCGCACGGCTGGGGGGCCGCCACCTCCACCGACGCCGTCGGCGGCGTGGAGGGCTTCGCCCACGTCGGCGGCTGGGAGTAGCAGCCGAAAGGCCGGGCCCCTCCTCGCGGAGGGGCCCGGCCCCGGCACGTCCGGCGGTACCCGGAAGGGTGGGCCTACCCGAGCATCCCGGCGGCCTCGACCGCCCAGTACGTGAGGATCTGCTCGGCACCGGCCCGGCGCAGCGAGGTCAGCGTCTCCAGGATCATCCGCTCCCGGTCGATCCAGCCGTTGGCCGCGGCCGCCTCCACCATCGCGTACTCGCCCGACACCTGGTAGGCCGAGACCGGCACCGGCGAGGCGTCGGCGACCTGGCGCAGGATGTCCAGGTAGGCCATGCCCGGCTTCACCATCACCAGGTCGGCGCCCTCGGCGACGTCCAGCTCCAGCTCCCGCAGCGCCTCCCGGGCGTTGGCCGGGTCCTGCTGGTAGGACTTGCGGTCGCCCTTCAGCGAGGAGCCGACCGCCTCCCGGAACGGGCCGTAGAACGCCGAGGCGTACTTGGCCGTGTAGGCGAGGATGCCCACGTCCTGGTGGCCGGCCTCGTCCAGGGCCCGCCGGACCACGGCGATCTGACCGTCCATCATCCCGGACGGGCCGACCAGGTGGACGCCGGCGTCCGCCTGTACGCGGGCCATCTCGGCGTAGCGCTCCAGCGTCGCGTCGTTGTCCACCGAGCCGTCGGCCGCCAGCACGCCGCAGTGGCCGTGGTCGGTGTACTCGTCCAGGCAGAGGTCGGACATGACCACCAGGGCGTCGCCGACCTCGCCGACCACGTCCCGGATCGCCTGCTGCAGGATGCCGTCCGGGTTGGTGCCCTCGCTGCCGGTCGCGTCCTGCACCTCCGGGACGCCGAACAGCATGAGGCCGCCCAGGCCCGCCTCGGCCGCCTCGACCGCGGCCTTCCGCAGGGTGTCCCGGGTGTGCTGGACCACCCCCGGCATCGACGTGACCGGCACCGGCTCGCGCACGCCCTCGCGGACGAACAGCGGCAGGATCAGCTCCGCCGGGTGCAGCCTGGTCTCGGCGACCAGGCGGCGCATCGCCGGGGTCGACCGCAGGCGGCGCGGGCGGACGTACGGGAATTCAGCGGACACGGCTTCTCTCTCCGAACGGTGTGCGTGTGCCGGGGGCGGCGGGTGGGCCGCCCCCGGACCGTTTAGCGCGCGGCCTTGCGGCGCGAACCGGGACGGCGCTCGCTGGGCCGGTAGACCGGCTCACCGGCGGCGGTCGCGGTGTCGCGGCGCTTGGCCCCGAAGTCTGCCAGCGCCTGGGCCAGCGCGGCCGCCGACGGCGCCGGAGCCATCACGTCGACCCGCAGGCCGTGCTCCTCGGCGGTCTTCGCGGTGGCCGGGCCGATGCAGGCGATGACCGTCACGTTGTGCGGCTTGCCGGCGATGCCGACCAGGTTCCGCACGGTCGAGGACGAGGTGAACAGCACCGCGTCGAACCCGCCGCCCTTGATCGCCTCGCGGGTCTCGGCCGGCGGCGGCGAGGCGCGCACCGTCCGGTACGCCGTCACGTCGTCGACCTCCCAGCCCAGCTCGACCAGGCCGGCCACCAGGGTCTCGGTGGCGATGTCGGCGCGCGGCAGCAGCACCCGGTCGATCGGGTCGAACACCGGGTCGTACGGCGGCCAGTCCTCCAGCAGGCCGGCGGCCGACTGCTCGCCGGACGGCACGAGGTCCGGCTTCACGCCGAAGTCGACCAGCGCCTGCGCGGTGGTCTCGCCGACCGCCGCGACCTTGATCCCGGCGAACGCCCGGGCGTCCAGGCCGTACTCCTCGAACTTCTCCCGCACCGCGCGGACCGCGTTCACCGAGGTGAAGGCGATCCACTCGTACCGGCCGGTGACCAGGCCCTTGATCGCCCGCTCCATCTGCTGCGGGGTGCGCGGCGGCTCGACCGCGATGGTCGGCACCTCCTGCGGCACCGCGCCGTACGAGCGGAGCTGCTCCGAGAGGCCGTGCGCCTGCTCCTTGGTGCGCGGCACCAGGACGTTCCAGCCGAACAGCGGCTTGGTCTCGAACCAGGAGTGCGAGGCGCGGTGCGCGACCTGCTCGCCGACCACGGCTATGACCGGGGTGGCCGGATCCACCGGGGCCGACACCGGCGAGGGCAGCACCCGGGCGGCCTTCAGGTCCGCCGCGATGGTGGCCAGGGTGGCGGTGAAGGTGCGCTGACGGGTGGTGGTGCCCGAGAGCGTCGCGCTCAGCGCCGACTCCGGCTTGCGCCCGTTGGAGACCAGCGCGTTGGCGGTGGCCGGCAGCTGTCCCAGGGTGGTCCGCACCACCAGGGTGGTCTCCGGCGCGCCCAGGTCCACCGGGGAGCCGGCCAGCAGGGCCGCGCCCTCGACGAACCGGACGTCGGTGCCGGCCGCGCCGCGCAGCGGCACGCCCGCGTAGGCCGGGACGCCGACCGACTGGGCGACCCCGGGGATCACCTCGAAGGAGATCCCCGCGCCGGCACAGCCGAGCATCTCCTCGGCGGCACAGCCGTCCAGGCCCGGGTCGCCGTCGACGGTCCGCACCACGTGCTTGCCGGACCGCACGGCCTCGCCGACCAGTCGGGCCAGGTCGAACTCCGGCCCCTCCGCACCCGGGGTGTGCACCTGCACGCCGGTCGGGCAGTGACTGCGCACCGCGGCGGCGGTCAGCGGGTCGGCGACCAGGATGTCGGCCGAGGCCAGCACCTCGACCGCGCGCAGGGTCAGCAGGCCCGGGTCGCCGGGGCCCGCGCCCAGGAAGGTGCAGCGGCCGGCGGCGGGGACCACGCCCCCGAAGGGGCTGTCGGCCGGGAACGGGCTGTCGGTGGCGGCGGTGGGGCTCATCGGGCTCGCTCCCCCATCAGGGCGGCCGCGCCCGCGTCGAGCAGCCGGTCGGCCAGCGCGCGGCCGAGGGCCACCGCCTGCCGCTCGGCGGTCTCGTCGAGGACGATCGGACCGTTGGCGGACATCTTCAGCAGGGTGGCGCCGTCGGTGGTGCCGACCACGCCCTCCAGCCGCAGTTCGTTCTCGTGGCCGCGGACCGCCAGACCGGCGACCGGTGCGGAGCAGCCGGCCTCCAGGGCGGCCAGCAGGGCGCGCTCGGCGGCCACCGCGACCCGGGTGGGGGCGTGGTCCAGGGCCGACAGCGCGGCGGTCAGCCCCGTGTCGGAGGCCTTGCACTCGACGGCGAGCGCCCCCTGGCCGGGGGCCGGGATCATCAGCTCGCGGTCGAGGTGTTCGGTGATCTCGGCGGCGCGGCCGAGCCGGTTCAGGCCGGCGGTGGCCAGCACCACCGCGTCCAGCTCGCCCGAGGTGACGAAGCCGATCCGGGTGTCCACGTTGCCGCGGATCGCCACCGTCTCCAGCTGTGCGCCGCGGGCCCGGGCCCAGGCGTTCAGCTGCGCCATCCGGCGCGGCGAACCGGTGCCGATCCGCGCGGTCCGGCCGGCGCCGGCCAGCTTCTCCACCAGCTCGTCCAGGGCCAGCCCGTCACTCGCCACCAGGGCGTCGCGGAAGTCCTCGCGCTCGGGGACGGCGGCCAGCGCCAGTCCCTCGGGGGCGGCGGTGGGCAGGTCCTTGAGCGAGTGCACGGCGAAGTCGATCCGGCCCTCCAGCAGCGCGTCGCGCAGCGCCGAGACGAAGACGCCGGTGCCGCCGATCTGGGCCAGGGCCTCGCGCGAGGTGTCGCCGTAGGTGGTGATCTCCACCAGCTCGACGGGGCGCCCGGTGAGGCGGGTCACCTCGCGGGCGACCATGCCCGACTGCGCCATGGCGAGCGCGCTGCGCCGGGTGCCGAGCCGCAGGGGTGCGGTGGCGTCCGGGGACTGGCCGGTGAGCGGTTGACCATTCATGAGGTGATCGTCCCGGTGGTACTCGTGGGATGGCTGACGGTTCATCTGGCGCCCCCGCCCGCAGGCTGCTGGGTGCCGATCGGGGTGCCCGAGACCGCGTGCACCGCGGCCGGGTCGAGGTCGAACAGCTCGCGCAGCGCGTCCGCGTAGGAGGCGCCGCCCGGCTCGGCGGCGAGCTGCTTCACCCGGACCGTCGGGGCGTGCAGCAGCTTGTCGACGACCCGCCGGACGGTCTGGGTGATCTCGGCGCGGGAGCGCTCGTCCAGCGCGGGCAGCCGGGAGTCGAGGCGGCCGAGCTCGGCGGCGACGACGTCGGAGGCCATCGCGCGCAGCGCCACCACGGTCGGGGCGATCCGGGCGGCCCGCTGGGCGGCCCCGAAGGCGGTGACCTCCTCGGCGACGATGCCGGAGACCGCGTCGACGTCGCCGGCGCCGGGGGTGGCGGCGTGCGCGTGCGAGAGGCTCTCCAGGTCGACCAGGAGCGCGCCGGGCAGCTCGTGCACGGCGTGGTCGACGTCGCGCGGCATGGCCAGGTCGAGGAAGGCGAGCGGGGTGCCGGCGGTACGGGACGCGACCGCGGCGGCGACGTCCTCGGACCCGATCACCACGCCGGCCGCGCCGGTACACGAGATCACCAGGTCGACGTCGGCCAGCGCCTCGGGCACCTTGGCCAGCTCCACGGTGCGGGCGACGTCCGCGCCGAGGATCTCGACCAGCCGCTCGGCCCGCTCGGGCGTCCGGTTGGCGACCAGCAGGTCGGTGACGCCGGAGCGGACCAGCGTGGCGGCGGCCAGCGAGCTCATCGAGCCCGCGCCGACCACCAGCGCCCGCTTGCCGGCGATCTCGCCGGCACCGGCCGCGACCTGCTCCAGGCCGAAGGTCACCAGCGACTGGCCGGCCTTGTCGATGCCGGTCTCGCTGTGCGCCCGCTTGCCGACCCGCAGCGCCTGCTGGAAGAGCTCGTTCAGACCGCGCCCGGCGGTGTGCTCGTCCTGCGCCCGGGCCAGCGAGTCGCGCAGCTGGCCGAGGATCTGGCCCTCGCCGACGACCATCGAGTCCAGGCCGCAGGCCACCGAGAAGAGGTGGTGGACGGCGCGGTCCTCGTAGTGGACGTAGAGGTGGGAGGTGAGCTCCTCCAGGTCGACCCCGCTGTGGTGGGCGAGCAGCAGCGACAGCTCGGCGACACCGGCGTGGAACTTGTCCACGTCGGCGTACAGCTCGATCCGGTTGCAGGTGTTCAGCAGCGCGGCCTCGGCGACGGTCGCCGACGCGGCCGCGTCGTGCAGCAGCCGGGTCGGGACCTCACCGGTCAGGGCGGCGCGCTCCAGCACGCCGACCGGGGCGGTGCGATGGCTCAGCCCTACGACGAGAAGACTCACGCCTGCCCCCTGGTACCGCGGATCCCACCGGCCGTACGGCTCCCGTCGCGCCCGGCGGCCGCCTCGAACGGCGCCCGGCCCGCGAATGCCCGCTCGTTGTGCCCGTTCATGCCGGCATCACCGCGGAGAGGTCGCCCTCGCCGGGCTTGCCGGGCTTGGTCTTCGGCGCCGGCTCGGCGTCCTTGGCGGACTCCGCGGCCGGACGGGCCTTGGTGCTGCCGCCGGCGGCCCGGCGCAGCTTGGCGGCCGCCGCCCGGACCGGGCCGGGGGCGCGGTCGAGCACGGACTCGGTCCGGTCCGGCTCGTCGCCGGCCTTGCGCTGCTCGTGGAAGGCGAGGATCTGCAGCTCGATGGAGAGGTCCACCTTGCGCACGTCCACGCCGTCCGGGACGGTCAGCACGGTCGGGGCGAAGTTCAGGATGCTGGTGACGCCGGCCTCGACCAGCCGGTCGCAGACCTGCTGGGCGGCGCCGGGCGGGGTGGTGATGACCCCGATCGAGACGTGCTGGCTCTCCACGATGGACTCCAGTTCGTCCATGTGGCGCACCGGGAGTCCGGCCGCGCTGCTGCCGACCACGGACGGGTCGGCGTCCAGCAGGGCCGCGACCCGGAAACCGCGGGAGGCGAAGCCGCCGTAGTTGGCGAGCGCGTGGCCGAGGTTCCCGATGCCGACGATGACGACCGGCCAGTCCTGGGTCAGGCCGAGCTCGCGCGAGATCTGGTAGACGAGGTACTCGACGTCGTAGCCGACACCGCGGGTGCCGTACGAGCCCAGGTAGGAGAAGTCCTTGCGCAGCTTGGCGGAGTTCACGCCGGCGGCCGCGGCCAGCTCCTCGGAGGAGACGGTCGGCACCGAGCGCTCGGAGAGCGCGGTGAGCGCGCGCAGATAGAGGGGCAGGCGCGCGACGGTCGCCTCCGGGATGCCCCGGGCACGCGAGGGTCGGCGCGCGGCGCCCTGCTCGGGCGTCTGCGAACTGCTCTGTGGTGATCGGCCGATTGCCACGGTGCTCCTGTGGGTGAAGCTGGGCTTTGGCAGCCAGGCTATGCGTTTGTGAACGTGTGCACAAAGATGGTGTCCGATTTGTCCCTGCACAGTGATGCGCATCACGCCGTCGCACCCATAGCACCGGACCCTTTCCGCACCCCCGCCGGGGGCGGTGCAGCGGGTGGCCGCGAGCCGTACGGCAGCTCGGCGGGCCCCTCCCTGCGCACCGTCGGCACCGGCTCCCCGGACGGCCGGGACCGCGCCCCGCCCAGCCTCGGCCACGGCACCCGGGCGGCCTCCCGCAGCGGCTCCGCCCAGTCGCCCGGCGCGCAGGACGGCGCACCCAGGCAGTGCCGGAGCAGCCCGGCGGTGGCCCGGGCGTCCCCCAGCGCGGTGTGCGCCGGGAACCGGCCCAGACCGGCCGCCTCGACACAGGCCGCCAGGCCGAACCCGCCGGCCTCCGGCAGGTGGGCGCGGGCCAGCCGCATCGTGCAGAGCAGCGGCACCGCCGGCAGCGGGACGCCGATCCGGGCGAACTCACGATCCAGGAAGGCGTGGTCACAGGTGACGTGGTGGCCGACCATCACCCGGCCGGCCAGCAGCTCCAGCAGCCTCGGCGCGATCTCCCGGAACCGCGGGGCGCCCTCGACGTCCTCCTGGGCTATCCGGTGCACATGGGTCGGGCCCACCGGGCCGAGCGGGTCCAGCAGCGTGCAGAACTCGCCCTCCGGGCGGAGCCGCTCGTCCAGCAGCACCACGGCGACCTCGACCACCCGGTGCCGCCACGGGCTGCGGCCGGTCGCCTCCACGTCCACCACGGCGAAGCCCCGGGGTTCGGCCGACGGATCGGCGGGCGCCGCTAAGGGCACCCCTGGGGACGTCCCTGGGGGCGGGCCGGGAAGCATGGCGGCACTCCTCGCGTGCTCAGCCCCCCATGGGCGCAGACGAGTTCGATCGTAAGCCGACCACCGGGGGCCGCCCCAAGCCGTGCGCGGGGAATCTTCACAACGATTCGGCGAACCGCCCCCGCCGGACGGCGGGGGTCACCGGACGCGCCCCGGCGCGGGATCCGGAGCGGGGCGGGCGCCGCGGGCGCGGGAGGTCAGGCGCCCAGCGCGGTGCGCAGGCGCTTCTCGTCCACCCGCCAGAAGTCGTGCTGGCGTCCGTCGATCAGGGTCACCGGGATCTGCTCCCAGTAGCGCCGGTAGAGCTCCTCGTCCTGCGTGATGTCCTTCTCCTCGAAGGCCGCGCCCAGCTCGCCCGTCACCCGGACGATCACCTCCCGGGCGTCGTCGCACAGGTGGCAGCCGGGCTTGGCGACCAGGGTCACGGTCCGCTCGGCCGGCTTCGGGGTCTTGTCGCGTCGCAGCAGTGGGCTCACCCCGCCATTGTGCGCCGCCCCTACGCACGGCCGGGCGGCCGGGGCCGCGGGCGGCGGGGCGACCCGGCCGGGCGACCCGGGCGGGCCTGCCGCGCGGCGGGGGCGCGGACGGGCGGGCGGGCGCGGACGGGCGCGGACGGGCGCGGCTGTTCACCGGCCCGGCACGCCGCCGTCACGGCCGCTCCGCGACCCGCTGGCTATGCTCGGTGGCATGGCCGTGCTCCGAAGGCTCCTCCAGACAAGGCGACCCACCACCGCGCGGATCGCCCTGGCGGGCGAGGCCGCGGCCGAGGCGGCGGAGGCCGCCCTGCGCGCCGCGCCGGAGCCGCCCGCCACCCTGGAACCGGCCGCCGGAACCACCCCCGGAGCACCCGCCGGAACCGCCGGGGAAGCGGCCGGGGAGGGCCCCGACGAGGACACCGGACAGCCCGCCAGACGCGGCAGGGCCCCGAAGGCCCCCGCCGAGAACCACACCCCCGAGCCGGACGACCCGCGCGCCGCCGCCTTCTTCGACTGCGACAACACCATCCTGCGCGGCGCCGCCATCTTCTACCTCGGCGTCGGGCTCTACCGCCGCGGGTTCCTCACCCGCCGCGACATCGCCCGGTTCGCCTGGCAGCAGGCCTGGTTCCGCATGCACGGCACCGAGGACCCGGACCACATGGCGGACGCCCAGCACACCGCGCTCGGCCTGGTGGCCGGCAAGCGGACCGCCGACCTGGAGGCCCTCTGCGAGGAGGTCTTCGACGAGGTCATCGCCGACAAGGTCTGGCCCGGCACCCGCGCGCTGGTCCAGATGCACCTGGACGCCGGACAGCGGGTCTGGCTGGCCACCGCCGCCCCGGTGGAGGTGGCCCGGATCATCGCCGCCCGGCTCGGCATGACCGGTGCGCTGGGCACCGTCGCCGAGGCACGGGACGGCGCGTACACGGGCCGGCTGGTCGGCGAGCTGCTGCACGGTCCGGCCAAGGCGGCGGCGGTCCGCTCGCTGGCCCGCCGGGAGCGGCTCGACCTGGACCGCTGCGCCGCGTACAGCGACTCGGCCAACGACATCCCGATGCTCTCGCTGGTCGGCCACCCGTACGTGGTGAACCCGGACGGCGCGCTGCGGCGGCACGCCCGCTCCCAGGGGTGGCGGGTCCGGGACTTCCGGACCGGCCGGAAGGCGGCCCGGGTGGGCCTGCCCGCGGCGGCCGCGCTCGGGGTGGCGGGCGGCGCGGCGGCGGCCGGGGTGACCCTGTACCGCCGGCACCGGGCCTGACCCCGCTCCGACGCGAAGCCCCGCCCCGGTGTGAAGCCCCGCCCCGGCGCCCGGCCCCGAGCGGCGCCGGGGCCGAACGCCACCGATCCCCGCACGCCGCCGGGGACCCGGCGGCGACGGACCCGCCCGGGCCGGTGCCCGGATCCGGGGCCGACCCGTTCGCCCCCCGGCGGGGTGAGCCCGGTCAATTCGCGCGCTGACCAGGCCGCCCGTACGGGCTAACTCCGGCGCGCCGCAGGCCGATTCGCAGGCCACGACCGAACCCGACACCGGGTGACTGGTTCTGATCGTTCGTCAGACGGGGAAAGTCAGGGGTTATCCGCACCCAAGACAGGGAAACCGCCCGCCGGGCCGTCGAATTGGTCACCCGGTGCACTTGTTCGGTCACGTTGGGCCGGATGATCGATGACACGTTCGGTCAGTGTCGGCCGTATATGTGTCCGATGCGGATCCCAAACGACCACTTCGACCACACGGTGTAGCTGTCATTGCACAAAGCGTTATTCTCTCCTGGATGCGCGTCACCCACCCGCCCCAGCACGACCGGGTGGTGCGGCCGTGCTCTCCGCGCAGGCGGAGGTGATCCGTCCACAGTTCTGCCTCTGGGAGTCCCGTGTACCCACCCGTCCGGAACGACGCGCCTGCACCCTCCCGCCCGTCGTCCGCGCCCCTGCGCTCCCGCACCAGCCTCCGCGGCCGCCCGGTCCCGCCCCGGCAGATCTCCACCGGCCTGGAGCTGCTGCGCAGCCTGCTCCGCAGCCAGCTCGCCGCCTCGCCCCAACTGGTGCCCGCCGGAGCCTCGTTCGGCCCCGGCCAGCCACAGCCCGTCGGCGGCCCGCTGCTGCGCACCACCGCGGCCGGCTCGACCGGCACCGGCTCGCGCGGACGGACCGGGGCCACCGGAACCGGCGGCCGCAGCCGGGCCCGCACCACCACCGGCCCCGGCTACGAGACCGAGCACAACCCGATCATGGAGCTGGTCGAACGGGCCCAGGCCGGCGAGAGCGAGGCCTTCGGCCGCCTCTACGACCACTACTCGGACACGGTCTACCGCTACATCTACTACCGGGTCGGCAGCCGGGCCACCGCCGAGGACCTCACCAGCGAGACGTTCCTGCGCGCGCTGCGCCGGATCGGCACCTTCACCTGGCAGGGGCGGGACTTCGGCGCCTGGCTGGTGACCATCGCCCGCAACCTGGTCGCCGACCACTTCAAGTCCAGCCGCTTCCGGCTGGAGGTCACCACCGGCGAGATGCTCGACTCCAACGAGTGCGAGCGCAGCCCTGAGGACTCGGTGCTGGAGTCGCTCTCCAACGCCGCCCTGCTGGAGGCCGTCCGGCGGCTCAACCCGCAGCAGCAGGAGTGCGTCACCCTCCGCTTCCTGCAGGGGCTCTCGGTCGCCGAGACGGCCCGCATCATGGGCAAGAACGAGGGCGCCATCAAAACCCTCCAGTACCGCGCGGTACGGACCCTGGCCCGCCTGCTCCCGCCCGACGCGCGGTGAGCGGGGAGAGGACCGGCGGCGGTCCCGGGGCTGCGGGGGAGATATCCGGCGGGCCGTCATCCCCGGCGACGGCCCGACACGTCCGGGTGAACGGTCGGTCCGATGATCAGCCGTGCGTAACCGACCGCCCGCACCGCTCGTTGGCCAGCGTGCAAGCCTCCACCAGGCGTACGGTCAAGTCGAATTGCGACCTCTCACCCGATGGAGTGGCTTTGGCTTGCCGGGGCAACCGTCCGGCAGGCCGGGGTGTCGACAACGACGAAGGGAGGTGTGGCCCGTGACGGCAAACGTGCTTGAGCACCGGCGGGCGAAGGCCTTCGCCGAGGCGCTGGAGGCCCACCAGGCGGAGCAACTCGGTGCCGACGGCGGGGAACCGGCCGGCACCGCTGCCGGCAGCGCCGGATCGGCCGCGATGGCCGGGCTCATCGACATGGTCGGCGCGCTCGGCGCGCTGCCCGGCCCGGAGCTGGACCGCGAGGTCCGGACCGTCCAACGCGCCCGGCTGATGGCCGCGTTCGAGCAGGCCTTCGCCGGCGGACCGGGCGCCACGGTGCCCCGGCAGCGCCGCCACCGGGCGATCAGGACCGCACCGCGCGGCCGCTGGAGCCGCCGGTTCGCGATCGGCGGACTGGTCGCCGGGCTCGCCGTGGGGAGCTTCGCCGGCGCCGCGGCCGCCAGCGGCAACGCGCTGCCCGGCGATCCGCTGTACGGGATGAAGCGCGGTCTGGAGGGGCTCCGGCTCAACCTCGCGGACTCCGACACGGAGCGCGGCGAACTGCTGCTGGACAACGCGGCCACCCGGCTCGGCGAGGCGCGGTCCCTGATCGGCCGGACGGGCGACAGCGGCGCGCTCAGCCCGGGCACGGTCGACCAGGTCCGCAAGGCGCTCGACGACATGCACGCCGACGCCCTCCGGGGCCGCGACCTGCTGCGCGCCGTCTACCGCAACAACGGCTCGCTCGACCCGATGCGCACCCTGGCCGGCTTCGCCGAGGGCGAGGACGGCGCCTGGGCCGAGGTCCAGTCCAAGCTGCCCGTCCAGCTCACCCCGCAGGCCCACCTGGTGGAGCAGCTCTTCGACGACATAAGCGAGGACGTCGCGCCCCTGCGTCTGGCCGGACCGCCCGCGGACAGCGGTGCACCGGCCGGCGGCGGGGCGGGCGGCGGCACGCAGGCTCCGTCCGGCGGCGGTGCCGGGGCCCCCGCCGGCACCACGGCCACCGGCGGCGAGCCCGCACCCGGCTCCTCCCCCGCGAACGGCGGCTCCGCCGGATCGGGGCAGGCGGGCAGCACGGCCGGCAGCGGCCGGCCCGGCACCACCGAGCGGGCCCCGTCCGTCGGGGCGACCGTCCCGGCTCCCCCGGCGGCTCCCGGTGCCCCGGTCGACATCCTGCCGAGCGGTGCGCCCGGCAACGTCGTCCCGGCCCCGGTCGGCGGCCTGGTGGACAACCTCACCAGCGGGCTCACCGGTGCCAAGCCCTCGCCCAGCGCCGACCCGGCGCCGGACCAGGCGCCCGCGCAGCCGTCCGCCACGCCCAGCCCGTCGGCCGACGGCGCCCCGCAGCAGGGCGTCGAGGTGCCTCCGCTGATCCCGGGCCTGCTGCCCGGTCTGCGGATCCTCGGCGGCTGAGCGGCGGCCGAGCAGCGGTGACGCGGAGGGGCCCCGGTGGACGCGTCGTCCACCGGGGCCCCTCCGTGCGGGCACCCCTCGCCGGGGAGCGGCTCCCCGGGGGGCACCGCTCAGAAGAAGACCGAACGCCGCTGCACCAGCAACTGGTAGAGGGTGTGCTGGATGGTCTCCCGGACCTCGTCGGCCAGGTCGAAGACCAGCATCGGGTCGTCCGCCGCCTCGGCCGGGTGCCGGTCGGTCGCGATCGGCTCGCCGAACTGGATGATCCACTTGGTCGGCAGCGGCACCGCGCCCAGCGGCCCGAGCCACGGGAAGGTCGGCGTGATCGGCACGTACGGCAGGCCCAGCAGCCGGGCCAGCGTCCGGAGGTTGCCGATCATCGGGTAGGTCTCCTCGGCCCCGACGATCGAGCACGGGACGATCGGCACCTGCGCCCGCAGCGCGGACGAGACGAAGCCGCCGCGGCCGAACCGCTGCAGCTTGTACCGCTCGGAGAACGGCTTGCCGACCCCCTTGAAGCCCTCCGGCCAGACCCCGACCAGCTCGCCGCGCTCCAGCAGCGCCTGGGCGTCCTCGTTGCAGGCCAGCGTGTGCCCGGCCTTGCGGGCCACCTCGTTGACGCCGGGCAGCACGAACACCAGGTCGGCGGCCAGCATCCGCAGGTGCCGGTGGTGCGGGTGGTGGTCGTGCACGGCGACCTGGGTCATCAGGGCGTCCAGCGGGATCGTCCCGGAGTGGTTCGCGACGATCAGCGCGCCGCCCTCGGCCGGGATGTTCTCGACGCCGCGGACCTCGACCCGGAAGTACTTCTCGGCCAGCGGCCGGAGCAGCGCGAGCAGCACCTCCTCGGTCAGCTCACGGTCGAAGCCGAACTCGTCCACCTCGTAGTCGCCGGTGATCCGGCGCCGCAGGAAGGCGAGGCCGTCGGCGGCCCGGGCCTCCCAGCCCTTGCCGAACAGCCGGGTGGCGGCCGGGCCGAGCCGCCCCGCCAGCGCCCCGCCGACGGTGTCGGCGACCCGGTCGGCCAGGCCGGGCCCGGCGGGCGGCGGCTCGGTCCAGCTGGGCGCGGACTCGATCGGGATGACCTTCGCCCCACCCGGCGCGTTCTCGGCGGCGGCACTCATGCGGGTTCAGCTCCTGGGTCGGTGCGGGCGGGCGGGACCGTCCGGGGCGGCCCCCGGGCGCTCGGGGCCGAGCAGCGCGGCCACGCCGTCGGTGAGGGCGGTCAGCCGCCCGGGCGGCAGCAGGCCGGGCGACTGCGCGGCGGCGAAGTCGGCGAACGCCTCCGGGGTGGTGAACGCCGGGCGGTAGCCGAAGGTCTCCCGCAGCCGTGCGGTGTCCACCACCCGGCCGTGGGTGAGCAGCCGCAGCTGCTCCGGCGAGACGTCCACCAGCCGGGTCTGCCGGGCCAGCCCGGCGAACCAGCTGATCGCGGGCAGCAGCAGCGGCAGGGTCGGCCGGCCCAGCCGGCGGGCGCACTGGGAGAGCAGCAGCACGCCCTCCCCCGCCACGTTGAAGGTACCGGTGTTGGCGGTGCCCGGCCCGGCGGCGAACGCGGACCGGCAGAGCACCTCGACGACGTCGTCCTCGTGCACGAACTGCAGCCGGGGGTCGTAGCCGAGGACGGTGGGCAGCACCGGCAGCCCGAAGTACTCGCTCAGCGGGGTGTCGGCGTCCGGGCCGACGATGTTGGCGAACCGCAGCACCGTCACCGCGACGTCCGGACGGCGCCGGGCGAAGCCCCGGACGTAGCCCTCGACCTCGACCGCGTCCTTGGCGAAGCCCCCGCCCGGCAGGTTCCTGGGCTGGGTCCGCTCGGTGAACACCGCCGGGTCGCGCGGCGCCGACCCGTAGACGCCGGTCGTCGACTTCACCACCAGCCGGCGGAGGTCCGCGGCCTTCTGGCAGGCACCGAGCAGCTGCATGGTGCCGATCACGTTGGACTCCTTGACCGACGAGCGGTTGGTGGAGCCCAGTCCGGTCGCGCTGACCGCGAGGTGGACGACCGTGTCGACGCCGTGCTCGGCGATCACCCGGGCCACCGCCGGACGGCGCAGGTCGAGCTGGTGGAAGCGGTACGGTGCGGCGGGCCCGTCCGGCTCCGCGAGCGCGCGCAGCGGCGGACGCGGCGGCTCGACGTCCACGCCGACCACCAGGTCCACCCCGGGCCGGCGGCGCAGCTCGGCCGCGAAACGGGCGCCCAGGTGCCGGGCCACGCCGGTGACGAGCACGACCGTTCCCACAGCGCTGCACCCCTTCTCCCCGCCCGTTCCTCGGTCCGGGCGACCTGCGTGCACCGTACCGCGCCGCCGTGGCGGGCCGTGAAACGACACCGCCCGCCCAGGCCGCGAGGGCCTGGACGGGCGGTGGAACGCCTGAACCCCGCCGAGGCGGGGGTGTTTCTCGTTGCGTCGCTGGACCCTGGGGTCACCCCCGCCGAGGCGGGGAAGCTCACAAGCTCAGGCGTTACTTCTTGTTGCGACGCTGAACACGCGTGCGCTTCAGAAGCTTGCGGTGCTTCTTCTTGGCCATACGCTTGCGACGCTTCTTGATGACAGAGCCCACGGAACAACCCTCGCTCACTGAGACTCTCGCCCGTGAGAGACGGAGTCCAAACGACTGACGGACGGCCTAGCCTACCGTCCACTGGCCCAGGGCCGTAATCGTGCTCCCCGGGACAGGCGAACCCGAGGGAAATCCGAGGCGAACGGGCGCGGGGCCCACCGGCTGTGGACCCCGCTCCGCCGGCCTGCGCCCTACGCGCTCTCAAGCCGCACGTAGGACTCCTTGAGGTACTCGTGCACTGCCTGCTGGGGCACCCGGAACGAGCGGCCGACCCGGATGGCCGGCAGCTCGCCGCTGTGCACCAACCGGTAGACCGTCATCTTGGAGACCCGCATGACCGCGGCCACCTCGGCCACGGTCAGGAAGACGACGTCCTGCAAGGGGCGTTCGCCGGAACTCATGACCATCACCCGACCCTTACCCGTGTGCAAGGCACCGGCTTCCCCTCCGGTGACTCCACCGGCACACGTGTATCCCCAGAGTAGTTATGGGTGGTACCAGTGGGAAGAGGGGGAAGCGCAGTCCTCGTACGGTGAGGGATAAGCCTGTTGCAGTACGTAGCCGATCGGCGGTCTGCACCAGCGGTCGTGCGCACGGCCCCGGTCCGGCACCGGGCCTTCACAACCGGGAGCGGCCGTTCAGCGCCTGCGGCCGCCGGCGGCGGCGACGCCGCAGGTCAGGGCAGCAGCCCGTGGTGCGGCAGAACGGCCCTGCGGGCGGCCAGGATCGCCTGGTCGAGGCGGTCGGCCGGATCGTATCCCGAGTCGAAGTCGCGCCAGACCGGGCGCGCCCCGTCGGTCATCCGCAGCGGGGCCGGACGGCGGGTGCGGCGGTAAACCTCCGCGCGCCAGGACTCCGGGGTCTCGGTGGCCGGGTCGACGGGACGGCCGGCGGCGGTGGCGACCAAGTGGGTCCAGGTCCGCGGTACGACGTCGACGACCGCGTAGCCGCCCCCGCCGAGGGCGACCCAGCGGCCGTCGGCGTGCTCGTGGGCCAGCGCGTGCAGTTCCTCGGCGATCGTCCGCTGCGCGTCCACGGTGACCGCGAGGTGGGCGAGCGGGTCCTCCAGGTGGGTGTCGGCGCCGTGCTGGCTGACGAGGACCTGCGGGCGGAACGCGGCGAGCAGCTCGGGCACCAGGGCGTGGAAGGCGCGCAGCCAGCCGGAGTCGCCGGTGCCGGCCGGGAGCGGGAGGTTGGCGGCGGAGCCGGGGGCGCCGGGGCCGCCGGTCTCGGTGGCCCAGCCGGTCTGCGGGAAGAGCGTGGCGGGGTGCTCGTGCAGCGAGACGGTGAGCACCCGGGGGTCGTCCCAGAACGCCTCCTGGACCCCGTCCCCGTGGTGGACGTCGACGTCGACGTAGGCGACCCGTTCGGCGCCGAGTTCGAGCAGCCGGGCGATGGCGAGGGCCGGGTCGTTGTAGATGCAGAAGCCGGAGGCCCTGCCGGGCATGGCGTGGTGCAGTCCGCCGGCGAAGTTGACGGCGTGCGGGGTCTCGCCGCGCCAGACGGCCTCGGCGGCGGCGACCGACTGACCGGCGATCAGCGCGGAGGCGGAGTGGACGGCGGGGAAGGCCCAGTTGTCGTCGGTGCCGAGGCCGTGCCGGGGGTCCTGCTCCTCCGGGTGGGCGGCGGCGTGCTTGACCGCCGCGACGTAGTCGGCGGTGTGCACCAGCCGGAGGGTGGACTCGCCCGCGGGCGGTGCGGAGCGGACGGTGACGCCCGGGCCGCGGTCGAGGCCGAGGGACTCGACCAGGCGCATGGTGAGCGCGAGCCGCTCCGGGTCCATCGGGTGGCCGGGGCCGAAGTCGTAGGCGGTGACCGCTTCGTCCCAGAAGAGGTGCAGGCCGCAGGGGGTGTCGCGCTCGGCTTCGGGCATGGCCTCCACCGTAGCGGGTGGGGCCGGTCCGACCGGGCAACGGGTCGTTGAACGCCGGGGGTACGAACGTCAGACGCGGGGACGCCCGGGAGCCGTCGGGGCGGGGCCCGGGGCGGGCACGGGGCGGCCCGGGGCGGGCACGGCCCCCGGGGCGGCGGTCCGGGCGGGGCGGCGGCCGGCCAGGCGGCAGCCGAGGCAGTCGGGGTGGCCCCGGCGGGCGGCGGGGTCGGGGGTGCGCCAGTGCCGGCGGCCGGGCGGGCGCGGGCCGGTGGCCTTGCCCCGGCCGGCGAGGTGGAGCAGCCAGGCGGCGACCGCCCCGAGCCCGGTCAGCGCGCCGCCGGCCCAGAGGCCCGGCGCCGATCCCGCGGCGAACGCCACGCCCGCGACGGCGGAGCCGAGGACGGCGATCGCCGTCCCGGTCCAGCCGGCCACGGTGTGGCCCATGTCGTGATCTCCGTGTGCGCCCATGTCTCCTCGTTTGGTGTGATGGGTGCGTTCCGCATCCGCTCGGACGTTTTATCTCACGAGCTAAGTAACTTAGATACTAAGGAGATACCCTTTGGAGGGCAAGCCGCGCCCACAGGCGACGGCCGCGCAGGCGCTCTACGCGATGGACCGGATGATCGCGCTCGCGCAGTTCGGCCAGCAGGACATCGCGTCGCGGCTCGGGCTCAACGTCACCGACCTCACCTGTCTCGGCTTCGTGATGGAGGCCGCGCTGGCCGGCGAGCCGCTGGCCGCCGGCGACCTCGCCGAACGGGCGCAGCTGACCACCGGCGCGGTGACCGGCGTGCTCAACCGGCTGGAGAAGGCCGGGTACGCCCGCCGCGAGGCCGACCCGGGCGACCGCCGGCGGGTCCGCGTGGTGCTGGAGAGCACCGCCCAGGCCCGGATCCTGGAGGCGTACAGCCCGTTCTACGAGCGGATCAACCGGCTCTTCGCCGACTACACCCCCGACGAGGTCGCGGTGCTCACCGACTGGTTCACCCGCGCCAAGGGGCTGCTGCTGGAGTCCCTCGACGAGATCCGCGGGGACGGCCCGCACTAGGCCCGCACTGGTCCTCGGACCCCGGACGTGCCCCGGGTGCGGTCAGGCGGTGCCCGGGGACGGGTCCCCGGGACCGCTCGGGGACCCGTCGCGGGGCGGTCCCTGGTCCGGCACCCCGGCCGGGACCACCGGGGCGGAGGCCGGAGCCGGAGCCGGAGCCGGGGCAGCCGGGAACAGGGCGGCCGGAAGCGGCGCGAAGCGGTCGGCGAGCGGCAGCACGGCGAGCACCAGGAGCATCGGCGCGAGCAGCGCCCAGCGGTACGAGCTCGCGTCCGCCAGTGCGCCGACCAGCGGCGAACCGACCAGGAAACCCACGTAGTTGAAGAGGTTGAGGCGCGCCACCGCGGCGTCCGAGTCGGCCGGGAAGAGCCGCCCGCCGGCCGCGAAGACCTGCGGGATGATCGCGCAGATCCCCAGGCCGAGCACGGTGAACCCGGCGATCCCGGCCCAGGCCCCGGGCGCGGCGGCGGCCAGCGCGAAACCGAGCGCGGCCAGCGCGGCACCGGACCGGACCACCGGCACGGCGCCCCAGCGCTGCACCGCGCGGTCCCCCAGCGCCCGGCCGAGCAGCATCGCGACCATGTAGCCGAGGTAGGAGAGTTTGGCGACGTCCTCCGGACTTCCCAGGCCGTCGGTCAGGTACTTGACGCTGTAGTTGGAGACCGAGGCGTCGGCGATGTACGCGAAGGCCATCGCCAGGCAGAGCGGCAGCAGCGGGCGCCACGGGACGGCACGGGCGGCGGCCTCGGCGGCCTCGCGGACGGCGTCGCCGAGCTCGGCCGGCCCGGCGAGGCGGCTGCCGGCCAGCACGGCGAGCGGGGCGACCACCCCGGCCGCCGTGCCGAACAGCACCGGCAGGCCGAGGCCGACGTGCGCGCCGAGGCCGGCGGCGGCGGCGCCGAGGATGCCCCCCAGGCTGAAGGCCGCGTGGAAGCCGAGCATGACCGAGCGGCCGTACCGGTGCTGGAGGCCGACCCCGAGCATGTTCATGCTCGCGTCCAGCGCGCCGACCAGCAGACCGAAGGCGCCCAGCGCGAGCGCGAGTTGCCAGAGCCCGTCGCCCGCGCCCGCGGCGGCCAGGGTGACGCACACCGCCGGCTGGACGACCCTCAGCACGGCCCGCGCACCCGTCCGCCGGACCAGCCGCTCGGAGGCGATCGAGCCCACCCCGGCCAGCACCGGCACCGCGGCCAGGAACACCGGCAGCAGCGCGTCGCTCAGGCCGTACCGGTCCTGGAGCTCCGGGATGCAGGTGACCAGCAGGGCGAAGGTGACGCCCTGGAGCAGGAAGCCCGCGGCGAGCGCGGCGCGGCCGGCCCGGAGCCGCGGTGTGATCACGGCACTCTCGGAACGCACATGAACCTCGCTACCGGCCGGTACGACAGTGGTGGCGAGAGCGTAGGCCGTGACGGGCGATCGCGGGAGGGGTCGTGCAGCGGTTCCGGGGCACCGGCGGCGTCAGAGCAGGTCGGGGACCTCCGCCAGGTCGGCGATCAGGCCGGTGGCGCCGGCCGCGGTCAGCTTCGCCGGGTCGGTGAGCGCGGTGTAGCCGTACACGTCCATGCCGGCCGCGCGGGCGGCCAGCACGCCGTTGGGGCTGTCCTCCAGCACCAGGCAGGCGGCCGGGTCGACGCCGAGGGTGCGGGCGGCGTGCAGGAACAGGTCGGGCGCGGGCTTGCCGACGCCGACGTCCTGCGCGCTGAAGATCCGCTCCTCGGGGAAGTACCCGCGCAGGCCGGTGACGTCCAGCGCGGTCCGGATCCACGCGTGGTGCGCGGAGGAGGCCAGGCAGTACGGCACGGAGCGCTGCTGGAGCTCCTTCAGCAGCGTCTCCGCGCCCCGCACGGCGGCGAGTTCGGTGCCGAAGGCGTCGAACACCCGGCCGTGGAACAGATCGTCGAAGCCCTCCGGGAGCAGTGCGCCGTCGTACCGCTCGGCGATCACGTCGTGCACCCGGTGCGCGGCGGTGCCCATGAAGTCCCGGTAGGAGTCCTCGATCGTGGTGGGGAAGCCGAGTTCGGTCAGGTACTCGGCCAACAGCCGGTTGGAGAGCGGCTCGCTGTCCACGAGGACACCGTCGTTGTCGAAGATCACCAGTTCGCGGGTCATGCGTTCGAGCCTACCGGGCACCCCGCGTCGGCTACTTGCCGCCGCCGGCCAGCTCCCGGGAGCGGTCCCGGGCCGCCTCCAGGGCACCCAGCAGCGCCGCCCGCACCCCGTGGTTCTCCAGTTCGCGGATGGCCGCGATGGTGGTGCCGGCGGGCGAGGTGACCGCCTCGCGCAGCTTCACCGGGTGCTCGCCGGAGTCACGCAGCATGACCGAGGCGCCGATCGCCGACTGCACGATCAGGTCGTGCGCCACCTGCCGGGGCAGGCCGAGCAGGATGCCCGCATCGGTCATCGCCTCGACCAGGAAGTAGAAGTAGGCCGGGCCCGAGCCGGAGAGCGCGGTCGCCGCGTCCTGCTGGGACTCCGGCAGCCGCAGCGCCTTGCCGACCGAGCGGAAGATCTCCTCGGCGCGCTCCAGGTGCGCCTCGGTGGCGTGCGAGCCGCCCGAGATGACGCTCATCCCCTCGTCCACCAGGACGGGCGTGTTCGGCATCACCCGGACCACCGGGGTGCCCGCCGCGAGCCGGGCCTCGAACCAGGCGGTCGGGATGCCGGCCGCGGCCGAGATCACCAGCCGGTCCGCACCGACGTGCGGCGCCAGTTCGTCCAGCAGGGCCCCCATGTCCTGCGGCTTCACCGCCAGGATCAGGGTGTCCGCGAGCTTGGCGGCCTCGGCGTTGCCCACCACCACGACCCCGTGACGGGCCGCCAGCTCGGCGGCCCGCTCCGGTCGGCGGGCGGTCACCAGGACGTCCGCCGGGTCCTTGCCGGCCCGCAGCAGGCCGGAGAGGAGCGCCTCGCCGATCTTGCCCGTGCCGAGGAAGGCGATCTTCTGTCCGTGCTCCGTACTGCCGGCCATGGTCACTCCTTGCTTCCGGTACCGCGGCCATCCTCGCACCGCGCGGACGCCCGCGGCGGGACCGTCCACCCTGCGGAAAGCCCCGTCCGGGTGCGGCCCGGGGTCCGGGCGGGAGCGGCGCGGGAGGGACCGGCGGTCCGGCGCGGGCCGGTCCACCGGGCCGGCCCCCTAGGGCGAAACTCCGGGTTCTCCCCTATGGCCCGGGGCTGGGCGCGGGCGCACCGTGGAGGTATGGCACACGGAGAGATGTCCCGACGTGAAAACCGGCAGGTCGCCGTCGCCGCGGCGACGGTGGGCCCGTGGCGGACCGCCGCGGGAGTCGGTGCGGTGGTGGGGGCGACGGCTCTGGGGATCGACGCGATCTCCGGGGACTGGTCGCTGAGCATGCTGGCCGATCCGGCCGGCTGGGGTCTGTTCTTCTTCTTCCTGGTCGGCACGGTGGGCGGCCAGCTGCGCCGCGACACCACCGACCGGCGGCTGGCCCGGTGGGCGGCCGAGCACCCGTGGCAATCTGCGCTCCCGGCGGCCGGCGGACTGCTCCTGCTGAACACGCTGGCGCAGCTGTTCCTCGGCGACGCGGGCGTGTTCGAGGCGTTCTTCGTCTCGCTGTTCCCGGCCGGCCTGCTGCTGGCCGTCGCGGGCGTGGTCGGCTCGGTGAAGCGGGCCCGCGGCAAGGGCTGAGCGGAGCCGGGCCCGGGCGGACCGGGGGCGACGGAGCGAGGGGCGGGCCGGGCGACGGGCCGGGCGACGGGCCGGCGGGGACACCGTGGTCCGGGCCGGTCCCCCGCATCCCGGGCCCCCGTTCACCGAACGGTGTGGCCCCGATCGAACGGCTGTCACCCCCCGTCGGCATACTGGCGCGATGCCGATCGCCGAAGATCCAGAACCGCGCCCGCACGAGGGCGGGAAGCAGGACGGGCCCGCCCCGTCCGGGGAGGACGGGAAGGACCCGTTCGCCGACCTCGTCCTCGACGAGGAGTTCATCAGGGGCGCCTCCGTGAAGGAGCAGACGGGCCGCACCCGGATGCTCGCCGCCCAGTGGAAGCACACCCCGCCGGTCGACCCCGGCGGCCGCCGCTCGGTGAACGACGGACCGCGGCCCCGGAAGCGGTTCGGCCGCGGGCCGAAGCCGGTCGACGCCTGGGGCAGCTCCCGCCCGCGCCGCCGACCGGAGTGGCGGGCACCGGTGCTCGTGGTGCTCGCCGTCGTGCTGGTGCTCGCCGCGCTGAACGTCGACGGCCTGCGGTCCTGGTACTCGGACCGGTTCGGCTCCGGCACCGCCGCACCCGCGCAGCCCGTCGCCCCCGACCAGCCGACCGTCGACCACCCGTGGGCCGGGTCCCCGGCGGAGGGCTGGCCGACCGGCATCGCCGGGTTCGAGCCCAAGGAGGCCCCGACGGCCGTCGGGGTCTTCACCGCCGAGCAGGTCGCCGGCCAGGTCAAGCTGGTCAAGCAGTACCTGGCCGCGGCCAACCTCGATCCGGGGACGGTGGCCGGCGGCCGCCCCGAGGCGGCACTCGCCCTGCTCTCCCCGGACACCCTGGCCTCCGCCGAGAAGGCGCTCGCCCGGCCCTCCGCCGAGCACGACCCCACCACCTGGTTCAGCCGCTTCGACGGACGCGACGCGGTGCCGGTCGGCGACACCTACCGGCTCCAGGGCCGGATCAGCGTCGAGGGCGACGGCGAGCAGGGTGTGCTGGTGCGCACCGACTTCATCTACGTGTACCCGCTGCGTCCGGGCCCGGACGCCGCCAAGCGCGCCGCCGCGCCGAAGCCCTCGGCGCCGCCGCGTCCGTCGGACGGCCGGACGCCGCCCGCGACGGACGGTGGCGCGGTGAAGCCGGTCGGCCTGCTCACCCCCGCGGCCGACGTGGCCGGGGACACCTGGACCGCCCGGACCGTCGTGCGACGGGTGGACACCTTCCGCTTCCACGCCCCGGCCAGGTACGACGTCGAACCGGGGAAGATCTACTTCGAGCAGCGCACGTCGTCGATCGGCAACAGCGAGTGCGGCGCGTACGACGGCTACTACCACCCGCAGTTCGCCCAGTTCGCGCCGCTCGAAAGCCCCGACCAGGGCGCCACCGGCCCGGCCCGGGACCCGTACGACCAGAGCCGCGAACCGCGGTCCGACGGCTCCTGCGGGACGGTCACCCGCAGCTGACCTCCGGCGGTCGCCGCCCGCGCGGGCGTCAGCGCCTGCGCTTGGCCCGGCCCGGCGCCTTCGTGCCGGGCCGGCCGCCGCGGCCGGACTGCCGGCGCTCGTACCGGGCCAGCGCCCGCTCGTGGTCGGCCCGCCGGACGGCCTCGCCGGGCGCCTCGGTCAGGCTGCGGACGAAGTAGGCGAGCAGGGCCCCGACCCCGCCGATGATCCAGACCACGCCGAGCGACTTCTCCTCGGCCATCCAGCCGGTCAGCCGGTCCTTGCCCTCGCCGAGCACCTTCCAGGTGCGCATCGCCGAGAGCAGCGAGCAGACCGCGACGGCGGCGACCAGCAGGACGTTGAGGAAGCCGCCGTTGTCGGAGAGCCGGATGCCGTCGACGGCGAGGCGCAGCACGAAGGCGGCGGCCGCGGCGGCGAGCAGGGCGCCGACCGGCACCAGGACCCGGCGGATCCGGTAGTCGCCGCCGCGGTCGACCCAGCTGGTGCCGAACCAGCGGATCGGCTCCGGCTCGGGGGCGCCGGCGGGCGTGCGGTCGCCGGCGGGCTGGGGGGCGGGGGCGGTTTCCTCGGTCACACGGCCGATTATCACCCGGCGACCCGGAACGGCGGAGGAGCCGTCCCGGTGGGCGGGACGGCTCCTCGTGGTGCGCGGGCCGCGCGGGCGGCCCGGAGGCCGGGCCTGCGGCCTCCGGGCGGCGTCAGCCGAGCTTGCCGACGTCCCGGACGGCGCCCTTGTCGGCGGAGGTGGCCATCGCGGCGTACGCCCGCAGGGCCTGGCTGACCTTGCGCTCGCGGTTCTTCGGCCGGTAGCCGCCCGCGGCCTCCAGCTTCGCCCGGCGCTCCTGCAGCTCCTCCGGGGAGACCTCCAGGGAGATCGTCCGGCCGGGGATGTCGATGGCGATCACGTCGCCGTCCTCGACCAGGGCGATCGTGCCGCCCGACGCCGCCTCCGGGGAGGCGTGCCCGATCGACAGGCCGGAGGTGCCGCCGGAGAAGCGGCCGTCGGTGACCAGCGCGCAGGCCTTGCCGAGGCCGCGGCCCTTGAGGAACGAGGTCGGGTAGAGCATCTCCTGCATGCCCGGGCCGCCCTTGGGTCCCTCGTAGCGGATGACGACGACGTCGCCCTCCTTGATCCGCTTGGCGAGGATCGCCTCGACCGCGTCCTCCTGGGACTCGACGACCACGGCCGGACCGCTGAAGGTCCAGATCGACTCGTCGACGCCGGCCGTCTTCACGATGCAGCCGTCCTCGGCGAGGTTGCCGTACAGCACGGCGAGGCCGCCCTCGACGGAGTAGGCGTGCTCGACGCTGCGGATGCAGCCCCGAGCGGCGTCGGTGTCCAGGCTCTCCCAGCGCTCCGACTGGGAGAAGGCCTCGGAGGAGCGGACGCAGCCGGGGGCGGCGTGCCACAGCTCGACGGCCTCGTCGGACGGGGAGCCGCCGCGCACGTCCCAGGTCTTCAGCCACTCGTCGAGCGAGGCGGAGTGGACGGTGTGGACGTCCTCGTTGAGGAGACCGCCGCGGTAGAGCTCACCGAGGATGGCGGGGATGCCGCCGGCCCGGTGGACGTCCTCCATGTAGTACGAGCCGTTCGGCGCGACCTTGGAGAGGCAGGGCACCCGGCGGGAGACCGCGTCGATGGCCCGCATGTCGAAGTCCAGCTCGGCCTCCTGGGCGGCGGCGAGCAGGTGCAGGATGGTGTTGGTGGAGCCGCCCATGGCGATGTCGAGGGCCATGGCGTTCTCGAAGGCGGCGCGGGTGGCGATGGCGCGCGGCAGGAGCGAGTGGTCGTCCTGGTGGTAGTGCCGCTCGGTGATGTCGACGATGGTGCGGCCGGCCGCCTCGTAGAGGGCGCGGCGGGCGGTGTGGGTGGCGAGGACGGAGCCGTTGCCGGGCAGCGAGAGGCCGATCGCCTCGGTGAGGCAGTTCATCGAGTTGGCGGTGAACATGCCCGAGCAGGACCCGCAGGTCGGGCAGGCGTTCTCCTCGATGATCGCGATGTCCTCGTCGGACACGTTCTCGTTGACCGCCTGGGAGATGGCGTCGACCAGGTCGAGCTTGCGCACGGTGCCGTCGACCAGGGTGGCCTTGCCGGCCTCCATCGGGCCGCCGGAGACGAAGACGGTCGGGATGTCGAGGCGCAGCGCGGCCATCAGCATGCCCGGGGTGATCTTGTCGCAGTTGGAGATGCAGATCAGCGCGTCGGCGCAGTGCGCGTTGACCATGTACTCGACCGAGTCGGCGATCAGGTCGCGCGAGGGCAGCGAGTAGAGCATGCCGCCGTGGCCCATCGCGATGCCGTCGTCCACCGCGATGGTGTTGAACTCGCGCGGGATGCCGCCCGCCTGCTTGATCGCCTCGGAGACGATCCGGCCCACCGGCTGCAGGTGGGTGTGGCCGGGGACGAACTCGGTGAAGGAGTTGGCGACCGCGATGATCGGCTTGCCGAAGTCCTCGCGGGCTACGCCGGCCGCCCGGAGAAGCGCCCGGGCGCCTGCCATGTTGCGACCGTGGGTGACCGTACGGGACCTCAGCTCGGGCACTGTGCTCCACTCCTTCGGAGGCTGACTCGCGGCCCCGCTCGGTAGGAGGGTGCGGGGCCACTGTGTCCGTCGAGCCTACGCCCGCCCTCCGGGCGGCGGACGTCGCGTCCGCGATGCGGTCAGCGGGCACCGCGCCGGGCGCGGGGCGGCCGGGCACCGCCTCCGCGGTGCGGTCAGGCCGGGGTGACGGCCACCGTGAGGTCCAGCACGTACGGCTCGACGACCCAGCCGTCCGGGAACTCGGCCAGCAGCGCCTCGCGTTCGACGGCCAGCAGCGGCGCGCGCTGCTCGGGGGTGAGGGCCGCGAGGTAGGAGCGCGAGGTCAGGTCGGTGATCACGTGGTCGACGGTGACCCGGCGCTCCCAGCGCAGTGTGGCGGAGCCGACCCGCAGGTCGTGGGGGGCGAGGTGGCCGGTGATCTCGTTGACGGCGCCGTAGCCGTGGTAGGTCTCGCCCAGCGCGGCGGAGAGCCGCTCGCCCAGCGCACGCACCCACGGGACGCTGCCGTCCTTCACGTTCCACCAGGTGGCCAGGGCGCCGCCCGGCCGCAGCACCCGGATCGCCTCGGGGACCGACCGCGCGGGGTCCGTCCAGTGGAAGGCCTGCGCGTACGTGACGAAGTCCGCGGAGTCGTCGTGGAAGGGCAGCTCGTCACCGGTGCCCCGGACCAGCGGCAGGCCGGGGCTGCCGACCAGGAACCGGGCGGCCATGCCGTCACTGGGTTCGACCGCGACCACGTCCGCCCCCCGACCGGCCAGCAGCCGGGTGGCGATGCCGGTGCCGGCGCCGACGTCCAGCACCCGGGCGCCCTTCAGGCTCCGTCCGGACAGCCGCTCCAGCTCGTCGAACAGCTCGTCCGGGTAGGACGGCCGCGCGCGGTCGTACTCGGCCGCCACCCCGCCGAAGGAGGCGGCGAGCTCCCGGACGTTCTTCCTGACCGTCATGTCTCCCCCTGTGCAAGGCCGTTCGTGTGCTCAGCGTACGCGCGCAGGGGTGGCCAGGTGCAAGCGGGTGAAGGCCAGCGCCTCGGCGAGATCGGCCTCCCGTTCGGCGGGCGACGCCGACCGCCGGGTGTTGACCTCCAGCACCACGTGACCGTCGAAGCCCGTCCGGGCGAGGTGTTCGAGCAGCTCGGCGCAGGGCTGCTTGCCCCGGCCCGGGATCAGGTGCTCGTCCTTGCCGGAGCCGGAGCCGTCGGCGAGGTGGATGTGGGCGAGCCGGTCGCCCATCCGCTCGACCATGGCGAGCGCGTCGATCCGGGAGGTGGCGGCGTGCGACAGGTCGATGGTGAAGTGCCGGTACTCCTCCTCCGTGACGTCCCAGCCCGGCGCGTACGCCAGCATCTCCCGGTCGCGGTAGCGCCACGGGTACATGTTCTCGACGGCGAACCGGACGTCCGTCTCCCCCGCCATCCGGTCGATGCCCTCGACGAACTCCCGCGCGTACTGCCGCTGCCAACGGAACGGCGGGTGGACGACGACCGCGCTCGCGCCGAGCTTCTCGGCGGCCGCACGGGCCCGGACCAGCTTGGTCCACGGGTCCGTGGTCCAGACCCGCTGGGTGATCAGCAGGCACGGCGCGTGCACGGCGAGGATCGGCATGCCGTGGGCGTCGGAGAGCCGGCGCAGCGCCTCGATGTCCTGGCTGACCGGGTCGTTCCAGACCATCACCTCGACACCGTCGTAGCCCAGCTTCGCGGCCAGCTCGAAGCCGACGGCGGTGTTCGCCGGGTAGACCGAGGCGGTGGAGAGGGCGACCTTGGTGTCCGGGATGTGCAGGGTCGGGTGCGGGGGCAGCACCAGGCGGTCGGTGGTGCGCAGCAGCGGCGGGCGGGCGGCGGCCTGGCGGGCGGCCTTGACCGACTTCACCGACTGGACGGCGGCCTTGGCGGCGCCGGCGGCCCGGGCGGTGCGGGTGCCGCGGGCGGGCCCGGGGGTGGGGGTGGGGGTGGTGCGGGCGCGCCGGGTGCCCTTCCCCGCTCGCACGCCCCCGGTGTCCTTCGACTCCTCCGACTCCTTCGAGTCCGGCGTGCTCTTCGCCGCGTTCGAGGCCTCGGCGGTGTCCGCGGCCTGCGCGGCGGGCCCCGGCGCGGCCGTTCCGGCGGTCCGGCCCGTCGTCCGGCCCGCCTTCTGCCGGGTGGTCGCGCGGGCGGCGGGCTCGGCCCCGAGCCTGGCCGCCGTCGGCGCGGCGGGCCCGGTCGCGGACTCGGACTCGGACTCGGCGACTGGGTGCTGGGCGGCCACGGTCTCGGCACCGGACTCGGCCGTCTGACGGGGGGACCGCCTGGCCGTCCTGCCCGCGGTCTGCTTCGCGGCCTTCCGGGCCGCCTTCTCGGCGACCCCGCCGGCGGCCTCCTTGGCCGCCCGGACGCCCTTCACCGCCTTGCCCGGCTTGCGGGTGCGGGCGGGGGCCCCGGGGTTCCCGGCGCTGCCCCGGTCCGCCGGAGTGTCCGCGGCCGGGGTGTCCGCGGCGGCCGTGCCCGCGGGGTCCGCGGCGGCGTCCGGCCCGTCCGGCCCGGAGCCGGACCGGCGGCGGGCGCGGCGCGGGGCGTCCGGCCGCGACTGCCCGTCCTCGGGAGCGCGGCCCTCCCGCGTACCGTCCTCGTCCGCTGGTTGCGCCACGGGAGACAGCGTAAGCGGACCGCGCCCGGAACGGGGAGCCGGTCGGCGGGCGCGCGGGCGGGCCGCGCGCCGGGCCGTCCGGGCGGGGTAACCGGACGCCGGGGGCGAGGACGGCCCGTCAGGGGGTGAGGGCGGGCCGACGGCGGTCGGCGGAGCCGTCCATGGCGTCCAGGCGGCGCAGGATGATCCCCTCCCGCAGGGCCCAGGGACAGACGTCCAGCTCCTCCAGGCCGAACAGGTCCATCGCGGCGTCCGCCACCAGCGCACCGGCCAGCAGCTGCTTGGCGCGCCCCTCGGAGACCCCCGGGATCTGCGCCCGTTCGGCGGCGGTCATCGCGGAGAGCCGGGGCAGCCAGGCGGAGAGGTTGCTGCGGGTGAGCCGGCGGTCGGCGTACGGGCCGGCGTCGGCCGGAGCGGCGCCGGTCATCCGGGCGAGCTGCTTGAAGGTCTTCGAGGTGGCGACGGCGTGGTCGGGGGGCCCGAGCCGGGAGATCTCGCCGACGACGGTCGCGATCTCGGCCCGGATGTGGCGTCTGAGCCCGCGCAGCTCCTCGGGGTCGGCGACGTCGCCGGGCAGCCAGCGGCCGGTCAGCCGGCCGGCGCCGAGCGGCAGCGAACAGGCCACGTCGGGCTGCTCGTCCAGGCCGCAGGCGATCTCCAGCGAGCCGCCGCCGATGTCGAGGTTGAGCAGTCGGCCGGAGGACCAGCCGAACCAGCGCCGGACGGCCAGGAAGGTGAGCCGGGCCTCGTCCTGGCCGGAGAGCACCCGCAGCTCGACGCCGGTCTCCTCGGCGACCCGGCGCAGCACCTCCTCGCCGTTGACGGCCTCGCGGACGGCGGAGGTGGCGAACGGCAGTATGTCGACGACGCCCTTGTCCTCGGCGACCCGCAGCGAGGAGGCGACCATGCCGATCAGCTTGTCCACGCCGGGTTCGCTGATCGCGCCCTGCTCGTCGAGGAGTTCGGCGAGCCGCAGCTCGGCCTTGTGGGAGTAGGCGGGCAGCGGGGCGGCGCCCGGATGGGCGTCCACCACGAGGAAGTGGACCGTGTTGGAACCTACGTCGAGAACACCGAGTCGCATAACGCTCCACGCTACGCGATCCGGGGGTCGAGGAGACCGGTCGCGTCGGTATTCGTGCTGGTCCGACGGGTGCCGGTCGGCAACGGTGCAGGTCGGCGGTGATCGGCGGTACAGCGGCGGTGCAGCGGCGGTGCAGGTCGGCGGTGATCGGCGGCCGCGCAGCGGCACGGCGGGGCGGCCGCTCAGCCGGTGGGCTCCGCCCGGCCGCCCGCCCGGCCGCCCGCGCGGCAGTCGGCGTCGGCCCAGCTCCGAGCCCGGCCGGCGGCGTCCGTGATCAGCCCGTCGGCGCCCCGCCCCGCCATCAGCCGCCAGGACTCCTCGTCGTCCAGGACCCAGACGTACACCTCGCGTCCGCGCCGGTGCTCGGCGGCGATCCGGTCGGCGGTGGCCAGCGTGCGGTCCAGGGCGATGCCGCGCAGCGGCAGGCCCGCCGGGTCCTCGGCCATCCCGGCGCCCTGGACCAGCACCACCGGGAGCCCGGGCGCGACGGCGTGCGCCTGCCGCAGGTGCTCGACGGAGAAGGAGTACAGGCGGACCGGGGCGCCGCTGCCGGCCGCCAGCCGGGCGATCCGCTCGACGTCCTCGGCCCGCTGCCACTTGATCTCCATCAGCAGCGTGACGCCGCTGCCGGAGAGCCTCCGGAGCAGGTCCTCCAGGGTGGGCACCGGCTCGGCCCGGCCGGGGCCGACGGTCACCCGCAGCCCCGCGACCCGAGCGGCGGTCAGCTCGGCGACCGCCCCCCTGCCGTCGGTGGTCCGGTCCACCGTGGCATCGTGCATGAGCACCGGCACGCCGTCCCGCGTGGTCCGGACGTCGGTCTCCAGCCAGTCGGCGCCCTGGCGGAGGGCCGTCTCGAAGGCGGCCATGGTGTTCTCGGCGGCGTCGAGCGGTGCGCCCCGGTGGCCGATCACCAGCGGTGCGCCGCAGCCGGTCCGGACGGCGGCCGGCCGGGCCCGCGGGCCGGTGCCGGGGGCGCCGGTGGAAGCGGTGGCCGCGGTGGGAGCGGTGGCCGCGGGTGCGTCGAGGGTGCGGCCCGGGACGGCGCCGACGAGCAGGGCGAGGGCCGGGAGGGCGGCGAAGGCGGCGAGGACGGCGCGGGAGGCCGTCCGGGCGGGGCGGGGCGGGGTGGTCACTGCGCACTGGCGCTGCGGATCTGCCGACACGGAGTCAGCATGCCAAAACTCCGCCGTGCGCACGCACACCGGCGGGCGGGCCACGTGCGCGGTCCCCCGGCCCGTACGGCGGGTCGGGGCCGGTCCCGTCCGGCCACCGGCCGGTGAAATCGCCGTAAAGCCCCCGGCCACGGGCGGTTCGGAGCTCCGGGAAGGCTCTACCCTTGCCGGGTGGCAGCAGCAGAGACGTCCAAGAAGAAGACCAAGCCCAAGGCCGGCGGTCCGACCACCGTCGACCTCGCGATGCCGACCCTCCGCTCCGAAGCCGGCCCCGACGCGGGCACCGACCCCGGTGCCCGGCTCCGCCCGGAGGTGGGGCTGGACTTCCCGCGCGCCTGGGTCGAGTTCGCCGACCCGGACGACGAGGAGCAGGTCTTCCGCTGCGACCTGACCTGGCTGACCTCGCGCTGGTCGTGCATCTTCGGCAAGGGCTGCCAGGGCATCCGCGAGGGCCGCGGCGAGTCCGACGGCTGCTGCACCCTGGGCGCGCACTACTCGGACAAGGACGACGAGAAGCGCGTCGCCGGCCACGCCGCCCGGCTCACCCCGGAGATCTGGGAGAACTTCGAGCACGGCACCGACGCCAAGGGCCGGATCAGGCTCGACGGCGGCATCACCATGTTCGACGAGGACGGCGACCGGCAGACCCGCCGGATCAACGGCGCCTGCCTCTTCCTCAACGGCCCCGGCTTCGCCGGCGGCGCCGGCTGCGCGCTGCACACCCTGGCGCTCAAGGAGGGCCGCGAGCCGCTGGAGACCAAGCCGGACGTCTGCTGGCAGCTGCCGGTCCGCCGCACCTACGACTGGATCGACCGCCCGGACGACACCCGCTACCTCCAGGTCACCATCGGCGAGTACGACCGGCGCGGCTGGGGCCCGGGCGGCCACGACCTGCACTGGTGGTGCACCGGCAGCCCCGACGCGCACCAGGGCCCCGACCCGGTGTACGTCAGCTACCGCCCCGAGCTGACCGAGCTGATGGGCCCGGCCGGGTACGAGGTGCTGGCCGGGCTCTGCGAGCAGCGGATCGCGACCAAGGGCGACCGCAAGGTGGCCCCGCACCCGGCCGACCCGGCGAAGAAGACGAAGAAGTAGCACCCCGGGGCCGGGCCGTCGGACTGCCGGGCGGTCGGACCGGGCCGTCCGACCGGGCCCGGCGGCCGCCGCGGGCCCCGGACCGGGGCCCGTCCGGCTACTTGTCGATGTCGCCGACCACGAAGAACATCGACCCCAGGATCGCCACCATGTCCGCGACCAGCGTCCCCGGCAGCAGTTCCGTCAGCGCCTGGATGTTGTTGAACGACGCCGAGCGCAGCTTCAGCCGCCACGGCGTCTTGTCGCCGCGCGACACGAGGTAGTAGCCGTTGACGCCGAGCGGGTTCTCCGTCCAGGCGTAGGTGCTGCCCTCCGGGGCCTTGAGCACCTTGGGCAGCCGCAGGTTGACCGGGCCGGGGGCCAGCAGGGCCAGCTTGTCGAGGCAGGCGTCGGCGAGGTCCAGCGCGTTGACGGTCTGCTCCAGCAGGCACTCGAAGCGGGCCAGGCAGTCGCCCTCCTCGCGGGTGACCACGGTCAGCACCTGCCGCAGCTCCTCGGAGCCGTACGCGAGGTAGGGCTCGTCGCGGCGCAGGTCGAAGTCGAGGCCGCTGGCGCGGGCGATCGGCCCGCTGACGCCGTACGCCTCGGCCTGGGCCCTGGTGAGCACGCCGACGCCGGCGGTGCGGGCGCGGAAGATCTCGTTGCCCAGCACCAGGTCCTCGAAGACCGGCAGCTGGGAGCGGACGGTGGCGACGGCGGCCCGGACCCGGCCGAGCCAGCCGGCCGGCAGGTCCTCCTTGAGTCCGCCGACCCGGTTGAACATGTAGTGCATGCGCCCGCCGGAGGCCTCCTCCAGCACGTGCTGGAGGTCCTCGCGGCCGGTGAAGGCGTGGAAGATCGGGGTGATGCCGCCGAGCTCCAGCGGGTAGGACCCGAGGAACATCAGGTGGTTGAGGACCCGGTTGAGCTCGGCGAGCAGGGTGCGGATCCAGACCGCGCGCTCGGGCACCTCCATGCCGAGCATCCGCTCGACGCCGAGCACCACGCCCAGTTCGTTGGCGAAGGCGGAGAGCCAGTCGTGCCGGTTGGCCAGCATGATGATCTGCCGGTAGTCCCGGGCCTCGAAGAGCTTCTCCGCGCCCCGGTGCATGTAGCCGATGACCGGCTCGGCGGTGACGATCCGCTCGCCGTCCAGCACCAGCTTCAGGCGCAGCACACCGTGGGTCGCGGGGTGCTGCGGGCCGATGTTGAGCACCATGTCGGTGCTGCCCGCCCCGCCCGTGAAGTTCTCGGCGCCCGCCCCGATGCCGACCGTGGTCTCCCTCATGGGGTCAGAGTCTGCCATCCCGGCAGCGGCTCCAGGCTCCGCGGTACCGGCATGCGGACGGTCTGCGAGAGCCACCCGAACCCGCCGAGGCCGGCCGGGTCGGTCAGCTCGGCGCCCTCGCCCGCACCGCCGAGCGCCCTCAGGTAGGCGACCGGGTCGGTGGAGGCCAGCGCCAGCGCGGGCCGGGCGCCGCTGACGCCGAGCGCCCGGAGCGCGTCGCGCTGCGTCGTCCACAGGCTGTGGAGACCGGGCACGGCGGCCGCGTCCAGCGCGACGTGCGCGGTGACGTCGCAGGAGCCGTCCGGCACCGGGGGCACCTCGCGACCGGCCCGGAAGCCGGTTCGGGTGGCGAGCGGGGGACGGCGCCCGGCGGTGTGCGCGTAGTCGACGGCGACGGCCAGCCCGCGGTCCAGCCCGGCCACCGCGTGCGCCCAGGCCGCGTCCCGCGGGCCGCCGAACTCCACGACGTCCCCGGGGCGTTCCGCGGGCCACCAGCGGGCGGCCCAGGCGGCGTCCGCGGCGGAGACCGGCTCGCCGAGGCGTTCCGCGCCGGTCGAGGTCTCCACCTCGACGTAGCGGAGCACCCCGTCCCCGTCGGCCTCGCCGGTGTCCAGCGGCACGTTGTCGAGCCACTCGTTGGCGAACAGCAGTCCGGTGACGCCGCGCGGCACCCGGTCCGTCCACACGACGTCCGCCCACGCCCGCTCCGTCCACAGGCCTGTGGACGGAGCGGCGGCCGGGCGGTCGGCGAGCTCCACCGCGTACGGGCGCAGCCGGTCACGGACCGCGTCCGGCCCGGAGTCCGGCAGGGCGGCCAGGACGCCCGCGAGCAGTTCGCCCCGCCCGGCCCCGACGTCCACCAGGGCCAGCTCCTCCGGACGGCCGAGGGCCGCGTCGACCTCCAGGAGCAGCCGGGCCACCGCCCGGGCGAACAGCGGCGAGGCGTGCACCGAGGTGCGGAAGTGCCCGGCGGGGCCCTCCGGCCTGCGGTAGAACCCGCCGTCGGGGTCGTACAGGGCCCGTTCCATCGCGGTCGCCCACCGCATCCAGCTCATGCGCCGGGACGCTACACCCGGCCGGCGCCCTCCCGGCCGGGTACGGCATCGGCACTGCGGGCTCTCCGACCTAGGGAGTAGGAGGGATCGCCCTCCCGGCGGACCTGGACACACTCCGCGACTGCCTACGCTTGAGTCGTGCATCGACTCAACGCCTGGCTCCGCCGTCACCCCATGGTGGTCGACTCCGCCTGGGCCGCGTTGGTGCTCTTCCTCGGGATCCTGCCGGAGAACGGGAGCGGCAACGACGACTGGCGGTTCGGCGTCCACTTCGCGATCGCCGTCGTCCTGCCGCTGCTGATGGTGGTCCGCCGCCGCTGGCCCGACGCCACGGTGACCGCAGCCGCCGCGATCGGCGTGACCCAGGTGGCACTCGGCGTCAACCCGGCGATCTCCAGCATCTCCTACCTGGTGTTCGCCTACACGGGTGCCGCGTTCGGCCGGCCCTGGACGTCCCGGCTGGCCCTGACCGCGGGGCTGCTGGCCGGCCCGCTGGTGTTCTGGGAGATGGCACCGAAGCAGACCACCGTCGACGACCTCGGCGAGGTCCAGCACGAGTCCTACTCGGTCCCCGCCTCGCTGTTCATCGCGGCGCTGATGACGACCCCCTTCATCCTCTGCTGGGCGTGGGGCCGGCTGACCCGGGTGCGGCGCGCCTACCTCGTCGAGCTGGAGGACCGCGCGGCCCGGCTGGAGCGCGAACGCGACGCCCAGGCCAAGGTGGCGGTGGCCGCCGAGCGCGCCCGGATCGCCCGCGAGCTGCACGACGTGGTCGCGCACAACGTCTCGGTGATGATCGTGCAGGCCGACGGCGCCGCCTACGTGCTCGACAACTCGCCGCAGCAGGCCAAGGAGGCGCTGGGGACGATCGCCTCCACCGGCCGCCAGGCGCTGGTCGAGATGCGCCGGCTGCTGGGCGTGCTGCGCACCGCCGACACCAAGGCCGAGGAGTACGTGCCGCAGCCGGGCGTCGAGGAGCTGCCGGACCTGCTGGACCAGTGCCGCACGGCCGGGCTCCAGGTGGACTTCGCCACCTCGGGCTCGCCGCGCGAGCTGCCCCGGGGCGTGGAGCTGACGGTCTACCGGATCGTCCAGGAGGCGCTGACCAACGTCCGCAAGCACGGCGGCCCGGACGTGCACGCCCGGGTCGCGGTCGACTTCGGCGAGCGCGAGCTGGCCGTGCTGGTCGAGGACGACGGCCGCGGCTCCACCGACGAGCAGCTGGCCGCCGGCGGCACCGACGGCCAGGGCCACGGGCTGATCGGCATGCGCGAGCGGGTCGGTATGGTCAGCGGCAGCCTCGACATCGGGCCCCGCCCCGGCGGCGGCTTCCGGATCCGCGCCGTCCTCCCGCTCAAGGCGGCCCACTAGCCGCTGCCCCGGCCACGACCCGGCCTCCCCGTCCCCACCCCGTCGCCTCATCGAGGAACTAGGAGCCACCTTGACCATCCGCGTGATGCTGGTCGACGACCAGGAGCTGCTGCGCACCGGATTCCGGATGATCCTGCAGTCGCAGGGTGACATCGAGATCGCCGCCGAGGCCGGGGACGGCGCCCAGGCCCTGGAGAAGCTCCGGCACACGGCGGTGGACGTGATCCTGATGGACGTCCGGATGCCGCGGCTGGACGGCGTGCAGGCGACCCGCCGGATCTGCCTGGCGGAGGACGGCAGCCCGCTGCCGGACGCCCCGCACGTGCTCATCCTCACCACCTTCGACCTCGACGAGTACGCCTTCGCCGCGCTCAAGGCGGGCGCCAGCGGCTTCCTGCTCAAGGACGTGCCGCCGACCGAGCTGGTGGCGGCGATCCGCGCGGTGCACGGCGGGGACGCCGTGGTCGCCCCGACCACCACCCGCCGCATGATCGACCGGTTCGCCGAGGTGCTGCCGACCCCGCAGAGCGGACCGGGCAGGGACACCCTGGGTCCGCTCACCGAGCGCGAGCGCGAGGTGTTCCTGCTGGTCGCGCAGGGCCTCTCGAACGGGGAGATCGCGGCCCGGCTGGTCCTCTCGGAGGCCACCGTGAAGACCCACGTCGGCCGGATCCTGGCCAAGCTCGGCCTGCGGGACCGGGTGCAGGCGGTGGTCCTCGCGTACGAGGCGGGCCTGATCCGGGCCGGCGCCACGGACTGACCGCGCCGACCACCCGCGCCGACCGACCGCGCCACCCGCACCGACCGACCGGTCGGACCGGGACCGCCCCGACCGGGACCTCCCCGCCGCCCGTAGAATGGGCCGGTACGTCCGGTACCCGAGGAGGACCGGAACGGAGAGTGAGGACCAGGGCCGAGCCGTGAGCACGTCCGACAGCGCCTTCCCCGACGAATCCGCCGCGTTCGCGCCCCTCGCCGACGGCTTCGGCGACCCGGCCGACCCCGGCAACCGCCCCGCCCGGCTGGCCGTCGGCGTGGTCGGCACCGGCCGGGTCGGCCCCGCGCTCGGCGCCGCCCTGCAGCTCGCCGGCCACAAGGTGGTCGCCGCGTCCGGCGTCTCCGCCGCCTCCCGGCGCCGCGCCGAGACGCTGCTGCCCGGCGTGCGGATCGTCTCCCCGCCGCAGGTGCTGGCCGCCGCCGACCTCGTCCTGCTCACCGTCCCCGACGACGCACTGGCCGACCTGGTGGCCGGCCTCGCCTCCACCGGCGCCGTCCGCCCCGGCCAGCTGCTGGTGCACACCTCCGGCGCGCACGGCGTGGCCGTGCTGGAGCCGGCCACCCGGGCGGGCGCGCTGCCGCTCGCGCTGCACCCCGCGATGACCTTCACCGGCACCTCCGTCGACCTGGCCCGGCTGGCCGGCTGCCCGTTCGGGGTGACCGCCCCCGAGGAGCTGCGCCCGGTCGCCGAGGCCCTGGTGGTGGAGATGGGCGGCGAACCCGAGTGGGTGCCCGAGGGCGTCCGGGCGATCTACCACACGGCCCTCGCGCACGGTGCCAACCACCTGGTCACCCTGGTCGCGCAGGCCCTCGAACTGCTCCGCACGGCCGGCGTCGCCGAGCCCGGCCGGATGCTCGGCCCGCTGCTCGGCGCCGCCCTCGACAACTCCCTGCGCTCCGGTGACGCGGCCCTGACCGGCCCGGTCGCCAGGGGCGACACCGGCACCGTACGGCGCCACCTGGCGCAGCTCAGTACGGTGTCCCCGGACATCCCGGCCGCGTACCGGGCGATGGCCCGCGCCACCGCCCAGCGGGCACTCGCGCACGGGACGATCGACGAAGCGTCGGCGGCGTCGCTGCTGGACGTACTGAACGAGGAGAACCAGTAATGGCACGCGGCAAGCAGCCGGGCAAGGTCCAGCGCGCCCCCAAGGTCCACCGGGCCGTGGTCACGCACACCGTCGACGAGTTCGAGGCCGCGTTCTGGCCGGACGAGCAGCCGGTCGACAACGCGGTCGTGATGACCATGGGCGCCCTGCACGAGGGCCACGCCGCGCTCGTCCGCGCCGCCCGCCGGCAGGTCGGCCGGGACGGCCGGGTCGCCGTCACGGTCTTCGTCAACCCGCTGCAGTTCGGCGCCGGCGAGGACCTGGAGCGCTACCCGCGCACCCTGGACGAGGACGTGAAGCTCGCCGAGGCGAACGGCGCCGACGTGGTCTTCGCGCCGTCCGTCGACGAGGTCTACCCGAACGGCGAGCCGCAGGTGCGGCTGACCGCAGGTCCGATGGGCGAGCGCTACGAGGGCGCCACCCGCCCCGGCCACTTCGACGGGATGCTGACCGTCGTCGCCAAGCTGCTGCACATCACCGACCCGGACTTCGCGTTCTTCGGCGAGAAGGACGCCCAGCAGCTGGCGATCGTCCGGCGGATGGTGGCCGACCTCGACTTCGACGTCGAGGTGGTCGGCGTGCCGACCGTCCGCGAGGAGGACGGCCTGGCGCTGTCCTCCCGCAACCGCTTCCTCTCCGCCGGGGAGCGCGAGCAGGCGCTCGCCCTCTCCAAGGCGCTGTTCGCCGGCCGCGACGTCGCCGCGCAGGGCCCGAAGGCCGTGCGCGAGGCGGCCTCGGCCGTGCTCGACGCCGCCGACGGCGTCGAGCCCGACTACCTCGCCCTGCTCGACCCGCTCTCCTTCACCGAGGCGCCGGACGACTTCCAGGGCGAGGCGGTGCTGGCCGTCGCCGCGAAGGTGGGCCCGACCCGCCTGATCGACAACGTCCACGTCATCTGCCGCTGAGACGGTTCCCCCCGGTCCGCCCCTGGGCGGATCGGCGACTTTCCCGCAGAATCGTCCGGCAGCTGCAAACCCTCAGGCATGCACTCACAGGAGGCGTGACCACATGCTCCGCACCATGCTCAAGTCCAAGATCCACCGGGCCACCGTGACCCAGGCCGACCTGCACTACGTCGGCTCGGTCACGGTGGACGAGGACCTGCTCGACGCCGCCGACCTGCTCCCGGGCGAGCTGGTCCACATCGTCGACATCAACAACGGCGCCCGGCTGGAGACCTACACCATCGCCGGCCCGCGCGGCTCCGGCGTGATCGGCATCAACGGCGCCGCCGCCCGCCTCGTCCACCCCGGTGACCTGGTCATCCTCATCGCCTACGGGCAGATGGACACCGCCGAGGCCAAGGGCTACGTCCCCAGGGTCGTCTTCGTCGACGACCGCAACCGGGTCACCGGTCTGGGCGGCGACCCGGCCGAGGCCGGGGAGGGCACCGGGCTGGTCCGCGGCGACCGGGTGGCGGCCCCGCCCGCCGCCGGGGGAGCGTACGGTGACGGCAACAGCGCGGCCCCGACCGCGCGCTGAAGGAGCCACTGAAGCCATGTCCGCCACGCACCGCCTCGTCGCCCCCGCGCCCGGCTGGACCACCACGACCGACGTCGTGGTGGTCGGCTCCGGCGTGGCCGGGCTCACCGTCGCCCTCAACGCCCGCAAGGCCGGCCTGCGGGCCCTGGTGGTCACCAAGGCGATGCTGGACGACGGCTCCACCCGCTGGGCCCAGGGGGGCATAGCCGCCGCCCTGGGCGAGGGCGACACCCCCGAACAGCACCTCGAAGACACCCTGGTGGCCGGCGCCGGCCTCTGCGACGAGGACGCCGTCCGCACCCTGGTCACCGAGGGCCCGGACGCCGTCCGCCGGCTGATCGCGGTCGGCGCCGCGTTCGACCGGGGCGAGGACGGCGAGATCCTGCTCACCCGCGAGGGCGGCCACCACCGGCGCCGGATCGCCCACGCCGGCGGGGACGCCACCGGCGCCGAGATATCGCGCGCCCTGGTCACCGCCGTCCGCGAGGACACCGGCATCGAGCTGATCGAGCACGCCCTCGTCCTCGACCTGCTCACCGACGCCGACGGCCACGCCGCCGGCCTCACCCTGCACGTGATGGGCGAGGGCCAGCGGGACGGCGTCGGCGCCGTCCTGGCCCGCGCGGTGGTGCTCGCCACCGGCGGCATGGGCCAGGTCTTCTCGGCCACCACCAACCCGGCGGTCTCCACCGGCGACGGCGTGGCGCTCGCGCTGCGGGCCGGCGCCGAGGTCACCGACCTGGAGTTCGTCCAGTTCCACCCGACCGTGCTCTGGCTCGGCCCGGAGGCCGAGGGCCAGCAGCCCCTGGTCTCGGAGGCCGTCCGCGGCGAGGGCGCCCACCTGGTCGACGGCACCGGCACCCGGTTCATGCTCGGACGGCACGAACTGGCCGAACTGGCCCCGCGCGACATCGTCGCCAAGGCCATCACCCGGCAGATGCAGCTCCACGGCACCGAGCACATGTACCTGGACGGGCGGCACTTCGGCGCCGCCATGTGGGAGCAGCGGTTCCCGACCATCCTGGCCTCCTGCCGGGCGCACGGCATCGACCCGGTCACCGAGCCGATCCCGGTCGCCCCGGCCGCGCACTACGCCTCCGGCGGCATCCGCACCGACGAGCACGGCCGGACCACCGTCCCCGGCCTGTACGCCTGCGGCGAGGTCGCCTGCACCGGCGTGCACGGGGCCAACCGGCTCGCGTCCAACTCGCTGCTGGAGGGCCTGGTCTTCGCCGAGCGGATCGCCGCCGACCTGGCCGCGCGGCACGCGGCCGGCGACCTGACCGAGCGGCCGGTGGACGTGGCCGCGGCCCGGGCCGCCCGCCCGGTGCCGCTGCCCGCCCCCGAGGCGCGCGCCGAGATCCAGCGGCTGATGTCGCGCGGCGCGGGCGTGCTGCGCTCGGCCTCCTCGATGGCCGCCACCACGGCCGGGCTGGCGCTGCTCGCCGAGCAGGCGCTCACCCACGTCGCCGAGGAGAAGCCGGCCGACCCCCGGGTGGAGACCTGGGAGGCCGCCAACCTGCTCCTGGTCGCCAGCGCCCTGGTCACCGCCGCCACCCAGCGCGCCGAGACCCGCGGCTGCCACTGGCGCGAGGACTTCCCGGAACGGGACGACGCGCACTGGCGACGCCACCTGATCACCACCCTCACCACCTCCGGCGACCTTGTCAGCACCCCCGAGGAGCAGTAACACCATGACCGACACGACCCACACGCACGAGGAACTCCCGATGGCCGACGGCTGCGGCGACGGCTGCGCCTGCGGGGACGGCGAGGGCTACGAGACCGGCCTGGACCCGCAGCTCGCCGAGCTGCTGGAGGAGGCCGGCCTGGACCCGGTCGAGGTCGAGGACATCGCCACCCTCGCGCTGGCCGAGGACCTCGCCGGCGGCGAGGACGTCACCTCGGTCGCCACCGTGCCGGCCGACGCCGTCGCCACCGCCGACTTCACCGCGCGCCAGGCCGGCGTGGTGGCCGGCCTGCGGATCGCCGAGGCGGTCCTCTCGCTGGTCTGCGAGGAGGAGTTCGAGGTCGAGCGGCACGTCCAGGACGGCGACCGGGTCGAGGCCGGCCAGGTGCTGCTCTCGGTCCGCTCCCGCACCCGGGACCTGCTGACCGCCGAGCGCAGCGCGCTCAACCTGCTCTGCCACCTGTCCGGCATCGCGACCGCCACCCGGGCCTGGTCGGACGTCCTGGAGGGCACCGGAGCGGTGGTCCGCGACACCCGCAAGACCACCCCGGGCCTGCGCGCGCTGGAGAAGTTCGCGGTCCGCTGCGGCGGCGGCGCCAACCACCGGATGGCGCTCTCCGACGCGGCCCTGGTCAAGGACAACCACGTGATCGCGGCCGGCGGCGTCGCCGAGGCCTTCCTGGCCGTCCGGGCCGCCTACCCCGAGCTGCCGGTCGAGGTCGAGGTCGACACCCTGGAGCAGATCCCGCCGGTGCTGGACGCCGGGGCGGACCTGATCCTGCTGGACAACTTCACCGTCGCCCAGCTGACCGAGGCCGTCGCGCTGGTGGCGGGCCGGGCCCGGCTGGAGGCGTCCGGCGGACTGACCCTGGCCACCGCGCGCGAGGTCGCCCAGACTGGTGTCGACTACCTGGCGGTGGGGGCGCTCACCCACTCCTCCCCGATCCTGGACATCGGACTGGACCTGCGCGCCTGACCCGCCCGCCGCTCCGACCGCCCCGTGATCTGCCCGGCCCCTGATCTGCTCGGCCCCTGATCCGCCCGTCCGCTGATCCTCGACGCAGAAAGCACCCCATGCTGCTCACCATCGACGTCGGCAACACCCAGACCACCCTCGGCCTGTTCGGCGGCGAGGAAGTGGTCGAGACCTGGCGGATCTCCACCGATCCGCGCCGTTCGGCCGACGAGCTGGCGGTGCTGCTGCACGGGCTGATGGGCTCGCACACGGCGATCGCCGACGCGACGGTCGAGGGCCTGGCGATCTGCTCGTCCGTCCCCTCCGTGCTCCACGAGTTCCGCGAGGTGACGCGCCGGTACTACGGCGACGTCCCCGCGGTGATCGTGGAGCCGGGGGTGAAGACGGGGGTGCACGTCCTGATGGACAACCCCAAGGAGGTCGGCGCCGACCGGATCGTCAACGCGCTGGCCGCCAACCACCTCTACGGCGGCCCGTGCATCGTGGTCGACTTCGGCACCGCCACCACCTTCGACGCGGTCAACGCCCGCGGCGACTACGTCGGCGGTGCGATCGCCCCCGGCATCGAGATCTCGGTCGAGGCGCTCGGCAACCGCGGCGCCCTGCTCCGCAAGATCGAGCTGACCCGCCCGCGCAACGTGATCGGCAAGAACACCGTCGAGGGCATGCAGTCCGGCATCCTCTACGGCTTCGCCGGCCAGGTCGACGGCCTGGTCGACCGGATGGCCCGGGAGCTCTCCAAGGACCCGGACGACGTCCAGGTGATCGCCACCGGCGGCCTGGCCCCCCTGGTCCTCGGCGAGGCCGGCTCGATCGACGTCCACGAGCCCTGGCTGACCCTGATCGGCCTCCGGCTCGTCTTCGAACGCAACCGCCCGGCCGCCTGACCGTCGCGAACCCCCCACCCCCGCACCGCACCTGACGGCGCGTCCGGACCTCCGGGCGCGCCGTCGCCGCGCGGCGGCACTGTGACGGACGTCACACGTGAACGAAGGGGACATTCACCCACGGTTCACCCGCCGCCACCCAGAGCCACCGTGCACGCAGGGGCACGGGGCGCGGCACCCCGTGCTAATTTTCACGCCACGGGGCCCCGGGCACCCGTCCCTCCCGACCGGAGGGACCGCACGCTCTGGGGGGAAGATGCATGGATCAGGCACGGCCATCGACACGGTTCTGGACGACCTCCGCACGTCGGCGTCCCGGATCGGCAGTCTGAGCGGGCGCCAGGAGGAGGTCCTCCGGCTACTCGTCCTGGACCTCTCCAACCGCGAGGTCGCCGACCGCCTGGGAATCACCGAGCGCACCGTCAAGGCCCACGTCGCCGCCCTGATGGACCGCCTCGGGGTGGACTCGCGACTGCGCCTGGCCATGGTCGCGCTCTTCCACCGGCTGTCGGACTGTCCTTGCGGACAATGGTCGTGACTCGAACGATCACCTAGATTCAAGGCAGCCGGGGGTTCTTCGCGCACTTCCCCGGCAGCTCTTGGGGGGGAGCAGGTGCGCTCCTCTCCTTCGCGGTCCCGTCGGCGCGACGCCGACGGGCGGTCCGAAGGAATCTTCCGATGAAGCTCAAGCGAACCACCGCCGCGGGCGCGGTCGCGCTCGCCGTCGCGGGCGCCGGTCTGGCGGCCGCCCCGCAGGCCTCCGCGACGTCCATCGACTGCCACAGGTACAGCGCCTGCCTGTACTACAACTCCAGCTCGCACGGCTACGGCGCCTACTTCGAGCAGACCTACGACATCCCCAACTACACCCCGGCGAACCAGGTTCCCTACAAGTTCGGCCCCGGTGCCTTCGGCAGCAGCGGAGCCGGGGTGAACGTCAAGAACCACGCCGCCTACGTCGACAACTGGCACCCGTACTCGTCCTTCACCGTGTACGAGTTCAGCGCGGGCGGCGGCAGCGGCCGGGTCGACTGGATCGCCGCCTACGGCGACGCGGACCTGACGGTCACCCACGACAACAACGCCGCAGGCAAGTTCACCGGCTGACCCGCTCCGGCCGGCCGCGGGGCGCCCCGCGGCCGGCCGGAACCTCCCGACTCCTGGAGACCGGTACCACGCCATGACCCCGTCCCGCCCGGCCGTCCCGCCCCCGACGAGGCTGCTCCTCGCGGGGGCCGCACTGCTGCTCGCCACCGCCTGCACCGGCGGCCCACCCGGCGGGGGCGGTGACGGAGCGACACCCGCCGCCGCCCCGGCCGTCTCCTCGACGCCGAAGATCACCACGGCGGCCGACCGGTCGCTGCCGATCGACCCGTACCTGCTGAGCTACGAGCAGCGCGACCAGCTGGAGCGGGCCCACGCCGTGCTGCTGAGCCGCTGCATGGCCCGGTTCGGCATCGACTACCGGGCGCAGCCGCAGATCCCCTCCGGCAACCGGCCCCGGAGCCGCACCGACCGGCGGTACCTGGAGTCGGACGCCGCGACGGCGCAGGCCTACGGCTACCACGCCGAGGAGGGCGACCGGCCGGTCCCGCCCCCCGCCCAGCCCCAGCTGTCCGGTGCCGCGAACATGGTGCTGAGCGGCACCGCGGACGCCGGCGGCAAAACCGGTCCCGGCGGGCAGGACTACAACGGCTCGAAGGTCCCGAACGGCGGCTGCATCGGCGAGGCCAAGGAGAAGCTGGGCGCCGACGCGTCCAACAGCGGCGGGGGCGACGCCCAGCTCGCCCGGGACATCGACGCCTCCGCCCGCGGGAGGTCGAAGACCGACGACCGCGTCACCGGCACCTTCAGGGCCTGGTCCGACTGCATGAAGGGCAGGGGCTTCGACTACCCGGACCCGATCAAGGTCCTGGACGACCCGCGCTGGGCCTCCGCCGCACCCACCGACGTCGAGCGCAACACGGCGGTGGCCGACGTCGCCTGCAAGGAGCAGGCCAACGTGGTCGGCGTCTGGTTCTCCGTCGAGGCGGCGTACGAGTCCCAGCTCATCGAGCAGAACGCCCCGGCCCTCGCCCGGATCCGCAAGGACAACGAGGACCGGCTCCGGGCCGCCGCCCAGGCCCTCGCCTCCTGAGGTGCGATCCGGGCCGGGGGCGGCCCGGACGGGAGTCCGGGAAGGCCGTCGGCTCGGCCGGCCACCGGGGGTGCGGTTCCGGGTGCGCTCGCAGGCGGGGCGGCGGCCGGTCGGGCGGAACGCCCAGGTCCTGGCGGAGGCCGCCGGCGCCGAACGGCGCAGCGCCCGGGCGGCACCCCGGGAAGTGGCCGGGGCGAACTGAGGGACCGGCCTGACGGGGAGTCAGCCGGTCTGTATATGTGGATGGTTGGTTCAGCCGACCGGAGCGGGGTGGGGCGTGGTGGAGTTCGAGGGGTCGGACGTGACACCGGGGACGGCCGACGGCAGGGCGGCCGGCGACACGGTGGCCGGCGACCGGGGGATCCGGCGCCGGCGGCGGTTGCTGCTGGCGGTCGTGACGGCGGCGGTGGCGCTCGCCGGGGGCGGGCTGGCGGCCTCGACGGTGATCAAGTCGCCGGCGCAGGCGGCGGCGGAGAGCGAACCGCCGCCGCCCGACGTGCTGACGGCCGCCGTGGAGAATCGGGTGCTGACCGACTCGGTGGTGGTCCGGGGCCAGGTGAGCGCCGGGCAGGCGGTGGACGTGGCCCCGGCCGGGGGCGGCGGGACCGGCGCGGGGAAGCCGGTGGTGACCAAGCTGCCGGTGAAGGCCGGCGACCAGGTGCAGGCCGGGCAGTCGGTGCTGGAGGTGGCGGGGCGCCCGGTGTTCGCGCTGAAGGGCGACCTGCCCGTCTACCGGGACCTCAAGCCGGGGGCCACCGGCCAGGACGTGAAGCAGCTGCGGCAGGCGCTCAAGGAGCTGGGGTTCGGCTCCGACGGGGACGAGGAGGCCGCGTTCGGCGCGGCCACCAAGGCGGCGGTCCAGGCCTTCTACGCGGCGCGCGGCTACGACCCGCTGCCCGCGTCGGCGGACGGCGACGCCCAGCTGACCGCCGCCCAGGACGCGGTGACCGGCGGCGAGCGGGCGCTGGCGGACGCGAAGGACGCGCTGAAGGCGGCGAGGAAGCGGTTCGACGACGCGCAGGCCGCCCAGGCCCTCGCTCAGCAGCAGGCCCGGCAGCAGGCCACCGCCACCCCGTCCGCCGACCCGTCCGCGGCCGCTCCGTCCGCCGCCCCGTCCGCCGCCGGCCGTCCGGAGGTGCCCGGCACCGCCGCCGGGAGCGGCGCCCCGGCCGGCGAGACCCCGGTGGACGCGGCCCGCGCCGCGGTCGACACCGCGCAGAAGCAGGTGAACCGGGCCACCGAGGACGTGGCCAAGCTGCGCCGGAAGGTCACGGAGGTGAAGTCCGCGACCGGCCCGATGGTCCCGGCGGCCGAACTGCTCTTCCTCTCCGGCTTCCCGGCCCGGGTCGACTCCGTCACCGGCCGGATCGGCGGCGAGGTCACCGGCAGGGTGCTGACCGTCTCGGCCGGCGCGCTGGTGGTCAAGGGCAGTCTGGGCATCTCCGACAAGGGACTGGTCCACCCGGGCCAGGCGGTGGAGATCCTCTCCGAGCTGACCGGCACCAAGGCCGCCGCCAAGGTCTCCGCGGTGGCCGACTCCCCCGGTGACGGCCAGCCTGCCGGCGCCCCGGCCGGCGGCGCCCCGGGCACGGCCGGGCAGAACGCGGCCGGCGTCCAGGGCGGCAGCCCGGGCGGCTACCAGCTGGTGGTCGAGCCGGACGCCCCGCTGGATCCGCGGCTGGCCGGCCAGGACGTCCGGCTGACCGTCCAGGCGGCCTCCTCGGCCGGGCCGGTGCTGGTCGTCCCGCTGTCGGCGGTCTCCGCGACGGCGGACGGCAGGACGGTGGTGACGGTGTACGAGAACGGGCGGCGCCGCCGGGTGGAGGTGACCCCGGGCACGGTCGGCGGCGGCAGCGCGGAGGTCCGGCCGCTGGCCGGGGGCTCGCTGGAACCGGGCGCCCGGGTGATCGTCGGCGTCAAGGACGCCACCGGCCGGGTGGGTGCCGGGTGACCTCCCCCGTCATCGAGTTCCGCCAGGTCGGGCTGACCTACCCGGGTCCGCCGCCGGTGGCCGCGTTCAAGCCCTGCGACCTGGTCGTCCGCCCCGGCGAGTACGTCACCGTGACCGGCCCGTCCGGCTCCGGGAAGTCGACCTTCCTCAACATCGCCGGACTGCTGGACTCCCCGACCAGTGGCCGCTACCTGCTGGACGGGATCGACACCGGCACCCTCCCGGACGGCGACCGGACGGCGCTGCGCGGGCGCCGGATCGGCTTCGTCTTCCAGTCCTTCCACCTGCTGCCGCACCGTTCGGCGGCCGAGAACGTCGCCCTCGCGATGCTCTACACGCCGTCCCGGGGCCTGCGCGGCGCGGCCGAGCGGCGCGAGCGGGCGAGGGCGGCGCTGGTCCGGGTCGGCCTCGGCCACCGGCTGGACGCGCTGCCGACCAGGCTCTCCGGCGGTGAGCGCCAGCGCGTGGCGATCGCCCGGGCGCTGGTCGGCCGGCCCTCCCTGCTGCTCTGCGACGAGCCGACCGGCAACCTGGACACCGCCACCGCCGAGTCGATCCTCGCCCTGCTGGACGAGCTGCACGGCCAGGGCCTGACCGTCCTGCTGATCACCCACGACCCGCAGGTGGCCGCCCGCGGCCGGCGGACGGTGGCGATCCGGGACGGCGTCCTGCGGGAGGTGGTCGCGGCATGAGGCCGCCCCGCCGCCGTCCCCGCGTGGTCGAGCCGTCCCGGCTGCCGCTGCGCGACCTGCTCGCCGAGGCGCTGGCCGGGGTGCTCCAGCGGCCGGCCCGCTCCGCGCTGACCGGTCTCGGCACCGTCCTCGGGGTGGGCGCCTTCGTGGCCGTCCTCGGGCTGACCGCCACCGCCTCCTCGCAGATCGACTCCCGGTTCAGCGTGCTGAGCGCGACCGAGGTGAGCGTCGAGGACACCGGGGGCGCCAGGCCGGAGCTGGTGAAGCTCGCGTTCCCGGCCGACGCCGACGCCCGGATCCAGCGGCTGAACGGGGTCGAGGCGGCCGGGGTCTACTGGCCGGTGAGCCGGGCCGGCGGAACGGTCCGGGCCGCGCCGGTGGGCCGGCAGGCGGGCGGCGAGCAGGTGTCGGTGGTGGCCGCCTCGGCCGGGGTGCTCGCCGCGGCCGAGCCGCACCTGCTGCAGGGCCGCACCTTCGACAGCTGGCACGACTCCACCGGCCGGCAGGTGGCGGTGATCGGCGCGGCCCTGGCGGCCCGGCTGGGCATCACCACGCTGGACACCCAGCCGGCGGTCTTCCTGGACGACAGGCCGTTCACGGTGATCGGGATCGTGGACGACGTGAAGCGCAAGGCGGACCTGCTGCTCTCGGTCACCGTGCCGCGCGGGGCCGCCGCCCGGCTCTGGGGCGAGCCGGACCGGGACCGGGCGAAGATGATCATCTCGACCAGGATCGGCGCCGCCCGGCAGATCGCCGACGAGGTCCCGCTCGCGCTGGACCCGACCCATCCCGAGTACTTCAAGCCCGTCCCGCCGCCGGACCCGCGCACGCTCCGCTCCGGCGTGACCTCCGACCTCGACCAGCTCTTCCTGCTGCTGGCCGGCATCTGCCTGGTGATCGGCGCGGTCGGGATCGCCAACACCACCCTGGTCGCCGTCCTGGAGCGGACCGGTGAGATCGGGCTGCGGCGGGCGCTGGGCGCCCGGGGCCGCCACATCACCGGGCAGTTCCTCTCCGAGTCGGCGTCGCTCGGGCTGATCGGCGGCCTGGTGGGCACCTCGCTGGGGGTGCTCACGGTGCTCGGGGTGGCGGTGGCCCGCGACTGGACGCCGGTGGTCGACCCGGTGACGGTGGCGGCCGCGCCGGTGATCGGCCTGCTCACCGGGCTGCTGGCCGGGGTCTACCCGGCCTGGCGGGCCGCCCGGATCCAGCCCGCGGAGGCACTGCGCCGCTGAACGGACGGCCCCGCGGAGACCCCGCGGACACCCCCCGGACGGCCGCCGGAGCCGTTCGCGGGGGCCACCGGGGGCCCCGGCGAGCTCCTCGCGGGCCAAACGTGGGGGATCGGCGCGACACTACCGACAAATCGGATATTCCTCACGTAGTGTCAGCCCATGCCTACGCCACACGGATCGCGCGGCGGCATGGCCTTCAGCGCCGACGAAGTCCGCGTGCTGCGCCGCGCCCTCGCCCAAGCCCTGCACCCCGCCGTCCCCGTCCACCTCCAGGGGCCCGACCGGACGCCGTTCCCCGGAGCGGGCGCCGAACTGTGGGCGGAGGACGTCCAGGACGCGCTGCGCCTGACCGAGGCGATCGACGAGGCCGTCCAGGAAGGCGGCCGACTGCGCGCCTTCCTCCTCGCCGACCTCGGCCGCTACCGGGCGGCCCTGCCCGGCAGCGCCGGGGGCTACCTGGAACGGCTGGAGGAGGCGGTGACCGACGGCTACCTCCCCGGGCCGGAGGACCTCACCGCCCTCCGCGGGCTGACCCGCCAGCCGTGCGGCCAGCACGAGCGGTCCCGCCGCTCGCGGCTGGCCGGGCGCTGCCACGCACTGGCCGAGGCCGCCGTCCGCGAACGGCTCGCCCTCACCACCGGCCAGCGCCACCTCGTCGCCGTACCGAGCCCCGCCGCACCCCCGAGCAGTCTCCCCACCCCTCTTGGAGGACGGATCCCGATGAGCAGCACCGAGCCCGCCGCCGAGCAGCCCGCCGCCCGCAAGGGCGCCCAGCGGAGCCCCCAGGGCCAGCAGGCCCCCCGGCCGCACCGGATGCCCACCCCGGCCGAGCTGTTCGGCCGCCGTCCCAAGCCCCCGGCCCACCCGGACCACGCCGCCCAGCCGCCCGCGCCGGAGGACCTGGAGGACCTGGAGCTGGCCACCGGCACCGGCTGACCGACCGCCGCCGCACCCCGGGGGAGGCCGCTTCGGCGCGCCTCCCCCGTCCACGTGCCGACGGTGCCGCGCCGCTGCGGGAGCGCCCCGGCCACCGCCACCGGCGTCGCGGCGGCCGCGCGGGACCGGGCGGCGGGGCACCCGCGGTCCGTCCGGCCCCGCGCGGCACGGCAATCCCGTGGCGGAGCACCGTCCCGGGCTGGCTACCCTGGTGGGGTGAGCGATCAGAGCCCAATCCCCGCGACCGACGACCTTCCGGAGCAGATGCGCGTCCGGCGCGAGAAGCTGGACCGGCTCCGGGCCGCCGGCATCGACCCGTACCCGGTCGGCTTCCCCCGCACCAGCACCATCGCCGACCTCCGGGAGAAGCACCCGGACCTCGCCCCGGACACCGCGACCGGCGAGCGGGCCGGCATCACCGGCCGGGTGATCCTCTCCCGCACCGGCGGCAAGCTCTGCTTCGCCACCCTGCGCGACGGCTCCGGCGACCTCCAGGTGATGCTCTCCCTGGACAAGCTCGGCGAGGAGCGGCTGGCCGCCTGGAAGACCGACATCGACCTCGGCGACCAGGTCGGCGTCGAGGGCGAGGTGATCACCTCCCGCCGCGGCGAGCTGTCGGTGATGGTGGACCGCTGGGAGCTCACCGCCAAGTGCCTGCGCCCGCTGCCGGACAAGCACAAGGGCCTGACCGACCCCGAGGCCCGGGTCCGCCAGCGGTACGTCGACCTGATCGTCAACCCCGAGGCCCGCGAGATCCTGCACCTGCGGTCCAAGGTGGTCCGGTCGATCCGCCGCACCTACGAGGAGCGCGGCTACATCGAGGTCGAGACCCCGATGCTGCAGCCGGTGCACGGCGGCGCCAACGCGCGTCCGTTCAAGACGCACATCAACGCGTACGACATCGACCTCTACATGCGGATCGCTCCCGAGCTGTACCTCAAGCGGCTGGTGGTCGGCGGCGCGGAGAAGGTCTTCGAGATCAACCGCAACTTCCGCAACGAGGGCGCGGACTCCACCCACAACCCCGAGTTCACCTCGCTGGAGTCGTACGAGGCCTACGGCGACTACGACACCCAGGCCGAGCTGATCCGGGCCACCATCGTCAACGCCGCCCGGGACGCGCTGGGCACCACGGTGATCCGGGGCCTGGACCCGCACGGCGTGGAGCACGAGATCGACCTGGCCGAGCCGTGGGAGGAGGTCGGCGTCTACCCGGGCATCTCCGCCCGGCTCGGCGCCGAGGTCACCCCGGAGACCTCCGTCGAGGAGCTCCGCAAGCTGGCGGCCGAGCACGGCATCCCCTTCGAGAAGGAGTGGGGCCACGGCCAGATCGTGCTGGAGATGGTCGAGCGCCTGCTGGAGGAGAACGCCGTCCGGCCGACCTTCATCAAGGACTACCCGACCGAGGTCTCGCCGCTCACCCGGCAGCACCGCTCCGTCCCGGGCGTGGCCGAGAAGTGGGACCTGGTGATCTTCGGCACCGAGATCGGCACCGCCTACTCCGAGCTGATCGACCCGGTCGAGCAGCGCGCCCGCCTCACCGCGCAGTCCCTGCTCGCGGCCGGCGGCGACGTCGAGGCGATGCAGGTCGACGAGGACTTCCTGCGGGCCCTGGAGTACGCGATGCCGCCGACCGGCGGCCTCGGTCTCGGCGTGGACCGCCTGATCATGCTGCTCACCGGCAAGAACATCCGGGAGACCGTGCTCTTCCCGCTGGTGAAGCCGGAACCCAAGGCGTCCGCCGCCACCGCGGCGGAGAAGACCGAGGAGGAGTGACCTGATGGACTACGTCAGCGCTATCGTCCCGCCGCTGGTCATGGCGATCGGCTTCGGCTTCCTGGTGCGGGCCATCATCCGCAGCCAGGGCGGGGCCCAGAAGGCCAAGGAGGACGTGGCCGACTGACGCCCGCCGACGGCACGCCGCGCCGCCATTCCCGATTCCGGGGGTGGCGGCGCGCCGGTTTGGCGGCACTTCACAAGATTTGCCCCATTCACTCCCTATCCTGGCCGCACTATGGTCCGGCAACTCGGCGAACTTGAGAACGCCATCATGACCCGGGTGTGGCAGTGGAACCGACCGGTCACGGTTCGCGAGGTTCTCCTGGATCTGCGGTCGGAACGCGAAATCGCCTACACCACGGTGATGACGGTCCTGGACAAGCTCCACAGAAAGGGCTGGCTCCGCCGCGAGCGGGCCGGGCGGGCCTATCGATATGAACCGGTCTCGTCCCGCGAGGCGTACACCGCCGCCCTCATGAACGACGCCTGGGCCACCAGTGACAATCCCGCCGCGGCCCTGGTGCACTTCTTCGGCCTGATGTCACCGGAGCAACGCGAGGCACTCCGCGACGCGTTGCGGGTCGCGGCACTGTTCCCGCCCGATCCGGTGGGCCCGGATTCCGCGGGGTCGGGCCCCGATACCGGGGAGACCGCACCGGGGCCGGCACGATAACGTCCCGCCATGGAGGTCACCATCCGCCGGGCGCGGACCACGGACGTGCGGGCAGTACGCAGGCTCATCGACGCCTACTCGCGCGACGGCATTCTGCTCGACAAGCCCACCGTCACTCTGTTCGAATCCGTCCAGGAGTTCTGGGTGGCGGAACGCGACGACACCGGGTCCGTGGTGGCCTGCGGCGCCCTGCACGTGATGTGGGAGGACCTCGCCGAGGTCCGCACGCTCGCGGTCGACCCCTCCTGCCGGGGCCACGGCGTCGGACACCTGCTGCTGGAGAAGCTGCTGCAGACCGCCCGCTGGCTCGGCGTCCGTCGGATTTTCTGCCTGACGTTCGAGGTTCCGTTCTTCGCGAAACACGGTTTCGTCGAGATCGGCGAGCTCCAGGAAACCGACGATGGTACGACAGACCCGGCGGCGATCGCTACGGACGTCTATGAAGAACTTCTCCGCTCGTACGATGAAGGTGTCGCGGAGTTCCTCGACCTGGAGCGCGTGAAGCCCAACACGCTGGGCAACTCGCGCATGCTGCTGCACCTCTGAGCCGCTCCCGGACGGCCAGGGGTTTGTGTTTTCCGCAGAAAGGCGCTTTCCTTTCCTTAGGCAATGGGTCGTTTAGCGGAAAGGGAAGCCCGTGGCACAGAGGGTGCAGGTCATTCTTGAAGACGATCTCGACGGCGGGTCGGCGGACGAAACGGTCACGTTCGCGCTCGACGGCGTTGCCTACGAGATCGACCTGAAGAGCGCCAACGCGGACAAGCTCCGCGGTCTGCTGGCGCCGTACGTCGAGAAGGGTCGCAAGCAGAGCGGCCGGCTGGCCGCCGCCCGCCGCCCGGGCCGCGGTTCGGCCCCGCGGCCGTCCGGCAGCGTCCCGGACACCGCCAAGATCCGCGCGTGGGCCAAGGACCAGGGCATGGACGTCAACGACCGGGGCCGCGTTCCGAGCAACGTGCGCGAGGCCTACGAGAAGGCCAACGCGGCCTGACCCGGGCGGCGCCCGGCCGCCCGGACGGGTGCGGGGTCCCGGAGGCCGCGCGAGGCGTCCACGGCACACGCGCGGGGCGCGGAGGGCAATCCTCCGCGCCCCGCGGCGCACGCCCGGGCAGCGGCCGCTCCGGCGCCGCCCCCGGGGGCGGGCGCGTGGGCCGGCGCGTGTACGGACGCGGGGACGGCTGCCCGATCGGGCAGTACGCCGGGCACCGGTCCCGTCGCCGGTCCGGACCGCGGCGCGGGCGCGGGCGCGGGCGGCGGAACAATCACGGCCTGTGCAACGCTGTAGGGGCGAAAGCGGTAACGCGGACACCACCGGTATGGCGTACCGCCCGTGACTGCCGGGGCTGAAGCGCCGTCACCACCGGGCGACTTCTCGCCAGGCGAACACCGCCACCGCGGAAACTGCGCGAGAACCGCCCCGATACCGGGTATGAATGCAGGTGGACGGGGTCCGCGACCCCGTCCGGGGCAGTACGCGCGACCAGACGGACGCCCGCCGGCTGCGCTGCGGCGGGTGTTGTTCGCCGATGGCGTAGCGGTATCCGGTGCATCCGGCCCGCCTGTGGGAACACCGTCTCCCAACATCAGGTTGGGATTGGTGTCGGCTGGTCGCGCAGCATGTCGCTCCCCTACCAGGGAGTGAATCCGTGGGCCGCGCCGCTGAGCGGGACTAGCATGCGGAAGGACAGGGCGGGGACGGACCCCGAACTGCCCGACCGCTCTGAGGAGCGATAAACGATGTTCGAGAGGTTCACCGACCGCGCGCGGCGGGTTGTCGTCCTGGCTCAGGAAGAAGCCCGGATGCTCAACCACAACTACATCGGCACCGAGCACATCCTCCTGGGTCTGATCCACGAGGGTGAGGGTGTCGCCGCTAAGGCCCTGGAGAGCCTCGGGATTTCTCTTGAGGCCGTTCGCCAGCAGGTCGAGGAGATCATCGGCCAGGGCCAGCAGGCCCCGTCCGGTCACATTCCCTTCACCCCCCGGGCGAAGAAGGTCCTGGAGCTGTCGCTCCGGGAGGCCCTGCAGCTCGGCCACAACTACATCGGCACCGAGCACATCCTGCTCGGCCTGATCCGCGAGGGCGAGGGCGTCGCCGCCCAGGTCCTGGTGAAGCTCGGCGCCGACCTCAACCGGGTGCGGCAGCAGGTCATCCAGCTGCTCTCCGGTTACCAGACCCCCGGCAGCAAGGAGTCGGCCACGGCCGGCGGGCCCGCCGAGGGCACCCCGTCGACCTCGCTGGTCCTGGACCAGTTCGGCCGCAACCTCACCCAGGCCGCCCGCGAGGCCAAGCTCGACCCGGTCATCGGGCGCGAGAAGGAGATCGAGCGGGTCATGCAGGTGCTGTCCCGCCGCACCAAGAACAACCCGGTCCTGATCGGTGAGCCCGGCGTCGGCAAGACCGCCGTGGTCGAGGGCCTGGCCCAGGCGATCGTCAAGGGCGAGGTCCCGGAGACGCTCAAGGACAAGCAGCTCTACACGCTGGACCTCGGCGCCCTGGTCGCCGGCTCCCGCTACCGCGGTGACTTCGAGGAGCGCCTGAAGAAGGTCCTCAAGGAGATCCGCACCCGCGGCGACATCATCCTGTTCATCGACGAGCTGCACACCCTGGTCGGCGCGGGCGCCGCCGAGGGCGCCATCGACGCCGCCTCGATCCTCAAGCCGATGCTGGCGCGGGGCGAGCTGCAGACCATCGGCGCGACCACGCTCGACGAGTACCGCAAGCACCTGGAGAAGGACGCCGCGCTGGAGCGCCGCTTCCAGCCGATCCAGGTCGCCGAGCCGTCGCTGCCGCACACCATCGAGATCCTCAAGGGTCTGCGCGACCGCTACGAGGCCCACCACCGGGTCTCCATCACGGACTCCGCCCTGGTCGCCGCCGCCACCCTGGCCGACCGGTACATCTCGGACCGCTTCCTGCCGGACAAGGCCATCGACCTGATCGACGAGGCCGGCTCCCGGATGCGCATCCGCCGGATGACCGCGCCGCCGGACCTGCGCGAGTTCGACGAGAAGATCGCCGACGTGCGCCGCGAGAAGGAGAGCGCGATCGACGCGCAGGACTTCGAGAAGGCCGCGTCCCTGCGCGACGACGAGAAGCAGCTCCTCCAGGCCAAGGCCAAGCGCGAGAAGGAGTGGAAGGCCGGCGACATGGACGTCGTCGCGGAGGTGGACGAGGAGCTCATCGCCGAGGTCCTGGCCACCGCCACCGGCATCCCGGTCTTCAAGCTGACCGAGGAGGAGTCCTCCCGGCTGCTGCGCATGGAGGACGAGCTGCACAAGCGCGTCATCGGCCAGAAGGACGCCATCAAGGCGCTCTCCCAGGCCATCCGGCGCACCCGTGCGGGCCTCAAGGACCCGAAGCGCCCCGGCGGCTCGTTCATCTTCGCCGGCCCGTCCGGCGTCGGTAAGACCGAGCTGTCCAAGACGCTCGCCGAGTTCCTCTTCGGCGACGAGGACGCGCTGATCTCGCTCGACATGTCCGAGTTCTCGGAGAAGCACACCGTCTCCCGGCTCTTCGGTTCGCCCCCCGGCTACGTGGGCTACGAGGAGGGCGGCCAGCTGACCGAGAAGGTGCGCCGCAAGCCGTTCTCCGTCGTCCTCTTCGACGAGGTCGAGAAGGCCCACCCGGACATCTTCAACTCGCTGCTGCAGATCCTGGAGGACGGTCGCCTGACCGACTCCCAGGGCCGCGTGGTCGACTTCAAGAACACCGTCATCATCATGACGACCAACCTCGGCACCCGGGACATCTCGAAGGGCTTCAACCTGGGCTTCGCGGCCACGGGCGACGCCCAGACCGGGTACGACCGGATGAAGGCCAAGGTCGGCGAGGAGCTCAAGCAGCACTTCCGCCCCGAGTTCCTGAACCGCGTCGACGACATCGTCGTCTTCCACCAGCTGTCCGAAGAGGACATCATCCAGATCGTCGACCTGATGGTCGACAAGGTGGACTCGCGGCTCAAGGACAAGGACATGGGCCTGGAGCTCAGCATCGAGGCCAAGAAGCTGCTGGCCAAGCGGGGCTACGACCCGCTGCTCGGTGCCCGTCCGCTGCGCCGCACCATCCAGCGCGAGATCGAGGACCACCTCTCCGAGAAGATCCTCTTCGGCGAGCTGCGGGCCGGCCACATCGTGGTCGTCGGTGTCGAGGGCGAGGGCAAGGAAGCGAAGTTCACCTTCCGCGGCGAGGAGAAGACCGCGGTCGCGGACACTCCGGCCGCCGTCGCCTCGCCGGGTCCCGACCTGACGAAGTAGCAACATTTAACAGATAACAGCAACGGTTTGGGCCCCCGGCGTTCGCGCCGGGGGCCCAAACCGTTTTCCGTGTCCCTGTCGAACGTGTGATCCGGCCCACGAACGCGCAGGCGGGGGGCCTGACCGGGGGCCGGTGCGGGTGCGATCGATCATGCGGTCATCTTTAATGGCAATGTTGTTGACGGAGCGTCAGCTGATACGAAGTTGCGGAGCATAGCGCTGTGGCCATGTCACGGTCAAGGTCTATCTTTTCCGTCCACGCTTGGATCAAATGACCTCCACCTGTCTTTCATTGGTTTACCGGAAGGCCAAGAGCCGGACCGGTTTGGGGAGGACGTCACAACGTTGAAGATGACCAGGAAAGCCGCTGCGGTCGCCTCGGCCGCGGCGGTAATAGCCGCGCTCGGCGCGGGGCTTCTGCCGAGCACGGCCGTCGCCGCCGGCTCCGCCCCCGTGCCGCAGGACCCGGCCGAGGCCGTCCAGACCAGCACTGATCACAACATCCCGGGCCCGCTGACCGAGAAGGTCGAGGCCGAGCAGAAGGCTGCCACCGAGCAGCTCATCGCCGGCACCGCCAAGGTCGAGCAGCACGGTGGTGGCTCCAGCATCAAGCTGGGCAAGGACAAGTACGTCGAGCTCTCGCGTGAGCGGACGGACAAGATCTTCACCATCCTGGTCGAGTTCAGCGACCAGGTGGACAACACCACCAAGACGCCGGACGGCAAGCTGAAGTACGGCGGCACCCCCGGCCCGCAGCGCAACCAGATCGAGAAGCCGGACGCTGCCACCAACAACTCGACCGCCTGGCAGGCCGACTACAACCAGCAGCACTTCCAGGACCTGTACTTCAGCAAGACCCAGGACTCGCTGAAGACGTACTACGAGAAGCAGTCCTCGGGCCGCTACTCGGTCGACGGCCAGGTCACCGACTGGGTCAAGGTGCCGTGGAACGAGGCCCGCTACGGGTCCGACTACTGCGGCCAGCACGTCTGCGCCAACGCGCAGGACCTGATCCGCGACGGCATCACCTCCTGGGTCGCCGACCAGAAGGCCAAGGGCCAGACGGACGCTCAGATCCAGGCGACCATCGCGCAGTACGACCAGTGGGACCGGTACGACTTCGACCACGACGGCAACTTCAACGAGCCCGACGGTTACATCGACCACTTCCAGATCGTGCACGCCGGTGAGGACCAGTCGGCGGGCGGCGGCAAGCAGGGCACCGACGCGCTCTGGGCCCACCGCTCGTACGTCTACGGCACCCAGGCGGGCTCGACCGGCCCGAGCAACAACAAGCTCGGCGGTACCCCGGTCGGCGGCACCGGCATCTGGATCGGCGACTACACCATGCAGCCGGAGAACGGCGGCCTCGGTGTCTTCGCCCACGAGTACGGCCACGACCTCGGTCTGCCGGACCTCTACGACACCTCCGGCAGCGGGATCGACAACTCGGTCGGCTTCTGGTCGCTGATGTCCTCCGGCTCCTGGCTGGGCGAGGGCAAGAACTCGATCGGCGACATGCCGAACGACCTCGACGCCTGGAGCAAGCTCCAGCTCGGCTGGCTGAAGGTCGAGAAGGCCAAGGCCGGCGTCGAGTCGACCCACCACATCGGCCCGGCGGAGTACAACACCAAGCTGCCGCAGGCCCTGGTCGTCGACCTGCCGAAGAAGGCCGTCACCACCGAGATCAACACCCCGTTCGCGGGTGCCAACGAGTGGTGGAGCGGCAGCGCGGACGACCTCAACGTCTCGCTGACCCGTGACGTCGACCTGACCGGCAAGACCTCGGCCGCGCTGACGGCCAAGGCCTGGTACGACATCGAGCAGGACTTCGACTACGGCTACGCCGAGGTCTCCACCGACGGCGGGGCCAACTGGACCGCCCTGGACGGCACCTTCAACGGTGTCGCCATCCCGAAGAACGCCGCGGAGAAGGCCGGTCTGTCCGGCTCCTCGGGCAACAAGTGGGGCGACCTGTCCTTCCCGCTGGACGCCTACGCCGGCAAGGCCGTCAAGGTCCGCTTCCACTACACCACCGACGGCGGTCTGCACCTCAAGGGCCTGGCCCTGGACGAGATCGCCATCACCGCCAACGGCACCCCGGTCTTCACCGACGGCGCCGAGAACGGTGACAACGGCTGGACCGCCAACGGCTTCTCGCGGATCACCGGCAAGTTCACCAACGAGTACGCCCAGTACTACATCGCCGAGAACCGCCAGTACGTCTCGTACGACCGGACCCTCAAGACCGGCCCGTACAACTTCGGCTTCTCGAACACCAAGCCCGGCTGGGTGGAGCACTACCCCTACCAGCCCGGTCTGCTGATCTGGCTGTGGGACACCTCGCAGTCGGACAACAACGTGACCAACCACCCGGGTTCGGGCCTGGTCCTCCCGATCGACTCGCACCCGACCCCGCTCAAGTGGTCGGACGGCACCCTGCAGCGCCCGCGCGTCCAGGGCTACGACTCGACCTTCGGCTCGCGCCGCGTGGACGGTCTGACCCTCCACAAGGCCGGCGTCGAGACGGTCTACCCGAAGGCCAAGGGCGTCGACGAGTTCAGCGACCTGAAGTCGTACTGGTCGAAGGACAACCCGTACAGCAGCGTCATCGTCCCGAAGACGGGTACCAGCATCGAGGTCGAGAACGAGTCCTCGAACTACCTGGAGACCTGGATCCGGGTCCGCCCGGTCGACAACTGATCCACCGAGCAGTGGTGATCAGCCTCTGACCAGGCACCGTTGAACCACCCGTCCGGCCCGTCCCCGCACTCGCGGGGGCGGGCCGGACTCTTTGGCTTACGCCCTATTTGTCCGATTTCAAACCCGGCCCCCGGGTGGTGCTGCTCACAGCCCTCCCCGCCGGTACGAGTGGGGGTAGTAGGACGGCCGGACGAACGGCCGGGGACGCGGGGCCATGAACCGACCATCCGATCTCATGATCGTTACTCCGTCGGTTTGAATCTCCGGCGCGACACTGACTACACGCCGTAGTACGTCACACCGTTTGGGACTCCGCTCGGTGACGGTTACACCTGAGTGGTCCCCTGCTCAGCCCGCCCGAACGGGCTCAGCGTGCTGCCCCCGTACGTCCGTGAGGTTGAGCTCCGATGCCCCCTGTCCCGCCCCTGGGGCCGGCCCTTCGCCGGCTCGCCGCCGCCTCCCCGCTGCGGATCGACCGGAACCGCGCCACCGTCGCCCCGCTGCTGCGGACCGACCCGCACCGTGCGACCACCGCCGCCGCGGCCAGCGCGGTCATACTGGCCGGCGCCCTGCTGGTCGCCAACCCGGGCAGCGCCTCGGCGCAGACGGTCACCCCCACCACCCCCGGCAGCTCGGCGTTCACCGTCCCGCAGGGTGCGGCGCCGACCCCGTCCCCGGTCCAGGTGGCCGGACCGAGCCGGTACACGCTGCCGCACGACCACGACTCGGCCCAGGAGTTCGTGGCCGTCGCGGTCAACCTGCAGGCCCCCGAGCAGCCCGCCGCGGCCACCTCCGCGGACCAGGCGCCCCCGGCCGACCAGGCCCCCGCCGCCGAGCCCGCCCCGGCTCCGGCCCCCGAGCCCGAGCCGGCCCCCGCCCCGGCCCCCGCTCCCGCTCCCGCTCCCGAGTGGTCCGCTCCCGTCCCGGGCGCGCCGACCAGCAACCCGTACGGCATCCGGAACCCGGAGTACGCGGCCGGGTACCACACCGGGGTCGACTTCGCGGTCGCCACGGGCACCCCGCTGCTGGCGGTCGGCAAGGCCACCGTGGTGTCGGCAGGCTGGGACGGCGCGTACGGCAAGGAGGTCGTGCTGCGGCTCGCGGACGGCCGGTACGCCCAGTACGCGCACATGTCGGCGGTCTCGGTCTCGCGGGGCGACCGCGTCTCGGCCGGGGAACAGATCGGCCGCTCCGGGAACACCGGCAACTCGACCGGGCCGCACCTGCACTTCGAGATCCGGTCCAGCAACCGCTACGGCGCGGTGGTCAACCCGATCGCCTACCTCGCCGGGCACGGGGTCACCGGCTTCTGAGCGCACTCCGACCGCCCGCCCCGCCGACGGCACACCGTCGGCGGGGCGGGCGGTCGCTCAGTCCCGGTGCGCCGAGCTGCCGATCGTCCGGCCGATCTCCAGCGCGACGTGCTGCGCGGCCGCCATCGCCTCCTCCGGCGTGGCCTCCCCCACGGCGATCTCGCCGACGGCCCCGCAGGCCTCCGCCCGCCCGTCCTGGTGGAGCAGGAAGAACGCCGAATTGATCGTGAACAGGGTCATGGCCCCGCGCAGCCGGTCCTCGAACCCCGCCCCCGGGCCGTGCACCAGCCGGATCAGCGCCATCATCCGCTCCCGGAACTCCCGCCCGGCCGACAGGTCGCGCAGCGCGGGCTGGTTCTCCTGGAAGAAGCGGAGCAGCGGCGCCCGCTCGGACATCCCGGCCGCGAACCGGCGGATCAGCTCGTCCCGCACCTCCGGCGACCACTCCTGCTCCCGGCCCCAGGCGATCAGCTCGTCGATCGGCGCGGCCGTGGTCGCCACGATGCCGTGGACGATGTCCTCCTTGGTCTTGAAGTGGTAGTAGAGGGCGGCCTTGGTGACGCCGAGCCGGTCGGCGATCTCCCGCAGTGAGGTCCGCTCGTAGCCGTGCTCGGAGAAGAGCTCCAGGGCGACCGCGACGATGCGCGCCCGGGTGTCGCTACGGGGGCTGTGCGTCGTGCCCATGGCCTGCCTCTGACTGCGTCGTGATCCGGTGCTGACGGCCTGCGGCCGCCGCGGCGTCGCCGACGGGGCGCCGCGCACGGCACTCCGGTGCGGGCTCATTCTCCCTGTCCGGGGAACCCCTCGAAAAACTGGCTTGACGACCGGCTAGTACACAACCTACCGTGCCGACGATCCGTAAACTAGCCGGGCGTCAAGTAAGTGGACGCCGAAGAGCCGGGCCGGTCGTCCTCCGACACGCCGGGCTCCCCAGCAACGCCCAGCCCACCCAGTCCGGGAGACCGCACCCCCATGTCACACCCCAAGGCCGCCAGCCCGGCACCGGAACAGAAACCGGCCGAGGACGAACAGCCCCGCTCCCCCCGCGAGATCCGCCTGGTCATGATCGGCCTCGTGGTCACCATGCTGCTCGCGATGCTCGACGGCCTGATCGTCGGCACCGCGATGCCGACCATCGTCGGCGAGCTCGGTGGCGCCGAGCACCTCTCCTGGGTGGTCACCTCGTACACCCTCGCCACCGCCGCCTCCACCCCCATCTGGGGCAAGCTCGGCGACCTCTACGGCCGCAAGGGCACCTTCCTCACCTCGATCGTGATCTTCCTGGCGGGCTCGGCCCTCTCCGGCCTCGCCCAGGACATGACCGAGCTGATCGGCTTCCGCGCCCTCCAGGGCCTCGGCGCCGGCGGCCTGATGGTCGGCGTGATGTCGATCATGGGCGCGCTCGTCCCGCCCCGCGACCGGGGCAAGTACCAGGGCATGTTCGCCGCGGTGATGGCACTGGCCACCATCGGCGGCCCGCTGGTCGGCGGCTTCATCACCGACCACCTGAACTGGCGCTGGACCTTCTACATCAACCTGCCGCTCGGCGCCGTCGCGCTCGCCGTCGTCGTCGTCACCCTGAAGCTGCCGAAGGTCCGCAGCAAGGCGAGGATCGACTACCTCGGCGCCGTGCTGCTCACCACCGGCATCACCGCGCTGACCCTGATCACCACCTGGGGCGGCCAGGAGTACGCCTGGGGCTCGAAGCAGATCCTCGGCCTGGCCGCGCTCGCCGCCGCCACGCTGATCGGCTTCTGCTACGCCGAGCAGCGGGTCGAGGAGCCGATGCTGCCGCTCTCGCTGTTCAGGAACCTGAACTTCACGCTGGTCTCGGTGATCGGCTTCGTGGTCGGCTTCGTGATGTTCGGCGCGACCGTCTTCCTGCCGCTCTACCAGCAGACCGTCCAGGGCGCCTCGGCCACCAACTCCGGCCTGCTGCTGATGCCGATGATGTTCGGCATGCTGGTGGTCTCCCTGGTCGTCGGCCAGGCGGTCACCAAGACCGGCAAGTACCGAATCTACCCGATCATCGGCACGATCGTGATGACCGTCGGCATGGTGCTGCTCTCCACCCTCTCCACCGACACCTCGGGCCTCGCCTCCGCCTGCTGGATGGTGGTGCTCGGTGCCGGTATGGGCTTCCTGATGCAGATCACCATGCTGGTCGCGCAGAACAGCGTCGAGCTCAAGGACATGGGTGTGGCCAGCTCCACCGCCACGCTGTTCCGGACCATCGGCGGCTCGTTCGGCGTCGCGCTGTTCGGCGCGCTGTTCAACAGCCGGGTCACCGAGACCATGGCGGAGCGGCTCGGCTCGGCGGCCGGAGCCGGCGGCGGCAAGGGCGACCCGTCGCAGCTGAGCCCGGCCGCGCTCCGGGCGCTGCCGGAGCCGGTCCAGGACGCCTACCACCACGCGGTGGCCAACGGCATGCACACCGTCTTCCTGTGGGGCGCGGGCGTCGCGGTGATCGCGGTCGCCGCCTCGCTCTTCATGCGCGAGGTCCCGCTGCGCGGGGCCGGCGGACCGGCGGACGGGGCGGGTGCCGGGAAGGGCACCGCGCCCGACGTCGAGGCCGTCGCGATCTGACCCACGGTCGCCGGAGGCCCCCCGCTCGGCGGAGCGGGGGGCCTCCGGCCTGTCCGGGCCGGTGCACGCCGCCGACCCACCGACCCGGCGGGGTCGGCGGGGTCGGCGGGGTCGGCGGGGTCGGCGGGGTCGGCGGGGTCGGCGGGGTCGGCGGGGTCGGCGGGGTCGGCGTCGCCCGAGGGTGGTCGAGGGTGCCCGGAGCTACCGGGGCAGCCGGTAGACGCCCTGCTCGACCGGCTCGACCAGGCCGTCGGCGACCAGGCCGTCCAGCGCGCGGGCCCGCTGCACCGCGTCCGGCCAGACGGCGTCCAGCCGGGCCTGCGGCACCGTGTCGTGGGCGTCCCGCAGCACCGCGAGCAGCTTGCCCCGCACCTGCCGGTCGGTCCCCTCGTACGTCTGGCCGCGCCGGGCCGGGCCCTCGTACGGCGGGCGGCCGGCCCGCTGCCAGGCGCAGGCGGTGAACAGCGGGCAGTCGCCGCACTCCGGACTGCGGGCGGTGCAGACCAGTGCGCCCAGCTCCATCACGCCGACCGCCCAGGTCGCGGCCGTGCCGGCGGCGTCGGGCAGCAGCGCGGTCGCGGTCCGCCGTTCGGCCGCCGTGGTGGCCTGCGCGGGGTACTCCACGCCGGTGACCGCGCGGGCGAACACCCGGCGGACGTTGGTGTCCAGCACCACGTGCCGCTGCCGGAAGGCGAACGAGGCCACCGCCGCCGCCGTGTACTCGCCGACGCCGGGCAGCGAGAGCAGGGTCGCGTGGTCGTCCGGGACCTCGCCGCCGTGCTCGGCGGTGATCGCCACCGCCGCCGCGTGCAGGCGCAGTGCACGGCGCGGGTACCCGAGCCGGCCCCAGAGCCGGACGGCCTCGCCGGGTGCCTCGGCGGCCAGGTCCGCCGGGGTGGGCCAGCGCTCCAGCCACGTCTCCCAGACCGGCAGCACGCGCTTCACCGGGGTCTGCTGGAGCATGAACTCGCTGACCATCACCGCCCAGGGCGAGGCGTCCGGGGTCCGCCAGGGGAGGTCGCGGGCGTTGGCCGCGTACCAGTCCAGGACGGTCGCGTGCAGTACGGGCAGCGGCAGTCCGAGCTTCGGTGCTCCGGCGACGGCCGGGCCCGCGGGCGCGGGGACGGGTGCGGGGACGGCGGGGGTGACGGTGTTGGCAGCCATGGCCCTTCGATCCTCCCATGCCCGGGACGACAGCCGAAGCGGATCACGGGATTCCGGTTCGGCTCGCAAAACCCCCCATTCAGCCTCCCCCGAACGGCGCAAATGGCGGATCATGTGAAGGAAGGGGTGACTGTGCGGTGTTGGTGCGTCAGGGGGCACACACTGTCTCGTAGAGTTTGGGCGTGCCCTCTCTGCGTCAACCCGTAGGACCGCTGCCGGCTTCGATCTACTGGCGCCGGCGCATCGTCGTGCTCGTCGCCGCCGTCGCGGTCGCCGCCCTCGTCATCTGGCTGATGAGCGATCAGGGCGGTGGTGACGGCGGCCGGACGGACAAGGCCGCGCAAGCCGCGCCGACCCAGTCCCAGAGCCCCGCCCAGGCGATCACGCCGGGCGCCTCGCCGAGCGGCCCCGCGAACAACTCGCGCCCCGGCGGCGGAAGCGGTGGCACCGCCACCGGCGGCAGTGCCGTGGGCGGCGGGGGCGGCGGCGACGTGAGCCTCAGCACCGGCGGCACCAACGGCGGCGCCACCAACCCGGCCCCCGCCACCGGCGGTACGGCCGCGGGCGGCGCGGCGGGCGGCGCCGCGACCGGTGGAAGCGGCGGCACCGGTGGAGCCGGCGGCGGCGGAGCGGCGGGCGGCACCGGCGGCGGCAACGGCGGCACCCCCGTGGTGAACACCCCCGAGGTGATGGCCCTGCCGGTCTGCGCCACCTCGCAGGTGACGCTCGGCCTGGCCAGTGCCCAGAACGCCTACCAGCCCAAGGACAAGCCGCGGCTGACGCTCACCATCAACAACTCCTCGGGCACCAACTGCCGGATCGACGTCGGCCGGACGGCCTCGGCGATCATCGTCACCGCCAGCAACGGCGAGCGCATCTGGTCCTCCGGCGACTGCCCCACCGACCGCGCCGACAACTGGGTGCAGCTCCCGGTCGGCAGCGGCCTGACCGAGACCTTCACCTGGGACCGCGGCCGCAGCAAGCCCCAGTGCGCCACCCCCGACCCGGCGACCGCGCCGGCCGGCACCTACCTGGTGGTCGCCGAGCTCACCGGTCTCTCCGGCGGCCAGGCCTCGGCCCGCTCCTCGATCCGCCTGGAGAACTGACCGGCGCCCACCCGTACCGAACGACGGAGCCCCGGCCGCGCCTGCGGCCGGGGCTCCGTCGTGACCGGACCGGTCAGACGTAGCGCTCCAGGATGGACGACTCGGCGAGCCGGGACAGGCCCTCGCGGACCGAACGGGCCCTGGTCTCGCCGACGCCCTCGACCGTCTGCAGGTCGTCGATGCTGGCGGCCAGCAGCTTCTGCAGCCCGCCGAAGTGCTCCACCAGCCGCTCTATCACCGTGTTGGGCAGCCGCGGGATCTTGGCCAGCAGCCGGTAGCCGCGCGGCGAGACCGCCGAGTCCAGCGACTCCGGCGTGCCCGAGTAGCCGAGCGCCTTGGCGACCGTCTGCAGGTCCAGCAGCTCGGCGTGGGTCAGCGCCTCCAGATCGGCCAGCACCTCGGTGACCGTCCGGCCCTTCTTGGCGGCCCGCTCCGGGAAGTAGTCCCGGGCGACCAGCTCGCGCTCCGGCTCCACGCCCGCGATCAGCTCGTCCAGCTGGAGCGAGAGGAGGCGGCCGTCGATGCCGAGCTCCAGCACGTAGCCCGCGATCTCGGTGGCGATCAGCCGGACCATCTCCAGCCGCTGGGCGACGGCGGTGACGTCCCGGACCGTCACCAGGTCCTCGATCTCCAGCGCGGAGAGCGTGCCGGCCACCTCGTCCAGGCGCAGCTTGTACCGCTCCAGGGTGGCCAGCGCCTGGTTGGCGCGGGAGAGGACGGTGGTCGAGTCCTCCAGCACCCGGCGGGTGCCGTTGACGTACATGGCGATCAGCCGCATCGAGTGCGAGACCGCGACCACCGGGAACCCGGTCTGCCGGTTGACCCGCTCCGCGGTGCGGTGCCTGGTCCCGGTCTCGTCGGTCGGGATGGTGGAGTCCGGCATCAGGTGCACGCCGGCCCGGACGATCTTGGTGATGTCCTTGTCCAACACCACCGCGCCGTCGAGCTTGCACAGCTCGCGCAGCCGGGTCGCGGTGAACTCGACGTCCAGCACGAAGCCGCCGGTACAGATCGGCTCGACGGTCTTGTCGAAGCCGAGCACGATCAGGCCGCCGGTGTTGGCCCGCAGCACCCGTTCCAGGCCGTCGCGCAGCGCGGTGCCGGGGGCGATGGCGGTGAGGGAGGCCCGCAGCAGGGCCTCCTCGCGGGAGGACTTGTCCGCCCGGTCGCTGGCTGCCACGTGACTCCTCCGGTCGCCCCGTACCGCGCGCCTCGCGCGGTGCGCCGGCCCTGCGGTCTGTTGCTCTGTCGCTTGGTACTGCCTTGTCACCTATGAGACAGGGGAAAGTCTAACTGCGTGCGGCAACGACAGGGCTTGGGTCAGCGCAGTTCGTCGGAGTCGAGCGGTTCCCACCCCTCCATGACCTCCTCCGGGTAGGCCTCCACCCGGGCCGCACGGGGGGCCGGCGGCGCCGACGGTGCCTCACTCTTCGGCTTGGCGGCGGCCCGGCGGCGGCCCGGGATCGCCCGCATCGCCTCGCCGATGTCCGCCACCTCGACGACCTTCATCCCCGGCGGGACCTTGCCCGGGTCCGGCGGGACCAGCGCGTGGGTGAAGCCCAGGCGGTGGGCCTCGGCCAGCCGCCGCTGCACGCCCGTCACCCGCCGGACCTCGCCGGCCAGGCCGACCTCGCCGATCGCCACCAGGTTGCTGGGCAGCGGGATGTCGGAGGAGGAGCTGGCCACCGCGAGGGCGATCGCGAGGTCCGCCGAGGGCTCGGAGAGCTTCACCCCGCCCACGGTGGCGGTGTAGATGTCCTGCTTGCCGAGCTTGACCCCGCCGTGCCGCTCCACCACGGCCAGGATCATCGCGATCCGGGGCGACTCCAGCCCGGAGGTCGTCCGGCGCGGCGACGGGATCTGCGAGTCCACCATCAGCGCCTGCACCTCGGCGACCAGCGGGCGCTTGCCCTCCAGGGTGACGGTCAGGCACGTGCCCGGGACGGGCTTGTCACGCCTGGTCAGGAAGAGGCCGGACGGGTCGGCCAGGCCCTCGATCCCCTCGTCGTGCAGCTCGAAGCAGCCCACCTCGTCGGTGGCGCCGTACCGGTTCTTGATCCCGCGGATGATCCGGAGGCGGGCGTGCCGGTCCCCCTCGAAGCTCAGCACCACGTCCACCAGGTGCTCCAGCAGGCGGGGGCCGGCGATCTGGCCGTCCTTGGTGACGTGGCCGACCAGCAGGGTGGCCATCCCGCGGTCCTTGGAGGCCCGGATCAGCGCGCCGGCCACCTCGCGGACCTGCGCCGGACCGCCCGGCGCACCGTCCAGCTCGGCGGAGGCGATGGTCTGCACCGAGTCCAGGATCAGCAGGCCGGGGCCGACCGCCTCGATGTGTCCGAGGACGGCGCCGAGGTCGGACTCGGCGGCCAGGTAGAGGTGCTCGGAGAGCGCGTTGATCCGGTCGGCGCGGAGCCGGACCTGGCCGGCCGACTCCTCCCCGGTGACGTAGAGCGTGCGGTGCTGCGCGGAGGCCGCCTTGGCGGCGACGTCCAGCAGCAGGGTGGACTTGCCGACACCGGGCTCGCCGGCCAGCAGCACCACGGCGCCGGGGACCAGGCCGCCGCCGAGCACCCGGTCGAGCTCGGACACGCCGGTGGAGCGGGCCGTGGCCACCTGGCCGTCCACCTGGCCGATCGGGCGGGCGGGCGCGCTGACCGGCCCGGCGGCCGTCGTCCGGATCGGCACCGCGCCGTACTCCTCGACCGTGCCCCAGGCGTTGCACTCCGGGCAGCGGCCCACCCACTTGGGCAGCTGGTTGCCGCACTCGGTGCAGCGGTACGCCGGGCGCGGCTTGGCGGTGGTCTTGGTACGGGCAGCCATGCGGTCACCGTAGCGCCTGGGTACGACAGCGCGGGGGCCGTGCGGTGCGGTGGGGCGGTGCGGTGGGGTGGGGTGATGGTGCGGTGCGGTGGGGCGGTCTGACGGACGGGGCGGTGGACGCGCGGCGGGCGGCGGTGGTCGCGGGTGCCCGGCGGGGCCGGGGCCGGGCCGGTCCGGGCGGGACCACCGGTCCACGAATGGGCGATGTTGTTACCCGAAAGAAGTACAACCGGGCGGAAAGGCCCGGGAGGGGCGGGCGGCCTCTCTACCGTCGGACGGGTGACAACGAGTACGGAACGGCCGCGGGACACCGTCCTCGCGGCGTACGACCGGCAGGTGGACGGCCTCTTCACCTACTGCCTCTCGGTGCTGTGCGAGCACGAGGCGGCCGGGGCCGCCCTGCGCGAGGTGCGTGAACTGGCGGTCCGGCACGGCGCCCGGCTCGCCGAGCCCGGCCTGGTGCGGGCCTGGCTGTACTCGCTGGCGCGCTACTGCTGCCTGCGGCGGCTGGCGGACGGGCCCGGAGTCCCCGGGCCGGGCGGTGAGCCGGGTCCCCGGGATCCGGCGGGCCGGGATTCGGCGGCCCGGGGGGACACGGCCGGACGGCGCCGCCGCGAGCTGGCCTCGCTGGCCTGGCCCGAGGCGGCCGGCACCGACCCCGAACAGCGCGAGGCCCTGGAGCTGTCGGTGCGCCACCGGCTGAGTCCCATCGAGGTCGCTGCCGTGCTGGGCCTGCCGTTCGAGACCGTCCGGACGCTGCTGGTCTCCGCCCGGGCCGAGGTCGACCGCACCAGGGCGGCCCTGCTGGTGCTCGGCGTCGGCAGCTGTCCCGAACTGGACCGGCTCGGCGGGGCCGGGGCGGAGAGCTGGCGGGACTGGGTGCTCGGCCCGGCACTGCGGCGCGAGCTGGTGCAGCACGTGGTGGACTGCCCGACCTGCCGGGGGACGGCGGAGCGGGTGGCGGTCGAGGCACCGGAGGGCGCCGCCGGGCTGTCGGGGCTCCCGGTGCTCACCGCACCCCCGGCGGCGGACATCCCGTCCGGGCCCGCGGCCTTCCTGCCGCGGGCGGTGCGGGGGACGGCCGGGCGGGGGACGGCGGTGCGGGGGACGGCCGGGCGGCGGGCGGGCGGTCCGGCGCCGGTGACCGAGCCGGCGCTCCGGTTCGACCAGGGCGGGTTCCCGCGCCACCGCGCGCCGGACACCGGCCGGGGCCCGACGGTGCGCCGGCGGGTGGTGACCACCGGGGTGCTGGCCGCCGTCCTGGCCGCTCCGGTGGTCGCGCTCTGGGCCGGGCACCGCGGCGGCGACGGAGCCGGGGCGGCGGCGGTCTCCTCGGTCCGGGTCGAGGAGGACGGGCGGGCGGACCCGCGCCGTCCGGCCGGCCCGCCGGGACGGCCCGGGCAGGCGGACGGAGCGGCGGGCGGGCCGGGAACGGCCGGGGTGCCGGCCGTTCCGGCGGTGGCCGGGATGGAGCTGGCGGGGGCCGGGCCCTTGAGTGCAGAAACGTTGCTGCCTGGGATCCAGGGCCCACTGATTCCGGTACCGGGGCACGGCGCGACCCCGCTCGGCAGCCCGACGCTGGTCGCCGCACCGGCACCCGCCACCGGCCCGGCCACGGCCGCCGGGCCTGCGCCGGACCGGTCCGGCTCCGCGGCACCGGCACCGGCACCGGCACCGGTCGGCCTGCTCACGGTCGACGCGGGCGAGTACGGCAACCGGACGGTGCTCACCCTGACCAACTCCGGCGGCACCGAGATCCGGTGGCACGCCGATGTCGACGCCGCCTGGCTCCGGCTCAGCCGCGACGCCGGGACGCTCGCACCGGGCCAGCGGATCACCGTGATCGTCACCGTCGACGAGAGCCTCGCCCCGGGCACCCGCTGGACCGCCCGGATCGCGCTGCCGCCCTCGCAGGCCGTCGTCACCCTGGAGGGCGGGCCGCAGCACCGCGGCGGCGTCACCCCGGCCCCGGCCGAGCCGGGCGGCGCCGACCCGACCACCGGACCGGGCCCTGAACCGGGACCCACCGGCGGGCACTCGCCCTCCGGCACGCCGGCCGCCACACCCTCCGGTACGCCGTCGAACGGGCCGGGGAGCCCGACGCCCGCGACGACCGGCCCGGCCACCACCGCACCGTCGGCCACCCCGACCGGAACCACCGGGGCGACGCCGACGGCCACGGAGTCCCCCTCCGCCCCCGCCTCCCCCTCCCCCTCCTCAACCTCCGCTCCGCCCGGCCCGGCGACCCCCGCCGACGCGCCGTCCGGGAGCCCCTCCCCGCGCTGAGCCCGCGGGGCGCGGCGACGCGCGGCGGCACGGGGTGGCGGGTGCTTCCCGGGAGGCGGTGAGGCCCGTCAGGCGGTGAGGCCCGCGACCGCGTCGCCGACGTACTTGGCCCCGAGGACGATCAGGACCACCATCATGATCGCCGCGTTGTGCGCGGCCATCCACGCCTTCCACTCCCCCAGGACCCGGGCCGCCCGGTCCCCGCCGAACAGGTACACCCCCAACGGGACCAGCGTGCAGAGCGAGCCGATCAGCACCATCAGCACGGCGGCGACCGCCTTGCCGGCACCCGAGGCGTCGGCGGTCGCGATCGAGACGGCGCCGCCGACGGCCAGCACCAGGTTCTTCGGGTTCGCCGCCACCAGCGCCGCACCGAGACCGGCCGCCTTCCCCGGGGTGAACCGGTCCACCGCCTCCATCCACACCGGCGGCCCGTGCACGTGGCCCTCGCGCGGACGGGCCCGCCACTGCCTGAGCCCCAGAAGCAGGAACAGCACGCCCAGCGCCAGCTTGAGCCACCAGGCCCAGGACGGCTCGGCCGAGCCGGCGGAGAGCCCCGACCCGGCCGACACCACCACCGCGACCACCGCCGACAGCGCCATCACCCAGCCGGCGGCGAACGCCGTCCCGTTGCGCCGCCCCCTGGGCGTGGCCAGCATCAGCACCACGGCGACCAGCGGCATCGGGCTGATCGCGATGCCCACGGCCGAGGCCAGCATCGAACCGACCGCGTCACCCATCCCCGACTCCCTCCGTGCCCGGTACCGGGCGGCTACCGACGGCGGATCGGCGGCAGCCGGTAGGTGCCGTCCAGCGCGGCCGGCCGGGGCTGGTAGAGGCGGATCATCGGCCGGAACCCGCCCGCGGGCGTGGGCAGCCAGTTCGCCGCCTCGTCCGGGTCGGCGGGCCGGTCGTGCCGGAGGTGGAGGGTCAGCGAGCCGTCCGGGCCGTACACCAGGCCGGGGGTGCGGTCGCCGACCGAGTAGCGGTCGGCCGGGTTGGCGACCAGGTGGTACTCGGGCAGGCCGTACATGGTGACGGACCAGAAGGCGTCGGCGGGCGGCGGCCCGTCGAACCGCAGCGTGTAGTGGTGGGCGCCGGTGAGCGGGCGGCCGTCGGCGTCGTCGTACGTCATCGCGTACAGCGCCTCGTAGGCGTGGTTGCCCCAGAGCCCGGCCCGGGCGGCGGCGGCCCGGCTGAGGTAGGCGGCGCGGCGGTCGGGGATCCGCCACTCGGGGTCGTCGAGGGTGCCCGGACCGAGGAAGTCCACGTTGTAGTCGAACAGGTGGACTGCGGAGCGCCACTCCCCGGCCGGGTGGTCCTCGGGCGGGCGGGTCGCGTCCTCGACCCGCTCCCGGCCGGCGGCCAGGCCCTTCGCCAGGGCGAGCGTCCAGTCGGGCGCGGCGGCCCGGTACGGCGAGGGGCCGGGGTCGAGCAGACCGAGCGGCGCGAACCGCTGCTGGTAGGCACGGTCGGCCCCGGCCGGAGGAAGGGCCGCCATCCAGACCCGGAGCCGTTCGAAGAAGGCCAGGCGCTCGGGCACCTCCGGGTCGGGTGCGGGCAGCCCGGCGGAGAGACCGCCCGGCTCCAGCGGTTCGAGCGTGAGACCGTCCTGGAGGGCCCGGACCCGGGGGAGGTCGTCCGGGCCGGAGCAGGCGAACCGGCCGACGACGGTGGCCACCGTGGTCGGCGCGACGATCACCCGGTCCGGGTCGGTCGGCGTGCCGTGCCAGTCGGGCGGGACGACCAGCCAGGTCTGTGCCCCGGTGCCGGTCGCCCGGCTGCCGAGGTAGGCGAAGTTGTCGGTCCACGCGTCGACGAACTGCAGCACGTGGTACGCCCCGGCGGTGTCCGGCAGCCGCAGGACCTGCGGGCCCTCGGAGAGGTCGAGCTGGGCCACCGAGTAGACGGTGTCGTTGTTGACGGAGACGAAGTCGTCCTCGGGGCCGGCCAGCCGGGTGGCGTGGCCGAAGCGGTTGTACGGGGTCGCCGGCAGGACGCCCATGCCGCCCCGGACGAACCGGTCGACCACGGTGAGACCGGCGACGAGCGGGTAGCCGTAGACGTAGGCGTCGGCCGCCAGGGCCTCCAACTCCGGCTGGGACATGGGGTGTGCCTCCTCGGGGCGTGGGTCTCCTCGGGGCCCGGGGCCGCGGGCCGGGCGAACCCCCTGGGCTCCGGGGCTCCGGGGCTCCGGGGCTCCGGGCGTGAGGGTTTCCGGGTGCGGTTCTTCAGGACGGGCGGACGGGACGGACGGCCGCCGCGCCCGGTGCCCCGGCACGGCCCCGGCCGGGCGTCACCGCGGGGTGAGCGGTGGCAGCGTCCAGCGGCCGTCGAGCGCCCGGTCGTCCGGGCCGTAGAGGCGGACGACCACGCTGAACGGGCCGTCCGGTGCGGGCAGCCAGTTGGCGGAGTGCTGGGCGTCGGCCGGGCGCTTGTGCTGGACGTAGAGGGTGAGGCCGCCGTCCGGGTCGGTGACCAGACCGGGCGTGCGGTCGCCGATCGAGTAGCGGTCCAGGGTGTTGTCGACCAGCAGGCGGTCCGGGAGCCCGTACATGGTGGCGGACCAGAAGAACCGCGCGGGCGGCAGCCGTCCGGGTTCGAACCGCAGGACGTAGTCGCGGTCGGCGGCGTCGGGCGGTCGGTTGCCCTCGCTGTCGGCGAGCCATCCGCCGTACCAGGCCTCCTCGGCGGGCAGCCCGTACAGGCCCTTCAGCGCGCCGAGGGCCTGCTCCAGGTACGCGGTGCCGATCTGCTCCCGGGTGCCGAACAGCCCCGCGGAGCCGACGGTCCGCTCGGCGGCGCGGGCCAGTTCGGCGCGGCCGTCGGCGATGCCGCGCTCCATCTCGGCACGGACCGCGATCGGCAGGGCCGCCGGTTCGAACTCGCCCCGGCCGTCGACGCCGAGGTCGGCCAGCCGGCCGCGCAGGTCGGCCTCGGCGGGCGGCGCCGGGAAGAAGCCGAGCAGGAAGTCCAGGAGGGAGAAGAACTCGATGGTGTCCGGCACCTCCTCGCGCCAGACCGGCCAGACCGGGTTCGGGGCGGGCTCGGGGGCGGGCGTGCCGGCGTACTCGTGCAGCGGGCGGAGCCGGTACTGCCGCTGGATCCGCTCCACCTCCCCGACGGCCTCGGGGGACGGCCCGGAGAGGTAGGTGCGGCCGAGGACGCCGATCAGCCGGCCGGCGGTGCGGATCACGCCCTTGAGACCGGCGGGGGCCTCGCCCTTCCAGTCGGGACCGGCCACCAGGTAGTCGCCGGGTTCCTGACCGGTGGTCCGGGAGCCGATGAACCCGGCGTACACGGTGTCGAGTTCGTGCAGCGGGAGGACGTAGTAGCGGTCCACGGCGGGGACGGACACCACCCACGGCTCGGCCCTCAGGTCGAGCCAGGCCCAGGAGTAGGGCGTGTCGTTGTTGGGGGTGACGACGTCGGTGTCGGCCGGGGTGAACGGGCGCCGGTGGTGGCGGAAGACGCCGAAGCCGCCGACGTACCTCGGGTCGGCGTCGTCCACCGCCTGCACGTACATGGTGCGGTAGTTCTGCAGGATCGGATAGCCGCGGACCCATGCCTCGGCGGCGGTCGCGCGGATGGTGGCCGGGTCCACGAGTGCCGGGTTGACCATGGTGCCGCTCTTCCCTCGTCCGTTCCCCGGTGCCGGAGCACGGTGAACTGATTCGGACATTCAGGTACAGAGCGCATGCTATGCGGCACCCGGAGGGTCGGCATCTCGACTGCGGACGGCCTGCGGGGCGGCCCGGGGAGCGGCACAGGAGGGCCCTCCGGGGCCGCGGCGGACGCGGTTCGGGGGCGGTGGACGCGGTTCGGGGGCGGCTCGGGCGTGGTCTCCGCCCAGCGCGAACGGGGGTGTACCGACCGGCGGGGCCGGGACAGTCTTACCGGTATGAAGATCCTCCTGCTTGGCGGCTCCTCCTTCCTCGGGCGGGCGTTCGCCTCCGAAGCGCTCGCCCGCGGCCACGAGGTCACCACCTTCAACCGCGGCCGGTCCGGCACCGACCTGACCGGCGTCGAGGCCGTCCGGGGTGACCGTGACTCCGCCGACGACCTGGCACGGCTGGCCGACGGCCGGCACTGGGACGCCGTCGTCGACACCTCCGCCCAGCAGCCCGCCCAGACCGCGCTCTCCGCCCGGCTGCTGCACGGTCGCACCGACCGCTACACCCTGGTCTCCTCCGTCCACGCCTTCGCCGACTGGCCCGCCCGGGTGGTCGACGAGGCCTCGGAGCTGCACCCGTGCCCGGCCGACACCCCGCCCGGCCAGGAGTTCAGCGCCGCGCTCAAGGCCGGCTGCGAGCGCGCGGTGCTGGAGGTCTTCGGACCCGACCGCACCACGGTCCTCAACAGCGGGCTGCTGATCGGCCCCCACGAGCTCGGCGGCCGGCTGCCCTGGTGGCTGGAGCGGATGGCCCGGGGCGGGCGGGTGCTGGCGCCGGGGGACCCGGACCGGACGATGCAGGTCATCGACGTCCGGGACTTCGCGGTGTTCGGGCTCGACCTGCTGACGGTGGGCGCGGCGGGCCGCTACCTCACCACGGCGCCGCCCGGCCGGCTGACCTACCGGGAGTTCCTGACCGGCTGCATCGAGGCGGTGGGGCCGGACGGCACCGGCGCGACCGCCGAACTGGTCTGGGTCGCGGACGGGCCGCTGCTGGCGGAGGGTCCGGACAGCGTCCAGCCGTGGAGCGAGCTCCCGCTCTGGGCCCCCGATCTGCCCGACATGGCCGGTGTCTGGCTCGTCGACACCGCCCGGGCGGAGGCCGCCGGGCTGCGCTGCCGCCCGTTCGCCGAGACCGCCCGGGACACCTGGGCCTGGCTGCGGGAGCGCGGGCCCGCCGCCGACACCGGGGCCGACGGGCGCAAGCACGGCCGGATCGTGCACGGGATCGAACCGGCGAAGGAGCAGCGGCTGCTGGCCGCCCTGGCCTGAACGGGGCGCGGGCCGACGGGACGGTGCACCGGGGCGGGGCGCGGGCCGGCGCCCTCCGGCCCCGCTGTGCGGCCGTGGAGGAGGACGGGGACTCCCCGCCCCGCCACGGCCGCACCGCGGACGGCAGTCGCCGGGGCCTCAGCGGCTGCGGCGGGTGACCAGCTCGGCCAGGACCAGCAGCTCGTCGGCGGCCGACGGCTCGGGCACGGCGACGGCCAGCTGGGCCAGCGCCGCGGCCATCCGCTCGCAGGACTCGCCCTGCGCCCAGGCCCGGCCGCCGGCCCCCTCGACGGCGGCCGCGCAGCTCGCCAGCTCCTCGGCGGTCAGCGCCCGGTCCAGCCCGTACAGCTCGGCCAGCCGGGCGCCGTCCGGGGTCCGGGAGCTCAGCGCCGCCACCACCGGCAGCGACTTCTTCCGGGCGACCAGGTCCGCACCGACCGGCTTGCCGGTGACGGACGGGTCGCCCCAGATGCCGATCAGGTCGTCGATCAGCTGGAACGCCAGGCCGATCTCCCGGCCGAAGCCGTCCATCGCCTGCGCGGCGGCGTCCGTGCCGCCCGCGTACCGCGCGCCCATCGCGCAGGCCGCGCCGAGCAGCGCGCCGGTCTTGGCCTCGGCCATCGCCAGGCATTCGGCCAGCGAAACGTCACTGCGCTGTTCGAAGGCGCAGTCGATCTGCTGGCCCTCGCAGAGCTCCACTACGCAGTCGGCCAGCCGGCGGACGGCGTCGGTCGCGGCCGGGTGGCCGTCCTCGGCGAGCAGGCGCAGCGCCAGGGAGTGCATGGCGTCACCGGCGAGGATCGCCTCGGTGGTGCCGAATACCCGCCAGGCCGTGGCGCGGTGCCGCCTGGTCTCGTCCCGGTCGATGATGTCGTCGTGCAGCAGGGTGAAGTTGTGCACCAGCTCGACGGCGGCCGCCGCCGCGGTGGCCGAGGCGGGGCTGCCGCCGAGGGCCTGGGTGGCGGCCAGCACCAGGGCCGGCCGGATGGCCTTGCCGGAGGAGGCGGCGGACGGCGAGCCGTCCGCCTCCCACCAGCCGAAGTGGTAGCCGGCCACCCGGCGCATGGTGCCGGGCAGCGAGTCGACGGCGGCGCGCAGGACCGGGTCGACCAGGCCGCGGGCACGGGCGAGGACGTCCTCGGCCTCGTGCCCCTCCCGATGGTCGCGCTCCAGCGTGAACATTCCCATGGGTCCTCCCCCTTGGTGGTGCGCCGGACCGGCGGCCGTGCGAGGGCCCGGTGCGGCGGCGTGCGGCGGCCCGGCCGCACGGTGGCCGGTGCGGCGACGGAGTACGGCTGCGGCGGGTGCGGCAGCGGCGGTGACGGGCAGCGGCGGGTGCGGCGACGCGGTGCGGCGGCGGGCGCCGCCCGGCCGGGTGCGGGTGCCCCGGCCGGGCGGCGCGGTTTCCGACCGGCCCCGGTCAGCCCTGGTGGTGCGTGAGGTCGACGTTCTCCAGCACGCCGACCGCGTCCGGCACCAGAATGGCGGCGGAGTAGTAGGTGCTCACGAGATAGGAAATGATGGCCTTCTCGCTGATGCCCATGAAGCGGACCGAGAGGCCCGGCTCGTATTCATCGGGAATTCCGGTCTGGTGCAGACCGACGACACCCTGGTTGTCCTCGCCGGTGCGCATGGCGAGGATCGAGCTGGTGTTCCCGCCGGCGATCGGGATCTTGTCGCACGGGAAGACCGGCACGCCGCGCCAGCCGAACACCTGCCGGCCCTGGACCTCGACGGTGTCCGGGTAGAGGCCGCGCCGGTTGCACTCGCGGCCGAACGCGGCGATGGCCCGCGGGTGGGCGAGGAACAGCTTGGTGCCGCGGCGGCGGCTGAGCAGCTCGTCCATGTCGTCGGGGGTGGGCGGGCCGGAGTGGGTCTGGATCCGCTGACCGTGGTCGGCGTTGGTGAGCAGCCCGAACTCCGGGTTGTTGACCAGCTCGTGCTCCTGGCGCTCGCGCAGCGCCTCGACGGTCAGCCGGAGCTGGTGCTCGGTCTGGTTCATCGGCTGGTTGTAGAGGTCGGCGACCCGGGTGTGCACCTTGAGCACGGTCTGCGCGACGCTGAGCTCGTACTCGCGCGGCCTGAGCTCGTAGTCCACGAAGGCGCCGGGCAGTTCGTACTCGCCGTGGTGGCCCGCGGAGAGCCCGATGGCCGCCTCGCCGTGCTTGTTCTGCGGCTGCTGGAATCCGGCCAGGTACTCCATGACCTGCAGCTGGAGCGCCTCGGAGCGGTCCGCGAGCTCCTGGAAGGCGGGCCAGGACAGTGCGAGGACGGTGCCGGCGGTCGCCGCCCGCACCGAGTACGTCCAGGTGCCGTCCTCCTGCTGGAGCACCTCGTCGCCCAGGTGGTCGCCGTCGGCCAGGGTGCCGACCACCGCCTCCTCGCCGTATTTGCCGGTTCCGATCCGGTCGACCCTGCCGTACGCGATGATGAGGACCTCGTCGATCGGCGCCCCCGCCGCGACCAGGACCTCACCGGCGGAGAACTCGCGTTGGACGAACCGCCCGGCCAGCTCCTCCAGGAGGGCGTCGTCCTCGAAACCGCGCAGCACCGGCACCTCGCGCAGCGTCGGCGGGACGACCCGCACCGTGCTGCCGGTCCGGTCGAGGCCCACCCGGCCGCGGCCCGCGGTGTAGCGCAGTCGCCGGTTCACCCGGTACGTGCCGCCCGAGACCTCGACCCACGGGAGCGTCCTGAGCAGCCAGCGCGGGCTGATGCCCTGCATCTGCGGGGCGGACTTGGTGGTGGTCGCGAGATTCCGCGCCGCCACCGTGGCCAGGCTCTGCTGCTCCCCGGCCTGCGGTGCGCCGCCCGGTGCAGGAATACCGGTGTTGGTTTCGGTCGACATTAGGGAGCCCTTCGCATACCCGTACCCGATGAGGTGTCACCTTGCATCCCTCATGGTGGGCCCATTCGGAGGTCAACCGCAATCACTCTTTCGAGTGGTCGGAATAACCGAAAAAATAGGACGACTAGAATGTCTGATCGATATTTATTCGAGCAAATGATCCATCGCATCGCGGAACGGGACCCTCCGGTTCGCCTCCCCGGCCCGTGCACGTCGGACCCACCCCGCGTTCACGCCCGCGCAAGAGGCCGCTAAGGTGCCACTTCAAAGGGCCACGGGGCCAGTTGACGAGCGCGGCCGCACCGGATGCCCTCCCCTCGTTCACCCCTGCCCTGGGAGGCCTGATGAGCGCCCCCGTCACTGTCTGGCTCAACCGCACGTACGCCGAGAACGTGTTCTTCATCGAACAGTTGCGCGCCGCCCCGCGTCCGGTCCGGATCCACGCCACCCACCTCGACCCCGACTCGCCGGTCCTCGCCGCCGCCGACCACGCCGGCCTGGAACCGGGCGGCCTCACCCCGGACGCCTACGTCGACTTCGCCCTCGACTACTGCGCCCGCCACTCCGTCGACGTCTTCCTCCCCCGCCTGCACCAGCTGGCGATATCCCTGCACCGCCAGGAGTTCGAGGCGGTCGGCACCGCCCTCGCCTGCCCTCCCGCCACCGCGATCGCGGCCTTCGAGAGCAAGGCCGACGGCTACGCGGCGATCGCCGGGGCCGGCCTCCCCACCCCGCCCTGGTGGCTGGTCCGCACCGCCGAGGAGCTGGTCACCGCCGTCGACCTGATCGAGTCGGCCGGCCTCACCGCCTGCCTCAAACCCGCCTCCGGTGCCGGCGGCGAGGGCTTCCGGCTGCTCACCCGGGAGCCGTTCGGCCTGCACCGGCTGGCCGGCTGGGACAGCCGGGTCCAGGTCGACCAGGTGGCCGCCGCGCTGGCCGACGCCGCCCGCGGGGACGCCGGCGAGCCGGCCGACCTGCTGGTCATGCCGTACCTGGAGGGCCCCGAGATATCGGTGGACTGCCTGGCCGACCTGGACGGCACCCTGCTGGCCGCGGTGGGCCGCAGCAAGGACCGCCGCCGCCGGACCTTCACCACCGCGCCCCGCTACCTCGAACCCGCCCGCCGGGTGGTCGAGGCGACCGGGATGGCGTTCCTCTCCAACGTGCAGTTCCGCCACCTGCACGGCGAGCCGGTGGTGATCGACGTCAACACCCGCCCCTCCGGCGGCCTGCACCAGCTGGGCCTGTGCGGCCTCAACCTGCCCTGGAACGCGGTGCAGCTGGCGCTCGGCGAACGTCCGGACACCGAGTGGACCGTGGATCCGGCGAGCGTCGAGTACACCCTGGTCTCCGGCGTCCAGCCGGTGCTGCCGCGGCAGTCGCCGTTCCCCGCGCCGCCGGCCCTGGCCGGGCACCCGGAGGCCCAGCTGGTGCACTGACCGCCGCCGCCCCGGACCGGGCCGCTCGGCTCAGAGCGGCCCGTTCCAGTCCAGCGTCGGCTCCAGCACCCCCTCCAGGGTGAGCAGCCAGCGCTTCACGTCGATCCCGACCCGGCCGCCGCCGAAGCCGCCGATCCCGTCCGCCGCCACCACCCGGTGGCAGGGCACCAGCAGCGCGACCGGGTTGGCGGCCATCATCTGCCCGACCGTCCGGGCCGCCAGCCCGGGTTCCTCCACGTCGCCGAAGACCCCGCTGCGGGCCGCCAGCTCGCCGTACGTGATGGTCCGCCCGTACGGCACCTCGGTGAACAGCGTCTGCAGCACCGCGCGGTGCGGTCCGGTGCTCAGGCTCCAGTCGATCGGCAGGCCCAGCTCGCGGCGCCGGCCCGCCAGGTACTCGCCGACCCGGCCGCTGACCGCGGCGATCTTCGACTCGTCGGCGCAGCGCGGGATCTCACCGGAGCGGCCGAGGTACCCGACCGCCGCCACCCCCTGCGGCGTCACCGCCACGTGCAGCGGGCCGCTCGGCAGCGGCGTCTCCACCGTCAGCCACGACAGCGGCCCCGACCCGTACCGTTCCACCACGTCCGAACCCCCGCCCCGTCCAGCCGGTCCGGCCGCCGGCCACCCCGTCGCCCGGAGGACGCGCGCGGACCGCCCGCCCCGCGCGCCATCGTACGGCGGGCCGGGTCCGCGGTCCGGCGCGTCCTCCGCTACAGCCGCCCCTTCAGCTCCGCGGCGAGCGCCCGCGACCAGTGCGAGAGTTCCGCCCGGTCGGGGGCCCGCCCCTCGCACAGGACGCCCACCTGCGCGTCGTTGATCCGGTTCGGTCCCGGGATCTCCAGCAGGTACGCGAGCTCCTCCAGGACCGTGGCGAGCCGCTTGGCGTCCGCGTGTTCCAGGACGACGGCCGCCTCGTGGTGGCCGATGGTGAGAGAACCGGGCATGGCCTACCTCCTCCGTTCGCCCCCGCACTCCCTCCACCGTACGACCGGGCGGGGCGGGGCGCGCCCCGGCCGCACCCCGGCCCCGGACCCCGGCCGACCTCAGCGGGCCGCCCCGGCCCCCACCCCCGGACCCGGCTCCGCGGGCACCTCCCAGCGCCGGCAGCGCACCTCCCGCACCGAGAGCACCGCGACCCCGGCCAGCAGCTGCCACCCCGCGCCGAACAGCAGCACGGCGGACACCCCCACCCGGTCCGCGACCGGACCGGCCGCCGCCAGGCCGAGCGGCCCGAGCACGAACGCGCCCAGCCCGCCGAACGCCGTCACCCGCGCCAGCACCCCGGCCGGCACCCAGCTCTGCATCGTCGACTCGAACAGCGCGCCGCAGACCGCCGAACCCGCCCCGGCCACCAGCGCCGCCGCGACCGTCCAGCCCAGCGGCGCACCGGCCGCCAGCGCGGCCGAGGGCAGCGCCCAGCCGAAGGTCGCCACCGTGGCCACCGCGAGCGGCCGGCCGGGCCGGCGCCCGAGCATCAGCACGCCGCCGAGCACCGCGCCGACCCCGTACACGCCCAGCACCAGGCCCCAGGCCCGCGCACCGCCCAGCTCGCGCTGCGCGGTCAACGGGCCCAGCACCAGGAACGGGGCCCAGACCAGCAGGTTGAAGAGCGCCATCTGCACGGTGGTGGTCCAGAGCCACCGCCGGGAGCGGAACTCCGTCCAGCCCTCCCGGAGGTCGGCGAGCACCGAGCCGTCGCCGTCGCCGCCCGTCCCGGCGGGCCGGTCGACCCGGATCCGCGCCAGCGCCAGCGCGCCGACCCCGTACGTCACCGCGTCGATCAGCAGCACCGCCCCGGGCCCGTACCCCGCCGTGATCACCCCGGCGAGCGCCGGGCCCGCCACCGTCGACACCGACCGGGCCAGTCCCAGCAGGGCGTTGGCGTCCGGCAGCCGGTCCTTCCGGCGTACCAGGGCGGGTACCAGGGCGCCCAGCGCGGGCATGAACACCCCTTCGCCGAGCCCCCAGGCGGCGACCAGCGCGGCCATCGCCCAGACCGGTGCGTGCCCGGTCGCCAGCGCCACCGCGAACCCTCCCTGCACCGCGCAGCGCAGCACGTCCGACACCAGCATCACCCGACGGCTGCCCAGCCGGTCGGCGACCACCCCGCCGGCCAGCATCACCAGCACGATCGGCAGGATCCGGGCGGCCATCACCCAGCCCAGCTCCGTCCCGCCTCCCCCGCCGTCGAGCACCGCGAACGCCACTGCCACCGGCGCCATCGAGGAGCCGACGAGCGAGGTCGCGTAGCCGACGAAGAACCATCCGAAATCGCGCTCCCCCAGCACGGCCAGACGGCTGTTCAGCCGTCGGCGGCGGGCCGGTCCCTGCTTCGTCTCCACTGCCACGGGCGCCAAGTCTGCCCGTACACGAAGGCCTCGGACAAGGGTTTCCGAGGAAATACCTGAGCCTTTGTCACTCAATATCGGGGAGTCGCCCGACTGCCGCAGTAAATATCTCCAACAACCATGCCTGGTCAGCTGTTCACTGCGCCGACGGGTAGCATCGCAGAGCCTTGGAGCATCGCCGTTTACTGCGGAAGGAAGAGCCGATGCCGCTCCCGCCCCCGGTCGAGTACGCGGTCGCCGTCGAGCGCTACCTGGCGGCCTCCGGACTCGGCGCAGCCTCGCTCCGCGTCTACCGGATCGCCCTGCACACCTGGGCCTGGGCACTCGCCGACCGCACCGCCCCCACCGGCCCCGAACGGCGCCGGGCCCGCCCGCCCGTCCTGCCGCTCGCCCTGCTCGACCACCCCGACGCCGCCGCCCGCCTCCTGGCCGGCGCCACCCGGCGCGCCGACGGCACCGACCCGCGCACCCTCAACCGCGAGCTGTCCACCCTGCGGGCCGCCGTCGCCTGGTGGCGCGCCCAGGGCTGGATCCGCACCGACCCCACCACCGGCCTGCGCCCGCACGCCGTCCCCGCCACCGCCCCGGACCCCCTCACCCCCGAGCAGCTCCAGGCCCTCTTCGACCTCCGCGCTCCGCTCCGCGAGCAGACCCTCTGGCGCCTGCTGCACGAGAGCGGCGCCCCCGTCGAGACCGTCCTCGCCCTCGACGCCGACGCCCTCGACCTCCCCGGCCGCCGCACCCGGCCCCCGGCCCCGCCGCTGCGCTGGCGGACCGGCACCGCCCGCCTGCTCCCGCTCCTGCTCGCCGGCCGCACCACCGGTCCGCTCTTCCTCACCGACCGGCGCGCACCCGCCGGCACCCCCGCCGCCGACCGCTGCCCCCACACCGGCCGCGCCCGCCTCTCCTACCGCCGCGCCGCCGAACTCCTCACCGCCCGCACCGCTGCACTGGCGCCCGGCGGCTGGACCCTCCGCCGGCTCCGCCCGGCCCCCGGGGCGGCGTCCGGGACCGCCCCCGGGACGGCGTCCGTCTGAGGCCTCCGGCGCCGGAGGCGGCCGGGAACGGCGAACGGCCGGCCGCGGCACTCGCGTGCGGCGACCGGCCGTCCCCGGGGTCACGCCTGGGCGAACCCCCGGCGCAGCTCGGCGTCGGTGACGACACCGTTGTGGTGGTCGAGCTCCAGCCGGGCGATGCCCGCCAGGTGCGCGACCTGCCGGTCGCCGAGCAGCCCGGCCGCCAGCTCACTGCGCTCGAACGCCCCGACCGCCTCGGCGAGGTGGGCGGGAACGCGGGCCGTCCCGGTGTCCAGGTAGGCGTCGCCGTCGCTGGCCCGCGGCACCTTGAGACCGTTCTCGACACCGTGCCGGATCCCGGCGAGCACGGCCGCGAGCGCGGCGTACGGGTTGGCGTCGGCGCCCGGCAGCCGGACCTCCAGGTGGAGTCCGCCGCCGTGGCCGACCACCCGCACCGCGCAGGCACGGTTGTCCCGCCCCCAGTTGAAGCGGGTCGGGGCGAAGGAGTGGTCGCGGAAGCGGTGGTAGGAGTTCACGTAGGGCGCGTGGAGCGGGACCGTGACCGGCAGCACCTCCAGCAGCCCGGCGACGGCCTGCCCGCCCAGCTCCGACAGCCCGGCGCCGCCTTGCCCGGGCCCCGGCAGCACCGGCCCGTCCGCCCCGTACAGGGAGACGTGCAGGTGCATCCCGCTGCCGACCCCGGTGGCCGGGGACGCCATGAACGTCGGCGCCAGCCCGAGCCCGTCGGCGACCGCCCGGACGGCGTGCTTGAACAGCACGTGCTGCAGGCAGGCGAGCCGCGGTTCGCCGTACGGGAAGGTCACCTCGACCTGCCCGGGGGCGCCCTCCAGCTTCACCGCCTCCACCGGCAGTGCGGCGCCGGCCAGGGCCCGGCGCAGGCTCCGGGTGAACTCGGCGACCGCCCGGGGCTGGTCGAGGGCGTAGTCGCGGTTGTCCCAGGTCGCCGCGCGCAACCCGCGGAAGTCCCGCCCGGCGGCGTCCCGGACGCTCCCCTCGTAGAGGACGAACTCGGTCTCGACGCCGACCTGCACGCTCAGTCCGTGCCCGGCCAGCAGGGTCAGCTGGTCCTCCAGCAGGGTGTCCGGCGCCACCGGCAGCGGCTGCCCGCCCCCGGCCACCGGACGGCAGGTCACCAGCGCCGTTCCGGGCAGCCACGGCAGCAGCCGCGCGTCCGAGAGGTCCGCCGCCAGGGCCACGTCGGCGAAGCCGGTGCCCCAGGAGCCGAGCGTCCCGGTGCCCTCCGCGGACATGCCGAGGTCCGTGTCGAACACGTACCCGCACATCTCCGGGGTGAGGCGCCCGGAGGCCAGCCGCTCCAGCAGCACGCCGGCCTCGAACTCCTTGCCCTTGAGCCGGCCCTGCCAGTCCACCGCCGCCAGCAGCACGGTGTCGACGCCGCCGCCGCGCACCAGCGCCCGCAGCGGCCCGGTGGCCTGGGTCCCGCCCGCGGCCGCCGCGGCGGGGACGGCGGGCCGCCCCCGCCGGCCGGCCGGTCCGGCAGGCATCAGATCACGCTCCCGGTCAGCTCGGTCAGCTCGGCGCTCTGCTGCACCGGCGGGTTGTAGGACCGGCCGGCCTTCAGCCACCACAGGCCCGCGCCCACCAGCGCCACCAGCAGCGCGACGGGGGCGTAGTTGAACGTGTCCGAGGTGACCGGGTACGCCTGCGGGAGGCAGAACAGCACGGTGACCACGGCCACCCAGCAGACCGCCACGATCCCGATCGGCCTGCTCCAGCGGCCCAGCGTCCACGGCCCGGCCTGGAACGCCTTCCCCTTGCGCAGCCGCAGGTAGACCGGGATCGCGTAGGCCGGGGTCATCCCCAGGACGTTGATCGCCGTCACCGCCCCGTACGCCACCGGGCTGTACAGCGAGGGCAGGGCCAGCACCAGCGCCGCGCCCACCGCCAGCCAGACGCCCGCCACCGGGGTGCCGGTGCGCGGCGAGACCCGGCTCCAGAGGGCCGAGCCGGGCAGCGCGCCGTCCCGCGAGAAGGCGAAGACCATCCGGCTGGCCGCCGCGGTCTCGGCGTTGCCGCAGAAGAGCTGCGCGACGATCACCACGGCGAGCAGGGCCTTGGCGCCGTTCGGGCCCAGGGCGTCGAGGAAGATCTGCGCCGGCGGCACCCCGGTGGCCGAGCCGATGGTGCCGGCGTAGTCCTGGATCGCGTACAGCATGCCGGCCAGCAGGACGAACCCGGCGATCCAGCTCACCCAGATCGCCCGGACGATGCCGCGCGCGGCCGAGACCGACGCCCGGGTGGTCTCCTCCGACATGTGCGCGGAGGCGTCGTAGCCGGAGAACGTGTACTGCGCGAGCAGCAGGCCCAGGCAGGAGACGTAGACCGGGTTGGTCCAGCCGGTGTTGTTCACGAAGTGCGTGAACACCCAGGAGGTGTCCTGGTGCTGGGACGGCACGATCATCAGCGCGCCGACGATCACCACGACGCCGCCCAGGTGCCACCAGACCGAGACGCTGTTGAGCACCGACACCAGCCGCACGCCGCGCAGGTTCAGCCCGGCGTGGACCACCAGGATCACCATGAAGATCAGGAACAGCTTGCCCGGGGTCGGCTCGAACCCCCACTGGAGATTGGCCAGCGCGCCGACGAACGACGCGGCGCCGTAGTCGATCCCGGCTATGCCGCCGACCAGGCCGAGCAGGTTGAGCCAGCCGGTGGCCCAGCCCCAGCGCGGCCCGCCGAGGCGGTGGGCCATGAAGTAGAGCGCGCCGCTGGTCGGGTAGGCGCTGGTGACCTCGGCGAGCGCCATGCCCACCAGGATCACCATCAGCCCGACCCCGGCCCAGCCCCACAGCATCACGGCCGGGCCGCCGGTGTTCAGGCCGAAGCCGAACAGGGTCATGCAGCCGCTGAGGATCGAGATCACCGAGAAGCTGATCGCGAAGTTCCCGAACTCACCCATCCTGCGGTTGAGTTTGGGTTCGTATCCGAGGCGACGCAGCTGGGTGTCGTCGCTGTTGGGAGTTGCGTGGGCGGGGGGCATCGCCGGACCTCCGGGGACGGATTCTTGGGGACGGGGAAGCGGCAGCACGAGCGGGTTCAGTTCTGGGCGCTCGAACTGCCCACGTAGGCCTGGTGCCTGGCGGTGAGCAGGAGGCCCTCCGCGAGTTCCGGGGAGTCGGCGACGTGGATCCACGGCGCCTGGGACGCGAACGACCCCAGTGCGCCGAAGACCTCGACGGCCTCCCTCATCCGGATACCGGCCCACAGCGCGTGGGCGAGGTGGCTCAGGTCGACGACCGGCCACTGGTCGGGCTGGTCCGTGGCGGTCCAGCTCTCGAACGCGGCCATGGCGCGGTCGCGGTGGGGTTCCCGCAGCCACTGGCGGCGCGCGACGTCCCGCCGCCGGTCGCTGCGGTACTGCTCGACGGACAGGTACAGCGGCAGGACGAACAGCGGTGAGCCGTACGGCGCGTTCGGCATGACGAAGTTGACGAAGTCGGTCGCCGACCAGCGGCGCACGGTGAGCCAGTACCGCAGCATCCGGACGTGCGCCTCGCGGCTGAACGGATCACGCCGGTTGGCCTCGAAGAACAGGCCCCAGGGGCCCGGCGGAAGCATCATGTCCGGCCCCGGGTCCCGGTGTTCGGCCCGGCGCTGATCGGGGTCCAGGGCGGCCAGGGTGAGCAGGCAGAGCCAGGGAACCGGGTCTGCGGGCTGCTCCTCCACCGCGCGCCAGCTCGACTGCCGCGCCTTCTGCTCCAGTTCCACGGCGTCCCGGCGGCCGACGGCGTGGGCGGCCACCGCCCGCTCGACCTCCACCCGGAGCCGCAGGACCGCGAGGTCGGGACTCCCGGGATCCTCGTCGGCCCAGTGCTCCAGGGCGTCGGAACGGGGCGCCACCACGCCGAGCACCTGGGTCCTCGCCGATCTCCGGCTCCAGTCGCGCCCGGTGGAGTCCAGCAGGGACCGGGTGGACAGCCACCGTCCGACGCAGAGGTCGTCGACCGCCGCCCTCAACTCGGCATCGTGGCCGGCGGGGTGATACACGAGCCGCGCCGGCTCCCGGCCGGGCATCGCGTCCATCTGCCGTTCCTTCCTCAGGGCTCGTTCGGTACGCGGGCAGCCTCACCGCCCCGGTCAGCCACGGGGGAACCGCTGCCGGGGAACGGGTCGGCGCCGCGCACGTCGTTCTCAGCGCGGGCCTGACGCGACGTCAGGATAGTCATGGAATACGCACGTTAGGTGACCAGACCGTGACAACGGTAGCGGCGAACCGGTCTCACACGATCCCCATTGATCCAATCCCTCACCGCGCGCACCGCGCCCGGCGGACCGCCCCGCGCGCACCGCCGGCCCCTTGAACTGTGCTTCTCGGGGAATCGTCCGGATTCCTGCCGGGGCCGTCCGGGCGCCCGTTCGGCACGGCCGGACGGGCGCGGGGAGGGCGGAAAAAAAATTCGGCCCACGAACGGGGCGGGGGCGACCCGCCCCCGCGGATGCGAACGGCCCCGCACATGCGAACGGCCCCGGGCGGATCGCCCGGGGCCGTCGACGGAGCCCCCTGTCGGATTCGAACCGACGACCTACGCTTTACAAGAGCGGTGCTCTGGCCAGCTGAGCTAAGGAGGCATGGTGACCGTCCGCGACGTGGTCACGGCGGCACCGGGGGCAGTCTACCGGGCGCGAACGGGCCGGTGCGGGGATATCCGGGGGTTGGGCGGCGGCGGGGCCCGGCGGGGCCTGCGTGATGGAACCGATGCCGAAATCCGGCCGGCCGGGGGCTGACAAGCGGCGGAAGCGCAGGTAGCGTCGCCGGAAGCCGGTTCCCACAGTGGTTCAGACCACCTCCGGGCGGACCGGCGGACCCCCGAAACCTTTACTCGGATCGTCCGGCACGTTCCTGCCGGTGAAGGAGAGCACAGCCATGGCTTCTGTGACGTACGACCAGGCGACCCGCGTCTACCCCGGGGCCGACAAGCCCTCGGTGGACGCGCTGGACCTGGAGATCGCGGACGGCGAGTTCCTCGTCCTCGTCGGCCCCTCCGGCTGCGGCAAGTCGACCAGCCTCCGCATGCTGGCCGGCCTGGAGGACGTCAACAGCGGCGCCATCCGCATCGGCGACCGCGACGTGACCCACCTGCCGCCGAAGGACCGGGACATCGCGATGGTGTTCCAGAACTACGCGCTGTACCCGCACATGACCGTCGCGGAGAACATGGGCTTCGCGCTCAAGATCGCCGGCGTCAACAAGACCGAGATCCGCACCAAGGTCGAAGAGGCCGCGAAGATCCTCGACCTCACCGAGTACCTGGACCGCAAGCCGAAGGCGCTCTCCGGCGGCCAGCGCCAGCGCGTCGCGATGGGCCGCGCGATCGTCCGCGAGCCCCAGGTCTTCCTGATGGACGAGCCGCTGTCCAACCTGGACGCCAAGCTCCGCGTCTCGACCCGCACCCAGATCGCCGGCCTGCAGCGCCGCCTGGGCATCACCACGGTGTACGTCACCCACGACCAGACCGAGGCGCTCACCATGGGCGACCGGGTCGCGGTGCTCAAGGGCGGCGTGCTGCAGCAGGTCGACACCCCGCGCAACATGTACGACCGGCCCGCCAACCTCTTCGTCGCCGGCTTCATCGGCTCGCCGGCGATGAACCTGGTCGAGGTGCCGCTGGTCGACGGCGGCGTGAAGTTCGGCGGCTCGGTCGTCAACATCTCCCGCGAGGACCTGTCCGGCGCCGGCACCGACAAGACCGTCACCGTCGGCGTCCGCCCGGAGCACTTCGAGATCGTCCCCTCGGGCGGCATCGAGGGCGTCGCGGTCACCGTCAACGTGGTCGAGGAGCTCGGCTCGGACGGCTTCGTGTACGGCACCACCAAGATCGGCGGCGTGGACAAGGACCTGGTGGTCCGCGTGCACGGCCGGCAGATCCCGGCCCGCGGCGAGACCGTCCACGTGGTGCCGATCGCCAACGAGACCCACGTGTTCTCCAGCAGCAGCGGCGCCCGCCTCTCCAGCTGAGACGCGACCGGCCCCGGCCGCAGCCCGCAGCACCCCGCCGAGCCCCGTCGGACCGTCACCGGTCCGGCGGGGCTCGGCCGCGTCCGTCCACCCCAACGGGTGCCGACGTCAACACGGTGCAGGGACGAACCCGGACACCCTGTCACCCGATGGTGTAACGGAGGGCGATGCGGCGCCCACCCACCGCTACTCTCCTGAGCGTGAAGCAGCTAGTTCGCCGAATCGGCCAGACCGTCGCCCTCGCCCTGCCCGTCGTCCTGGTGACCACCGGCACCCTCGCCGTGACCCGGGTCCCCTGGGCCCCGCCGACCGCGCTGGACCAGCAGGTCGTGGCGGCGTCCAGCGGGGACGGCGCCGGGATCGGCCGGACGGCGACCACCGGCAGGGCCCCCGACGGGCTCGCCCCGCAGGACGCCCTGCGCGTCGCGCTCCTGGACGAGCTGCGCGCCCACAACCCGGGCAGCGCCCTGGACCTGCTGGAGCGCGCCATGCGCGAGCAGCCCGCGCTGACGCCGTACTGCACCTCGCTCGCCACCGAGCTGGGCAAGGCCGCGGTGCGCAAGTACCAGGGCGACGTCCAGCGGGCCCGCACCTTCGCCCGCCCGGTCTGCGACGGCTCCTTCGCCACCGGCGCCTCCGCCTGACGACGGGGGCCCGGGCCGGGGTGGGCGGCACCGGGACGGGGGCCCGATACGGCCCCGCGGACCCGGCCCCGCGCCTATTGTTCAGCCATGACCGCTGACTCCGGCCCCGCCGCCGCCCAAGCAGCCCACCAGCCCCCGCCCGGACCGGTGCCCGTGACCCAGGCCGTCATCCTGGCCGGGGGCCAGGGTTCGCGGCTGCGCCCCTACACGGACGACCGCCCCAAGCCGCTGGTGGAGATCCCCGGCACGGGCACCCCGATCCTCGGCCACCAGCTGGCCTGGCTCGCCGCCGAGGGGGTCACCGACGCGGTCGTCTCCTGCGGCCACCTGGCCGACGTGCTGGAGGAGTGGCTCGACAAGGCCGACCTGCCGCTGAAGGTCCGCACGGTGGTCGAGGCTGAGCCGCTCGGCCGCGGCGGCGGGCTCAAGCACGCCGCCAAGGCGCTGCCCCGCCCCGACGAGCCCTGGTACGCCACCAACGGCGACATCTGGACCAGGTTCAGCCTGCGCGACATGGCCGCCTTCCACCACGAGCGCGACGCCGTGGCCACGCTCGCGCTGGCCCGCCCGAGGATCCCGTGGGGCGCGGTCGAGACCGACCAGTTCGGCAACGTGCTGGACTTCATCGAGGCCCCGCCCTCGCCGTTCCTCATCAACGCCGGGCTGTACGTGTTCAGCCCCGGGTTCGCCGAGCTGCTGCCGGACGTCGGCGACCACGAGCGGACCACCTTCCCGCAGCTGGCCCGCAGCAAGCGGCTGGCCGGCTACCAGCTGCCGCAGGGCGTCTACTGGCGGGCCATCGACACCGCCAAGGACCTCACCGAGGCCGCCAAGGAGCTCGCCTCGGGCGCCGGCCGCGCCCCGCAGTAGCCGCCCTTCCCCACGCCCCGCCGAGGGCGCCGCCGGTGCCCCGCCCGCCGCCCGCGCAGGGCGGCACCACACGACGACCGGCCGGGTGCTCCCCCACGGAGCACCCGGCCGGTCGTCGTGGCGGCCGGACCGTCAGGTGGCCGTCGGCGCCCCCGGACGGGCGTTCCGCGCGCCGCCGGACAGCTCGGACAGCGGCCCGCTGCCGAGCACCCCGCCCAGCAGGCCCGAGCCCGAGCCGCCGCCGGTGCCGGTCGGGGCACCGGCCGTGCCGGCACCGCTGCTCGGGCTCGGCTTCGGCGCCGCCCCCGAGCCGCTGCCCGACGCCGGCGAGCTGCGCTGCGCGGGCGTCGAACCGGCCGGGGCCGGGGCCGCGGGCGGCGCCGAGGCGGCCGGAGCCGCCGGACTGGCCGCCCCGCCCTCCGGCTTGGCCGACTTCGCCTTGCCGCCGGGCGTGGACGCCGAGGCCTTCGGCGAGGCCGGGGCGCTGGAGGGTGCGGCGGACGGGGACTGCGCGGACGGCGACGCCGGCCGCGACGCGGCGGGCGAGGGCGAGGTGGACGGACCCTTCCCGCCGGGCGCGACGGAGGGACCGCCGCTCGGCCAGACCGGGGTGCCGTAGTCGGTGGCGGGCCGGGTCGGCGCGGGCGCCGGACGGGCACCGGTACGGACCGCCGCGCCCAGCATCGAGCCGATCAGCAGGGTCAGGCCGACGACCACCGCGGTGACCACCGCACCGCGCCGCAGCACCCGGCGCCGCAGCGCGGCCGGGGCGTCGGCCCCGTACCGCCGCCAGGCCTCCAGGCCGAGCCGCCCGTCCAGCGACCCGAACGGGGCCCCGGCGATCAGCAGCGGGCTCCACGCCGCCAGGAAGATCAGGTCCGGGGTGTCGTAGACCGGTACGGCCCGCCAGCTGACCGTGAACAGCAGCGCGGCGGAGAGCAGCATCGCCGCACCGGCCGCGAGCCGCTGCCAGAGGCCGAGCACGGTCAGCACGCCGACCACGATCTCGGTGAACGACACCACCAGACCGGAGCCGACCGGGTGCGCCATGGCGAAGGCCAGCAGCGGCTCGGCGACCTTCCAGGGGTGCAGCGAGGCGAGCCAGCGCATCATCGAGCCGCGTTCGCCGCCGTCGAAGTACACCGGGTCGCAGAGCTTGCTGAACCCGGCGTAGACGGAGAGCGCGCCGAGCACCGCGCGCAGCGGCAGCAGCACCAGGCCGAGGTCGACCCGGCGGCCGGGGTACCAGGGCTGCCTGCCCTCCGCACCGGCGGCGGAGACCTCGGGCAGCTCGCCGCTGGGCGTCCAGCCCTGCGGCGCGCCGACCGGGCCGACGCCGGCCTCGGTGGCGGTGCCGGTCCCTTCGCGCGGCTGGCGCGGGACGGTCCGGGAGCCGCCGTACGGCGGGATCAGCCGGGTCTCCTCGTCGGCCGGGGAGCCGCCGCGGCCGCCGACCCCGGCCGGTGCCGGGACCCCGCCCAGCCGGACGGCCTCCAGCAGCCGGGTGGCCGCGACGTCGTCCGGCCGGGCCTCGCCGGTCCAGGTGACCGGGGTGACCCGGCCCTTGCGGCGCGGCCCCCCGGCGCCGGTGAGCGCCGGCACGGCGGAGGCGGGCACGACGACCTGCGGGGTGACCAGCGGACGGCGGATCAGCCCCTGGGTCGCGTAGGGGTCGCCGAACGCGGCGCCGGTGGACAGCAGTCCGGCCGGGGCCTCGATCAGTGGCGCCACCGGGGTGCCGAGGTTGAGCCGGAAGCTCGCCTGGGTGCTGCTGAGGCGCGCCGGGTCGGACGGCACCTTGACGGTGGTGAAGCCGGGGCCGGCCTCTATCCCGGTGCTGCCGCCGCCCAGGAGGGGGCGCCGAGGTGTTCTGGTGTCCACACCCGTCTAACCGGGTGACGCCCGGTTAGGACACTCTCCCGAGTGGACATCGGGAGCACACTTGAAGTGATCATGAGAAAAGCGATCGGGCCCGGTCGGGCCCGATCGCTTTCACCCGTCTTGCGGACGGAGGGTGGGGAATTCCGAAGAACGCCGGCGCCGCGCGCCCCGTTCCTGCTGGGTCTGCGGTCAGCCGACCTTGGAGCGCAGCCGCGCGGCCTCGTACAGCACGACGCTCGCCGCGACACCGGCGTTCAGCGACTCGGTGAGCCCGGACATCGGGATCCGCACCCGCAGGTCGCAGGTCTCCGAGACCAGCCGCGAGAGGCCCTTGCCCTCGCTGCCCGCGACGATCACCACGGGGCCGGTCAGCGCCTCCAGGTCGCCGATCTCGGCCTCGCCGTCGGCGGCCAGGCCGACCACCAGCAGGCCCGCCTTCTGGTACGCCTCCAGCGCCCGGGTCAGGTTGGTGGCACGGGCGACGGGCAGCCGGGCGGCCGCGCCCGAGGAGGTCTTCCAGGCACCGGCGGTCATGCCCGCCGCCCGGCGCTCCGGGATGACCACGCCGTGCGCGCCGAAGGCGGCGGCGGAGCGGACCACGGCGCCCAGGTTGCGGGAGTCGGTGACCCCGTCCAGGGCCACGATCAGCGCGTCCTGGCCGGCGTCCGCGGCCTCGGCCAGCAGGTCGTCGGGGTGCGCGTACTCGTACGGCGGGACCTGGAGGACCAGGCCCTGGTGGTTCAGGCCGCCGGTCATCTGGTCCAGCTGCGGGCGCGGGGCCTCCATCAGCGGGATGCCGCGGTCGTTGGCGGCCTGGAAGGCCTCGCGGACCCGGTCGTCGGTGTCGATGAACTGCATGACGTACAGCGCCGTGGCCGGCACGCCGCCCTGCAGGGCCTCGGCCACCGAGTTGCGGCCGACCACCAGCTCCGCGGCACCCGCGCCGCCGCGGCCGCCGCGGCCGCCGCCGCCGGCACGGCGCATACCGGCCCGGGCCTTGGCGTCCCGCTCGCGCTTGACCGCGGCGTTGGCGGCCCGCTGCTTGGGGTGGCCCTTGCGCTCCTCCCCCCGAGGGGTCGGGCCCTTGCCCTGGAGCGCCTTCCGGCTGTGGCCGCCGGTACCGACACTCGCGCCCTTCTTCGACCCGGGGTTGCGGCGGTTCCTGCGCTGGCTGTTGCCGGCCATGGCTGTACTTCCTGTCTGTCTGTCCGGCATGGCCGGCCGGCCCCGGCGGAAGCCGGTGGCGGCCGACGGCATGCGCTCCGTCATGCGGGAGGGCCGCACCGGTCCGGTACGGCCCCACCTCACCCCTCGGTCACCCGGGGGTTACTGGCTGTTGATCGTCCAGCGCGGGCCGGACGGGGTGTCCTCGATGGCCAGTCCGGCCTGGCCGAGCTGGTCGCGGATGGCGTCCGCGGTGGCGAAGTCCTTGCGGGCCCGGGCCGCCTGCCGCTGCTCCAGGACCAGGTGGACCAGCGAGTCGACGACGCCGTGCAGGTCCTCGCCGCGCTCCGCCCCGGCCCAGTGCGGGTCGAGCGGGTCGAGTCCCAGTACACCGAGCATCGCACGGACCTCGGCCAATCGCGCCACCGCGTTCTCCTTGTCGTCCGCGGTGAGGGCGCTGTTGCCCTGGCGGACGGCGGTGTGCACGACGGCCAGCGCCTGGGGCACGCCCAGGTCGTCGTCCATCGCCTCGGCGAAGGCCGGCGGCACCTCGGGCGCCGCGTCGACCTTGCCGCAGCGCTCGACGGTCCGCTGGATGAAGCCCTCGATCCGGCCGAAGCCGGCCTCGGCCTCGCGCAGCGACTCGTCGCTGTACTCGATCATCGAGCGGTAGTGCGGCGCGGCCAGGTAGTAGCGGAGCACGATCGGCCGCCAGCGCTGGACCATCTCGGAGACCAGCACCGAGTTGCCGAGCGACTTGCTCATCTTCTCGCCGCGCATGGTGACCCAGGCGTTGTGCACCCAGAAGTTGGCGAAGTCGTCGCCGAACGCCTTGGACTGGGCGATCTCGTTCTCGTGGTGCGGGAAGATCAGGTCGAGCCCGCCGCCGTGGATGTCGAAGGCCCGGCCCAGGTACTTGTGGGCCATCGCCGAGCACTCCAGGTGCCAGCCCGGGCGGCCGCGGCCCCACGGGGTCTCCCAGCTGGGCTCGCCGGGCCTGGCCGACTTCCACATCGCGAAGTCGCGCTTGTCCCGCTTGCCGGTCTCGCCCTCCCCCTCGGGCTGCAGGAGGTTCTCCAGCTTCTGGTTGGAGAGCGCGAGGTACCCGGGGAAGGACTTCACGTCGAAGTAGACGTTGCCCTCGGCCACGTAGGCGTGCCCGCGGGCGATGAGCCCCTGCATCATCTCGATCATCTCGGGGATGTGCCCGGTGGCGCGCGGCTCGACGGTCGGCGGCAGGCAGCCCAGCGCCGTGTAACCGTCGTTGAAGGCCCGCTCGTTGGCGTAGGCGATCTGCCACCAGGGCGTGCCGAGCTCGCGCTCCTTGGCGATCACCTTGTCGTCGATGTCGGTGACGTTGCGGGCGAACGTCACCTGGTAGCCGCGATAGGCGAACCACCGCTGCATGATGTCGAAGTTGAGCCCGGACCGGATGTGCCCGATGTGTGGCGCCGACTGGACGGTAGCGCCGCACAGGTAGATCGAGACACAACCCGGTACAAGCGGGACGAAGTCGCGTACCTGGCGGGTGCTGGTGTCGTACAGGCGAATGCTCACAGCGTCAAGCGTAGTGGGCAGGAGGGGGTGCCCCGCGACATTCGGGAATGTCAATACCGCGGCAGAGCCGTTTCCACTCTGTGACGTAGAGGAGGCGCCCCCTCCGCTCCCGGCGGGTCAGATCGAGCCGACCACCTTGCGCGGGCTCAGCCGGACGACCACCCGCACGTCGTCCGGGCCGTCGTACGTGTACTTCTGCTCCCCGCGGTACTTCAGCGCGAGCTCGTCGATCAGGTCCTGGCCGCCCTCGCGGGTCAGCGTGACGTCGCCGCGCACCTCCAGGTAGGTGTACGGGTTCTCCGGCGGGTTGACCACGAGGGAGACGCGCGGGTCCTTCACCAGGTTGAGGTGCTTGCGGCGCCCCTCCACGGTGGAGAACAGGATGTCGTCGCCGTCCCGCTTCACCCAGACCACGGAGGACTGGGGGCTGCCGTCCGGCTGGACGGTGGAGATCACGGCGAAGCTCTTGCCGTCGATCAGGGACTTGGCCTGGTCGGAGAGGTGTGCGGCCATCGGGACCTCGTTCTTCTCGTCGAGCGGCGGTGGACAGGTCGCCCGGTGGGCGGGGCCGGGCCCGGCCTGGGCCCGCACCGAACGGTAGCGACTCGGGTCCCAGGCAGCTGTCCTGAACACCCGTCACCCGTCACATATTCCCGAGCGGATCCCTCGATCCGGTGACGCTGCCGCCGGGCCCGCCGCCCGGAAGACCCCCGGAGGCGCCTCCGCGGGGACCGGACGGCGGATCGCCGAACACCTCAACGACGTTCGTACACCAGGGCGGTGGCGATCGCGGCCAGCCCCTCGGCCCGGCCGGTGAGGCCGAGCCCGTCGGTGGTCGTGCCGGACACCGAGACCGGTGCGCCGACCGCGGCGGTGAGCGCGGCCTGCGCCTCCTCGCGGCGCTTGCCGATCTTCGGCCGAATACCGATCACCTGGATCGCGACGTTGCCGATCCCGAAGCCGGCCGCGCGGACCAGCCGCGCGGCCTCGGCGAGCAGCGTCACCCCGGACGCCCCGGCCCACTCCGGCCGGTCGGTGCCGAAGTGCGCGCCCAGGTCGCCGATCCCGGCGGCGGAGAACAGCGCGTCGCAGGCGGCGTGCGCGGCCACGTCGGCGTCCGAGTGCCCGGCCAGGCCGTACTCGGAGTCCGGCCACTCCAGACCGGCGACCCGGAGCGGGCGGCCGGCCTCGAAGGCGTGCACGTCGGTGCCGATGCCGACCCGGGGGATCACCGGGTCGGCGGCGGTCGGCTCAGTAGCCATCGGAGGCCCTCCTGCGGGCGAGTACGGCCTCGGCGAGCACGAGGTCCAGCGGACGGGTCACCTTGAACGCCTCCTCGTGGCCGGGCACCACGACGACCCGGCCGCCGAAGCGCTCCACCAGGCCGGCGTCGTCGGTGACCGGCGGCAGCGCGCCCCCGGCCTCCTCGGTCAGCGCCTTGGCGTGCACCTCGTCCAGCGTCTCCCGGCGGAACCCCTGCGGGGTCTGGACGGCGCGCAGGGTGGACCGGTCGGGCGTGTCGAGCACCGGCTCGGGCCCGCCCCGGGTCGGTTCGACCCGCTTGACGGTGTCGGCCAGCGGCACCGCGGGGACCACCGCCTCGGCCCCGGCCCGGACGGCGGCCGCGACCGCGTCGACGACCTCGACCGGCACGAGCGGCCGGGCCGCGTCGTGCACCAGGACGATCCCGACCTCCGGCGGGATGGCGGCCAGGCCCAGCCGGACGGACTCCTGGCGGGTCTCCCCGCCGGCCACCACCCGGATGTCCTTGCCCTCCAGCCCGTGGCCGTCGAGCAGGGCGGCCACCTCGGCCACCCCGTCGGCGGGTGCGGCGACCACGACCAGGCCGACCGCGCGGCTGCGGATCAGCGCCCGGACGGCGTGCACCAGGAGCGGCACGCCGCCCAGGTCACGCAGGGCCTTGGGGGCACCGGGCCCCAGCCGCTCGCCGCGTCCTGCGGCGGGCACCACTGCTGCTGCGACTGCTGCTGTGGCGTTCAGGTTTCACTCCTTCGGAGAAGTGGGTATGGCCATGGCGTGCACGACGGGCGAGGACCCCTTCCGAAGCACCACCGTCCTCCGCCCGCGGAATCAGCAGAAACGGTCATGCGGACCCGGGGCCAGGCCGGCCGCCCGGGTGCGGGGCGTCGTCCGGACACGCCTCAGCGCCCGAAGTGCCACTGCACCACCCACCGGGCATCGGTCCGGTGAGCGGCGCGCCGGCATCGGGCGCTGTGAGCGTTGTGGAGCGGACGGCCGCTACGAGGCGAGCACCTCGTCGAGCAGCGTCTCCGCCTTGTCCTCGTTGGTGTTCTCCGCCAGCGCGAGCTCGCTGACGAGGATCTGGCGCGCCTTGGCGAGCATGCGCTTCTCTCCGGCCGAGAGACCGCGCTCGCGCTCGCGGCGCCAGAGGTCGCGCACAACCTCGGCGACCTTGATAACGTCACCCGAGGCGAGCTTCTCCAGATTCGCCTTGTAGCGACGGGACCAGTTGGTCGGCTCTTCGGTGTACGGTGCGCGAAGCACCTCGAAGACCCGGTCCAGACCCTCCTGGCCGACCACATCGCGCACGCCGACGAACTCCGCGTTCTCGGCGGGCACGCGGAGCGTCAGGTCTCCCTGCTGCACCTTCAGCACCAGGTAGGTCTTGTCCACACCTTTGATCTGGCGAATTTCGATGGCCTCGATCAGCGCAGCCCCGTGATGGGGGTAGACCACCGTGTCGCCAACCTTGAACGTCATGTGACAGGACCCCTTCCGTGGCTTTCCAGAATAACACGCTTTTCAGCGCACCCGAAGGGCGTTTTCGCAGGTCAGGGCCGGTCTCGGGGCTTGACAAGCACCCCCATGACGTGCTGCGACCGGTGTTCGACGCAGGCTTCCCGCAGGTCGGAGGCGGTTCCGGTGCCCACCGAAACCTGCCGCAACACTGCCGAAACCATGATTGGATCTTGAGTTTTCACCGTTTATCGGGCCGTTTCCCGATCGTGATCCGATCTTGGTCCGTTGTTGACCTGAACACGCGGATGTGGGGCCGTACGGACGCCGCTCGGCCTTCCGCGGCGCGACACGGGGACCACCCCGTGAGGACGGCATAAGCGGGGTCGATAATCTGAGACCTGATCCACCGATCGAGACCTGATCCACCGACACGTGACCTAGGGAGAAGCCGCCGCCGTGAGCCGCAGCCTTCGACGCGGCAGCATCGCCGCAATCGCCGCCCTCGCCATCGCCTCGCTGTCCTCCTGTGCCGCCGGCAACACGCCGGAGACCCTGGAGATCAAGCCCGACAACGCGTCGGCGACCCTGGGCACCGACATCCGGCTCAACAACATCGTCGTGGTCACCGGGGACGAGTCCTCCGGCGAGCACACCGGCCCCGCCAACGTGACGGTGAACATCAGCAACACCGGGGGCCTGCCGGTCGAGCTGCAGTCCGTCACCCTCGGGAACGGCGCCACCGCCGCCTTCGCCGACGACAAGGGCACGCCGCTGAACAGCATCGTCGTCCCCGCCGGCGGCGCGGTGCTGCTCGGCGGCCCGGGCAACCCGTCCGCCAAGGTGGCCTCCACCAGCCTGGTCGTGGGCGGCGTGGTGAACACCGCCTTCGCCTTCAAGGCCCACGAGAAGGTCGAGACCGAGGCCGCGGTCCAGCCGAACAAGGGCATCTACAAGGGCTTCGGCCCGGCCGCCGCCCCCGGCAGCACGCCGTCCAAGACCGCGACCCCGGCCGCCACCCCGGCCGCCGGCGCCTCGGCCTCGCCGTCCGCCGCCGCCGCCCACTGAGGCGGGGCGCCCGGCAGGGCGCCGGCGGAACCCCGCCAGGACAAGGGGAACGCCCCTCCGGTACTCACCGGAGGGGCGTTCCCTCGTCGTGCTCCTCCGCTCCGCCGCTCCTCCGCCGCACCGCTGCCGGCCGTCCTGTTTCCGGCCGTGCTGCTTCAGGCCGCGCCGCCGCGGGCCGGCCACTGCCCGGTCCGCGGCGTGCGGTGTGCGACGTGCGGTGTGCGGTTTACGGCTCGAACTTGTAGCCGAGGCCGCGGACCGTGACCAGGTAGCGCGGGGCCCCCGGGTCCGGCTCGATCTTCGCCCGCAGCCGCTTGACGTGGACGTCCAGCGTCTTGGTGTCGCCGACGTAGTCCGCGCCCCAGACCCGGTCGATCAGCTGCATCCGGGTGAGCACCCGGCCGGCGTTGCGGAGCAGCATCTCCAGCAGGTCGAACTCCTTGAGCGGGAGGTCGACCTTCGCGCCGTCCACCGTCACCACGTGGCGGTCGACGTCCATCCGGACCGGCCCCGCCTCCAGCGCGCCGGGGCCGCCGCCGTCGCCCGGGCCCTCGCTCTCACCGCGGCGGCGCAGCACCGCGCGGATCCGGGCGACCAGCTCACGGGTGGAGTAGGGCTTGGTGACGTAGTCGTCCGCACCTATCTCCAGACCGACGACCTTGTCGATCTCGCTGTCCTTGGCGGTGACCATGATCACCGGCACGTTGGAGCGCACCCGGAGCTGGCGGCAGACCTCGGTGCCGGGCAGCCCCGGCAGCATCAGGTCGAGCAGGACGAGGTCGGCGCCGTTCCGTTCGAACTGCTCCAGCGCGTCGGGGCCGGTGGCGGCGATGGCCACCTCGAAGCCCTCCTTGCGCAGCATGTACGACAGGGCGTCGCTGAACGACTCCTCGTCCTCGACCACCAGTACTCGGGTCACGATCAGGCCTCCGGGGCAAGCTGGGGGGTTGTTTCTGACAGGGGTTCCGCGGACGTCCCCGTGCGGGGGCGGTGTTCCACGGGTGCCTGCCCGGCGGGCAGGCGGAGGGTGAAGGTGGAGCCCTGGCCCTCGACGCTCCACACCGAGACGGTGCCGCCGTGCGAGGCGGCCACGTGCTTGACGATGGAGAGGCCGAGGCCGGTGCCGCCGGTCTGCCGGGAGCGCGCGGGGTCGACCCGGTAGAACCGTTCGAAGACCCGCTCGCGGTCCTTCTCGGAGATGCCGATGCCCTGGTCGGTCACCGAGATCTCGATCAGCTCCCCGTCGGCCTCGCCGAGGGCGGCGGCGCTGGAGATCCGGCGGGTGGCGATCGCGACCCTGGTCCGGGGAGGACTGTAGTTGACGGCGTTCTCGACCAGGTTGCCGAGCGCGGCGGCGAGCTGGCCGCGGTTGCCGTGCAGGTAGAGGCCGGCGATGCCGCCGGCCGCGATCAGGATCTGCTTGGCGGCGGCCTGCTGGCGGCAGCGGTCGATCGCCTCGGCGATCAGCTCGTCCACCGCGACCGGCTCCGGGTCGACCATCAGCCGGTCGTCCTGGACCCGGGACAGGTCGATGATCTCCTGGACCAGGCTGGCGAGCCTGGTGGCCTCGATCTGCATCCGGCCGGCGAAGCGCTGCACCGCCTCCGGGTCGTCGGAGGCGTCCGCGACCGCCTCGGAGAGCAGCGAGAGCGCGCCGACCGGGGTCTTGAGCTCGTGGCTGACGTTGGCGACGAAGTCGCGGCGGACGGCCTCCACGCGGCGGCGGTCGGTCTGGTCCTCGACCAGCACCAGGACCAGCCGGGAGCCCAGCGGGGCGACCCGGACCGAGACCGCGAGCGGTTCGGCGGCGCGGGCCGCGCCCGGGCGGGGCAGCTCCAGCTCCAGCTGGCGGATCTCGCCGTCCCGGCGGGTGGCGCGGGCCAGCGAGAGCAGCTGGTCCACGGCGACCGCGCCGCCGCGGACCAGGCCCATGGCGTACGCGGCCGAGCTGGCCTTGACCACCTCGTCGCCCTCGCCGAGCACGATCGCGCAGGAGCGCAGCACGGAGAGGACGGTGTCGACCCCCGGGGGGAGCGGGGGTTCCTGGGCGGGGCTCAGCCCCTGGTTCCGATTGGTGCCGCCGTACTTGCCCCTGGCCTGCTCGCGCTCGCTCCAACGGAATGCGATCGAGGCCGTGAGGCCGACGCCGAGCCCGGCTATGGCGCAGGCAGCGGCGGCGGCCACGTTCACGTCCATGCGGCCAGCCTAAGCGCACGGTGCGGGAGCTCCCCAAGGGTCGGATCAAGGGATCGGCCGCGCGTTGCCGAGAATTCACCTTCAGGTAGCGACCGGTTCACCGAACGGGTCGTGCGTGGTCGCCCGGACGGCCCAGAGTTGGCCGGGCAGCCCGTGTGGGGAGGGCGACGGAGCCGAACGCCCGTCCGTCACCCGAGGTGCGCGCGTACGATTCGCGCCACCAGCAGCGGTCACCCGTGCGCCGTACGGCGGTCGTACCGGATGGCCGGTCGGCACCGCCACCGACACAGCTACTGAGGAGAGAGCATGCGCGACGCGTACCACGAGGAACTCGACTCGATCGGCGACAGCCTGGTCGAGATGGCCCGGCTGGTCGGTTCGGCCCTCGGCCGGGCCACCACCGCACTCCTCGACGCCGACCTGGAACTGGCGGAGAGCGTGATCGCCGCCGACGAGAAGGTCAACGACCTGCACCACGAGCTGGAGAACCGGGCGATCGACCTGCTCGCCCGCCAGCAGCCGGTCGCCACCGACCTGCGGATCGTCGTCACCTCGCTGCGGATGAGTGCCGACCTGGAGCGCTGCGGCGACCTCGCCCGGCACGTCGCCAAGGTCGCCCGGCTGCGCTACCCGCAGTCGGCGGTCCCGAGCGACCTGCACTCGACGGTGCTGGAGATGGGCCAGCTCGCCCAGCGGCTGGTGGCCAAGGCGGGCCTGGTGATCGCCACCAAGAACGTCGACAAGGCGCTGGAGCTGGAGCAGGACGACGACGCGATCGACGCGCTGCACCGCGAGCTGTTCGCGCACCTGATCGACGAGCGCTGGCACCACGGGATCGAGACCGCGGTGGACGTCACCCTGGTCGGCCGCTACTACGAGCGGTTCGCCGACCACGCGGTCTCGGTGGCCAAGCGCGTCGTCTACCTGGTGACCGGTGAGCACGTGGACGAGTTCGTCGCGGCCACGGAGGCGGCCGTCGGACTGGAGTGACCCCGGACGCGGACGGCCCCGCCCCGGAGGCGCTCACCCCTGCGGGTGAGTAAACCCGGAGCGGGGGTGGTGGGGAAGCACGACTCGCTGACTCCCCACCACTGCGCGCCCGTTGACGCTCCCTCCGGTGGACGGTTTCACTCGATGCCGTAGGCACCGAAGTGTGCCCGTCAGAAGGAGGAGCCAGCGCGATGAAGGCAAACCCGACCCGACCGGCACCCGCACCCGACAGCGTCGAGGTGCCCGCACCCCGACTGCTGCCCGTCCTCGCCGCCGGCTGCGGCTGCAGCGCGGGCTGCGGCTGCGGCTGCCAATCAGGCGGACCCTGCCAGTGCGGCGGGGTCGACGGCGGCTGCTGCGGTCACTGAGACGGGTCCACCGCCGCGGAGCCCCGGGGTGCACGGCCGCCGTGGGAGACGGCCGCGCACCCCGGCCTCCTCACCGCCGGGGCGCCGGCGGGATCCGTCGACCGCCCGGGGAGGTCCGCGCCCCCCGGGCGGTCAGAACTTGACGTCGGTGCAGGAGTAGAACGCGTTCCCGGTGTCCGCGATCTCCCAGACCGCGACGACCACGTGGTGGCCGGTCCGGCCGCCCGGCAGGGTCGCGGTGTGGCTGATCGTGCCCGGCACCTGCGCGCCGTTGTACGGGACGTTCAGGAACGGCGTCAGCTCCAGGCTGGCCCGGGTGACCTTCTGCGTCGCGTCGTAGCCCGCCTTGGTCAGGTAGTACTTGAAGCCGGTCGTCGCGTGCCGGGCGGTGAACTTCCAGGTGAAGGTCCGCTGCTGCCCCGCCGACACGGCCGTGGTCGGCCAGCTGCCGCCGCGCGGGTCGTCCAGCTCGGCGAACCGGCTGTTGCCGCCGGCGCAGATGGCGCCGTCGGCCGGGCCTCTGGTCGGGAAGCCCTTCGTCCCCTCGACGCTCTGCGGCTCCCACTGGATCTCGCCGCAGTTCTTGACCGTGCCGGCCGCGCAGAGCGCGGCGCGGCTGGGCGGGGTGGTGATGTAGCCGTGCGACTGCGCGGGCAACGCGACCGCGACCGGTACCGCCAGCGCGGCGATCACGGCTCCGACGATATGACGTGTGCGCATGGTGCTCCTCCGTGGGGGTGGATGGAGAGTGCGCCGGGCGCAGACGCGCGCGCGTGGGGGCGGCGGCTGCCTACGGGTGAGCCCTTGGCATGCCTGCGCCGGGCCGGTGCTCACACGGTAGGAGCAGCCACCCGGGCCGTCAATGGTCTGAACCACTTTCGGAACACCCAACACCCGTCTGCGACAGGGGAGTTGGATGATCCTGCCGCCGACCACCGGACGGGCGCGACGACGAGGGCCCCGCTCCCCCGAAACCGGGGAGCGGGGCCCTGCGAAGCGTTCGGAGAACCGCGGTCCTACTTCTTGCCCTGGTTCTTGACCGCCTCGATGGCGGCGGCGGCGGCGTCCGCGTCGAGGTAGCGGCCGCCCTTGACGGTCGGCTTGAAGTCGGCGTCCAGCTCGTAGACCAGCGGGATGCCGGTCGGGATGTTGAGGCCGGCGATGGCCTCGTCGGAGATGCCGTCGAGGTGCTTGACCAGCGCGCGCAGGCTGTTGCCGTGGGCGGTGACCAGGACGGTCTTGCCGGCGGCGAGGTCCGGGACGATGGCGTCGTACCAGTACGGGAGCATCCGGTCGACGACGTCCTTCAGGCACTCGGTGCGCGGACGCAGCTCGCTCGGGATGTCGGCGTAGCGGGCGTCACCGGCCTGCGAGTACTCGGCGTCGTCGGCCAGCACCGGCGGCGGGGTGTCGTACGAACGGCGCCAGAGCTGGAACTGCTCCTCGCCGAACTCGGCCAGGGTCTGGGCCTTGTCCTTGCCCTGGAGGGCGCCGTAGTGCCGCTCGTTCAGGCGCCAGCTGCGGCTGACCGGGATCCAGTGGCGATCGGCCTTGTCCAGGGCGATCTGGGAGGTGCGGATCGCGCGGCGCAGCAGCGAGGTGTGCAGCACGTCCGGGAGGTAGCCCTCGGCGGAGAGGAGCTCGCCGCCGCGCGCGGCCTCCTTCTCGCCCTTCTCGTTGAGGTCGACGTCGACCCAACCGGTGAACAGGTTCTTCTGGTTCCACTGGCTCTCGCCGTGACGGAGCAGGATAAGTCGGTACGTCGTGTCAGCCATGGCCTCCAGCTTAGTGGAGCACCGGAAACCCCCTGGTGGGACCCTCGCCCGATGAGTAATGTGTGCTCCGCGCCAGTGACACTTACCTTCCTGCTGAGCGGTCCTGCCCGTCCTGCCCAGCGGACGTCCGCCTGCCCGGGAGCCCCCACATGCCCGACCTTCCCCTGTCCGCCCGCACCACGAGAGCCGTGACCGAAGCGCTGAGCGGGCTGCCCCGCCAGTTCTGGTGGCTCTGGACGTCCACGCTCATCAACAAGCTCGGCGCGTTCGTCGTCACCTTCCTGGCCCTCTACCTGACCACCGAACGGGGCTACTCGCCCTCCTACGCGGGACTCGTCGCCTCGCTCTTCGGCCTCGGCTCGGCCGTCGCGGCGATCGGCGCCGGGGTGCTCACCGACCGGATCGGGCGGCGGCCGACGCTGCTCGCCGCGCAGCTCGGGACGGCGCTGTTCACGGCGGTGCTCGGGTTCGCCGACGGCCAGGTGGCCATCGCGGTGGTCGCCTTCATGGTCGGCCTCTGCAACAACGCGACCCGGCCCGCCACCTCCGCGATCATCGCGGACATCGTGCCCGCCGAGGACCGCGTCCGCGCCTACGCGCTGAACTACTGGGCGATCAACATCGGCTTCGGCCTCTCGGCCGCCGCCGCCGGCCTGATCGCCACCCACGGCTACCTCACCCTCTTCGTGCTGGACGCGCTCTCCACCCTGGTCTGCGCGGTGGTCATCTTCATCCGGATACCCGAGACCAGGCCGGACGCCCCGGCCGCGCAGCCGGGTGCGCCCGCGATCGGCCTCGGCACGGTGTTCCGCGACGGCCGCTTCATGGCGGTCGTCGGGCTCAACCTGCTGCTCGCCCTGGTCGCCCAGCAGGGCTCCACCACACTCGCCGTGGACATGGGCCGGGCCGGCATCACCGCCACCCAGTACGGGCTGGTGATCGGCCTCAACGGGCTGCTCATCGTGGTGCTCCAGATCCCGCTCACCCGCTGGATGGAGGGCCGCGACCGGACCGCCCTGCTGATCGCCAGCGCGCTGTTCATCGGCTGGGGCTTCGGGCTGACCGCACTGGCCGGGGCCTCGGCGTGGTTCTACGCCTTCACCGTGGCGGTCTGGACGATCGGCGAGATCCTGAACGCCCCGACCATGATGGGCCTGGTCGCCGAACTCTCGCCGGCCGTGGCCCGCGGCCGCTACCAGGGCGTCTACTCGCTCTCCTGGTCGCTCGCCTCGTTCCTCGGCCCGGCGGTCGGCGGGGTGCTGCTGGAGCGGGCCGGCAGCGCGGCGCTGTGGGGTGCCTGCGCGGTCTGCGGGACGGTCGCGGCGGCCGGGTACGTGCTGCTCGGCCGACGGCCGGGGGCGGCACTGGCGACCGCGAAGACGGCCGGGCCGGTGGCGGGGGCGGCCCCGGCCACGGCGTCCGCGGTACCCGGGGCGGCCGGGGTGCCCTCGGGGTCCGGCGCGGCGACGCGCGGGCCGCTGCGGAAGGCGGACGCCGCGCCGGAGCGGGCCCCGACCGGCGGCTGAGCCTGCTGCCGGCGGCCGGGAGCGGTCCCGGGCGGCGGCCGGGCGGACCGCTACCCGGCGGCGGGACCGTCCGGGCTGGCGACCGGGCCGGCGAGGTGGGCGAAGGCCGCCAGGTTGCGGGTGGACTCCCCGCGCTTGGTGCGCCACTCCCACTCGCGGCGGATCGCGGTGGCGAAGCCCAGCTCCAGCAGCGTGTTGAACGGCTCGTCGGCGTTCTCCAGCACCGTGCCGAGCAGCCGGTCCACGGTGTCCGGGGTCAGCGCCTCCAGCGGCAGCCGGCCCGCCAGGTAGACGTCCCCGAGCGCGTCGACGGCGTAGGCGACGCCGAACAGCCGGGCGTTCCGCTCCAGCAGCCAGCGGTAGACCGCCTCGTGGTTCTCGTCGGGGCGCCGGACCACGAAGGCGTTCACCGAGAGGGTGTGGTCGCCGACCCGCAGGGCGCAGGTGGTGCTGAGCTTCCGGTTGCCCGGGAGGCTCGCCACCAGCGTGTACGGGTCGGTGGGGGCCGGCTCCCAGGCCACCCCGGCCTCGTCCAGGGCGGTGCGCAGGAGGGTCAGGGCCTCGTCCTTGGTGCGGATTGCCATGGGGGTGACGTTACTCGGCGGTACCGCCCCGGCGCAGCAGCGGACCGGACGGGCCTTCCCGCCGCGTCGCCTCCCGCACCGGCCCCGGAGGGCCCGCGCGGGAGGCGCGGGGGGAAGGCGCCGCAGGAGCGGACTCCCGCGTCGGCCGCCGTCGGAACAGCCGCAGCCGTCAGGCCAGCCGCAGCCGGGAGCCCGAGAGCCGTCCGGCCGGGCGGGCCAGGCTGCCCGCGTACACCTCGGCCGTGGTCGCGGCGGCGCTGTCCCAGCCGAACCCGGCCGCGTGCCGGGCCGCCGCCTCGCCCTGCCGGGCCACCAGGCCCGGCTCCGTGACGTACGGCTCCAGCGCGCGCGACCAGGCCAGCGGGTCGTGACCGTGGACCAGGGTGCCCGTCACGCCGTCCCGCACCGCGACCGGCAGGCCGCCCACCGCCGCCGCCACCACCGGCGTGCCGCAGGCCTGCGCCTCCAGCGCGACCAGCCCGAACGACTCGCTGTACGAGGGCATCACCAGCGCCGTCGCCGCCCGGTACCACTCGGCGAGCAGCGTCTGGCCCACCGGCGGGTGGAAGCGCACCACGTCGCAGATGCCCAGCTGGGCGGCGAGCTTGTGCAGGCTCTCCGGCTTGGCCAGGCCGGTGCCGGACGGGCCGCCGACCACCGGCACCACCAGCCGCTCCCGCAGCTCCGGCCGCCGCTCCAGCAGTGCGGCGACCGCGCGCAGCAGCACGTCGGGGGCCTTGAGCGGCTGGATCCGGCCGGCGAAGAGCAGCACGGCGGCGTCCGCCGGCAGGCCGAGCCGGGCCCGGGCCGCACCGCGGGCGGCCGCGGCGTCCCGCGCGTCCGAGGCCCGCGAGGCGCCCCGCAGCGCCGCGGAGCCCGGGCCGCCGGGGCGGAAGACGTCCAGGTTGACCCCCGGGTGGACCACGGCCAGCTGGTCCGGGCGGGCCGCGTAGAAGCGGGCCAGCTCGGCGGCCTCCTCGGTGGTGTTGGCGATCAGCCGGTCGGCCGCCTCCACCACCTGGGTCTCGCCGATCACGCGGGCGGCCGGCTCGGGGGTGTCGCCCTCGGCCAGCGCGGCGTTCTTCACCTTGGCCATGGTGTGCATGGTGTGCACCAGCGGCACGCCCCAGCGCTGCGCGGCCAGCCAGCCGACCTGGCCGGAGAGCCAGTAGTGCGAGTGCACCAGGTCGTAGTGGCCGGGGCGGTGCCCGGCCTCGGTACGGAGCACGCCGTGGGTGAAGGCGCAGAGCTGGGCCGGCAGGTCCTCCTTCACCAGGCCCTCGTACGGGCCGGCCGTGACGTGCCGGACCAGCACCCCGGGGGCCAGCTCGACGGTGGGCGCGTCGTCCGAGCAGATCGACCGGGTGAAGACCTCGACCTCGATGTCGAGCTCGGCGAGGCGCTTGGCCAGCTCCACGATGTACACGTTCATGCCGCCCGCGTCACCGGTGCCGGGCTGGTGCAGCGGCGACGTGTGGACGCTGAGCATGGCTATCCGGCGCGGGCGGCGCTGGCGGCCCTGGACGAGCGACTGGAGCCGGCCGCGCACGGGCGGGGCCGGCTGGGCACGGCGAACCGGACGGACGGGGTGTTGGATCACCTGGCTGAAGCCTCCTCTGTGCTGCCCGACTCTGCAGCCGCTTGCCTGCTGCGCACTGTCGGTGTGCGCGCTTCCGCCCACGCCGCACCGCCGCGACGACCACTGCGCCACGGCGGTGTGCCGCCCCGTCCGGGCGCGCATCACCACCAGTGTGCCAACCACGTGGTCACCGACCGGCATTCCCGTCTCGCTGCATGAGATGCCCGGTGGAACGGCGGCGCACCGGCGCGGACGGCGCCGCCGCCGTCCGGGCGGGCCCGCGCACCGGCCCCGCGCGGCGGGCGGGCGGGCCGCCCGGGCGGCCTGCCGCACCGGGGCCCGGGGCCCCGGTCCGTCCGAACGGGCCACGTACGCTGTGGGGCATGGCCGCATCCCCCGACTCCGTGACCGCGCCCGCCCGCGGGCGGGGCGGCCGCCCGGTCGGCACCGTGACGCGCGGCACCACCAACACCAACCGGCTGCGGCGGATGGACCGCTGGATCGCGCACTCCCTCGGGCCCGCGCTGCGCTCCGCCGACCACCCGCCGACCGCCGTGGACCTCGGCTATGGCGCGGCCCCCTGGACGGCCGTCGAGCTCTCCGGGCGGCTGCGCGCCGTACGGCCGGACGTCCGGGTGGTGGGGATCGAGATCGAACCGGCCCGGGTGGCCGCCGCCCTGCCGTACGCGTCGGCGCCGCTGCTGACCTTCCGGCGCGGCGGTTTCGAGGTGCCGCTGGACGGGGGCGCGCCCGCCCAGCTGATCCGGGCCGCCAACGTGCTGCGCCAGTACGACGAGTCGGCGGTGGCCGCGGTCTGGGAACGGCTGTGCGCCCGGCTGGCTCCGGACGGGCTGCTGGTCGAGGGCACCTGCGACGAGATCGGCCGCCGGCACGTCTGGGTGGCGCTCGGCCCGGAGGGGCCCAGGACGGTGACCTTCGCGGCCCGGCTGGGCGGCCTCGGCCAGCCGTCCGACCTGGCCGAGCGGCTGCCCAAGGCGCTGATCCACCACAACGTGCCGGGCCGCCCGGTGCACGCCTTCCTCCGCGACTTCGACCGCGCCTGGGCGGCGGCCGCGCCGTACGGGGCGTTCGGCGCCCGGCAGCGCTGGGTGGCCGCCTGCACCTCGCTGGCGGGCGACTGGCCGCTGGCGGACGCGCGCAGGCGGTGGCGGCAGGGCGAGGCCACCCTGCCCTGGTCGGCGCTGGCGCCGTAGCGGCGTCCGCTCCCGGGGCGCCCGGAGGCGCCCCGCCGGAGGCCGTCCCCGGGTGGGCCGTCGAGGACCGGCCGAGCCCGGGGGTCGGTGAGCGAGTCTGCGGATTCACTCGAACGAGTTATCGAATATCCCTGGCGTGTTGACGCCCCGCCACGCCACCATGGGGGCACCCGGTCAGGACCTCAGCCCTGCCCCGTCAGCCCCAGCCCGAGCTCCCGCCCCACGCCCGCGAACACCTCGTACATCCCGCTCACGAACAGCACGAACCGCACCTCCTCCAGTCCGCCGCCGAACCCCGGGTCCGCCGTCACCTCGGCGACGGTGCCCAGCGCGATCCTGGCCGCGTCCGCCGGCGGCCACCCGTACACCCCGGCCGACACGGCCGGGAAGGCCACCGTGCGCGCGCCCAGCTCCACCGCCACCCGGAGCGACTCGCGGTAGCAGGAGGCCAACAGCACCGCCCGCTCCTCGTACTCGTCCTCCAGATGGACCGGCCCCACGGTGTGCACCACCCAGCGGGCCGGCAGGTCACCCGCCGTGGTCGCCACCGCCTGCCCGGTGGGCAGCCCCCGGCCGTACCGCGAGGCCCGCAGCCCGCGGCACTCCGCCAGGATCCGCGGGCCGCCCTTGCGGTGGATCGCACCGTCCACGCCACCGCCGCCCAGCAGAGAGGAGTTGGCGGCGTTCACCACCGCGTCCACCTGCTGCGCCGTGATGTCACCCTCGACCAGGGTGATCCGAACCGCCATGCCGTCCCCTTCCTCCGGCCCGTCCGCACGCCTGCCGGCACGGGCCTCCGCCGATGTCCGGCTCCCATCCAACACACCGCCACCGGCGTGGCGATAGCCACAACGGCGCCGGTCGGCCAGAGAAATCCCCGGAGATCACGTTATGGTCGCGAGAAGTTCCCCGCCGCGGGGTGCCAAGCGGGCACTGCGGACGGACGCCGGCCGTTACGCATTCGGGGAAGAGGAGGATCAACCGATGCCCGCAACGGGAGACGGGCGGGCGCCTGGTGCCGCCGACCTGCCGGGTGCCACGGACAGCACCCACGCCAGGTGCACCCGCGACCGGTCCGCCCAGGCCCACGCCGAACAGTCGGCCGGCCCCCGCACGGCGACCGCACCGATACCTCACCCCCGGTCCGACGCCGGCGCCCCCGGCCCGAGGACCGGAGCCGTCATCGGCACCCCCGCCGGCGCGACCGCCGGCAGGAGCCCGGGGAGGCCCGCCGCCCCGGTCCGCTCGGCCTCCCCCGCCGTGCCGGTCACCGCCCCGCTCAAACTGCTGGTCATCGAGGACGACGCCTCCGACGCCGAGCTGCTCAAGGCGGCGGTCGCCGACAGCGGCGCCCCCATCGAGATCCACTGGGCCCGCGGCCTCGACCAGGCCGTCGACCTGCTCGCCCCCTCCCCGTCCGGCACCAGGCGCGGCCGGCCCCGCGGCAACGACTTCAGCTGCGTCCTCCTCGACCTCGACGCCCCCGCAGACCTGCCGCACCCCTCGGACCCGTCGGACGGCCTGGAGGGCCTGCACGAGCTGCTCCGCCGGGCACCGCACACCGCCGTCGTGGTGCTCACCGACGCCGCCGGTGCCGAACTCGGCGCGGCCGCCGTGGCCGCGGGCGCCCAGGACTTCCTGATCAAGAACGAGACCGACGGCCCGCTGCTGGCCCGGGCCCTGCGGTACGCGGTCGAGCGCAAGCGCGCCGACGAGTCGCAGCGCCGCCTGGTCGAGGCCGAACTGCGCGGCCAGGAGAACGCCCGCCTCCAGCGCCACCTGCTGCCCACCCCGCTGCTGGACGGCGCCGGCCTCTCCTTCACCCGGCGCTACCGCCCCGGCCGCCGCCGCGCACTGCTCGGCGGCGACTTCTACGACGCGGTGCGCACCGACGACGGCGCCGTCCACGTGGTGATCGGCGACGTCTGCGGCCACGGCCCCGACGAGGCCGCCCTCGGGGTGGCGCTCCGGATAGCGTGGCGCACCCTGGTCTTCGCCGGCCTCACCGGCGAGGCCCTGCTCAGCACCCTCCAGCACGTACTGGAGCACGAGCGGCGGAGCGACGAGATCTTCGCGACGCTCTGCATGCTGGTCATCGAACCGGGCGCCCCCGGGAGCCCCGGCAGCACCGAGGGGGCCCGGCTCTACCTCGCCGGCCACCCCGCGCCGATGCTGCTCGGCGCGGACCACGCACCGGTCACCCTGCCGTCCGAGCACGCCGGCCCCGCCCTCGGCCTGCTGCCCTGCCACGACGGCCAGGCCGTCTGGCCGTCGCACCGGTTCGAACTCCGCCCCGGCTGGCGGCTGATGCTGTACACGGACGGACTGATCGAGGGCCGGGTCGGAGCCGGGTCCCGCCGCCTCGGCCAGGACGGGCTGGCCGACCTGGTCGGTGACCACCAGTCCGCCGGGCTGACCAGGGGCCGGCTGGTCGACAGCGCGATCGCCGAGGTCGAGGAACTGAACGGCGGTGCGCTGACGGACGACGTCGCGGTGCTGCTGCTGGAGCGCAACCCCGTCCAGCTGATCCTGGGCTGACCACCGCCCGGGCGGGTCCCCTCCGGGCCGGACGGGGCCGCCCGGGCAAGGCTGACCGCAGGGGCCGCCGGGATGCCCGGGCCACCGGACTTCCGGGCTGCCGGGCTTCCGGACTTCCGGACTTCCGGACTTCCGGGCAGTGCGCGGGAAGCCGGCGGACAGCGCGGAGCCCCGGCCTCCGCGGGGCCTGCCCGCGGACACCGGGGCCCGGAAGTCGATCCGCCGCCGGTCCTACCAGGGCCCGTACGGCCCCATGTTGCGCTTGTCGCCCCGCCCGCCCCGGTCGGTCAGCGCCCGGATCGCCGGGCGGACGTCCACCACGTAGACGATCGCCGCGACCAGGCCCGCCAGGGTGAGGAAGCTGGTCAGGAAGTCCGCCCCGAAGAGCAGGTCCAGCCCGAAGGCGATGCCGAGGACCGCCAGCCAGAACCCCTTGGTCTTCTTGTCCGCCGCCCGGTAGGCGTCCTCCGGACGGGTGGCCGCGTCGACCAGCGCGTACAGCTTGTAGCCCAGGATGACAACGGCCAGCCACCAGAACGGATTCAGGTAGTCCAAGACCAGGATCTGGCCCACTCCGGCCATCACGGCCTCCTCTGCGTCTCGACTGCGGCCCCCTGCCTGCCATCCTGGCACGGTGGGCGGCCCGCCAGGGTGTCAACGTCCCGGCACCACCGGGGGTGCCCCGGCCGGGGACCCGCCGCCCGGAGCGGCCCAGGCCCGGCCCCCTTCCGTCCCCTACTCGGCGGACTTGCGGGTGCGGCCGCCCTTCCTGGGGGCGGGCGCATCCTCCTCGACCAGCTCGGCCTCGACCGGCTCGTCCTCGATCGACCCGGCACCCGCCGGCTCCGCCTCGACAGCCGGCCCGCCGTCGGCGCCGTCCCGGCTCCGGTCCACCACGACCTTGCCGCGCTCGGCCAGCTCGTCGTACGTCTCCTTGGCCTTCACCGCCAACTCGACCGCGCGGCCGACCTGCTGGAGCGCGAACGACTGCGCCTTCTCCTGCAGCACCTTGAGGTCGGTCGGCAGGGTGGTGACGGACCCGGTGACCTTCGCCTGCGCCTCGACCAGCCTGGCCTGCGCATCGGCCAGCCGGGCGGCGGCCTTCTCCTGGGTGCCCTTGCGGTCCGCCGCGAGCGCCTCCACCTTGCCCGGGACCTCGCGCAGCTTCTCGTAGGCGAAGTCCCCGGCGCCCGCGAGGGCGTAGAGCGGGGTCGGGTCGGTCAGGGTCTTCTTGATGTCGTCCGTGATCGGCATGGCCGGTCCTCCCGTGGTGTTTAGGGTGCCTTGCCCTCGTCCTCGTCGGTGCGCCCGCCCGCGCCGGTCTTCCCGTCGGTGGCGTTCTCCTTGAGAAAGGCGTCGTAGACCGCGAGCAGCGCCTGCTTCTGCTGCTCGTTGATCAGCGGATCGGCCAGGATCGAGGCCCGCAACTCCAGGCCCTCACCGTGCCGCTCCTCCAGGATCCCGGCCTGGACGTAGAGCGTCTCCGCCGAGATCCGCAGCGCCTTGGCGATCTGCTGCAGGATCTCCGCGCTCGGCTTGCGCAACCCTCGCTCGATCTGGCTGAGGTACGGATTGGACACGCCGGCGGCCTCCGCCAACTGCCGCAGCGAGTACTGCGCGTTCCGACGCTGCTCGCGGATGTACTCGCCCAGCGAGCCGACGTTCAGGGAGGCCATGCGACCACCCTGCCCCACCGTGCTTGCAAATGCAAGCACGGTGCTAGCACCAGCAAACGCGCCACCTCCGCCACCCGCCTCCTGCCACCCGCCACCTGCCACCCACCCGCCCACGTGAACCGGTCGGCGCCGTCGAACACCGCCGCACGCCGCCCGGCGGCTCGTGAGGGCGTCGGCCGATGGTCCGGCGCGGCGCCCGGCCGATCAGGCGGGCAGGCGGACGGGCATCAGGATCGAGTACGTCCCGGGCCGGCCGGGGGTGCGGATGGCCAGCGGCGCGACGGGGCCGCCGAGTTCGAGGACGAGCTGCCCGGGGCCGGTCGCCGGGAGCGCCTCCAGGAGGAAGTCCCGGTTGACCGCCACCCGGACGGCACCGGCGGCCGGACCGACCCCGGGCGCGTCGACGGTGAGCCTGCCGTCGGCGTCGACGGTGAGGACGGTGACCTCGCAGTCGGTGCCCTGCGGGCCGGACGGCAGGCTGCCGGTGGCGGCGGACCGGACGGCGTCGCGGAGTTCGGCGGCGGGCAGGCCCACCTGGTGGACGGGGTCGAGCCGGACCAGCGCCCGGTAGTCGGGGTAGTCGTGGTCGAGGGCGGCGCCCTCGATGCGGTGGCCGCCGGTCTCGATCCGGACGGCCCCGGCGCCGAGCGTCAACTCCGCGTGCTCGGACCCCGATCCGAGCAGCGCGCGGACGGCGTCGGCCAAGGCGGTGGGCACGATCGCGGCGGCGGAGGCGTCGGCGGCGGAGGCGTCGGCGGCGGAGGCGTCGGCGGCGGAGCGGTCCGAGCCGTCGGAACGGTCGGAGCCGTCGGCCTCCGGGTCGACGGTGACGGGCAGTTCGGCGAGCGCCATCCGGTAGCGGTCGGTGGCGACCAGCCGCAGCAGACCGCCGTCGAGGTCGAACAGCACGCCCGACAGGACCGGCAGCCCGGGGTCGCTGCCGACGGCGAAGCGGACCGCGTCCAGGGCATCGGCCAACTCGCGGGCGGGGACGGTGAAGCGGTGCTCGGCGGCGGTGGCCACGGGGCTCTCCCTCTGGTCGATCAGTCGGCGGATCAGGGAGAGCTCCCGGCGGGCGTCGGTGAGGCCGTCCTCCAGCCTGCGCCCGTGCGCGTCGACGACCCGCCGGGCGGCGCCGGTGCCCGGGGCGGCGCCGAGCACCGCCCGGATGTCGGCCAGCGGCAGACCCACCCTCCGGAGCCGGGCCAGCAGCCGGGCGTCGGCGAGCTGCCCGGGCGCGTACCAGCGGTAGCCGGTCTGCGGATCGACCCGGGCCGGGGCGAGCACGTCGGCGCCGTCGTAGAAGCGCAGGGCGCTCACGCTCAGGCCGCTGTCGCGGGCCAGCTCACCGATGCTGCGCAGGTCGCTCTCCATACCGGGGACTCTGGGGGCTCGACCAGGTCGAGGGTCAAGCGTTGAGGGTCGAGCGTCGAGCCGTGGGCGGCGGGCCGCACGGCCGGGCCGCACCGAACCGACCTCCGACGATACCGACGCGGCCCGGACGACCTCGAAGACGCCGCTCTACGAGGACAGGAACTGACCTACTCGGCCGGTACCTTCGGTACCACCGAAACGGGGACACCCCACCGACGAGAGGCCTGCCGATCATGCCCACCCTGGTGAACGCCGAGACCGGCGAGCGCGACGCCCTCCTCTCCTTCCTCGCCGCCCAGCGCGGCGGGCTGCGGCGGGCCGTCCTCGGCCTGACCGAGGAGCAGGCGGCCGCCCGGCCGAGCGCCAGCGCGCTCTCGCTGGCCGAGCTCGTCAAGCACGCGGCGGTCTGCGAGCGTGAGTGGATCGTCGGCATCCTGCTGGGGCGCGAGGAGGGTCGGCGCGACTACCGGGAGAACTCCTTCGCGCTGGCCGAGGGCGAGACCCTGGCGGGCTGGCTTGAGCGGTACGAGGAGGTGGCGGCGGAGACCGAGCGGATCATCGGGGAGCTGCCGGACCTTGAGGTCGACGCGCCGCTGCCGGAGGCCCCGTGGTTCCCGGCCGGCTCGCGGCGCACCGCGCGCTGGGTGCTGCTGCACCTGATCGAGGAGGCGGCCCGCCACGCCGGACACGCCGACATCATCCGCGAGTCGCTGGACGGCCGGACCGCATTCGACCTGGTCCGGGACGAGCTGGCGCAGGCCCGCTGACGGGCCGCCCCCGCCGCACCGCCGCACCCCGGCCGCCCCTCGGCGGCCACTCGACGGACCGCGCTGCACCTCGGCGGCCCCACCCGGACACTCCGGGCGGGGCCGCCGCACCATTGGTTGAACTTTGAACGAAACGGGTCTATGGTGGAGCCATCAAGTTGAAGCCTAAACAATTGGCTTCGAACCCGAGGAGGAGCCATGGGCCTGTTCAACCGCACCAAGACCACCACCGCCACCACCGCGACCGCCGTGGTCGAAGCCCCCGCCGGACCGGACCTCGGCCACCTCAGCGGCGACTGGACCATCGACACCACGCACAGCGAGATCGGCTTCTCGGTCCGCCACGCGATGGTCACCAACGTCAAGGGCCGCTTCACGGAGTACGACGGCAGGCTGCACCTGGACGGCACCACGCCGGTCAACTCCAGCGCCGAGCTGGTGATCAAGGTCGCGAGCATCGACACCAACCAGGCCCAGCGCGACGAGCACCTGCGCACCGGCGACTTCTTCGCCGCCGAGACCTACCCCGAGATGCGCTTCCGCAGCACCTCCGCCGAGCGGGTCCGCGGCGACTCCTACCGGATGACCGGCGAGCTGACGATCAAGGACACCACCCGCACGGTCGCCCTGGACCTCGACTACACCGGCAGCGCCACCGACGCGTACGGCGCCGAGCGGGTCGGCTTCGAGGGCTCGGCCGTCCTCGACCGCACCGACTGGGGCCTGACCTACAACGCCGCGCTGGAGACCGGCGGCGTGCTGATCGGTGAGAAGGTCAAGCTCAGCTTCGACATCTCCGCCGTGAAGGCGGCCTGACCCGGCCGACCGCGACCGCGGGCCCCGCGGCCCGCAGACCGCGGGCGCACCGACCGGCCCACCGAGGCCGGCCGCGCGCCCGCACCCACTTCGCCCCTGCCCACCCCCGAGCGGCAGGGGCGAAGTGGTACTCGGTCACAACAACCCCCGTTCGCACGGTGATTCCTGCCGGAGCGCCGGTTCGCACACGGATTTGACGGCCGCCGCCGAACCTCCCCCGGCACACTCCTCACGGCGCCAGCAGCGCGGCGTCCGCCGCCGGTAGCCAGCAGCCCTCCGGGCGGCGCAACCACGCCTCCCGCGCGCCGAGTTCGGCGGCCGCCGCACGCAGCACGGAGAGCCCGGGATGCCGCAGGTCCGGGCGGTGCACCAGGCTCACCAGACTGAGCGGCTCCGGCTCGGCCAGCGGCACGTTCACCGCACCGGGGATCAGCGGCCCGCCGACGGTGGTCAGCATCGGGTCGCCGTGCCGGGCGAGGTAGCGGGCCGTCTCGTCCACCCCGACCGGCGGGACGTACGGCGCCGCCGGGGTCAGCCCGTGCTCACGCAGCAGCCGGACCCCGAGATCGGCCCACTCGGTCGTGGCGGGGTTGCCGGCGCACACGTCGACCGGGTGGCCGACCAGGTCGGCCAGGCGCAGCACCGAACGGTCCGCCAGCGGGTGCGCCGCCGTCATCATCACCGATATCCGGTCCAACCGGACCGGCACCTGGGCGAGTTGGGCCCGCACCCCGGCCGGGAGACCGGCGAAACGACCGAACGAGACGTCCAGCCGGTGGGCGAGCAGCTCGGCCGAGGCCGCCGCGAGCCCCCCGTGGAAGCGGGCCAGGATCTCGCCCTCCGGCCAGGCGGAGCGGGCCCGTTCGAGCACCCGGTCACCCGTGAGGTCGGGGCCGGTGACATCGCTGTTGAGGTCGAGCAGCAGCGGGCGGTGGGCCGCGCCGATCAGGATCTCGTCGTGCAGGGCCAGCAACCGGCGGGCCCGGGGCAGCAGCCCGTGTCCGGCCGGGGTGAGTTCGACGCTGCGCGTGGTCCGGGTGAACAGCGCTTCGCCGAGCAGCCGCTCCAGCGCGCGCACGTCCCGGCTGAGCGCCTGCTGGGCCACGTGCAGGCGCTCGGCGGCGCGGCCGAAGTGCAGCGCCTCGGCGGTCGCGACGAAGCCTCGGAGCAGGCGGGGGTGCAGGTCACGGGACATGGCGGCAGGCTAGCAACGACGGCGGGCCGGTCCGATTGACAGCGTTCCGTTGTCAGTGCGGCGCAACAGGTGTTGGACCACGGCCGCACGGCGGACCGAGACTGAGGGCCTCCCCCTCCCCTTCCCCAGGAGTCCCGTGCCCGCCTCGTACCGACGGCTGTTCGCCCGGCCCGGCGCCACCGCCTTCACCCTCGCCGGCCTGCTCGGCCGGCTCTCGATGTCGATGACCGGCGTCTCGCTGGTGGTGCTGCTCGCCGAACGGCGCGGCTCCTACGCGCTGGCGGGCACCGTCGCGGCGGCCGGACTCGCCGCGGGGGCGGTCGGCATGCCGCTGATCGGGCGCCTGGTCGACCGGTACGGGCAGGCCCGGGTGTCCGTACCGGCGACCCTGTACAACGCGCTGCCGTTCACCGGCCTGCTGCTCTGCGTGCGCTCCGGGGCGCCCGACTGGACCCTGTACGCCTGCTGGGCGGCCTGTGCGGCCACGCCCAACCTGGGCGGCATGGCGCGGGCCCGCTGGGCGCACCTCCACCGGGACGACCCGGCGGCCCGGCACCTGGCCAACTCCTTCGAACAGTCGCTGGACGAGCTCTGCTTCATGGCCGGGCCGGTGCTGGGCATGGTGCTGTGCACCACGGTCGCCCCGGAGGCCGGGATGCTCGTCGCCGGGGTGCTCGGCAGCTGCGGCGCCCTGCTCTTCGCGGCCCAGCGCCGCACCGAGCCGCCGCTCGCGGAGCGGTCGGCGGGCGAGCGGTACGGCTCGCCGCTGCGGGTGCCCGGATTGCGGGTGCTGGTGCTGACCTTCCTCGCCACCGGGGTGATCTTCGGCTCGCTGGAGCTGACCACCGTCGCGTACGCCGACGCGCTCGGCCTGCGCCCGGCGGCCGGGGGGCTGCTGGCCCTGGTGGCGGGCGGCTCCTGCGCGGCCGGCCTGGTGTTCGGCATGCTCCGGCCGCGCCGCGCGCCGGGCGTCCGCTTCCTGTGGGGTGTCGCGGCGATGGCCGGGCTGCTGCTCCTGCCGCTGGCCGCCGGACTCGGCGGGGCCGGGCTCCCGCTGCTGGGAGCGGCGCTGTTCGTCGCCGGGACGGGGACCGCGCCGACCATGGTCACCGGTATGACGCTGGTCCAGGACCTGCTGCCGCCCAGGCAGTTGAACGAGGGCATGGCGGTGGCGGTGTCCGGGATCGTGATCGGGATATCGGCCGGGTCCTCGCTGGCCGGCCTGGTCGCCGAGCACGCCGGCCCGGGAGCCGGTTACCGGCTGCCGGCCGCGGCCGCGGCGCTCGCCCTGCTGATCGCCCTCGCCGGGCGGCGGCACCTGGAGGTGGGGGCGCCCGCGAAGGTGCTCACGGGCGTGCTGGCGGCGTCCGCGGGAGCGGGCGCGGCGCGGGCCGGGGAGAAGGCCTCGGACAAGGGGGCGGAAGCGTCGGCGCCGACTGTCGGTGCGCCGCGCTAGCGTCGGTCGCATGACAGCGGGAAACGCCATCCGGTACCTCCGTGGCGATGCCACGGCGCCCCAGGGCAAGGGCGTGAAGGTGATCGCGCACGTCTGCAACGACCTGGGCGGTTGGGGCAAGGGGTTCGTGCTGGCGCTCTCGCGCCGGTGGCCGGAGCCCGAGCAGGCCTTCCGCCGCTGGCACCGGGAGCGGGCGGGGAACGACTTCGGCCTGGGCTCGGTACAAGTGCTCCAGGTCGAACCGCACCTCTGGGTGGCCAACATGGTGGGGCAGCGCGGCATCCGGACGGGCCGCTCGACCGGGGTGCCGGTGCGCTACGAGGCGATCGACACCGCGCTGGCCGCGCTCGGCGGACAGGCCGCCGGGCTGGGCGCGTCCGTCCACATGCCGAGGATCGGGTGCGGGTTGGCCGGCGGCCGGTGGGAGCTGGTGGAGCCGCTGGTGACGGCCCGTCTGGTCGATCGGGGGATACCGGTCACGGTCTACGACCGCGACTGACCGGCGGCGGGGACCTCCTCGGGGGCCCGCTCCCCGCGCGGCCAGGTGTACTCGTACTCGGGAAGCAGGTGGCCGCCCGGGAAGACGCCTTCGCCGGCCGCCGTGCGCAGGCCGCCGGCGCGCTCGTAGAACGCCACCGCCCGGGTGTTGGCGCTCAGCACCTCCAGGTAGAGGTCCGCGCCGGGGTGGCGGGCGGCGATGTGGGCGAGCGCCGCGTCCAGGAGTCCGCGGCCTATGCCGCCGCCGGTGAGGCCGGGGCGGACGTGCAGGTTGTCGAGCAGCACCCGGCCGTCCGGCTGGGGGACGAGGTAGGCGAACCCGACGACAGCGCCCCCGTGTTCGGCGATCAGCAGCTCGGGCGCGGTCTCGGGCCCGCCGTAGTCGACGGTCAGCCGGAGCTCCCAGATCTCGTGCCGCTGGGCGGCCAGACCGTCACCGAGGGCCTCGGCCGGAACGATGCCCGCGTACGCGGTGCGCCAGCTCTCGGCGTGCAGCGCGGCCACGGCCCCGGCGTCCCGGGCGGTACCCCTCCGAATGGTGGTGATCATGTGACGAGCTTGCCACACCGCCCGCCTTGAACATGTTCAACCCTTACCGCTACAGTCGCACCCATGCTTTTGAACGCGTTCGAAAGATACCGGGACAGCGCGGCGGCACCGGATGCGGAGGGGGCATCCGGTGCGGCCCGCAGCGACACCGCCTGGGACTGACCGATCGGGCTAGGCTCGGGCCCGTGGACGACGTGGCAGCGACGAACGGTACGAACGGGACCAGCGGCACCAGCGGCACCAGCGGGACGGACGGCGCCGACGGCGCCGTGCCGAACTCCGCGGCACCGCCGGCCGAGGCACGCGGCAGCCGCGCCCAGCCCAAGACCGACAAGAGCGAACAGACCCGGGCCCTGATCCTGGAAACGGCCATGCGGCTGTTCCAGGAGCGCGGCTACGAGAAGACCACGATGCGCGCGATCGCCACCGAGGCGGGCGTGTCGGTCGGCAACGCCTACTACTACTTCTCGGCGAAGGAATTCCTGATCCAGGGGTTCTACGACCGCATGACGTACGACCACGCGGCGGACGCCAGGAACCGCATGGCCCACACCCGGGAGTTCTCGGAGCGGCTGGAGATCGCGCTGGTCTCGTGGCTCGACACGGCCGCCCCGTACCACGAGTTCGCCGCGCAGTTCTTCCGCACCGCCGCCGACCCGACCAGCTCGCTGAGCCCGTTCTCCAACGAGTCCCACCCGGCCCGGGCCACCGCCGTGGCGCTGTTCCGCGAGGTGCTGGAGGGCTCCGACCTGGCGCCCAAGCTGGACACCGAACTGGTGGAACTGCTGCCCGACGTCCTGTGGCTGCACCTGATGGTCGTGGTCCTCTACTGGGTGTTCGACCGCACGCCGGACACCGAGCGCACCCGCGAGTTCGTCCGGCGGTCGACACCCATGGCCGCGCGGGTCATCAACCTCTCCCGCTACCGGGTGTTCCGCCCGATCGTCCGCGACGCCAAGGGCCTGATCCAGGACTTCATCCTGCCCACCATCGGCAAGACCGCGGTCAAGTAGCCGCCGGCGGGGCTTCCGTCGACGGGGCCAAGGCCGGGGCCTGCGCCGCCGGGCCGGGCCCGCACGGACGGAACCGGCACAGACGGAACCGGCCGGACCGCACGAGGCGGACCGGCCGGTCGGGGAGGCCGGAGCGTCGGGCGGACCTCCGGCGGACCGGTCAGAAGCCGTCGATGTTCCACGACAGCAGCGGCGTGCGGAGCAGCAGGTCGGCGTCGGCCACCGCGCCCTCGCGCAGCTCGGTGACCAGGCCGGCCGCGGCCAGCCGGGGCACGGTCTCGCCGCTCAGGTAGATCGAGCCCAGCGCCGAGGCGTCCAGTGCCAGATCGGCCGCGTCCGTGGTCCGGGTGCAGCGGCCGGTGCCGTCCGCACCGGCCTCGATCGCCCAACGCCCGGCCGCGTAGCCCTCGCGGTCCTCGACCTCCAGCACCAGCCGCCCCGGTGCGCCGTACGTCCGGGCGTTGAAGGCCGCCTCGACGTCCAGCACCCGCAGCCACATGAAGTCGGCGTTGTCCGCGTACGGGGTGGCCGCGCGCGGGTCGTTCAGCAGGAGCGGCAGCGGGTCGTCCGGGCCGATGTTCTCCACCACGACCTTGCGCACCCAGTCGACCGAGAGGACGAACCGCCAGAGCTCGGCGGCGGCGCCCCGGTCGAGGGCGATGAAGTCGAGCACGGTGAGGGTGCAGTTGGGGTAGGAGCCGTCCCAGGTGTCGTCGACCTTGTAGACCGCCAGGCCGGTGGGGGTGCCCGAGGCGTCCCGGTGGACGGCCGCGAAGGGCTCCTTCCACTCGAAGCCCGGCACCTCGATCTCGCCGGTGGAGCGCCTCCACACCACCTCGTCGCGGGCGATCGCGCCGGGCTGGGTGAGCCGCCAGCGGTCGTGCAGCTCCGGGCCCAGCTTGCGCAGCTCCGCCATGGTGACCAGGTCGATCCGGCCGCCGGGCACGGTGGGCAGGTCGGTCCGCAGGCCGCCCGCGCGGAGCAGGTCGATGTTCCAGCCGTGGCCGCGGGTGGCCGGGCCGAACCCGAAGCGGCCGTAGATGTTGTACTCGGCGGCGATCAGGATGGCGACCTCCGCGCCGCGCTCCCGGGCGGCCGCGAGGTCACGGGACATCATGCCGCGGAGCAGCCCGCGACGGCGGTGGGTGGCGGTCACGGTGACGGCGGTCAGCGCGTTGGCCGTGACGACGGCGCCGCCCGGGACGGTCAGTTCGGTGTCGAAGCTGCGGAAGGTGGCGACGAACCTGCCCTCGTCCACGGCCGTGAGCAGTCGGTCCGGCTCCCACTGCAGGCGGCGGTAGTCGGCCGCGCTGGCGACGTGCGGGCGCAGGAAGCCGACGACGAGCGCCCGGTCCCACGCCCCGATCTCGTCCTCGGCGATCGCCCGGATCTCGATCCCGTCGGCGACGCCGGTCTGCTTCTGCTCAGTCGGCCGGCCGTTGCCCGGATCACGGGTCGTGCCGCGTGCTTCGTTGCCCATTCGACCACCGTACGACTGGATTTCGGCGATGGCATCCGATTTATTCCCCACCCCCGGCGGCCCCGCCGGGCGGCCGCTCGGTCACGGCGGGACGAACCGTCAGGGCGGCCGGGCGAAGCGGGGCGCGGCGGGCGAAGCAGGGCGCGGCCGCCCCCGCCGGGGGCGGTCAGGGGCGGGCGTAGAAGTCGGGGGTGCCCATGATCCAGAGGCTGGCCTGCTTGATCCGCGTGCCCGGGCGGGGGGCCTCGATCATCTGGTCGTTGCCGATGTAGAGGCCGACGTGGTGGATGTCGGCGGCCCGGCCGCTGGAGCTCCAGAAGACCAGGTCACCCGGGCGGAGCTGACGGTAGGTGATCGGCGTGGACTGCGCGTACTGGTCGGCGGCGAAGTGGTTGAGCGGCCTGCCGCCCTGCCGCCAGGCCATCATGGTCAGCCCCGAGCAGTCGTAGCCGGCCGGGCCCTCGCCGCCCCAGACGTAGGGCAGGCCGATCCTGGACCGGGCGAAGGCCACCGCGGCGGCCGCGCCCTCGGCGGACCAGACCCGGCCGGGCGGCGGTGGCGCGGGGGTCCCGGCGGCGGGCGCGGCGGGAGCCTTCGCCGCGGCCGCGGCCTCCGCGGCGGCCTTGTCTGCGGCCGTCCTGTCGGCGGCGGCCTTCTCCGCCGCGGCCTGCTCGGCGGCGGCCCGTTCCGCCGCCGCCCGTTCCGCCGCGGCCTGCTCGGCGGCCGCCCGCTCGGCGGCCTCGCGTTCCGCCGCGGCCTTCTCGGCGGCGGCGCGGGCGGCGGCCTCGGCCTCCCGGGCGGCGATGGCCTCCAGCGCCTCGCGCCGCTGCCGCTCCAGTTCGACGGTGGTGTGGCGGGCGGCGGCCAGGTCGGCGAGCAGCTGCTCCCGGCGGCGGCCGACCGCGACGACCTGGTCCTGCTGGGCCGTCAGCCGGGCCTCGGCGCGCTCCCGGGCCGCGCCGACCTCGGTCGCGGCCCGGGCGGCGGCCTCGGCGGCGGCGCGCGCGGCGGCGGAGGCCCGGCCCGCGGCGGCGGCGGTCGATACGGCGGTGTCCAGGATCTGCCGGGTCCGGTCGCTGGCGACGCCGACCACGGCGGCCTGGTCCCCGGCCTCGCGCGGTCCGCGCGCGCCGAGCAGGGCGTTGATGGCGGAGAGCTGGGCGCTGGTGCCCTGCCGGTACGTTTCGGCGGCCAGCTGCGCGGCGCTCTCGGCGGCCTCGGCCCGGGCGGCCTCGGCGGCCGCGGAGCGGTCGGCGGCGGCGGACTCCTCCGTGCGGGCCCGGGTGAGGGCGAGTTGGGCGCCGTTGTAGGCCTCCACGGCCTGCTCGGCGACGCGGCCGGCCTGGTCCAGTTCGGTCCTGGCCGCGGTGAGGCCGGCCTCGATGGCGGCGACCGAGCCGGCCCGGCGCTCGGCCTCGGCCCGGGACTCGTCGATGTCCTCGGCGGACGGATAGGGCCCCTCACCCGGGCCCGCACCGGCCGGAGCCGCCGGGCCCGGAGCCGCCGGGCCCGGTTCCGCGGGGGCGCCGGAGGCGGGCTGGCCGGGGGCGGGTTCGGCGGGGGCGGCCGGGAGCGGCTCCACGGGGGCGGCCGTGGCGGCGGGAAGCAGCCCGAGCAGGGCGGTGAGGGCAATCAGGAGGGTCGGCAGGATCCTGCGCGCCACGGGTCACCCCTTCGAACGGTCACGAGGGAGGGCCGGGCCGACCGGCCGCACCCGGCGCCGACGCCGCCGGTTCGGCGGGCGCACGGTGCCGGGCCCGCACCGGACCGGCGAGGGTCCGGCCGCCACTGCCCGGCGCTCGATCGACGACGACCCGACGACGGTCGACGACGGACAGGTGGCCCCGCTCACCGGCGGTCCGGCGAAACATCCCATTGCGTGACAAGACGGTCACTGCCCGCCATGTTCTCAAGTCGGACCGCTTTCACACCTCAAGCCCGCGCCCGCCGGCCGGGTGACTATCAGATGATCCGACTGTTGTTCGGTCCCGGCCCCGTAAGGGACTCCCCCCTCCCCCGCCGCAAGGTACACGAACTACCGGCGGATCCGCGGCGTGTGCGTCCGCAACCGGCGCTGGCGGTCCGGCCTGGGCTCCAGACCGGTCGGGCGGACCGCGTACGTCCGGCTGCGGCCGGCCCGGACGGTGCGGCGGCGCTGCCGCGCGCTGCCCTCCCGGCCCGGCTGGTCCTCCGGGGTGCCGTACCCGCCGGTGCCGCGGCCCCCCGCGCCCTGGTCCGCCGTGCCCGCCGCCGAGCGCCGGTCGGCCAGCCGCGCGGACCGGCGGGCCAGCGCCCGGGCGGTGTGCGCGTCGAGGTGGGCACTGGCCCGGGCGGCCATCCGCTCGGCCACCCGGTGGGCGGCGGGGTGGTTGGCCGGCACCTTGTCGGGGGCGCCCGCGATCAGGTCGAAAAGCCAGGTACGGGCGATGTCCGCACGCCGGTGGAGTCGGCGCTCGCGCCGGAGCGCACGTGCCCGCCGGCGCGGGCGCGTGGCGTAGCGCCAGCGCGCCCAGGGGCTGCTCGGCCGACCCAGCCGGATCGCGCCGATCCAGGAGAGGCCGGGCACCATGATGCCGAGCAGACCCGTCCACACCTTTCCCTTGAGCAGGGTGACGATCGAGGCCAGCGCGTTGATCGAGATCACGGTGACCAGCCCCCACCTGGTCTCCTCGCCGGGCACCACGCCGAGCGGCACGTACCCGATGAGCAGCAGTCCGGTGAAGAGGATCCCGAAGATCACCGCGTCCACCGACTTGCGGCCCTGCTCGCTCCAGTAGACGTCGTCGAGGTGCAGGATCAGCGCGAACTCGTCCAGCACCAGGCCGCAGCCGATGCCGAAGAGCAGGCCGAAGACGTCGATCCACGGGTGCCCGCCGTAGGTGGCGAACACCCCGATACCGCCGACCAGGAGGAAGCCCAGGCCGAAGACCATGTGGTGGATGTGGAGTCCGCCGGGGGTCACGTTGCCGGGCCACCAGCGCACCTGGGCCCTGATCATCCGCACGCTGAACCGGATGAAGACGAAGGAGGTGATGAACCCGACCAGCAGCAGGAGCAGCGGTTGCTTGTGCGCGGCGAGGATGTGCTCGCGGTAGCCGTCCAGCAGTGTGGTCATGCGTCTTACCTTCGTTCCTGGTACTGCGTCCTGTCTGACGCGACATGGCCCGGGGGCCAACGGTGTCCGAACCCGTGCTCCGCCCCGCCGTCCGGGCCCGCGCTCGGGAGCCGGGCGGCCCCGGCACCACCGCAACGAGCGTCAGAAGCCCCGGGTGCGCTTGGCCGCCCGCCGGGGGACGACCGGGGCGAGCGACGGGCGCTCGACGCCGACCGGCAGCTTCATGAAGAGACGCGCGATCTCGCCCCCCAGGTTCACCCCGATCGCCAGCGCCAGGGCGATCGCCGCGGCCCGGGTGACCTGGACCAGGCCCGCGCTCGCGTGGCTCTGGGTGAAGGAGAGCATGCCGAGGTAGAGCGCCGAACCCGGCATCAGCGGTCCGATCGCGGCGGTCACGTACGGCAGTGCGGAGCCGTTCCGGTAGCGGGCCATCAGCTGGCCGAAGAGGCCGACCAGTCCGGCCGCCACCCCGGTCGCGACGATCGGCGAGACGTCGGCGTTGTAGACCAGCACCCCGTAGCTCGCCCAGCCGACGCCGCTGTTCAGGGTGACCAGGGCGAGCGAGCGGCGGTCGGTCTGCAGCAGCATCGCGAAGGCCAGTGTCAGCACCAGCGCGGCGATCATCTGGACCGGCGGGTAGTTGACCCCGACCAGTGACTCGTCCGGCCGGAGCTTGGCGTCGAAGCCGACCCCGAGGTAGAGGATCAGCATCACGCCGATGACGATGCCCGCCACCAGGTAGATGACCTCCAGCAGCCGGGCCGCGGCGGTGATGTAGAACCCGGTCAGGCCGTCCTGGACGGCGGCGACCAGCGCCCGCCCGGGCAGCAGGGCGAACAGCCCGCCGGTGATCACCACGGAGCCCCGCAGGCCCAGGTCGTTGAAGGAGAGGATGATGCCCGAGGCGGCCGCGGGCATCGCGGCCAGGACGAACTGGTAGAACTCCGGCAGCCCGCGGCGGGCGATCAGCGAGGCCAGCCGGTCGCCGAGCACGGCGGCGACGAAGGCGCTGACGAAGACCAGCCAGGCCTTGTCGTCGATCCGCCCGCCGACCAGGAAGGTCGCCGCACCGGCCAGCAGTCCGGTGTTCAGCGCGAGCACCCAGGCCGGGTACGGGTGCCGGTTGCGGCGGATCAGCGCGAGCCGGCGGTACGCGTCGTTGACGCTCACCTTCTCCGCGGTGATGTCGGCGACCAGCTCGTACACCGCGTTGAGCCGGGTGTAGTCGGAGGTGCGGCGGCGGACCACGCGGTCGGCGGTGATCGGCGGCTCGACCAGTGAGGGCTGGTGCGAGATGCCGATCAGGGTGAAGGTGACCTGCGGCTCGCAGCGGTCCAGCCGGTAGGCGTGCGCGATGCCGAGCATGGCCGCCTCGACGTCCTCGGCGGCCTCGCCGCTGGCGAGCAGCAGCTCGCCGATGCGGAGCGTCAGGTCGAGGATGCGCGGGACGTTGCGGCCCGCGGACGGGTGCAGCTCACGCGCCGTCCGCTCGAAGGACGGGCGCTCGGACATCGGGATGCGCAGCAGGGTGCGCATCCGGTCCGGCCAGGGCGCCTCGCCGGGGGCTCCGGGCATGAGGGTGGGGACGGCGACGCCGGTGGGCGGGGTGTAGCCCGCGGCGCGCCACTCCTCGGGGGTGAGGGTGTCCTCGGCGGCCGGCCGGCGGGGCAGCGGCGGCACCGGCGGCTCGGGAGCGGGCTCCGGCTCCGATTCGGGTTCGGGTTCGGGTTCGGGCGCCAGCAGGCCCTTGGTCTCGGGGGCCGGAAGGACGAGCGGGACCGTCACGGTGGTCTCGGCGACGGGGGCGGGGTGCCCGAGCAGGCCTTCCGTGGGCGGTGCCTCGGAGGGGTGGACCGGGCCGGCCCCGGGTGCCGGGCGGGCCTGCCGCTGGGGCCTGCTCCCGCGGCCGCCCCTGGCTCTCTTGCCGCCGCCCGACCGGCCCCGCTTAGGCACTTCCGCTCCTTGCCGCCCCTGGCGGGCGCCGGGCCGTCCCGGGCCGCCGTTCGATCTCGGGATACACCTTGCCTGATCGAACTGCCCGACGCACATGTACGCGGCGGCGGGCGCGACCCCGCGCGGGTGCCTCCCCGGCGGGATCGCGGTGCGGCGGCACGGTGCGGCGTGCCCGCCGGGCGTGGCGGTGCGCGGTGGAGCGGTGTGACGGTGCGGCACGCGGTGGAGCGGTGTGACGGAGCGGCACGCGGTGGAGCGGTGTGACGGAGCGGCACGCGGTGGAGCGGCGCGGCGGGTACGGGGACTACCGGGCGCGGTGCCGACCGCCGGACGGCACCGGCGGGGTCTGCCGCTCGTCGGCCCCGGCGGCGCCCACCGGCTCGGCGGACCGGGCGGCCGCCCCGGACCGGCGGGCGCGGAGCAGCTCGACGGCCACCGGGATCACCGAGAGCAGCACGATGCCGACCAGGATCGCCTCGATGTTCTCCCGGACGAACGGGATCTGTCCGAGGAAGTACCCGAGCACGGTGACGCCGCCGCCCCAGAGCACGCCGCCGATGACGTTGTAGAGGACGAAGGTGCGGTAGTTCATCCTGCTCACCCCGGCCACGATCGGGGTGAAGGTGCGGACGATCGGCACGAACCGGGCCAACACGATCGCCTTGGGCCCGTGCCGGTCGAAGAAGGCGGCCGCCTTCTCGACGTTCTCCTGCTTGAACACCCGGGAGTCCGGCCGCCGGAACAGGCTCGGCCCGACCTTCCGTCCGAACAGGTAGCCGACCTGGTCCCCGACCACGGCGGCGAGCACGATCAGGGTGCAGACCAGCCAGAGCGGCTGGTGCAGGTAGGTGCCGTCGGCCACCAGCAGGCCGGTGGTGAAGAGCAGGGAGTCACCAGGGAGGAAGAAGCCGATCAGCAGACCGGACTCGGCGAAGACGATGGCCAGGATGCCGACCAGGTTGAAGGTGGAGATCAGGTAGGTCGGATCGAGCCAGGACGGGCCGAGGGCGAGACTGGTCACGGGGCGGACTCCTGAAGGGTCGACTCTTGGCAATGAAACAGTAAAGCATTCACCAAGAACTCCCCGAACCCGCAGGTCCGCCCCGTGGCCCGCGCGGGCCGGGCGCCCATGCCCCGTGGGCGCCCGGGACCCGCAGCCGCCTACAACCCGTACCGCTGGATCACGTCCCGGTGCCGGTCGGTGTCGACGCCCGCCTCCTCGGCCAGCTCCAGCCACGACACCGGGTGGGGCCAGGAGGAGGTGAGGCGGTGGAGCAGGGCGTCGGCGTCGGCCGCGCGCGCCGCCGGCGGCACCGCGAGGGCCGCGTAGATCCCGGGCAGCTCGCCGTCCTCGTCGGCCGGGTCGGTGATGGCGTAGTGGTCGCCGCTGTAGGCCCAGACCCCGTACCCCTCGCCCCGCAGCCGCTCGCGCAGCTCGGCCCAGGGCCCGTCGCCCGGCCAGGCGCCGTCCACCCAGTAGGTGGTGTACCCGGCCGGGTCGAGCAGGGTGAGCTGGGCGAACACCGGGCGCCAGCGCCGCTGCTCCTCCTCCGGGGCGGAGTCGGCGGGCGGCTCCTCCAGCAGCGCGGGAGCGAAGACCACCACGTCGCCGTGGTTGAGCGCCACGTCGTCGCCGAGCACCGGGAGGATCCGGGCGGTGGCCGGGCCGGTGCGGACGGCGGGCAGGTCGACGGTGGAACCGTCCCGCCGGACGGCCCGGACGGTGACGAGCTGCCACTCCTCGTCCACCGGCCCCTCGGGCTCGTCGAACCCGATGTCGAGCAGGGCGCCCGTGGAGCGGACCACGGCCCAGTCCCGGTTGACGGTGGCGGCGGTGATCAGGTGCCAGAGGTCGGCCTGCCCGACCGCCCGGTGCCGCTCCTCCTCGGACACCGCGTCGGCGGGCAGCGCGTGGGCCAGGAGGTCCTGGTAGTAGCGCTGCGCCTCGGCGTGGTCGCCCAGCTCGGTGGCCGCGCCTGCGGCCAGCCGGCGGGTGTTGATCCGGTCCGGGTGCACGGCGAGGATCGCCTCGCACTGCTCGATCACCTCGGCCCAGCGGCCCTCGGCGGCGGCCCAGCGGGCCCGGACCCAGTGGCCGTCGGCCGGGCTGGTCCCGGACAGCCGGTCGGCGAGCCGGCGCACCCCGTCGGCGTCGCCCGCGTGGATCAGGGCGGCACCCAGCTGGGCGGGCAGCTCCGCCCCGGTCGGGTCGGCGTCCAGCTGCCGCCAGAGCAGGTCGGCGGCGGCCCGGGGGTGGCCGAGGTCACCGATCACGCCGGCCAGCAGGAGGACCAGCGGGGTGGCGCCGGCCCCCTCGCCCCGGTACCGGTCCAGGGCGACGGAGAGCAGGTCGGCGCCGGCCTCGAAGGGCACCCCGGCCTCGGCCAGGTGGCCGACCAGCTGCTCCGGCGGGACCGGCAGGTCCGGACGGGGCAGCGCCTCGGCGGCCGCGCGGAGCTCCGCGACCCGCTCGGCGACGCCGTCCCGCTTGCGCAGCGAGTCCAGCTTGCGCTCGCCGGTGGCGGCCAGGGTGAGCGCGACCGTCCGGGCGCCGCGGGCCAGGGCCAGCCGCCCGGCGGCGAGCAGCAGGTCCACGCAGGGGCGGTGCGATCCGGTGCCGTCGAGGTAGCCCACCCAGCCGGCCAGCGCCGCGCCCAGCTCGGCGTCGTTCTCCCGGGCGCCGGCCGCGACCAGCAGCTCGACGGTGGTGGTCCAGGCCGACCGGAGGTCCGCGTGCCGCTCGGCCTCCGCCAGGTCGGGCAGGAGGGCGGTCGCCTCGTCGGTGCGGCCGAGCGAGGCGAGGGCCCGGGCCCGCAGCAGGGCGCCCCAGCGGCGGTCGCTCTCGTCGACCTCGCGGCCGCGGGAGCGCTCGGCCTGCTCGGCGGTGTCGAGCAGGGTGAGCACCTCCTCGTGCCGGCCCAGCAGGTGCAGGGTGCCGGCCCGGGAGTGCTGGAAGTGGAGGGACAGCTGCTGGCCGCCCGCCAGCATCCGGCCCGCCGCGGCGTCCAGGTAGGTGAGCGCCTCGGCCGGGCGGCCGTCGTCCTCCAGGGCGTCCGAGTACTCCCGGGAGAGGCAGTCGAAGCAGGCCCGGGCCGGTTCGATCCGCTCCAGCGTCTCGCTCAGCACGGCTAGCCGCTCGGGCACGTAGCCGGGACCGTCGACCCTGGCGTGGCAGATCGCGAAGTCCTGGACCACGCAGACGGACTGCGGGCAGTCGGCGGTCTGCTCGCGGTGCGCGAACTCCAGCAGGTCGACCGCCTCGGGGAGCGCCTGCTCGCCTTGGTGGCGCTTGTTCAGCAGGTTCTGCATCCGCCAGTGCCGCAGGTAGACCTCGACCCAGGGCAGGTCGAGGCTGCGGGCGGCGGCGACCGCCTCGGGGTAGACGGCGTCGAGCTGGTCGTTGCGGCCCTCGTTGGCGTGGCCGGGGAGTTCGTAGATGGCGTCGGCCAGCCGGCGGTGGCCGGCCTCGGCCAGCTGCCGGTGGGTGTCGTGGACCCAGGCCCAGATGTCGGTGCTCATACCGCTTCCGTCTCCCCCTGCGGGTCGTGCGCTGTACTGGTGGGCAGTGTGGCAGGCGCCACTGACAAGTCGTTCGCCGACGACGCTTCCGCCGTCGGCGGGACGGGTGGTGCGGGTGGTGCGGGCGGCGCGGCCGCCGTCGCTCCGGACGGGGCCACCGGTCAGCCCTCCCCGGCGAGGTCGCCGGGGGTGTCCGGGACGGCGGGCAGACCGGGCGGGACGGCCGCCGTCAGCGCGGAGACCGCGGTGCCGATCCCGCCGAGCGCGGCGGTGAGGTCGCCGGTCGCACCGGCCGCACCGCCGGGCGAGGCGGCCGCCATGATCACCTTGAGCGAGCGGAGCAGCCCCGCGGCCGTGGCGCTGCCGGTGTGGCCGGTCCGGTAGGCGGCCAGCAGGTCCTGGACGGCCGGGCAGGCCAGGTTGAGGTAGAGCCGGGCCCTGACCCCGCCGTCGGTGCGGGCGGTGAACGCCCGGGCCAGCCGCAGCGCGGCGGACGGGATCCGGGCGTCGGCCTGGTCGTCCTCGATCCGGGCCTTCAGCTCGGCCTCCCGGTCCGGCACCAGGACGAGCGGCAGTCCGGCCGGGTCGAACCGGGCCGGGACGAGCTGCTCGCCCGGATCGGTGAGGGCGGCCGCCAGCCAGGCGCTCTCGTCGGCCGGCAGCGGGCGCTCCGGGTCGCGGAACAGCTCGCGGTTGCCGCTCTCGCTGCCGAGTTCGACCAGCCGGCACTCCCGCAGTGCGGCGTAGCGGCGCAGGAACGGCAGCACCGCGTACCGGTCGCCCCGCGCGATCGGCACCTGCATGGCCCGGTAGAGCATCTCCTCGAAGCCGCCGTCGGAGCCGAGCGCCACGTGCACCGCGCCCCCGCCGGCCGCCCGCAGCGCGCCCGCGGTGAGGTCCCCCTGGGAGGTGGGCACCGGGACGTCGTCGGCGAGCAGGGTGAACAGCCGGTCGTCGCAGAGCGCGGCGCCGAGCAGGTCCTGGCCGTGCCGGGCGAGGATCCGGCGCCAGACCGCGGGCCGCAGCCGGGCGGTCTCGTAGAGCCCGTCCACCACCGCGTCGGCGAGCGCCTGCCGGAGGGCGCGGTAGTGGTCGTCGCGCTGGAGGTCCTCGCGGCTGGCGGTCGGGGTGAGCCGGCTGGACTCGACCACGCCGCCGATGAACCCGGCCCAGTCGGGCAGCAGGTCGCGGGCGTCCTCGGAGAGCAGCATGCCGCGCAGGTAGACGGCGAGGTCGCGGTTGTCGCTGCTGCCGTAGGTGCCGCCGTCCTGCACCCAGAGCAGGCCGACGGCGTCGGTGCCGGCCCCGGCCGGGCCGTCCTCGACGGGGTGGACCGGGAAGGCGGTGAGCGGTTCGAAGCGGCGGCCGAAGGCGGCGGCGAACCGCATCCGGGCGGCGTACGCGTCGCCGCCGGCGGTCCGGCCGCCGCCCGCGGCCGGGTCGCCCGCGCGGGCCCCGCCTTCGCCGTCCGGGCCGGTGCCGGCGGCGGGCTGCCGCCAGGGCACCGGGACGCCGTTCACTGGCTGCTCGTCATCGCCGACGTGGACCGGGACGGGCAGCAGGACGCAGTACCGGCCGAGCACCTCGCGGAGCACGGACTCGTCGGCGAGGTGGGCGTGTTCGGTCTTCAGGGCGAGCTCGACCAGGGTGCCGGGGACCGGCCGGGCCGGGACCGGCTCGACGCGGTACTGCTCGCCGCCCCGGCTGCGGTAGCGGTGGCCGAGCAGCGGCTCGCGGTGCGAGGTGGTGGTGACGGTGACCTCGTCGGCCACCGAGAAGGCGGAGAGGAAGCCGAGTCCGAAGGCTCCGATCAGCTCCCGGCTGCCGGTGAGGTCGCGCAGCATCCGGGTGTAGCCGGTGCCGACCGTGGCCAGGTAGGCGTGGATCTCCGGTTCGGTGAGCCCCGCGCCGGTGTCCTCTATGCCGACGGTGCGGCGGGCGGCGTCGGCGCGCACCCGGATCAGCGGGCGGTGCGCGCCGTCCGGGTCCTCCAGCCTGCGCCGGGTGTGCGAGTCGTGGGCGTTCTGGACGAGTTCGCGCAGGGCGACCAACGGGGTGGAGTAGAGGTGGGTGGCGAGGACGTTCACCAGTCCGCCGAGATCGACCTCGGTCGTACGCAGATCCTCGGCGGGGGCATGGTCGGGCTGGAGACCTTCAGACATGGGTCCCCAGTGTGCCAGTGCGACTATCCGGCGACCATTTCTTTCCCAAGACAGGGGCTCGGTCAACCCGGAGTTGACAGCCGAACGACCCTTCCGCACCCGGATGACATTTCAACTCCGGTGCACTGCAAGGCTTTTGAAGGAACCCCTACAAATGGGGGCCGATCCGGCGGGAACCGCGGGAAAGCCCTTCCGATGACACCATCGGGCGAATTGCCACCCATTCGGTGGAGTTCGTCCGCAGTGCTGGTGAATCCTGGTCGTGCGACGTCAGGCAACGGCGCTTCGGGGCGGCCACCCCGGAACGCGCCACCATTCGCACTCCACCATCAGGAGACCACCGTGTCCCGTATCCGCGCAGCCGCCGCCGTCACCGCCCTCGGGGCCTTCCTCCTCGCCGGCATCGGCACCGCCCACGCCGACAACGGCGCCGGCGCGGACCACCACTCCAACAGCAGCGTGGTGAGCAACACCGGCTCCAACAACATCATCGGCAATGTCCACGGCAACGTGGTCACCACCCAGCAGACCGCCACCGGCTCCGGCGCCAGCAACCAGAACAACGGCCTCGCCGTGGCCGGCAACTCCGGCAACGTCGGCGCGCTGCAGGGCAACGGCAACCTCGCCGCCCTGATCGCCCCGCACTTCGGCGGCTGAGCGGCGCTCCGCTCCTGAGCGCACCCGCCGATCCGCGGCCGGGTGCCCGCCCCCACCACCGGGGCGGGCACCCGGCCGCCGCCGTCGGGCCCCGCCGGGCTCTCCGGCCTCGCCGACCCCTTCGGCCCCTTCGGCCACGACCGGCCCGGTCAGGGTCCGATGCCGAGGACGGCCCGGCCGAGCCCCAGCAGGCAGTCGCCGAGGTCCGGCCGGGCCCCGTGCGGACCGTTCCGCACCCCGTCGTTGACCAGCGAGAACAACGCGTGCACCCGGATCCGCGCGGCCACCGCGTCCTCCTCCGGGCGGACCCGGCGGAGCAGGTCGACCCAGGTCCGCAGGAAGTCCCGCCGGAAGTCCACCGCCGCCCGCCGGTCCGGCGGCGCCAGCCGCCCGGTCTCGCTCAGCATCACACCCAGGTAGTCGCCGTTCTCCAGGGCGAACCCCACGTACGCGGCCAGTCCCGCCTCCAACGCCGCCCCCGGACCGCCCGGCTCAGTCGTGATCGCCCCTCCGACCCCGTGCCAGAGCCGCTCCCGGCTGCGCACCAGCGCCGCCGCCAGCAGCTGCGCCTTGCTGTCGAAGTGCCGGTACACGCTGGGGCCGGAGATGCCCGCGGCGGCGCCGAGCCGGTCGGTGCTGACGTTGTCGAACCCGTGCCGGTGGAACAGCCGCACGGCCGCCTCCAGCAACTCCTCCCGGCGCGGCCCCGCCCCCGGCCCGTCGGCGGTTCCGGCCGGTCGGGGGCCCGACGGCCCGGACCGGGGATCCGCGGACCGGGGGTCGGCCGGCCGGGGGTCGGGCACGGTCCGGTCCAGTCGGACCGCCAGCACCGCCGCGAGCAGTTCGCGGAGCAGCCGTTCGGCCCGCCGCGGCTGCGGGGCGGCCGACTGGTAGGACAGCCCAGCCCCGGCCGACAGCGCCGACCAGCAGATCAACTCGGCGTCGCCGGGCGCGAGTCCGGGACGCTCCGCGCGGAGCACCGCGACCATCAGCGCCACGTCCGCGCGGAGTTCGCGGCGGAGCGCCGCCCGCCGGTCCGGCGGAAGCAGCCGGGCGTCCCGCTGCACCAGCGTGCCCAGTGGCCGGTGCCCGACCGCGACCGCGGCCAGCCCCGCGCCGAGGGCGGCCGTCGAGTCCGCGGCGCGGACCGCGTCGGACAGCGCGTCGAGGCCCATCCGGACGGTGCGGTCGAGCAGTTCGGGCTTGCCGCGGAAGTGCCGGTAGAGCGCGGGCGCGGTGATGCCGACCCCGGCGGCGACCTCGGTCATCGAGACCCGGTGGTAGCCGTCGCGGTGGAAGCGCTCGGCGGCCACGGCCAGGATCTGCGCCTGCCGGGCGCGTGCCGGCGGTCGTCTCACCACCACGGCGCCCACTCCCCTCACCCACGCCCCCGCCGACCGGCCGGACGGCCCCGTCCCACCGGCGTCCGGCCCTCGTCCGGAACGCCGTCCGGAACGCCGTCCGACGTCGACCGGCGAGGCTAGCAGGGATTCACTTCACGGCCCTGGGACACCCGTCCGCCGGGCTCCGGCAGCGGCGCGGACGGGGGCGTTCCGGCCCCGCTCCGACCCTGGACAGTCGAAGCTACCGGGGATTAACTTGTGGGGCGATCACCCGGCCGGCCGGCCGACCACCGGCGTCCGGTCCACCGCGTCCGGCCCACCGAAGGGAGCGCCGTCGTGCGCCGCACCGTGTTCACCGAGGACCACGAGGCCTTCCGGGAGACCATCCGGGACTTCATCGCCAACGAGGTCGTCCCCGTCTACGAGAGCTGGGAGGCCGAGGGCCACCCGCCGCGCGACTTCTACCGCAAGCTCGGCGACCTCGGCGTCTACGGCATCGAGGTGCCCGAGGAGTACGGCGGCGCGGGCGAGAGCGGGTTCAAGTACCAGGCGGTGGTCGCCGAGGAGACCGCACGGGCGGGCGTGAGCTTCGGCTCCTCCGGCGTGCACACCGGCCTGGTCCTCCCCTACCTGCTGGAGTACGCGACCGAGGAGCAGAAGGGCCGCTGGCTGCCCGGCTTCGTCTCCGGCGACATCATGACCGCCATCGCGATGACCGAACCGGGGGCCGGCTCCGACCTCGCCGGGATCACCACCACCGCCCGGCTCTCCGAGGACGGCACCCACTACGTCCTCAACGGCGCCAAGACCTTCATCACCGGCGGCGTCCTCGCCGACCTCGTCCTGGTGGTCTGCCGCACCTCGCCGTACGACCCGGAGAACCGCCGGGCCGGCCTCTCCATCCTCTGCGTGGACACCGCCTCCCCCGGCTACAGCGTCGGCCGCAAGCTGCAGAAGATCGGCCTGCGCACCTCGGACACCGCCGAGCTCGCGTTCGCCGACGTCAAGGTGCCGGTCGAGAACCTGCTCGGCGAGGAGGGCCGGGCGTTCGCCTACCTGACCCACAACCTGGTCCAGGAGCGGCTGGCGATCGCGGTCGGCGCGTACGCGGCCGCCGCCGCGGCGGTGCGCTTCGCCGTGCAGTACGTCAAGGACCGGAAGGTGTTCGGCAAGGCGGTCGCCGAGTTCCAGAACACCAAGTTCACGCTGGCCGACTGCGAGGCGCAGGTGGTCGCCCAGCAGTCGATGGTCGACCGTGCGCTGGAGCTGTACCAGAACGGTCGGCTGACCGTCGCGGACGCGGCGGCGGCCAAGCTGTTCTGCACCGAGTCGGCGTCCGGCGTGATCGACAAGTGCCTCCAGCTGCACGGCGGTTACGGGTACATCCTGGAGTACCCGATCGCCCGGCTCTACACCGACAACCGGGTCTTCCGGATCTACGGCGGCACCAGCGAGGTCATGCGCAGCATCGTCGCCAAGTCGCTCGGGCTGTAGCCGGCCGGCGGCCTGCGACGGGACCGGTGGCCCGCGACGGGGCCGGTACCGCGAACGCGCCCGTGAGCGGCGGCCGTCCGCGGGCCGGGGACCGGCGGGCGGGCCCGGCGCCGCCGCGGCCGCCCCTCCGCGCGGATGGGGCGGCCGCACGCCGGGCCCGGACCGTCCGGCCGTCCGGACCGCCCGACCGGCTCCGGTCGCTCAGTTGGGCGAGTGGTGCTCGGTGCGCCACGCCTCCCAGCCGGCCGCCGAGGCCACCTTGGCCTCGCGCAGCGCCCGTTGGGCCAGCTCGGTCGGCGGGGTGTCGAGACCCCGCACCCAGGTGCGGCCGGCCGTGGCCAGGGCCGCGCACACCATCACCGCGCCGGCCGCCCCGAGCAGCGCGCCGATGCCCGTGAGCACCGCGCCGCCGGCCAGCAGCGAGCGGTTGACCTGGAATCCGCTGAGAAAACGCTCGTTGGTCGCCATGCCTCCACCATGGGTGCAGCCGGCCGCCTCCGCACGCCGAGTGGTCCCGCACGGTGACGGGCGCGCACCGCGCTCCGGGTGCGGGCGTGCGGCGCGTCCGCGACGCTGGGCCGGAGGAGACGGCCCGGCCGGATCCCCGGCAAGCCCGCCGGACCCGGACCGCCCGCCGCAGGAGGACGCGTGATGGTCGATCTCGAACAGCTCGTCGCGGAACACGCGGCGAAGGCCGCCGAGAGCCCGCACGGCCGCAGCGCCCACCTGGTGCTGCACGACGGCGTCCTGCGGCAGACCGTGATCGCGCTGACCGCCGGCACCTCGCTGGACGAGCACAACGCACCGGCCGCCGCCAGCCTCCAGGTGCTCCGCGGCCGGGTCTCGCTGACCATCGCCGGGCGGCGGGTGGAGCTGTCGGCGGGCCGGCTCCACCCCGTACCGCAGGAACGGCACGGTCTGCTGGCCCACGTCGACTCGGTGGTGCTGCTGACGACGGTCACGGTCTGAGCGCCGGACCGCCCGTCAGCCGGCGGGACCGGGCCGGTCCGCGGCGGGGCCGTGCCAGTCCGCGCCGGCGGCACCCTTGAGCACCGATCCGCCGACCAGCTCCAGGCCCCGCAGGAAGTCCCGGCCGCCGGGTGCGAGCTCGGGCGCGGCCAGCCACTGCCCGGCCATGCCCACCAGCAGCGCCTGGTAGAAGATGCCGCGGGACATCTCCTCCTCGGTGTCCCGGACCTCGGGCAGCCCCTGGAACAGCGCGGCGAGGCCGAGCCGTCCGCCCTTCTGCGCCTCGGCGAGCGCGTTCCGCAGCTCCGGCACCCGCTCCACCTGGACCATCGCCTCGAACTGCGCGGCCCAGAGGCCGCGGTGCTCGGCGATGGTCTCCTTCACGCCGTCCCAGACGGCGACGAACCGCTCCTCCGGATCGTCCGACGCCTCCCCGGCCCGCGCCACCACGGCGGCCAGCCGGGCGCCCCACTCCCCCGTCGCCTCGATCAGCGCGGCGTTGAGCAGGGCGTCCTTGGAGCCGAAGTGGTAGCCGATGGCCGCCAGGCTGACGCCGGAGGCGGTGGCGATGTCCCGGGCGGTGGTGCGCCCGTAGCCCTTCTCGTACAGGCAGCGCTTGGCGCCGGCCATCAGGTCCTCGCGATTTCCCATGCTCCGAATGCTACGTCCATCCGGACGGACGTCTGGCACGGTCGTCTCGCACGGTCGTCTCGCACGGATGATTCAGACGCTCGTACTAGACAAGCGTCTGACACGACCGTACTGTTTCCCCCATGACCGCAACCACCGGCCGCGCAGGCCGTCGCGAATGGATCGGACTCGTCGTCCTCCTGCTCCCGACCCTCGTCCTCACCATGGACATGGGCGTGCTCTTCTTCGCCGTCCCCTACATCTCCACCACGCTGGCGCCGAGCGGCACCGAGCAGCTGTGGATCATGGACATGTACTCGTTCCTGCTCGCCGGACTGCTCATCACGATGGGCGCGCTGGGCGACCGGATCGGCCGCCGCCGGCTGCTGATGATCGGCGCCACCGGATTCATCGGCGCCTCGGTGCTCGCCGCCTACGCGGACGGCGCCGGCCAGCTGATCGCCGCCCGCGCCCTGCTCGGCGCCGCCGGCGCCACCGTGATGCCGTCGACCCTCGCGCTGATCCGGAACATGTTCCACGACCCCAAGCAGCGCCAGATCGCCCTCGGGGCCTGGGGCGGCGTCCTCACCACCGGCGCCACCCTCGGTCCGGTCGCCGGCGGCCTGTTGCTGGACCACTTCTGGTGGGGCTCGGCCTTCCTGCTCGCCGTCCCGGTGATGGCCCTGGTCCTGCTCGCCGCCCCCGCCCTGCTGCCCGAGTACCGCTCCCCGCAGCACGGCCGCTTCGACCTGTCCGGCGCGGCGCTCTCCCTCGCCGCCGTCCTCCCGCTGGTCTACGGCGTCAAGACCCTCGCGGTGGACGGCTGGAGCCTGCTCCCCGCCCTCGCCGTCCCGGTCGGCCTGCTCCTCGCCGGCGCCTTCTACTGGCGCCAGCGCACCGCCGCCCAGCCGCTGCTCGACCTGAGCCTCTTCCGGATCCGCGCCTTCAGCGGGGCGATCAGCGTCAACACCGTCGCGATGTTCGCGATGATGGGCTTCACCCTCTTCACCTCGCAGTACCTGCAGCTGGTCAAGGGCATGAGCCCGCTGACCGCCTCGCTCTGGTCGCTCGTCCCCAGCGTGGGCGTCGGCGCGGCCGTCGGCGTGAGCTCGGCGCTCGCCGGGAAGGTCCGCCCGGCGGTCCTGATGGCCGGCGGCTTCCTGGTCGGCGCGGCCGGCTTCGGGATGATGACGCAGGTCGGCGCGGACTCCCCGCTCGCCCTCATCCTCACCGCGGCGGGCGTGCTGGCCGCCGGCACCGTCGGCACCATGACCCTCACTGCCGAGATGGTGGTCTCCGCCGCACCCGTCGAGCAGGCCGGAGCCGCCTCCGCGACCTCCGAGACCGCGGTCGAGCTCGGCAGCTCCCTCGGCATCGCGCTCCTCGGCGCGGCCGGTGCCGCCGTCTACCGCTCCCGGCTGGACGGCGCCCTCCCGGCCGGACTGGACGACACGGCCGCCCACACCGCGCAGGACACCCTGGGCGGCGCGGTCACCGTCGCCGCCCACCTGCCCGGCCGGATCGGCACCGACCTCCTCGACACCGCCCGCGCCGCCTTCACCGACGGCCTGCACGTCGCCGCCGTGGTCGGCCTGCTGTTCGCGGTCGCCGCCTCCCTCCTCGCCTACCGCCTGATGCGCCACCTCCCGGCGCGCCCCGCCGTCTGAACCCACCGCCTGCGCGCGCCGTCCGAACCCGCCGCAGGCCCCGATCCCGCACGCGCGTCATCAGGAGCCCCCGCCCGGTCACCCCGGGCGGGGGCTCTCGCCTTCCCCGCCCCGTCGCCCTCGGCCGGCGCTGCCCCGCCCCGACCGGCCCGGGGGATATCCGGGTGCACCGGACCGAACGGACGTGCCAGGCTTCCCGTATGTCGGACGAGGCGAACCACGGTCGGGTGCGGGCGAGTTACGACGCCGTCGCGGAGGAGTACCGGGAGCGGCTCGGGGGCGAGCTCGCCCACAAGCCGGTAGACCGGGCCCTGCTCGCGGCGGTGGCCGAGGAGGCCGCCGGCGGCACGGTGGCGGACCTGGGGTGCGGCCCCGGGCACGTGGCCGGGTGGCTGGCCGGGCAGGGGGTGACGGCGGTGGGGGTGGACCTCTCGCCGGCCATGGTGACGGTCGCGCGGCGGGACCACCCGGGGGTGGAGTTCAGGGTCGGCGACCTGCTGCGGCTTCCCGCGTCCGACGGGGAGTTCGCCGCCGGGGTGGCGCTCTACTCCGTGATCCACCTGGAGGCGGACGAGCTGCGGCCCGCCTTCGAGGAGATGCGGCGGGTGCTGCGGCCGTCCGGGGTGCTGCTGGTCGCGTTCCACCTGGGCAGCGAGGTGCGGCGGCTGGACGAGTGGTGGGGACACCCGGTCGACGTGGACTTCCACTTCCTGGATCCCGAGGCGGTCGCCGGGCTGCTGCACGAGGCCGGGTTCACGGTGACGGCCCGGCTGGAGCGCGGCCCCTACCCGCAGGAGGCGGAGACCCGCCGCGGCTACCTGCTGGCCCGCCGGGACTGACCGGTCGCCGGGGCGGCGCGGGGCGACCGGCCACCGGGACCGAGCGCCGCGACCGGCCGCCGGGGCCGCCCGCCTCCCGAGCTGCGGGGAACCGGGCCCCGTCCTAGGGTCGGCGGGGAGCGCCCGCCGCAGACCCGCACCGTCCGGATCCGGCCGAAGGTCCGGCGCCGAACGGAGGCCCGATGCCGCAGCCGGAGGAGGAACCGGCCCGACCACCGGCCCGGCCCGCGGGCGAACCGGACGACGGACCGCGCAGAGGACCGGACGACGACCCGGACGACGGGCCCGCCGGCGTCCCCGGGGTCGGCCAGGAGCCCGACTACCGGTTCACCCTGGCCAACGAGCGGACCTTCCTGGCCTGGATCCGCACCGCGCTCGGCCTGCTGGCCGGCGGCATCGCCGTGGACCAGCTCACCCCCGACGTCGCGCCCGCGCCCCTGCGGGTCACGCTGGCCGTGGTCTGCGCGCTGGGCGGGGCGGTGCTCGGGGCGACCGCGTACCGGCGGTGGACGAAGGTGGAGACGGCGATGCGGACCGGTGCCCCGCTGCCCCGGACGCCGACGCTGCTCGTCCTCTCGGTCGGGGTGGCCCTGATCGCGGCGGTGTTCTGCGGACTGATCATCGGGTACGGGGGCTGACCCGGCCCGGCCCGTCGTTCCGGGCTGAGCACTGCCCCTCGGCCGCTCCCCCAACATCTGGTTTTTGACCAGCGTTTCCCGGCCGGTGTATACGTTCGCCGGTACAGGCAGGCATACTGGCCAGGTCGGGCGCTTTGCCCAACTGTGACGGACGCCTCTACACAAGAAGGGACCGGTGGCCAGGGATGCTGCGGAACGGTCTTGAGCCCTGGCACGTGCTCGTGGTGCTGGCTGTCGTAATCCTGCTGTTCGGATCGAAGAAGCTGCCGGAGATGGCCCGCGGCCTCGGCAAGTCGATGCGGATCCTCAAGGCGGAGACCAAGGCGATGCGCGAGGACGACACCCCCGCCGCCGATGCCGCCGCGGGCACCGCGCAGAGCACCGCCGCCCCGGCCCAGCCGGCCGCCGCCCAGCCCGCGCAGCCGGCCGCCGAGCAGGCCCGCCCCGCGGTCACGCCGACCAACGTGACCAAGGCCACCGAGGCCCCCCGGTCCACCACCACCGCCTGAGACCGGCCCCGTACGCGGGCCGTCCGAGCGTCGTCCGAAGCCCCCGCCACCACGGCGGGGGCTTCGTCGTGTCCGGGCTCCGCCGCGCCTGACACCGTCCGCCACCCCCGCACCCGCTCACCGGACCTCTCACCGGGCCGTGACCCGCCACCCGGCCACCCGGCCTGAGTGGCCGTCCCGACTGGCCGTCCCCCTTGATCCGTTATCTCCTGTTATGTACCAACCGGAGGAACGGAGTTGAGGCATGCCGACGAACGAGCCGGCCGACGGCCCCGGAGACCAGCCCGACCGGCCGACCCCTCGGCAACCCGCTCAGCAGCCCGCGCAGGACCCCGCCCGGCAGCCCGCTCAGCCACCCGTCGACCCGCCCGCCCCGCCGCCCGGCGACCGGAGCTCCGACGAGCTGGCCGAGCTGCGTGCCCGCCTCAGCGCCGTCGAGGACCACGACGCGCGGCTCACGGCCCAGCTCAAGGCCCAGGCCTCCCACCGGCACCACCGCGTCCGGTCCTCCTTCGCCGTCTTCCTGGTGCTGCTGGCCTGCGTCCTGACGCCGCTGAGCCTGGCCGCCGCCTGGACCAAGTCCCAGATCACCGACACCGACCGGTACGTGGCCACGATGGCGCCGCTCGCCCGGGACCCGGCGATCCAGGCGGCGGTGACCAACCGGGCCACCACCGAGATCATGAAGCACATCCCGGTCGAGTCCCTGCTGGAGTCGGCCGCCCCCGACGACCGCCCCCGGCTGAACGCGCTGATCGCCCCCCTCAGCCAGGCGCTCACCAGCGGGCTCACCGGTTTCGTCCACGACCGGGTCCAGCAACTGGTGGAGAGCGACGCCTTCGCCACCGTCTGGACCGAGGTCAATCGGAACGCCCACGCGGCCATCGAGAAGATGCTGACCGGCCACGGCGGCGGCGCGATCGAGATCAAGAACGACACCGTGGTGCTCGACCTCGCGCCACTGATCGACCGGGCGAAGACCCGTCTGATCGCCGACGGCCTGTCGGTCGCCTCGAAGATCCCCGAGGTGCACACCGACTTCACGCTGGTCCAGTCGGACTCCATTCCCAAGGTCCGGACCGCCTTCCGGCTGCTGGACCTGGCCGGATTCTGGCTGCCGGTGCTGACGGTGGCCTGCGCGGTCGGCGGCGTGCTGCTGGCCGTCCGGCGGCGCCGGGCCGCCGTCACCGCCGCGCTGCTCGTGGCCGGCGGCGCGCTGGTGCTGGGCATCGGGCTCACCGTCTTCCGGGCCGTCTACCTCGACAAACTGCCGGCCGGCGTCGACCAGGCGGCCGCCGGGGCGGTGTACGACACGCTGATCCGGTACCTGCGGTCGGCCGTCCGGGTGGTGATCGCGCTCGGCCTGCTGGTCGCCCTGGGCGCCTGGCTCAGCGGCGCCGGCCGGTGGGCCGTCGCCGCCCGGGGCATGTGGGGGTCCGGGCTCGGCGCCGTCCGGAACAGCGCCGAGCGGGCCGGGCTGCGGTTCGGGCCGGTCGGCCGGTTCGTGCACCGGTGGAAGGCGTGGCTCGGCTGGGCCGCGGTGGCCGGCGCGGTGCTGGCGTTCGTGCTCTGGAGCTACCCGACCGCCCTGGTGACGCTCTCCCTGGCGCTCGGACTGCTGGCGGTGCTGGCGGTGCTGGAGTTCCTGGACGAGCCGGGCGGCGGCGCGGGGCACCCGGCCTGAGCGGCCGCGGCGCGCGGTCCGGGGGCGCGCGGGCCCGGGCCCGGCCCACCCGCCACCGGCCTGAAGGAGGAGGCCCGGGATCGGCCTGAGGGACGATCAGCCCGGCCGCCCGCCGCCCTACGCTCGACAGCGTGTGGGGAACGCGAGGGATCGGACTGAGGTTGCTGCGGCCCGCGCTGGTGCTGTCCGGGCTCGGCTACCTGCTGCTGGCGGACGGCCCGGGCGGACCCGGCCGGCTGGGCGCCGCCGACTGGGCGGTGGGCGTGGGCGCGCTGCTGCTGGCGGCCGTCGGCGGGCGGTGGCCGTTCGCCGTGGCGGTCGGCCAGTGCGCGCTGGCGGTGCCGCTGGTCGCGCACACCGTGCAGGTCGAGGTGAAGGTCGGTACCGCCGCGGCCTTCTTCGACCTCGCCGTCCGCCACTGGGGCCCGCGGGTCCGGTGGGCGGGCGGCGCCCTGCTCGCCGTCCAGCTCGCCCACGCGGCCGGCGGGCTGCCCGGCAGCCTGGCGGGCGCGCTCTACCGGGCGGCGGTGGTCGGCGGCGTCCCGGTGCTGCTGGCCGGCTACATCCGTTCGGCCCAGCAGGCCACCCGGACGGCCCAGGCCCGGGCCCGCGAGGCCGAGCGGAACCGGGACCTCGCCGAGTGGGGCGCCCGGATGGGCGAACGCGCCGCCATCGCGCGCGAACTGCACGACATGGTGGCCCACCACCTGGCCTCCACGGTGCTGCGGGTCGGGGTCGCCCGGCACGTCCTGCCCGCCACCGACCCGCGGATCACCGCCGTCCTCGACGACGTGCACGCCTCCGCCACCACCGCGCTGGCCGACCTGCGGCGGCTGCTCACCGCGCTGCGCGAGCCCGACGCCGTCCGGCTGGCCCCGCTGCTCGCCGACACCGCCGACCTCCCGGCCGCCGTGCACGGCGTGGTGGAACGCTCCCGGCAGGCCGGGCTGCGGATCGACGCGGACATCGGCGGGCGGCTCGCCGAGCTCGACGCGCTCGGCGGCCTGACGGTGCTGCGGCTGGTGCAGGAGGGGCTGGCGAACGTCACCAAGCACGCCGGACCCGCCGCCCGGGTCCGGCTGCGGGCCACCACGGAGGACGCCCGGGTACGGCTGGAGCTGGAGAACGAACTGCCGGAAGGCACCGCGGGAGAGGGACGGACGGACATGGACGGCGGGCACGGACTGCTCGGCATGCGCGAACGGGTGGCCCTGGTGGGCGGGACGATCGAGACCGGCCCGGTGCCGGGCGGCTGGCGGCTGGCGGCCTCCTGGCCGTTCCCCCAGGCGCCCCTGACGGCACCCCCGACCGGGTCGGTGCCGGCTCCCGCACCGTCATCACCCGCGCCGGCTCCCGCACCGCCACCCGCGCCCTCGTCCCGGGTCCTCGGCGGTGCCGCGTGACCGCCGCCCCGGCCGGCCGTGCCGCGCCGGACGGCGCCCGGACCGACGGCGCCCGGAGCGACGGCACCCCGCCCGGCGGCACCCCCGCCGTCAGCGTCCTGATCGTCGACGACCAGCAGCTCGTCCGGGCGGGCGTCCGGATGCTCTGCGAGTCCGCCCCCGACCTCACCGTGGCCGGGGAGGCCGCCGACGGCGCCCGCGCCGTCGACCTGGCCCTGCTGCTCCGCCCGGACGTGGTGCTGATGGACCTGCACATGCCCGGCACCGACGGCATCACGGCCACCCGTGAACTCCACCGGCTGCTGCCCTCGACCCGGACCGTCGTCCTCACCACCTTCGACGACGACGACCGCCTCTACCCGGCACTCGCCGCCGGAGCCTGCGGCTTCCTCGCCAAGGACGTCGATCCGGCCGGTGTCCTGGACGCGGTCCGCCGGGCCGCGGCGGGCGAGAGCCCGTACAGCCCCGACGTGCTGCGCCGGGTGGTGGCCCGGGCCGCCTCGGACTGGACCGGCGAGGACGGCCGGCGGCAGCCGGTGGCCCGGTTCACCGGGCGTGAGCACGAGGTGCTCCGGCACATCGCGGACGGACTGTCGAACATCGAGATCGCCGAACGGATGCACCTCGGGGTGACCACGGTGAAGACGCACGTCTCCAACCTGATGGCCAAGACCGGAAGCCCGAACCGGGTCCGGCTGGCGGTGCTGGCGATCCGGCAGGGACTGGCGGGCTGAACCCGGCCCGCCCGTCCTCCCGGGCCCGCGTCCCCGGACGGAGCAGTCCGGCGGGCGGACGCAGGGCGGCGTACCGCAGGCTGGCGGGGATGTCCGCCGACCAGCAGCCGCCTCCGCCCCCCGAGCAGCCGCCGCAGCGCCCGGCACGGCAACCGCCCGAGCCACTGCCCGAGCCGCTGCCCCCGGACCGCGTCGACCTGCGGGCCTGGGGCCTGCTCCTGGGCTCGTTCACCCTGCTGATGCTCGGCTACTTCACCCTGCCGCTGCGCACCCTCGGCGACGACCGCCCGGTGCTCAGCTGGCTGGTCTTCGCGGCCGCGCTCGTCCTGCTCTCCGCCCTCCTGCTCGCCCGGATCGCCGACATGCTGCGCGGCACCGGCCACCACCCGGGCGTCTGGCTGGTGTTCCTGATCTGCCTCGCGCTGACCGTCTTCGCCGGCAGCTACTACGTCCTCGCCGCCCATCCCGGCGAGTTCGACGGCCTGGAGACCCGGCTCGACGCGCTCTACTTCACGATCGTCACCATGGCGACGGTCGGGTACGGGGACATCACCGCGGAGGGCCAGGGACCGCGCATGGTGGTGATCCTGCAGATCGTCTACAACTTCGTCTTCCTGGCGGCCGCCGCCGGGGTGCTGAGCCGGCAGGTCCGCACCGGCGTCGAACAGCGGGTGCGGCGGCACGGCCCCGGTTGACCCCCGGCCCGCCACCGCCCCGCCCCGCCTCCGCCCCGCCCGGCCTCAGCGGCTCGTGTCGATGACGCAGAACCTGTTGCCGTCGGGATCCGCCAGCACCACGAAGTCCGGGTCCTCCGGGTAGAGGTCCCAGTCGACCCGCCGCGCGCCGAGGCCCACCAGCCGCTCGACCTCGGCCGCCTGCTCCGCCGCGTCGTCGGCGTACAGGTCCAGGTGGACCCGGGGGTGCTCCTGGACCGGCGACTCGCTGCGCCCGAGCGCCACCTGGACCCCGGCCCGTCCCGGCGGCGGGACCAGCACCACCCAGCGGTCCCCGGCCTCCTCGCCGTCCCGCGGCGCGAACCCCAGGGCCGCGCCCCAGAACTCCGCCGCGCGTCGCACGTCCGCCACCCCGAGCACCACCGAACCGATCTTCAGCATGCGCGTGATTTTGCCAAACGGTCGACCGATCGGGGGCCGGACCCGGATAGCGTCGGGACATCCACCGACCCGAAGCGCGAGCTTCCACCGGAAAGAGGCATGCCATGAGCCAGGTCGACCTGTTCCGCACCGCCGGCGCACTGCCGCAGGCCTGGAGTTCGCACGCGCTGGGCGACGTGGGCACGGCCCGGGTCAAGGTGCTGCGGATGGACGGGACCCCGGTCCCGGAGGAGGCGCACGGCGGCGCGGAGGCGCTCGTGGTCCTCGACGGCCGGCTGGAACTGACCGTGGAGGGCGCGGACCTGTCGGTGGGTCCGGGCGAGCTGTACCTCGTACCGGCGGGCGCCCGCCACACCGTCCGGGAGGGCAGCCGGGGCACGCTCCTCATCGTGGAACCGGCAGCGGGGTGACGGCGGGCCGTGGGCCCCCGGCGAACGACCGCGACACTCCGGTGCCCCGGCGCGGCAGGGCGGTGAGCCCACCCCGGGAGGCCGGACCCGGCCGGACCTCAGTCCTCCTCGGCGTCGACCGTGGCGTTGAGGGAGGTGATCAGGGAGGTGAGCCGGGAGTTCCAGTTCTGGTAGGTCTGGCCGTCGATGGCGCGCTTGCGGGCGAGGTCGCGGACGGTCTTCTGGGCGCCCTTCAACTCGCGGACGGCGCCGTCGGTCTGGCCCTCGTTGAGGCGGGCGGTGGCGTCGTCCAGGGTGTGGAGCAGGTCGACCTGGCGGTTGCGGTCCTTCTCCACCTGGGTCTGGGCGATGCTCTGGCGCAGCGCGTTGATCTGGACCAGCGGGGCCGGATCGTGCGGCGCGGGGGTGGTGGGGCGGGCGCTGGTGGGCGTGGCGGTGGGCGTCGGGCTCTGGGTCGGCGTCGGTGCCACGGTCGGGGTGGTCGCGGTCGGCGTCGGCGTGGCGGTGGCGGACGCGCTGGTGGCGGGCTTGGGAGAGGCGGCCGGAGCACCCGGGTCGTCGAAGGCGGTGAGGCCGATCATCGCGGCTCCCGCGATGCCGACCAGGCCGAGGGCGCCGAAGACCAGCGGCTTGCGCCGGTCCTCCCGGACGGGCCCGGGCACCGGCTGCGGAGCCGGCACCGGCACCGGCGCCATTACCGAGGTCGCGGCGGGCGGGCGGGGCGCCGGCGGCTGGGGCGGCAGGAGGGTGGTGTGCTGCTGGTCGGCGCCCGGGAAGGCCGGCGGCAGGGGGACGGCGGCGAGGAGTTCGGTGGTCGGGTCGGCGACCACCAGCCCCGGTATGCAGGAGAGCAGTTCGGCGCGCGCGGCGGCCGCGTCGGCCGGGCGGTCGGCCGGGTTCTTGGCGAGCAGCCGCAGCACGACGGCGTCCAGGGCGGGCGGCAGGCCGGGGCGCCGGGCCGAGGGCGGCAGGGGCTGTTCGCCGACGTGCCGGTAGGCGATGGCGACCGGCGTCTCCGCGGTGAACGGCGGTGCACCGGTGAGCATCTCGGTCAGCACGCAGCCGACCGCGTACAGGTCGGTGCGGCCGTCCAGCGGACTGGCGGTGGCCTGTTCGGGCGAGAGGTAGGCGGCGGTGCCGAGCACGGACGCGGTCTGGGTGAGGTTGTGGGAGGAACCGGCCCGGGCGATGCCGAAGTCGACGACCTTCACCCCGCCGTCGTCCGTGATCATGATGTTCCCGGGCTTGATGTCCCGGTGCACCAGGCCCGCGCCGTGGGCGACGGCCAGGCCCTCACAGACCGCGGCCGCGATCCCGACCGCCTGCTCGACCGGCAGTCCGGGCCGCTGGGCCAGCAGGGCGGCCAGCGAGCGGCCCTGCACCAGCTCCATCACGATGTACGGCGAGCCGTGGTCGACGCCCGAGTCGAAGACCATGACGATCCTCGGGTGGACCAGCATGGCGGCGTGCTGCGCCTCCCGGCCGAACCGCTCGGCGAACCGCGGGTCGTCGGCGAGGCCCCCGTTGAGGACCTTGACGGCCACCTGGCGGCCCAGCACGTGGTCCACCCCGCGCCAGACGGTGGCCATGCCGCCGACGCCGAGGACCTCGACGAGTTCGTAACGCCCGTTCAGCGCCCGTCCGATCACCTGGAACTCCCCTCACGTGCCCTGTCCGGGGCCCCGGACCGCCTCGTGCACGTGTGCACGATAGCCCCCGGTGACGGCGGGCCCGGGCGGCGGCGGCCGGAGGACTCCGCGGGCACCGGGGCGGCGGCGGTCCCGAGGGTCCTCGGGGAGGGGGGAGACGGCCGGGGAACCGGGCAGCGGATCCCCGGCCGCCGGCTCGTGGTCGTACCGGGTCACGGTCACGGTCGGGTCCAGGTGTGGAGCGGTGGAGCTGGTCGTGCGCGGAGGTGCCGGCCCGCCCTGACTGCGGGCGGGCGGGCCGGCTGGGTCCGGCCCGGCCGGGCCGGCGGCGCGTCCGGGAAGTGCGCCTGCCGGTCCGGCCGGGGCCGGCCGGGCGGTCGGTGGGCACGGGGGAGCCGACCGGCCACCCGGAGTCTTCGGGTGGAGCGGGGTACTGCGGTGGAGCCGGGTCACGCGGGCGTGCGGGGTACTGCGGTGGAGCCGGGTCCTGCGGTGGCGCCGGGTCGTGCGGGTCGTGCCGGGTGGGACGGTCCGGATGGGCGGCGAGCCCGGGGGGAATCGCTCACCGCCCACCCGGAGTTCTGGGTCACCTCCTGGGCGAGGCGCTGTCGGGCCTGCCGCCGCGGTCGGGGGCGGGCCGGGTGGAGGAGGACGGGCCGGGGGGCGCGGTCCCGGTCGCGGACGGGCCGGACGCACCGGTCGCACCGGGCGGGCCGTCCGCGGTCGGCGGGACCGGCGCGGTCACGGACGGGAGGGCGGTACCCGTGGTCGTCCTGCCGGGGTCGCTCCCCCCGCTGCTCCCACCGCTGCCCGCCCCGCTGTAGCCGCCGCCGTCGCGGCCGTCCCCGGAACCGCCCGGGCCGCCGGAGCCGCCCGAGGTGTCGGAGGTGCCGGACCCGCCCAGGGTGCCGTAGCCGCCGTAGCCGTCGCGGTCACCGCGGTCGTCACCGGACCCCCTGCCGGATCCGCTCCCGCCCGGCCGCGGCCGCGTCGAGGAGCCGCCCCGGCGGTCGTCGTCCGCCCTGCGGAGCACGTCCGCGCAGAAGGCCTCCACCTTCTCGGGGCCGCCGGCCGCCACGACCAGCGCCCCGTACTGCGGCTCCTTGGCCAGCAGGCGCGGCCGCTCGCCCTTGCCCGCACGGTCGGCGAACCCCTTGCAGAGCGCGGCCGACACCCCCGTCCCGGGCAGGCCACGGCCCTCCGCGGAGGGCCCGGCCGACGCGCCCGGTGCCGACGGGTGGCCCGCCCCGGTGGACGGACCGGAGGCGGCAGGGCCGTCGGACGCGGCGCCGGACGGACTGCCGGACGCGCCCGCGGACGGCGCGGCGGCCGATCCGGCGGGCGGCCCGGTCGACGGGGCCGGGGCGGACGGCCCCGCGGACGGGGCACCGGCCGGGGCTTCGGACCGCACCGCCGCCGGGGCGGACGAGGGGCCCGACGCGGCCGGTGCGACCGGACTGCGGTGCGGCTCGTCGGAGCCGCCGCCGAGCGCGGACGGCAGGTTGCCCGTCCCGGCCGCGACCGCGACCCCGCCGAGCGCCGTGGCGCCGAGCACGACGGCGACGGCCTTCGTGCTGAAGGCCCTCGTCAGTGCGGCGGTCGCCATCGTCAGTCTCCGGACGGGTGCGGGTGCGGGTGCGGCGGGTACTGCTGGGACAGCTGCGAGACGGGCCTCCCGGAACGCGGCGAGGGCCGCTTCCTCCCCGGCCAGCTCGCCCCGCGCCGCCGGAGCCGCCGCGGCTGCGAGCACCCGGGCGACCTGCTCCGCCTGCCCGCCCACGGGCGGTCGCGGCCCAGGATGCACGGTGCTGCCGTCCGGTCCGGTGAGCGAGGCGCCCTGCCCGGCCGACGGGCCTCCCACGGCACCGGCGAGCAGCTGCTCGGCGGTGTCACGGTCGATCCGACGGGGTCGGTTGGTGCTCATCTCATGTCCTTCAGCGTCGCGGCCCGGCGTTCTGTCACACCCTGTGGAGAATCTTTTTCGACCGGCTTTCCGACTCCCTCCCGAACGGCCCTGCCGACGGCCCCGCCCGCCCGCGCGGCGGGGATCCCCGGTCCGGCGGCGCCCGCCGCGAAGGGCTGGTCCATCAGCTTGGCGAGCCGGCGCAGCCCGCGGTGCGCGGCCATCCGGACGCTGCCCGACCGCTTGCCGAGCACCCGGGCGGCGCTCTCGGCGTCCAGTTCCATCACCACCCGGAGCAGCACCGCCTCGGCCTGGTCCGGCGGCAGCCGGGAGATCAGCGCCAGCGCGTCCGAGGTGCCGACCGAGGTGAGCGCCGCGCCGGCGGTGTCGTCCCCCGCGGCCAGCTCGGCCAGGTACTCGAACGGCAGGTCCGCGACGGGCCTGCGGCGACGGGCGCGCAGGTGGTCCAGCGCCCGGTTGCGCGCGATGGTGGCGGCCCAGCCCCGGAAGGCGTCCCCGTCGCCGGAGAAGGAGCGCAGGTCCCGGGCGATCTGCAGCCAGGCCTCGGAGGCGATGTCCTCGGCGTCCTGGACGCCCTCGGGCCGACCGCCGACCAGCACCCTCAGGTAGCGGAGCAGGCCCGGTTGAACACTCCGGAACAGCAGCCGGTAGGCCTCCTCGTCCCCGTCCTGCGCGGCCCGCACGGCCGCGGTCAGGTCGGCGGGGGCGGCGGCGCCCGGGGGCGGGCCGGGCGGCGGGCCTGACGTCGTCACCGGTACGGACCGGCCGACGGGGCTGTCGGTGCCCGCTCCGGGGCGTTCTGCACTCTGCACCTGCCACATCATGCGCCATCCGGGCCGACAGCCCGCCCCGGCGAAGTCGGACCGTTACGCGCGGCCGGAGGCGGGCGGGCACGGGTGCACCGGCCGGTCCCCGGGGGCGGCCGGGAGGACCGTCACGGCCGGACCAAGGGCAACCTGCCTTCGGGTCGAAGGTCCTGTCGACCGCTGGCCTTCGCCTACTGCCCCGTAACCGGCCATCTGCCTACGTTGTAGGTGAACGATCCATCCGCGCGTACCGCGTCGCCGCTCCCCGGCCGACGCCCGCGCCCGCAGCCCCGCCGCACCCCGTCTCCGCGCTGCGCCACCCGGCCCGGCCCGCCCTCGCCGCCGCCTGCCCACCGCTCCCTCCGCCCACCGCTCTCCGCCGCCCGCCACGACCGTTCGGGAACCCGCCATGACGACCGCCCACGAGCTCTACGAGCGCGGCCTGCGCGACCACCTCGCGCCCGCGCTCCGCCTCCTGGGCCTCACCGGGTGGCGCCGGACCTTCAGCCTCCCCGACGAGACCCACTGGGCCCTGCTCGGCCTGGTCGAGCAGCGCGCCGGGGACCGGATCCGGTACACCTTCGACCTCAGCCTGGTCCGCCGGTCCGACTGGGCAGAGGCCGCCCTCCCCGGCCCGCGCCCGGACCCGCGCGCCGTCTACGGCATCGAGTCCTGGCGGGCCCGCATCGGCGAACTGCTGCCGGTCGGCGAGGACGTCTGGTGGGAGGTGCTGCCCGGACCGCGCTGGCAGGTGGCGCTGGACGACTCGGTGGCCGCCGTCCGCCACTACGGCCTGCCCGAACTGCGCCGCCGGGCCCGGGGCGACCGGGGCGCCGGGACCGGCGAGACCTACCTCTCCCCCGCCGAGCTGGAGCAGGTCAACGCACCGCTGGCGGCGGTCGCGGTGGCCCGGATCCAGCGCGCCGAGCTGGTCGACGGGGCGCTCGTCCTCACCGGCGCCTGGACCAGGGCCGACGCGGCCGCGCGGACCGTCCTGCGCGGGGTCGCCCGGGGCTTCCTGTCGGCGGACGACGAACGCTTCCGCACCGTCCGCTGCCTGGACTCGCTCGGCCGCCCGCTCTGGGACTTCGACGACTCCGGCCGGGACACCGGCCGCGAGGCCGACCGGGACAGCGACCGGGACAGCGACCGCGACGCCGGGCCCGGTGCCGGCCGCCCGGAGCGGTGAGCCCCCGCCCAGCCGGACGATCCCCCGCCAGGGCGGCCCCGAGCGGGCCCCGGAGAGCCCCCGCCGCCACGGATCCGAGCAGCTCAGCGGCCCTGTCACGGCCCGGGCCGTGACAACCGTCATGCCGATCCCGCAACGGACGGCACTGCCTCGCGACCGGCCCCGCTCGGAAGACTGGAGGCACGACGCGGGCACCGCCCGCGGACCGCGCAGCCAGTCCGGGGAGGACCCACCGTGAGCCAGACCGCCGCCGTCGCCGCACCCGCGAGCACCGCCACCGCCGACGTCGCCGTCGGCCGCGCCCACGCCCGCGCCGAGAACCCCGGCCCGTCGGCCGCGGCCCTCCGCCCGCTCCTCATCGACATCGCGGCACCGCTGGCCGGCTTCTACCTGCTCCACTCGATCGTCGGCCTGAGCGAGTTCGCCGCCCTCGCCTGGAGCGGTGCCGTCCCGGCGGCCCGGACCGTCCTCGGCCTGGTCCGCGAGCGGACGCTCAACCGCTTCGCCGCGCTGATGCTCGGCGTGAACCTGGTCGGCCTGGCGCTCACCACCGTCACCGGCGACGCCCGGCTGATGGTGGCCAAGGACGGCGTGCTCACCGGCGCCCTCGCCCTGGCGGTCCTGGGCTCCGCGCTCACCACCGGGCCGCTGATGTCCGCCGCCCTGCGCCCCTTCCTCACCAAGGGCGACCGGGCGCGCGACGCCGCCTGGGAGCGGCTGGCCGGGGGCCGGGCCGCCGGCTCGCGCGCCTTCCGCCGCCACGAGCGGCTGTTCTCCGTGGTCTGGGGCACCGCGCTGCTGGCCGAGTGCGTCGCGCGGGTGGTCGGCGCCTTCACCCTGCCGGTGGCGACGATGGCCTGGCTCTCCACCGTGCTGCTGGTCGCCGCGATCGTCGCCGGGTCGGTGCTCGGCCAGGCCGCGGCGCAGCCGATGGAGAAGCTGGTCCGCGCGGAGGCCGCCGTCTGAACCCCGGGCCGCCCGGCTCCCCGCCCGCCCTTCCACTCCTCCCGCCGTTCCCAACCCATCTGACATCCCATCAGGCATACGATCATCCGAACATCGATCGTCCGAACATCAGAGGAACCATCCGGATCCCCCGGGAGTCCACATAACGAGGGGGTAACGGACCTCCGATCAGGAAACGGGGAGCCAATGAGCCGGGCACACGAGCAGACCACCACCGAGGACCGCAGCCTGGTCTGGGACGGCTGCCTCAACGTCCGCGACCTGGGCGGCCTCCGCACCACCACCGGCGCCCGCACCACCACCCGCTCGATCGTCCGGGCCGACAACCTGGACCGGCTCACCGCCGAGGGGTGGGACGCCCTCCTCGACCACGGCGTCCGCACCGTCGTCGACCTGCGCAACATCGAGGAGTACAAGCCGCTCCTCCCCCTCCCGGACGACGTCGAGCTGATCCGGGTGCCGCTGGACGAACTCGCCGGCCCCGCCTGGTGGAAGACGTACGGACACCTCGACGGGACCCCGCTGGCGCTCCGCCCCTACCTGGACCACTGCCCGCACGCCGCGGCCGAGTTGATCACCACGATCGCCGGCGCCCGCCCCGGCGGACTGGTCGTGCACTGCGGCGCCGGCCGCGACCGGACCGGCCTGGCCGCCCTGCTGCTGCTCGCCCTGGCCGGCGTCGAACCCGCCGAGATCGTCGCCGACTACCTGCTGAGCGCGCCCAACGTCCGTCCGCTGTACGGCATGCTCGGCCTGCCCGACCAGTACCGCCGGATCGACGCCGTCCTCACCGAGGCCGGGACCACCGCCGAGGAGGCCCTGCACGCCGCCCTCGACGGCTTCGAACCGACCGGCTACCTACTGGCCGCCGGCGTCGACCGGGCCGACCTCGCCGCGACCCGGGCCCGCCTGATCGCCTGATCTCCTCCCGGGCACCCCCGCCCGGGCGGCCTCGTCCGCCGCGGTCCGACCCGGCGTCACCTCCGCCACGGCTACCAGAGCCTGTCGACCTCCCCCGGGTACAGCCCGATCCGGGCGCCGGCGAACTCCGCGCGGTGCCGCCGGGCGAAGCCGGTCAGGAACGCCGCCATGGTCAGCTTGTCGAAGCCGTCCTGATCGCTCGGGAACGGCCTCCCGACCGTCCCGCCGACCAGCACCGCGCCCGGCAACGGCTCCCAGCCCGCGCCCTCGTAGAAGCCCCGGAGCTCCCGGTCGCAGGTGAAGATCCCGAGGTCCGCGCCGCCCTCCTCGATCGCGGCGCGGGCCGCCGACACCAGTCGGCGCCCGTACCCGCGGCCCCGCCGCGCCGGGTCGGTGACCACCGCACTCAGCCCGCTCGCGGCATAGGTCCGCCCGGCGTGGGTCAGCGGCTTGGAGAGCACGTCGAGCGCGGCCACCACCCGGTCGCCGTCCACCAGCAGCATCGAGGACGGGCTCAGCGCCGGGTCGTGCACCGGATCGGCCGACGGCCCGGGCGGCCTCGGCCAGACCAGGTCCTGCAACTCGGCGACCTGGAGCTTGAGTTCCGCGGGCACCTCGGCCTCCGGAAGGGTCAGTACCCGCATCGCCGCCTCCTCCGACCGACCGTCCCGCCGCCGCTCTGGCAGACTCCGGGCGTGATCCTCCGCACCGCGAGCCCTCAGGACCTGCCCGCCATCATCGCCCTCCTCACCGACGAGGACGGCGTGACGGACCCCGCCGACGTCCGGGTCGACGAAGCCTACGCCCGCGCCTTCGCGGACGTGGACGCCGATGCCCGCAACGAGATGCTGGTCCTCGACGGGGGCGACGGCACGGTGGTCGGCTACCTCCAGCTGACCTACATCCCCGGCCTCGGCCGGGGCGGTGCGGAACGCGCACTGATCGAGGGCGTCCGGGTCCGCGCCGACCGCCGGGGCGCCGGCCTCGGACGCGAGCTGCTGGCCCGGGCGGTCGAACGGGCCCGCGCGCGCGGCTGCACCCTCGTCCAGCTCACCAGCGACAAGCGCCGCACCGAGGCCCACCGGTTCTACGCCTCGCTCGGCTTCGCGCGCAGCCACGACGGGTTCAAGCTCGCGCTCTGACAAGCGTGCTGACGGAGCGCCGGATCGCACCCGGCCCGCGCCGCGCCGCCCCGACCCGCGTCCGATAATCGTTCGCGGCCGACCGGCGGTGCGCACGATACTTCCCGGCATGGTGCACTTCTCCGACTTCGACACCCGCAACTACCCGACCGTGGACGTCAGGACCGGCTACGCCCAGTGGGTGGCCACGTACGAGCGGACCGTCGAGGACGCGATGGACCTCGCCGTGCTCGACCGGCTCACCGTGCCCGCCTGGCCGGAGGTCGGCCGCGCGGCCGACCTGGGCTGCGGCACCGGCCGGACGGGCGCCTGGCTGCGCGACCGGGCCGCCGCGGGCCTGGTGCTCGACGGGGTGGACCTCACCCCCGAGATGCTCGCCGCGGCCCGGGCGCGGGGCGCCCACGACAGCCTCACCGAGGGCGACGTCGAGGCCACCGGGCTGACCTCCGGCGCGTACGACCTGGTGGTGTCCTCGCTGATCGACGAGCACCTCGCCGACCTCGGCCCGTACTACCGCGAGGCCTGGCGACTGGCCCGCCCGGGCGGGCGCTGCGTCCTGGTCGGCCTGCACCCGTACTTCATCATGGCGGCCGGCATGCCGACCCACTTCACCGGTGAGGACGGCGCCGACATCGCCATCACCACCCACGTCCACCTGGTCTCGGACCACCTGACCGCCGGACTGGCGGCCGGCTGGACGCTGGTCGAGATGGCGGAGGCGGTGGTGGACGACGCGTGGATCGCGCTCAAGCCGAAGTGGGAGAAGTACCGCAGCCACCCGGTCTCGGCCGCGTACGTCTGGGAGAAGCGGGGCTGAGACCCCGGCGCGGAGCGGGCCGGGCAACTCGAATCCCAGGATCGTCAACCATCGGTTGACGATCCTGGGGTCGACAACCTACGGTTGACGCTATGGAGAATCCGATCGTTCCCAAGACCACCCCGCTGCGTCTCGACGACCTGATCGAGGCCATCAAGAAGATCCACACCGACGCGCTCGACCAGCTGGCCGACGCGGTCATCGCCGGCGACCACCTCGGTGAGCTGGCCGACCACCTCATCGGCCACTTCGTCGACCAGGCGCGCCGCTCCGGCGCCTCCTGGACCGACATCGGCCGCAGCATGGGCGTCAGCAAGCAGGCCGCGCAGAAGCGGTTCGTCCCCAAGGACCCGGCCACCCCGAACGACCTCGACCCGAGCCAGGGCTTCGGCCGTTTCACCGACCGCGCCCGCAACGTCGTGATGTCCTCCCAGGAGGAGGCCCGCCGGGCCGGCAACGCCGAGATCGGCGCCGAACACCTGCTGCTCGGCCTGCTCGCCGAGCCCGACGGCCTGGCCGTCAGGGCTCTGGCCGCCCAGGGCGTGTCCTCCGAGGCGGTCCGGACCTCCGCGACGGCGGCGCTCCCGGCCGCCGCCGCGGAGGTCCCGGCGCTCATCCCGTACGACACCCAGGGCAAGAAGGCGCTGGAACTGACCTTCCGGGAGGCGCTCAAGCTCGGCCACAACTACGTCGGCACCGAGCACATCCTGCTCGCGCTGCTGGAGCTGGAGAACGGCGCCGGCGTGCTCAGCGACCTCGGGGTGGAGAAGGCGGAGACCGAGGCCTTCGTCGCCGACATCCTCGCGGCGTTCATCGCGACGAGCACCGACGACGCCCAGGAGTGACCGGACCGTTCCGGGGCCCCGGGACGGGCGGGGCCCCGGAACTCCCGCACCGCGGGCTCAGAACCCCGAAACGTGGGTGGTGACGATCCGCACCCGCCCGTCGACCGCCGCCTCCATCGCCGCCCGGAGCCGCAACGACCGCGCCGGACCCAGCAGTTCGAGCGCCTCCGCGTCATCGACCCAGCGGTGGTCGTCCAGTTCACCGGCCGGGACGGTCACGGGGGTGCCGTCCGGGACCGTACCGAAGTCGAACAGGAAGTGCTGGGCCGGGTGGTCGAGTTCGTCCGACGGGTGGGTCCAGGAGATGGCCAGCAGGTCGCCGGCCCGGCCGACGATCCCGGTCTCCTCCTCCAGCTCCCGGACCGCGCACTCGGCCGGCCCCTCGCCGAGGTCGATCGTCCCGCCCGGGAACTGCCAGTACTCCCGGTAGCCGGCCTTGACGATCAGGAGCCGTCCGGACTCGTCCCGCAGCACGCACCCCGCCGCCGCGTAGATCCGGGGCAGCGAGGCCAACCACTCTTCACGGGACTTCAACGGCTCGGCCGCCACGACGGACCTCCTCCGGCTCAGGGGACTGCTGCGCCCCACTCTGCCATCCCGGTCCGCCGCGGTCAGCCCGCGGCCCCGCGGGCCGACCGCCGTCGGCCGGCCGCCGGGTCAGCCGCGGCCCGCGAGGTGCTCCACCAGGCGGTCGAAGCTGGAGTTGAGACCGGCCTCGGCCTCCGGGCCCAGGTACATCGCCGGGACGTCCCGCTGCTGCATGACCACCCGGGTGCGGCCCCCGCCCAGGTCGACGAAGGTGAGGCTGCCCGTCATGCCGATGCCGTCCTCGACGAACTCCAGCAGCTCGCCCTCCCGGATCGCCGTGATGGTGCCCCGCACCGGGTGGCGGTCGCCCGTCCCGTCGATCACCATCGTGCTGTCGAAACGGCCGCCGACCACCGGCTCGATGGTCACGGTGTCCAGCGGCACGTGCGTGCCGACCGGCCCCCAGAAGCGGACGAACTGCTCGGGCTCGACGTACGCGCGGAAGACGTCCGCCGGGGCGGCGGGCAGCTCGCGGGTGATGGTCAGCTCGCCGAGGATCTCGCTCATGTCGTCTGTTCCCTCTGTCTCTTGTTCCCTGTCCGACCGCGTTCCCGGGCCGGTGTCGCGCTTTCAGAGGGGTAGACCGGACCGCTGCCCGAAACTCATCGCTCCCCGGAGAACTTCTTCCGGGAATCCCGGGAAATCCTTCCGGAATCCTTCCGCCGGCCGATGAGCCGGGCCCGCCGCGCCGGTCTCACCTACGTGAACACCCAGCCGAAGACCGAACCGACCACCCGGGGCCCGGTGACCTGTGACCTCGGCGCCCTGGCCGCCCCCGACCTCGCCGTCGTCGACGCGCTCGCCCGACTCCGGCTCGCCGCGGCCCGGCAGGGCGTGGGCCTGGTCCTGCGGAACGCGAGCGGCCCCCTGCGGGAACTGCTCGCGTTCAGCGGGCTGGCCGCCGTCCTCCCGGTCGAGGACTCCGCGGAGGCCGCCGCCGCGGACCCGGCGGACCCGGCGGACCCGGCCGCCCTGCACGACCTCAGGCCCGACGCGTGGGCCGGGGCACGGGCCGACACGTGGCCCGAAGTGTGGCCAGGCCCGCCCGCCGACCGGGTGCCGGGCCCCCGGCCGGCCCCCTCACCCGACCTCCCGCCTGACGCGCCGTTCACTCCCCCGTCCGCTTCACCGCCTGGCGCACCGTCCGACCTGCGGCCGGACCGGTGGCCCGCCCGCCCACCGGGCCTACCGCCCGCCCTCCGGGCCGGTCTCCCGCCCCGCCTCCAGCCGGGGCGGCAGGCCGAACAGCGGGAAGAGCGTGTCGGTGTCGAGGAAGTTGGAGAGCCCGGTGATCCGGCCCTCTGAGACCTCCAGCACGATCAGGGCCCACGGCTCGTGGCCGCCCTCCGGGCTCGGCCGGTACTGCCCGAAGGCCGGGCTGCCGTTGGCCTCCACCGGCACCAGCCGGGAACCCCGGCAGCCGTGGCCCGGGCCGAGCATCCACTCGCGGATGTCCGCCCGCCCGGTCAGCCACAGCGCGAACGGCGGCATGTTGAGCGTGACGTCCTCGTGCAGCAGCGCGGCCAGCCCGTCCATGTCGTAGGCCTCGAAGGCGCTGACGTAGCGGGTCAGCAGGGCGCGGTGGTCCTCGTCCAGCACGGCGGCCGGGCGGGCGGCGGCGGTGTCGGTGGCGAGCGTGGCGCGCGCCCGCTGGAGTGCGCTGTTGACCGAGGCGACGGTGACGCCGAGCAGGTCGGCGACCTCGGCGGCCTTCCAGCCGAGCACCTCGCGCAGGATCAGCACCGCACGCTGCCGGGGCGCCAACCGCTGGAGCACGGAGACGAAGGCGAGCCGCACCGACTCCCGCTGGGCGGCCACCTCGGCCGGGTCGCCCGTCTCGGGCAGCACCCGGCCGTCCGGCGCCGGGCCGATCCAGGTGACCTCGGGCAGCTGCGCGTCGGTCGCGGTGGCCACGGTGGACGGGCCGGCCAGGTCCATCGGGCGGGCGCGGGCGTTGCGGCCGTTCAGCGCGTCGAGGCAGACGTTGGTGGCGATCCGGTACAGCCAGGAGCGCAGCGCGGCGCGGCCCTCGAAGCCGCGGTACCCGCGCCAGGCCCGGACCATCGTCTCCTGCACCGCGTCCTCGGCCTCGAAGACGGAGCCGAGCATGCGATAGCAGTAACCGGTCAACTCCGTCCGGTACCGCTCCAGCTGGAGCTCGACCGGCTCCTCGGTCATCAGGTCGGCCATCGTCCCGCCCCCGTCCCGCACCGTTCCGGCCCTGCCGGCGATCGGCACGAACGTACCGCAGGCCACCGACAGCGCCGCGGCCCGCGCGCGGCCCGGGCCACCGGACGGTGGCCGCGGGGACGTCCGCGGGGGCGGGAGCCTTCGGAACGGGCTCCCGCCCCCGCGGACGGAACGGCGCGCACCCGGCGCGCACGCGGTGCACCCGGTGCGGGTCAGTGCGCGGAGTGCTTCTCGGCCCCGCGGTGGCGGTGGCCCTTGAGCTCGGCGTGCATCGCGGGCGCGGAGTGCATGGACCCCGTCGGGGCGTCCCTGCCTCCGTGCCGGAAGGCCGCGCCGGCGCCGTACCCACCGGTGGCCCCCGCCGGGGCGCCGGTGCTCAGCCTGGGTGGGAGCGTCGTCGGGCTCATCTCCATGCCGCGGCGTTCCAGCAGCTCCTGGGTGCCCCTGCGGAGCTTGTGGGTGCTGCCCGGTGTTCGCTTGGTCATCGTCGGCCTCCCTTCGGCGGCGGCCGGCCGGACTGGTGTCGGCCGGAAAGACCGCACGGGCGTTATGTCCCGATTATCACCGGATTACACCTCCCGTGTCCGCCCTCGCGCCGGGCCCGGCGGCGACCACCGTCCCGGCCGCCGCCCCGGCCCGCCGCTCAGCCCATCACCTCGTGCACGTAGCACCAGCGCCAGTCCTCGCCCTGCTCGTACGAGCGGATCACCGGATGGGAGCTGTTGTGGAAGTGCGAGGTGGCGTGCCGCCGCGGCGAGAAGTCGCAGCAGCCGATGTGGCCGCAGTCCAGGCAGACCCGCAGGTGCACCCAGTCCCGGCTCCCCTCGGCCAGGCAGTCGGCGCAGCCGTCCGTGGGCGGGAGGGGCGCGATGTCCCGGGGTGCGGCGGCGAGGTCTTCGCAGGCACTCATGGACGCAGAGTAGTGAGGGCCGCCCCGCCCGGCGTCCAAGACACGCTCCGCTCCGGACCCGCCCGGCACCGGATGCGCGCGGACCCGGGGCCGCGCGCCCCGCCGCGGGCCCACGACGGCCGCACCGGACACCCCCGGCCGCCGCCCGAACCCGGCGTGGGAGCATGCAAACCGTGGCGGACGTGACGGGGAGAACGAACAGCGACACCGGTGGCACCCCCACCGCGGAGGCACCCGGCCCTGCGCCGACGGACCCCGCCGCGGGGCCGCCCCGCGGACCGGGCCCCGCCCGCACCGGCCGGGTCCGGGAGCCCGTGGCGCTGATCCGCCTCCTCGTCGGCCTCGGCGCGATCACCCTCGCCCTCCTGCTCGCCGACTACGCCCGCGCCACCACCGGCGGCATCGCCGCCGACGTCGCCCAGGCCGCCGAACTCGTGCCGCGCCCGCTGGCCGGCATCGCCGCCGGCCTCACCACCGCCGCGTTACTGCTCGTCCCCGCGTACTCGGCGACCCGCCGGCTGCTCGGCGTGGTCCCCGACCGGCGGCAGGTGCTCCAGCACCTCGCCGACGGCCTGCTGGCCGCCGTCCTCGCGTACGGCGTCTCGCTCGCCCTCGACCTCTGGGTCGACGGCGCCGCGCCCCTCTCCCTGGTCTCCGCGCTGACCCAGCTCCTGCCCGGCGACACCCTCGCCCGCACCGAGCCGGTCTACGGCTACCTCGCCCCCGTCCTCGCCTTCCTCACCGCCTCCGGGGCCCGTGAACGACGGGTGCCGCGGAGCCTGCTGACCCTCTCCGGGCTCGCCGGGCTGGCCGGCGGGTTCGCCACCCCGACCGCCCTGCTGCTCGGCCTGCTGATCGGCTGGACGGTCGCCCACGGCACCCGCTACGCCGTCGGCACCCCGGATCCCCGGCCCCGGCCCGCGCAGATCCTGCACAGCCTGCGCGAGGCGGGCCTGCGCCCGGTCGCCGCCGCCCCCGCCGGCCCCGACCGCTACCTCGTCCACCAGGAGCCCGGCCGCCCGGACCTCGACGTCCAGCTCCTCGACCGGCAGGCGGTCACCGCCGCCCTGGTGCAACGGGCCTGGCGCCGGCTGCGGCTGCGGACCGCCCCGCACCCGCGGGCCCTCCGCTCGCTCCGCACCGGCCTGGAGCACGAGGCCCTGGTCTCCTACGCGGCCGTCGCCGCCGGGGTCCGCACCCGCCGGATCGCCGCCACCGCCGAGCTCGGCCGGGAGACCGCGCTGGTCGCGTACGAGCGCCTGCCCGGTCGCACGCTGGACCGGCTCGCCGACGGGGAGGTCACCGACGCGCTGCTCGCCGACGCCTGGGGCCAGCTCGCACTGCTCCAGCGGCGCGAGATCTCGCACCGGGCACTGGTCCCGTCCGCGCTGCTGGTCGACGCGGCGGGATCGGTGCACCTGGTGGACTTCGCGGACGGCGACATCGCGGCGAGCGACCTCGTCCTGCGCAGCGACATCGCCCAGCTGCTCACCACCTTCGCCCTGCGCACCGGCGCCGAACGGTCGGTCCGGGCCGCGGTGGCGGTGCTCGGCCCCGACGCGGTCGGCGCCGCCCTCCCGCTGCTGCAGCCGATCGCCCTGGCCCGCAGCACCCGGCACGCCCTCAAGCGGTCCGCCGCGGCCGCACCCTGCTCGCCGTCGGCGACCGTGCCGCCCCAGCGCTCCGTGCCCGCTGCGGTGGACGCACCGGACACCGCCGCGCAGACGCAGACGCCGCCCGACCTGCTCGACGCCATCCGCGCCGAGGTGCTCCGCACCCAGCCGCAGGCGCCGGTCCGCCCGGTCAGGCTGGAGCGGCTCCGACCCCGCACCCTGCTCGCCGTCGGCGGCGGGGTCGTGGCCGGCTGGCTGCTGCTGCCCCAGCTCTTCGCCACCGAACAGAACCCGGTCGCCGCCGTCATCGACGCCGACCCGCTCTGGCTCGTCCTCGCCCTGCTCGCCGCGGCCTCCAGCCACGTCATGTCGGCGATGGGCTTCGTCGGCTTCGTCCCGGAGCGGCTGGACTTCCGCAACGCGGTGCTCGCCCAGGTCGCCGGCTCGTTCGTGAAGCTGGTCTCCCCCGGCGGGGTGGGGGGCGTCGCCCTGAACATCCGCTTCCTCCAGCGGGCCGGCATCCCGACCGCGCAGGCGGTGTCCAGCGTCGGCGTGGGCCAGCTCCTCGGCCTGGTGCTGCACCTGCTGCAGCTCGGCGCCTTCGTCTACCTGCTGGGACTGGAGCCCGGCGGCTCCGAGCTGGACGCCCTGCCGGCCGTGGTCGGCGGCCTCACCGTGGCGGCCGTCCTGCTGGCCGCGGTGTCCGCCGTACCGCCGGCCCGGCGCTGGCTGACCGCCCGGCTGCGCCCGCTGACCGCCGAGGTGCTGCCCCGGCTGCTGGAACTCCTGCGCAACCCGGGGCGGCTCGCGGTCGGCGTCACCGGTCAGCTGCTGGTCTCGATCTCGCTGGTCGCCTGCCTGTACTGCTGCGCCCGGGCGGTCGGGCGGGAGCCGGCCTTCGCCTCCGTCGCGGTGGTGCTCCTGATCGGCAACGCGGCCGGCAGCGCGGCGCCGACCCCCGGCGGGGCCGGCGTCGTGGACACTGCGCTGGTGACGCTGCTGGAGCACACCGCGTCGATGGAGGAGGGCGGGGCGCTGGCCGCCGTCGCGCTCTACCGGCTGCTCACCCTCGTCCTCCCGGTGCTGCCGGGCTGGGCGGCGTTCACCTGGCTGCAGCGCCGCCGGGCGCTGTGACCCCGGCGGGAGCCGTGACCCCGGTGGGAGCCGCCGGCGCCCGCGCTACTCCCGGTACTCGTCCTCGTCGAGCTGGACGACCCGGCTCTGCTCGGCCACGTCCGCGACGTCCGTGGCCGGGTCCGCCCCGAGCGCCCGGCGCTCGGCCAGCTCGTCGTACTCGTCGCCCTCCTCCGCCCCGTCGTCCGGCTCCGCGGATTCGTCGACCTCGTCCAGGTAGTCCTCGTGGTTCTGCGGCATGGCGTCCGTCCTCGCTGCTCGGAGGCTCCCTCGGGCACGGTGGGGGTACTGGAAGTATCCGCCGTCGACCGTCCCGGCGCGACGCGCCGCCCACCGCCCGGCGTGTTGTCGGGCACCGCCCGGTCCACCGGATTGACCCGTGGAAACGTCCACCGAATGCACCCCGACCGGGGTTCACCCGGCTCCTAGGGTCGTAGCCGTGACGACGAACGAGCACCCCGCCGGGCCTGCCGCCCGCCTCGACTACGCCCGCACCGCGCCCAAGGTCTTCCGCGCGATGATCGCCCTGGACGCCGCCGCCCGCGAGGGCCTCGACCCGGCCATGGTCGAACTGGTGCAGGTCCGCTCCTCCCAGCTCAACGGCTGCGCCTACTGCCTGGACATGCACGTCAAGGACGCCCGGAAGGCCGGTGAGAGCGACGAGCGGATCTATCTGCTGCCGGTCTGGCGCGAGGCCCCGGCCGGGGTCTACAGCGAGCGCGAGCGCGCGGCCCTGGCGCTCGCCGAGGCGGTCACCCGCATCGGCGACGGGGTCTCCGACGAGGTGTACGGGCGGGCCGCCGCCCTGTTCGACGAGAAGGAGCTCGCCCAGCTGATCTCGCTCTGCTACACGATCAACGCCTGGAACCGGATCAACGTGGCCACCCGCAAGACCCCCGTCGCCGCCTGAGGCGCCTCGCGGGAGGCCGGGCGCGGGGCTCCCGGTGCACACCCGGCCGACCGGCCCGCCGGGGCGGACGGACCGCCGGGGCGAACGGGCCGCAGGCCACCGGGGGTACGATCGGTGCCGTACCAGCAGGGCTTACCCACACCTCCCGGTGGCCCCGAGGCCCTTACGAACGACGGGGAAATCATGTCCGGCTCGCACTACTTCACCGGTGCACCCGAGGTCGCCAGCGAGCGCCGTCCGATCACGGTCACCCTGCCGGACCTCACCCTGGAACTGACCACCGACGCGGGCGTCTTCTCCCGCACCCGGCTGGACCCGGGCACCCGGATCCTGCTGGAGCACGCGCCCCCGCCCCGGGTGCGCGGCCCGATCCTGGACATCGGCTGCGGCTACGGCCCGATCGCGCTGACCTGGGCGAGCCGGCGCAAGCGGCTGCCGGTCTGGGCGGTGGACGTCAACACCCGCGCGCTGGAGCTGGTCCGGCTGAACGCCGAGGCGCTGCGGCTGGGCAACGTGCAGGCCGCGCTGCCCGAGGAGGTCCCCGCCGACCAGCGGTTCGCGGCGATCTACTCCAACCCGCCGATCCGGATCGGCAAGACCGAGCTGCGCCGCCTGCTGGAGCAGTGGCTCGGCCGGCTCACCCCGGACGGCTCGGCGTTCCTGGTGGTCCAGAAGCACCTGGGCTCCGACTCGCTGCAGAAGTGGCTGAACGACCAGGGTTTCCCGACCACCCGCGTCACGTCGGTGAACGGGTTCCGGATCCTGGAAGCGCGGCCCCGCCCCACGGCGGGCGAGGGCCCCGAGAGTGGACGAGGTACGACGTCGTGAAGCAGCTCCGCGGGACCGAACTGAAGCGGCTGCACCGCCAGTGGCGGCGTGGCAACGAGTTCCGGCTCGCGATGATCCTGGAGAACCTGCAGTCGCCGTTCAACGTCGGCTCGATCGTCCGGACCGCCGCCGCCATGGGCGCGGAGAAGCTCTACCTCACCGGCGACACCCCGTCGGTGCGCTCGTCGGGTGCGCAGAAGGCCGCGATGGGCACCGACAAGTACCTCAAGGTCGAGCACTTCCCGACGGTCGCCGAGGCCGTGGCCGCGGCCAAGGGCGACGGCTACAAGGTGGTCGGTCTGGAGCTGGCCGACGAGGCGGTGCCGATGTTCGCCGCCCAGCTGACCCCGGCGGTCGCCTTCGTCCTCGGCCACGAGGACCGCGGGATCACGCCGGACGCGCTGGCCCTCTGCGACCAGGTGGTGTTCGTGCCGCAGCTGGGCCGGGTCGGCTCGCTGAACGTCTCCGCCGCCGCGACGGTGGCCTGCTACGAGGCGCGCCGCCAGGGCTACGCGATCACCGGCGCCCCGGACGGCTCGGACGCCGGCGGCTTCGACGCGGACGGCCTCGACGACGACTGACCGCCCGCCCCGGCGGGAGGGGGCGCCCCCTCCCGCCGGCGGCCGGTGTCAGACCTCGACGAGGACCTTGCCCCGGTTGGCCTCCCGGTCGAGGTAGAGGCTCCGGTAGGCCTTCGGGATCTCGTCGAACCCCTTGTGCACGGTCTGGTGGTAGCGGACCTCGCCGTCCCGGACCAGCCCGCCCAGCTCCCGGTGCATCTGTGCCAGCAGCGGCTCCGTGAACCACTCCTGGGCGAAGATCCCGCGGATCGTGGTGCGCGGGAACATGATGTACGGGAGCAGCCGGGGCCCGGTGAGGTCACCGTTCACCGTGGTCGCCCACTGCCAGCAGACGGCCACCTGGCTGTCCACGTTGAGCATGGTGAACACCGCGTCGGTCACGGTGCCGCCCAGGTTGTCGAAGTACCGGTCGACCCCGTCGGGGGCGGCGAGCAGCAGCGCCTGACGGACCTTCTCGGCGTCGTCGGCCTGGTCGTAGAGGACCACCTCGTCGAACCCCAGCCCCCGCAGGTACTCGGCCTTGCCCGGCGAGGCGGTGGTGCCGACCACCCGGCCGGCGCCGGCCCGCCTGGCCAGCTGGCCGACCAGGGTGCCGATCGAACCGGACGCGCCGCTGATCACCACGGTGTCGCCGGGGCGGACGGTCATGAACCGGGTCAGCGTGCCCCAGGCCGTCATGCCGGGCGCGCCCATGATGCCGAGGGCCGTGGAGACCGGCAGCCGCTCGTCGTACCAGGCCGGGTCGAGGCGGCGGTAGGCCGGGAACACCATCGGGAAGGTGCCGGTCTTCCACAGCTCCTCGGCGCCGTTGTGCACGACGTGGCTCCGCCAGCCGCCGAAGCCCTGCACCAGGTCGCCGACCCGGAACGCCGCCTCCGGCCCCGCCTCGACCACCTCCATGATCGAGTCGGCGCCCATGTGGTGGCCGATCGGCGTCTCCAGGGCGAGCCCGTTCTGGTACGGGTCGACCGAGACGTACCGCGTCCGGAAGAGCATCTCGTCCGGACGGAGGTCGATCTCCACCTCCTCGACGACCTTCCGGTAGATCCGGTTGACGTCGGGCACCCCGTCCAGGTGCTCCCGGACGACCCACTTCTCGATCCTCATGCCAGGGCTCCCGTCTCCATGGTCTCGGTGTCCTCCGCGCCGTCGCGCTCCTCGGCGGTCGCCCCGCCCTGCCGGGCCTGCCGGGGCGGCCCGCCCACCGGGATGATCCGGTGCGTCGGCGGCGGCGCGCTCCGGTCGACCTCGGCGGTGAACTCCAGTCCGTCGTCACGGCAGATGAACTGCATGACGTGCCGGCCGGCGGCGGCCGCCCGGATCAGGCCGCCGATGGTCGCCCAGACCCCGGAGAGGTAGAAGTCCGACAGCCCCGGCAGCACCGGACCGCTCTTCTTGATCTCCTCCTCGACCGTCTCCGCGCCCTCCACGAACGGGTTCCAGCCCGGGAAGGTGCCGTCGTAGACGCCGGTGTAGCGGACCTGGGTGAGCGGGGTCGAGACGTCGGCGACGGCCACCGCGTCCTTGAACCCGGGGAACCGCTCGTCCAGGAAGGCGGCGATGCCGTTGCGGACCCGCCGCTTGGCCGCCATGTACTCCCGCCCGTGCTTGACCGGCAGGGTGTGCAGCTCCTCGCCGCGGCGCACCCGGGAGGACTGCTCCGGCCCCTCGTGCAGCGCCCGCCAGGGGGCGATGTCCGAGAAGTACGTCGCGAACACCACCGTCGACTCGCTCGGTGCCAGCTCCGGGTAGTGCCGGGTGCGGAACTGCACGTTCATCGAGTGGCAGCGGATCCCGGTCAGCGCGCTCGCCTCCTGCTCGGTCAGCAGGTAGGTGGTGCACGGGTCGCCCTGCGGGAAGGGCTTGCGCAGCCCCAGGAACAGGGAGACGTAGCCGGGCGACAGCTGGCCGGGCTCGTCGATCAGCGAGGTGTAGAGCCGCCGGTAGGTGTCGTTGAGGTACCGGCCCTTGAGCAGCTTCATCACCGTGGTGTGGCCGTCGGCGGCGGAGACCACGATGTCGGCCCGGAACTCCCGGCCGTCGCTGAGCCGCACGCCGACCGCGCGGTCCTGCTCGACGAGGATCTCCTCGACCTTGGCGTTGTAGGTGATCTCGCCGCCGAGCTTGCGGTACCGCTCCTCGATCGACCGGGCGAGCCCGAGCGAACCGCCCTCGGGCACCCCGGCGGCCTGGTTGGCGTGCGAGGCCAGTTGGAAGTAGAACGGCAGCACCGGGAAGGCCGGGTGCTTCTCGTAGAGGATGAAGTTGAACGCCTCGCGCAGCAGCGGGTCGCGGAACCGCAGCGCGAAGTCGGTCATCAGCACCGTGATCGACTTGCGGATGGTGTTGAAGTACGGCACGAACGAGGCCAGCATCCGCCACCGCTCCAGCCGGCCCATCAGCCCGACCGGTTTGAGGAACGGGTAGACCGCGAGCGCCTTCCGGAAGGTCCGGATGCCGGCGCAGAACTCCCGGATCGGCGCCGCGTCGGCCGGCGAGAGGGCGAGCAGGTGCGCCTCCAGCCGGTCCGGGTCGGAGTAGAAGCGGACCGCCCGGCCGTCCCGGCCCCGGACGATGTTGAACACGTCGAAGTGGCGCATCTCCTTGCCCTGGAGCGCGCCCAGTTCGAGCCAGATCTGGTACATCTCGTTGCCCGGTCCGTTGCCGAGCAGCCAGCTGATGCACCAGTCGAAGGTGAAGTCGCTGCGGTCCCAGCCGGTGCACGAGCCGCCGGGGATCTCGTGCATCTCGAAGATCTGCGTCCGGTAGCCGTTCATCCGGGCGTAGCACCCGGTGGAGAGGCCGCCGAGGCCGCCGCCGACGATGATCATCGTCTCTCGGCGGCGCCCGGCGACCGGTTCCCGTGTCGTCATTCCAGCCTTCCTCGTCCGTACCGTGGAGTGCGTTGCCGTTGTCGGGGGGTGCTCACCAGGCGACCGGGAGCGCCTGCAGGCCGTTCACCATCGCGTCCTCCTTCCAGCGCAGTTCGCGCTCGGGGACGGCCAGCCGCAGTCCGGGGAGGCGGCCCAGCACCCGCTCGATCGCCACCTGGAGCTCCAGCCGGGCCAGGTGGGCGCCGATGCAGTAGTGCACCCCGTGGCCGAAGCCGATGTGCGGGTTGCCCTGGCGGTCCAGGACCAGGCGCTCCGGCTCCTCGAACACCTCCGGGTCGCGGTTGGCGGCGGCGGTGGCGATCATCACCGCCTCGCCGGCCCGGATGGTGACCCCGCCCAGTTCGACGTCGGCGGTGGCGTACCGGGGCAGGCTGAAGCCGGTGAGCAGCGGCACGTACCGCATCAGCTCCTCGACGGCCTTGGGGATCAGCTCGGGCCGCTCCCGCAGCCGCTGCAGCTCCTCGGGGTTGACGAGCAGTTGGTGGAAGAAGTTGCCGATCTGGTTGGTGGTGGAGACGAAGCCGGCGATCAGCAGGTCGCAGGCGATCGAGAGCAGCTCCTCCTCGCTGATCAGCCGCTGCTCGCGGCAGGCCCGGACCAGCACGGTGAGCAGGTCGTCGCCGGGCTCCCGGCCGCGCAGCTCCAGCACGCCGGCCATGTAGTCGATGAACGCCCGGCCCTCGACGGCGAGCACCTCGCCGGGGGTGACGGCGGAGAGCACCGTCTCGGCCCAGCCCCAGAGCATCCGGTGGTCCTCGGCGGGGATGCCGAGCACCTCGCAGATGATGGTGGTGGGCATCGGGATGGCGAAGCCCTCGACCAGGTCGGCGGGCTGCCCGGCGGCGGTCATGCCGTCGATCAGCTCGTCGGCCAGCTCGCGGGCGCGCACCCGCAGCCGTTCGACCCGGCGGGCGCTGAACTCCCGGGCGACCAGCGAGCGGAGCCTGGTGTGCTCGGGCGGCTCGGTGGAGAAGAGGCCGGCGCCGGTGCGGGCGACCGGGCGCATCCGGGGCTGGTCCTGGTCCATCGCGGCGGCGAGGCTGAACCGCGGGTCGGCGAGCACCGTCCGGACGTCCTCGTACCGGGTGGCCAGCCAGGCGCCGTCGCCGTACGGCAGACGGATCCGCACCAGCGGCTGGTCCCGCAACTCGGCGTAGGCGGGGTGGAGTTCGAGGCCGGGCGCCTCGAAGGGGTAGGACAGCGGCTGGTGCTGCCTGAGCATGAGCGGGTCCGCCTCTCGTGCGGGGGTGCCGGTGCCGCCGGGGGCGGCTCCGCGCGACCGGCCCGGGGCGGGCAGGCCGATTCCGGTCTCAGGACACATGGGCGTCGGCTCCGGTGAGGATCGACCGGGCGAGCCCGGCGTTGTGGGCGATGAACTCGTGGTCGAGCATCTCGGCGTGGGTGCCGAAACCCTTGAAGACCGCCGTCCGGGTGGCCGAGCTCCCGTGCCACGCGCCGTGCCGGCCGGCCTCGTAGAGGGAGACCTTCTCGTCGTCGGAGATCACGCTGAGCGCGGCGGTGACCACTCCGAGGTTCGGCGTGCGGCTGCAGAACCGCAGGTAGTCCCTGGCCTGTTCGCGGGTCTCCTGGGCCACCACGGCCGAGCCGGTGTGCCGCTGGAGGTGTTCGGCCAGCTCGCGCTCGAAGGCCTGGACGTGCTCGTCGGCGAGGTCGAAGGACTCCGGGATCCGGTGCGAGTCCATGATCACGACGTTGGGCACCGCCCTCCCGCGCCGCTCCAGTTCCTTGGCCACCTCGAAGGCGAGGTTGCCGCCGAGGGAGTAGCCGAGCAGGGCGCACGGTCCGTCCGGCTGGAGCGACTCGACCAGGTCCGCGTACCGGTCGACCTTGTCGTCCCCGGTCACGTAGTTGAAGGCGACCATCCGGTACTCCGGCAGGTGCGCGGCGAACTGGCGGTAGACCAGCCCGTGGCCGCCCGCGGGCGGGAAGCAGAACAGGGTCTGCTGCTGCTCCTGGTTGAACCTGAGGTACGGCTGGGCGCCCTCGACCCGGCCGGTGACGATGGCCTCGACGGTCTTCGCCATCCCGTGCAGGGTGGTGACCTTGAAGAGCAGGCTGACCGGGATCCTGATGTCGAACTCGGTCTGCAGGCCGTGGATCAGCTCGATCAGCCGGATCGAGGATCCGCCGGACTCGAAGAAGTCGTGCTGCAGGCCGGGCTGCTCGATGCCCAGCAGGGCCTGCCAGTGCTCGGCCATCCGGACCTCGTAGAGGGTGACCGGCGGCTCGGCGGCCCCGTCCGCGGCGTCCGCCCGGGGGGCCGGCAGCGCGGTGACGTCCACCTTGCCGTTGGCCGTGAGCGGCAGCGTGCACAGCTCGGTGAAGTGGGTCGGGATCATGAAGGTCGGCAGGTAGCCGGCCAGGTGGCGGCGGAGGGCGCGGCGGTCGAGCGTCCGCCCGGGCGCCGGCACGCAGTACGCGCAGAGCACGTGCTCGCCGCCGTGGTCGGGCCGGACGGTGACCACCGCCCGCTCCAGTTCGGGCCACTCGGCGAGCTGGGTCTCGATCTCCCCGAGTTCGATCCGGTGGCCGCGCACCTTGATCTGCGAGTCGGCCCGGCCGAGCAGGTGCACCCCGCCCTCGGCGTCCCAGCGGGCGAGGTCCCCGGTGCGGTAGAGCCGGACCGGCTCGGTGCCGTCGGTGCCGCCGAGCGGCAGGACGGCGAACCGGTCGGCGGTCTGCTCGTCGTCCCCGGCGTAGCCGAGCGCGACTCCGGAGCCGCCGATCCACAGCTCGCCGGTGACGCCGGGCGGGACCGGCCGCCCGTGCCCGTCGAGGAGGTAGAACGCGCTGTTCGGGAACGGCCGTCCGATCGGGACCATCCGGCTGGGCTCCAGCGTGTCCGCCGGTCCCTCGAAGTAGGCGCTGTCGATGGTGGCCTCGGTGAGGCCGTAGGAGTTGACCAGCCTGGTCTCCGGCCCGCAGAGGGCCCGCAGCCGCTCGAACTCCTCGACCTTCCAGACGTCCGAGCCGACCACCAGCAGCCGCATGAACTCCAGGTCGAGGCCGGTCCGTTCGCAGTGGCCGACGACCGTCCGGACCACCGCGGGGACGAACTCGGCGGCGTCCACCCGCTCGGTGCGCATCACCTCGTGGAGCCGGGCGGTGTCGAACAGCAGGTCCCGGCCGACCAGCACCAGGGCGCCGCCCGAGCAGAGCGCGCGGACCACGTCCCCGGTGAAGACGTCGAAGGACGGACCGGCCATCTGGAGGTGCACCCTGACGTCGGTGTCCAGCCGGTACTCGGCGCGCCACGCCTGGTAGGCCGAGGCCAGGTTGCCGTGGCCGACCCGGACGGCCTTGGGCCGGCCGGTGGAACCGGAGGTGTAGATCACGTACGCCGGGTCCTCGGGGGACACCGCGGCGACGGTGAACCCCCCGTCCCCGCCGTCCCCGTCGTCCCCCTCGTCCAGTTCGGCCGTGGTCACCAGCCGGCCGGGCAGCCCGCCGAGCCGCTCCCCCGTCCCCGGGCGGTCGTCGCCGACCAGCAGCCCGGCACCGGCGCGCTCGACCATGTAGGCCAGCCGGTCGGCCGGGTGGCCGGGGTCGAGCGGCAGGTACGCGGCACCGGTGCGGAGCACCGCGAGCAGGGCGACGATCAGCTCCGGCGACTTCTCCAGGGCGAGCGCCACCACGGTGCCGGGACCGGCGCCCAGCGCGCGCAGCCGGGCGGCGGCCCGGCCGGAGCGCTCGGCCAGCTCGCCGTAGCTCAGCCGCACGGCCGGACCGGACCCGTCCGGCGCCACCACCGCGAGCGCCGCCGGATCGGCCGCGGCCGCGCGCAGGACCAGCTCGTGCACCGGCTCCCGGTGGGCCACCCGGCGTTCGGCACCGCTCCACCGGCGGAGCACCAGGGCGCGCTCCTCACGGCCGAGCAGCTCCAGACCGGTGGCCGCCCGCCCGGGGCCGGCCGTGGTCAGGCCCTCCAACAGGTTGACGTAGTGCCCGGCCAGCCGGGCCATCGTCCCGGGGAGGAAGAGGTCGGTGTTGTACTTGAGGACGCAGTGGAAGCGGCGCTCCGCCTCGTCCTCGTAGGCGGACAGGGTGAGGTCGAACTGCCCCTCCTCCTCCGGGAGTTCGATGTACTCCAGGTGGTAGCCGTACTTCTCGGTGGCCACCTTGTGGTGGAGCAGGATGAACATCGCCTGGAAGACCGCGGAACGGCTCGGGTCGTGCTGCAGCCCGAGCTTCTCCACCAGCAGCACGAACGGGTACTCCTGGTGGTCCAGCCCGCCCAGCACCGTGGTCCGCACCCGGTCCAGCAGCTCGGCCACGGTCGGCTCGCCGGCCAGCGAGACGTGCAGCGGCAGCGGGTTGACGAAGTAGCCGTAGACGCCGGCGAACTCCTCGTCGGTGCGGCCGGTCACCGGGCTGCCGACGATGATGTCGTCCTGGCCCGCGTAGGCGTGCAGCAGCAGGTAGTAGGCGCTGAGCAGCACCATGAAGACGGTGACGTTGTGCTCGCGGGCCAGCGCGTGCACCCGCGCGCTGAGCTCCTCGTCGAGGACGAAGAACTCGGAGGCGCCGTTGTGGGTCTGCACCGCCGGACGCGGCTTGTCGGTGGGCAGGCTGAGGATCGGCACCTCGGCCGGCAGGTGCGAGCGCCAGTAGTCGAGCATCCTCGGCGCCTCGCGACCCGCCAGGAACGCGTTCTGCCGGTTGAGGAAGTCCAGGTAGCGCGCGGTGACCGGCGGCAGCTCGGGCGCCCGGCCCTGTCGCAGCCCCTCGTAGACGGCGAGCAGTTCCTCGATGAAGGTGAAGGTGGAGATCGCGTCCGAGATGATGTGGTGGACGGCCTTCATGATCACCCAGCGGTCCGGGCCGCGCCGGAACAGCCGGAACCGCACCAGTGGATCCCGCTCCAGGTCGTACGGCCTGCGGTACTCGCGGACGATCAGCGCGTGGATGTCCTCCCAGGCCAGCCGCTCCACGTCGAACACCCCGAAGTCCGGCTCCGCGGCGGCCGAGATCCGCTGCACGGCACGGCCGCCGTCGAGCACGAAGTTGGCCCGCAGGCTGGGGTGCCGCTCGACCATGGCCCGGAAGGCCGCGGCCATGAGCTCCGGCTCCAGCTCCACCCGGACCTCCACCGCCCCGCCGATGTTGTAGGCGAAGCCGTCGGGGTTGAGCTGCTTGAGGAACCAGAGCGCCTTCTGGTTCTGCGTCAGCGGGTACGCGGTCGCGTCCTCGTGCCGCTCGACCCCGGCGGTGCCGGTGCCCGCCGGGTCCTCGTCGAGCAGCTCGGCCAGCGACTCGCCCAGCCGGGCGACCAGCTCGCCCACCGGGGCGTTGCTCAGCAGCGCCACCACCGGGAGGGTGGTGCCGAGTTCGGTGTTGAGCCGGGCGCGGAGCTCCATCGCGAGCAGCGAGTCCAGGCCGAGGGCGCCGAGGCCGGTGGTGGGCTCGATCTGCTCGACCGGCGCCCGGAGCACCGTGGCGGCCAGCAGGGTGAACCGTTCGGCGAGCAGTGCCGCCCGCTCCGCCTCGCCGGCCGCCCGCAGCGCGTCCAGCAGCCCGGCCCGCTCCGCCACCGGGGCGGCCTCCCGGGCGCTCGCGGCGAGGTCCGCGACCAGCGGCGGCGGGGCCGGGTACCAGGAGAGGAAGACCGGCCAGTCGACCACGGTGGCGACCAGCAGCTGGGCCCGGTCCTGGCCCAGCACCCGCTCCAGGACGGCCATTCCGGTCTCCGGGGCCAGCGAGCTCATGCCGCGGCTGTTCCGGTAGTGGTCGATCAGGCCCAGCTCCTCGATCATGCCGGTGGCCCAGGGCCCCCAGTCGAGGCTCAGCGCGGGCAGGCCGAGGGAGCGGCGGTGATGGGCCAGGGCGTCCAGGAAGGCGTTCCCCGCGGCGTAGTTGGTCTGGCCCGCGGTGGTCAGCAGCGAGGCGATGGACGCGAACAGCACGAAGTGGTCGAGCGGTTCGCCGGCCAGCTGCCGGTGCAGGGCGAAGGCCCCGAGGACCTTGGGCGCGTGGACGGCGTCGAAGGTCCCGCGGTCGAGTTCGCCCACCAGGGTGTCCCGGACCTGCCCGGCCAGGTGGAAGACCCCGCGGATCGGCGGCCGGTCCAGCCGCCGGTACTCGGCCAGCCAGGCGGCCAGCGCGGACTCGTCGGTGACGTCCAGCGGCGCCGGGACCGGCTCCGCGCCCAGCGACTCCAGCTCGCGCAGGAAGGCCGTGCGCCGGCCCTCCGGGCTCGCCGGGTCGAGGTCGCGCCACTGCTCGCGCGGCGGCAGCGGGCTGCGGCCGACCAGGATCAGCCGGCGGGCGCCGCGCCGGACCAGGGTGCGGCAGAGCAGCCGGCCGAGCGCCCCGAACGCGCCGGTCACCAGGTAGGCGGCGTCCGGACGGAGGCCGGGCGGGAGCGGCCGGGTCAGTCCGGCGGCCGGGCGGAGCCGGCTGGTCAGCCGCCGGCCCGGGCGGAGCGCGATCTCGTCCTCGTCGGCGAGCGCGAACTCGCGCAGCAGCGCGGCCGCCTCGGCGTCGGCGGCGGTGGGGGTGAGGGTGGGATCGGCGGGATCAGCGGGAGGGACGGGATCGGCGGGTGCGGTGGCCGGCCCGAGGTCGACCAGCTTGCCCGGATGGCCCGGCAGCTCCTGGTGGCGCAGCACCCGGCCGATCCCCCAGGCGGGCGCACCGAGCGGTTCGACCGGCTCACCGGGCACGGTGGCCTGCGCCGAGCGGGTGACGACGTGCAGTCTGCTGTCCGAGAGTTCGGCGGACAGCAGGGCGGCGAGCGTGACCAGGCTGTACGCGCCGGCAGCGGTGTGGGCCGCCACGGCGGCCTGGTCGGCGGTGCCCAGCTCCGGCCGGTCGAGGTTCCAGAGGTGGACGACGGCGGCCGGGTCGGGTGCGCCGGAGGCCCGCCGGTCGGCCAGCAGCCGGGCGAGGTCGGCGGCGGAGCCGGGCTCGACGGCGGCCGGGCGGCCGTCGGCCGCGGGCCGGTAGCCGTCGGCCGGGAGGACCAGCTGGCAGCTGCCGCCGCGCGCGGCGATCCGCCCGGCCAGCGCCTCGGCGACGCCCTGCCGGTCGGCGAACAGCAGCCAGTGGTCGGGGTGTTCGGCCAGCAGGTCGGGGGTTGCGGCGGCCTCCGGCAGCTCCGTCCAGACCGGTTCGGCGAGCCAGCCGTCGATGGTGGACAGGCCGACCGCGGTGGCCGCCTGTTCGACGTCGGCGGCCCGGAACCCGGTGATCCCGCCGAGCGCGGTGCCGCGCTCGTCGTGCACCGCGATGTCGCCGACCAGTTCGGCACCGGCGTCCCGGGTGACGGTCGCGTGCACCCAGAGCGGGCGTTCACCGACCGCGTCCAGCCGGACCTCCTCGATGGCGACCGGCAGCCGGATCCCGGTGGCCGGCGCGGTGCCCGCGCCGTCGGGGACCTCCGCCAGCAGCTGGGGGGTGAGCAGGGTCTGGAAGAAGGCGTCCATCACCACCGGGTGCACCTGGTGGCCGGCGCCCTGACCGGCGACCGCCGCCGTCGGCCGGACCCGTGCCAGCGCCTCGCCGGGGCCGATCCAGACCTCGTCGATGCCCTGGAACGCCGGACCGTAGTGGTAGCCGAGCGCGGCCAGCGCGGCGTAGCAGTCCGGCCCGGTCAGGTGCCGGACGGAACGGTCGCGGATCGCCGCGACGTCCAGCGGCCGCGCCGGGCGGCTGCGCTGGCCGGGCCGTACGGTGCCGACGGCGTGCACGGTGCGCTCGGGGCCGCCCCCGGCTCCGCCCTCCGCCGGGCCGGCGTCCCCGCCGGGGACCGCGGGGCCGGTCGCGATGGTGAAGCCGCCGAGCTCGGCGGAGAGGGTGAGCCGGACGGCGCGGCTCCCGTCGTCGGGGAGGAAGAGGGCCTTGCGCAGCTCGATGCCGGCCAGGGCGACGTCGGTGCCGCCGGTCAGCGCGCGGACCGCCTGGACGGCCATCTCCAGGTACCCGGCGGCGGGGAAGAGCACGTCGCCCTGGATCCGGTGGTCCTCCAGGTAGGGCAGCGCCTCGGCGTCCAGCCGGGCCTCCCAGGCCGGCTCGGCACCGGCCAGCCGGCGGCCGAGCAGGGGGTGGTCCAGCCGGCCCTGCCGGACCGCCTCGACCGGCCGGGGCTCGACCCAGTGCCGGTCCCGCCGGAACGGGTAGCGCGGCAGCGGCACCGTCCGACCGGCGGGCTGGAGCACCGACCAGTCGACCTCCACCCCGAGGTTGTGCAGGGCGGCCAACGAGGCGGTGAAGGTGCCCTGCTCGTCCTCCTGGCGGCGGATCGAGGGCAGGGTGCGGACCTCGGGCCGGTCGGCACCCCCCGCGCGGGCCTCCACGGTCTCCTGGATCGAACGGCCGAGCACCGGGTGCGGGCCGATCTCCAGGAAGAGGGTGTACCCGTCGTCCGACAGCCGCTCGACCGCCTGCTGGAAGCGGACGCTGTCGCGGACGTTGTGCCACCAGTAGCCCGCGTCCAGTTCGGTGCCGTGCGCGGTGCCCGTGCGCCCGGTGAGGTGGAGCGGCACCTGGGCCGGACGGGCCTTGAGGTCGGCGAGCGACTCCAGCAGCTCGTCCTTGATCAGCTCCATCCGGGCACTGTGGTAGGGCACTTCGACCGTCAGCGGGCGGGCGAAGACCTGCTCGGCGGTGAGTGCGGCGGCCAGTTCGGCCAGCACCGTCTCGTCCCCGGCGAGGGTGAGCGAGGCCGGGCTGTTGATCGCGGCCACCGAGACCGCGTCGCCGTACGGGCGGAGCCGGCGGACCGCCTCCGCCTCGGTGAGCGCGACGGCCAGCATGCCGCCCGTCCCGGCCAGCTTCTGCTGGAGCCGGCTGCGGTGGACCACCACCTTGACGGCGTCGGCGAGGTCGTAGACGCCGGCCTCGTGGAAGGCGGCGACCTCCCCGGTGGAGTGGCCGACGACGGCGTCCGGGCGGACGCCGCGGCTGCGCCAGAGCGCGGCCAGCCCGACCTGCACGGCGAAGTTGGCGGGCTGGGCGAGCCAGGTCTCGGACATCCGGGAGCGCGCCTCGTCGGCGGCCAGCTCCTCGGTCAGGCACCAGCCGGTGAGCTCGGCCAGGTGCTCCGCGCAGCGCTCGACCGCCTCCCGGTAGACGGGTTCGGTGGCGAAGAGCCGGCGGCCCATCGCCCACCACTGCGGGCCCATCCCGGTGAAGACCCAGGCCAGTCGGCGGTTCCGGGGCTCGCGGCGCTGCCCGGTGACCACCCGGGGGTGCGGCTCGCCCCGCAGGTAGGCGCCGAACGCCTCGTCCAGCGAGGCGCGGGCGGCGTGCTCGCGGGAGTCGTAGACCACCGAGAGCCGGGCGTCGTGGTGCTGGCGGCGGTGGGCCAGGGTGTGGCCGAGGTCGGCCGGGCGGGCCGGGGTGCCGCCGCGGACGCCGGCCAGCTCGGCCTGCACGCCGGCGGCCAGCTCGGGCAGCGCGGCGGGCTCCCGGGCGGTGAGCGGCAGCACCGTCCAGACGGGCTCCCCGCCCGGCTCCTCCGCCGCCTGCGCGCGGTCCGGCTCCGGGTGCGGGTGCGGCTCCGGCTGCGACACCGGGTGGGGCACCGGGGCGGCCTCCAGCAGGACGTGCGCGTTGGTGCCGCCGAACCCGAAGGAGTTGACCCCGGCCCTGGCCGGCCCCTCGTGCGCCGGCCAGGCCGTCGGCTCGGTGGGGATCTCGTACGGCAGGGTGGCCGGGTCGATCGCCGGGTTGAGCCGCTCCAGGTTGATGTGCGGCGGGATGAGCCGGTGCTTGAGCGCCAGCGCGGACTTGATCAGCCCGGCCAGGCCGGAGGCCGACTCGGTGTGCCCGATGTTGGTCTTCACCGAGCCGACGTAGCACCGGTCGCCGGGGCGGCGGCCGACGGCCAGCGCCCGGGCCAGGGCGTTCGCCTCGATCGGGTCGCCGACCGGGGTGGAGGTGCCGTGCGCCTCGACGTACTGGAGGCTGCCCGGGACGATCCCGGCCTCGGCGCAGACCCGCTCGATCAGCGCGACCTGCGCGTCCGGGTTGGGCACGGTGATGCCGTTGGTGCGGCCGTCCTGGTTGACGCCGCTGCCGATGATGACGGCGTGCACCGGGTCGCCGTCGCGGACCGCGTCGGAGAGCCGTTTGAGCGCGACCACCGCGACGCCCTCGGCCCGGACGTAGCCGTCGGCCGCCGCGTCGAAGGTGCGCGAACGGCCCTGCGGGGAGAGGAACCCGCCCTTGGTCTCGGCGATCGTGTACTGCGGCGCGAGGTGCAGCAGGGTGCCGCCGGCCAGCGCGAGGTCGGTCTCGCCGCGCAGCAGGCTCTGCGCGGCGAGGTGGACGGCGACCAGGGAGGAGGAGCAGGCGGTGTCGAGCGAGACGCTGGGGCCGCGGAAGTCGAAGCAGTGCGAGATGCGGTTCGACACCATCGTCATCATGGTGCCGGTGGCGGTGTGCGCGGCCAGGGTCTCGAAGGAGAGGTCCGAGAACTGGAGGATCTTGTAGTCCAGGGTGAACGCGCCGACGTAGACGCCGACCTCACGGCCCGCCAGCTCGGCCGGCTTCTGGCCGCCGTCCTCCAGCGCCTCCCAGGCCACTTCCAGCAGCTTCCGCTGCTGCGGGTCCATGTGGTCGGCCTCGCGGCCGCTGATGCCGAAGAACGCCGGGTCGAACTCGTCGAACCCGTCGATGTAGCCGCCCCGGCCGCCGACCAGCCGGCCCGGCTTGGCCTTGTCCCGGCTGCCCAGGGTCGCCACGTCGTACCTGCTGCGCGGGGTCGGCGTGATGCAGTCCTTGCCGTCGACCAGGTTCTGCCAGAACGACCGGTGGTCGCAGGCCCCGCCGGGCAGGCGGCAGCCGATCCCGATGATCGCGATCTTCTCCCGGTCGCCGTCGGCCGGGGAGGGGGCGGCGGCGACGTGCGGACGGGTGGCCGGTCCGGCGGCGGCACCGGAGCCCGTGCCGTCGGCAAGGGCTCCGGCGTCCGTACGGGCGGCGGAGCCGGCGAGGGTGGCGGTGTCGGCGGTGTCGGCGGTGTCGGCGGTGTCGGCGGTATCAGGGAAGTCGGGGGATGCGGCGAAGCATGAATCCGTCATGGTCGAGTCCTTGAGTCGCTGCGTTCGCGCGCGGCACGGGTGTGGGAGGGCCGCACGGACATGGGGACAGCGGCCGCGGCCCGACTCCGGGCAGGCCGGGAGCCGGGGCGGCCGGGGAGGTGGGCCAGGGGAAGCGAGCCGGAGGGCCTGGTCGGCGCGGACGGTGGGACGGTCTTGCGGGGCCGGTCGGCCCGGTCGGACGGCCTGGCTCGGGCCGTCCTGGCCGGTCCGTCCTAGCCGGCCGGTCTGGTGGAGCCGGTTGGGGAGTCGTCGGCACGCACCGGTCGGCGCCAGGCCTGGAGGTGACTGGCGATCACCTCCCCGGTGGCGGGGAAGTCGGCCGGGTCCTGCAGCCCCACCGCGACCGGCCGCCGACCGGGCCGCCAGGTGAAGCTGCCGAAGGCGTGGTCCCAGACGGAGAGGTCCGAACCGTAGTGGCCGGCCTCCGCCAGGTCGACGCTGTGGTGCAGCCGGTGCTGTTCGGGGCCGGCGAGGACGTGGTTGAGCAGCCCGATCCGGACGTCGATGTTGGCGTGCACGAAGTAGCCCTGGGCGAGCACGAACAGGCCCACCGCGAACACCGCCTGCCCGGAGAACCCGGCCAGCGCCAGCGAGACCTGGACCGCGGCCTGGGTGAGCAGCACGTCCAGCAGGTGGTTGACCCCGTTGTTGGCGACGTTCACCTTGTCGGGCACGTGGTGCACGCCGTGCAACCGCCAGAGCCGGGGGCTGGTGTGGCACCACCGGTGGACCAGGTAGTTGGCCAGCGAGCCGAGCAGCAGCGCCGCCGGGACCTCCACCCAGAGCGACAGGGCCGGCTGCGGCGGCGCCAGCCAGCCGACGAGGGCCGCCACGGGCACCTGGGCCAGGGCTCCGCCGATCATCGTCAGCACGAAGTAGACCCCGTACCAGCCCCACTCGCGCACGCTGGGAGTCCATTCCGGTTCGTACGGAATCAACCATTCCAGCAGCGCCAGATAGGCGATGGTGCCGACCAGGAAGAGCTGGCTCACGCGGCCGAGATCCCAGCGCAGGCGCAGGGCCGCGACCGCTATCGCCACCACCGCGACCAGCAGGGACGGGTACGCGACGTGGCGCAGCACGGTTCGAAGCTGCCCGCCCATGACGACCCCCTTCGCAGTCCACCGTCGAACGGTCACCGAAAGTGTTCGTTCAGATACTAAGGGCGCCCAGAAGGCGATGCGAGGGATTTTTGGAAAGAATCACAGGGCATTCAATTTGTCCGATGATAAGCAAACAAACTATCCGCCAGAAAACGAGAAGAATCGGCCAGGGATCCCCGACCATTCGATTAGCGGATGATCATTCCAGCGCGCTTCACGCTCCGGATCACCGGAGCCGTCTCCAGCGCCCCCACCCCCTCCAACGCCCCCAGCCGGTCGGTCAGGTAGGCGTAGAACGCCTCGACGTCCCGGCAGACCAGCCCGGCCACGAGGTTGGTCGGGCCGGTCGTCGCGGCCACGAACCCCGCCTCCGGGTGCTCCGCCATCGCGCGGCCGACCGCCGCCAGCTTCCCCGGCGCCACGGTCAGCCAGCAGAACGCCTCGATCCCGAAGCCGAGCAGCCTGGTCTCCACGTCCACGTCGAAGAAGAGCAGGCCGGAGCCGGTCAGCGCGGCCAGCCGGCGGCGCACCGTCGCCTCCGGGGCGCCGGTCCGGGCCGCCAGCTCGGCCAGCGGCACCCGGCCGTCCACCGCGAGCTCCGCCAGCAGCGCACGGTCCAGCCCGTCCGGCACCACCGGACCGGCCGCCGCCCGAACGGCCGCCGCCCGAACGCCCGCCGACTCGGGCGTGCCCGCCGCCCCGCCACCGCCGGCGTCGGCCCGCCCCGCCGCTCCCCCGCGCAGCCGGGCCACCTGGTCCGCGTCCAGCGCCGAGGTCCGCCCGCTCCACGCGACCGTCCCGCCGACGAACGTCCGCAGCAGGTAGTGCGCGCCGACCGAGAGCACCCGGGGCGTCCGGGGCAGCTTCCCGAGCAGCAGCTCCTCGCGGTCCGGCCGGGCCTTCGAACGGGTGTTGCAGACGATCTCACCACCCGACAGCAGGCTGACCCAGGACGTGTCCGGCCGCCGGGCCAGCGCCTCCGCGATCGCCGACGCGGCGTCCGGCACGCACCGGATCCGGGTCATCCAGTCGACCTCGCCGAGCAGCCGGGCACTGGTCCGCCCGATCACCCGCACCACCCCGGCGGCCCGCAGCCGCTGGTAGCGGCGGGCCACCGTCTGGTCGGAGACCCCGAGCACCTCGGCGATCCGCCGGAACGGCGCCCGGCCGTCCACCTGCAGGGCGTGCAGCAGCGCCCGGTCCAGCTCGTCCAGCGTCACGGTTTCCACCGTGCCGATGGTAGGAGACGTCGAGATCCGCCGGAACGGCCCCGCCGAGCGGCGCGGGACCGGGCTCCGGACCGAGGGTGACGGTGCGTCGGGCCGCCCGGCCCGGCGCGGCGCGGCGGACGAAGGAGCACGGGGATGCGGAAGTGGTGGCCGCTGGTCGCGGTCAGCCTGGGGGTGTTCATGCTGCTGACCGACGTCAGCATCGTGATCGTGGCGCTGCCGGACATCGGCGCGGGGCTGGGCATGGACTTCGACGGCCTGCAGTGGGTGATGGACGGCTACGCGCTGGCCCTGGCCGCCCTGCTCCTCGGTCTCGGTGCGGTCGCCGACCGGGCCGGCCGGCGGCGGGTGTACACGGTCGGCCTGGTGGTCTTCGCCGCCGCCTCGCTCGCCTGCGGTCTCGCACCGAACGGCGGGGTGCTGGTCGCGGCACGGATCGTCCAGGCCGGCGGCGGGGCGGCGATGTTCGCCACCGCGATGGCCCTGCTCAACCTCGCCTACCGGGGCCGCGACCGGGCGGTGGCGTTCGGCGTCTGGGGCGCCGTCAGCGGCGCCGCGGCGGCCACCGGTCCGGTCGCCGGCGGACTGCTCACCGAGTTCCTGGGCTGGCGGTCGGTCTTCCTGGTCAACCTGCCGGTCGCGGTCGCCGGCGTCGTCCTCACCCGCAGGACGCTGCCGGAGTCCCGGAACCCCGCGGCGCACCGGATCGACCTGCCCGGCGCCGCCGCCTTCACCGTCGCGGCCGGCTCGGCCGTCCTGGTGCTGATCCGCGGCGGTGCCGACGGCTGGACCTCGCCGTCCGTGCTCGGCGCGGCCGGGGCGGCCGTCGCGGCGCTCGCCGTCTTCCTCCTGGTCGAGCGCCGCAGCCCGCACCCGCTGCTCGACCTCGGGCTGTTCCGCAGCCCGGTCTTCACCGGGGTGATGGTCTGCGGCCTGGTCTACTCCGCCGCCGCGTTCTCCTACCTCCCGTACACCTCGCTCTGGCTGCAGTCGGTGCTCGGCCGGGGTCCGATGGCCGCCGGTCTCACGCTGCTCCCGATGAGCGTCGTCGCCTTCGCGGTCTCCGCCCTGGCCGGCCGCAGGCTCGCCGTCCTCCCCGCGGCGCTGCCGCTCGCCGGCGGACTGGCCGTGATCGGTGCCGGCGCCCTCCTCCAGTGCACCCTCGACGCCTCGTCCAGCTGGACCGCCCTGCTGCCCGGCCTCGCCCTGACCGGCCTCGGTGTGGGCGCGGTCAGCCCGGTCCTGGCGGCCTGCGCGATGGCCGCCGTCCCGCCGGAGCGCGGCGGCATGGCGGGCGGCGCCGTCAACACCTTCCGCCAGCTGGGCCAGGCCCTCGGGATCGCGGTCCTCGGCCTCGTGCTCCACCAGGGGCTGCGGGCCTCGCTGGCCGGCCACCCCGCGGCGGTCCCCGACGCGGACGCCGCCGCCCGCGTCCTGAGCGCCGGGCAGCCGGTGGCGGGGCTCCCGGACGGCCTGGTCCGTGCCGCGTTCGCCACCGCCCTCGACCGCACCATGCTGGTCGCCGCCCTCACCGCGCTGGCCGGTGCCGCACTCGTCGCGGTCCTCCTCCGGGGCCGGCCGGCCCCGGTCCGGCCGACGGCGGGCGGTCCGCCGCCGGGTGGCCGGAGCGCGGAGAGCCCCGGCGCGGAAGGCCGAGTCGCGGCGGACCGGACGGCGGAAGGCCGGACGGCGGCGGACGGCGTGGCCGCGGACGGACGGCCGACGGCCGGTGCGGTCCGGGCCGCCGACGGCCGCCGGACGGCCTGAGGCGCCCCACCGTTCGGACACCGCGCCGGGGGCGACCGCCCGTCACCTCGGGGTGAGCCCGTGCAGCACCGTGTCGACCAGCTCCGCCGGGTCGAGGTCGGCGAACCCGCTCTCCGGGTCCGCGCCCGAGGAGCGGAAGGAGCGGATCAGCACCGGCCCGAGCAGCAGGTCCATCACGAGGTTCAGGTCGAGGCCGGCCCGGATCTCACCGGCCTCGACCCCCCGCTGCAGCACCTGGAGGACGATCTCCCGGCGGGGCCTGATCGCCTGGTCGATGTACGCGCGGTACAGCTCCGGGTGGATGTCGGCGACGCCGAACAGCCGCGGCACCAGCCGCAGGTAGCGCGGGTCGTCGTGCATCTCCCGCATGCCCCGGACGCATTCCAGCAGCGCCCCGCGCAGGTCGGTCGCGGCGGGCGGGGCGGGCAGCTCGCCGCGCAGCGAGCAGATGGTCGCGACCAGCAGGTCGTCCTTGCCCTTCCAGCGCCGGTAGATGGTGGTCTTGGCGACGCCGGCCCGTGCCGCCACCGCCTCCAGCGAGAACCCGTCCGGCCCGGCCTCGGCGAGGAGGGCGAGCGCGGCGTCCAGGATCGCGCGCTCCGCCTCCTCGCTGCGGGGCCGTCCGGCACGGGCCGTGGTCCGCCTGGCCGTCTCAGCTGTGGGGTGGATGACGGGTCCTCCTGTGTCCGGCGCCGCCGGCTACGCGGCGCGGTGGTGCCGGCCCGGCATCGCCAGGACGACCGCCGCCGCTCCGAGGAGGGCGATCCCGCCCGCCGCGACGGAGGTCACGTGCATGGCCGAGACGAAGGCGTCCTGCGCCTTCGCGGCCAAGGCGTGCAGCTCGGCGAGCACGGACGGCGGAACGGTACCCGACTGTACCTGGGCGGCGAGTTTCTCGGCCTCGGTGGCCGTCCCGACGATCGACTCGGCCGCGTCGTGCCGGGCCGCCGCCGGGAAGACCGCGTCCACGGTGCCGCCGATCCGGTCGCGGTAGGCGGCGGCGAGGACCGAGCCGAGCACCGCGATGCCGAGCGCGCCCGCGGCCTGCCGGACGGTGCTGGTCACCGCCGAGCCGGCCCCGGCCCTGGCCGGCGGGACGGCCGACATCGCCGCCGCGGTGGCCGGGGCGAACACGCCGCCCATGCCGAGCCCGAACAGGAAGCTGACCACCAGCAGGGCCCAGAGCGCGCTGTCCCGGCCGACCCACGCCCAGGAGAGCAGGGCCAGCCCCATCACCGCGAGCCCGCCGGCCACCGGCACGCGGTCGCCGAACCGGACGGCCAGCCCCGTGCTGCGGACGGCCCCGAGCATCAGTCCGGCCGCCACCGGCAGCGCGCAGAACCCGGACTCCAGCGCGTCGTACCCGCGCACCGCCTGCCAGTAGTAGGCGAGGTAGACCAGTCCGCCCATCAGCGCGAACGAGGTGACGGCGAGCGCGAGGGTGCCGCCGGCGAAGCGCCGGTCCCGGAACAGCCCGACGTCCAGCGTCGGCGCGGCTCGCCCGGCCTGGAGCCGCACGAACAGTGCCAGGACGGCCGCCCCGCCGAGCAGGGGCCCGAGCACCGCGGCCGAGGCCCACGCGCCGGTCTCCCCGCCCTTGACGACCCCGTACACCAGCCCCGCGACGCCGGCGGTGCCGAGCACCGCGCCGATCAGGTCCGGCCGCCCCGGCCTGGGGTCCGCGGACTCGGGCACCACGAGCAGCACCGCGATCGAACCGCCCACCACGACGGGCAGGTTGACCAGGAAGAGCGACCCCCACCAGAAGTACTCAAGCAGCAGTCCGCCGGCGATCGGCCCGACCGCGACGGCGATCCCGGAGAACGACGACCAGATCCCGATCGCCCGGCCGCGCTCGTGCGGCGGGAACACGTTCTGGATGATCGACAGGGTCTGCGGCTGCACCATCGCCGCCCCCGCCCCCATGCCGGCCCGCGCCAGGATCAGCGCCACCGGGTCGCTCACCACCGCCGCCGCCACCGAGGCGGCCCCGAACACCGCCATCCCGGCCACCAGCAGCAGCCGCCGCCCGATCCGGTCCCCCAGCACCCCGAACGGGAGCATCAGCCCCGCGAAGACGAGCAGGTACGAGTCGAGCACCCACTCCATCTCGCCCTGCGTGGCCCCCAGGTCGTGCTGGATGCTCCGCAGCCCGACGTTCAGGATCGTGTTGTCGATCAGAATCACCAGGAGGCTGCTGACCAGCACTCCGAGAATCACCCAGCGTCGCGGGTGCCCACCCTCGATCCGTGCCCCGGCACGTTCCGTCTGCGTCATGGCCAGGACCCTAGCCCACTTTCGATACGCTCCGGTAGCGTATCGAAATATGGTTCCATGTGACCCCGGTCACCCCGGGGCCCGTCGCCGGGGCGGGCCCCGGGGGTGGGCGTCGGGCGACCGGGGCTCCCGGGCTCAGCCCCCGGCGGGGAGCCACTCCAGCGACTGGCCGTGCGGACCCGTGCGGGCGAGCGGCCGCTCGTTCAGGGCCAGGGTGAAGAGCCCCTGCCCGGTCGCCGGGGCGGCCGGGAGGCGGCGGTCCACCTCCGGGAACACGCCCGGGCTCTCGTTGGAGATCCAGGGGCAAGCCAGCTCCCGCATCGTCGCGGCGAAGGACTCCCGCTCCCCGGGGCCCAGGTAGGCGATCACGGCGCTGTGGAAGACCACCGGGGTCGCTCCCGCCGGGGCCGCCGCGACCAGGTCGCGGATCGTCTCGTTGAGGTCCCCGCGGACCAGCTCCGGCGGTTCGGCACGCGCGATCCGCACGGCGCCCCGCAGCCGGGCCAGCCGCTCGTGCTGCTCGGGCCAGACCAGGGCCTCCAGCCAGCGCACGTCCTGCGGATCGGCGACGTCCAGCGGGTTCAGGTCGACCCCGGCCCGCCACACGACCTCCGGCAGTCGGAGCGGCACCGGGACGACGGCCCCGTCGGCACCGCCCTCGCCCGGCCCACCGGGTCCGCCACCGGTCGTGGTGCACTCCAGGACGACCGGACCGTCGGCCGGGCCGAGAGCGGTGACGCCGTCGCCGTGCCGGTACACGTAGCGGTACCGGTCCGGGTACAGGCAGAGACCGGCCGAGGCGCCGACCTCGATCAGCGCCAGCGGCTGCGGCAGCCGGGCGAGCAGCGGGAGCAGGGTGGCGCAGCGGCCCGGCTCGTTGGTCTGCGTCCGGCGCGCCAGCACGGCGGCGCGCACCCGGGGCCAGTGCTCGGCGGTCCAGCCGCGGAAGGCCCCGGCGTCGTCGACCGGGCCGCCCAGGAAGCGCACCGCGCCGAGCAGCAGGTTGGGCTGGCGCTTGGCGTGCGGGAGTCCGTCGATCAGCGCCAGCAGGCCCGGGTCGGCGGCGACGGCCGCCGAAAGCCGCTCGTAGGAGGGGGAGTTGCCCCGCGCCTCCGCCGTCGCGAACTGCTGGTACCGCCCTGCCGTGTCCACTCCCCGCCACCCCTTCCGGAAGATCCGGTCGCAGCATACGAAGGCACACCCGGGCGCGCTACAGGGCCTTCCGGCTCCCCCGCACGGGGCCGCCCGGACCGGCCGGAGCCCGCCCTAGGACAGCCCCGCCGCCACCGCGCCCGCCGGCCCGTCCAGCGCGTGGTGCAGCCGGAGGTGCGGCGGCGCGGCGCGGCCCCCCGCCGGCGCGGCGAGGGCGACGGCGGCGGCGTACCGCGGCCCGGCCGGCAGGTCGGTGACGGTCCACCCGCCCGGGTGGCGGTCGCGGTCGCCGCCCAGGTAGTCGGCGGCGGGCGGGCGGCCCAGGCCGATCCCGAGGCCCTTCAGGTACGCCTCCTTGCGGGTCCACAGCCGGGCGAAGACGCCCGGCCGGTCCGCGGGCGGCACGGCCACCAGCTCGGCCCGTTCGGCCGGGTGCAGCACCGCCGACAGCACCTCGGCGGACTCGGCGGCCGGGACCGGCTCCACGTCGACGCCGACCGGGACGGCGGCGAGGCCGATGAGCACCGTGCCGCCGCCGTGCGAGAGCGAGAAGTGGGGCGCTCCGGAGCCGGCGAGCCGGGGACGGCCGTGCGGTTCGGCGCAGCCGGGGCACGGCGCCCGTTCGAAGACCAGGGCCTCCGGGGCGACCGCCAGCCGCCGGCCGAGGACGCGGCGGAGCGCGACGTGGGCGGCCAGGTAGCAGGTCCGGTCGGCGTCCCGGACAAACCGCTCGGAGCGCCGCAGCTCCGTCGCGTCGAGGCAGCGCAGGTCCGACGGACCCACCGGCAGGGAGGCCGAGTCCAGCAGCCAGAGCTCGGCCGCGAGGTCGGCGGGGAGATCGGTTGGGAGATCGGGCGGCGTCACCGCACACCGTTCCGGCACCGGCGCCGCGGACCGCTGCTCCATCCTTGCCTCCATCCCTGTCTCCATCCGCCCCGCCCCCGCGCCGTCCGCCGTGCCGTCCGCCGTGCCCGGCCCGGCCCGAGGGGCGGGCCTGACTGTGGCCCGCGGGCGGACGGGGGCATCGCCGCCCGCCCGCGGACCACAGGCTCGTGCGTCACCCCGCGGGGAGCGCCTCCCGGAAGGGTCCCGGGCGCCCGACCGGCGGAGCGACGGCCTCGGTGACCCCCTGCTGCCCGAGCACGTCGCAGACCGAGGCCAACAGGGCGGTGTCGCAGTAGATGTGCAGTTCGGTGATCTTCGCCCACTTGATCCGCAGGACGTGCACGCCCTGGTTGGAGTAGTGGTTGCCCTCCCGGTCGGTGAGGTGGTCCACCCACTCGACGAAGGCCACGGTGTCCCACGGCCAGCCCTTGGCGACGACCTTCTTCAGCTCGAAGCGCAGGTCGGGCAGGACCTCCGCCAGCCTGTCGTACCAGCGCTGGATCTGCTCGGCGTCGTGCCGCCCGCCCGCCAACGCGTGTGAACCGGAGAACCAGTGCTCCGCATCGGGGGTGAACTGCCGGACGATGGCCGGGTAGTTGCCGCGATTGACCTCGGCGAAGGAGTTGCGCAGATTGCGCCGGACGATGGCGTGGTACACGTTTCCACCTCTGGTCGGAACGGTGAAGACCGGCACGGTGACGGCCCGTCAGGGACACTACGGCTTCTCGGTGACGGGCGGCGCAGCGCCCTCGCGGAGCCCGAAGCGCTCGTACAGCCACCGCAGGGGCGCCGGCGCCCACCAGTTCCAGCGGCCGAGCAGCCGCATCAGCGACGGCACGAGCAGCGCCCGGACGACGGTGGCGTCCACCAGCACGCCCAGCGCCGTGCCGAAGCCCAGTTCCTTGATGAACACGATGCTCGACGTGGCCAGCGCGCCGAGGGCGACGCAGAAGAGCAGGGCGGCGGCCGTCACGACCCGGCCGGTCCTGCCCACGCCGAGGGCGACCGCCTCCGTCTCGCCGGCCCCGGCGTCCCGCGCCTCCTTGATCCTGGCCAGCAGGAAGACGCCGTAGTCCGTCGAGAGCCCGAACACCATCGCGAAGAGCAGCACCGGCTGGGTGGCGTCCAGGGCGCCCTGCGCCGAGGTGCCGAACAGCCCGGCGAGGTGCCCGTCCTGGAAGATCAGGACCAGGACGCCGAAGGTCGCCGTCAGGGTCAGCAGGTTCATCAGGACGGCCTTGAGCGGCAGCACCAGGGAGCCGGTCATCAGCAGCAGCACCAGCACGCTGGTCAGGAGGACGATCAGGGCGGCGGCCGGGAGCCGGTCGACCAGGCTGTCCTTGAGGTCGACGAAGACGGCCGTCTGCCCGCCGACCAGGACCTCGTCCGGCCCCGGCAGCGCGCGCACGTCCCGGACCAGCCCCTGGCTCGCCCCGCTCAGTCCGGGCTCCCGGGGGGTGGCCCGGATCAGCCAGGTGTCGCCGTTCAGCTGCTGCGCGGGCGACACCGCTCCGGCGCCCGGCAGTGCGGCGACCCTCTCGCGCAGGGCGGCGATCCGCTGCCCCGCCGCCGGGTCGCCCGCGGTGGCGACGACCACCTGCACGGACTCCAGCGGGTCGGCGGGGAAGTCCGCGCGCAGCGTGTCGTCGACGGACCGGCTGCTCGCACTGGTGGGCAGGGAGGCGGGGCCGACGGTGGTGAAGGCCACCTTCAGGAACGGCAGTCCGAGCACCACCAGCAGCGCGCTCGCGCCGACCGCCACCAGCGGTGCGCGCCGCATGACGCCCCGGGCGACCGCGAACCAGCCGCCCGTGGTGTTCTCCGGCTCCTCCAGCGACCGGCGCCAGCGCGCCGGGGCCAGGAAGTCGATCCGCCGGCCCAGCAGCCGCAGCGCCGCGGGCAGCACCAGCAGCGCCACCAGCAGCGCGGACGCGGACACCAGCAGGCCGCCCACCGCCATCGAGTAGAGGAAGCGCTGGCGGAAGACGAACAGCGAGGCCATCGCGGCGCTCACGGTCAGCGAGCTGAAGAGGATGGTGCGGCCCGCGGTGTGCAGGGTGACGGTGACCGCCCTGGACACGTCCGGGTCGACGGCCAGCTCGCTGCGGAAGCGCGAGACGATCAGCAGGCCGTAGTCGATCGCGAGGCCCAGGCCCAGCGCCGTGACCAGGTTGAGCGAGAAGATCGACATCGGTGAGAACTGGTCGACCAGCCGCAGGCCCAGCAGGGTGAGGACGACGTTCAGCCCGCCGATCACCAGCGGCAGCGCGGACGCCACCAGGCTGCGGAAGATCCACAGGGACAGCAGGAACAGCACCGGGAAGGCGAGCAGTTCGGCCCGCTGGAGGTCGTGCTGGACGGTGCTGACGACCTGGTTGCCGACCACCTCGCTGCCGCCGAGGCGGACGTTCGGGTTGCCGTGCAGCCGCTCGGTCAGCCGGTCCACCGCGTCCTGGTAGCGGTCGCCCTCCCCCGCCTTCAGCCGGCCGACCACGATCGTCCGCAGGCCGTCGCGGGAGACCAGTGCCTCGTCCCGGGTCCGCTCGTACGTCAGCACGTCCGCGAACGCGGGGTCGCCGGCCATCAGCGCGGCCACCCGTCCGACCTCGTCCCGGGTGCGGGGGCCGTTCACCGACTCGCCGGTGGAGACCAGGGCGATGACGCCGCCGTCGCTGCGGATGCCGGTGGCCTCCTCCAGCCGCTGGTCGGCCCGCACGCTGCCGGACCCGGGGGTCACGAAGTCCGGGTTCCCGCCGGTCAGCGACGCGACGACGGGGGCGCCGAAGAACGCCGCCAGCGCGGCCGCCACGACGGCGCACAGCACCACCGCCCGGGCGTGCCGGTCCGCCAGCCGGGCGAGCAGGCCCATCATGCGTGGCTCCTCGGCCGTGCCGCCCCGGTCGTCTCCGCCACCGCTCCCCCGGCCGCGGGAGCGGCCGTGCCGCCCGTGCCGCCGGACCCGCCCGTGCGGGCCGCGACCGCCGGCGGCTCGGCCCCCATCCGGCGGACCAGCTTGCGCAGCATCGCCCGGTAGGAGAAGTGCTCGACCTGGAGCCAGTGCCGCTCGGAGTCGTAGTAGCTGATGCCGCCGCTCAGTTCGGCCGCGCTGAGCGGCTCGGCCTTCGCCCGCTTGAACCACGCGGCCCGCTGCGGGTCGGTCCGCAGCAGGTGCAGGTAGCGGGCCATCAGCTGCGACTGGTAGTCCATGATCGGCCAGTTGCCGGTGGAGGTCTGGAAGTACCCGATCACGAAGAGGTTGTCGTAGTCCGGGTGGAAGGCGTTCAGGTGCAGCTCCGGGGTGCGGTCGCCCCAGTTCAGGTGCTTGCGGTCGATGAACGGGAACTCGGTCATCCGGTAGCCGGTGGCGTAGACGATGACGTCGAACGCCTCCTCGGTGCCGTCGGTGAACCCCACCCGGTCACCGCGGAGTTCGGCGATGTCCGGTCTGGCGGTGATGTCGCCGTGCCCGAGGTGGTACAGCAGCGTCGAGTTGATGACGAAGTGCTCCTCCAGCAGCTTGTGCGAGGGCTTGGGCAGCCCGTACTGCTCCGGCCGGCCCGCGCTGTTGAGCCGCAGGAACAGGCCGCCGAAGAAGCGCACCACCGACCGGGGCATCCGCCACTTCAGCACGTTCTCGTAGAGCACGTCCGTCGGCATGCCGAACAGGTACTTGGGCCAGTAGTAGCAGCCGCGCCGGACGCTGAGCGAGGTCGCGGCGGCGTTCTGCGAGGACTCCACGGCGATGTCGCAGCCGGACGTCCCGCCGCCCACCACCAGCACCCGCTTGCCGCGCAGCGGCGCCGGGTCGCGGTACTCGCAGGAGTGCATCGTCTCGCCGTCGAAGTGCCCGGGGTACGAGGGCGTCCGGGGGCTCCAGTTGTGGCCGTTGGCGATCACCACCCCGGCGTAGCGGCGCTCCTCGCCGCCGTCGAGGACGACGTACCAGTCCGGGGAGCCGTCCCGTCGCTCGATCCGCTCCACCGTGCGGTGGAACTCGACGTGCCGGTGGACGCCGAAGTGCTCGGCGTACGAGCGCAGGTAGGCGTGCGCGTGGTCGCGCCCGAGGTAGGTCGGGAAGTGGTCCGGGATCGGGAAGTCGTCGTACTGGATGTAGGGCTTGGACGTGATGAGGTGGACCGAGTCGTAGGCGGCGCTCCGGGAGTTGCCGCCGTACCAGTTGCCGCCGACGTCGCCCGCGCGCTCGATCACGTCGATCTCGAACCCGAACTCCAGCAGGTTCTTGGCGGCGGCCAGGCCGCCCGCCCCGGCGCCGACGACGCAGTAGGCGTCCGATCGGTCAACGATCGTGCTCAACGGTGCCCCCGGTGGGTGGTGTCGTCGTGCCGTGCGGCACGGATGGGATGGTCATCGGAACCGCAGGCCCGTCACCCGGAGCGGCGGCCGGCCGGCGGCGCCGGCGCCGGTGCCGGCGGGGTGGTGCCCGCTCCAGTCGAGGCCGTCCGGCGAGCCGACCAGCAGGGCGGCGGCCGGGGCCGGCGGGTCGGCGCACAGCCGCTCCACCGTCAGCCGGGACGCGTCGCCCGCGGCGCCCCGTCCGGCCCGGTGGAGCCAGGCGGCGCGCACCACGTTCTCCAGCAGGCCGAGCGGCAGCACGGAGCCCGGGGCCGGGGAGGCGAGCAGCAGGTCGGACATCCGGCCCGGCTCCGCCCGCCCGTACCAGCGGCCGGTCTCCCGGTCGCGCCGCCAGGCCGCCAGCCGGAAGGCGTGCCCGGTCCAGCCGAGCGGGCCGGCCGGTGCCGCGGGGACCGCGTCCGCGGTCCCGAGGTCCGCCGCCGCGGGGACCGCCGGATCCGCCGGGACGGTCGGGTCCGCCGGGTCGCCCGACGGCTCGGCCCGGTAGAGCAGCCCGGCCGAGGCCAGCGGCCGCCCGTCACGCTCCAGGACCACCGCCACCCGCCACGCCCCGTCCGACCACCGTCCCTCGGCACGCCGGACCAGCTCCACCGTCCGCCGCCCGGCGCCCACCCGCAGCGCCCCCACGTCGACGGTGACGTCACGCAGTCCGGCGAACCGGAGCAGGTCGCCGTTCTCCGGCAGCACCCAGTCCCCGGCGGCCCTCAGGTACTCCAGGCAGAGCGACACCGGCAGCGCGGGCTCGCCGTCCACCCGGAAGTCGTCGCAGCACGGCATCTCCTCGGCCCGCAGCACGTGGGCCGTGCTGATCGACCCGTACGGCCGGAAGTGCAGCGGCTCGCCCAGGTAGAAGCGGCTGGAGGCGAGGCGCTCGATCCCGGGCAGCCCCGAGTCCTGCTGGTAGCCGCGCAGCACGGCCGGCAGCATCGCCGGGCCGACGTCGCCGATGAAGGTGGACTCGCCGCTGCCGCCGGCGAGCAGTTCGCGCTTCCAGTGGTGGAGTCCCTCGCGGACGTCGACGGCCGACATGTAGCGCAGGGTGGCCTCGTAGTTGGTGATCATCCCGAGGCGTTCCCAGGTCGGCCAGCAGACCGTCGACACGGGGGTGCGCCGCTCCCGCCCCGGCTGCTCGCCGTCCTGCGAGGCCCACAGCCCGAGCCGGCTCAGCGCCTCGTTGGCGGCCCCGTAGTCGAGTTGGCCGACCATGCCGCCCCAGCGGCCGGTCAGCGAGCCGACGCTGCAGAAGAAGGCCAGCGGCGGACGGTCCGCCACCGCCCGCAGCAGGTTGAGGAAGCCCCCGACCTTGACCCGGACGACCCGGGAGACGATCTGCTCGCTCTTGCCCGGCAGCCGCACCGGGACGTCCACGCCCGCGTTGTGGACGACGCCCACGAGCCGGTCGCCGGCCTCGTCGACGAGGCGGCCGACCTGCTCCGGGTCGGTGATGTCGCAGCGGACGTAGTCGATCCGCAGACCGTCCGCGCGGGCCGCGGCGAGGTTGGCCCACAGCTCGCGGTCCTGGGCCAGCTTCTCCAGCTCGGCCCGGACCTGCGGCACCCGGCGGGCGGCCACCGCCTCCCGCAGCCGCTCGTCCCGGTACCGCCGGAACTCCCGGTCGTCCAGCGCCAGCGCCGGCGTCTCCCCCGCGCCGGGCTCCGCCCCGCGGCCGCTGACCACGACCCGGGCACCGAAGTCCTCGGCGAGCGACCGGGCGAGGGCGAAGCCGATGCCGCGCCCGCCCCCGGACATGACCACGGTGTCGCCGGGCCGGATCGCCCGGCGCGGCGGACCGGGCTGCGCCCGGCGGGCCCGCAGGCTGTAGCGCCGCCCGCCCCGGTAGCCGATCTCGAACGGGCCCCACCGGTAGAGCTCCCGGCCGACCAGGTCGCCGATCTCCTCCGCCGAGTGCGCGGCGGTGAGGTCGAGGATCCGGATGTTGCAGTTGGGGACCTCCCTGGGCAGGCCCTTGGCCAGGCCCGCCCAGAGCCCGCCGAGCGGCTGCTCGACCCGGTCGGGGCCGAAGCCCATCCGGCCGCCCAGCCAGGTGACCGGCAGGTAGAACAGCCGGCCGGCGTCGGTCTCGGCCACCCAGTCGGCGAAGCAGGCCTGGAGCAGCGCGACCGTCTGCAGGAAGGGGCCCTCCCAGCCGTCCGGTCCGCTGCGGTCGAAGGGCTCCTCGACGTTGAGGTCGACGATCCCGTCGATCCGCCCGGCCGCGGCGTGGAAGGCCGCGGCCGACTCGGCGAACCCCCCGGTCCGCCCCCCGGCGGGCGGGGCGAGCCGGTGCACGGTCGCCCCGGCGGCGGTCAGCGCGGCGCCGACCGCGGCGGCGGTGGCCTCCCGGCCGCCGACCACCGCGACCGAGCGCCCGCGCAGCCCGGCCGCGGCGCCCTGCGGGAGCGCGGCGGTCTCCACCGGCTCCCACACGTGGCGCCGCACGGGCCGCACCGAACCGTCGTCCGGATAGTCCACCACCGGCGCGGCGAGGGCCGCGGCCAGGGTGGGCGGTTCCTTCAGGGTCATCGCTTCCTCGGCTCCACGACGAGGCGGATGCCGTCCAGCGGCCGGAACGAGACCAGCGTGCCCAGTGTCAGCGGGTGGTCGGGGACCACCCGCAGCCGGAACCGCTGGGCGACCATCGCCAGCGTCAGGTGCATCTGCACCACGGCCATCTGGTTGCCGATGCACTTGCGCTGGCCGCCGCCGAACGGGAAGTAGGCGTAGCGCGGCTGCCGGGCGCGGTTCTCCTCGGAGAACCGCTCCGGGTCGAAGCGCTCCGGGTCGACCCAGAAGTCCGGGTGCCGGTGGGTGACGTAGGGCACCATGAAGACGCTGCCGCCGGCCGGGACGCGCCAGCCGCCGACCTCGTCCTCCTGGACGGCGTCGCGCGGGTAGACCCAGATCGGCGGGTGCAGCCGCAGCGTCTCGTCGGCGACCATCCGGGTGTACGGGAGCCGGTCCAGGTCGCCGATCCCGGGCGTCCGCCCGCCGAGGACCCGTTCGACCTCCTCGTGCAGCCGCTCCTGCGCCTCCGGGTCCTTGGCCAGTTCGTACAGCGCCCACGCCAGGCCGGTGCCGGTGGTCTCGTGGCCGGCCATGAAGACGGTCATGATCTCGTCGCGGATCTGCTGCCGCGTCCACTCGCCGCCCGACTCGTCGCGCGCCTGCAGCAGCAGGCTGACCAGGTCGGTCAACCCCTCGTGCCGGCCCGCCCGGTGGGACTCCACGATCTCGTCCACCACGTCGTACATCAGCCGGCGGGCCTTGCGGATCCGCAGGTTGTACGGGATCGGCACGACGTCCGGGGTCAGCTGGTTGAGCGTTCCGCGGAAGACCATCGCCTCGATGGAGGTGACCATCGCCGGCCCCACCCGGTCGCTGACCGGGTGCAGGTCGGTGTCGAACATGACCTTGCCGAGGGCGCCGAGGGTCAGCTCCATCATCTCCGGCACCACGTCGACGCCGTTCTCGGCGGACGCCGCCCGCTCCCAGCGGTCGAGCACCGTCGTGGTGGAGTCGGTCATGGTGGTCGCCATGCCGTCGATGGCGGTCTTGTGGAACAGCGGGTTGACCACCCGCCGGTGCTGCTTCCACTCCTCGCCGTCGAGGGTGAGCAGACCCATCCCCATGAAGATCTTGAAGCGGTCGTAGCCCTTGCCGCGGACGTAGTTCTGGTTGTTGTCCTGGAGGACGTACCGGACGTTGTCCGGGTGGTAGTTGAGGTGGACGGTGAAGAACCCCAGCGGCAGCCGGACGGTGTCGCCGTAGGAGCGGCCCAGGTCGCGGAAGAAGCCGGGGGCGTTCCGCTGAAACCTCCGCAGGCTGCCGGGCACGGTCCGCAGGCCGCGCGGTCCCGGTGCGGGGCGCGCGGTCCCGGGCTCCGCAGGGGCGGAGGGGCGCCGCGGGGGGCGCCGTTCGGGCGCGGCCGCCGCGGGCCGCGGGTCGGGGAGGCTCTGCGGAGTGGTCACGGTGCTCCGGGGTTCGGTCGCGGTGCTCTGCGGGACGGTGGTCACCGGCGTCGGCGCACCCGCCGCGCCGGCCTCAGCTTTTCCCATCGGTGCCACCACCCCGCTGCTCTCGGTTTGCTCGGTTTGCTCGGTTTGCTCGGCGCTCTCGGTCTGCTCGGTGCGCTCGTTCCGCTCGGCGCCCGCCGTTCCGGCGGTGGAGGCCGCCGCCGCTTGCTCGGGGGTCAGGAACCGCCCGGTGCCGCGGTCGAGGTAGCCCATCAGCGTCCAGGCCAGGTCCTTCATCTGGAGCAGGACCCGGCCGTCGGGCCGGACCGCGACGAAGCGGTTGCCCGTCCCCGGGGCCCGGCCGTCGGCGTCGGCGTCGGGCAGCACGGCGTAGAGGTCGATCCGGCCGTACCGCTCGGCGACCCGGCAGTCCCCGCCGTGCTCGTAGACGTCGATCCGGCCGATGCCCAGCGGTGCGGCCAGCGGGACCAGGTCGCCGTCGACCAGGGCCAGCACACCGGTCCGCGCGAGGCCGTCGAGGAGCACGACCGGCATCCCGAAGCCGGCGAAGACCCGGTGGTCGGAGGGCAGTCGCAGGTCGTACGTGGCCCGCTTGCCCTCCGGGTGCAGCCGGGTGTCCGCGGTGGACACGAACAGGTCGGTGAGCATCACCGGCGAGCCCGGGCTGTGGTACGGGTCGGGGACCGGGGTCTCGGCCGCCGGGTACCACGGCTTCCAGTCCGGCGCGGCCGGCAGCGATCCCGACATCAGCACCCGCACCTCGAAGTGCAGCCGGTCCTTGACCAGGACGGTGCCGTTGGGCGCCACCACGTCGCCGGTGATCCGCACCGCCACCACGGCCTGGTCGAGGTCGGGCCGCCGGTCCACGACCTCGGCGCGGATCCTCTTCCGCAGCCCCGCCCGGTCCTGTTCGCGGACCTTGAGGAAGTGGTGGAACCGCAGGTCCTCGAAGGCGTAGACCTGCAGGCCGGGCACCAGCCAGGAGGCAGCCTCGAAGGCGATCTCGGTCACGAACGTCCCCGGCAGGGTGGGCACGTCGCCGACCCGGTGGTGCCGCAGGTAGTCGTCGGTCTCCAGGTCGAAGACCCGCTCGAAGGTCACCGAGTCGGCGGCCCGCTCCAGGACCTCACCGAGGTAGAACGAGGCCCCCGCCGGGGCGGCCCCGGGCAGGACGGCCGGCACGCCCGGCGGCACGGCCGCGGGGGCGCCCGCCGACACGGCACCTGGTCCGCCCGCCGGCTGCGCGGCCGCGGCCGGACGCTGCGGTGCCGGACGCTGCGGCGCCGGATGCTGTGGCGCCGGGTCGAGGAACCCGGGCAACAGCCCCTCCACCGCCCGCCGTTCGGCGTCCCCCAGGTGGACGGTGTACGGCGAGGTCTTCGCCAGGTTCAGCTCCCGGACGAAGTGGTGCACGCCCTCCGCGGTGCTCATCGCGGAGTACAGGCCGCTCTTCTCGAAGTAGGCCTTGGTCAACTCGTTCGCCCCGAGGCCCACTTCGCCCCAGAGCGTCCATCCGATCGTGAACTCCTGGGCCCCGAGCACCTGGTGGTGGTAGGTCGCGCTGGTGCCGAGGAAGTCGTTGCCCGAGGCGTAGTCGGCCTCCCCCACCTGGCCCGTCATCCCCAGCAGCGAACCGAAGTTGCACCAGGCCAGCGGCGCCCGGCCGCGCAGGGCGGCCTTGAGGTTGGCGTAGCCGCGGACCTTCAGGTCGCGCACCTGCCGGAACTCCGCCAGGCTCTTGGTCGCGATCGGCGCCGAACGGTTCAGCCCCGCCGCGTTGATGAGGAGGTCGATCCGCCCGCTCTCGGCGTGGACGCGGTCCATGGCGGCCATCACCTGCTCGGGGTCGCCCACGTCGCAGGTGAGGTAGTGCACGGCCGCCGCGCCGCTGTGCGCGGCCATCCGGTCGAGGTTCGCCCGGATCACGCGGGCCTGGCCGATCCGTTCGTACTCCCGGTTGAGCTGCGCCGGGTTGCGGCCGGTCCGCAGCGCGAGCTGCCTGCGGATGTAGTCGGCGCGCCCCTTGGCGAACGCCTCGTCGTCCAGTTCCAGGTACTCCCGGGGGTGGGAGTCGACCGGGTTGCTGCCCAGCACGTACAGCGTGGGCCGGAAGTGCCGGGCGACCTCGGTCAGCAGCTCGGCGGTGATCCCGCGGCCGCCGCCGACCGCGACCACGACGCCGTCGGGACCGAGGACGGCCTCACCCGGCGGCACGAGTTCGCCGGGTTCCGCGGAGAGGGTGACGGTGAACCGCCGCCCGCCGTCGTGGTACGCCACCGGCAGGCCGCGTTCCAGCCCGGACTCGCGGGCCGCCTGCGCCGCACCGGTGCCGGCCTCCCGCACCCCGGTGACCAGCGCGTACGTCAGGCAGTGCGGGTACTCCAGGTGGATGACCTTGAACAGGCCCGTGAACAGGCCCGTGGCGGGGTGCGGCGTCCGGTCGGTCATCGCGCCGAGCAGCAGTCCGACGCAGCTGGCGCCGGCCGGGTCGGCCAGCGCCCCGTGCCGCTGCTGCACCACCAGGAACAGCAGTTCGTGCAGCGCCGTGAGCGCCTCGGACTCCGCCGGCCCGACCGCGTCGGCGGCGGACAGGTCGGTGATCAGCCGGATGTGCCGGATCCGGTGGTCCGGGTCCGCCTCGTCCAGCAGCGCCCGGACGCTCTCCGCGTCCGCCACGTGCCGGATCCCGGGGCCGCCGGGCACGGTGGACAGCACCAGGGTGCCCCCGGGGGCCCCGGCCGCGGTCACCGTCTCGGGCCGGTCGGTCAGGACGACGGTGGGCTCCGCGGGCCAGAACGGCACCTCGTCGCGCACCGGGCGGCCCGGGCTCTCGGTCAGCCCGGGCACCTGCCGGGTGACCAGCAGCGGGTGCTCGTCCTGGTAGTGGCGCTCGTCGTAGAACTCGGACGGCACCTGGGCGCTTTCCTCCGCGGCGGGCGGGGCCGCCGGCCCGGGGGCCGAGACGCGCACCGCGAGGTCGGGCGCGCCGTCCTCACCGCGGCAGACGACCAGCGCGTCGCGCTCCGCCGGTTCCCGCGCCAGCACCTGGAGGACGCCGACCGCGCCCTCGGCGCCCAGGTAGCAGACCGGCCGACCGGCCGACCGGGCCCCGCACTCGACCGTCGGCACCCGCTCCTGCGGACGGCCCGGGTCGGCGACCGGGGTGTCCAGGTAGCCCAGGACGTCGAGCCCGGCGGCGACGGCCGTCTCCTCGGTCACCAGGGCGAGGAGGAAGGCGCCCTCGGCCAGGACCGTGCCGGGGTCGAGCGCGTCGTCCAGCAGCTGTCGCACCTCGTCGGTGCTGTTGCCGTTGATGCCGCCGACCAGCGCCATCGACAGCTCGCCCTGCCGCAGGTAGCGGATGGCGACGTCGATCGCGCTCAGGGTGGAGGTGAACCCCGTGTCGACCGTCATGTTGAGGCCCTTGAGGTCGAAGTAGTTGGCGACCCGGGCCGGGATCACGTTCGGCATCATGCCGGGGAAGGAGTCCTCGTTCGACGGCGGGACGAGCCGCCGCACCTCGGACCTGAGCAGGTCGAGCGCCTGCGGCAGCCAGGGCGCCGACGCGAGCGACGGGTCGGTCCGCAGCGCGAGGGTGAGGTCGTCCAGGTAGCAACGGGTCGCGTAGAGCGTGGCGTTGCGGGTGGCGCCCAGGTGGCCGAGCACCACACCGGTGGTCTCGCTGTTGTCCTCCCAGAACGAGCCGAGGCCGTCGCGCAGCCGGTGCGCGCACTTGAGGATCATCAGCTGGCAGCGGTCGATGCCGCGCATCATGCCGGGGGGCATCCGCACCTGCTGGAACGACGGCAGCGGGTAGGTGTCGCCGAAGGAGAGGCCCTCCGCCGACGGCGTCCCGCCCAGCCAGGACTCGATGTCGTCGGCCTGGTCCGTGCCCGGCACGTGCGCGGTCCGGGCGACGATCGCGATGCGCTGCACCGGGGCGGGGTCCTGCGCCCCGGCGGCCGGCGGCGGCGCGGTCCGCCCGGTGGCGGGCGGCTCCTGGACGACCAGGTGCGCGTTGGTGCCGCCGAAGCCGAAGCCGGACACCGCCGCCGTCCTGCGCCGCCCGCCGCGCGGCCACGGCACGGCCTCGGTGGGCACGACCAGGTTGGAGGAGCCGATCGCGAAGTCCGCCGGGGTCTCGGTGAACCGGTGCTGCGGCGGGATCAGGTCGTACTGGAAGCCCAGCACGACCTCGATCAGCGACGCCACGCCCGCGGCCCAACCGGTGTGTCCGATCACGGACTTGTTCGACGTGACGACCACCGGCGCGGCCCCGGGCCCACCGGTGCCCAGCGTCTCGCGCAGGGTGGTGAACTCCGCCAGGTCGCCCGCGGGGGTGCCGGTGGCGTGCGCGACGATCCAGTCGGGCCGCACGTCCGCCATGCCCGGCCGGTCCAGCGCGCGCCGGATCGCCAGCTTCTGCCCCGCCGCGCTGGGGGCGTAGATGGCCTTGCCCTTGCCGTCGGAGGACGACCCGAAGCTGCGGATGGTCGCCAGCACCCGGTCGCCGTCCCGGCGGGCCTTGCCCAGCCGCTTGAGCACGACGGTCGCGGCGCCGTCCGAGAACAGCACCCCGTCGCTGGCGGTGTCCAGGGAGCGCACCTCCCCGCTCACGGACAGGCCGTTGAGCTTCGCGAAGAGGATCGAACCGCGCGGTCCCACGGCGAACGAGCCGCTGCACACCGCGATGTCGTGGCGCCCCTCCAGCAGGCCCTTGAGGCCGAGGTCCACCGCGTACAGGGAGGACGAGCAGGCGGTGTCCACGAGCAGCAGCTCGGCCTGCTCCGGCAGCAGGCCCCGCATCGCGTTGAGGCCCACCCGGTGCGGGAAGAACTCCAGCGGCTCGGGACCGCTGCGCGGGTACTGCCCGGTCAGCCGCCGCCCGATGGCGTCGAGCGCGGCGGCGCGGTCGGCGGCCGGGAGGCCGAGCCCGTCCAGGATCGGCCCGATCCGGCCCAGCACCCCGGCCCGGACGGTCGCCTCCTCCAGGTGCTGGCTGCCGTCCGCGGTGTAGCCGACCAGGAACGAGCACCGGTCGTCCGCGCCGCGCGCCACGCCTTCCATCGCCTGCATCAGCGAGTGGCGCAGCCACAGCGTGGTCGACTCGACGGAGTCCGGGTCGATCCCGGCCGCGGCCAGCTCCCCGGCCAGCCGCGGGTGCGGCACGAAGTCGGTGATGAACGCCGACCGCTTGGAGTAGGTCTTGTCCTCGTCGCGCTTGTCGGCCGAGTGGAACTTGTCGTTGTCCCAGCGGTCCGCCGGGATCTCCACGAACCGGTCGGCCCCGTGGAGGAGTTCGTGCCAGTACTCCTCCAGGTCGTTGGCCCCGGGCACGACGATGCCCATGCCGACGATGGCGATCTCGTCGTCGTCGCAGTCGTCGAACGACGCGCCGCCCTCGGCCGGGAGGCTCACGGGGGCGGCCGCGGACGCCGGGGTCCGCGCCGGTCCGGCCGGGGTGACGGCCGCCAGTACCGACGCCGGTACCGACACCGGTGCGGCCGCCGGGGCGGGCGGCGCCGTCACGACCGGGACCACGAGGTCGGCCGGGGACGCCACGGCGGCGGCGACGGCCGCGGTGACCGGAGCGGCGGCGGCGAGGGCCTCGGTCAGGACCGGAACGGCCGCGACCGGGACGGCCTTGACCGGGACGGCCGGAGCCGGTCCGGTCACCGCGACCGCCGGTGCGGGCACGATCGCCGAGACCGGCACCGTCGGCGGCACCGGCACCACCTCCGCACGGGGCGGCGAGAGCAGGGCCTGCCCCGTCGAGAGCCCGCCGTCGGCGAGGATCAGCTGCCCGGTGATCCAGCTCGACCGGGGGGACGCCAGGAAGGCCACCACCTCGGCCAGTTCCTCCGGGTGGCCGAGCCTCCCCATCGGCGTGGCCTCGACCGTGGCGCGCTGCATGCGCTCGGCGTCCGGGAAGAGGTCCACCACGTCGCTGTACAGCATGCCGGCCGCGGCCGTGTTGACCCGCACACCGTCGCGGGCGTGGTCGACGGCCAGGTAGCGGGTCATCGCCTCGACGGCGGCCTTCGCCGGCCCGCAGGCCAGGTAGTTGGCCATGACGAACTGCCCGCCGCCCAGGGTGGAGACGTTGACGATGCTGCCCCCGCCCCGCCCGGCCATCAGCGCGGCGGCCCGCTGGGCGCACGCCAGCCCGCCCTTGAGGTTGGTGCCGAGCGCACGGTCGAGCAGCTGCTCCGTGACCTCGCCGCTCGGCACCAGCGCACCGTTGGCGGCGTTGTTGACGAGGATGTCGAGCCCGCCGAAGCGCTCCCCGATCTCGTCGAACATGCGGTCCACCTGGCCGCGCACCGCGACCGAGGCGCGCAGCACGTACGCCTGCCCGCCGGCCCGCTCGATCTCCGCCTGGGTCTCCCGGGCCGGGCCGGGCGAGTGCAGGTGGTTGATGACGACCAGCGCGCCGTCGGCGGCGAGCCGCTTGGCGATGACCTTGCCGACGTTCCGCGCCCCGCCGGTGACCAGGGCGACCTTCCCCCGCAGCTCCCCGGAGACGCTCACGCCGTCCCGCCCGACGCGAGGATCAGGTCCGCGATCTTGCCGAGGGTGTTGTACGCGGCCGGCCGCACGTCCGAGGGGCGCGGCGGCAGCTCGTAGCGGTTGCCCACCCGCACCAGCAGCTCCGTCTGCTTGACCGAGTCGACGCCCAGCTCGGCCTCCAGGTCGGTGCCCTCCTCGAAGACCTCGGCCGGGTACTCCAGCGCCTCGGCGTAGATGTCGGCCAGCTGCCGCACCAGGGAGTCCCGGTCCACGGCCGGCGCCGCGGCCGCCTCGACGACCGGCGCGACGACCGCCTCCGCGACCGCGGCCGACGCACCCGCACCGCCGGTCCGGCCGGCCTGCGCGCCCGCGTAGGTCAGGTACGCCTGGCGCGTGAACTCCCGCACCTCCTCGCCGCGCCCGTTCCAGAACTCCTCGAAGTCCTCGACCAGCACGTCGGACAGCAGCGCGTACCGCAGGTGGTCGGCCGAGGAGTGGCCGGCCGGCGCGGGCTCGACCGCACCGGCCGAGGCGAGCCGGTCGAGGGCCTGCCGCAGTACGGCGGCGCCGCCCGCCTCGGGCAGCAGGGTCGGCACGGTGACCACGGGCGACTCGACGATCCTGCCGACGATCCGGCTGAGCGCGTCCAGGGCGCCGCTCTCGACGAACACCGGCACCGCGCCGCCCGACAGCTGCTCGCGGACGGCGTCGGCGAAGCGCACCCGGCTGGTGAAGTGCCCGGCCAGCAGCTCGGTCAGGACGTCCCCGTCCCGGTAGGCCCGGCCGAGGATGGGCGAGTACACCGCCGTCTCCAGCGGGCGCTGGCGGATGTCCCCGATGCGCTCGGCGAACTTCTCCGCGGCCGGGCCGAGCAGCGGGCTGTGGAAGGCGTAGGGCGACTTGAGCCGGGCGAAGTCGATCCGCAGCACCCCCGCGAGCCGGCCGACCGTGTCCAGCGACTCGGCCCGGCCGGAGAGCACCGTCTGCCCGGCGTGGTTCTCCACCGCGATGCCGGTCAGCGGGTCCCCGACGACGTCGAGGACCCGCTGCGCCCGGTCGGCGTCGGTGCCGAGGGCGGCCATGTAGGCGTCTCCGAGACCGGCCTCACGCAGCGCGATGCTCCGGTGGCAAACGATCTCCGCGCCGTCGGCCGCGGTGAAGGCGCCCGCGGCGACCAGTGCGGCAATCTCGCCGAGGCTGTGGCCGATCAGGACGTCCGGGCGCAGACCGCGTGCCCGCAGCACGGTGAAAGCGGCCGTCGAGACGGCGTAGATGGCCAGCTGGAGCGCTTCCGGGGCCTCCCGGAGCAGCTGCGCGGTGTCCGGCGTCCGGGCGTCGAACAGCTGGTCAACGGCCTCGCCGCCGAGCAGCGGCCGGGCAGCGTCACGGATGTCGGAGAGGACCGGTGCGACCTCGGGGAATTCGTCCCGGAGATCGGCGAGCGCACGGCCGTAGAAAGCGCCCTGCCCCGGGAAGAGAACGGCGATCGGAGTTTTAGGCATGATGCACACTTCCCCCATACTCTTTTTTGCGTGATCAGCTGTGCCGGCCGAGCGCGGAAATCCTTCGGCCGAGAAGACCGTATTCGCGCCCCGGCCGGGCGGCGAGCCGCCTCCGGATAATTTCTGGTTAACTCGGGAAGCAGCCTGAGCCGGAATATCGATAACGCCGGAAACGGGTCAGAGGGCCGCGGCGCCCGGCGGCGCAGGCATGGCGCAGCCCGGCCCACGCGCTCCGACGGCGCGGGACACGGCAAAGCAACTGGCAAGAAACCCAGAGTTGTTGGGATCAACCGACGTCAAGAGGCACGAGACGGCCACCCACCGCCCCTGACTGCCCGTCGGCCGAACGGCCTGAATGGCCGGGCCTACTCCCGGGATTGGCAGACACTGCCAAATTCAACGTTCAATTTTCCCCCGTATCGTTGCATGCCGAGTCGGCACGACGACTCATGTGCATTCACCCTAGGAATCCGGATCGGACGAAGTCAAGGACTTCCCGGGTGCGACCAGCCGGTAACATTCGCGACCTGCGGCGGAGCACTCCGAATTTTTCGCGGCGGGCGTTCCGGTATCCAGTCCATGACAATCCGACGGGTCGGTCGGCGGCTTTCCCGGCCGCACCGGCGGCGCCGGCCGGGAAACGGCGGGGCGGACGCGGCCCGGCGCGGCGGAGCACTCCGGGTACGGTACGCCCCCGCCCGGTCACCGAACGTCATCGGCCTTCCCTGCGGACCGGTCTGACCCGCTCGGCGCAACAGGAATCGTGGCGCGCGCCCCTTGTTCGCAGACTCGGAGGCGGGGGTGGACTCCCGGGGGTGGACTCCCGGGGGGCGGACCCACACGGAAGAGGCATCCTCATGAGCAACGGTCTTCGCCACGTCGTCGCGGTGGTCGCGGTGGCGTCGGTCGGACTCGGCCTGGCGGCCTGCGGCAGCGCCAAGGAGTCGACCGGCAGCACGTCCTCGGGCAGCGCGGCCTCGGGCAGCGCCGCCTCGGGCGGGACGATCAAGATCGGCCTGCTGCTGCCGGAGACCAAGACGACGCGGTACGAGCAGTTCGACCGCCCGCTGATCGAGCAGAAGATCAAGGAACTGGCGCCGACCGCCCAGATCGACTACTACAACGCCAACGAGAACGCGACGACCCAGCAGACCCAGGTCGACACCGCCCTCACCAAGGGCGACCAGGTGCTGATCCTGGACGCCGTCGACTCCAAGTCGATCCAGTCCTCCGTCCAGAAGGCGCACGACGCCGGGGTCAAGGTGATCGCGTACGACCGCCTGGCGCAGGGCCCCGTCGACGCCTACGTGTCGTTCGACAACAAGAAGGTCGGCGAGCTCCAGGGACAGGCCCTGGTGGCGGCGGTCGGCGACAAGGCGAACGCCGGGCAGATCATCATGATCAACGGCTCGCCGACCGACCCCAACGCGGCCGACTTCAAGGCCGGCGCGCACAGCGCGATCGACGGGAAGCTCCAGATCGGCAAGGAGTACGACACCCCCAACTGGGACCCGAACAACGCCAACCAGGAGGCCGCCGCGGCGATCACCGCGATCGGCGCACCCAACGTCGTCGGCGTCTACTCGGCCAACGACGGCATGGCCGCCGGCATCGCGACCGCGCTCAAGGCCGCCGGCATCAGCGTTCCGCTGACCGGCCAGGACGCCCAGCTCGACGGCGTCCAGCGGATCCTGGCGGGCACCCAGACCATGTCGATCTACAAGCCGTTCAAGCCGGAGACGGAGATCACGGCCGAGATCGCGGTCGACTTCGCGGAGGGGAAGACGCCCCCGCCGGCGCTGCTACCGACCACGGTGACCAACGGCAGCGGCAACACCGTGCCGGCCAACCTGATCACCCCGGTCGTGCTGACCAAGGACAACATCAAGTCCACGGTGATCGCCGACGGCCTCTACACCGCGCAGCAGATCTGCACCCCCGACTACGCCGCGGCCTGCGCCGAGGCCGGCATCTCGTAGCGGACCACCGCCCGGCCCGGGCCTCCCCGGGCCGGGGCACCCGGCCCCCGCCCGGCGCCGGACCACCCGGCGCCGGACCCTGCAATCCGTAGACGCCCCGCCCTCCCCCGGGGAGGCGGGGCAAGGGAGTTGGTCACTGTGGCAGGTGAGACCGTCCTGGCCCTGCGCGGGGTCTCCAAACGGTTCGGCGCCGTCCAGGCGCTCACCGACATCGAACTGGAGGTGCACGCCGGCGAAGTGCTCGCGCTGGTCGGCGACAACGGCGCCGGCAAGTCGACCCTGGTCAAGGCGATCGCCGGCGTGCACCAGCCGGACGAGGGCGTCATCGAGTGGAACGGCAGGCCGGTCTCCATCCACCGGCCGCAGGACGCCCAGCACCTGGGCATCGCCACCGTCTACCAGGACCTCGCGCTCTGCGACAACCTCGACGTGGTCGGCAACCTCTTCCTCGGCCGGGAGATCCGGCGCTTCACCGTGCTCGACGAGGTCGAGATGGAGAAGCGCTCCCGCGAACTGCTGGACACCCTCTCCATCCGCATCCCCAGCGTCCGCATCCCGATCGCCTCCCTCTCCGGCGGCCAGCGCCAGGTGGTGGCGATCGCCCGCGCACTGATCGGCTCGCCCAGCGTCGTGATCCTGGACGAGCCGACCGCCGCGCTCGGCGTCGAACAGACCGCCCAGGTCCTCGACCTCGTCGAGCGGCTGCGCGAGAACGGCCTCGGCGTGATCCTGATCAGCCACAACATGGCGGACGTCATGGCGGTCGCGGACACCGTCGCGGTGCTCCGCCTCGGACGCAACAACGGCGTCTTCGACCGGCGCTCCACCACCCAGGAACAGATCATCTCGGCCATCACCGGTGCCACGGACAACGCCGTGACCCGTCGGCAGGCCCGCGGCACGGAGGGCACCCAGTGAGCAACGACACGCCCGGCGGCGACCAGGGCCGCCACCACGTCCCGCTGCCCGAGGACAGCATGCCCAAGGGCGGCGTCAACGCACCCGTCCCGGTGGCCGCGGAGGCGACCCCGGCCGTCGACCCCCGGCTGATCGTCCGGCAGGAGGGCATCAAGGGCTACCTGGGCGAGTTCCGCCGCCGCCTCAGCAGCGGCGAGCTCGGCTCGCTGCCGGTGGTCCTGGCGCTGATCGTGATCTGGGCCGTGTTCGGCAGCCTCAACAGCAGCTTCCTCTCCGCGCAGAACCTCTCCAACCTGTCGCAGCAGATCGTCGGCACCGGCATGATCGCGATCGGCGTGGTCTTCGTCCTGCTGCTCGGCGAGATCGACCTGTCGGTCGGCTCGGTCAGCGGCCTGTGCGCGGCGATCTTCGCGGTCATGAGCGTCACCCACGGGATCAACCAGTGGGTGGCGCTGATCGTGGCCGTCGCCGGCGGCGCCGTCGTCGGCCTGATCCAGGGCCTGTTCTTCGCCAAGGTCGGCGTGCCCGCCTTCGTCGTCACCCTCGCCGGCAACCTCGGCTGGAACGGCGCCATGCTCCAGATCCTCGGCTCCAGCGGCACGGTCAACCTCCCCGGCGACGACATCGTCTCCAGGCTGTACAGCACCATCTACAGCCAGCAGGCCGCCGCGTACGGCGCGGCCCTGATCGGCGTCGTGCTGTTCCTCCTCGCCTCACTGGTCGACACCCGCCGCCGCCAGCGCGCCGGAGTGCCCTCCCGGCCGCCCGCCGACATCGCCCTGCGCACCGCGGTCCTGGCGGTCATCGCCTTCCTGGCGGCCTACACGCTCAACCAGTACAAGGGGCTCCCGCTGGCCCTGCTGATCTTCCTGGTCTTCATCGTGGTGCTGGACTTCGTGCTGCGCCGCACCCGCTACGGCCGTCAGGTGTTCGCCCTCGGCGGCAACATCGAGGGCGCCCGCCGGGCCGGCATCAACATCTCCTGGACCCGGATCAGCGTCTTCATGATCTGCTCCACCATGGCGGGCATCGGCGGCCTCTTCCTCGCCGCGCAGATCCAGTCGGCCAGTCAGACCTCCGGCGGCGGCAACCTGCTGATGAACGCCATCGCGGCGGCGGTCATCGGCGGCACCAGCCTCTTCGGCGGCCGCGGCACCACCTGGTCGGCCCTGCTCGGCGCCCTGGTGATCGGCTCCATCCAGTCCGGCATGAACATCCAGGGCCTCAGCAACGCCATCCAGTTCATGATCACCGGCGCCGTCCTGCTGGCCGCCGTGGTCATCGACTCCCTGGCCCGCCGCACCCAACGGGCCGCCGGCCGCGCCTGACCCCCGACCGCCCCACCCCGCCCACCACAAGCAAAAGCCCCAGGTCACGGCGAGTGAGTCCTGGGGCTTCCACAGAGCCGCCTATGGGATTCGAACCCATGACCTACGCATTACGAGTGCGTTGCTCTGGCCAACTGAGCTAAGGCGGCACCGCTGCCGGAAGTGACGGCAACGCGGGTCAGTCTACACAGGTTTCGGCGGTGATCCGTACCGGGTGGAGCGGGGGCGGTCAGGCGGAGGAGACGGCGAGTTTGGCGGCGAAGCCGGCGAAGAGAGCGGCGACGCCGCTGGTGAGGCCCGCGGAGAGGCGCTTGCGGCGGCGGAAGGCGGCGGAGAGCGTGGTCCCGGCGAAGATCAGGAGGGAGAGGTAGAGCACGCTGAAGGTCTGGAGGATGCCGCCGAGGAGGCCGAAGGAGAGCACCGGGCTGCCGTAGGAGGGGTCCACGAACTGCGTGAAGAAGGAGAGCAGGAAGAGGATCGCCTTGGGGTTCAGCAGGCTGATCACCAGGGCCCGGCGGAACGGGCGCTCGGTGGGCTCCGGGGCGGCCGCGGCCTGGTCCGGGGCGTCACCGGCGGTGCGGTGTTCGCGCCAGAGCCCGCGGGCGGCGCGGAGCATGCCGATGCCTATCCAGAGCAGGTAGGCGGCGCCGCCGAACTTGACCACCGCGAAGACGGCCGGGTTGGCCTTCAGGAGCGAGGAGGCACCCAGGGCGGTGAGGCTGATCAGGGTGAAGTCGCCGACGAAGACCCCGGCGGCGGCGGCGTAGCCGGTGCGGACGCCCTTGCGGGCGGCGACGGACAGCACGTAGAGGGAGTTGGGGCCGGGGAGGAGGACGATGACGAGGGCGCCGAGGACGTACGTCGCCAGGTCGTTGACTCCGAGCACGGGGGGCTCCGGTGGGGTGACGGGGAGGGCGAGGGGCGCTCATCGTAACGTCGCACCGGGCGGCGGCAGAAGGCACCGCCGGGTGTTCCGACCGGGTCACGCCCCGCAGCGCTTTCCGTCCTCCGGTGCCTCACCGCCCAGCAGGTAGCGGTTGACGGCGCCGTCGAGGCAGACGTCGTGCCGGCCGTACGCGGTGTGGCCGTCCCCGTCGAAGGTCAGCAGCCGCCCGGACTCCAGCTGTCCGGCGAGCGCCTGCGCCCAGGAGTACGGGGTGGCCGGGTCGCGGGTGGTACCGACGACCACGATCGGCGTGGCGCCGGCGGCCCGGACGGTGTGCGGCGCGCCGGTGGACCGGGCCGGCCAGTAGGTGCAGGTCAGCGCCATCCAGGCCATGTCGCGGCCGAACCGCGGCGAGGCCCGCTCGAAGTCCGGCACCGCCCGCGCGGCGTCCTCCGGGCCGCTGAACGGCGCGGGCAGGTCGAGGCAGTTCACGGCCGTGTTGGCGGACATCAGGTTGGGGTACGAGCCGTCCGCCTCCCGGCCGTAGTACGCGTCGGAGAGCTTCAGCAGGCCGGTGCCGTCGCCGGCCCGGGCGTCGGCGAGGGCGGTGCGCAGCCCGGGCCAGAGGAAGTCCGCGTACATGGCCTGGATGACGCCGGTGGTGGCCAGCGACTCGGTGAGCCGGCGGCCGGCGGCGGTCGGCAGCGGGCGGGCGTCGACCGCCGCGAACAGGCCGGCGAGTCCCTCGCCGGCCTGCTGCTCGGTCCGGCCGAGCGGGCAGTCCTCGCGCTTGACGCAGTCCCGGGCGAAGGCCGCCCAGGCGGTCTCGAAGCCGCCCGCCTGGGTGCGGTTGCCGGCCAGCGCGTCGAGCGAGGGGTCCATCGCGCCGTCGAGCACCATCCGGCCGGTCCGGCCCGGGAAGAGTCCGGCGTAGGTGGCGCCGAGGAAGGTGCCGTACGACTTGCCGACGTAGTTGAGCCGCTCGTCGCCGAGCAGGGCCCGCAGCACGTCGAGGTCGCGGGCCGCCTCGACGGTGCTCAGGTGGCCGAGCCGGTCCCCGGCCGACCGGCGGCAGCCCTCGGCGAACTCCTTGGCGGCGGCGACCAGGGCGTCGATCTCCGCCTGGTCGTCGGGGGTGATGTCGACCGCGGTGTACGCGTCCATCCGCTCGCCGGTCAGGCAGGTGACCGGGGCGCTGCGGCCGACTCCGCGCGGGTCGACGCCGACCAGGTCGTAGCGGGCCCGCACACCGCCGTCGTACGTCCGGGCGACGCCCTCGACGTACTCGATGGCGGAGGCTCCGGGGCCGCCGGGGTTGAGCAGCAGCGAACCGATCCGGCCGCCGCCGCCCGCCGCGCCCGCTCCGGCCCCGGCCCCGGAACCGGAACCGGCTGCGGCACCGGGGACGGCCGGCGCGCGGACCGCCGCCAGGGTGAGGTCGCCGGCGTCCGGGTGGTCGTAGTCCAGCGGCACCTTGAAGCTGGTGCACTCGTAGCCGTCGTCGCAGGGCCGCCAGGTCGGCCGCTGCCCGTAGTAGGGCGCGAGCGCGGCCGGGACGGCGGCGGGCAGCGGTTCCAGCGGCGCGGCACCGGGCCGGTCGGCCGCGAGGGCCGGTGCCGTCGGGGCGGCGGAGAGCGGGGAGGGCGGGGAGGGCGTGCCGCCGGCCGGCGGGAGCGTGTCGGAGGAGACCGCGCCGGGGGTGGCCGTCCCGGTCGGGCCGCAGCCCCCCGCCACCAGTCCGACGGCCGCCAGCAGCGCGGCCGCGGCCACGACACCCCCGCGCCGCTCGCGGTCGGACCGCAGCTCGGCCGGCATATCGGAACCCCCTCGGCTGTTCGCGCCCGGAGCGGCCTCAGTGCCGTCCGGGTACCGGTACGGGGCCCGGACGGGGCCCCGGTACCGGGAAGAGCGTAGTGCCCGTCCGGGCGGGTCAGGACGCCTTGGCGAGCGCCTCGCCGAGGTACTGCGCCGCCTGACGGACCAGGCGCAGCCGGATCCGGTCGGCCGAGTAGTCCTGCGCGTTGTCGGAGATCCGCACCTCGGCACGGGCGGCGGCGCCGGTGCCGGCGTGCAGCGTGGACTGCAGCTTGCGGGCCGCGTCGAGACCGGCGGTGTCGGCCTTGCCAGCGGCGAGCAGCAGCTTGGGGGTGGCGGTGGCGGGCGCCTCGGCCCCGGTCCGGGCGAGCGCGGCGGTGTCGTAGCGGCCGGAGACCGCGGCGGCCGCGCCGTAGAGGTCGGGGCGGGCCAGCCCGGCGGCCGCGGCGCAGGGCGCTCCGCCCTCGACCCCGAGCGTGCCCCAGGTGGCCGGCCCGGGCGGCAGGGTGCGGAAGGAGGCGGCGATGGTGGTGCGCAGCGCGGCGTCGTCGGCGACGGCCATCGGGGCGGCGGCGAGCAGGTCACAGGGGTACCCGGTGCCGATCGGCGCCTCCGGGGCGACCAGGATGAACGGTCGGGCCTTGGCGGTCTGGGCGGCGGAGGCGAGGCCCTCGAAGACGTCCGGCACCTCGGTGTCGGCGGTCTTGCCGGGAGTGGCGGCCTGCATCACGACGACCGGGAAGCGGGCGTTCGGGTCCTTGGCGTACTGGGCCGGCAGCCAGACGCGGACGTTCCGCGGGTGGCCGTCCGGGCCGGGGACGGCGGACTGCAGCAGTTCTCCGCCGCCCGGACGCCCGACACTGTCGAACCGGCTGACCACCGGCGGCGGGGCGGGGGCCGCGGGCGCGGCGGGCGCGGCGGCAGCCTCCGCGGGCACCGCGGCCACGGCGGGGGTGGCGGCGGGGGCCGGGGCGGCGCCCGCGGCCTCCGGCGGGGCGGCCTGGCGGTCCGACCCGCCGCCGTCGGCCGACCCGGCCGAACCGGCCGACGTACCCGACCCGGCCGACCCGCCGGGTCCGACCAGCTCGCCGAACGCGCCCAGCGCCGTCAGCAGGGTCAGGACGGTGACGCAGATCCCGCAGAACATCGCCCCGGCCGCCCGCACCAGCACCGGCCGCTGGTCGCCGGTCAGCTCGTACGTCTCGGCGGACCGCAGGTCGCGCCAGCGCAGCAGCGCGCTGCGGGCCAGCCAGAGCCCGCCCCCTGCGGCGGCCAGCAGGGGGACGACCAGAAGCGAACTCACCATGGGACGCACCACCTCGGGGAGGGCCGGACGGCCGGTCGGGCCCGGCGCCGTACGGGACGCGACGGCCCCGGTCCCGGGGCGCGGTCGGCCCCCAGCGTGCAAGACGACCCGGCGGTCGCACGCGGGTGTGCCCGGCGCGTATCGCTCGTTCACTCGAACGTGGGACGCCGGGTGGGCGGGAAGCCGTACGCGGGACGGCCCCGCCTCGATGCCCCGCCCCGGCGCCCCGGCCCGCTCAGGGGGCGGCGAGCAGCCCGCGCGGGTCCGGGCGGTCCGGCACGGAGGCACCGGGTACGGGCCCGGACGTGCGGCCGCCGGCGGATCACCCGCGGGCGGACCCGCGGCACCGGGGCCCCCGGGTGCCCCGCAGGAGCCCCGGGCTCACCCCGCCCGCAGGGCCACCGTCATCGCCTCGACGGCGAGCAGCGGGTCGACGTTCCGGTCCAGCGCCCGCCGGCAGGCCAGCACGGCCTCCATCCGTCGCAGCGTCGACTCCGGCGGACCGGCCTGGGCGACCCGGCCGAGCGCCGGCCGCTGGTCCTCGTTGGCCAGCGCGCCGGTCGAGCCGAGCTGGATGGCGAGCACGTCCCGGTAGAAGCCGAGCAGGTCGAGCAGGGCGACGCCCAGCGTCTCGCGGCGGGTGCGGGTGGCCCGGCTCTTCTGCCGCTTCTCCAGTTCCTTGACCGCCCCGGCCATGCCGCGCGGCGCCTTGCTGCCCTCGGCCGCCCCGTAGGCGGCCTTGAGGTCGTCGGTCTCCTTGGCGTCCTGGGTCTCGGCGAGCGCCTCGGCGTCGGCCTTGGCGGTGTCCACCAGCCGCTGCGCGGCGGCCAGGCAGCCGCCGATGTCGGCGACCTCCAGCGGGATCCGCAGCACCTCGTCGCGGCGGGTCCGGGCCTGCTCGTCGACGGCGAGGCGGCGGGACCGCTCGATGTCCCCCTGGCCGGCCAGCGCGGCCACCCGGGCGGTCCCGGGCTCGACGCCGTCCCGGCGGACCAGCATGTCGGCGACGGCCTCGGCGGCCGGGGTGCGCAGCACCAGCAGGCGGCAGCGGGAGCGGATGGTCGGCAGCACGTCCTGCACGGAGGGCGCGCAGAGCAGCCAGACGGTGCGCGGGGAGGGCTCCTCGACCCCCTTCAGCAGGGCGTTGGCGGCGGCCTCGGTGAGGCGGTGCGCGGCGTCGACGAGGATCACCGACCAACGGCCGCCGGTCGGGTAGCTGGAGGCGCGCAGCACCAGGTCGCGCATGTCTCCGACGCCGATCGACAGGCCGTCGGTGCGGACGTACTTCACGTCGGCGTGGCTGCCCGCCAGCACGGTGTGGCAGCCGTCGCAGAAGCCGCAGCCGGGGGTGCCGCCGAGCGCGAGGTCGGGGCTGGTGCACTGGAGGGCGGCGGCGAAGGCGCGGGCGGCGGTGGTCTGGCCGGCCCCGGGCGGGCCGGTGAACAGCCAGGCGTGCGTCATCAGCGAGGCGTTGCCGCCCGCCGCGGCCGCGGCCCCGCGTCCGGCGGCGACGGCCGCCCCGGCCGCCCGGGCGGCTGCGGTCAGCTGCTCGACCACCCGGTCCTGGCCCACCAGGTCGTCCCAGACGGCCACTGCTGCTCCCAAGCTAGGTACGGACTCCACCCCGGTACGGGCGCCGCCGAGGCGCGGACCGGTAGCGGTCCGGACCGGCGGTGGGGACCGGGACGCGGACGGACGGCGGCCCGGCGCCGTCTCCCGCCGTCGAGCATACGTCTCCGGTACGACGGCGGGCGGCGCCGCCGGAGCACTGCCCCGGCCGCACCGCCCGTCGTCGGTCGTACTGCGCCGACCCCGCGGGCCGTACAGGCCGTACCGGCCCCGGCCCCCACGGCGGTCGGCGGTCGGTCAGCTCCGGCGGCCCCAGCGCCGGCCCTTGCCCTTGCCGCCGTCCTGTCCGTCGGCCCGGCCGTCCGCGCCGCCCGGCGGGACCGGACCGGCCGGACCGGCCGGGGTGCCCGGGGTGCCCTGGTCGGTCCCGTCACCGCCCCAGCGGGCCCACTCGTCCCGGGAGCCGAGCAGGGTGTCGGTGAGGCTCGGCAGGTCGTCCATCGGCGTCTCCTCCGCCCAGTCCGGCCTCGGCCGGGACTCGGTGGCGGGCGGCTGCCGCGGGTCGACCACCGGCAGTTCGCGCGTGCTGTCCACCGGCCGGTCCGCGGGACGCTCCGCCGGCCGGTCCGCGGGCGGGGTGGCGGCGGACCGCTCGTCCCGCCAGAGGCCGGGCGGCAGCGCCTCGTCCGGGCGGCCGGGCTCGATCCGGGGCAGCACCGAGGTCCGGTCGTCGGCGTCGTCCGCCGGGACCCGGGGCAGGACGGCCGTCTCGTCCGCGGGGGCGGCCGGAGCGACCGGGACGGCCGGGGCGGCCGGGGCGGCCGGGACGACCGGCAGCTTCGTGGTCGCCGCGGCGTCGCCCGCCGAACCGGCGCCCGTCGCACCGGCACCGGCCGAACCGGCCGCCGCCTCCGCCGCCCGGACGGCCGCCCGACGGTCCCGCTCGGAGATCTCCTGCGTCGCGTCCTCGCCGCCGCGTCCCCGCGGATCCACCGCCCCCGTGTCCTTCACGACCCGCAGCTCGGTGGTCACCGCATCGCCCGGCGCGGCAGCGGGACGCCCCGCGGCCTCCGCCCGCTCGGCCGCCTCGGCGGCCGCAGCGGCCGCGGCCGCCAGCGCGGCGGCCTGTGCCAGCCGGGCCTCCTCGGCCCGCTGCAGCGCCTCCTCGGCACGGCGGCGCTGCTCCTCCCGCGCCAGCTCGCGCTGCCGCTGGAGCTCCGCCTGGGCGGCCGCCTCGTCGGCGAGCCGCTTGCGCTCGGCGGCCTCGGCCGCCAGCCGCACCTCCTCCTCGGCGCGCCGCCTGGCCTCCTCCTCGGCCTGCTTCCGCGCCTCCTCCTCCGCGCGCCTGCGGGCCTCCTCGGCCGCCTTGCGCGCCGCCTCGGCGGCGACCCGCTCGGCCTCCTCCTTGGCCAGCCGCTCCTGCTCGGCCTGCTCGGCCCGGAGCTGCGCCAGCACCTCCTGCCGCTTCCGCTCGGCGGCCTCCTCCTCGGCCCGCTTGCGGGCCTCCTCGGCGGCGCGCCGCTCGGCCTCCTCCCGGGCGAGGCGCTCCTGCTCGACGCGGGCGGCCTTCTCCTGCTCGGAGAGCGGCAGCTCCCGGTCGAGCCGGTGGCGGATCGCGGTGGTGACGAATCCGGGCTGCTGGCTGCCGTCGACGACGAGGTAGCGCGCCGGGTCGGCGGCGGCGAGCGCCAGGAAGCCCGACCGGACCCGCTGGTGGAACTCGGTCGGCTCGGACTCCAGCCGGTCCAGCGCCTCGGTGAACCGCTCCCGGGCCCGGGTCGGGTCGACGTCCAGGACGACGGTCAGGTCGGGCAGCAGCCCGCCGGTCGCCCACCGCGAGATCCGGGCCACCTCGGTGGCGGCCAGGTCGCGGCCGGCGCCCTGGTAGGCGATCGAGGAGTCCATGTAGCGGTCGGTGATCACGACCGCGCCGCGGGCCAGCGCGGGGCGGATGACGTTCTCGACGTGCTCGGCCCGGTCCGCGGCGTAGATCAGCGCCTCGGCGCGGTGCGAGAGGCCGGTGTTGCCGACGTCCAGGACGAGGCCGCGCAGCCGCTGCCCGACCGGGCTGCCGCCGGGCTCGCGGGTGAGCACCACCTCGTGGCCCTTGCCGCGGATCCACTCGGCGAGCGCCTGCGCCTGGGTGGACTTGCCGGCGCCGTCGCCGCCCTCCAGGGCGATGAAGAACCCGGTGCCCTCGGTGCGGTGCGGCGCCGGACCGGTGGCGCCGCGCAGGGCGTCCAGCAGGTCCCGGCCGAACGGGGCGGTGCCGCGCCGGTCGTCGGTCCGGAGCAGGACGACGGCCGCCAGCACCAGGGTGAGCAGTCCGGCGGTGGCGACCGCGAGGGCCGCACCGCCGTGGATGAAGGTGAACGAGCCGGGCTCGACCGTGCCGTACTCGACGTCCCCGTAGGCGGCGGCGATCAGCGGGACACCGACCAGCGCGGCGCCGACCACGGCCCGCAGCACCGCGTACAGGTGCTCGGTGACCTTGGGCAGCCGGGCCTCCTCGACCTCCTGGGCGAGCAGGCTGCGCCCGGTGGCGACGACGATCCCGGCGGCCAGCGCGGCCAGCACGGTGAGCAGCAGGACGAGCACGAAGTCCAGCACCAAACCGGCCAGGATCAGCGCGACGCCCTCGGTCAGCAGGGCGAGCGCGAGGAGCCTGCGGCGGGAGAGCGCGGGCAGGGTCGCCCGGGTGAGCCGGATGCCCAGCGCGGGGGCGGCGGTGGCGGCGAGCACCAGCAGGCCGTAGCCGATCGGCCCGGCGCGGTGCTCGACGGCGGTCAGCAGCGCCAGCGCGCAGACGCCGGCCATCGCCGCGTACCCGGCGGCGACCGCGAAGGTGAAGTACGGCGCCGAGCCGGTGCGGCCCTTGGCCAGGGCCGGGCCGGGGGTGGCGTCGGTCGGCGCGCGCAGGCCCTGCAGCGGGGAGTGCGGGGCCACCGGGACGACGCCCCCGGGCAGCTCCTGGAGGTGGATCCGGACGGCCGAGACGGCGAACAGGGCGGCTGCGCCGAGGGCGGCGAAGGTGGTCTGGTGGGCGCGCAGCCAGTCCGAGCCGAGCGCCGCGAAGACGTTGTCGAGCAGGGTGAGCGCGACGAGCGCGGCCGCGGCGAGCGGCACGGTGGCCCAGCCGGTGCGGTGGTCCAGGGTCCGGACGCTGGCCAGGTTGGCGGCGGACGGGCGCCGCTCGGCCGGCGGGGCGAAGGGGTTGGCGGGCGGCAGCAGGGCGGGGACGGCCGCGGCCTTGCCGATCGTCCAGACCCGTTCGGCGGCGCCGGTCAGGAAGACGGTGGCGAGCAGCACCCAGGTCGCGGCGCCGGAGGGCTCCGCTCCGGTGCCGCCCAGCCAGACGGTCCACCACGGGGCGACGGCGATCAGCACGGCGCGCAGCGCGTCCGCGCCGAGCAGTGTCCAGCGCCGGTCGAGCCTTCCGGTGAGCAGCCCGTGCACCGGGCCGAGCAGGGCGGCGCCGACCAGCCCGGTGGCCGCCAGCCGGGCCGCGAAGACCGCGGCGACGGCGAAGGCGAGGCTGCGCGGCAGGTCACCGAACTGTCCGCCGAGCGCGGTGGCGACCACCGTGAGGGCGAGCAGCACCAGGAGGCCGAGCCGGTCGGCGGTGCCGCTGATCAGCTGGGTGGTCCAGAGCCGGCGGTAGGGGCGCAGCCGCAGCAGCGCGCGGACCCGCTCGCCGGTGGTTCCGGCGGGCGCGACCTCGGGCAGGTCGGGCGTGCCGGCTCTGGCGGCCTCGGCGGCGCTGGGGGTGGGCTGCTCCTCGCTCGTCATACGGTCAGCGTAGCGGTCGGCGCATGGCGCAAAAGAGGGGAGCGCGGCTCCGGACGGGCGCCATCGCAGGGTTGTGACAGAGTGCGCACACCCTCGTCGCGGGTTGCCCGCGAACGAACCGGGCCCGCGCCGCCGGAGCGGACGCGGGCCCGGGGCCGCCGACTGCGGGTCAGCCCTCGTCGGTGGCGGCGGTCTTGCCCGCGGCGGCCTTCTTGGCCGTCGTCGTCTTCTTGGCCGCGGCCTTGGTGGTGGTCTTCTTCGCCGCCGTCTTGGCCGCCGCGGTCTTCGTGGTGGTGGTCTTCACCGCGGTCTTCTTGGCCGCCGCCTTCTTGGCCGGGGCCTTCTTCGCGGTCTTCTTCACCGGTCCGCGCGCCCGCTTCTCGGCGAGCAGCTCGTAGCCGCGCTCCGGGGTGATGGTCTCGACCTCGTCGTCCTTACGGAGCGTCGCATTGGTCTCGCCGTCGGTCACGTACGGGCCGAAGCGGCCGTCCTTGACCACCACCGGACGCTCGCTGACCGGGTCGGTACCCAGCTCCTTGAGCGGCGGCGCGGCGGCGGCGCGGCCGCGCTGCTTGGGCTGCGCGTAGATCGCGAGCGCCTCCTCCAGCGTGACCGTGAACATCTGGTCCTCGCTGGTGAGCGAGCGGGAGTCGGTGCCGCGCTTGAGATACGGGCCGTAGCGGCCGTTCTGCGCGGTGATCTCCACGCCCTCCGGGTCCACGCCGACCACGCGCGGCAGCGAGAGCAGCTTCAGCGCGTCGTCGAGGGTGACGGCGTCCAGCGCCATCGTCTTGAGCAGCGAGGCGGTCCGCGGCTTGACGGCGTTCTTGCCCGTCTTGGGCGTCCCCTCGGGCAGGATCTCGGTGACGTACGGGCCGTACCGGCCGTCCTTGGCCACCAGCATGTTGCCGCTGACCGGGTCCGGGCCGAGCTCGTAGTCGCCGCTGGGCCGGGCCAGCAGTTCCTCGGCCAGCTCGACGGTCAGCTCGTCCGGCGGCAGGTCGTCCGGGATGTCGGCGCGCTGGCCGGGCTCGCCCTCGACCTCGGAGGCGCGCTCGACGTACGGGCCGTAGCGGCCGACCCGCAGGGTGATCCCGTCGCTGATCCGGAACGAGCTGATCTCCCGGGCGTCGATCGCGCCGAGGTCGGTGACCAGCTCCTTCAGACCGCCCAGGTGGTCGCCGTCGCCGTTGCCGGCCTCGGCGGCGCCGCCCGCGGCCACGCCCTCGCCGGCGCCCTCGCCGAAGTAGAAGCGCTTGAGCCACGGCACGGACTTCGCCTCGCCGGCCGCGATCCGGTCGAGGTCGTCCTCCATCTTCGCGGTGAAGTCGTAGTCGACGAGCCGGCCGAAGTGCTTCTCCAGCAGGTTGACCACGGCGAAGGAGAGGAACGACGGCACCAGCGCCGTCCCCTTCTTGAACACGTAGCGGCGGCCGATGATGGTGTCGATGATCGAGGCGTAGGTGGAGGGGCGGCCGATCTCCCGGTCCTCCAGCTCCTTCACCAGCGAGGCCTCGGTGTAGCGGGCCGGCGGCTTGGTGGCGTGGCCCTCGGGGGTGAGCTGCTCGGCGGCCAGCGGGTCGCCCTCGGTGACCTGCGGCAGCCGGCGCTCGCGGTCGTCCAGCTCCGCGTTCGGGTCGTCGGCGCCCTCGACGTAGGCCTTGAGGAAGCCGTGGAAGGTGATGATCTTGCCGGAGGCGGAGAACTCGACGTCCCGGCCGTCCGCGGCGCGGCCGCCGACCTTCACGGTGACCGACTGGCCGACCGCGTCCTTCATCTGGGAGGCGACGGTGCGCATCCAGATCAGCTCGTAGAGCCGGAAGTCGTCGCCGCTCAGGCCGGTCTCGGCGGGGGTGCGGAACCGGTCGCCGGACGGGCGGACCGCCTCGTGCGCCTCCTGCGCGTTCTTCACCTTGGAGGCGTAGGTGCGCGGCGCGTCCGGCAGGTAGTCGGCCCCGTACAGCTGGGTGACCTGCGCACGGGCGGCGTTGATGGCCGTCTCGGACAGCGTGGTCGAGTCGGTGCGCATATAGGTGATGAAGCCGTTCTCGTACAGCTTCTGGGCCACCTGCATGGTCCGCTTGGCGCCGAAGCCCAGCTTGCGGCTGGCCTCCTGCTGGAGCGTGGTGGTGCGGAACGGCGCGTACGGCGAGCGGCGGTACGGCTTCGACTCGACGCCGCGCACCGAGAACGCCGTCTGCTCCAGGGCGACGGCCAGCGCGCGGGCGGCCTGCTCGTCCAGGTGCAGGGTGCCGGTGCTGCCGGCCTTGAGGCGGCCGTCCTGGCCGAAGTCGCGGCCGCTGGCGATCCGCTTGCCGTCGACGGCCGAGAGCCGGGCGCCGAAGGTCTCCGGGTTCGCCGCGTCGGCCGGGGTGCGGCCGGTCCCGAAGGTGCCGACCAGGTCCCAGTACGAGGCCGAGCGGAAGGCCATCCGCTCGCGCTCGCGCTCGACGACCAGCCGGGTCGCGACCGACTGCACGCGGCCGGCCGAGAGCTTCGGCATGACCTTCTTCCAGAGCACCGGCGAGACCTCGAAGCCGTACAGGCGGTCGAGGATGCGGCGGGTCTCCTGGGCGTCGACCAGGCGCTGGTTCAGCTCGCGCGGGTTGGCGACCGCCTCCTGGATGGCGGCCTTGGTGATCTCGTGGAACACCATCCGGTGCACCGGCACCTTGGGCTTGAGCACCTGCTGGAGGTGCCAGGCGATGGCCTCGCCCTCGCGGTCCTCATCGGTGGCGAGGAAGAGCTCGTCGGACTCGGCGAGGAGCGACTTCAACTTGCTGACCTGGGACTTCTTGTCAGCGTTGACGACGTAGATGGGCGCGAAGTCGTGGTCCACGTCGACGCCGAGGCGGCGCACCTCGCCGGTGTACTTGTCGGGGACCTCGGCCGCCGTGCTCGGCAGGTCGCGGATGTGCCCGACGCTCGCCTCGACGATGTAGCCGGGGCCAAGGTAGCCCTTGATCGTCTTCGCCTTGGCCGGCGACTCGACAATGACGAGTCGCTGTCCGTGCGCGGTCTCGCTGCTCGGGGACACCTTCGCTCTTCTCTCCCGGTCGTTACGTGAGCTGGTCGGCGCGGGCAGCACGGGCTGCGCTCCGCCCGACCCCTCCACCGTCCCGGGGGCTGCCGCTGTACGACGACCCCACCAGCGGAGTGTGACCGTACCCCGGCCACCCTTGTCAAACGGACGGATCCCGCTTTTTCACCGGCAAGGCCGACCGACGCCACTCGAACGGTAACCCGACGACGGAGGATCGCGCCCTGCGGAGGGGGCTTCGGCGGGTTCCGAAGGATGGAATGACGGATTTCAAGATCTGTCAACGGAGATTCCGGGCGACCTGCGCCGGCCGGAGGCGGGGCTCGGTGGGCGCGGGGGCCCAGGGACTGCGGGGGCTACCGGGGCTGCGGGGCTACGGAGGGCTCGATGGCCGGGACCGGCCACGAGAGAGTTGCGCGCGGGCGACCGGCCGGCACCGCGTCGGGCGGTGTCGAGCGGTGGTTCGCGATGGTGAGCGGTGGTGCGCGGGGCCTAGGGCGGCCGTCCCGGGCGGGGCCGCCGCCGGGCCCTCAGAGCGAGGAGGCGGCGGCCAGCAGGATCGCGCCCGCGGCCAGGCAGCCCAGGCCGAGCGCCGTCCACAGCAGGTCGGCCACCACCGCCCGGGGCGTCTCCTCCGCCGCCAGCACCGCCAGCCGGGGCCGGCGCGGGTCGTACGAGATCCGGACGGACGCACCGGGCGAGAGCCCGGCCGGGCGGCGCAGCGGAGTGTGGCCGCGCGGCCGGGTCAGCACCACCCCGCCGAGCCGGCCCGGCCCCGCCGGGGCGTCGGCCTGCGCGGAGTACCCGGCGGGTGCGGAGAAGGAGAGCAGGGGCGCGCTGTCGAGTCCGCCGTGCGGATCGGACTCGGTGACCACCGTCGCCACCGCCGCCACGCCCCGACGGCGCGTCCGGTGGCGAAGGCGCACTTCGGCGGCGCACCAGAACAGGAGTGCGCCGCCGAAGAGGGCAAGTATCAGGCCCCCGGCCGTCGCCGTCGTCGTCTCCACCCCGAGCCCCCAGCCCTGTCCACAGCCTGTGGACAGAGACTCACAGCCGGGGGCCAACGCGGGGCAGCCGCAAGGAGTCCGACCGGCGAACCGGGGGACACGGAGAGGTGAACCGACAGGGCCCGGGATGCCCGGGTTCGTGAGGGGTCCTAGGGCCGGGGATGCCCGGGTTCGTGAGGGTCGCGAGGGGGCGCGATCAGGCCACCGGGCGGATGAATCCCTGCTCGGTGAGCAGCCGCAGCGACTCCGGCACCCGGTCCCGCAGCACCACCCGGTCCTCGCCGAGCAGGTGCGCGATCGCGTCCACGATCTCGCCCGCCGACAGCGTCCCGTCGCACACCCCGACGAACCCGGCTCCCACCGTGTCCACCTTGGTGGCCCGCCGCATGCCCCGGTTGTGGCGCAGGACCACGTGCTCCGGGTCCTCCGCCCCGGGCGCGCCGACCTGCTCCTGGACCACCTCGTCGGCCAGCACGTACCGGGCCGCCAGCAGGCCCGCGTCGTCGTGCGTCCGCAGGAAGTCCTGCCGGTCGAACCACTCCTCGATGTGCGGGCCGAGCGGCTGCTCGACCGGGTGCGGCCACTCCTCCACCCGGACGGTCGGCCGCTCGGCGCCGCCCGCGCGCAGCGTGATCCAGCCGAACCCGATGCCCTCGACCCCGCCCGCCTCGAACGCGTCCAGCCACTCCCCGTACCGGGCCTGGTAGTCCCCGCCGGGACCACGGTGGTCACCGCCGTCCCGCAGCCACAGCTCGGCGTACTGGGCGACGTCCTGCACCTCGCGCTGGACGATCCACGCGTCCAGGCCGGTGCCCGCGACCCAGCCGGACACCCGGTCGCGCCAGTCCTCGCCCCTGACGTGCTGCCAGTTGGCCAGCAACTGGCAGTAACCGCCGGGCTCCAGGTGATCGGCGGCGGAGCGGACCAGGCTCCGGCAGAGGTCGTCGCCGGCCATCCCGCCGTCCCGGTAGGTGAACCGGCCGGCCGGCGAGATCACGAACGGCGGGTTGGAGACGATCAGGTCGAACCGCCGCTCCCCGACGGGCTCGAAGAGGCTGCCCTCCGCGGTCTCGGCGGCCTCGAACCCGGACAGCGCCAGTGTCAGCTCGGTGAAGCGCAGCGCCCGCGCGTTGACGTCGGTGGCGGTGACCCGCTGGGCGTGCCGGGCCGCGTGCAGCGCCTGCACCCCGGAGCCCGAACCGAGGTCCAGCGCGGACCTCACCGGTCGGCGCACGGTGAGGTTGGCGAGCGTGGTGGACGCGCCCCCCACCCCGAGCACCAGGTCCTTCCGGGCCACGCCGTGCGCGGTCTCCCCGGAACCGATACCGCCCGCGCCGCCGACCGCACAGCCCAGGTCGGAGACCACCCAGGCGTCCGCGCTCGGCAGCCCGGCGACCTCGTCCGCGTACGGGCGGACGTCCACGGTGGCCCGCACCAGATCGCCGTCCGGACGCAGCCAGCCGTCGGCCAGGCAGTCCTCGACGGGCAGCGCGGCGGCGGCCGCCTGGTACGGCACGGGCTGCTGCAGCAGGAAGAGCCGCACCAGCGTCTCCAGCGGGCTGCCGCCGCGGGTCGCCCGCAGCGCCGGCACCGCTTCGCTGCGGGCCAGTGCGGCGTACCCGGTGGGCCCGAGCAGGTCCAGGCAGCCGTCGGCGGTGTACGAGGCTGCGAGCAGCGCCTCGCGCAGCTTGGCGAGGCGGGTCGGGTCGAGAACGGGGCTACTGATCACCCCGCCATTGTCCCCCGCCCGGGCGCCCCCGCTCCCCCTCGGCGGCCCCGCGGCGGGACCTGCGGGGAGACCTGCGGGGGCGCGGTCCCGGCCCGGTCCCGGCGCGCCTCCGGCCCGACCGGCCCGGGCAGCACGAACGCCCCCCGGCCGGTCGGCCGAGGGGAGGGGACGTGCTGCAGGTTGCAGGTTCTGCGGACTCTGCGGGTCGGGCTCTGCGGTTCTGTTCCGGCTGCCGGTCCGGTGCGGTCCGTCAGCTCGCCGAGGGAGCGGGGTCGGCGGGCGGCTGGGTGGCGGCGGGGTCCGTCGCGGCGGGGCTGGCGGCCGGGCTCGCGCCGTCCGCCGGTGCGCCCGCCGGCGGGGCGGTCGGCGTGCCGGTCGGGGTGCCGGTGGACCCGGCCGCCGGAGCGGCGCCGGGCGTGCCCGGCTTGCAGCCCTCCTGCTTGGCCATCGCCGCGCCCAGTTCACCGCGCTGCAGCTTGCCCTGCGCCTGGGTCGAGAGCGAGGCCAGCTGCTGGACCTGGTCGGCGACGCTGCGCAGCCCGTCCGCGAACTTCGCCTGGTCGCCGTTGGGCAGCGCGTCCAGCTTCTTCTGGACCTCCAGGTAGCCGTCGGCCGCCTTGTTGAGCTCGGCGACGGTGTCCTTCTGCAGGGTGGACCCGTCGTCCACCTTGGGCGCCCCGGCGCCGTCGATGGCCGCGGCGATGTCCTGGTTGGTCTTCGCCAGCCGCCCGATGTCCGCCGAGAGGCGCTTCTGGAGGTCGGCCGGAACCTCTCCGGTCTTCACCTGGCCGGTGTCCGCGAGGGCGGTCTGCGCCTGGGCGATCGGGTCCTTGGCCGAGCCGCACACGTTCGCGGCCCAGGACTCCAGCTGCTTGCTGTTGTCGCCGCAGCCGACGGCGCCGAACGCGAGCAGCGCGCCGAGCGCGGGTACGGCCAGCAGTCGCTTGTTCACCGGGAGAAGCCCTTTCGGTTTCGGTCGTCGAACAGCGAACCTACACGGCCCCGTACGCCCCCCGGTTCCCGCCCGCACCGCCGCTCCGGCGTTCCGGCGTTCCGGCGGCCGTCGGAGGGGCGGGGCAACGGGCGCGGTGACGGGCGCGGCGGAGCACTCGGGCACGGCATGCGGAGGAGGCGCGCACGCGTTCGGGATGTACGGCGGCGCACCGGAAGGGGCCTCCCGCTCGAAGGCCCGCAGGGACTGCTCGTCCGAGGTGTCGGAGGCGTCCGAGGCCTCAGGTGTCCGGTTGTCCGGTTTCGGTGGACGGCGCCGACGACTTACGGTCGGTGTCCGCTCGCCCGGGTCCGGCCGCCGGCGCCAGGCATCCGGATACCGGTGCCCGACAGTCGCGCGGGGCCGGGACCGACCCCGCCGGGACCGACCCCGCCGGAGCTACCTGCCGGACGTCAGACCGCGAGGGCGTCGACCGAGACCGGCCAGCTCATGCGGATCAGGCCGCCGCCGGTACCGCTGGTGACCTCCAGGTCCTCGACCAGTCCGGTGAGCACCGCGAGACCGAGGGTGTCCTCGTCCGGGTCGATGCCTTCCGCCGAACCGGCGGCGGTCGGGACGGTGTCGAGACCGGCCTCGTCCTCGACCTCGATGAGGAAACGCTTCTCCTGGTCGATGAGCGCCACCCGCACCGCGCCGCCGATGCCACCACGCTGGTGCAGGCCGACCGCTCGGGAGCACGCCTCACCGACGGCGAGGCGCACCTCGTCGAGCACCGACTCGTCGACCCCCGCTCGTCTGGCGACTGCCGCGGCGACCAGCCGGGCCGTACGCACGTGCTCGGGAAGCGCACTGAATCGAAGTTCGACGGTTGCCATCTCTCCCCCTCGGGGTCTCCGACCGGGGCCCGGGACACGGCCCCTGCGGGCCGACGTCCACCGGCCCCGGGACGGCCGGACGGGCCGGGGCCGCGAAGAGCGGGCCCCGGCTCCCGGACGCGTAAGGATCGGGCGGGACGGCCACGGATGGCCGGCCCGGCCGGGTCAGTCCGGTCAGTCGGTCGCGTTGACCGCGTCGTCCACCGAGTTGTGGATCGGGAAGACCTTGGTCAGGCCGGTGATCCGGAAGATCTTGAGGATGCGCTCCTGGTTGCAGACCAGTCGCAGGGAACCCTCGTGGGCGCGCACCCGCTTCAAACCGCCCACCAGCACGCCGAGGCCGGTGGAGTCCAGGAAGTCCACGCCCTCCATGTCGACGACGAGGTGGTAGCTGCCGTCGTTGACGAGCTCGACCAGCTGCTCGCGCAGCTTCGGGGCGGTGTACACATCGATCTCGCCGCCAACCTCGACGACCGTGCGATCGCCGACTGTACGGGTCGACAGGGACAGGTCCACGGAACCTCCAGCACCTTGCCTTGCTACGTCATTGCGATCTTCGGCCGGACGGCCGCCACCGCATGGTCACAAGCCCCGGGCACACCCGGCGAATGCATGGCAAGCCTCGGCGCTGCGACCCCCGGCCGTACGGCCGTCACGGCCACATTCAACCACCTGCGACCATGACCGCACGATGGCTTGGGGCGATTCTGCGTCACTCCGGTGACACACTGGGTCCTCATGCCGCCGCGTCACAGCCTGCCCGAGGCACTGCTCACGACCCTGTCCACCACCCGCGGGCGGTCGGACCGGCTCACCCATACGGAGCACCTTCCCGCCCGGGCCGCCCGCTATTCACCGTGGCCCGACTGGATCCGGCCCGAGATCGTCGCCTCCGCCCGGGCCCTGGGCGTGGAACGCCCGTGGGCCCATCAGGCAGAAGCGATGAACCTGGCCAAATCCGGCCATACTGTGGTGATCGCCACAGGTACCGCCTCGGGCAAGTCCCTCGGCTACCTGGCGCCCGTGCTCTCCGATCTGCTGGACGGAACCGAGGCCCGCAACGGGCGTGGCGCCACCGCGCTCTACCTCGCCCCCACCAAGGCACTGGCGGCCGACCAGCGCCGACGGGCCGCGGACCTCGCCCCGCCCAGGGTCCGGGCCGCCCTCTACGACGGCGACACCCCACCCGAGGAACGCGAGTGGGTCCGCCAGTACGCCTCGTACGTCCTCACCAACCCGGACATGCTGCACCGCGGCATCCTGCCCGCCCACGCCCGCTGGTCCTCCTTCCTCAAGACCCTGCGCTACGTCGTGATCGACGAGTGCCACAGCTACCGGGGCGTGTTCGGCTCGCACGTCGCCCAGGTCCTGCGACGGCTGCGCCGGATCTGCGCCCGGTACGGCTCCACGCCCACCTTCCTGCTCGCCTCCGCCACCACCGCCGACCCGGCCGTCACCGCGCGGCGGCTCACCGGTCTGCCCGCCGACGCGGTGACCGAGGACGCCTCCCCGCGCGGACCGATGGTGTTCGGACTCTGGGAGCCACCGCTCACCGAGAACGTCGGCGAGCACGGCGCACCCGTCCGCCGGACCGCCACCGCCGAGGCCGCCCACCTCCTGACCGACCTGGTCGAGCGGGAGACCCGCACCGTCGTCTTCGTCCGTTCCCGCCGCTCCGCCGAACTGGTCGCGCTGCAGACCCAGGACCAGCTCGGCCGGCCGCTCGCCGACCGGGTGGCCGCCTACCGGGGCGGCTACCTCGCCGACGAACGCCGTGCCCTGGAACGCGACCTGCACTCCGGTCGACTGCTCGGTCTGGCGTCCACCTCCGCTCTGGAGCTCGGTGTCGACATCTCCGGCCTGGACGCCGTACTGATGGCCGGCTACCCCGGGACCCGGGCCTCCCTCTGGCAGCAGGCCGGACGCGCCGGGCGCGAGGCCCAGGGCGCCCTAGCCGTCCTGATCGCCCGGGACGACCCGCTGGACACCTACCTCGTGCACCACCCGGAGGCGCTGTTCGCCACCCCTGTCGAGGCAACCGTCCTGGACCCGGACAACCCGCACGTCCTCGCCCCGCACCTGTGCGCGGCCGCCGCCGAGCTCCCGCTCACCAATACCGACCTGGAGCTGTTCGGCCCCTCCGCCGCACCGCTGCTGCCGGTACTGGAACGGCGCGGACTACTCCGCCGGCGCGGCGACGCCTGGTACTGGACCCGCCGCGAACGGGCCGCCGACGGCGTCGACCTGCGCGGCAACGGGGGCAACCCGGTGCAGATCGTCGAAGCCCCGACCGGTCGGCTGCTCGGCACCGTGGACGCCTCCGCCGCCCACACCACCGTCCACACCGGAGCCGTCCACCTCCACCGGGGCCGCAGCTACCTCGTCCGGGAGTTCGACCTCGACAACTCGGTCGCCCTGGTGGAGCCCGCCGACCCGCCCTACACGACCGCGGCGCGCGACATCACCTCCATCTCGGTGCTCTCCACCGACACCACCGTCGAGTGGGGCGAGGGCCGGCTCAGCTTCGGTTCGGTCGAGGTGGTCAACCAGGTGGTCGGCTACCTCCGGAAGCGGATCTCCACCGGGGAGATCATGGGCGAGAGCAAGCTCGACCTGCCGCCCCGCACCCTGCGCACCCGGGCCGTCTGGTGGTCCGTCACCGAGGACCAGCTCCTCGACGCGGACATCCCGGTCGACCAGCTCCCCGGTGCCGCCCACGCCGCCGAACACGCCTCGATCGGCCTGCTCCCGCTCTTCGCCACCTGTGACCGCTGGGACATCGGCGGCGTCTCGGTACCGCTCCACCCCGACACCGGCCTGCCCACCGTGTTCGTCTACGACGGCCACCCCGGCGGCGCCGGCTTCGCCGAACGGGGCTTCCAGCGGGCCTTCCAGTGGCTCACGGCCACCCGGGAGGCGATCGCGGCCTGCGAGTGCGAGCGCGGCTGCCCCTCCTGCGTGCAGTCGCCCAAGTGCGGCAACGGGAACGACCCGCTGGACAAGGCGGCCGCCGTCCGGCTGCTGGACGTGCTGCTCACGGGTGCGCCGGCAGCGACGACCGGGCGTCCGGACGGGGGAACGGAGGCGGGAACGGACGGGAAGGCGGCCGAGGAGCCCGGGGAAGACCGCGCGACCGGGGGGTCATGAGTCCGTCCCTCCGGTCCGGGCGCCCCGGACGGCCGGGTCGGGTGCCGGGGTGACCGGCTCGCCGACCGCGGCACGCGCGTCCTCGTCCGTCGGGGCGACCGCGGCCCGGACCGGTCCTGCCCGCGCCCGGGCCCTGGCCGGACCGACGGGCAGCCTGAGCGGCAGCCCGGTGACCTGTACCTCCGCCACGACCTCGACGGCGTCCGCCTCCCGGTCCACCGAGCAGGAGACCACGGTGGCCGACTGCGCGGCCGCCACGGCACCGGCCCGGCCGCAGCCGCCGTCCGTGTCCAGCAGCAACCCGCCGGCCGCCGCGAGCGCCGACAGGTCGGCGGCGGACTCCGCCCGGTGCCGCGCGCCGACCACCGCACCCGCCGACAGCACGACGGTGAACGCCGCACAGCCCAGCAGCGCGCACACCACCAGCCAGACCGTCCCGGACCCGGTGTCGGACCTGCCACCGAGCACCCGCGACCGACCGAACCGGAGCCGCGCCGCACGGCGCACCACCGCCGCGACGGCCGTCAGCCCCGTCAACCCCGTCAGCCGGGCCACGGACCGGCACCTCCCTCCCCGCCCCGCAGGGTGTCCTCCCGCGCCGCCACGGCGGCCGCGCCCAGCCGCACCGAGAGCACGCCCGCGAGCCTGCCCGGCGCCGCGGACGGCGCGTCCACGGCCACCCGGACGGTGTCCGCCATCAGCTCGACCCGGACCTCCGCCCCGGGCGGAGCGGCCGCCCGGGCGATCCCGGCGGCGTCCGCCTCGCCGCGCGCGGCCGCCCGGGCCCCCACCCGCGCCGCATCCACGCAGCGGAGCTGGGCGGCCGCCGCGAGCACGGCCCAGACCAGCATCGCGGCCAGCACCACCAACGCCGGCAGCGCGACGGCGGTCTCGGCGGTGACGAAACCGCCGTCGCCCCGCCGCCGGAACCGTCCGGTCCGACCGCCCCGCAACGGCCTCACCCGCCGCCCCGCGCACTGCCCGTCAGGTCGCATGGAGCGCTCGGTCCAGGACGTCGGTCAGCGCACCGAGGACGGCCGGACTGGTCACCACCTTGTAGAGCCCGGCGGCCAGCGCACACGCCCCGAGGGTCCCGACCGCGTACTCCGCCGTGGTCATCCCGGCGTCGGAGCCGGCCCTCGCCCGGACCGCCCGCAGGATCCGGCGGACCACCCAGCGGCCCCGGCGCCGGTACAACCGCGCCCTCCGAGCGGGCGAACCTCCCGCGACCGCGGTGGGCTTGAGCACTGCGTCCATCACTGCATCCATGGTTTTCCCCTTGAGTCGATTTCGGTTCCGATCCGGTCGGCTGCGACGGCGGTGGCCAGGGCCGCCGCCGTCGCAGCCGGCGCCGCTCGGCCGGGCGGGCCGAGCGGAAACAACAGGACGATCCGTCACATGGCCTGGGCGAAGCGGGCGGTGAGGCCCACCACCACCGGGACCACGCCGAGCAGGACGAAGGCCGGGAGGAAGCAGAGCCCGAGCGGCGCCGTGGCGAGCACGCCCGCCCTGCGCACCCGGGTGTGCGCCGCCCGGACGGCCTCCGCCCGTCGTCCCTCCGCCAGCCCGGTGAGCGCCCCCGCCGCGGGGGCCCCGCTGAGGCTCGTCCGGACCATGCAGCGGGCCAGCGGCGCCAGCGCGGGGTGCTCCCGGCCCAACCTGCTCCAGCAGTGCTCCGGCGCCGTCCCCAGGGCGAGTTCAGCCGCCGCGGCCGTCAGTCTCGGGCCCATCGGGGCACCCAGGCTCCGGCCGACCGCCGCGACGGCCTCGGCGGGCGAGGCCGCCGAGCCCAGGCAGGCGGCCAGCAGTTCGGCGGTGAGCGGCAGCTGCCGGACCAGCCGCCGCTCGTCCTCCAGGGCGCGTCGCTCCGCCGGGGAGCGGGCCCGCGGCAGCCACCGGCACAGCCCGGCCGTCAGCAGCCCGCCGGCCACCAGTCCGACGCCGCCCCCGAGGAACACGGCCGCGCCGATCCCGGCGGTGGCCGCCGCCGCTGCCCGCCGCACCCGCTCCGCCCGGGCGGAGCCCCCGGCGGCCTTCCCGGCCGCTTCCCGGCCGCGTTTCCCGCCGCCCGGCCGCCACCGGCCGGACCGTACCGGTGGCCGCCGACCGACCGGGCCGGTCCACCGGCCCACCGGGCGCCCCGCCGGAGGGCCTGCCGGACCGGCCCAGGCCGCCGACCGCCTCCGCTCCGCCCGTCGTGCGCGCCATTCGCCGTGGACCATCGCGCCGACCGCGGCCACGGGCGCCACGGCGTAGGCCCAGTCCGCCGTCCGCGTCACGACGACATCGCCTCCCGTCGGAACGATCCGCTCGGCCGCCCCTCCCGCACCCGGGTGCGGGAGATCCCGCACCTCCACCCGTCGCCGGCCTCCGGCCGCCCCTCGACGGGCGGCCCGCCCTCCGGAGGGGCTTCCAGCGCCCCCTCTGCCGCCGACCGGACGATGCGCGCCGTCCAGGCCAGTCCGAGCCCCTCCAGGGCCGCCCCCGCCACCAGGCAGGCCAGCCCGGCGGACGTGTGGAGCAGGACGTCCAACGGCCGGGCACCCATCGCCGCACCGAGCAGCAGCCCCGCGAACGGCAACCCGGCCAGCACCGCGATCGTGGTGCGCGGCGCCGCCAGTTCGGCGGCGATCTCCTCGGCCAGCGACCGTTCGACGCGCAGCGCCTCGGCCACCCCGTCGAGCCCGGCCGCCAGCCCGCTCCCGCCGTCGGAGGCGACCCGCCAGCAGGCGGCCACGGCGGCCGCCCCGCGGCCGCCCGGCAGTTCGGCGAGCAGCCGGAGCGCGGCGGGCACGTCCGCGCCGTACCGTCCGGCCGCGAGCCGGGCGACCGGCTCCTGACCGATCCGGCTCAGCTCGGCGCGGTCGGCGGCGATCCGCGTGGTCACCAGGTGCAGGGCCTGTTCGGGAGTCGCCCCGCTGCGAAGCTCTCCCGCCAGAGCGGCGCAGAGCTCCACCACCGCGGCCGCCCGCAGCCCGGCCTCGACCGCCGCCGCCCGCCGCAGCCGCCACCGCCGTACCGGCAGGACGGCCAGCCCGGCGGCCAGCACGGGGACGGGCGACACCGTCACCCAGCAGGCCGCCAACCCGCCGGGCAGGAGCAGCAGTTCGGGTGCACCGCGGACACTCCGCCAGAGCCTGCCCGCCCGGCCGCCGAGCAGCGCCACGGCCCGCGGCCGGGGCCGTCGACCCCACCCACCGCCGTCGAACCCACCGGCTCCGCCGAACCCGCCGACCTCACCGAGCCCGCCGAGCATCCCCCTGGTCCGCCGGACCCCCGCGAACTGCCGCTGCAGGCGCCACCATCCGGCCGTCGCCGCTCCGCAGAGCGCCGTCGTCCAGCAGAGTTCGACCCGGTCAACCGTCATGTCCGTCACCAACCTCTCCTCGGTCTCTCCCGCTCCACGTCCCGGGCATCAGCAGTGCGCCCGCCACGCATCCGCACAGCAGTAGGACGAACACCGCCTCCGCCGAGGCCGCCGTCACGCCGGGCCTCCGGCGAGCCGCACCCCGCGGCCGGCGAGCACCCGGGTCAGCCGCTCCCAGCCGGGCCCCGGGACCGTGCCGCCGTCCGTCGTGAACGTCACCGCGGGGGTGGTGACGGCCAGTCCGTGCCGGTCACCGGCCAGGGTGTGGATCTCGGCGACCCGCCGTCTGCCGGTGGCGGGCTCCCGCACGAGGTGCACCACCACGTCCAGTGCGGCCCGGAGCTGGCTGTGCAGGGCCGCCCGGTCCAGCCCGGCCAGCGAGCCGAGCGCCTCCAGTCGGACCGGCACGTCCGCGGCGGTATTGGCGTGGACGGTCCCGGAGCCTCCTTCGTGGCCGGTGTTGAGGGCGGCCAGGAGGTCCGCGACCTCGGCCCCGCGCACCTCTCCGACCACCAGCCGGTCGGGCCGCATCCGCAGCGCCTGGCGGACCAGGTCCCGCAGCGTCAGCTCGCCCAGCCCCTCCTGGTTGGGCGGGCGGCTCTGCAGCCGGACCACGTGCGGATGGTCCGGTCGCAGCTCGGCGGAGTCCTCGGCGACGACGATCCGCTCCCCCGGACCGACCAGGCCGAGCAGCGCCGACAACAGGGTGGTCTTCCCTGTCCCGGTGCCGCCGCTGACCAGCAGCGAGAGCCGGGCCCGCAGGATGCCGGCCAGTAGCTCCGCACCACGCGGAGGGACCGAACCACCGCCCACCAGCTCGTCCAGGGTGAACGGCCGGGAGCGGCAGACCCGCAGCGAGATGTGCGTGCAGCCGGCCGCGATCGGCGGCAGCACCGCGTGCAGCCTGGTGCCGTCCGGCAGCCGGGCGTCCACCCAGGGCCGCGCGTCGTCGAGCCGGCGCCCGGCCGCCGTGGCCAGGCGGTGGGCCAGCCGCCGCACCGCCTCGGCGTCGGCGAAGCGGACGCCGGTGGCCCGGCGGAGCCCACCGCCCCGGTCGACCCAGACCTCGTCCGGGCCGTTGACCAGGACGTCCGTGACGTCGGGCGCCGCCAGCAGCCGGTCCAGCGGGCCCGCACCCACCAGTTCGGCGCAGAGCGAGCGCACGGTGTCGAGGACGTCGTCGCCGCCGAGCGGCGGCCGGGCGGCACGCAGGGCGGTCGCGACCGAACCGGCCGTCGGTGCGGCCCCGGACTCGGCCAGCCGCAGCCGGACGGCGTCGACCAGCGCAGCCGTCCGCTCCTCCCGCGCCGTCCGCCCGTAGGGGTTGGGTTCGGACGGCGGGCCCGTGGCCGGGATGACCGTCCCGGTGGCGGGCACGCTCCGGAGCGGCCGCCGTTCGTACGCTCCGGCGCACCGGTCGGCGGAACCTCCCGCGCCGCCCGTTCGACGTAGACGGACCATCAGTAGACACCTCCCCCGACCGCCGGCACCGGCGGCAGCACCTCGTCCAGGAAAGTCACGCAGAAGCGCGCGAGCGGGCCGTTCTCCCGGATGCCGGGCGGCACTCCCTGCTCGACGTCGGCATCCAGGCCCGGCTCCGGATCCAGCACCCCGGCGAGTTGCATGCGCAGCCCCTGCGCGATCTTCCGGGCCGGGAGCCCGAAGGGCCCCAGGGGGCGCACCACGGCCCGCACGTCCTCGATCCGCATCCGGGCGGACGCCGCCACCCGGTCGGCGGCCGCCACCGCGCGCAGCTCGGCGGGCACCACCAGCAGGGCCGTGTCGGACTGCTCCAGGGCCTGCCCGGCCGCCGGATCGAGCCTCCGCGGCACGTCGACCACGACCAGGCCACCGCGGCGGCGGGCGGCGGCCAGCACGCTGCGCATGGCCCCGGGCGGCACGGCCAGCGTGTCGCCCCGGTCCCAGGAGAGGCAGGACAGCGCGGTGAGCCGCTTGAGCACGGGCAGCGCCCGGGCCAGCTCGGCGCCGCTCACCCGGCCCCGCGAGCCGGCCAGGTCGGGCCAGCGCAGGCCCGCTGCCGTCTCACCGCCGAGCAGCAGGTCGAGCCCGCCGCCCAGGGGGTCACCGTCGACGAGGACGGTCCGCCGTCCGCGGCGCGCGGCGGTCACGGCGAGCGCGCACGCCAGGGTGGAGGCGCCCGCGCCGCCCCGGCCGCCGATCACCGCGACGGTGAGCGCCGGGGTGCCGACGCCCTCCACGGCGTCGGCGATCCGGTCGAGCAGCCAGGCCTCCGCATCGGGAAGGAACAGCACGTGCTCGGCGCCGAGTTGGACGGCTCTGACCCAGACGCCCGGGTCGTCGAGGTCGAGCCCCAGCAGCAGCACCCCGGCCCGGCGGGGCAGCCCGGAGCACTGTCCGGCCCGGTCGTCGCCGACCAGGACCAGCGACGACTCCTCCCACAGCTCGCGCGGCGGCGGCGCTCCCCGGATCAGCCGCGGTTCGGTGCCGGCCGCCGCACAGATCCGCAGCAGGTGTTCGGCGAGGCCGTCGTCCCCGGTGAGGACGAGCGGTCGGGCGGGCTCGGGGCCCCCGGCGGTGGCGCGGTCGGCGGTGGGCTTCGACATGGCGGCTCCCCTGTGAGGTGCCGGGCCGCACAGGGCGGCCGGGCAGCTGTCCGGTCGGTGCGGCAGCCGGCCGCGGGCCCGCAGCACGGACCCGGTGACCGCTGCCGACCATCACGGTGGGCGGTGATCCGGATTCCGTCCGCCGGCTTCCGATTCCCTGTGGACAACTCGGGGGCTGTGGATGAAAACGTTCACCCGGACGGGGGGCTATTGAGCAAAGAATTGACGAAACGGCTCCACCGAGAAGAACCGCATAGGCCGTGCCAAGGGGAAGCACCGGCTCCGGCAGCGGCTTCGGAGCACCATTCCCCGTGTTCGGGGGCGCGGGGGCAGCCATGAGCAATGATCTACGGAGAGTGACCAAACCGGTCGGGGAGCCCCATTGTCGACACCCCCCGTAGACACCCGCCGGTCCGGCCGGCCGATTCTCCCGGCCGACGGCGTCGAGCCCGGAAAATGGCCCCGGACGTGCGACGACCCCCGCCGGGGGGGAGAGCGGGGGTCGTCTATCCACGGTCCGACTCGGGGGGGAGGAGCCGGACCGGGTTAGCACGGTCGCGAACGATCCGTGACTTCCATGGTGTACCCGAGCGGCCAGAAACACAAACCCGCACGCCCGCGAGTACGCCGAATGGCGGGCGGTTTTGTGGTGCCCTCTATCCTCGGTTCCCGTGGACACCACCGAGAACGCCGACGAGTACGCCGACGAGTCCCCGGACTCCACCACCGGAGCCGCCGAGGCTCCCGGAGGCACCGGGGCGGCCCCGGCCGCCGGGACGTCCGGGACCGCCGGGACGCCCCTGACCGGCGCGCCGGCCGAAATCGCGGCCGGAGCCGCAGGCGGTGCCCAGGCCGTCAGGCCCCCGGCCGTGCGGCCGCACCAGACCGGCCCGCGGACCGCCGCCTTCTTCGACCTCGACAAGACGATCATCGCCAAGTCGAGCGCCCTCGCGTTCAGCCGCCCCTTCTACCAAGGCGGTCTGATCAACCGTCGGGCCGTCCTGCGAAGTGCGTACGCCCAGTTCGTCTTCCTGGTGGGCGGCGCGGACCACGACCAGATGGAGAAGATGCGCGAGTATCTCTCCGCGCTCACCCGGGGCTGGAACGTGCAGCAGGTCCGCGAGATCGTCGCCGAGACCCTGCACAACCTGATCGACCCGATCATCTACGACGAGGCCGCCTCGCTCATCGAGCAGCACCACGCGGCCGGCCGCGACGTCGTCATCGTCAGCAGCTCCGGCTCCGAGGTGGTCGAGCCGATCGGCGCGCTGCTCGGCGCCGACCACGTGATCGCGACCCGGCTGAAGATCGAGGACGGCTGCTACACGGGCGAGATCGAGTACTACGCCTACGCCGAGAACAAGGCCGCCGCCATCCGGGAGTTGGCCGAGCGCGAGGGCTACGACCTCGCCGAGTGCTACGCCTACAGCGACTCGTCCACCGACCTGCCGCTGCTGGAGGCGGTCGGCCACCCGTCGGCGGTCAACCCGGACCGCGCGCTGCGCAAGGAGGCGGTCGCCCGCGAGTGGCCGGTCCTGGTATTCGACCGGCCGGTGGAACTCCGGCGGCGGCTCCCGGAGTTCTCGGCCCCGAGCGGATCGGTGCTGACGGCGGTGGCGGTCGGCACGGCGATGCTCACGGCCGGGGTGATCTGGTACCTGGCCCGGCGGCGGCGACCGGTGGCCTGACCGCCGAGCGGAACCAGGACGGACCCCTACAGGCGGGGGTGAACCGGACAAAAGCCGAAGACTTCTCGTTTCGGGTTCCCCTTTCGCCCGAAACGCGATACAAATGAAGCACGGCCCGCGAGACCCGGTCAGGACCGAAGAGGTCAAACCGACAACGCAGTTAAGGCCCCACGGACCGCGTGTACAGATAGCCGAGCACCCACATGCAGCCGACCCGCTGTCGGGCCGCCGCACCAGACGAACGGGCAGGATCCCCGTCTGATGGGCACTTCCGGTGCATGCATGGTCACCCGGCATCTGTGCCAGCGGCGGCACCCGGCAGGATCAGGTGCCGCCGCATCCGTCTGTCCGGCCCGGCCGAGCCCGGCAACCGGCAACCGGCAACCGGCAACCGGCAACCGGCAACCGGATCAGACCATGCCGCGCTGCATCGCCTCGCAGACCGCCGTGGACTCCCGCACCCCGAGCCGCAGGCCCCGCCCGCAGTGGCCGATCCAGGCCGCCAGCCCCTCCGGCGTCCCCGCCAGGTAGCCCGCCAGGGCCCGCCGGTAGGCGTCCGTCCCCAGCTCCGCGAGGCCGACCTCGGCCGGGCAGATCGACTTCGGGTCCAGCCCCTCCGCGATCAGCACGATCCGCTGCGCGGCGCGGGCGATCAGGCCGTTGTGGGAGCCGAACGGCCGCAGCGCCAGCAGTTCCCCGTGCACCACCGAGGCGACCACCAGCGCGGGGGTCCCCACGCCCTGCCCCTCGGCGCGGGCCACCAGCAGCCGGGAGAGCTGGTCCAGCCGGGCGGCGACCTCCTCCGACCCCGGCGCGGGGGGCAGTCCGGGCGCCGGACCGTCCGCCGCATCCGGCACCGGCGCGTCGACCCCCTCCACCGGGGGGAGCTCCAGCGGGAACGGGTCGTCGGCCCCCTCCCCCGCCTGGCGCGGCCGTCCCGCGGGGGCGTCGGAGTCGCCCACCGCGAGCAGGTGCAGCCGGGCCAGCACCTGGAGCGGCGAATGCCGCCAGATACTCAGCAGCTGGCCGGCCTCGGCGGAGATCCGCAGCGCGGCGCCGACCGTGCGGGCCCCGGGGTCGGCACCGAAGTCGCTGCGGCGCCGGACCTCCTCCAGCGGCCAGTCCGCCCCGGCCAGTGCGGCGGAGGCGCGGGCGCCGCGCAGGGCGGACTCGGAGGTGACCTCGGCGGCGCGGCGGCGCATCACCCGGTGGCCGTAGAGGCGGTCGACGGCCTTGCGCACCTCGGCCACCGCGTCGGGCACCCCGGGGAGCTGGGCCAGCGGGGCGAGGGGATCTGTTCCAGTGCTCACCTACCCGAGGGTAATGAACGGGGTGCCACTCCCGGAACGGCAACCTCACATCACCCGTTAGAGGCAATCCTCACTTCCCTCCGGCGAACCGCCCGAAACCCCGGATAGCATGACCGCTATCGGAATCGATAACGATTTCCAGTTCTGGAGATCGTCGACCCCGGCCGCGGAGCGGACGTGCGACCGCGGCGGGCCCAGATCGAGCGAGAGCCGGAGTCCCAGATGAAGATCGCCTTCGTCGGCAAGGGCGGCAGCGGCAAGACCACGCTGTCCGCACTGTTCATCCGCCACCTGGCCGCCGCGGGCCGCCCGGTCATCGCCGTCGACGCCGACATCAACCAGCACCTCGGCCCCGCGCTCGGGCTGACGGACGACCAGGCCGCCGGCCTGCCCTCGCTCGGGGCGCGCCTGCCCGAGATCAAGGAGTACCTGCGCGGCTCGAACCCGCTGATCCGGTCCGCCGAGGAGATGATCAAGACCACTCCGCCCGGCCCCGGCTCCCGCCTGCTCAGGATCGTCGAGGAGAACCCGGTGTACGCGGCCTGCGCCCGGCCGGTCGCGCTCGACGAGGGGTCCGTGCGACTGCTGGCGACCGGGGCGTTCACCGAGGAGGACCTCGGCGTGGCCTGCTACCACTCCAAGGTCGGCGCGGTCGAGCTACTGCTCAACCACCTGGTCGACGGCCGGGACGAGTACGTCGTCACCGACATGACCGCAGGCTCCGACTCCTTCGCCTCGGGGCTGTTCACCCGTTTCGACCTGACCTTCCTGGTCGCCGAACCGACCCGCAAGGGCGTCTCGGTCTACCGCCAGTACCGCGACTACGCGCGCGACTTCGGCGTACGGCTGCGGGTGGTGGGCAACAAGGTGCAGGGACCGGACGACCTGGCGTTCCTCCGCCGCGAGGTCGGCGACGACCTGCTGACCACCTTCGGGCAGTCCGACTGGGTGCGCCGGCTGGAGCAGGGCGCGGAACCCCACCTGCGCGCCCTGGAGCCGGCCAACCGCGCCGTCCTGGACGAGCTGCGCACGGAGGCGGACGCCGCGTACGACCGGCGGGACGCCCGCCGGTACACCGAGCAGGCCGTCCTCTTCCACCTCCGCAACGCCGAGAGCTGGGCCAACGCCAAGGTCGGCATCGACCTCGCCACCCAGGTCGACCACGACTTCGTGCTCGGCGACGAACCCGCCGCCGCCGGCGCACCCGCCTGACGCCCCGGCTGCGGCGATCCGCCGCCGGACCGCCTACGGGCCGCGGCCTCCCCACCCGGGGAGGCCGCGGCCCGTTCGGCGTTCGGGCCCGGCCGGCCCGGCCCCGACACCGCCGCGGGCGCCCCACCAGCAGATTCCCGTCCGTTCGACCACCACCCAATGGGGTGAATCAGGCGATATTGCCTATCCCCCGAGATGACGCTGTGCAAAGATCCCATTACCCTCGGTTTACCGAGTCTTGATGTTCGTCTCGTCCCGACGGCCCTCTCCGAGGCATGGCTCCTCCCATCGCCCTCGACGAGCAGTCGTCGAGACCCCTGATGGTCCACGGTCCGGCCGGTGACACCCGCACTCCCCGCCGCGACCACGCCATCCCGCCACGCCGTCGCGACCCACGACAGCCGATCCGACTCGCCGAGCCCATCACCGGCTCACCGCACCGCCGGACCTGACTGCGTTCGTTCCCCCGGAAAAGACGGGAAGACATATGACCCTCGACATCTCCAGCGCACCCATCGCCTCCGACACCACCGACCACGCGCCACCGGGCGGACGCCCCCGCTTCCCCTGGGCGCCCGACCTCTCCGCCTCCCTCGTGGTCTTCCTGATCGCCGTGCCGTTCTCGCTCGGCATCGCCCTGGCCACCGGCGCCCCGCTGACCTCCGGCCTCGCCGCGGCAGCCGTCGGGGGCATCGTGGTCGGCCTGTTCGGCGGCACCCCCCTCCAGGTCAGCGGGCCCTCCGCCGCGCTGACCGTGATCACCGCCGGACTGATCTCCCAGTACGGCTGGCAGGCCACCTGCGCCATCACCCTCGCCGCCGGACTGCTCCAACTCCTGCTCGGGGTGCGCCGGGTGGCCCGCACCGCGCTCGCGGTCTCGCCCGCCATCGTGCACGGGATGCTGGCCGGAGTCGGCCTCACCATCGCCATCGCGCAACTGCACGTCGTCCTCGGCGGATCCCCGCAGAGCTCGGCCCTGGCCAACCTGCTCGCCCTACCGGGCCAGTTGGCCGTCCCGCACCCGTCCGCGCTGGCCGTCGGCAGCGTCACCGCGGCCGTCCTGCTCGGCTGGCCCGGACTGCGCCGGCTCCCCGGCCGGGCCGGGGAGTTCGGGAGCAGGCTCGCCAAGGTGCCCGGACCGCTGGCCGCCGTCGCCGTCGCCACCACGCTCTCCGTCGTGCTGGACCTCCGGCTCGCGCGGGTCGAACTGCCCGCCTGGCAGCCGCACGACCTCGTCCCCGACCTGCCGCACGGGTCGCCCGCCGCCGTGCTCGCCGCCGTGCTGACCGTCACGGCCGTGGCGAGCGTCGAGTCGCTGCTCTCCGCCGTCGCCGTCGACCGGATGTCCCACCGCACCGGGGACCTCGACCGCGAACTGCGCGGGCAGGGCCTCGCCAACATGATCAGCGGCCTGGTCGGCGGCCTGCCGATCGCCGGCGGCGCGGTGCGCAGCACGGCCAACGTCCGCGCCGGGGCCCGGAGTCGCTGGTCCTCGGTGCTGCACGGCGTCTGGGTGCTGGCCGCGGCGCTGGCGCTCACCGGCGGACTGCGCCGGATCCCGCTCTCGGCGCTCGCCGCACTGGTGCTGGTCGTCGGCCTGCAGATGGTGAGCTTCGCGCACATCCGCAAGGTCCACCGGCACCGCGAGTTCCCGGTCTACCTCACCACCGTGGCGGGCGTGGTGCTCCTCGGCGTGCTGCCCGGCGTCGCGCTGGGCGCGGCGACGGCCGTCGTGCTCGCGCTGTACCGGCTGACCCGCGCCCACGTGGACGTCCTGAGCGGCCCCGCCGGCTCGTTCACCGTGGAGACGCACGGGCCGCTCACCTTCACCGCCGTCCCCAGGCTGAGCCGGGCGCTCGGCGGGCTCCCGGCCGGAGCCGAGGTCGCGGTCGTCCACGACGGGTCCTTCCTCGACCACGCCGCGTACGAGACCCTGCACAGCTGGCGCACCGGGTACCAGGCCGCCGGCGGCCGGGTCACGATGACGACGCGCCGCCTGGACGACGAGGTCCTCGATCCCGACGGCACGGTCCGCACGGGCAGCTCCCCCGGCCCGCACCGCTGCCGCGCCTGGACGCCCTGGGTCGGCCACCACTGCATCGAACAGCAGGAGGACCCGCACGGCCGGCTGCTGGACGGGGTCCGGGTGTTCCAGCTGCACACCGCCCCGCTGGTCCGGCCCGAACTCGCCCGGCTCGCCCGCGAGGGCCAGACGCCGTCCGAGCTCTTCCTGACGTGTGCGGACTCGCGGATGGTCACCAGCATGATCACCAACAGCGGCCCGGGCGACCTCTTCACCGTCCGCAACGTCGGCAACCTGGTGCCGGCGCCGTTCGAGCCGGGCGCGGCCGACGACTCCGTGGCTGCGGCGGTGCAGTACGCCGTCGAGGTCCTGGAGGTGCGCTCGATCACGGTCTGCGGGCACTCGGGCTGCGGGGCGATGAAGGCCCTGCTGGACGGACTGCACGAACGCCCCGGCCCGCCGACCCCGCTGGCCCGGTGGCTTCGCAACGGCCGCGGCTCCCTGGACCGGTTGCGACGGGTCCCGGCCGAGTTCACCGCCCGGCCGGTGGTCGACCTGGTCGAGCAGCTCTGCATCACCAACGTGGTCCAGCAGCTGGACCAGCTGATGGCCAACCCCGCCGTGGAGCGGCGGGTCGCCGACGGCAGGCTGCGACTGGTCGGGATGTACTTCGACTTCGCCACCGCACAGGCCTACGTGCTCGACCGCGCGAGCGGCAGGTTCGGCCCGGTCGAGGCGCTGGGCGCGCCGGCCGGGGGCCAGGTCACCACCGGCCCCGCCCCCACGGGCACCGGCACCACCGACCCCACCGGCACCCTGGGCACCACGGGCACCCCGGGCCCGGACACCGCCGCCGCCGCATCCGCCGTGTCCACTTCGGCGGCCGGCCGCGACACGCCCGAACGAGTGAATGAATTCGAACAGGTCCCAGCCTCCGGCACGGACCCCGCCGATGCGACCAGGACCGGGGGCGGTCCGGGACTGGCCGCCTGAGAGCCGGGCCCGCGTCCCGCCAGGCGGGCAGGGACGCGGGCCCACCTCCGACGCACCGCCCGGACCACCCCGGCCTCGGGCGATCGTTCGACGTCCGGTCAAAGGTCTACACCAATTCCCCGGAGCCTCTTGTCAACTGACCTCTTCGCCTGGTGAGCTGTGCGCTGGGACACACGGGACAATCCCCACGCACGGGATTGACCCCGATCATGACTCGATGAGGAGTGCGCGTTGAGCAACGAGAGCCTGGCCAACCTGCTCAAGGAGGAACGGCGCTTCGCCCCGCCGGCAGAGCTCGCCGCAGCCGCCAACGTCACCGCGGCCGCGTACGCTCAGGCCTCCGAGGACCGCCTCGGCTTCTGGGCCGAGCAGGCCCGCCGCCTCACCTGGGCCGTCGAGCCCACCGAGACGCTCGACTGGTCCAACCCGCCGTTCGCCAAGTGGTTCGCCGACGGCAAGCTCAACGTGGCCTACAACTGCGTCGACCGCCACGTCGAGGCGGGCAACGGCGACCGCGTCGCCATCCACTTCGAGGGCGAGCCCGGCGACGGCCGCTCCATCACCTACGCCCAGCTCAAGGACGAGGTCTCGCAGGCCGCCAATGCGCTACTGGAGCTCGGGGTCCGCAAGGGCGACCGCGTCGCGGTCTACCTGCCCATGATCGCCGAGGCGGTCGTCGCGATCCTCGCCTGCGCCCGGATCGGCGCCACCCACTCGGTGGTCTTCGGCGGCTTCTCCGCCGACGCCGTGGCCTCCCGCATCCAGGACGCCCAGGCCAAGCTGGTCATCACCGCCGACGGCGGCTACCGGCGCGGCAAGCCGTCCGCGCTCAAGCCGGCCATCGACGAGGCGCTGACCAAGGTCGACGGCGTCGAGCACGTCCTGGTCGTCCGCCGCACCGGCCAGGAGGTCTCCTGGACCGAGGGCCGCGACGTCTGGTGGCACGAGCTCACCGCGCGCCAGTCCACCGAGCACACCCCCGAGGCGCACGACGCCGAGCACCCGCTCTTCATCCTCTACACCTCGGGCACCACCGGTAAGCCCAAGGGCATCCTGCACACCTCGGGCGGCTACCTCACCCAGGCCAGCTACACCCACCACGCGGTCTTCGACCTCAAGCCGGAGTCCGACGTCTACTGGTGCACCGCCGACATCGGCTGGGTCACCGGGCACTCGTACATCGTCTACGGCCCGCTCTCCAACGGCGCCACCCAGGTCATCTACGAGGGCACCCCGGACACCCCGCACCAGGGCCGGTTCTGGGAGATCGTCCAGAAGTACGGCGTGACGATCCTCTACACCGCGCCCACCGCGATCCGCACCTTCATGAAGTGGGGCGACGACATCCCCGCGAAGTTCGACCTCTCCTCGCTGCGGGTCCTGGGCAGCGTCGGCGAGCCGATCAACCCCGAGGCGTGGATCTGGTACCGCGATCACATCGGCGCCGGCAAGGCCCCGATCGTGGACACCTGGTGGCAGACCGAGACCGGCGCGATGATGATCAGCCCGCTCCCGGGCGTCACCGAGACCAAGCCCGGCTCGGCCCAGCGCGCGCTCCCCGGCATCGCCGCCACCGTGGTCGACGACGAGGCCCGCGAGGTCCCGAACGGCTCCGGCGGCTACCTGGTGCTCACCGAGCCGTGGCCGTCCATGCTGCGCACCATCTGGGGCGACGACCAGCGCTACATCGACACCTACTGGTCGCGCTTCGAGGGCCGCTACTTCGCCGGTGACGGGGCCAAGAAGGACGAGGACGGCGACATCTGGCTGCTCGGCCGGGTCGACGACGTCATGCTGGTCTCGGGCCACAACATCTCGACCACCGAGGTCGAGTCGGCCTTGGTCGGGCACCCGTCCGTGGCCGAGTCCGCGGTCGTCGGCGCCACCGACGCCACCACCGGTCAGGCGATCGTCGCCTTCGTCATCCTCCGCGGCACCGCCACCGACAGCCCCGAGCTGGTCGAGGAGCTGCGGGCGCACGTCGGCCGGACCCTCGGTCCGATCGCCAAGCCGAAGCAGATCAAGGTGGTCGGCGAGCTGCCGAAGACCCGCTCCGGCAAGATCATGCGCCGCCTGCTGCGTGACATCGCCGAGGGCCGCGAGATCGGCGACACCACCACGCTGGCCGACTCCACGGTGATGAACCTGATCCAGGCCCAGCTCCCCCCGGCGGGCAGCGAGAGCTGACCGATCCGGACGGCGGAGAACGCCGGACGACTCCGGAGCACACGGTGCCCCCGGGCGGTGACGACCGCCCGGGGGCACCGCCGTCGGCGGGGGCGGGAAGCGGGCGGGCGATCCGGCCCCGCCGACGGCGGTGCCCCGCAGGGGGCGGAACGACCGGACCACCCGGCGCCGGACCGGTCAGGCCCCCCGGCGCTCGGCGACCAGGGTGCGCAGGGTGTCGTACGCGCCCTGGACCAGACCGCGGCTGCGCAGCGGCAGTGCGCCGGCCATCACCGCGAGCCCGACCTGGGCTCGCGGGCTGAACCCGACGAAGGTGGTGAACCTCCGGGTGACGCCCGCGTGGTAGACCATCTCGTCGGGGTCCGCGCCGAGGCCCCCGCCGACGTCCGCGCCGGTGTCCGCGCCGATGTCCGCATCGGCCTCCGAGACCGGCGGGCCCTCCGAGACCGGCAGGCCCTCCGGGACCGGCCGGTCGGAGCGGTCGTACCGGCCCGGCCTCTCCGACCTTCCCGACCTCTCCGGCGGGCGCGCCGCCTCCACCGGGTCCGCCGCGTCCGGGTGCCACCGGAGCGAGCGGTGGTTCCAGCCCAGGCAGATCCGGACTCCGCCGCGCCGACCGCCGGTGCGCGGCTGCCGAACCTCGCCCAGCGCCGTCCGCAGCACCGCCGCGTCGGCCCGCTCGGGGAGCGGGACGGCGTCCAGCGCCAGGTGCGCCTGCAGGTAGCGGAGCATGTCGTCCGCCGTGGAGCGGAGCGCGGCCGCACCCGGCAGGGCGGGCAGCCGGAAGGACGGCACGCGCCGACCGCGCCGGTACCCGGCGTCCTCGTCGCGGCCGGGGCCGCAGGAGGTGTCGACCAGTCCGAGCGGCCCGCAGACCCTGGCGGCGAGCAGGTCGTCGTACCGCTGGCCGGCCGCGTTGGCCAGCAGCAGGCCGAGCAGACCGCAACCGAGGTTGGAGTACCGCACCTGCGCGCCCGGGGTCCCGCGGACCGCCGTCCGGGGCAGCGCCCGGAGCAGATGGGCCGGGCCGAAGGTGGCGTACGGGCGGGTGAACCAGCGCGGGGCCGTCGCCGGGAGCAGCCCGTCCGGCAGCCGGGGCAGTCCGGAGGTGTGGGTGGCCAGGTGGAGCAGGGTGATCGGGCGCTCGTGCGGGTACCCGGGAGCGGCGTCGGCGGGCAGGTAGCGGTCGATCGGGTCGTCGTAGCGGACCTCGCCGCGGGCGACCATCTCGGCCAGCAGCAACCCGGTGAAGGTCTTGGTGACGGATCCGAGTTCGAAGCGGGTGTCGGCGCGGACCGGTCGTTCGACGGAGCGCTCCGCGTGCCCCCGGCAGGCGACCGTCCGCTCGGCGCCGCGGATCACCACCACTGCGGCGCCGCCGCCCGGGGCGGCTGCCCGGAAGAGCGGGCGGAGCAGCCGGTCCAGGTCGGGGCCGGGCTCGGTGTCGGCACCGGACCGGTCACCGGATGGATCATCGGAGCGGTCGGCGGGCGGGAGGCCCGGCAGGCGGTCGGACGAACGGCCGGGCAGTCCGCCGGTCAGGCGGTGAAGGGCGCCGTTCATGACCGGCCGCTCCGGCGGAAGGGCTGCGACGGCGCGGCTCGTGATGACGCCGCTGGTGACGACGCCGCTCGCGACGACGCGGCTCGCGACTTCGGGACTCGTAACAGGGGCGGTCTGGGCATGGTGGTGCCTCCGGGACAGGAGGGAACGGGGAAGGCCACCGGTCGGACGGAACCCGGCCGGCGCCTGCGGTCGACGATAGGGAGCCGTTCACCCGTCTGCATGCCACGGACTCCGTTCGGGTGTCGCATCGCAGTTCGGACGGGTGCAGAACAGGCCGCCAGGGCTTAGGTCCTGAAGTATGACAATCCGGATGTCGCCTTGCCGTTCCCGTTAGAATGTCAACGACGCATCAAGATCGCCGCGTCACAGGGCGCGCCGGGAAGTCTGGTCGGCACTGCACCACAGGTGCATCCGGACACCGTTTTCCCAGCCCAGGAGGTCCCCCGTGGCCAGCCAGCCGCCCGTCCAAGAGCCGACGACCCGACGCCGCCAGCTCCTCGGCAGGCTGTCCCTCCCCGAGCGCACGTACATCACCGACGCCCTGCGGACCGAAACGGTCGGCGGCGTCCTGCTCCTGACCGCCGCCGTGATCGCGCTGATCTGGGCCAACGTCTGGCCGGACGCCTACGAGAGCGTCCTCGACTACACCATCGGCCCCTCCGGCCCGCTCCACCTGGACCTCACGCTCGACGCCTGGGCCAAGGACGGCCTGCTGGCGATCTTCTTCTTCGTGGCCGGCATCGAGCTCAAGCGCGAGTTCGTCGCGGGCGAGCTGCGGAACCCGAGCGCCGCGCTGCTGCCGGTGGTGGCGGCGGTCTGCGGAGTCGCGGTCCCGGCCGTCCTCTTCGCCCTCGCCAACACCGGCTCCGGCGGGCACCCGGGCGGCTGGGCGATCCCGACCGCCACCGACATCGCCTTCGCCCTCGGGGTGCTCGCGGTGGTCGGCAGCAACCTGCCGTCCGCACTGCGCGCCTTCCTGCTCACCCTGGCCGTCGTGGACGACCTGATCGCCATCCTGATCATCGCGATCTTCTACAGCTCCGGCATCAAGTTCTGGGCGCTCGGGCTCTCCTTCGCCGGGCTGGTGCTGTTCTGGTTCCTGCACCGGCGCGGGGTGCACGGCTGGTACCTCTTCGTGCCGCTGGCCTTCCTGATCTGGGCCCTGATGCACGAGAGCGGCGTGCACGCCACCGTGGCGGGCGTCGCGATGGGCCTGATCCTCCGCTGCCACCGGGAGGGTGACGAGAAGCAGTCCCCCGGCGAGCACATCGAACACCTGGTCCGCCCGCTCTCGGCCGGGCTGGCCGTGCCGGTCTTCGCCCTGTTCGCCGCCGGGGTGACGATCACCGGGCCCGCCCTCGGCGAGGTGTTCACCCAGGCCACCCCGCTCGGCATCATCATCGGCCTGCTCGCCGGGAAGACCGTGGGCGTCTTCGGCGGGACCTGGCTGGCCGCACGCTTCACCCGCGCCGAGCTGAACCCGCAGCTCAAGTGGGCCGACATGTTCGCCGTCTCGGTCCTGGCGGGCATCGGCTTCACCGTCTCACTGCTGATCAGCGAACTGGCCTTCCCCGACGACCCGGCGCTCGCCGACCGGGCCAAGGCCGCCGTCCTGGTGGGCTCGCTGCTCTGCGCGCTGATCGCCACCGTGCTGCTGAAGCTGCGCAGCCGCCACTACCAGGAGCTGTGCGAGGAGGAGGACCGCGACCTGGACGGCGACGGCATCCCCGACGTCTACCAGCTCGACGACCCGGCCTGGCAGGCCCGCATGGCCGAGCGGGCCCGCGCCGCCGGACGGGCCGACGAGCTCGGGCAGCCCCCCGCGCCGGGACAGGGCGGTGCGCCGGGACAGGCCGCCGCGCCGGGGCAGGCCGCCGCGCCGGGGCAGGGCGACGCGTCCGGGCGGTCCGGCCGCACCGGAGGGTCAGCCGCCGCCGGCCCGGCCGGGTCCACCGACCCGGCCGGCGGCACCGAGCAGCCCGGCACCACCGGACGGCCCGACGGCGCCGAACCGACCCGCGGGGCGGAGTCCGCCCGCCGCTCCGAGAACGGCCGGGACGGGACCCGCTGAGGCGGCCCGCCCACCGGGACACGTCCCTCCTGCGGGGCCCCCGGAGTGGTGTGTGCTCGGGCGGTAGGGGCATGATTCTGAACTGTCGACAGTCCACCGACGCCGCCGGGCCCGCCCCGGTCCCCCGGAACCGCCCGGGAGCCGCACCGCGCGGCGGCGTCACACGCCGCACGGCCGAAGAGGAGAACAGCTGATGCCCGCAGGAGCCGCAGACCCGTCCAGCAACGGCCGGGCGCCCTACGAGGGCGAGCGTTCGGTGGGGCAGCTGTTCGCGGCGGCCACCGCCGACCTTTCCGCCCTGGTCCACGACGAGATCGCGCTCGCCAAGGCCGAACTGCGCGCGGACGTGAAGCGCGGCGTCTCCGGCGGCGTCTCGCTGGCGGTCGCCGGCGTGGTGGCACTGGCCGCCGTCCCGATGCTGAGCGCCGCGGCCGCGTACGGGATCCACGCGCTGGGCCTCTCGCTCGGCTGGTCGTTCCTGATCGTGGCCGGCGCGTACCTGCTCCTGGCCGTCCTGCTCGGCCTGCTGGCGCTGCGGTCCTTCAAGCGGATCGAGAAGCCGCACCGGACCATCGAGGGCGCCCAGAAGACCGCCGACGTGCTCAAGAACGCCCGGCCGCGCCCCGCCACCAAGGAGGAGATCGACCGAGCCCTGGGCCGCATCCCGTAAGGACGGTGCCGAGCGGCCGCAGACGCACCGGCAGGGCTCGGGCAGGCGGGCACGGGCACAGCGGGCGCGGGCACGGGCAGGCGGGCGGCGCGGGGCGGCGGTACGCGGCGGCGGCGCGCGGTACCGGCACGGGCCGTGCCCGGGCCGCTCCCTGACGCACCGAGTGCGAGTGCCGGGCACGTGTCCGGCGCGGGGATGTGACACGCTCTCGGTATGTCGCCCGACCAGAAGCCCGTGCCCGCGCAGCCGCCCGCCCGCTCCGGCGGAACATCCGGCGACGAGGGCGACGCCCACGGCAGCAGTCTCGGCACCACCGACGGCACCGGCGACGGCGCCCTCGGGAGCGGCACCGACGGCGGCGGCACCGAGGGCGGCGCCGGCTGGGACATCCGGCAGGCCGGTCCGTGGACCCACCGCGACCTCGCCGCCAACGGCGCCCGGTTCCACATCGCCGAGCTGGGCGAGGGCCCGCTGGTCCTGCTGGTGCACGGCTGGCCGGAGTACTGGTGGGCCTGGCGCCACCAGCTGACCGCGCTCGCCGAGGCCGGCTACCGGGCCGTCGCACTCGACCTGCGCGGGATCGGCGGCAGCGACCGCACCCCGCGCGGCTACGACCCCGGCAACCTCGCGCTCGACATCACCGGCGTGATCCGCTCGCTCGGCGAGAACCGGGCCCACCTGGTCGGTCACGCCTCCGGCGGCACGCTCGCCTGGGTGGCGGCGGTGATGCGGCCGTCGGTGATCCAGAGCCTCACCGTGGTCTCGGCGGCCCACCCCCGCGACCTCCGCCGGGCACTGCTCACGGACCGGCGTCAGGTGGCGGCCTTCGAACACGTCCTGGGCTTCCAGCGGCCGTGGATACCGGAACGCCGTCTCGTCGCCGACGACGCGGCGCTGGTCGGCCGCTACCTGGACGACTGGACCGGACGCAACCAGCTGGACCGGACGACGGTGGCCGCGTACCGGAAGGCGATCCAGATCCCCAGCACCGCGCACTGCTCGATCGAGCCGTACCGGTGGCTGCTGCGGTCGATGGCCCGGCCGGACGGCGTCCAGTTCGCGCGGCGGATGAAGAAGCCCATCACCGCGCCCACCCTGCACGTCCAGGGCGCCGCCGACCCGGTGCTGCTGTCCCGCACCGCGCTGGGTGGCGGCGAGTACGTGGCCGCGCCGTACCGCTGGCGGCTGCTGCCCGGGCTCGGGCACTTCCCGCACGAGGAGTCGCCGGAGCAGTTCACGGCGGAGCTGTTGGACTGGATCGGCCGCCACAAGGACTGACCTGCCCCGCCGACCGGAACGGGCCCGCGGACCGGGGCGGCGTTCGGGTCCGTCCGGGTTCGTCCGGGTCCGGACGGACGAACGGGGCCGAAGGTCCCAACTCCCTTTACAGTGTGCTCATATGACAAACGCATAGGCCAAGTTCGACACAACTCCCGTGGTTACCCCCGTCGGCCCAGGGGCATCCATTGCGGTATGACCTGGATGCCCGATCGCGACGGCGCCCCGCGCGGCCGACGCCACAACAGCCCGCAGCGCTCCGCCGCCCACCGCCCCGACTGGGCGGACGACCTCGGCCACGACGTCGTGGACCGCCACCGGCGCGCGGTCCAGCGGCAACTCGGCATCCCCCACATCCTCGGCCGGCGCGCCCGCTGGGTGGGCGCCCGGCTGCGACGCGAGAGCTGAGACCGGGTACCCGCCGGGCGGCTGTCCGGCGGGGCGTCCCGCCGGACGGCAGGCCGACCGAACAGCAGGCCGACGCCCGTCCTGAACAGCCGGAACAGCCGGAACAGCCTGCTGGCCCCTGACGGCGGACCGTCAGAGGGCGCAGCCCTGGGTGTCCACGCGGGCCGTCGCCGTGCTGCCCTTCTCGGCGTCCTCGCGCACCTCGGCGGCGGTCAGCACGTACCCGGTGTCCGCGCTGTCCAGCGACTTGGCGAACACCATCCCGAAGACCTGGCCGTCCGGCGTGAGCAGCGGGCCGCCGCTGTTGCCCTGGCGGACCAGCGAGCGCACCGAGTAGACGTCCCGGACCACCTGACCGCGGTGGTAGATGTCCGGACCGTTCGCCTGGATCCGGCCGCGGATGCGCGCCGGCTGCACGTTGAAGGCGCCGTTCTCCGGGAAGCCCGCCACGATCGCGCTGTCGTTGGTCTTCGCCTCACCGGCGAAGCCGAGCGGCGGAGCGTTGAGCTTGGGCACGTCCAGGATCGCGATGTCGCGCTGCCAGTCGTAGCGGACCACCGTCGCGTCGTACAGCGGGCCGACCCCGCCGATCTGCACGGTCGGCTCGTCGACGCCGCCGACCACGTGGGCGTTGGTCATCACCCGGTGCGGCGCGTAGACGAAGCCGCTGCCCTCCAGCGTCTTGCCGCAGGAGGTGGCGGTGCCGACCACCTTGACCAGGCTCTGCTTCGCCTTCGCCACCGCCGGACTGGCGGCCAGCGCCGGATCGGGGATGTCGACCTGGGTGATGGGCTCGTGCTCGAAGGGGTTGAACACCTGGGGGAAGCCGTTACGGGCGAGCACCTTGGAGAAGTCCGAGAACCAGTTGGGGGCGTCGGACGGCAGGGTGTCCTGCACCCCGCCCAGGATCGCCGAGGTGCGGACCTGCTTGGAGACGGTCGGCAGGGACGTCCCGGCGAGCGCCGAGCCGATCAGCCAGGCCACCAGCAGCATCGAGATCACGTTGACCACGGCGCCGCCGGCCGCGTCGAGCGCCCGCGCCGGACGGCGGTCGATGTGGCCGCGCAGCTTCCAGCCGAAGTGGGTGGTCACCGCCTGACCGATCGCCGCCAGCACGATCACCACCACCACGGCGATCACCGAGGCGGTCGTCCCCGGGCTGAGGTGGTCGAGCAGCAGCGGCAGCAACTGGACCGCGAGCAGGCCGCCGCCGAGGAAGCCGAGGACCGACAGCACGCCGACCACGAAGCCCTGCCGGTAGCCCGACACGGCGAATCCCACCGCGGCGGCGATCAACAGCACATCCAGGACGTTCACCCGGACACCCTCCCATGCCGGGCCGCGCACCCGGGCGGGCGGGAGCCCGCGAGGGTCCGGCCGACCGCTCCCGCCCGGACGGACGGCCGGACGGCTGCCCGGCCGAAGGCCCGGACGGACAGCCGGACGGACGCGTGGACGGACGCCCGGGCGGCCGCGCCCGCGAGGCCGCCCGCAGGAGCAGCCAGACCCTCGCTCACGACGCCCCGGCGTCGCGGCCGAGCACCGCGCGGGAGCGGTCACGGTCGCCCTGCACCAGCTCCAGCGCCTCGTCCGAGAGGTCGACGATCCTGGCGGTGTCCCACGGCCGCTCCATGCCGCTGTGGTGGAGCACCCGGTCGATCACCCCGGCGGTGAACCCCCACACCAGCCGCCCGCCGACCGCGAAGGCCGGACCCAGGTGACCGGACGGGTGGCGGAGCCTGGCCCGGTTCGCCGGGTCGGTCAGCTCGTCGATCGACACCCGGAACACCGCACCGGTCTCCCCCGTGTCCACCGGCCGGACCGGCGACTCCTCGCGCCACCAGCCGAGCACCGGGGTCACCACGAAGCGGCTGACCGGGATGTACAGGGCCGGCAGGGTCGCGAAGACCTGCACCCCCGCCGGGTCCAGGCCGGTCTCCTCCCAGGCCTCCCGCAGCGCCGCCGCGACCGGCCCGGAGCCGGCCGGGTCGCCGTCCTCGGGGTCCAGCGCACCGCCCGGGAAGGACGGCTGGCCCGCGTGCGAACGCAGCGAGCGGGCCCGTTCGATGAGCAGCACGTCCGGCCCGGCGGCACCCTCGCCGAACAGCATCAGGACGGCCGCGGCGCGTCCGCCCCCGGCGGGCGGCAGGAAGCGGCTCAGCTGCTCGGGCAGCACCCGCTCGGCGGCGTCCCGGACCGGCTCCAGCCAGGTCGGCAGGCCCTCCCGCTCGATCCCGGCCGCGCCGGCGGTCACTCGGCCACCGCCAGGTCGGCCACCTTGCCCCGGTGGGCGGCGGCGTCGGCGCGGGCCGCCGCCTCGCCCGGGAAGTCGGCGGGCGGGCGGAGCCGCTGGCCGGGCTCGCCGCCCATCTCGTACTTGAGCAGCTTCCGCGCCTTCTCCGGGTCGGTCTCGCCCTCGCCGTACGAGGGGCAGAGCGGCGCGACCGGGCAGGCCCCGCAGGCCGGCTTGCGGGAGTGGCAGATCCGGCGGCCGTGGAAGACCACCCGGTGCGAGAGCATGGTCCACTCGGACTTCGGGAAGATCTCCGCGACGACCGCCTCGACCTTGACCGGGTCCTCCTCGGCCGTCCACCCGAACCGTCGGGCCAGCCGCCCGAAGTGGGTGTCCACGGTGATCCCGGGGACGCCGAAGGCGTTGCCGAGGACGACGTTGGCGGTCTTGCGGCCGACGCCGGGGAGGGTCACCAGGTCGTCCAGCCGACCCGGGACCTCACCGCCGAACTCGTCCCGCAGCGCGATCGAGAGGCCGATCAGCGACTTCGCCTTGTTCCGGAAGAAGCCGGTCGGCCGGATGATCTCCTCCAGCTCCTCGGGCACGGCGGCGGCCATGTCCTCGGGAGTCGGGTACTTCGCGAACAGGGCCGGCGTCGTCTGGTTCACCCGCAGGTCCGTGGTCTGCGCCGACAGCACGGTGGCCACCAGCAGCTGGAAGGGGTTGTCGAAGTCCAGCTCCGGATGCGCGTACGGATACAGCTCGGCCAGCTCCCGGTTGATCCGCCGCGCCCGCCGCACCATCGCCAGGTGCGACTCCGGCTTCCGCGGCCTGACCGCCTTCACCGCCGACTTCACCGCCGGCTTCGCGACCGCCTCGGCCGCGGCCTTCCGGACCTTGCTCTCTGCCATGCACGAAGGCTACGCCGGACGGTCCGTCGCGTGCGGCGGATCAGCCAGGACGGTGGCGGCACGGCCGGCTCCGACCGCCGGGGCACCGCGGCGGCGGGGGCCGGCACCCGGCGGGAACGGGAGCGCCGGGGCGGGGAACCGCCGGCGGGGGCGCACGGGATAGCGTCACCCGCATGGTCAGCACCGCCCCGTGGGCCCTCCTACCGCCCGGGCCCGACGGCCCGGCCCCCGTGTGCGTCCGGTGAGCCGCCCCGCACCGCGGCAGGTGGTGGCCGACCTGCTCACCCTGCGTCCGCAGCCGATGCCGCCGCTGGCCTGGCCGCAGCGGCTGCGCCGGCTCCCGCACGTCGCGGTGGCCCTCGGCGCGGCGGCGCTGGCCGCGACGGGCGCGGACCCGGTCGCACGCCTGCTGGCCGTCGTGCACGCGGCGACCGTGGTGATCGCGCTGCTCCGGCCGGTGGCCGCCTGGTGGCTGGCGACCGTGCTCACCGTCGTCATATCCGTCGCCCACCCGCCCACGCACGACAACGAGCTGTGGACCTGGCCGGTCCAGGCCGGCGTGCTGCTCCTGCTCGCCCTGCGGAACCGGCCGGCGGTGTCCGCCGCGGCGGCGGCGGGGAGCGCGCTCTGCGGCACGCTGCTGAAGCTGGCCGGCTGCCCGGTGGGATCGTGGACCACGGTCGCGGTCGGCTGCGGTCTGTTCGCTTCGGCCGTCATGATCGGCGCGGTGCGGCGGGGCCGCCGCGAGGACCGGGCCCGGCTGATCGAGCAGACCGCCGCGACCGCGCACGAACGGGCACTGCGCACCGTCCTGGAGGAACGCGCCAGGATCGCCCGCGAGCTGCACGACGTGGTCGCCCACCACATGTCCGTCGTGGCGATCAAGGCGGACGCGGCGCCCTACCGGGTGGCGGACCCGCCTCCCGAGCTGACCGCCGAACTGGCCGCGATCCGCGCGGTGGCGCTGGACGGGCTGAACGAGCTGCGCCGCCTCCTGGGGGTGCTGCGCGCGGACGGGCCGGACGGGCGGTCCGCCGGCGGCACCGCTCCGCAACCCTCCCTCGAACGGCTCGACACGCTGCTCGACACCGTCCGTTCCGCCGGTCTGACGGTCGGTCTGGTCGTGGACGGGCCTCGCCGCCCGCTGCCCCCGGGGGTCGGGCTGTCCGCCTACCGGATCGTCCAGGAGGCGCTGAGCAACACACTGCGGCACGCGCCCGGGGCACACTCCGTCGTCGAACTCTCCTACCGTCCCTCGGCCCTGGGGCTGCGGGTGGTGAACGGCCCGGCGACCCGGGGGGCGCCGCCCTCGCCCGGCGGCGGGCACGGCCTCACCGGCCTGCGCGAGCGGGCGGCGATGCTCGGCGGCGACCTCGCCGCCGGTCCGACCCCCGACGGCGGGTACGAGGTCGCCGCCCTCCTGCCCGTCACCGTCACCACCGCCACCACCCACGAGGACGGCCCGGCATGACGACCAGGGTGTTGATCGCCGACGACCAGGCCATGGTCCGGGAGGCCTTCTCGGTGCTGCTCGGGGCCCAGCCCGGCATCGAGGTGGTCGGCACGGCGCGGGACGGCACCGAGGCCGTCGCCCGCGCGGAGGACCTGCGCCCGGACGTGGTCGTGATGGACGTCCGCATGCCGGTCCTGGACGGCATCGAGGCCACCCGCAGGATCACGGGGCTGCTGGGCGACGCCACCCGGATCCTCGTGCTCACCACCTTCGACCTCGACGAGTACGTGTACGAGGCCCTGCGGGCGGGAGCCACCGGGTTCCTCCTCAAGGACGCGTCCGGGGTGGAACTGGCCGAGGCCGTCCGGGTCGTGGCGCGCGGCGAGGCGATGCTGTCACCGGACCTGACCAGGCGCCTGATCACCGAGTTCTCCCGGCTGGGTGGTGGCCCCGGTGCGGCCGGGGCGACGGCGGGCGGCGCACCGGCCGTGCGGGTCGGGGACCAGACGGGCGGGTACGCGCGCGGGTCGGCCGGCGGGTCCGCGGGCGGGCAGGTCGGCGCACCGGTCGGGCTGCTCACGGGGCGCGAGCGCGAGGTGCTCGTCCAGATCGCGCGCGGCCGTTCCAACGCCGAGATCGCCCGCGAGCTGGTGGTGGCCGAGGAGACCGTCAAGACCCACGTGGGCCGCATCCTGCGGAAGCTGAGCCTGCGTGACCGCACCCAGGCCGCCGTCTTCGCGTACGAGAACGGGCTGGTCACGCCGGGGGGAGACGCGGCGGACCGCTGAGCGGCGTCCCCCGCGAGAGCCACGTCCGGGTTGGCTCCGCCGGGGGACGCGGGGCGCGGCCGGGTTCGGGGAGGCTCGGAGGTGCCGGCGGGCGGCGGCGGGGCCGTCGAGCCCGCGTCGGCGATCCCGCACCGAGCGACGCCGCACCGAGCGGTCCCGCACCGAGCGACCGCGCGTCCCGCACCCGTACAGGAGCACCGGTATGACCCTGCCCGTCCGCACCGCCCTGCCCGCGGTACCCAGGTGGCTCAGGCGGGCCGTCCTGGTCACCGTCGTGCTGTTCGCCTCGCTGCTGACCTTCCCGGCCGCGGTGATCATGCTCGGGGCGTACCTCCCGGCGATCCCGAAGGCGGGGATCATCGGACCGGTGCTCGGCGGCCAGTACCCCTTCCACGTCGCCCTGCTCGGCCTGGCCGGCGCCGCGCTCGGCGTCGTGGCCCACCGCGGCGGCCTGCTGCGCCGGGGCCGCACCGTCACCGCGGCCGCGGCGCTGTCGACCGTCGCCGCACTGGTCATCGGCGGGATCCAGTACGCCGACGCGCGGCGGGCGGGCGCGGACGTCTCGTTCGGCGAGGTCTTCGGAGAGCTCGCCTACCCGGACGCCGCGCCCGACGCCACGGAGCCCTACGCGACCGCCGACGGCGAGGAACTGCGGGCCGACGTCTACCTCCCCGCCCGGCACGACGGCCGGGCGCCCGCCGTCGTGCTCGCCCACGCCGGAGGCTTCCACACCTTCGACAAGGCCGACCTGCGCGGCACCGGACGCTGGCTGGCCGACCGTGGCGTCGCCGTCTTCGCCGTCGACTACCGGCTCGCCCGACCCGACCGCCCCACCTGGGACAAGGCCCCCCAGGACCTCCTCACCGCACTCCGCTGGGTGCAGGACCGTGCCGACGCCTACGGCCTCGACCCCGACCGGATATCGCTGGGCGGCATGTCGGCCGGGGGCACGCTGGCGGTGAACGCCGCCTACCGCCTGCAGAACGGGACGATCGTGTCGGCGAACGGCCCCACGCCCAGGCCCCCCGCCTCGGTGGTGGGCTTCTACCCGGGTGTCGACGTCACCGGGATGTGGCAGCGGGACGTGGCCGGCTCCCGCGCCGCCGCCGAGCTGTACACCGGAGGCACGCCCGGGCGGTACCCGGACCGCTACCGCGAGGTGTCCCCGTCCGCGGAGGTGCGCGCGGGCCTCCCGCCCACGCTCCTGGTGGTCGGCGACCGGGACCGCAGCGCCCGGCCGGAGGATGTCAGGGCACTGGGCGGGGCCTTGCGCGCGGCCGGGGTGCCCACCACCGTGCGCGAGCTGCCGTTCGCCGAGCACGCCTTCGACGACGCGTACGGCAGCCTCACCTCCCAGACCGGCCGGCGGGTCCTCCTCGACTTCCTCACCGGCCGGCCGGTGAGCTGACCTCCACCGCGCGGGGGGTGCCTGCGGAACGTGCCGGACGGGTGCGGCGCACCGGCTCGGCCCCGGCTCGGTACGCACCGACTCGGTACTCACCGGCTCGACGGACCTCGGCGGACGGGTCAGGTGTCAGCGCCGGAACAGCGCGTCGACCTCGCCGAAGCCGAGCAGGCCGGCCGGCTCCGCCAGGGTGCCCCGGTCCAGGAGCTCGGCGGCGGCCCGGTGGGCGGCGGTGTAGGCGAGCTGGGCCAGGCCGGTCCCGACGCTGATCCGGCGCACTCCGGCGGCGGCCAGCTCGGTGACGGTCGGTCCGCCGGGAACGGCCATCGCGTTCACCGGCAGCGGCGAGCGGGCGCAGAGCCCGGCCAGCGCGTCGAGGTCCAGCAGGCCCGGCACGAAGAGGCCGTCGGCACCCGCCGCCGCGTACGCCTCGGCGCGGGCGAGGACGTCGTCGACACCGCCCAGCCCGAACAGGAAGACGTCCGTCCGGGCGTTGAGCACCAGTTCCGGCAGACCCGCACCGGCCGCCGCCGTCCGGGCCGCGCGCAGCCGGTCGGCCTGGTCCCCGACCGCGAACAGCGGGCCGCCGACGGTGACCGAGTCCTCCAGGTTGACGCCCACCGCCCCGGCCCCGATCAGCGCCCGGACGGTCTCGGCGACGTCCTCGGGCCTCGGGCCGTAGCCGCCCTCGGCGTCCACGGTGACCGGCAGGTCGACGGCGGCGGCGATCCGCCGGGCCGCCTCGACCGCCTCCACCCGGTCGAGGCGCTGGCCGTCGCCGCGGCCGAGCGACCACGAGACGCCGCCGCTGGTGGTGGCGATCGCCGCCGCACCGGCCGAGGCGATCACGGCGGCGCTCCCGGCGTCCCAGGCGTTCGGCAGGACGAGCACGCCGTCCGCCACCAGGGCCCGCAGGCGCACGGCCCGCTCGCGCAGGACCGGGACGGGGGACACGGTGGAGGCCGCGGCGGCGGACGGGGCGGTGGAGGAGGGGGAGACGGCGGAGGTCATGCGGTACACCGGCTTTCACGCGGAGGGGATCGTGGTGCGACGACCGAATCCTGCGGCCGCCGACGGGTCGGTCTCCAGTGATTAAGCTGGGACCGAATCCTGGCCCCGATCGGGAGGTCCGCGACGATGCGCACCGAACTCGCGTTCTCGACGGACGACCTGGCACGGACCAGGTTCGCCGTCTCCCCGATGTGGGAGGTGGTGACCAGCCTCCGGGCCCTCGCCCACACCCCGGTCCCCGCCCTGCACCGGCGGTGGGCGGGGCAGGTCCGCCCCCGGCTGGCAGCCGCCGGGCCCGCGTACCGGCGGCTGGCCGCGATGGTCCCGCCCACGGGCCACCTGCCCGACTTCCTCACCCCCGTCCCGGCCACCACCGCCCCGACGCTCGCCGACGAGCTGGCCGCGATCGCCGCCACCACCCCCGAACAGGTCCGGGCCGACCTGGACGTCCTGGCCGCCGAGCACGACGGACGGCTCCCGGCCCCGCTCGAACCGCTCCACCGGGACCCGGCCGGCCGGCTGCCCCGGCTGACCGCCGACGTCGAGGCGTACTGGCAGCTCGCGCTGGCGCCGTACTGGGCCCGGATCCGCGCGCTGCTGGACGCGGACGTACTGCACCGCGCCCGCCAGGCCGTCGGGTACGGCACCGCCCGCGTCCTCGGCGACCTGCACGAGACGGTCCGCTGGGACGGCGGTGCGCTCCGGCTGGAACAGCGGCACTGCGCGGTCCAGCGGCTGGACGCCGGGGCCGGGCTGCTGCTGGTCCCGTCGGTGTTCGCCTGGCCGCGGGTGCTGACCCGGTCGCTGCCGCCCGACCCGCCGCAGCTCGCCTACCCGGCCCGCGGCATCGCCACCCTGTGGGAACCCCGCCCGGGCACCGGCTCCGACGCCCTCGGCGCCGTCCTCGGCCGCTCCCGCGCCCGGCTGCTCGCCGAACTCGACTCACCGGCCTCCACCACCGAGCTGGCCCGGCGCACCGGTCTCTCCGCCGCCGGGGTCTCCCAGCACCTCACGGCCCTGCGCGCGGCCGGTCTGACCAGTGCGCACCGGGCCGGGCACGCCGTGCTCTACGCCCGCACGACCGTCGCCGACGCCCTGCTCGATCCGGCGGCATCGGCGGTGGCGGAGGCCTGACGGAGGCCTGACGGAAGCGGTGACGGTGGTGGAGGCGGTGCCGGCGGGCGGCGCGGGCGACTCACACGGCACGGGAACGGACACGGGCGCCGGTCGCGAAAAACGGGCCGAGGTCGGCGCGCAACGAGCTCCGCGGGGGCTCGGCGCGGGCCTGCTCCGAGCCCCCGAAGCCCCTGTGACAAGGCCTGGAGCGGCCCGGCACGGGGCCGGAGGCGGCGGTTGACCTGGCGGTACGGGCGGTACGAATGGCCCCGCGCAGCACACCTCGGCGCACCCCCTCCTCATATGATCGGAGCGACATGCGCCATGCTTGGTGATGCAGAGCACTGTACGAACTTGTGCCGGAGGGCTTGACGGCCGGCCGGCCGAGAAGGAGGAAGCACGTGGACGACGTTCTGCGGCGCGCCGCACTCTTCGCGGCACTCGACGACGAACAGGCCGGCGAGCTGCGCGCTTCCATGACCGAGGTGACGCTCGCCCGTGGTGAGTCGCTGTTCCACGAGGGCGACCCGGGCGACCGGCTGTACGTCGTCGCCGAGGGCAAGGTCAAGCTGCACCGCGCCTCGCCGGACGGCCGCGAGAACATGCTCGCCGTCCTCGGGCCCAGCGAGATGATCGGCGAGCTGTCGCTCTTCGACCCGGGCCCGCGCACCGCCACCGCCAGCGCGCTCACCGAGGTCAAGCTGCTCGGCCTCGGCCACGGCGACCTGCAGCCCTGGCTGCACGCGCGCCCCGAGGTTTCGATCGCGCTGCTGCGCGCCATCGCCCGCCGCCTGCGCCGGACCAACGACGTGATGTCCGACCTGGTCTTCTCCGACGTGCCCGGGCGCGTCGCGAAGGCCCTGCTGGACCTCTCCCGCCGTTTCGGCGTGCAGTCCGACGAGGGCATCCACGTCGCCCACGACCTCACCCAGGAGGAGCTGGCCCAGCTGGTGGGCGCCTCCCGCGAGACGGTCAACAAGGCGCTCGCCGACTTCGCCGGCCGCGGCTGGCTGAAGCTGGAGGCCCGCGCGGTGGTCCTGATGGACGTCGAGCGGCTCTCCCGCCGTTCGCGGTAGCCGGAAGCCGGTGACCGGCGGCTCGCAGCCGCCGGCCCGACCGACGAGGGCCCGTACGCTCCGGCGTACGGGCCCTCCGGTCGTTCGGGGGCCGGTCGGCCGAGGAACGGCGGCCGACGCCGGTCCGCCGGTCCACGGGTCCACGGGTTCAGTCCGGGATGAGCCCGTGGTCGCGCAGGTACTGGAGCTGGGCCCGGACCGACAGCTCGGCGGCGGGCCAGAGCGCGCGGTCCACGTCGGCGTAGACCCGCGCCACCACCTCGGCCGCCGTCCGGCAGCCGGCCTCGACCGCCGTCTCCACCTGGGCCAGCCGGCCGGCCCGGTGCGCCAGGTAGTAGTCGACGGCGCCGAGCGCGTCGGCGAGGACCGGCCCGTGGCCGGGCAGCACGGTCCGCACCCCGTACTCGGCGGCCATGGTGTGCAGGTGCCGCAGCGAGTCGAGGTAGTCGCCCAGCCGACCGTCCGGGTGGGCGACCATCGTGGTGCCCCGGCCGAGCACGGTGTCGCCGGTGAGGATCGCGCCGTCGGCGGGCAGGTGGAAGGTCAGCGAGTCGGAGGTGTGCCCGGGGGTGGCGACCACCCGCAGGTCGAGGCCGCCGACGTCCAGGCGCTGCCCGTGCGTGAGGCCCTCGGAACCGAGCCGGTGCGCCGGGTCCAGCGCGCGGACCTCGGAACCGGTCAGCTCCGCGAACCGGGCGGCCCCCTCGGAGTGGTCGGCGTGGCCGTGGGTGAGCAGGGTGAGCGCCACGCGCTTGCCCTGCTGCTCGGCGGTGTCGATCACCCGGCGCAGGTGGTCCTCGTGCAGCGGGCCCGGGTCGATCACCACCGCGAGGTCGGACCCGGGCTCGGACAGCAGCCAGGTGTTGGTGCCGTCCAGCGTCATCGGCGACGGGTTCGGCGCCAGGACGCACAGCGCCCGGGAGGTGGCCTCGCCGCCGACGGCGGCGGCGGGGTCACCCGGGAGGAGTCCGCTCACCGGCCGCCCTCTCCGTCGCGATGCAGCGCACGCAGCGGGAGGACCCGCGTGAGTGCGCGCTGGGCCAGCTCGCTGAAGGGCACGAGACCGCTGTCACAGGCGGGGGTACGGGGGTACAGGCTGCGGGCGGGCATCTGGCGTGCCGTCCGGCGAGCCACGTCGTTGTGGGTCATCGGGCGTCGGTCCTTTCGCGTGGGTCCATCGGATTCATCGGATTCATCGGGTTGACCGGGTCGACCGGGTCGGTCGGGTCGGTCGGGTTCGTGGAAGTCGTCGGCTTCGTGGACGTCGTCGGGTCGGCGGGGTCGGCGGGTCGGTCCGGGGGACCGGCCGGGCGGGCTCAGCGGTCGCGGTCCTCGGGGAAGGACCCGTCGATGGTCAGCTCGTCGTACCCCGACCAGCGGACCGTGAGCCGGTCCCCCCGCACCTCGGCCCGGCCGAGCACCGGCGACAGCGAACGTCCGCCTGCCACGGCCAGCGCCTCGGCGGCGCTGCCCACCGGCAGCAGCTCGCGCAGCACGGTGACGGTCGGCGGCAGCATCCCGTACCGGCCCTCCTCGTAGCCCCTGACCGCCTCGGCCGGGGTGAGCCACGCGACCCGGTCGGCCTCGCCGACCTCGCGGGCGGCCAGCTGACCGGGCGGCAGCGCGGCCACGAAGAACCAGGTGTCGTACCGGCGCTCCTCGAAGGCGGGGGTGACCCACCGGGCCCAGCCGGCCAGCAGGTCGCTGCGCAGCAGCAGGCCGTGCTCGCGGAGGAAGTCGGCGAAGGAGAGTTCGTGGGCCTCCAGGGCGGCGCGCTCCGCACTCCAGTCCCGGGGCTCCGCGACGCTGTGCGCGTCCGGTCCGGCCAGCAGGACGCCGGCCTCCTCGAAGGTCTCGCGGACCGCGGCGCACACCACCGCCTGGGCGGTCCGGGCGTCCACCCCGAGCCGCTCGGCCCACTCCTGCGGGCCGGGGCCGGCCCAGCCGAGTTCGGCCTCGGCGTCGCGCCGGTCCACCCCGCCCCCCGGGTAGGCGTACATGCCGGCCGCGAACGCCATCGAGGTGCGGCGGCGCAGCAGGTAGGCCTCGGGCCCCGGGGCCGTCGCGGGCTCCCGGCCATCCGCCGGAGCGGGGTGCGTCGAGTGGCCCGCGGGCTCACCGTCACCGGCTACCGCGGCGACGTCCGCGTCCCGGAGCAGCACCACCGTCGCGGACGGCTTGGGCACGGGCGGGGTCACCGCGCCGGACTCGACCGCCCGGATCCGGGCAGGCCAGCCGGGCGGCATCGGGAGCGTCGTTGCTCGCTGGTCCATGCCCGGATGCTAAGCGCCCGGGGGCGGGGTTGGACAGGGGTGATCCGCTGTCCGACCCCGCCCGCGGGGATGTCCTCCGGTCACACCGCGGGTCAGGCCCCGGCGCGGACCCGGACCTGGAGCTCCACCTCGACCGGGGCGTCCAGCGGCAGCACGGTCACGCCGACGGCGCTGCGGGCGTGCACGCCGGCCTCGCCGAGCACCTTGCCGAGCAGCTCGCTCGCACCGTTGATCACGCCGGGCTGGCCGGTGAAGTCCGGGGCGGAGGCGACGAAGCCCACCACCTTGACGACCTGCTCGACCAGGTCCAGGTCACCGATCACCGACTTGACGGCGGCCAGTCCGTTGAGCGCGCAGATCTGCGCGAGCTCCTTGGCCTCCTCCGGGGTGATCTCGGCACCGACCTTGCCGGTGTTCAGCAGCTTGCCGCCCACCATCGGCAGCTGGCCGGAGGTGAAGACGAACTCGCCCGAGCGCACCGCCGGGACGTAGGCGGCGACCGGGGCGGCCACCGGCGGCAGGGTCAGGCCCAGCTCGGCAAGCTTCTCCTCGACCTTGCTCATGCCTGCTTCTCCCGCTTGAAGTAGGCCACCAGCTGCTCCGGGTTCGGACCCGGTACGACCTGGACGAGCTCCCAGCCGTCCGCGCCGAAGTTGTCCAGGATCTGCTTCGTGGCGTGCACGAGCAGGGGTGCCGTCATGTATTCCCACTTGGTCATGGCCAGACTCTAGACGCTCCGCCCCGGCGGTCGGCGCGGCCCGCGCTCGCGCGTGTGAGGTGGCCCACAAAGCGGGCATGATTCATGCCTGGCCCCCCGGGTAGTCCCGGCATCCGGCGCGGTCCCTGGTTACCCTCGCGGGAGGGCACCCTGAGCGGTGCCGCCCTCGGAGACGGACGGAGACGGAGCGTGGCACCCACCCCCGGCCAGGCGGCCCGGCGCGATCCCGACTGGGAGGGCGTGCGGTTGCACGTGGTCAGCGGCAAGGGCGGCACGGGCAAGACGACCCTGGCCGCCGCGCTGGCGCTGGCCCTCGCGGCGGAGGGCCGCCGGACGCTGCTGATCGAGGTGGAGGGCCGGCAGGGCATCGCCGAGCTCTTCGGAATAGCGGCTCTGCCGTACGAGGAACGCCGGATCGCCTCGGTCTCGCCCGCCCAGCTGGGGCTGCCCGGCGGCGGTGCGGGCGGCGAGGTCCACGCGCTCGCCATCGACACCGAACAGGCGCTGCTCGAATACCTCGACATGTTCTACAAGCTCGGCCGGGCCGGCAAGGCACTGCAGAAGGTGGGCTTCGTCGACTTCGCGACCACCATCGCGCCCGGCGTCCGGGACGTCCTGCTCACCGGCAAGGCCTGCGAGGCGGCCCGGCGCAAGGGCCCGGACGGGCGGCGCCGGTACGACGCGGTGGTGATGGACGCGCCGCCGACCGGACGGATCACCCGGTTCCTGAACGTCAACTCCGAGGTGGCCGGGCTGGCCCGGATAGGGCCCATCCACACCCAGGCGCAGGCCGTGATGCGGGTGCTGAAGTCGCCCGAGACGGCGGTGCACCTGGTCACCCTGCTGGAGGAGATGCCGGTGCAGGAGACGGTCGACGGCTTCGAGGAGCTGCGCGAGGCCGGCCTCCCGGTCGGCGGCGTCCTGGTGAACATGGTCCGGCCGCCGCTGCTGGACGCCGCGGCGGTGGCCGCGGTGGACGGCGACCACCGGGAGGAGGTCGCGCTCGCCCTCGGCGAGGCGGGGCTCGGGGGCCGCTCGCGCAAGCCGGAGACCGTCCGGGCGGCGATCGACCCGCTGCTCGACCCGCTGCTCGACCAGGCCCGGGAGCACGCCGAGCGGGTGGAGCTGGAGCGCGCCCAGCGGGCCGACCTCCAGCAGCTGAAGCTCCCGACGTACGAACTGCCGCTGCTGGGCGAGGGCGTGGACCTCGGCGGGCTCTACCGGCTGGCGGGCGAACTGAAGCGGCAGGGGGCGGCATGAACGGGAACGGACGGAGCGGCGGCAGCGGACAGGGCACCGGGAACGTGCGGAACGCCGGCAGCCGGCTCGCCGTGGACGAGCTGATCGACAACCCGAAGACCCGGATCGTCGTCTGCTGCGGCTCGGGCGGCGTCGGCAAGACCACCACCGCGGCGGCGATCGGCCTGCGGGCGGCCGAGCGGGGCCGCAAGGTCGTCGTGCTCACCATCGACCCGGCCCGGCGGCTCGCGCAGTCGATGGGCCTGACCGAACTGGACAACACCCCCCGGGTCGTCAAGGGCGTCAGCGGCGACGGTGAGCTCCAGGCCATGATGCTCGACATGAAGCGGACCTTCGACGAGGTCGTGCTGGCCCACGCCGAGCCCGAGCGGGCCCGGACGATCATGGAGAACCCCTTCTACCAGTCCCTGTCGGCCGGCTTCGCGGGCACGCAGGAGTACATGGCGATGGAGAAGCTCGGCCAGCTCCGCGCGGCCGAGGAGTGGGACCTCATCGTCGTCGACACCCCGCCGTCCCGCTCCGCACTGGACTTCCTGGACGCGCCGAACCGGCTCGGGTCGTTCCTGGACGGCAAGGTGATCCGCATCCTGACCGCCCCGGCCAAGGTCGGCGGCCGCTCGGCGATGAAGTTCCTCAACGTCGGGATGGGCCTGCTCACCGGCACCCTCGGCAAGATCTTCGGTGCCCAGCTGCTGACCGACGTACAGACCTTCGTCAGCGCGACCGACTCGATGTTCGGCGGCTTCCGGGAGCGCGCGGACCGCACCTACCAGCTGCTGCAGGCCCCGGGCACGGCGTTCCTGGTGGTCGCCGCGCCGGAGCGGGACGCGCTGCGCGAGGCGGCGTACTTCGTGGACCGGCTGGCCGCCGACCGGATGCCGCTGGCCGGGCTGGTGCTGAACCGGGTGCACGGGACGGGCGCCCCGCAGCTGACCGCGGAGCGGGCGCTGGCGGCGGCCGAGGCCCTGGAGGAGAACGGTGCGGAGCACGCGTCGCCGGAGGCCGAGCTGCTCGCGGCCGGGCTGCTGAGGCTGCACGCGGAGCGGATGCAGGTGGTGTCGCGGGAGCGCCGCACCCGCGACCGCTTCGTCTCGGTCTACCCGGACGTGCCGATCGTCGAGGTCGGCGCGCTGCCCGGGGACGTCCACGACCTGGAGGGCCTGCGCGCCATCGGTGAGAGGCTCAGCGGGTCCGCGGGCTGAACCGGGCGGCCGACCGCGCGTGCGGCCGGGCGGCCGGACGGTGTCGCCGACCGCGCGGGACCGGGCGGCCGAACGGGGTGGCTGCGGGCCCGGGCGGAACGACCGGCCCGGGCGGCACCACCGGCCGAGCGGGCTGCGGACCCGGGCGAACCACGGGCCCGACCACTACTGCGACCACTACTGCGACCATGACTGCGGCCGCGACGCATACGAGCGCACGAGCACGAGCACGACAACCGGCCGACCGGAATCCACCGACCGGGCGTTCGAGCCGGGCTTTCGAACCGGGACCTGCCCGGGCGTTCAGCCCGCCTGGGCGTAGTCCGTCAGTATCACGCCGGTCGCCAGCGAGGTCTCGTACTCGGTGCGGGCCGTCTCCAGCAGCCGCCGCCACGACACCACCGTCGGCCGCCGGCGCAGCAGCGCCCGGCGCTCGCGTTCGGTCATCCCTCCCCAGACCCCGAACTCCACCCGGTTGTCCAGTGCGTCCGCAAGGCACTCCGTACGGACGGGACACCCGCTGCACACCGCCTTGGCGCGGTTCTGCGCCGCCCCCTGGACGAACAGTTCGTCCGGATCACTCGTGCGGCAGGCGGCCTGCGCACTCCAGTCGTCTACCCAGCCCATGCCGGCGCCGTCCTCTCCCGAATCGAGGCTCCCCCACGGCGGCAACGGGATGTTCACCGTTGCCAGTTGAGGACGTTACGGAAGAACGACAGGTTGCAACAGCCCCTTCGGGCTCAATCTCGAATGACCCGATTGGACTATGGGTATCGATCAGCTCACTCGTTGGAGTGATCGCAGGTCGCAAGCCTTGCCAGGACCACGGGCGCCACTCTCGCCACGCGAGTCGTCACTGAGTGCTACCGGACACAGGTGCACAGCCAGCGACAGCTGCCTCAAAACCACCCCAGGAATGGGCAATTCGGGCAATTCTCATCACTCACAAGAGTGATCGATGCTGACAGAGCGAAGCTGTCGCAAGCTTGTGACAAGCCTAGGCGAACACCTGCCCCGGTGTGCGGGAATCGGCAACGTAGGGTTCTCCCCATGGCACCGAAGCGCCCCCAGGCACCCCAGCCCCCAGGCAACCCCGGAGCTCCGCGCGGCAAGCGCCGCGGGTCACCGCTGGAGTACGCGGGACACGGAGTCAAGTTCCTGGGGGTCAGCGTGCTCTCCGGAGTCCTGCTGGCCGGGATGGCCCTGCCCGCCGTCGGCGCGCTCGGCCTGACCGCCAAGAACACGGCGGAGGGGTTCTCCAACATCCCCGACGACTTCAAGACGCCCCCGCTCTCCCAGGCGACCCAGATCTTCGACGCCAAGGGCGGGCTGATCGCCAAGGTCTACGAGCGCGACCGCACCGTCCTCGCCGCGGACCAGATGTCCCCCTACATGCGGCAGGCGCAGGTCGACATCGAGGACGCCCGCTTCTACGAGCACGGCGCCGTCGACCTCAAGGGCGTGCTCCGCGCGATCAGCAAGAACGCGGAGAGCGGCACCGCCTCGCAGGGCGCCTCGACGCTGACCCAGCAGTACGTGAAGAACGTCAACGTCGAGAAGGCCGGCGACGACCAGGCGGCCGTCCTGGAGGCGCAGCGCAAGACCCTGGGCCGCAAGATCCAGGAGCTGAAGGTCGCGATCAAGCTGGAGGAGGACCTGACCAAGGACCAGATCCTCACCAACTACCTCAACATCACCTTCTACGGCCACCAGGCCTACGGTGTGGAGGCCGCCTCCCAGCGGTACTTCAGCAAGAACAACAAGGACCTGACCATCGGCGAGGCCGCCACCCTGGCCGGCGTGGTGCAGAACCCCTCGCTGTACGACCCGGTGCGCTTCCCCGAGAACACGGTCAAGCGGCGCAACGTCGTGATCGACAAGATGGTCGAGAACAAGCACGTCACCCCGGAGCAGGCCAAGGAGGCCAAGGCCTCCCCGCTGGGCCTGAAGTACAAGGACCCGCAGAACGGCTGCATCACCGCCCAGGCGGGCATGGGCTTCTTCTGCGACTACGTCCGGCACGTGGTCAAGCAGGACCCGGTCTTCGGCAAGAACGCCGCCGACCGGAAGAAGTTCTGGGACCAGGGCGGTCTGAACATCTACACCACCCTCGACCCGGACAAGCAGGCCGCCGCCCAGAACGCGGTGACCACCAAGGTCAAGGTCACCGACCCGGTCTCGGCCGCCGCCACCATGATGGAGCCCGGCACCGGCAAGATCCTCGGGATGGCGCAGACCCGCCCGTACGGCCTGGACCCGAACAAGAACCAGACCGTCGTCAACCTCAACGTCGACGCGGCGATGGGCGGCGGCAACGGCTTCCAGACCGGCTCGACGTTCAAGCCGGTCCTGGCCGCGGCCGCACTGGAGTCGGGGATGTCCCCGACCCAGGAGTTCCCCTCCGAGAACAAGATCGAGTACCCCTCGATGTCGACCTGCTCGGGCACCTGGAAGAACACCGCGAAGGGCAAGGAGCGCAGCGTCGGCAACGAGTCGCCCAGCGAGGTCGGCCCGTACGAGCTGAAGCAGGCCATGGCCCTGTCGGTCAACACCTACTTCGTGCAGATGGAGCAGAAGGTCGGCCTCTGCGCGATGAAGCAGATGGCCAACAAGCTCGGCATCAGCCAGACCGCGAAGGGCGACCCGTTCGTCGAGGTCCCGTCGATGGTCCTCGGCACCCTGGAGCTCTCCCCGCTGACCATGGCGAACGTCTACGCGACCTTCGCCGCGCGCGGCAAGTACTGCACCCCGATCGCGATCAACAAGATCACCACGGTGGACGGCAAGGACGTCAAGGTCCCGCAGTCGACCTGCAGCCAGGCCTACTCGCAGGAGACCGCGGACGCGCTCAACGCCGTCCTGCTCAACGTGACCGAGAAGGGCACCGGCGCCTCCCTCAACCTCGAAGGCGGACGCCAGATCGCCGGCAAGACCGGTACCACCGACGAGAAGAAGGCCGCCTGGTTCAGCGGCTACACCCCGCAGCTCGCCACCGCCGTCTGGCTCGGCGGCCCGGCCGGCGGCGTGAAGATGAAGAACATCAAGATCGGCGACACCTACTACGGCTCCGACGGCGTCTTCGGCGCGACCGGCCCCGGCCCGATCTGGCAGCTGGCGATGAACCAGGCGATGCGCGGCGCTCCCCTGGAGACCCTGCCGACCATCAACATCCCGGACCCGGCCCCCAAGATCGACCCGAACGCCACCCCGCCGGCCAGCCCCCCGGCCACCGGCAACCCCAACCCGGGCGGCAACCCGCCGCCGGTCCCGCCGGCCAACCCCGACGGCGGCGGCACCAACGCCGGCGGCCTGATCGGCGGCGGGATCACCCTCCCGCCGGGCGTCATCGGCGGGAACGGGATCGGCGGCGGCAACGGGAACGGCAACGGGAACGGCGGCGGACACCGCTGACCGACCGGCCCGCGCAACGCGGAGGGGCGCCCCCGAGCCAGTGGCTCGGGGGCGCCCCTTTTCCGTCCGTCGTGCGAAGGCCTGGCGTGCGGAGGCCGGGCGTGCGGAGGTCGTCGCGTTCCGTCCGTCGCACGGGGCCCGCCAGGGCTGTCAGCCCGCGAGCGCGGCCTTCACCGCGGCGGCGACCCGCCCGCCCTCGGCCAGCCCGTCGACCTTCGGCTTCACCAGCTTCATCACGGCGCCCATGCCCTGCGGCCCGGCCGCTCCGCTCTCGGCGACGGCGGCGGCCACGATGGCCGCCAGGTCCTCGTCGGAGAGCTGCTTGGGCAGGTAGCCGGCCAGCAGCTCGCCCTCGGCCCGCTCCCGGGCGGCCTGCTCGGTCCGGCCCGCGGTGTCGAACGCCTCGGCGGCCTCCCGGCGCTTCTTCGCCTCCCGGCCGATCACCTTCAGTACCTCGGCGTCCGAGAGCTCGCGCTTCTCCTTGCCGGCCACCTCCTCGCTGGTGACCGCGGAGAGCGTGAGCCGGATGGTGGACGAGCGCAGCTCGTCCCGATCCCTGATGGCAGCCGTGAGGTCCTCCTGCAGCTGCGCCTTGAGCGTCGTCATGGCCCCGAGTCTTTCACCTGCGGCGTTCCGCTGCTCCGCATTAAGCGGACGGCCGGGGCGGCGGGAGGGCGGGGAAGCGGGGGCGGGGGGCGGGCCGGTTCCGCTTCCCCCGACATCAGGTAACCGTTTAGGGTGGTTACATGACCGACGAGCGACCCCCTGGACTGGTCCTGCGCCCCGCCACAGGCTCGCCGTACCGCTTCGACCCCGGCGCGCTCTGCCTGGAACTGCTCGCCACCGGCGGCCCGGGCCCGTACGCGCGCCACGAGGTGCTGCACCGCCCCGCGGACCTCGGCGGATGGCTCCGGCAGTCCCGGCTGGGGCTCCCGGCCGACGCCGTCCGGACCAGCGACGAGCAGCTGACCGGGATCCGCACCCTGCGGGACGCCCTCTGGCGCCTCAGCGCCACCCGCGCCCGCGGCGGCGCCCCCGGGCTGCTCGACGGCCCCGGTGCGGCCGGTCCCGCCGCCGACCACGCCGTACTCAACCGGGCCGCCGCCCTGCCCCCGCTCGCCCCGCAGATCGCCCCGGACGGGACCGCGGCCCCACCACTGCCCGGCGACGGCGACCAGCTCGCCTCGACCGTCGCGCGCGACGCGATCGCGCTGCTCACGGGCCCGTACGCGGACCGGATCCGCGAGTGCGGCGGCCACGACTGCTACCTGATCTTCGTCGACACGTCACGGCCCGGACGACGCCGCTGGTGCTCGATGGAGCGGTGCGGCAACCGGCACAAGGTCCGCGCCCTACGGGCCCGCCGCGAACAGGGCGAGGAGTGACCCCGTGAACGCCGGGCGGCGCGAGCACCGCAGGCCGTTCCGGACGCCGTCCCCGCGGAGCCCGCACCCGCCGGCCGCTGGGCCACCCGGCCGCACCGGCGTGTCCCCCCACGCCCACCGGCCGTTCACCCGCTGATCCACCGTCTGAGAGCATGGACCGATGCGACCGCTGTACTCCGTCCCCCTCGGAATCGCCGCCACCGGCGCCGCCTGCCTCGCCTACTCCGTTGGGTACGAGGTCCGTTCCTTCCGCCTCCGCCGGGTCGAGATTCCGGTCCTCCCCCGAGGCGCCCGCCCCATCCGGGTACTGCAGGTCTCCGACATCCACATGGTGAGCGGACAGGGCAAGAAGCAGCGCTGGCTCCAGAGCCTCGCCGGGCTCCGCCCCGACCTGGTGGTCAACACCGGCGACAACCTCTCCGACCCGCTCGGCGTCCCCGCCACGCTGGACGCGCTCGGACCGCTGATGGACTTCCCCGGCGTCTACGTCTTCGGGTCCAACGACTACTACGGGCCCGCCCGGAAGAACCCGGCCCGCTACCTCCAGGCCCTGCGCAGCGGCGTCCACGGCATGAACAACCCCGACGGCTCCGCCGGGCGCGGCGTCTCCGGCGCCGTCCACAACCCGTGGGAGAAGCTGCGCGACGGCTTCGACGCGGCCGGCTGGCTCGACCTCACCAACGCCCGGGGGCGGCTCACCGTCGGCGGACTCGACCTGGAGTTCACCGGCCTGGACGACCCGCACATCCGCCGCGACCGCTACAGCGAGGTCACCGGCGGCCCCTCCCCCGACGCCGACCTCTCGATCGCCGTCGTGCACGCCCCCTACCTGCGCGTCCTCGACGCCTTCGCCGCCGACCGCTACCCGCTGATCCTGGCCGGCCACACCCACGGCGGCCAGCTCTGCATCCCCTTCTACGGCGCCCTGGTCACCAACTGCGACCTCGACGCCAAGCGGGTCAAGGGCCTCTCCACCCACCAGGCCGGCGGCAGCCGCTCCTACCTCCACGTCTCGGCCGGCTGCGGCACCAACCGCTACACCCCCGTCCGCTTCGCCTGCCCCCCCGAGGCCACCCTCCTCACCCTCACCCCCGCCCCCCGCTGACCCGCCCCGGACGCCCGCCGAGAACCGGATTTCGTCTCTCGGCGAGCGTCCGGTAGAGTTCTACTCGTCGCGAAGGAGACGGAGCGACAAACAGCAGGACCGGGGTGTGGCGCAGCTTGGTAGCGCGCTTCGTTCGGGACGAAGAGGCCGTGGGTTCAAATCCCGCCACCCCGACCCAGTAAGACCAGCTCAGGGCCGGTCTCCCGCAAGGGAGACCGGCCCTGACTGGCTTTCCGGAGCCTCTCGGGAGAATCCTGGGAGAAAACCGCTCCGGACGATCTCCCGACGGGCCTCCTACTGACCGGCCCTCAGCAAGCTGTCGAGCACCTTCACGGGCGATCCCGGCGACATCCGCCGGCGGGCTTCGAGTGACGCCTCCCATTCGGCCGTGAGGCTGTCCATGAGCTGGCTCCGCATCTCGGCTGTGATGTGCGAGTAGCGGGCCTGGACCGATCCGTCCTCGTGCCCCATCCGCTCGTCCTTGAGCTTCGGCGGTGTGCCGAACCCGTCCATCATCGTCTTGTGCGTGTGCCGAAGGCCGTGCGGCGTGAGACCGCGCTGGATCGGCAGCCAGCACGCCTCCGCCCGGCCGGACGCTCCCCGCCCACGCGCGGGGATGCCGGGCCACGGCTCGGCGAGCAGCGGTACCGGGCGGGCCTCCTCCGGTGCCTTCTTCGGGTACCAGCCGGTGGTCGCCGGGTGGAACAGCCACGTGGCGAAGCCGTTCCGACGCCAGTGCGCGGCGTTCTCGCCGGACGGCCAGTACCGGATGTAGCCGAGGTCGGCGATCGCCTTCTCCACCCGGGACCGGGTGTCGAGGGCGACCGCGTGGGGGCGGTTCAGGACGTTGGAGACCGTGCCGGTGGAGACGCCGGCGGCTCGGGCCACGTCCACCAGCTTCGCGCCGGGCCTGCGGGCGGCTCCGTTGGCAGCGCCGTGCCCGCTGAAGAGGTACCGCCGAGCGTGGCACTCGCACGGCTTCGTGCCAGCACGGACCACCTGCCCGGCGAGCAGGCCCGCGAGGAACGGCGGGGCGTCGATCGTCCGGTAGGAGTCGTCCTTGGGCGGGCAGCGGTGCATCTCGCCGGAGTCCAGCTCGTACAGCTGCCATTCGACGCGCACGGACGCCGGGCGGATGAACTCGGCTTCGAGTCCGACGATCTCTCCCCAGCGCATGCCTGTGTAGCCCTTAAGTACGACGCCGACGAACTCGTCGTCCCGGCCCGACAGCAGCGCAGTTCGCTCGGCGATGAGTAGGGTGCCGAGCCCGGTGGTGATCACCTTCTCGCGGCTGCGGTTGCGCGAGCGCCCTGCCCGCTTGCCCCGGCCTCGGCGCCGGCTCGCGGGGTTGGAGTCGCGCAGTCCAGCGTCGACGGCGTCGGCGAGGATCAGGTGCAGCGTGCCGCGCCATGTCTTGATGCTGCTCGGCGCGTAGTCGCGCTCACGCTCCCTACGCTCCCATGCGTCGACCGCGCCCTTGGTGATCTCGTCGAGGAAGACGTCCTCGAACTCCGGGAGCAGGTGTTCCTCGATGTGGCGGCGGTAGTTCTGCATGGTCGATGCGGCGAGGTCCTGGTCCTCGTACCAAGCACTGGCGTACTCGCCGAACGTCATCCGTTCGGGGCCCGGAGCGGCGGGCGGTTGAGCAGCTTCCTTGGCGGACTCGTCCTCTGCGATCCCGGCGGCCTTCTCGGCCGCGCGCTTGGTCTTGTAGCGGACCGCCTTCCCGTTGGCGTCAAGGACGGTCCCGTACTTGCCGGGTGCGATCTTGTAGCGGGCGCGCCAGTACTCGCCCCGGTTCTCCCCGTATCCCAATGTGCGCTCTCAATGTCAGGGGCCCGCCCGGTGGAGCCACCGGGCGGGCCTTTGGGTGTGATTAGGCAGCGTCCTGCTGGTGCAGCGCTGCCCTGCGCGGCGGGCGCGCGCGAAGTCGGACAGCAGGCCGGGCCTGCTGCGGGACGCGATCCGGCATCTTCGCCACGGCGATGACGGTGCCCTTGACCTGCGGCGCGGCCCCCGGGTTCGGCCGCACCTCGTACATGCGGACGATCTCGGCGAACTGGTCGGCCGTGAAGCGGTAGGCGCGCCCGGGCTTGGTGAAGGGGATTCGGCCCCGACGGGCCTGCTCCTTCACCCACCACTCAGACATGCCGATGGCCGCCGCGATGTCCGCTGGGTAGTACAGCGACGGCAGTTGACCCCTGCCCTTGGGCATAGATACCCCTCCAGATCATCGGGGTCGGGGCTTCCGCCCCTCCTTCTCAGGGATCCGCTACTGCCGCTACTGCCGCTACCTCCCTGGTCAGAGGCATGTTTTTGGTAGCGGATTCGGTAGCGGTAGCGGATTGGTGCCGCTCCCGCCGGTGCTGGCGGGAGCGGCGGTCGGCTTACGGTGCGGCGGCGGCCGGGGTGGCGGGTAGCGGATCGGTATCCGCTACCTCGGGCGTATCCGCTACCGGAAACAGGGCCCTGACCTGCGCGGTAGCGGCAGTAGCGGCAGTAGCGGATCCCTGGGAGGAGAGGGGACGGCAGTACCGCAGCCACGCGTCGGCGAGGTCCGAGGCGTAGTAGCCCTTTGCCGAACTCTTGGAGCCGGTCTTGATGTTGCGGGGCTTGATGGGGTCGTTGTCGGCGGTGACGTAGTCGCCGAGCATGCGGGCGAGGGCGCGGGCGGTGATGGGCTTGCCGTCGAGATCGGCCCACGGGGCGTCGTCCAGTTCGGCGAGCCTGCTCAGCAGTTCGGCGCTGAGCATGCGCTCGGCACCGTCGAAGATGTCCCGCAGGTCCGACAGGAGGCGGATGCCGACGGAGCCCTTGTCGTTGGCCTTGGCGGCGGTGACGAGCTGGACGCAGGCGGCGCGGGCGCGCTCGGGCCAGTGGCCGCCGGCGGCGTCGGCGACGGCGAGCAGGGGTTCCCACACGTCGGCGGGCCGGTCGCTGATGCCGTCGGGCATCTTCGGCACGGTGTCCTGGAGGGTGGTGCGGACGGAGTCCGCCCAGGTGGCGAGCCGCTTGCGCAGGGCGTGTCCCTCGGGTGCGGTGGTCCGCTCGCGGAAGGATTCCACTTCCTCGTTGGGGGCCCGGCGGCGCATCCGGATGATGATCGAGCGGCTCATGATGGTGTCGGGCAGGTCTCCGAGGCCGCCCATGGCGAGGGCGGCGTAGACGGGGAACGCCTGGACGGTCTGGGTGCTGCCGTCGCCGACGCATCGGTGGACGACGCCGGAGCGGCGGTGGCCGGAGTTGATGAGGCCGCGCAGGTCCTCGTTGCCGCCGGCCTTCGGCCCGAAGGTGGTGTCGACCTCGTCGAACAGCACGGTGGGCCGGGCGTCGGGGTCGGACACGGACCGGAACAGGGCGGCCGGGGAGACGTCGGTGGTGAACATCGACCGGGGGGTGAGTGTGTCGATGATCTCCAGCGCGCGGGTCTTCCCGGATCCGGGCTCCGGGGAGAGGAACGCGATGCGCGGGGTGGACTCGAAGGTGTCGAGCAGGTGGGTGTGGGCGTCCCACAGGACGACGGCCGTGTAGGCGGCCTCGGACGGGAAGACGTTGAAGCGGCGGTGGAACGCTTCGACGGCGTCGAGCACGGCGGCGCCGTCCTCGGTGGTGACGGGCGGGGTGGGATCGGTCATGCTGGCCTCTCCGGTTCGATAGGGCTGGAGTGGAGCGGGCCGCCGGTCTTTGCCGAGAGGGCGGCCCGCTTCGAGCAGGTCAGGCGGCGTGGGCACCGGCGGCGGCGAAGCCACGGTCGACCGCGCGGGTCACGTAGTCGTGCGGGACACCGACGCCGACGGCGGCGCCGATGATGTGCTGGGCGATGGTGTCGAGACCGCAGGGGCCGGGGCACCGGGTGTGCTGGGCGGCGAGGAAGCGGGCGACGCCGAAGGCTTGGGATCCGGCGCCGCTCTCCGGGCAGTCCGCGATCTTGGCGAGGCCGCGTTGCAGGCCGGTGTGGATGTAGCGCTCGGTGTGGCGGCACCCGGAGGCCACGGTGCGGCTCCAGGGTGGCGTGGTTGAAGAGGCCAACCGCGCGCCGTTCGCCGGCGGCCGGTTGGCCTCTTCCCTGACCACGAGGGCGCGGACGGCATCGGGCAGCGGGGCCATGACGCCGGTGCCGTAGCCGAGCCAACGGGCGTACTGCATCAGCGACTTGACGTCGATGTTGGGGCGGACCTTGTTGGCGGAGGCCATGGTGCCCCGGTAGACCCAGTGTTCGCCCCGGGTGGTGGTCACGGTGAGCGTGGGGGGCAGGTTGGTGCGGGCCCAGGCGACGGCGTCGGCGTGGTCGAGGTCGACCACGGTCAGCCCGGCGCCGCCCGGGTGGTAGGCCACCGCTTCGGCCTCCCGCCAGGCACGGGCCCACCCGGGGCCGGTCAGCACGGCGGGGTCGGTGGTGGCGGCGGCCCACGCGTGGCAGGGCGCCGGGCAGACACACGGCCCCGGGTCTTTCATGTTCGGCCGGCCGCCGCACACGACGCCGGGCCGACCGACGTTCTTCCTACAGGCCCGGCAGTTCCCGAGCGGGCTCTTGCCGACCCGCAGGGGCAGCGCCGGAAGGCCGATTCGGGCGAGTTCGAGGGCGAGTTGCAGGAGGGGGTTCATGCCGCTCTCCAGGGTTCGGCGGGGGCTGGGCGGTGTGCTGCTCGGCGCAGACCTTGTGTGCGGGTCGGCGCTGCTCGTCGCGCAGCGGGGTGTGGCGACCGCACCACCGGCACGGGAGGGTGCGGGTGCGGTCGTAGTGGGATGCGTCGCGCCAGTCCAGGAAGGTGGACACGGCGCGTGCCTAGGCGCCGAGGGCGGCTGCGAGCAGGGCGGCGCCGAGCATCGGCGGGACGGCGTTCCCGATCTGCTGGCCGATGTCCCGCCCGGACCACGGGTGGTCGGCGGGGAAGGACTGGAGTGCGCCCGCCTCGCTCCAGCTGAAGCGGTCCTCGGTGCCGTCGTCGGCGAGCACCCGGACGCGGGAGACCTTCCCGGTGACGGTGGCGGACGGTTCGTCACTGGAGCGGCGCCCGCGTGCCCTGGGGTCGCCGCCGGTGCCGTAGTTGGAGACCACCGTGAACGGCCCCCGGCCGGGAATCGCCTCGCCCATGGGCGTCCACGGCAGCAGGCCGACGTCGCCGGCGGCGCGCGGCGCGCCCTTGGTGTAGGGCCGGTGGGTGGGCGTGGGCAGGGTGGCCGGGCCGGTGCGCCGGGCGATGAGGACCGCGCGGCGTCGGGTCTGCGGGACGCCGTGCTGCTCGGCCTTCACCGTTCCCGCGACCGCGTCGTAGCCCTCGGTGCGCAGGATGCCCGCGTACGCCTGCCACACGGGCAGGACGGCGGGCACCTGCTCCAGTACGACCACCTTGTAGGGGTGGCCGGCGTCGAGGGCATCGAGCGTCCAGCGCAGGGGCTCCAGCACGAGCCGGATCAGGTCCGTGTCCCTGTGGTGGGTGCGGCGGGCGACGGGCCGGCGCTCGGCGAGGCGGTGGGCGAGGGCCACGATGTCCGACAGGGCACGGCGCCCGGTGCCGGGTCCGGCGGCGCTGTAGGGCTGGCACGGCGGGCCGCCGAGCAGGATCTCGGCGTCGGGGAAGTCGGTGGGGCCGTGGTCGCGGACGTCCGCCTCGATGGTGTCGAGTCCGGCGGCGCGGCGGGTCGCGCACGCGTCCGGGGACTTCTCGATCCCGGTCACGTGCACGCCCAGCTCGCGGGCGGGCAGGTCGAGTCCGCCGACGCCGGCGAACAGGTCCACCGCCCGGACCGGGGCGCTCACCGGTCCCCGCCGAGCAGGTCGTTCACGAGCGGGGCCAACGCGTCGTTGGTGTGGGCGGCGAGGGCGGCGACGACCTGCTTGGCCTCGTGGGTGAGGGTGCGGCCGGGCCGGGCCGTGGTGGGCCGCAGCAGGATGCCGTCCGGGATCGGGACGAACAGGGTGGCGGTGAGCAGGACGGCCGGGCGGTCGGTGGACTCGGGGCCGATGAGCACGGGCCACGGCTCGTCGGGCCGGTCCCACGGGTTGCGCTCCCAGTCGAGCGCCCGCAGTCGGCTGTCGGGCCGACGGGCGAGGTGGCCGTGCCGCAGACCGACGGCGGCGCCGAGCACGGCCCGGCCGTCGTGGTCGCGGCGCACGGTGAGCGGCTGGACGTCGGGGCGCACGGCGACGTACCCGGGGGCCATGACCGGGGTGGTGGCCACCGACCACGCGACGGCGGCGAAGTCCACCGGGCCGAGCGGCTGCCCGTCCTCGTGGAAGTCGGCGGCGTAGTCCGCGAGGTAGGCGCCGTAGCGGGAGTGGCCGTCGCTGGCCTGCTCCCGGTCGCGGATGTCGTCCACGACGGCGAGCGTGAAGCGGTCGAACTGGGGCATGCTGAGTCCCGTCTCGTTGAGGGATGCACGGGCCCCGCACCGGCCGACTCTCTGCCAAGATCAGGCGGCCGGTGCGGGGCTTCGTGCTGCGGTGGGAGCGGGTCTGTCCGGTCCCCCGCACGACCCGCACCCCGGGGCCGCTGGCTGCGGCGGGGTGCGGGTGGCACGGCCGGTCGGGCAGGCCGGTCTAGAACGGCGGCTCGTCGGAGTAGACGGGCGGGCCCCAGTCGTAGGCGCGGCGGGCGAACCAGCGGGGAAGCGGAAGCAGGCGCCGGACGCGGTTCGGGTTCCAGCAGGTGCAGTCCCACCATTCAGTGCCGGCGTACTCGCCGGTCTCCGGGTGGCCGTAGTCCTCGGGCCAGCCGCCGTAGCCGTCGCAGACCAGGCACTTCGGGTCCGGGGTGTCGGTCAGTTCGATGGTCGGGCGGGGCTGGCTGTTGAAGCGCAGTCGCAGGCGGGGCATGGCGTTTCTCCTGGTCAGCGGTTGCGGTTGGAGACGTTCACGTGCACGTTCACGGCGCCCTGGCCACCCCGGCCGCCTCCGCTGCTGCTGTTCTTGAGCAGGTAGACGACGCCGAGGGCGGCGACGAGCAGGCCGAGGCCGGTGGTGGCGGCGGCGAGGGTCTGGAGCAGGAAGCCGACGCCGAGTCCGGCGCCGCCGATGCCGATGCCGCCGGCGAGCAGGCGGGCGGGCCACGGGTCGCGCACGGGGGCGGCGGGCGCGTACTGCGCCAGCGGTGCGGGGGTGTGGAGTACGGGGTGCTGGGCGGGCGCGGTCAGCGGGGTGGTGGGGTGGTAGAGCGCGGGCGGGGCGGTGAGCGGCGCGGGGTGGGCGTAGTAGGGGGTGCCGTCCTGGGTGTAGAGCACCGGGGCGGCGAACTGCGGCTGCGGGGTGGTGGGGTGGTCCACGGTGCTTCTCCTGTCGGCGGGTCCGGCGAGGTGGTCAGTGGATGGTGGAGACGTAGTGCGCGAGGGCGGTCAGGGCGTCGTTCACGGGGGCGGCGAGGCCGGTGCCGGCGGCGGTGAAGCCGGACATCCACACGAGGACGGCGCTTCCGGCGCTGACGCGCTGGGCGCGGACGAGCACGATGGTGATGACGCCGAACAGCAGGGCGGCGGAGATCGAGACGATCACGGCGAGGGGGTCCTTCCGGGTGCCCCGGGTGCGGTTCCCGGGGTGTGGTCGATCGGGTTCGGGTGGGGTGTCAGAAGCGTCAGGAGGGGGTGTCAGAGGCGTCTGACACCCCCTCGCGCGCACGCGTTACCTGGGGAAATGGGGCCTGTCGGCGTCAGGGGTGTCTGACGCGTCTGACGCGTCAGGGCCGGGCCGGCGTGTTCAGGCGGCGGCGTGCTGGAGCGGGACGATCCGGTAGCGACCGGCGTCGCCGGTCTCGGCGAGGCGGCCGTTCGCGACCATGTCGGAGACCTGTCCGGACACCCAGCTTCGGGAGCGGTTGAAGCGGTCGCAGTGCTCCATGAAGTCGGCCGGGCCGACCTCGGTGAGGCCGGCGGCCTCGAACTCGTCGAGCAGGTCGACCATGATGCGCTGGGCCTCGCTCTTGCCGACCTTGGTGCGCGGCGGGATCTCCGGCGGGGCGATCTGCACCACCCGCTCCACCGGGGGCAGTTCGGCCTCGGGGTCGATCCACCCGTCCGCGTCGTCGTCGCCGTCGGCGGTGAGGTCGTAGTCGTAGTCCACGGGGCCGGTCTCCTGCTCGTAGACGGTGTCGTCGTCGTCCGGGGCGGCGGGCAGCGGGTAGCGGGTGCGCTGGGTGAAGGCCGGGCCGACAGCGTCGGCGGCCGCCTTCGCGGTGACCGGGTCGCAGCCGGAGCGGATACCGGCGAAGGTGACGACCGCCCAGCTCATGGCCTCGACCGGGGTGAGGTAGGCGCGGCCGGGGGTGGCCCAGAACGTCTCGGGGATGCCGTTGGCGACCAGGTACGAGTAGCCGGGCTTCTTGTCCCGCCACGCCTGCGGCGCCGCCCCCGCGTCCAGTGCTTCGTCAGGCAGGGCGAAGGCGGCGTCGCGGTCGTCACGCAGGCCGAACACCCAGCTGGAGCCGAGGGAGGCGCGGGTGTCGGTGCTCATCTGCGAGCCGGAGGCACGCTGGAGCGAGACGACCAGCGAGACGCCGGCGGACCGGGCCTCCTGGGCGATGCCGGTGAAGACGTCGTCGTCGGTCTCGCGGATGGTCTTGGCGGCCTCCTCGAACCAGGCGAGCAGGTACGGCATGCCCGGCGAGCCGTCGGCCTGCGTCTCGGCGCAGGCCGGTTCCCACTGCTTGTAGCCGTACCTGGCCAGCCAGGACGTACGGGCCGGGATGACCGCGCGCAGGGCGGTGATCATGGCCTTGGTGTCGTCCACGGTCAGCGCGGCCCAGTCCAGGGCGGGCAGCAGCGGGCCGAGAGTCTGCTCGGCCTTCGCCGGGTCGGACGCCCACACGATCACGTCCCGGCGGGTGCTGACCTCGGTCAGTGCGGTCAGGCCGCCCTCGGACTTGCCCGCGCCGGTCATCCCCATGCCGAGCAGGTGCATGGCGTTGCGGCCGGCCTCGGGGTCGCCGGGGAAGAACATCGCCATGTCGGCGCCGTCCTCGTAGATCCCGACGTGGACCGGGTCGGCGATCGACCCGCCCGGGTGCGAGGGACCCGGGTAGGGGACGCCGGCCTTCAACAGGTCGTGCGGGACGACGGTGAGCGTCGCCCGGGACGAGTCCTCGGAGTCCGGGACGACCCTCACCGCGTTCTTGGCGACCTTGAGAGCGCCGGCGAGGCGGGGCAGGGCCTTGGACACGTCGTCGGGGGTCAGCTCCCCGCCGGGCAGCTGAAGGTCGAACTCGGCCTTGTTGGGCTGGACCTTCGCGCCGGTGACCATGGTCTTGGCGAGGCCGACCTTTTCCAGCAGGCCGCCGTCCGCGCTGGCCGGGGTGCCGTCGGCGTTGACCCGCAGCAGCTGCCGCACGTTCCAACTGCCGGCGAGGGCGGCGCCCCCTATGAAGTACAGGCCCGGCAGGGGGCCGGCGAGCGGCCCGGCGAGGGAAGCCGCGGTGAACCACGACGTCCCGGCCGCGACCGTGATCGCGGAGTGCAGACGGCGCTGCGGGCTGGTGTTCTTGCCCGCCCACCAGGTCGCCGAGGTGAGGCCGAGGGAGGCGAGGGTGAGGCCGACGGCGCCGGCCGCCGACCCGGTCCACGCGATGGTGGCGGGGACGGAGAGGATGCCGGTGCCGGCGGTGACGAGCCACGGCGGCAGGTAGGGCTTGACCCGGTGGAGCAGGTACTCGCCGACGCCGCCGGAGTGCTGGTTGGGGTCGAGCTGGAGATAGCCGATCTGGCCGCCGTCGAGCTGGACGGCGGGCTGCTGCTGGCGTGGCACGGTGCCTCCCTAAGGCCGAGGTGTGAGGGGGAGGGCCCGGTGCCGGGGCGGGGACGCGCGCACAGCTCACCCGGCCGGGGAGGCGGGCGAGGGGGACGCGCCCCTCGCCCCGGACAGCCGGGTCGGGAGGGGTCAGCCGCCGAAGTCGAACTTGCGGCGCGGGGCCTGGCGGGGGCGGGCGACGCGGGAGATCTCCGGGTCGAATTCCTTCTGGAACGCGGCATAGGTGCGGGCGATCTCGGCGGCGCAGTCCTTCGCGTCGTCGGCGGCCTTCTTGAAGTGCTTCGAGACCCGGCGGGCGCGGGCGTGCGCGCCGAACGGGATGCCGTCCGAGTCGGGCACCTCCTTGAGCACCGCGTTCAGGATCTCGTGGGCCATCGACAGCTCGAAGGAGATCTGCATCAGCGCCGAGCGCCCGCGCTCGCAGAACGCGCGCACGTCCGCGTTGGTGAAGAACTCCGGGTCGCCGAGCGGCGAGTAGCCGCCCCGCCCGGCCCCGGCGCCCGCGCCACCGCCGGGCCCCTGCTGCCGCCCGGCCTGCGGAGCCGCACCGATGCCGCCGCCCGTCCCGCCGGGCGCGGCCTGCCCGCCCCAACCGCTGGTGCGGGTGCGGCTGTAGGTGAAGTGGTAGGAGTTGCCGCCAGCAGCCCCGCCGCCGGCACCGCCCGGACCGGGGTTACCGGCGGGCGGAGCGGGACGCGTCGGGCTGCCCGCCGGGCCGGCGGGGCCGGAGCGGCGCGGGGGCGGGAACGGACTGCCGATGTTGGGAGGAGTGCTCATCTGTGCTTCTCCTTAAGGAAGTTCAGTCAACGACGGTGGTGTCGGCGGGCGCGATCGGGACGGTAGCGAGGGCCCTGCGACGCCGGGACCAGAGCGCCTGGGCGGTCGCGGTTCCGGCCAGCCACGCGGCGGCGAGCGGGCCGTTCAGCGGGCCGAACCAGACAGCCAGCGCCGACCAGGCGAGACCGGCCGACAAGGCGGTGACGGAGCGGGTGCGGGCGCGGTTCTTTCGGCGGACAGCAGCGCGCGGGTGGCGGCGCGCCATGAACAGCCGCCCGGCGGGCAGCAGCACGGCCGGGACGCCGAAGGCGAACGCGGCGGCCGGGAGGGCGGACAGCGCACCGACCGCCCCGAGGACGCCGAACCCGGCCCAGACGGGCGCCCACGCGACCCGGCGGCGCCACAGCGCCCTGCCGGTCGCACCGGCCACCCGGCCGGCCAGGGAAGGCCGGTGAGGAACGACCAGGACGACCGGGGCGGTACCCCGGCCGAGGTCGACCACATGCGCGGTGGGCCGGTGGCCGCGCCGCAGTCCACGCTGCTGCGGGATCACGATCTTCGTGGTGCGGGGACGAGCCATGACGGATCTCCTGGACGGTCAGAGCCGGTAGGGCTCCAGCGAGAAGAACAGGACGGTGCCGTTGCCCAGCTCGGGCCGCTGCTGCGTCAGCCAGTCACGGATGTCGACGTAGACGCGCTGGCGGATGCTGCCGGGGGCGGCGGTGATCGTGCCGCTCTGGGTCGTGACGGCGAACCCGGCGGGCACCGGGTACTGGAGCGTGATCAGCCACGCGTGGGTGGGCTCGGCGGCCGGGACGGTGCTGCTGGTGTCGGACACGGTTCCTCCGGCTTGTCGGGTCAGCGGTCGACGACGGGCTTGCCGAGGTCGCGGTGGGTGAGGTGCACGGTGGTGCCGGTCTTGCCGAGGCGGCGAGCGAGCGCCATGGCGACGGTGGCGGCGCGGTGCCGGCCGCCCGCGCAGCCGACAGCGACGGTCAGCGGCGCCTCGCTCGGCCCGGCGTCGTAGGCGTCGGCCAGCAGGGCGGCGGCGGCGATCGTCTCCCGGATGCCCGGGGTGCCCATGACGGCCTGCCGGACCGGGAGGTCGGCGGCGGTCAGTTCGCGCAGGGCGGGGTCGACGTGCGGGTCGCGGAAGTGCTTGCGCAGGTCGAGGGTGAGGTGGGCCTCGGGCGGGGTGCCGTGCAGGTACCCGAAGCTGATCACGTTGATCTCGGTCACGGACATGGCGGCGCTCCCCTTGCGGAGTCGGCGGTGCAGGTCAGGGAGGGCTCAGGCGGCGAGCGCGGAGGCGCCGGCGCAGGGCAGGCAGGTGCCGAGGTGTGCAGGGAGCACGTAGCCGGCGTCCATGCCGCAGGCGGGGCAGGTGCGGCGCGCCCGGTTGGCCTTTTCGAGGGCGGCGGCCCGCGCGGGCGTCATCGGTCGCACCGGCCGGGCCAGCGTGATCCGGTAGAGGCAGGCTAGGCGGGTGCCGCCGTAGCGGGAGCGCCACAGGATCTGTGCGGCGACGTCCTGACCACCGGGGCGAAGGCCCTTCGCCCGCAGTTGGCGGCGGGTGAAGAGGCCACGCGGCGCCATGCGCCACGGGTAGGTGGGCATGCCGCCGTGCCGGTCGCCGGACGGGTCCCAGTGCCTCGGGCGGCTCATGCGGCGACCGCCCCGGCGCTACCGTCCTGCTCGCCGAGCCGCTTGTAGACGGCGCTGACATAGGCCGGGGAGCGGGTGGCACGGCGAGCGGCCTCACGCTGCGGGACGCGATCGCGCCAGCACTCCTCGATCACGCGAGCGGCCTCCGCCCCGTCCAGCCGCTCCGGCTCCGGCGGGTCGGTGTCCACCCCGTCGTCGTCGGCGTTCACCTCCTGCTCGGGGGTGAACGGCTCGGGCTCCGGGGTGTTCACCGGGTCCGGCCCGCTGGTGTTCACCGGGCCGTCGACCACGTCGTCGGCGGTCGGCGGAACCGGCTCGGCGGGGGCGGTCGGCGCGGGGTGAACGGGCGGGAGTGCCGGGTGAACGACCTCGGTGTTCACCGCGTTCACCGGAGCCGCCGGGAGGGCCTCCCGGGCGCCGGGAACGGGGCCGAGGGGCAGTGCCTCGGCGGGCGGCGGGGGCGGGGTGAACGGCGCGGCCGGGAAGGTGAACAGCGGCACGTTCACCACCTGCCTGGCTGCCTGCGGGACATGTGCCGGGCGGGTGCGGAGCGGTGGTTGGGGCCGCTTCGCGAGGCGGGCGAGGGCCCGCCGGTAGGCCGGTCCGGCCTCCGCGACGAGCAGCAGCAGAAGCGGCGGGATCAGGTGGATCACAACGCCCACCAGGTCTTTCGCCAGCGCGGCCGCCCCGATGTTGAGCCACACGGTGGCGAGCCCGGTCACCCACCGGAAGACCGCCGGCCACCGTCCGGCGCTCACGCCGAAGCGGGACAGGGTGCTGTCCGCCTGAAGGCTCAGGATGAAGCACCCGTCCCCGGCGACCGCCATGACCGGACCGGTCCCGTAGCCGGGTGAATGGGCGTCGATGAACGGTGCGGCGGTGGACATGCTCACCGCGACCACCGCCCCCGTCAGCACCCACGTACCAGCACTGATCACCCGCGACGTGCGGCGGATCTGGGCCTCGGTGGGCACCTCGCCGAGCACCGGGTGAACACCCCCATCGGAGTGGTTAACACCGTGCCCGTTCACCCGGCGACCCCGGTGTTCACCCGGGCCCGGGAGCGAGCCGCCCTCCGCAGGAGGACGCCGCGCTCGCGCTCATTCAGGCCGCCGAAGATCCCGGCCGCCTCCTTGCGCTCCAGCGCGTCGGCCAGGCACAGCGACTTCACCGGGCACCCCGCGCAGATCATCTTGGCGCGGCGCTCGGCCCACTCGGCGGCCTCCGGCCCGATCTCCTCGGGGTCCGGGTAGAACAGGTCGGTGTCGGCGCCGGCGCACGCGGCGCCGCGCAGGTCACCGTCGGCAGCCGGGCGGATCTCGGAGAGGACGGTGGCCGCCGGGCGGGCCGTCAGGTGCGTGGTCCGGGTCGCGGCCCCGCTGAGGAGGCTGTGGAGCTGGGTCATCACGCGGCCGCCTTCCACGTCTGGGCCCGGCGGCGCTCGGCGGTGCGCATCAGCGCGGAGGCGAAGCGGGCGGCCGGCGGGTCCAGGTCCCGCAGGACCGCCCTCGCGACGTCCAGCCGGATCAGCCGGTCCTCGGCGGAGCCGTCGGCGCTGCCGTCGAACAGCTCGGTGTCGACACCGAAGCCGAAGTCGGCGCCGGTCCCGAAGGCCAGTTCCGCGAACTCCTCGGGAGTCGCGGCCTCCTTGCCTGCAACAATCAGTTTCATGGGTTCACCTCGTCCAATCGGGGGTGAGCCCGCAGGGCCGCCGCGCGAACCTTGGCCGGGAGCGCGGCGGCCCGACTCATGCGGGCAAGCTACTCGTCACATCACGAGCAGCCATGACCCCCGACCCGACCGTCGAGCGGACGGATCGGGGACCAAAGACACTCGAAACGTGCGGACATCACCCAGTCCGCGTGGGGACGGGGACCAGCCCCGTCGTGAAGCACTCTGTTGAGTTCGCAAAGATCAAGCACTGCCTTAGGGGGGCTGTCACCCCACCCCTCCGGGCGCATTTATGCAGGTCAGAGCAGCCCTAAGAAGGCCCCCCCTCTGTGTCGATTCCGCTTCTCTCGGTTGCGACACTCTCAACATAGAGAACCTGCCTAGGCAGGTCAAGAGGGTTGGGTTTCTCGCGTCTGTTGGGCACCTGCCTTAGCATTGGCGCATGGCCCTAGACCCGGATGACTCGCGCCCCCCATATCAGCAGGTCAGCAGCTCTCTACGAGCCTCGATCCTCACCAAGAAGCCGGGGTACGAGACCGGCGACAAACTTCCCTCCGGCCCTGAGCTCGCGAAGCACTTCGGCGTGGCGCGCGGCACGGTAGACAAGGCGCTGGATCTACTTCGGACCGAGGGCCTGATCGTTACCCGCCAGGGAAGCGGCTCGTTCGTCCGGGAGCGCACCTCTCGGCCGGTCGGACTCCGGCCTCACCTCGAAGCTGCCTTCGAGCAGCAGCAGGTCACTCTGGACTTCGCAGGGTTCTCCAGCGAGACGCTGCACAACGCCATGCAGGAGCCGCTGGACAAAATCCGCTCCGGGCGGCTCACCCCCGAGTCCATCACCGTGCGCCTGCTGCTACCGGACACCACGGAGCCGATGGCCGTCCCCGTGCTGGTCGACGGGCTCAAGGACGAGGCAGCGCTCCGCGAGCGGGCCCGGAACATCGCGCTGACCAACGCCGGCGGTATCGCCCACTCGGTCGAGGTACTGGCAGAGCTGGGGCTCGTCCAGTCGGCGAGCGTCCAGGTCAAGGTGCACCGGGCGTCCAGCCTGTTCAAGCTGTACATTCTGAACCGGTCGGAAGCCTTCTTCGGCTTCTATCCGCTCCGACAGCGAACCATCCCAGTCGACGGCGCGGACCACACGTTCTACGACGTGACCGGCAAGGACACCACGCTGTTCCATCACGCCGCTGGTCCGGATGACGCGTCACTCGGGTCGCAGTATGTCCAACAGGCTCAGATGTGGTTCGACAGCGTGTGGTCCACCATTGCCTACGAGCGTCTGCCATGAGCACCAAGCCGCAGTCCCTTGCTGACGTGCTCCGGCCGGTTAGGCACGTGTTGCTCGACTTTGACGGCCCGGTGTGCTCGGTCTTCGCTGGCCTCCCCGCTTCGGACGTCGCCCGTCGACTCCGCGAGGGCATGCTTGCTGCCAGCGGGCATGCCCCGACCGGGGCCGAGGATGAGAGCGATCCGCTTGCCTTGCTCCGGCTGGTCTCCGATTCCCGGCCCGACCTCACAGAGAGCACGGACGCCGCACTGGCCGTCCTGGAGACCGAAGCCGTCCAGGTTGGTCAGCCGACTCCTGGTGGAGAATCGGTGCTGCGCGCCTGTGCTGGCTCCGACCGGCTGGTTTCGGTTGTCAGTAACAACGCGGGCGCAGCCATCAAGACGTACCTCTCCAAGCACGGGCTCAGTGGCTACGTGGCGGGCATCTTCGGGCGCACCCCAGGCGACCCCTCCTCCATGAAGCCAAACCCGCGCCTCCTCGTAGAAGCCATGGAAGCTGCGGGCACCGGACCGGAGCACTGCGTATTCATCGGCGATGCGGCTCGTGACGTCGAGGCTGGGGAAGCAGCTGGCGTCCCCACGATCGGCTATGCCAACAAGCCTGGCAAAGACTCTAAGCTCGCCACCGCCGGGGCCACCGTGATCGTGGACTCAATGCAGCTCGTCGCGGATGCCTTGCTCCTCGGGCGCGCGGGGCGCCGTGGCAGGTGTGGTTAATTCCCCTCGCGCCGCGCGCCGGGCCGCTACGCTCCTCACCGAGGCGCGAAGCATAGGGGGAATGTTGGTCGTTGATATGCACCTCTTGGCGAAGATTCAGCAGGCCGTTTTTCTGAACATGGTCTCCGTGGCACTGGTGGTCTTGTTCTATAAAGCCTTACTGTGGATCGCTACCCACGTGCCGCCAATTCGTCGAAGGTGGGAAGCATGGAATGCTCGCACCGCAGAACTTGCTCTTCAGGGAATGTCCAATTCTCTGCAGGTGTTCGGCCTGGCCGACCTTCCCACCGACTCGCTACGTGCCGCCGGTAAGACTACGGCTGGCGAAATTCGCCTGAGGTACAGGATCCTGAGTTTCATTATCGGTGTCGGCCTGGGTGATTTGACCATGGCCGTGATCAAGACTATCGAGTCGGGAAAGTTGGCGCCGAGCCTTCAGCCTCGCTCCATGCTTACCGTCGCCATGGTCATGCCCCTCCTAATCTGGGCCGCGAATCATAACCCTACCGTTTCGCGCTACCGGTTCCTACTATCGATAATGAGTGCGGTGCGGCTGTGCGAGGCAGTTCACTCATCAGTCGGGGACGAGCGCCCAGCAGCCGTCCGTGGACTGGATGATGCTTGCACAAATGTCAGGCGCTCTGTACTCCGCGTACATCGCATAAATGGCAGCATGGGGCGATTCTCCCATAGGCGCCATTCCATCAAAGCTAATTCCAGCCTGGTGGCGGCAAGGCTCCAGCAGGCCGAGGATCAGATGGACACTCGCGGGGTTGAGGCCATGAAGGATCTAGCTCGCCTATTGGTTACGATTGCAAACAACTATGTGGAGCCAAAAATCGGCCAACTTCTGCCCGAAGCCGATCTCGCCGGGGTGGTAGCACCCGAGAGTCGCGCAGCTGGCCTGCGGTTGGCGGCGGTCGTGTCGATCACCGCGATTATTTCCTGCTCCTGGATTCTGCTCGGATATCCCGCCGAGGGAGTTCCAATCGCAGCGGGTGCTGCAGCCTTGCTCTCAAGCATTGCGGCATATGGGCCGCGGGCAGCGATGGCGCGCGTGGCTGAACTGCGGAACATCCTGGGGTTCTAGAGCGTCGCACTCAGCCTGTTCGTGGACCAGCCGTGGTCACGAACAGGCCAGTTTGCCGCGCCCGTAGCCTCAGGCCAGGTCACGAGGGTGTGTCCACCTCGACCTGGGTGAGATCTTGAAAGCTGTTCCCTTGACGGAGAGCATCTAGCGGATCTTCGACGGTGACCGAGCCCCCAACGTACGAGGAGGCGGCCCCGCACCAGGTGACATCGGGCTTGGGGAGAAACTTGGGAGAAGATCTTGAGATTCACCCCATGCAAGAGCGACCTCCACCAACGGAACCCCACACTCTGACCTGCACGTTCGCACATCTGTGCAGGTTGACCCCCGTTCCGGCCCTCATTCGGGACGAAGAGGCCGTGGGTTCAAATCCCGCCACCCCGACCCAATGCAGAGGCCCTGCTGGAGAGATCCGGCAGGGCCTCTGTCGTGCGTGCCGGCGCGGGTGGGCGGCAACTGCCTTGGCCGCCGACGGGCTTGGCCCGCAGGTTGCCCAGTTGCCCCGCCGAGTGGCCGGCCTGACCATGGGTCGCCCGCTCTCGGCCGGACAGCCGGCTCCGGAGGCCGGGGCGCTCCCGGTCGGGCGAAGGCGTCCGGGTGGCTGACGGTTCGTCGGCGGCTTCCGGCGGCGGGCCGGGCGTGGTCGAGGCGCGGTGCCCCGCGGGGCGATCGGGCACCCGGCGGCGAGCCCGGCCCCTGGCGGCCGTGCCGGGTTCGGGGCGGACCGAGAGTAGCCTGGACATCACCGAAGGCACTTCGCATGCCGGCACCGGACACTGGCGTCGTCTCCGGCGAACGGCAACACCGGACCCGGCCCACGGGCCGGGCCTGGGGACAGGTCCCTGATCATGACCGTGACCTTCGATCGTGCGACGACGCCCGCCGCCCCGGATTCCACCGCGCGGCTCTCCCTTGCGCCCGTCGGCGCGCGGACGGGCCGCCTGGACGGAGCCTGGTGGCCCCGCTCGCGTGATCTCCTCCTCGAACTCCCCTCCCTGGCCGCCGAGATCGACGGTCGGTGGGGCCGGATCACCCGGATCACCGTGAACCCCGCACAGTGGCCCGTCATCCCGCGACGCGTGCCCGTCACCGGGCACACCATCCATGCGGGGTGGTTCGCCGCCGAACAGGACGAGCACACGGTCGCGGTGTTCTCGTACGCCCCGCGCCGGCTGAACCTGCTGATCATCCCGCCGGCGACGGATGCCGCCGATGCCGCCCGGCTGATGTCCGAGGCGGCCGACCCGGCCGACACCCGGACCGCGGGTGAACTGCTCGCCGCGCGGTCGGACCGCGATGGTGAAGGGTCCGCCTTCCTGCCCTCGGCCGTCGCGCCCGCCGAGGGCACCGACGAGGCCGGCCTGCGTGCGGACCTCGCCCGGAGCCGGGCCGCCTCCTGGCCGGTGCCGGCCTGACCGCGCCACGACCGGGCCCCGCCGGGGCGGATCGCCCGTGGCCGGGTACGTCACTCGCGTGACCACTCGGTCTCGGCCTGGGGCTCGCCGGTCGGCTCGGGCCCGTCCCAGAGGCGGATCCGGACCGCCCGGGGACCGGGAGCGGGCTGGGAGAGCGTGCGGACGAACACGTCCCGCAGGTGGTTGGCCGCCCGTCGGGGCGGTCCGTCGTACTCCAGGGGGTCCGGCGTGGAGCCGCCGCCGTCGTGACGGGACCAGCGGCCGTCGTCGTCCTGGATCTCCAGGACCCATCGGTAGTACGGCATCCCGGCCTCCTGTGACGACGCTCCAGCCCCAGGACAGACGGTAAGGGTCGGCGCGGCCCACGGCGACCGGGACGGTGCGAGGGCTGCGGTCGCGCTGACGCGGGCGGGAGGGCGGTGCCCGGGGTGCGGGGCGGCCGGGCCGGAGGGTCAGCCCCAGATCATGTTGTCGGCGACGACCCGGGTGGTGGGCTCGGGGGCGGAGTGCGCCGCCAGTACGGGGGTGGCGGCGGCGAGGGTGGCGGCGCCGAGGGTGAGGGCGGCGACCGCGGCGGCCTTGGCGATGGAGGTGCGCAGCATGGCGGAGTCCTGTCCGGTCCGGAGGGGAGGGCGGCTGGGCCGGTCTCGCGTCCCGCGGTGACGCTTCGTCCGGTGTCTGCGCCGGGTGGTCCCCCCGGCGGCCATGGCCGGCTTCGTCGCAGATCAGGGGGGGGGTTGGAAGGGGTTCCGGCTGGACGGAAACGTCCCTGGCCCGTTCCGGCCTGGCGGGCCGGAACGGGCCAAGGACGAGAGCAGGGAATGAGAGCAGGGGCGGGAGCAGGGGGGAGCAGGGGCGGAGGGAGGAGCGGGCTGGGCGGTCGGCGGGTGGCCTCCTAGAAGGGCCCCACGAGCGGGACGCCGACGGACAGCACCTGCCAGTCGGCGAGGTCCGGGGAGCCGGTGAGGGCCCGGCGGCAGAAGCGTTCGGCTCCCGCCTCCGCGGCCTCCAGGCTGTCGGTGAGGAGGTAGACGCCCACCACCGGGTGGGGTGCCCGGTGCGGGTGGACGGAGATGTGTTCGACGTGGTCGCCGGGGCTCACCGCGGCCCACAGCGAGGCGAGGGCGTCGGCCGGGAGGCCCCCGCCGCCGTCGGGCCGGTGCAGGGCGATGTGGACCAGATACATGCTCCTAGCGTGCCGAACCGGCCAAATCGCGTATAGAGAGCCAACTTGGACTCTTCGGGCCGTGGCCGGAACCGTCCACGGATGCAACCTGTTCAGGGATGAAGAGCACGTGCGACGATTACGAAGCATTCGTGCTCGGGTTCGTCATCGGGGGAGGCGAAGAGTGCTCACGACGCTTGGCCTGGACAGCACGTCGGAGGCGGTCTACCGGGCCATGCTGTCCGATCCCGGAGCCGGGGTCGCCGCGCTGGCCGAGCGCCTGGCGCTGCCCGAGCCTGCGGTCCGGTCCGCCCTGGACACCCTGAGCGAGCTCGCGCTGCTGCAGCCGTCGGCGCAGCACACCGGGCAGCTCCGGGCGGTCTCGCCGGACATCGGGATGGAACTCCTGATCGCCCATCAGCAGGCGCAGCTGGCCGCCCAGCAGCTGCGGATCGAGGCGTCCCGGGCCGTCGCCGCCCAGCTGATCGCCGAGTACGCGGACCTGCGGCCGCAGACCGCCCACCCGGGGGTCGAGCACCTGCTGGGCATCGACCGGATCCGCGACCGGCTGGCGGTCCTCACCCGGAACGTGCGGGAGGAGGTCATGACCTTCGCCCCGGACGGCGGCCAGAAGCCGGAGCACATCGCGGCCGCGAAGCCGCTCGACCAGGACCTGCTGGACCGCGGTGTCCGGATGCGGACGGTGTACCTGGACAGCGTTCGCAACAGTCCGCACACCCTGGAGTACCTCAACTGGATCGCGGAGCAGGGCGGCCAGGTGCGCACGGTACCGGCGCTGCCCACCCGGCTGATCGTGGTGGACCGCGGCACCGCGGTCATCCCGGTCAGCGGTGACGACACCGCGGCCGGCGCCGTCGTGCTGACCGGTCAGGGCACGCTCCTGGCGCTGTGCGCGCTGTTCGAGAACGTCTGGGCCGGTGCGCAGCCGCTCGGCGCGGCCGCCGGGCGGGACCACCGCGGGCTCAGCCCGCAGGAGGCCACGGCGATCGGGCTGCTCGCGGAGGGCCACACCGACGACGCGATCGGCAAGCGGCTCGGGGTCTCCCCGCGCACCGCCCGCCGGCTGGCGACCGACCTGATGGAACGCCTCGGCGCGCGGAGCCGGTTCGAGGCCGGGGTGCGCGCCGTCCAGGAGGGGTGGCTGCCGAGCCGTCGGCCCTGACTGACCCCCGCGCGCCGAACCCGCTACTCGGCGGGGAGGCTTCCCCGCCCGGGCCCGTCAGGCCGGGTGCGCCGCCGCGTAGAGGACCTCGCGGATGCCGGGGACGGCCTCCCGGTCCGCCCGCCAGACCAGCCGCAGGTGCAGTGGGCGCGGTGGCGACGCCAGCCGCAGCCTGACCAGCGACCCGGCGGCGAGCTGCTCCCGCACCGCGAACTCGGGCAGCAGCGCCATGCCGAGGCCGCGTTCCGCGCACGCACGGGTCACCGCCACCCCGCCGGTCCGCACCCGGTCGACGCCCGGGCCGAAGAGCTGGTCGCCGGCGAGCCGGAAGGAGCAGGCCGGGGCGTTCACCAGCAGGCGCCGGCCGTCCAGGTCGGCGCGGCGCAGAGCGGACGCGGCGCCCAGCGGGTGGTCGGGCGCGGCGACCAGGGCGAGGGGGACGTCCTCCAGGTCGAGGTGGTCCAGCCGGACCGGCGGCAGGTCGAAGCCGAGTTCGCCGAGCGGGCCGGCGGTGTCCAGGATCATCGCCGCCTCCAGCGTCCCGGCGGCGACCGCGCCCAGCAGGCCGTCCCGGGCCGCGTCGGTGTGCAGCGAGACGTCCAGGTCGGGGCGGCGCTCGGCGAGCCGGGCCAGCACCCGGGGGGCGTGGGTGGCGGCGACGGTCTCCAGGGCGCCGAGCCGCAGCTCGGGGCGGGCGGCGACCACCTCGCGGCGGGCCTGCTCGGCCTGGTCCAGCAGTCGGCGGGCCCATGGCAGCAGGCGGCGCCCGGCCGGGGTGGGCGCCATGCCCCGCGGCGTGCGCTCGAACAGTGCGGTGCCGAGGGAGCGTTCCAGGGTGCGGAGCTGTTCGGAGACGGAGGAGGGTGCGAGGCCGAGGGCCACGGCGGCGTCGGTGACGGTGTGGTGGACCACGACCGCTTCGAAGGTGCGCAGCTGCCTGAGTTCCACCCGGTCCCCCTCGACTCCCGGTAGCCGCCCGACGGGGTGCGGCGGTCCAGCGTACGGCGGGAGCGTTCGGGTTTCCCGAACGGGGCCCGCGGTTGCGGCGGTGGAGCGGGAGCCGGGTGGGGGCGGAGGGTTGACGACGCCTCACCGTCGAACCCGCCGGAGCCGCTCCGTGTCCACACCCGTGCCCGCCACTCCGCCCGTGCCTGCTGCCGCGCCCGCGCCCGCTGGCGTACCCGCACCCGCTGGCGTACCCGCGGTGCGGACCGGTTCCCGGTCCGCCGACGGCACGCCGGCCGCCGCGGCCCGGCCGCCGGGCCGGGGGCGGGCGCTGCTCGGCATCGCCCTCGGCTACTTCGCGGTCCTGCTCGACACCACCGTGCTCGCGGTGGCCGAGCCCGACCTCGCCGACTCGCTGGGGAGTTCCACGGCCGGGCTGCAGTGGGTGGTCACCGGGTACAGCGTGGCGTTCGGCGCGCTGCTGCTGTCGGGCGGCGCGGTCGCCGACCGGTACGGCGCCCACCGCGCGTTCCGGTTCGGGATCGCGGCGTTCGGCGCCGCCTCGGCGCTGAGCGCGCTGGCGCCGGGCCTGACGGCACTGGTGGTGCTGCGCGCGGTCCTGGGGGTCGCGGCGGCGGCTTCGGTGCCGGCCGGCATGGCGATGATCACCCGGCTCTACCCGGACGTCGCCGAACGGGCCCGGGCGATCGCGGTCTGGGCGGCGGTCAGCGGCTGCGCGATGGCCTTCGGGCCGGTCGTCGGCGGGGTCCTGGTCGGCCTCGGCGGCTGGCGGGCGGTGTTCTGGGCCAATGTGCCGCTGACCGTACTGGTGCTGGCGCTCACCGCCGGACGGGTGGTGCGCTGCCCCCGCGGCGAGCGGCGGATCGACTGGTGGGGGCAGCTGGCGGCCTGCGCGGTGCTGGCGCTCGCCACCGACGTCCTGATCGAGGCCGGTTCGGGCGCCTGGGGGCGGGCCGGGTGGTCGGCCGGGGCGGCCCTGGCGGCCGGGGTGCTCTTCGTCCGGCGTGAACGGCGGAGCCCCGCACCGGTGCTGCAGTCGGCGGTGGTCCGGGCGCCCGGCATGCGGGCGGTGCTGGCGGCCGGGGCGGCGGTGAACTTCGCCATGCTGGGGCTGCTGTTCACGCTGCCCCTGCTGCTCCGGCACGACCTGCGGCTGTCGCCGGTGGCGGCCGGGGCCGCGTTCCTGCCGATGACCCTGCCGCCGGGGTTCAACCCGCTGCTGACGGGGCGGATCGTGGCCAGGGTCGGGCCGTGGCGGCCGGTCGTCGGCGGGCTGGCGCTGCTCACGGCGGGGTGCCTGGTCACCGGGGCCGCGGTGGTGGCCGGGACGCCGTACCCGCTGCTGGCGGTGGGGCTGCTCTGCGCCGGGTTCGGGGTGTCGTTCGCGCTGCCGGCGCTGGTGACGGCCGTGGTGTCCGCGGCGCCGGAGGGCGGTGCGGGTGCCGCGGGCGGGCTGCTGAACGCCGTCCGGCAGGTGGGGGCGACGCTCGGCGTGGCCGTGATGGGGGCGTTCGTCGGGGTGGAGGGGGACGCCGGGGGCGCGGCGGCGGGGGCGGCGCTGCTGCTGCCGGCGGCGGGCTGCGCGCTGGCCGGGCTGCTGCTCGCCCGGCGGGCGCGGTAGCGGCGGGAGCTCCGCGCGGCGGGAGCGGGGGCTCCGCACAGCGGTAGCGGCGGGAGCGCGGGGCGGACCCGCTGCCTTCGAGGGCCCGTCGGCGGGGAGCCGGCGGGCCCTCGAAGGCGTGGGGGGCGGGGTGCTCCGGCGCGGGGCAGCGGGGGAGGCCGGGGCGCCGGGGACAGCGGGGCGCCGGGGGACACCGGGAGTGCGGGTGGTGCGGCGGGGTTCCGTCCCGGCGGGGGCCGACGGCGGGGGGACGCCGGCCTGCCGGCAGAGGACGTCAGCCGGTCGGCAGCGGGGCGACGGTGACGATGACCGAGCACGACGGCGCACCGTTCCCCTGCTGCAGGATCACGCCGGCGCGGTCCCGGCGGGCCGGGTCGCGCGGCAGCTGGGTGACCTCCACCGTGCAGGGCTCGTCCAGCTCGACGTAGCGGGTGAAGTCGCACTCCATCGCGACGGCGACCACCGGCGCCGGGTGGCTGAGCGCCTGGGCGGCCTGCCGGGCGGCGTCCAGCAGCAGGGAGCCGGGCGCGTGGTCGACCGGGTGGTCGAAGTGGACCGGGTGGTTGGTGTCCACCCGCAGCTGCCAGCGCCGGGCCCGGTCGGTCGCGGACAGCGCGACCTCGCGCGGGAGGGCGCGGCCGGCCCGGGCGACCGGGATCGGCGGGGCCAGCGGCACGGCGCGCGCCATCATCTCCCGGGCGTCGCCCCGGCCCGCCCGCAGGCGCCGGTAGATCGCCGGGGCCTGGACGGTGAAGCGGGTCTGCGCGGTGGCGATCGGCTCGCCGTCCCGGGTGACCACGTAGGCCAGCGTGAGGGCGACCACCCGGTTGCCGCGGCGGACGAGGTCCTGGCAGACGGCGTCCACCTGGACCTCGTCGTGGCCCCGGCCGGCGGAGCGGTCGCCGCCCCGCTGCGCCGGCACCGCGTCGCGGGCCCCGGCGCGCAGGCCTGCGGGGATCAGCGCGTAGCTGAAGTGGTCCCAGATCAGGTGGTGCCCCATCGGGACCTCGAAGGCGACGTGCGAGAGCAGCGGGAAGGTCTGCCGGACCGTCTCCACCAGCAGCATCGGGTCGTGGTAGCCGTTGCGGGCGCCGTAGGTGCGGTGGTCGCGCGGCCACCGGGCGGAGATCCGGTAGGAGTCCTCGGCGATCCGCTCCCAGCCGGTCAACAGCACCTCGTCGGCCGCGCGCTTGTGGACGTGCTCCTTGGGGACCGCGGTCGGACCGGCCCCGGGTCCGACGGGCTCCGCGGCGGTCGCGGAGGCGGTCGCGGTGATCAACGCGGTCGCGGTGGCGGTCGCGGTCGCGGCGGTGGCGCTCGCGGCGGTGGTCGCGGCGACGGTGCTGGTCATGGTGGTGCTGTGGTCTGTGCGAAACATGGATGCACTCCCCCAGAGTGGCCACAGGCAGGTGAAAGTCGGTGCTCCGGTGTGTACGCCGGGCCCCATGGCGAATAACATAGAGGTCGTTCTTTTTGTTTGTCGAGGAGTTTGGAGCTACTCGTGGCAAGAGCCAAGCAGGACCGAGCCGTACGCACCCGGGACACGATCCTGCGCGCCGCCGCCCAGATCTTCGACGAGTACGGCTTCAGCGGGTCCAGCGTCAGCAAGATCATCAACCAGGCCGGCACCACCCAGGGCGCGATGTACTTCCATTTCAAGTCCAAGGAGGACCTCGCCAAGGCGGTCATCGACGAGCAGGCCTCCGACCTCGACCTGCCCGGCCAGCCGAGCGGCCTGCGCCAGCTCATCGGGCTCAACCTCTACCTCGCCGACGAGCTCCAGGAGAACGTGCTGCTGCGCGCGGGCGTGACGCTCGCCGTCGAGCAGGGCCAGCTCGGGCTGCGCGACTTCAGCCCGTACGAGATGTGGGCCGAACAGTTCCGCGCCGAACTGGAGGCCGCCCGGCTGACCGGCGAACTGCTCGACGACGTCGAGATCGAGGAGCTCGCCCAGGTGCTGGTCGCGGCGTACACCGGGTCGCAGATCATGTCGCACCTGCGCACCGGCCGCGCCGACCTGCCGCAGCGGATCATCCAGCTCTGGTGGTACCTGCTGCCGGGCATGGCCCCCGCATCGGTGGTCGCGGAGCTGCGGGCGTACCTCACGGAGCACGGGCAGCGGGCATGAGCCACGCCACGGGGAGCGGCACCGCGGGACCCGGCGCGACCGGCACCGGCGCGGCAGGCACCGGCACCGGCACCGGCACCGGGCCGACCGTCCTGGTGACCGGGGCCGGCGGGTTCATCGGCTCCGCCGTGCTGGCGGCACTGCGCGCGACACCGGGCGTCGGCGCGGTGCGGGCCCTCACCCGGTCCGCCGCCCCGGCCGGGACGGCCCCGGTGACGGGGGACCTCGCCGACCCCTCGTCCCTGCGCGGCGCGGCCGACGGCGCCGACGTGCTGATCCACCTCGCCTCACTGGTCGGCGGCCCGGAGGAGGCCTGCGCCGCCGTCAACGTGCACGGCACCCGGGCGCTGCTGGCGGAGGCCGGCCGGGCCGGCGTCGGCCGGATCGTCCACCTCTCGACCTCGGCGGTGTACGGGGCCGGGCCGCACCGGGACCTCGACGTGGACGGGGTGGTGCCGGCACCCGTCTCGGCGGCCAGCCGGACCAGGCTCACCGGCGAGCGGGCCGCGCTGGACGCCGGGGCCGTGGTGCTGCGCGCGCCCCTGGTCCTGGGCGCCGGCGACCGCTGGGTGGTGCCCTGCCTGGCCGAGCTGCTGCGACGGGTCCCGGCCCACTGGGACGGCGCGGGGGCACTGCTCTCGCTGGTCGCGGTGGACGACCTGGCCCGGCTGATCGCCGCGCTGGCGCTCGCCCCGGAACCGCTCCCGGACCGGGCGCCCGGGGTGCACCACGCCGGACACCCACGGCCGGTCGGCATCGGCGCACTGCTGGCGGCCCTCGCCGACCACGGGGTGCTCCCGCCGGTGCCCTCCGCCGACTGGCCGTGGGACCGCTGCACCGCCGAACTCCGGCGGACGCCCGGGGCGTACGGCGAGCGGCAGTTCGACCTGATGGCACGCCACCACTGGTACCGCAGCGAGGAGATCTGGCGGCTGACCGCCACCGACCCGGGGCCGGGGCCGCTGGAGCGGCTCGCCGCCGCCGCACCCTGGTACCGCGCGCACCTCGCGGCGAACCCGCCGGCCGGGCCGACGCCCCTACCCCCGCTCCCGCTCCCGCACCCGCACCCGCACCCGGGGGGATTTGCGGAGGAGATGCCAAAGCTGCGGGGGGATGCGGCGGAATCCGTGCGTATGCGGCTATCCGGGGCGTAGCGTCGAAGTGTCACGGACCGTCACACACCGGTCATCCGACCGTCCCCGACCGCTCCGAAGGAGCCACGCCCACCCATGTGGTTCGTCAACCCTCACCCTCAGGCCGCACCCGCGGCACCGTCAGCACCGAACGCACGCCCCGCCCCCGTCACCCGGGCGGGCGGTGGGCGATGAAGCAGGAACGGGCCCAGCAGACCCACCGGGCCCTGCTCCGGGCCGCCGCCGCCGAGTTCGACGAACACGGCTACGCGGGCACCTCGCTGGCCCGGGTCAGCCAGGCCGCCGGCGTCACCATGGGAGCGCTGACCTTCCACTTCCCGTCCAAGGCGGCCCTGGCGGACGCGGTCCGGGCCGACGCGGCCGCGCTCACCAGGGCGGCGGTGGAGGCCGGTACGGGACAGGAGCCGCCCGGCACCGAGGGCGTGGCCGAGCTGACGGACACCCTGACCAGGCTGCTCCAGGAGGAGCCGAGCGTCCGCGCCGCGGCCCGGCTGACCTGGGAGCAGCCGGAGTCGGCCGGCAACTGGCACACGGGCTGGAGCCCCGACCTGCGCGACCGCCTGGCCCGGGAGCGGGCCCGCGCCGGACAACGGGCCTGCAGCGGACACCGGCCCCGCACCGGGCAGCAGGCCGCCGCGGAATCCGGGAGCCTCGACACCCTCAACGAGCTCGACAACCTTGACGCCCTCGACCCCCTCGACGCACTCGACCTGGAGACACTGGCGCACTGCCTGGTGGTGGGCGCGGAGGCACTGCGGCGCGGAGTCGTCACCGTGGGCGGCGGCGCCCAGGCCTCCGAGGAGGAGACCCGCCGGCGGCTGCTGCGGCTCTGGCGGCGCGCGGTGGCGGGGCCCCCGGCACCGGGCGGAACCACCTGATCCCGCCGACGCCCGGCGCACCCCGTCCGCGCCGGGCTCACCCCCACCCCTCCCGACACCCCCACCCCTCCCGACACCCCCACCCCTCCCGACGCCCCCGCCCCTCCTGACTCCTCGTCGGCGGCGGGCCCGGCGGTCGCCGCCTGACGCGTTTTCGACGGGCGCACCGGAGGCCGCCCGGCGCCGGGGGCCCACCCCACCGCCCGCGCCGCCGACCACCTCACCGCCCACCCCATCGCCCGTACTGGCAGCCTGACGCCGGTGCGGGCGGTTTCGTACGCCCGCGGCCGAGCCGAGGACGGGGCGCGGACGGGCCTCCCGACGGACCACCGGACGCCTCGCCGGAGGCCTCCGTCGAAGGGCGCGGACTTGCCAAAACCGGCCCACGGCCCGCCCGGGGCTCAAAAACAAAGCGATCGTTCGCTATTCTTTTGGGGACGGCACCTCACGGCACCTCACGATCACGGGGAGCTCACATGGACGCGCAACCCCTCTCACCTGCCGGCGAAGCCGCGGTCTCCCGGTTCGCCGAGCAGGTCTTCGCCCACCTCGCCCGGATAGACCAGCGCCGCTGGGCCCGGGCCTACCTGCACGGACTGCTGGCCGCGCCCGGCCGCAAGACGCTGTCGAACATGGCCGCGAGCCTGTCGACCGGATCCACGGCGGCCACCGCCTCGCTCTCGCTCCAGCAGTTCATCAACGGCAGTCCCTGGGACTGGCGCCCGGCCCGCCGGGTGCTCGCCGGCCTCGCCGCCGGCGACCGGCCGGTCCGCGCCTGGACCGCCACCCTGGCGGTCATCCCCAAGCGCGGCGACCAGGCGGTGGGCGTCCACCGCCGGTTCGTCCCGGAGGCCGGGCGCACCATCAAGTGCCAGGCCGCACCCGGGCTGTTCGTGGCCACCGACCGGGACGCCGTCCCGGTGGACTGGTCCCTGCTGCTCGACCCGGAGTGGACGGCCGACCCGGAGCGGCGCACCCGCGCCCGGATCCCGGAGAACGCCGCCCCGCGCCCGGTCGGCGAAGTGCTGGTCGAGATGGTCGACCGGCTCGCCGCCCACCGGCCGGCGGCCCCGCTGGTCGCCGACCTCACCGTGGTCGACGACCCGGTCCGGCTGGCCGCCGCGCTCGCCCGCCGCTCCGTCCCGTACGTCCTGGAAGTCCGGCCCCACCAGGCCGTCCGGCCGGTCCTCCAGGCCACCACCGGGCGCCACGGGCGGGTGCAGCAGAGCACCACCCTGCCGGCCGAGTCGCTGTTCCCGCGCCGACGGCCGCGAACGCCGGGGGCCCCGCAGCCGGTGCTGCGCGGCGCACCCGTCCTGCTGCCCGGCCCCCGGCCCGGCACGGCGGGCGGCCCCGCCGGACCGGTGCACCGGCTCTGGGCGCACGGCGGCGCGACCGGCGGACCGCGGCGGTACTGGCTCACCGACCTGGCCGAGGACGCCCCGGCCGTGCTCGCGCTGATCGACACCGCGACGACCACCCGGACCACGGTGGACCGGCTCGGCGCCGACTTCGGCCTGCTCGACTTCTCCGGCCGCTCGTACACCGGCTGGCACCACCACATGACGCTGGTCTCGGCCGCGTACTCGCTCGGCCGCGGCCTGGCGGAGCCGGCCGCGGAGACCGGCTCCCGCACCCTGGCCGGCGCCGTGACGGGTGCGCCGGCCGACCCCCGGACCGACCGCCGCATCGGCGGGCGGATCGACGGGCGGATCGGCCGGGAGAACCTGCGGAATTCCGCGTAGCGGACCGCCCGCGACGACTTGCCGAACACGCTCGAACCGGATTGACCGGAATCGGCGACACCGCCGAGAATTCCGGTACCGGCCAGCGGGAAACAATCCCGGAAACACCGGTGGACCCATCGGACGGAAATACCGAGAAAGGAGGTGAAAAACCGTGGATGCAGCCGCGATCGAATCCCCGGCCGACGGTCTCCGGAATATCCTGGGGGACCACATCTTCTCGTCGTTCGACCGCGCCGACTACCGCGTCAAGGCCGACGAATACCTCCGGGGCCTGCTCGGAACAGCCGGGCGGAAGTCCATCAGCAACATCGCCCGAACGCTCGGCGACCCGGGGGCGGTCCAGCGACTGCACCACTTCATCCGCAACTCCCCCTGGGCCTGGGCACCGGTCCGGGAGGCCCTCGCGGCCCGGCTGGTCGAGGCGTGCACCCCCCGCGCCTGGCTGGTCCGGTCGATGTTCATCCCGAAGTCCGGCACCCGGTCGGTCGGTGTCGGCCGGCGCTACGTCCCCGAGCTGGGCCAGCTGGCCGGTGCCCAGCAGGCCGTCGGCCTCTGGTACCTGGCCCCGCGGCTCAACGCGCCGGTCGACTGGCAGCTCCAGCTGACGGACCCGCCCCACCGGGCCGTCACGCCTGGCGCCGGCGGCCCGGCCGGGGACTCGCTGGACCGCCAGGCCGCACTGCTCGGACCGCTCGCGGACCGGCTGCCGGCCACCGCCTCGGCCACCCTGATCTGGGACGGCTGCCCGGCCGAACCGGGCGGGCTGTTCGCCGCCGGACGGGCGCTCGGCCTGCGGGTGGCCGTCCGGGTCGACCCGACGACCCGGCTCACCCCGGTCACGGCCCCCACCCGTGACCGCGGCCGGCCGCTCCCGGCGTACCAGCTGTTCGCCTCCGCCGGGGCCCGCCGGCTGGCCGGCACCTCGGGCCCGCCCGGGGTGGAGGCGCACGTGGTCCGGGTCGCCCTGCCGCCCACCGGGCCCGAACTGCTGCTCTACGCGGAGTCCGGGGCGCGTCCCACCGCGTTCTCCGGGTTCTGGCTGACCGATTCCGAACCGGACCGGGCCGCCGAGTTCCCCCGGCTCTTCCGGCTGGCCGGCGGCGTCGAGGAGGACCGCACCACCCTCGGCGAACGGGTCGGCCTCCGGGACTTCGAGGGCCGCTCCTTCGAGGGCTGGCACCGGCACATGACGCTCGCCTCGGCGGCCTACGCCGCCGTCGCGCTCGGCCGCCACCCCGGCTGACCGGGTCGGACCACCACGCCGAACGACCGGCCGGAATGACCGGACGGAAACACCGGACGGAATTACCGGACGAACAGCCGGGCCGCCTTTCTGGCCCGAATAACCGGATCGCCCCCGACCGGCCTCCGGACCGGCGGCCGGATCACCTCGCCACCCCTCCCCCTCTCTCTCCTGCACCGCACCGCAGTGAATCAACCGATGCCTTCACAAGGGAAAAGGACATGCTTGTCTTCGACAATTATCCGAGCGGTCTCACCTACAGCCAGTCCTCGAAGTCCTGGCGGGTGCGCGCGGTCAAGCCGGTCGAGTACGAGGTGCGAGTCTGCGACGGCGTCTTCGACCCGGAGAGCACCGCCCTGGTCGAGAAGTCCGCCGGGTCCGCGGGCGGCAACCGCCGGTTCGTGGTGATCGACGCCGAGGTCGACCGGCTGCACGGCGACCGGGTCCGCCGCTACTTCGAGCACCACGGCATCGACTACTTCATGCAGGTGGTCCGTGCCGACGAGACCCTCAAGGAGTTCGAGACCGCCTCGGACATCGTGGTCGCGCTGGACTCCTTCGGCCTGGACCGCCGGCGCGAGCCGATCATCGTGATCGGCGGCGGCGTCCTGATGGACATCGTCTGCCTGGTCGCCAACCTCTACCGCCGGGGCACCCCGGTGGTGCGCGTCCCCACCACGCTGATCGGCCTGGTCGACGCGGGCGTCGGGGTCAAGACCGGGGTCAACTTCAACGGCCACAAGAACCGCCTGGGCACCTACTTCGCCCCCGTGCTCACCCTGCTCGACCGCTCCTTCCTCGCCACCGTCGAACGCCGCCACATCGCCAACGGCATGGGCGAGATCCTCAAGATGGCGCTGATCAAGGACGCCCGGCTGTTCGACCTGCTGGAGCAGCACGGCCCCCGGCTGGTCGAGCAGAAGTTCCAGGACGACTCCCGCCCGGGCGACCCGGCCGGGGAGGTGATCCGCCGCGCCATCCACGGCATGCTGGAGGAGCTCCAGCCCAACCTCTGGGAGGCCGAGCTGGAGCGGATCGTCGACTACGGCCACACCTTCTCCCCCACCCTGGAGATGCGCGCCCTGCCGGCCCTGCTGCACGGCGAGGCGGTCTCCGTCGACATGGCGCTCACCACGGTGCTCGCCTGGCGCCGCGGCCTGGTCGACCTGGAGCAGCGCGACCGGATCCTCGGCGTGATGCGCTCGCTGGAGCTGCCCAGCTGGAACGAGCTGCTCGACGCCGAACTGCTCGACGCCGCGCTCCAGGACACCGTCCGCCACCGCGACGGCCAGCAGCGGCTCCCGCTGCCGGTCGGCATCGGCGACGCGGTCTTCGTCAACGACGTGACCCGCGAGGAACTCGCCGTCGCCGTCGAGGACCTGAGGGTGCTCGACGCCCGGGAGCTCAGCCGTGTCTGACCCGACGACCCGACCGTCGGCCCCCGCCACGGAGCCGGCGCCCCGCGGCCCGGTCCTCGCGGACACCCGGGACGCCTCCGAGATCTACGGCGTGCACGGCGCCCCCGGCCTCACCTACTGGAAGGCGCTCGCCGGCCGGCAGCAGCTGGAGGCCGAGGTCGAGGCGATCGAGGTCGCCCGGATCCCGCCGGGCGGGCTGAGCGGCGAGCACCGCCACACCCGCACCGAGGAGATCTACTTCATCCTCCGCGGCCACGGCGAGTTCCTGGTCGACGGCGAACCGCGCCCCGCCCGCCCCGGCTCCCTGCTGCTCACCGGGATCGGCACGGTGCACGGCCTGCGCAACACCGGCGCCCCCGCGGGCGTCACCGACCCCGGCTACGGGAGCGCCCCCGAGGGGCACCTGGAGTGGCTGGTCATCGAGATGCCCGCCCCGGACACGTCCGAGGTCCTGCACGGGCTGGAGCCCGGCCCCACGACCACCCGCCTGCGCGAGAGGAAGACCGAGACGATGAGGCTGCACGACCTGCGGGCGGAGAGGGCGGTCGACCCGGCCGGCGTCTTCACCGGTCCGCTGCGCCTGGTGGAGATCCGGGAGCTGGCGGCCGGCGCCTCCGCCGCGTACAGCTCGCACGACGGCGAGCACACCGTCTTCGTGCTGACCGGCTCCGGCACCGCCACGGCAGGCTCCACCGAGGTGGAGATCGCGCCCGGCACGGCGGTCACCCTGCCGTTCGGGGTGGACGCGGTGATCACGGCCCACGAGGGCGGGCTGGAGTTCTTCCACGCCGAACTCGCGGTGCCGGGGCGGGCCGAGCGGTGATCGTCAGCCGCGCGCTCCGGCCGGTGGACTGCGCTCCGGCCACCGCCGGGCCGCAGCAGCGGACCTGGTCCTGCCTGGCCCGCCGGGGCATGCTGCACAGCGAGACCGAGACGGTCGACCTGTGGCGGCTGCCGCCCGGCGACACCCTGGTCCACGAGGTCCACGACGGGGTCGAGGAGGCCCTGTTCGTCCTCGCCGGGTCCGGCACCGCCACCCACGGGCTCGACGAACTCCCCGTCACCGAGGGCACCTTGCTGCTCGCCCGGCACGACTCCGGGATCACCGTGACGGCCGGCCCGGACGGGCTGCGGCTGCTGAGCACCCGCGTCCTGCCGCAGCCGCTCAGCGCCGCCCTGCCGCCCAGGATCCCGCAACTCGGCTGAACCGCACCGCAATCGACAGGAAGTGGGAAGAGTTCCATGCGTAATCTCAGTCGCCGCACGTTCGTGGCCGGTGCCGGTGCGACCGTCGGCGCCGCCACGGCCGGCGGACTGCTCGCCCCGGCCGCGGGCGCGGTCGCGGGCTCCGCCGCGGAGGACGCCGGCCCGGCGTCCAGAGCGGTGCGGAACGGGGACCTGATCACCGTCACCGCCGAGAACCCGCGCTACATCGACCTGATATCCGGCTTCAACCCGCGCTGGGAGGCCAGGCCGAAGGGCGTCCGGCTGCCGCGCACCACCGCCCAGGTGGTGCAGGCGGTGCAGGACGCGGCCGACCGGCGGCAGCGGCTCACCGTCCGGGGCGGCGGGCACTGCTACGAGGACTTCGTCTACAACCCCGAGGTCGAGGTCGTCGTCGACATGAACCTCATGGACGCGGTCGGCTACGACCCCGGCCGCCGGGCGTTCGAGGTCGAGGCCGGGGCCACCCTGCTGAAGGTCTACCAGACCCTCTACGAGGGCTGGGGGGTCACCGTCCCGGGCGGCGTCTGCTACGCGGTCGGCGTCGGCGGGCACGTCCAGGGCGGCGGCTACGGCAACCTGTCCCGCAAGCACGGCCTGGTGGTCGACCACCTGTACGCGATCGAGGTCGTCACCCTCGACGCCGACGGCCGGGCCCGGGCGGTCGTCGCCACCCGCGAACCGGGCGACCCGCACCGCGACCTGTGGTGGGCCCATACCGGAGGCGGCGGCGGCAACTTCGGCGTCGTCACCCGGTACTGGTTCCGCTCGCCGGACGCCACCGGCAGCAACCCGTCGGACCTGCTGCCGAAGCCGCCGGCCGAGGTGCTGATCGCCATCCCGAGCTGGTCCTGGGAGAACATCACCCAGCGCGGGTTCACCTCGATGGTGCGCCACTACGGCGCCTGGTTCGAGCAGAACAGCGCCCCCGACTCGGTGTACAACGGCCTGACCAGCTGGCTCTTCCTCAACCACAAGGTCTCCGGCAGCCTGGTGCTGCTGCTCCAGGTCAACGGCGACGTGCCGCAGGCCGAGCAGCGCGCGAACGACTTCGTCCAGGGCCTGAGCGACGCCCTCGGCGTGCCCCACCAGGGCGAGGTCGTCCGGCTGCCGTGGCTCAAGGCGGTCAAGTACATCGGCACCATGGACGCCACCCAGACCAACCCGCAGCTGCGGGCCGGCCACAAGTCCGCGTACATGCGCCGGGGATTCCCGGAGAACCAGATCGCGGCGATCTGGAAGCACCTGACCCGCACCGACTACGCCAACCCGCGCGGCGGCGTCGCCGTGATCTCCTTCGGCGGCCGGATCAACAGCGTCGCCCCCGGCGCCACCGCCCTGCCGCAGCGCGACGCGATCTTCAAGCTGCTGTACCAGACCTACTGGACGGCGCCGGCCGACGACGCCCCCAACACGGCCTGGCTGCAGGACTTCTACCGCGAGGTGTACGGCGACACCGGCGGCGTCCCGGTCTCCAACCGGGTCACCGACGGCTGCTACATCAACTACGCGGACCGCGACCTGAGCGACCCGCAGCAGAACACCTCGAACGTCCCGTGGAGCACGCTCTACTACAAGGACAACTACCCGAGGCTGCAGCGGATCAAGCAGCAGTACGACCCGAAGGACTTCTTCCGGCACCGCCAGTCGATCCGGCTGCCCCGGGGCACCCGGTGAGCGCGCCCACCCGGGAGTCGCTCTCCCGGCTGCCGTCGCTGACCGGCATGCGGTGGATCGCCGCGCTGCTGGTCTTCCTGACCCACGTGTCGGTCGCCAAGCCGTTCGACCGGCCCGGCCCGAACGACTTCATGTCGACCTACCTCAGCCGGGCGGGCTTCCTCGGCGTCGGGTTCTTCTTCGTGCTGAGCGGCTTCGTGCTCACCTGGTCGGCCCGGGACGGCGACCGGCCCGCCGCCTTCTACCGCCGCCGGCTCTTCAAGCTGTACCCCAACCACGCCGTCACCTGGCTGGTCGGGCTGCTGCTGATGGCCCGGGCCGGGGCGGAGCCGACCACCGCCGGGACGGTCCCCTCGCTGCTGCTGCTGCAGAGCTGGGTCCCCTCCCTGGAGGTGATCGGCGGGACCAACGGCCCGAGCTGGTCGCTCGCCTGCGAGGTGCTGTTCTACCTGAGCTTCCCGGTGATCCTGCCGCTGGTGAAGCGCATCCGGCCGGAGCGGCTCTGGCTCTGGGTGGGCCTGGTGACGGCGGCGCTGTTCGCCCTCCCGCTGCTCGCCCAGCTGCTCCCGGGCAGCCCGGACTCGCCCTGGCAGCCGCTCTCCTTCTGGCGGTACTGGTTCGTCTACTTCCTCCCGGCCTCCCGGCTGCCGGAGTTCGTGCTCGGCATCCTGCTGGCGCGGATCGTCCGGACCGGGCGGTGGGCGGCGATCGGCTGGCCGGTGGCGGTCCTGCTCGTCGCCGGCGGCTACGCCCTGATGATCACGCTGCCGGACGCCTGGGGCATGGCCGCGCCGACCGCCCTGCCGGTCGCGCTGCTGATCGCCGCGGTGGCCGCCAGGGACTCCGCGGGGCTGGGGACACCGTTCGCCGGCCGGACCATGGTCTGGCTCGGCGAGGTCTCCTTCGCCTTCTACATGGTCCACTTCCTGGTCATCCAGTACGGACCGCTGGGCCTCGCGGCGACCGGATCGGCCGGCGCGAACACCTGGGACACCCCCGGCGCCCTGGGTGTCATGGGGATCACCCTGGCGCTGAGCATCGTCCTCGGCTGGGCGCTGTACCGCCTGGTCGAGATGCCGGTGATGCGTCGATGGGGTCGATCCCGGCCCGACCCCCGGCCGGCCTCGCGACCGACGGCGGCCCCCGCCGCGGCGGCCGGGGCCGCGGGGAGCACGGGTACGGCCGGAACCGCCGCACCCGCCCCGGCCGCCGTCGCGGCGGCCGAGTAACGGGCACCGGGGCGGGCGCTACACCGGCACCGGTTCCGCCGCCTCCCGCCGGGCCGCCGCGACGATCCCCGCCAACGCGGCCCGGCTCGCCCCGAGCGAGAGCATCTGCCGGTCCAGCAGGTCCAGCCGCTGCTCCAGCACCTCCAGCATGCAGGGCGCCACCGAGCCGTCACCGCCCACACAGGGCAGCACGTCCCGGATGGCGCTGGTGGAGAGCCCCGCCCCCAGCAGGGCCCGGATGTTCCGGACCACCGCCGGCGCGTCGTCCCCGTACCGGCGGTGGCCGCCCTCGCGGCGGTGGGTCTCCAGCAGTCCCTGCTCCTCGTAGTACCGCAACAGGCGGACGCTGACCCCGGTCCGCGCCGCCAGCTCACCGATCCGCATGTGACACCCCTCACATCCACTTGAATCTCACACGAATGGGAGATTGTACCGTGACCAGCATGACGAACACCGAGATCACCGCCCAGATCGACCGTCAGTCCTACGCCCTCGGCGGCGACCTGACGGTCCGCCGGATCGGCTACGGCACCATGCGCCTCGCCGACACCCCGGACATCAAGCCGACCGAGGCGATCGTCTGGCACGCCCCGACGCCGCGCGCCGACGCCGTCGACGTGCTGCGCTCCGCCGTCGAGCACGGCGTCCAGCTGATCGACACCGCCGACTCCTACGCCCTCGGCGGCAGCGAGGAGCTGATCGCCGAGGCGCTGCACCCGTACGCCCAGGACGTCGTCGTCGCCACCAAGATCGGCATGACCCGCCCGAGCCCCTCCGAGTGGGTCCCGGTCGGCCACCCGGCCTACCTCCGCCAGCAGGCCGAGCTGAGCCTGCGCCGGCTCCGCGTCGAGCGGATCGACCTGCTCCAGCTGCACCGGATCGACCCCAAGGTGCCGCTGGCCGACCAGATCGGCGCGCTCAAGCAGCTCCAGGACGAGGGCAAGGTCCGCCACATCGGCCTCTCCGAGGTCACCGTCGAGGAGCTGGAGGCGGCACTGGAGATCGCCCCGATCGCCTCCGTGCAGAACTGGTACAACCTGGCGACCCGCCAGCACGACGCGGTGGTCGACTTCACCGCCGAGCGCGGCATCGCGTTCCTGCCGTTCTTCCCGATCGCCATCGGCGGCCACGCGGGCGAGGACAGCCCGGTCTCCGAGGTCGCCCGTGAGATCGGCGCCACCCCCGCCCAGACCGCGCTCGCCTGGCTGCTGCACCGCTCGCCCAACATCCTGCCCATCCCCGGCACCACCTCCGGCAAGCACCTCGCGGAGAACCTGGGCGCGCTGGCCATCGAGCTGAGCTCCGAGCAGTACGCCCGCCTGGACGGCATCGCCGCCGCCGAGGCCGCCAAGGCCGCTGAGGCCGCCGAGGCGGAGGCCGCTGCGGCGGAGTGACCCCGCGCGCGGCCGCCCCGCAGGGTGGTGACCGCGGGGTGGTGACCGCGGTGGAGTGACAGGTGAAGTGACCGGTGCAGTGGCCGGTGACCCGCCCGGCGGCGTGCTCCGCCGGGCGGGTCACCCACCGACCGGAGAGGGCCCCCGCCCCCGTGGGGCCCTCTCCGGTTTCCGTTCTTGTCCGGGCCCCTCCCGGTCCGAGCCTCGCCCGGTCCGGGTCCCGCTCTTGCCCGGCTCCCGCCGGCCCGCCACCGAGCGGTCCGGCGCCGGTTCCCGGCCGGTCCGCCGGGCGGGCCTCAAGACCGGATCCCGCCCGCCGGCCCCAGCCCCAGGTCGGTGACGTCCGCCGCCAGCGCCTTGAGCAGCGAACCGGCCCGCTTGTCGTCCGGCCCCAGCGCGATCAGCCGGTTCATCACGTACGAGACGCCCAGGCCGACCCGGGGCCACGCCTGGTTCGCCGAGCCGCCGCCCCCGTCGTGGCCGAAGGTCTCGCCGTCCGGACCGGGCCGCTCGGCCGTGCGCAACCGGTACCCGCCGCCGCCGTACGCCATCACCACGTCGATCAGCTGGTCGGTCTTCCGGGCGTACACGCCGCGCGCCTCGTCCATGGTCCGCCGGGAGAGCAGCAGCGGGGCGTCGTCCGACGGGCGGACGGCGTCCTCGGCCAGGATCCCGTACAGCGTCGAGAACGCCCTCGCGGTACCGCTGACGTTGATCGCCGGGATGAGCGCGGACCGGCGCTCCGGGCGGCCCCAGACGCCCTCGTCGTCCGGGAACGGCTGCGGGTTCTGCCAGATCCGCCGCGTCAGCGGGTCGTCGCTGTGGAAGAAGCCGGTGAACTGGGGCAGGAAGTTGGTCCCGTACGTGGTGCGGGCCAGCCGGGGCCAGTCGGCCGGGCCGGTGCCGTAGTGGATGTCGAGGTCAAGCGGCCCGGCGATCTCCTCGCGGAAGAACCGGTCCAGCGGGCGGCCGTCCACCCGGCGGACCAGCTCGCCGACGATCCAGCCGGCCGACAGCGGCCCGTACAGGATGCCGTCCGCGCGCGGGTCGCTCTCAAGCTCCTGGGCGGCGATCAGCCTCGCCATCAGGACCGGGTCGTTGGCGTCGTCCTGGCTGACCGGGGCCCACATGCCGGGCAGCCGCCCGGTGAAGGTGACCACCTCCCGGACGGTCACCCCGCCCTTGCCGGCCGCCGCGAACTCCGGCCAGTAGTGGGACACCGGGCGGTCCAGCTCGACGGCGCCGCGGTCCACCAGCTTCAGCAGTGCGGTGACGGTGATGCCCTTGCTCCCGGAGAAGATCGTCTGGAGCGTGTCCCGCTCCCAGCGCGCACCGGTCCGCGCGTCCGCCGTCCCGCCCCAGAGGTCCACCAGCGTCTCCCGGCCCAGGTGGACCGAGAACGCGGCGCCCAGATCGTCCCGTTCGAGCAGATTGCGCTCGAACTCGGCACGGACCCGCTCGAACCCCGGGGCCACCCGGCCGGCGACGTGCACCTCGGACGTGATCGTCATGTGAACCAACTCCGCTCGAATGCGTGAGGGAAATCCTCGATCGGCCCAACAGCAGAACACAGCGGCCCCGATTCGTGAACGCCCGGAGCGCCGGTTTGGCACCTTGACAAAGTCCGTCCGGGCTCATTGCCCCCCACCACCGGCCGGACCCATTCTCGAATCAGCCGGCTGCGGACAGCCGGCCGGGGAATTCCCGCCGGACCCACCCGTGGGAGAACCCGAACCGGGATCGAACGAAAGAGGATTCCCATGGCCAAGATTCCGGGCGCCCGGGCGGTCCACCACATCGCCTACACCGTGCCCGACCTCCGGCAGGCGGTCGACTTCTTCGTCGACGTCATCGGCGCCGAACTCGCCTACCGGCTCGGCCCGGTCGAGGACCCGGAGACCGACTGGATGGCCCGCAAGCTCAACGTCGACCCGCGCGCCTCGGCGAACATCGCCATGCTGCGCCTCGGCCCCAACGCCAACCTGGAGCTCTTCGAGTACACCGCGCCCGAGCAGGACCGCGAGCAGCCGCGCAACAGCGACATCGGCGGCCACCACTTCGCGATCTACGTGGACGACGTCGACAAGGCCGCCGACTACCTGCGCAAGCACCCCGGCGTCACCATCCTCGGCGAGCCCGAGACCATCGAGGACGGCCCGATCAAGGGCGACCGCTGGGTCTACTTCACCACCCCGTGGGGCATGAGCATGGAGCTCATCAACATGCCCTCCGGAATGCCGTACGAGGAGGCCACCGACACCCGTCTCTACCTGCCCTCCGAATACTGGCCGGAGAGCTGACCGCCATGCCGGAGAACAGCCTGGGAGCGAATCCGGAGAACGCTTCGGAAACACCTTCCGGAAAAGGCACGGCGAGGGCTACCGGGAAATCCCTGGCGGACCGCCGGGCCTTCCTCGCCCTGGCCCTCACCGCCTTCGTCGTCGGCACCTCGGAATTCCTCGTGGTCGGAATCCTCGGCCCGATCGCCGACGGGCTGGGGACGGGGCTGGGCACGGTCGGACTGCTCGTCACCGGCTACGCCCTGGGCGTCTCCCTCGGCGGCCCCGGCCTCACCGCGCTGACCCTCCGGCTGCCGCGCCGCACCCTGCTGCTCGGCGCGCTCGCCGCCTACACGGCGGCGAGCGCCGGGGCGGCGGCGGCCGGGAACGTCACCGTGCTGCTGGCCGCCCGGTGCGCGGCCGGACTCGCCCACGGGGTGATCGTCGGCGCCGCCACCAGTGTCGCCGTCGCCCTGGCCGGCCCCGGCCGGCAGGGGCGGGCCATCTCGCTGGTCTTCGGCGGCATCTCGGTCGCCACCGTGCTCGGCGTGCCGCTCGGCACGCTGGCCGGCCAGTGGCTCGGCTGGCGCACCGCGCTCGCCTCCGTCGCCGCGCTCGGGGCGCTCGCCCTGCTCGCCGTCCGGCGGACCGTCCCGCCGACGGCGGCGATGGGCGCGGCGAACCTGTCCGGGCAGCTGCGCGGCGCGCTCTCCGGGCCCGTACTGGCCGTGCTCGGCATCGCCGTGGTGCTGTTCACCGGCCAGTTCACCGCGTACACCTACCTGCCCGGCTACCTGGAGGGCGTCACCGGCGTCCCCGGCGGGCTGGTCAGCGCCTACCTGCTCGCCTTCGGTGCGGCCAGTGCCGTCGGCACCTTCGCCGGCGGCCGGCTGGCCGACCGCCGGGCAGCCGGCACGCTCACCCTGGGCTGCGCCGGGCTGACCGCCGCACTGCTCGCGCTCCACCTGTGCGGCCGCTCCGGGGCGGCGACCGCGGTGATCGTCGCCTGCTGGGGCCTGGTCGGCTTCGGACTGGTCCCCGCCCTGCAGTCCCGGATCGTCGAACTCGCCGGTCCCGGCGGCGACTTCGCCGCCACCCTGGGCGTCTCGGCGGCCAACGCCGGGATCGCCGCCGGGGCCGCTCTCGGCGGCCGGACGGTCACCGCGCACGGGGTCGGGCCGGTGGTCCCGCTCGCCGCGGCGATCTGCCTGGCCGCCCTGCTCGCGGTGGCGGCCAGTGCACGGCTGCGGCCCGCCGTCCCGGCCGTGCCCTCGCCCCTGCCCCTGCCGTCCCCGCCGCCCCCGTCGCCCTCGCCCTCGCCCTCGCCCTCGCCCTCGCCCTCGCCCGCGCCCGCGCCCGCGCCCGGAACCGTGCCGCCTGCCCCGCACCCCCGCCCCCTCGACCAGGAAAGGACCGTCCGAGCATGATCGGCACCCTGGAGCGCCCCCCGGTACGCACCGCCACCGGCCTCGGCGTCTGGTACCAGCACACCCCGTCCGGCACCGCCGGCCACGACCGGATCCGCCGGCTCACCGAGAGCGGCCGGATCACCTCCGTCGCCCTCACCGGCCCCGCCCCGGACGACGAACTCCGCGTGCTGTGCGACCTGTTGGGCCCCGTGCACCGGCGCAGCAACGGCCGCGGCGGGCTGCTCTCCGTGCCGGTCGCCGCCCGGACCCGCACCGCCTGCGCCCAGCTGCACGCCGCCCGCCGGCTCGTCTCCGCCGTCGGCCGGCCCAACCTGCTGCCCGCCCTCCCCGCCTCCGACGCGGGCGTCGCCGCCCTCACCCCGCTGCTCGGCGAGGGCATCGGCGTCCGGCTCGGCCCGGTGCACTCCGTCTCCCGCTACCGCCAGGCCGTCCGGGCCCACCTCGACGGGCTCGAACTCGCCCGCTGGCGCGGCCACGACCTCACCGCCCTCGGTTCCGTCGCGGCCTTCGGCGTCGGCGGCATCGACGTCGAGATCGACGCCCTGCTCGACCGGGCCGGCAGCCACGAGGCCAAGGCCCTGCGCGGCATGGCCGGGACCGCCACCGCCCGACTCGCCCGCCGGATCCACGCCGACGCCCACGATCCCGACGCCTCGGCCCGCTGGCGCGCCCTCGCGGCGGCCGGCGCCCGGCCGCAGCAGCTGGTCTGGACGCAGCTCTACCACGGCGTCCCCGGCCACCGGACCGCCGACTACCTGGACGGGCTGGCCGCGCCCGGCGACACGGTCGAACTGTGCGCCCCCGCACTGGAGTCGTTCGACGGGCCGCTCCCCGCGCGGGCGCCGCAGAGCCCGCGCGAGGAGGAGGAAGCGCACGCGTTCACCGCGCGGCTGGTCGGCTACCTGCGGTGGTTCGACATCCGCCACGAGTCCGTCCTGCACGCGCTCGACGCCGCGCACGCCCACGACTGACCCGGCCGGCTCGTCCGGCCGACCTCGTCCGCGCCCCGTCCTCGCCCCGCCTTCGCCTCATCCGCCCTGTCTGCCCCAGGAGGGGGAACCCGCTCATGGCACCGCAGCTCCACCTGGACGTCGCACCGCCCGTCGCACCTGATCCGACATCACCTCCCGTGCCCCGCATGGCCCTCGCCACCGGCGTGGTGGCGCTCGGCGGGCTGCTGTTCGGCTTCGACACCGGCGTCATCTCCGGCGCGCTGCTCTTCCTCAAGGACCAGCTGGCGCTGAACGCCTTCCAGGAGGGCGCGGTCATCTCCGCGCTGCTGCTCGGCGCGGCGGTCGGCGCGCTGGCAGGAGCCCGTCCGGCCGACCGCTACGGGCGCCGGAAGGCACTGATCGGCATCGCCGCCACGTTCACGGTCGGGCTGCTGCTCGCCTCGGTGGCGCCGGACTTCCCGACCCTGCTGGCGGCCCGGGCCGTCCTCGGCCTCGCGGTCGGCAGCGCGTCGACGATCGTCCCGCTCTACCTCGCGGAGATCGCGCCGCCGGGACTGCGCGGGCGGATGATCACCGTCAACCAGATCCTGCTGACGGTGGGCATCCTGGTGTCCTACCTGGTGAACCTGGCCTTCGCGGACGGCGGCAACTGGCGGGCGATGTTCGCGGTCGGGCTGGTGCCGTCCGTGGCGATGCTGATCGGGACGCTGTTCATCCCGGAGACCCCCGCCTGGCTGGACGGCCGCACCCGGACGGTGCGGACCGACCGGCCGCGGGCACTGCTCACCACCCCGGGGGCACGGGCCGCGCTGGTCATCGGCGTGACACTGGCGGCGGTGCAGCAGTTCGGCGGGATCAACTCGATCATCTACTACGCGCCGAGCATCATGGCCCGGGCCGGACTGCCGGCCACCGACTCGATCGGCTACTCGGTGGCGATCGGCACGGTGAACGTGCTGCTCACGATCGCCGCGATCCCGCTGATCGACCGGGTCGGACGGAGGCCGCTGCTGCTGTGGTCCCTCGGCGGCATGGCGGTGTCGCTGGTGGCGCTGGGCGTGGCGCTCGGACCGGGACAGTCCGGGCCGGTGGCGAACGCGGTCGCGCTGGTCGCGATGACGTCGTACGTGGGGGCGTTCGCGATCGGGCTGGGGCCGGTGTTCTGGATCCTGGCGGCCGAGATCTTCCCGCCCGAGTCACGGGCGCGCGGGACGGGCCTGTGCGCGCTGGTCAACTGGGCGGCCAACTTCGTGGTCGGCCAGGCCTTCCTGCCCACGGCGGACGCGGTGGGCGAGCGGTGGGTGTTCTGGTTCTTCGCCACGGTGTCGCTGGGGGCGGTGCTGTTCGTGGCACGCCGGGTGCCGGAGACGAAGAACCGCTCGCTCGGGGACATCCAGCAGGCACTGGCCGCCCGATGAGCGCGGCCGGGGAGCAGCGGCCCGCACCGCTCGCGGACGGTTCGACCCTCCTGGCCCGCTGGCGCGCCGGCCTTCCGCCGCCGCCCGCGCCACCGCAGCCCGAGGAGGACGAGTGACAGGCAGGCCCCGCCCCGTCCGGGCGGGGCCTGCCTGTCCGGGCTTCCGGCGTCAGCGTCACGGCCCCGGCCCCGGCCCCGGGGAGCGCAGCCGACACGGCAACGGCGGAGAAAGGTCTCCCGCCCGCACGACATCCTGACGTCTCGCGTAGTCATGAGGGGTATGCACGGGGATCACAGCACAACGGAACGGGCGGCGACCGAGTGAAGTCAGCACAGGAGGACGAGTACCTGGCATTCGTGGCCGCGAGGGCGAAGGCGCTGTACCGCTCGGCGTACGTCCTCGCGGCCGGTGACGCCCATCTCGCCGAGGACCTGGTCCAGGAGACCCTCAGCCGGGTGTACGTGCACTGGAAGCGGGTGTCCGGAGCGGACAACCCGGCGGCATACGCCCAGACGGTCCTGGTCCGCGCCTTCCTCAGCCTGCGGCGACGGCGGAGCACCGGCGAGCGCCCCGTCGGGACCATGCCCGACGGTGCGGCGGCCGGTCCGGACACCGCACTGCGGCTCACCCTGCTGGACGCGCTCGCCCAACTGCCGCCCCGCGACCGGGCGGTACTGCTGCTGCGCTACTGGGAGGACCGCAGCATCGAGGAGACCGCCGGGATGCTCAGGCTGAGCAGCAGCGCGGTCCGCTCCCAGGGCACCCGGGCACTCGGCAGACTGCGCGCGCTGCTCGGCGACAGCCTGTCCGACCTCGTCCCGCACTGAGCACCGGTGCCGGTGCCGGTGCACGCGGGTCAGAGCCGCTACGAAGCCCCCATCAGCGACAGAACAAGGTGACCGCCAGCATGCCGTTCGAAGCAGACCTCGCACACGCCCTGGACCGCACGACCGAATCACTCGAACCCGACATCACCACGTTCCTGAGCGGAGCCGTCGAGCGCGGGCGGAGCCGCCGGCGCAGGCGCCGTGCCGGCGTAGCCGCCGGGGTCGGTGTCTGCGCCGCGATCGCGGCGGCCGCCCTGGTGATCCCCGGCACGATCGCGGGGATGCGCTCCTCGGGGTCCGACATCGAGCCGGCGGCGCAGGCGATGCCCCGGACCGCGATCAGCGACACCCAGATGATCCAGGCGCTGGAACAGACGCTCCCCGGGGGCCGGTTCAGCCAGGTGACCGGACAGAGCAACAACCCCGCCGACCCGTCCGCCGGGTACGTCGCCAACGCCGGTCTGGTCGTCGACGACGGTCAGGGCGCCGCGTACGTCGGGGTCTCGGCCGTGCGGCTCAAGCTGCCGCTCCGGGACGGCGACGGACTGAGCTGCGAGCGGACACCCCCGCGCGCCAAGGGTGACACCTGCAAGGTGAGCGAACTGCCGAGCAGCGCCGCGGTACCCGGCGGGGCCCTGGTGATGTCGGAACAGAACGCAGCCGAACACCCGGCCCGTGCCGACACCGCCCGCCGCTGGACGATCACGGTCACCCTGAAGTCGACCGGTGCGCAGCTCCAGTTGGTGGAGTGGAACAGCACCGGCGGCGGCAGTGACGGCACGACGCCGAAGCCGACCCGTGCCACTCCCCCGCTCACCGAGCAGCAGGTGGTGGCCGCACTCACCGGCCCCGTCTGGGCACCGATCCTCGGCGCCGTCGGCTGACCCCCAGGACTGACCGTTGAACGACGATGGCCCTGACCGACAACCGGTCAGGGCCATCGGAGCGCGGCTACTCAGACCTCACCGAACTCGCCGGACCGGAGAGCGGTGAGGAAGGAAGCGAAGGCATCGGCCGGGAAGAGAAGAGTCGGCCCGTGAGGATCCTTCGAGTCACGGACAGGAACGAGGCCGGGGAAGTCAGGGGCGACTTCGACGCAGTTCCCGCCGTTCTGGCTGTACGTACTCTTGCGCCACCGGACAGTGGCGAGGTCGACGCTCGTCATGCGATAGCCCTTCCACAAGGGAGTCGGTCCCACCACCACTCACGGTACGCACGCCAGACGACCGGGTGAACCCCCGAACCGGCCGTCGCAGCGCGACAGCTCAGACCTCGCCGAACTCGCCAGCCCGGACTGCGGCAAGGAAGGAGGCGAAGGCATCGGCCGGGAAGAGGAGAGCCGGCCCGTGAGGATCCTTCGAGTCACGGACAGGAACGAGGCCGGGGAAGCCGGGGGCGACTTCGACGCAGTTCCCGCCGTTTCCGCTGTACGTGCTCTTGCGCCACAGGACAGTGGCAAGGTCAACGCTCGTCATGCGACAGCCTTTCCACAAGGGAGTTGGCCCCGTCACCACCTACGGTACGTGCGCCGAACGGCCCGGGTGAAGCCCTGAACCCACCGCTGAACGACGATGGCCCTGACCGCCGACTGGTCAGGGCCATCAGAGCGCGACTACTCAGACCGCACCGAACTCGCCAGCCTGGACGGCGGCGAGGAAGGAGCGCCAGGCCTCGGCCCGAAAGACGAGCGCCGGACCGGACACGTCCTTGGAGTCACGGACGGGCGCCAGCTCGCTGAAGCCGATCGCCATCTCAACGCAGTTCCCGCCCTGCTGGCTGTACGTACTCTTGCGCCACCGGACAGTGGCGAGGTCGACGCTCGTCATGCGATAGCCCTTCCACAAGGGAGTCGGTCCCACCACCACTCACGGTACGCGCGCCAAACGACCGGGTGAACCCCCGAACCAGCCGACGAGCGGCAATGGCCCCTGACCGGCAACCGGTCAGGGGCCCTCGGAGCACGGCTTATCAGACCCCGCCGAACTCGCCAGCTCGGAGAGCGGCGAGGAAGGAAGCGAAGGCATCGGCCGCGAAGAGGAGCGCCGGGCCCTCGGGGTCCTTCGAGTCACGGACAGGGACAAGACCAGGGAAGTCTGCGGTGATCTCGACGCACGTACCCCCGTTGTCGCTGTACGTCGACTTGAACCAGGAAGCACGAGACAGGTCTTCGAGTCGGAGCGTCATAGAGCCAATTCCTCCCGCGCTTTACGGACCATCGCTTGGGAAGCCCGCTTCGACAGCGCTTCCACCTGCAAACGATGGTAGTCCTCCTCCCAAGCGGCGACGGCGCCAGGCGTCCGCATGACATAGCCACGTTCAAGCGACTCGGAGTAGCCGACGACACTCCGGTCCGCGAAGGTCAGGAGCGTCATCGAGACCCGGAAGGGAGCCTCCTCCGCAAGACTGAACGGCGAGATCTGGAGGATGATCCTCGGATTTGCGAACGAATCCTCCAGATGGGCGAGTTGATCATGCATCACGGCGACTCCCCCTATCGGCCGACGGATGCAGCTCTCATCCAGTACCGCATGGAGCATGGGGGGCTCTGGCCGCTGGAGCAGCCTCTGTCGGTTGGCGAGAAACTTGAGCCGCTCATCGGCCTGGCCCTTGGTAATCCGCCCGCGACGGACCGCAGCCGCTGCCAATGCCGCTGCGTACGATCCGGTCTGAAGCAGACCAGGGACGATGTTCGCCTCGAAGACTCTAATCTGGGCGGCCCGCGACTCCTGGGCAGCATGTTCTGGGAACCCGTCCAGCAGGGCAGCTGCCTTTAGGCCCCACCACATCGTCTCCAACGTGCCCTCAGCACCCAGCACTTCATCGCACTTCTGTGCGAAGTCACGCGTAGGGGATTTCAGGGCTGTTTCTACAGCCGAGATGTGGGTGTCCGAGTAGCCGATCAGCCCACCTAGTTGGTCTTGCGTCAGTCCAAGATGTTCCCTTGACGTGCGGAGACGTCGACCGAAAGCAGCGCGAGGTGACGACTGAGGATCAAGCTTCTTCCGGTTCAAGGAGCTTCTCCCTATTCCTCTTTGCCAGCTGGGAAGTTGAGGATCTAGCCATCGTACGGGAGCGTAAGCCAACCTGGATACACGCCGTGATGCTCAGAGAGCACAGAGCAACCTTCCCTGGAGGCCCCCATGCCCAGCTGCCCCCGTATGCCCGCGTACACCCCGGCCGTCGGCGAAGTGGTGCGCGACCTCGGCCACCGCGCCCCCACCGGCGGGGTCGTCGAAGGGGTCTACATGGACACCCTCAACGGCCTCGCCTACCTCCGCCACGAGGCCGGCGGGTGCGAGTGGACCACCAAGCCCGAGCACGTCCAGGCCCTCCCCCAGCCCCGCTACCTCACCGTCCAGCAGCCCAGCCGGCCGCGCGCCAACGACCGGGCGTGAACCGGGCGTTCAAGCTGGTCGCCACCGCCGTCGGCGTCCCCGCCCTGAGCGCCCTCGCCGCCACCGCCGTCTGCTGGCCGATCCACGACGGGCCGCTCGGACCCCAGCTCCTGATCTTCGGCCTCATCCTCGCCACCGGCATCAGCGCGGGCCTGCCCGCCTGCTTCGCCTGGCTCTCACCCGACGAAGCCGACGGCACCGACGCCGACCCCACCCCCTGAACTCCCGCGCGCCGGTGTGGTGCGGCGCACGGGAACCCCGGCCGGGCCCGCCGCCCCCAGCGCGGGCCCGGCCGGAACCACCCCAACCAACAACCCCGGAGGCCCCCTTGCTGCACCAACTCCCCGACATCCTGACCAACCCGCCCCGCCGCCGCCACGGCCACCAGGCCCTCATCCTCAACCGCGACGGCGCCCTCCTCCTCATCGGCCGCTCCCACACCTCCGGCCTCCACCTCCCCGGCGGCGACGCCGAACGCGACGAACTCCCCCACCTCGCCGCCCGCCGACACACCGAGACCCAGACCGGCCTCGTCCTCCCCCTCCGCTCGATCCTCGCCACCGACCACACCGAAGCCGCCCTCCTCCCCGAAGCCCTCACCTTCATCCACTGGGGCGGCCGCCTCACCTCCGCACAGGAAGGCATCGTCGCCCGCCACCGCCCGCCCCACACCGTCACCGCCGTCCACTGGCTCCACCGCGCCCAACTCCTCGACGCCATGCCCCCCGACCACTACCGCCGCACCACCCAGGCCCTCGACGCCCTCACCAGAGGCGCCCACCTCCCCCTCCTCCTCCGCGGCACCCCCGCCGACTAGCACGCAACGGCGCCGCCTGGGGACTGCCGGCACCCGGCAGCAGCTCGCATCGAGGTGCCGCCGGAGGCTCGCCGCCTCAGTCGCACAGGGCCGCCGTCTGCACCTGCGCCGCTCCCGGGCCCAGCGGGACGGGCACCTCGTCCTTCAGGTCCGCGCCGAGGTCGTAGACGTTGAGGGCCAGGACCAGCTGCCGCTCGCCGTCGACGGTGCTGAGCGACATGCTCGTGAAGCCGGGACCGCCCCCGTCGGTCGCCCAGGTGCTGACCCGCTTGGCGTCCGGGCCCGTGCCGCAGGCCACCTCCCTGCGCTGCACACCGAGTCCGTACGCCGGTCCACGGCCGAACTGCACCGTGGTCAACAGTTCACGCTGCTGGGCCGGGCGCAGCAGCCTGCCGCCGAACAGGGCCCGGTGGAACCGGGCCAGGTCGTCGACCGTGGAGATCATGGCACCGGCGGTCCAGTCGTACGACGGGCTGAACCTGGTCACGTCCCGACCCGTGAGGTCGTACCCGTGCAGGTGGGGGCCGCGGATGTCCGGGTCGGTCACCGGGAAGGAGGTGTTCCTGAGGCCGAGCGGGGCGAGGATCCGCCGGTGGATCTCGGAGGGCGCGCTGTGGTGGGTGACCGCCTCGATCACCAGCCCGGCGAGCAGGTAGTTGGTGTTGGAGTACGCCCAGCCGTCACCGGGCCGCTCGAACGACGGCGCGTGCCGGACCGCGCGGGCGATCACCTCCCGCGGGGTGTAGACGTAGCCCCACTCGTGGTGCTCCAGGTAGGGAGCGAAGAACTCCGGCTCGTCGGTGGGGTCGTAGATGCCCGAGGTGTGGTTGAGCAGGTGCCGGACGGTGATGGCGTCGCCGTCGTTGCCGTTGCCGCGGACCACGCCGGGCAGCCACTTCTCCACGCTGTCGTCGAGCGAGAGCCGCCCTTCGCCCTCCAGCTGCAGGAGCACCGTCGAGACGAACGACTTGGTGTTGCTGGCGATCCGGAACCGCTGGTCCGGCCGGGCCCGCTCGCCGGTCGCGGTGTCGGCGAGCCCGGCCGCCGTCCGTGACTCCCGCTCCCCCTGCCTGGTGTACGCGACGGCGGCCGGGAAGCCGTCCGCGACCGTCTGCTCGACGGCCGCCCTGAGGCCGGCGGGCGGCGCGGCCGACGCCCGCTCCGCCGCCACCGCGGCCGTCGGGAGGAGTCCCGACACCGCCATCGCGCACATTCCCGCCACCAGTGCTGCGGCCCCCGCGCGTACCTTCACCGATCACTCCCGCGTTTCCGTTCCCCGTGCTGTTCCGCGTCCCAGCCTGCCGCGCCGCCGCCCCGGCCGCCCATCCTGCAGACGCCCGAGTTGGTACGGGGGCTGCCCCCACCCCCCTTCCTGCAGCCTGCACACGCCGCGGCAACCGGCCGGCCTCCCCGGGGTCAGAACAGCGCCGCCAGCTCCGTCCGGGAGGCGATGCCCAGCTTCGGGTAGGCCTTGTAGAGGTGGTGCCCCACGGTCCGGGGGCTGAGGAACAGCTGCGCCGCGATGTCCCGGTTGGTCATCCCCCGGGCGGCCAACCGGGCGATCTGCAGCTCCTGCGGCGTGAGCGCGGTGAGCACGCCCGGCGCCGCCTCCACGGGCGCCGGGGCCGCGCCCCCGGTGGCCGTCAGCTCGGCGCGGGCCCGGTCCGCCCAGGGCCCGGCGCCGAGCCGCTCGAAGGTCTCCAGTGCCGCGCCCAGGTGCGGCCGGGCGTCCGTCCGCCGCCGCTCCCGGCGCAGCCACTCGCCGTACAGCAGCGCCGTCCTGGCCTGTTCGAACGGCCGGTTCGCCCCCTCGTGCAGGGCGAGCGCCGCCAGGTACGCGGACTCGGCCAGCTCGTCCGGCCCGAGGAGTGCCTGGCAGCGCAACCGCAGCGCCTCCGCCCAGGGCGCCCCCGCCGTCCCGGCCGCCGCGGCCCCCGCCCAGCGGGCGAACCGCTCGTACGGCTCGGCGGCCCGCTCCGGCTCGCCCAGCCGCACGGCCGCCTCGACCAGGTCGGGCACCGCCCGGGTCGCCCCGACGTGGTGCCGGTACGGGCCGGTGGTGAGCGCGTGCAGCCGGTCGGCGGCGACCGACGCCCGGCCCCGCCCCAGGTCCAGCAGCCCCAGCGCCCACTGCGCCCAGGGCGCTCCGGCGGCCGGGGCGGACGACCCGGAGACGAGCGCCGCACCGGCCAGCTCGACGCACCGGTCGTCGGCGCCGCCGAGCGCGGCGACGCACGCCAGCAGGGCCGCCAGCTGGCTGCTCCACTGGTGCTGCCCGGTGTCCCGGGCGAGGGTGAGCGCCTCGCTGGCGGTGACCTCGGCGTCGCGGTGCCGGCCGTGGAACAGCTCCGCCTCGGCGAGGAAGAACTGCAGCGTCGGCAGCACCCCGACGACGCCCTTGGCCCGGGCCTCCGCCACCAACTCAGCCGCCAGGGACAGGGTTTCGGCGTCGCGGCCGAGGATCAGCGCCGCGCCGCACAGCTGGACGAGGTCGCCCGGGCTCTCCGCACCGGCCTGGCGGGCCGCCTCGACGGTGTCGCGGAGCGCGGGCACCGGATCCGCCGGGCGGCCCAGCGCGGGCAGGACGGCGGCCGGCAGGTGGCGGGCCAGCGGGGCGAGCGGCTCCTCCGCGGCGAGCGGCAGGGCCGCCATCCGGTCGAGCACGGCGGCCACCTCCTCCTCGCCCGCGTACCAGGCCGCGTGGAACGCCTGGAGCAGCATCCGCGCCGCGTGCGAGGGCTCGATGTCGGTGGCGGCCGCGTTCAGCAGCAGCCGGTAGGCGGCCGGGTAGTCGCCCCGCCAGAAGTGCGCGACGGCCCGGACCTGGTCGAGCAGCGCGTGCGCGAAGACGCTGTCGGTGCGGGCCCTGGCCCGGTCGGCCAGCTCCTCGGCCTGCTCCAACTTGCCTTCCTCGGTGGCCGCTTCGGCGGCGAGCACCAGCCGCCGGGTGGCGCCGTCGCGGTCCGGGGTGAGCCGGGCGGCCCGCTCGTACGCGGCCGCCGCGCCGCCGTGGGCGCCACGGGACTCGGCCCGGACGGCGGCGCGTTCGAGGGCGTCGGCGAGGTCGGCGTCCGGTCCGGCGGCGGCGAGGACGAGGTGCCAGGTACGGCGGTCGCCGTCCTCCAGCGCCCCGCCGATGGCCCGGTGGGCGGCCGACCGCTGCTGGTGCGGCGCCCGCTGGAGGACGGCCGCGCGCAGCAGCGGGTGCCGGAAGGCGAGCCGGCGGCCGGCCCCGACGGCGACCAGTCCGGCCTGCTCGGCGGGCGCCAGCGCGTCCGCTCCGACCCCGAGGGCGGTGGCGGCCGCCAGGACGACGTCGAGTTCGCCGTTCTCCTCCGCGGCGGCGACCAGGAGCAGCGTCTGGGTGGCCGGCGGCAGCCCGGTGACCTGACCGTGGAAGGCGATCTGCAGCCGACTGGTGAGCGCCAGCCCGCCGGCTTCCGACTCGGCTTCCGTGAAGGGGAGTTCGACGAGGGCGAGCGGGTTCCCGGCGGCCTCGGCGAGCAGTCGTCGGCGGATGCCGTCGGCGGCGGGCCCGCCGCCGACGCGGGCGTCGAGCAGCCGTTCGGCGTCCGGGGCGGCGAGTCCGCCCAGGCGGAGCACCGGGAGCCCGGCCGACGGCAGGGCGTCAGCGCCGCCCCGGGCCGCGGGCCCGGCCGCGCCGCCCCCGGCCGGGCCCGCGTCCCGGAGGGCGAGCAGCAGGGCGACACCCTCCGCCTGGAGCCGGCGGGCCGCGAGCAGCAGCGCGTCCAGCGAGGCGCGGTCCAGCCACTGCACGTCGTCGACCACGCACAACAGCGGCTGCTCGGCGGCCAGTTCGGCGAGCAGCCCGAGCGTCGCCAGCCCGGTGAGCAGCCGGTCGGCGGGTGCGCCGCCGCCCTCCCCCAGCCCGAACGCGGCCTCCAGCGAACGCCGTTGCGGCGCGGGCAGCGCGGGGATCCGGTCAAGTCCGGGCGCCAGCAGCAGACTCAGCCCGGCGAAGGGGAGTTCGGCCTCGTACTCGACCCCGGTCGCCCGGACCACCCGGAACGCGTCACCGGCCGCCGCGACCGCGTGGTCCAGCAGCGCCGTCTTGCCGATGCCCGGTTCGCCGCACAGCACCAGCACCCCGCTGCGACCGTCCCGCGCCCCGTCGAGCAGTGCGTCGACCGCGGCCTGCTCCCGTTCCCGCCCGTACAGCATCCCCATGCTCCCGACCCTACTGGCGCGGCCTACGTACACCCCTACCTATGCGTGACGGATTCGCCCGCCCGCCGTCGTCCGTACCTTCATGAGCAGCGGGAACGACCCGCCGGGGCCGCTCAACCGGCCCGCCGGACAAGGGAGAAGAACCATGAACGCCATGCAGCCCGCCGACCTCCAGAAGCTCGCCGAGCGGTACCTCGCCGCCTGGAACGAGACCGACCCGGCCGCCCGCCGGAAGCTGATCGACGAGGTGTGGGCGGCGGACTGCCGGTACACCGACCCGCTGGCCGCGGTCACCGGCCGCGAGGGCGTCGACGCCCTGATCGGCGCGGCCCAGGGGCAGTTCCCCGGACTGGAGTTCACCCTCGGCCCGGTCGACGCGCACCACGACATCGCCCGGTTCACCTGGAACCTGGGGCCGGCCGGGGAGGAGCCGCTGGTGATCGGCTTCGACGTGCTGGTCGCCGAAGCCGACGGCCGGATCGCCTCGGTGCACGGCTTCCTGGACCGCGTCCCCGGCGCCTGAGCCGCCGTCACCGCGGCCGGGGGCGGGGCACCGCCGCCCCGCCCCCGGCCGCCCCGCACCACCGCCCACCACCGTCCGCCGCCGCCCCACCACCGCTCACCGTCACCCGCCGCCACCCCGCCCCGCCCCGCCCGGACCCGACCACACCGAGGAGCACCCGAGTTGAGCACCACCCTCACCACCCGCCCGAACGCCACCGGGACCGACGGGAGCGCCGCCACCGGAAACCCCCGGGGCCTGCTGGCGGTCGTCCTTACCGCCACCTTCATGACCGCCCTCGACGTCTTCGTCGTCAACGTCGCCATACCCTCCCTCCAGACCGATCTGAGAGCCGGGCCCGCCGCCGTCCAGTGGGTGGTCGCCGGCTTCGGCCTGGCCATCGCCGCCGGCCTGGTCACGGCCGGACGGCTCGGCGACCGCTACGGCCGCCGCCGGGTGTTCGCCCTCGGCCTGGCCCTGTTCACGCTCGCCTCCGCCGCCTGCGGCCTCGCCCCGACGGCGGGCGCGCTGGTCGGCGCCCGGGTCGCCCAGGGGCTCTCGGCCGCACTGATGGGTCCGCAGGTGCTGGCGATCCTGCGGACCTCGTTCAGCGGTGCGGCGCAGGCCCGGGCGTTCGCGCTGTACGGGCTGACCATGGGCCTGGGCGCCGTGTTCGGCCAGCTGATCGGCGGCGTACTGATCCGCGCCGACCTGTTCGGCCTGGACTGGCGCAGCTGCTTCCTGATCAACCTGCCGGTCGGCCTGGCCGCGCTGGCCCTGGTCCGCCGCTGCCTGCCGGAGTCCCGCGCCCCGCAGCGGCCCGGCCTGGACCCGGTGGGCGTGCTGCTGGTCACCACCGCGCTGACCGGCCTGGTGCTGCCGCTGATCCAGGGCCGCGAGGCGGGCTGGCCGCTCTGGACCCGGCTCTGCCTGGCCGGCTCGACCGCCCTGCTGGCCGTCTTCGCGGTGCACCAGCACCGGACCGGCCGGTCCGGCTCGCCGCTGGTCGACACCCGGCTCTTCCGCTCCCGCGCCTTCACCACCGGGCTGCTCGCCCAGCTCGCCTTCTGGCTCGGCCAGGCCTCCTTCTTCCTGGTGCTCGCGCTCTACCTGCAGCCGGGCCGCGGCCTGGACGCGCTCGGGGCCGGTCTGGTCTTCACCGCGATCGGCGCCGGCTACCTGATCACCTCGACCACCGTGCACCGCTTCGTCGCCCGGCTCGGCCGGCAGACGATCGCCCTGGGCGGGCTGCTGATGGCCGCCGGACTCGGGCTGCTCGGGCTCGCCGTGCACGCCGCCGGGGACACCGGCAGCGTCTGGTGGCTGGCGCCCGGCCTGTTCGTGGACGGTCTCGGGATGGGCCTGGTGATCGCCCCGGTGACCTCGATGGTGCTGGCCGGCGTCGAGCCGCGGCTGGCCGGTTCGGCGGCGGGCGTGCTCGCCACCGTCCAGCAGGTCGCGGGGGCGCTGGGCATCGCGCTGATCGGCCTCCTCTACTACGGCGCCGCCGACCCGGCCACGGCGTTCGGGCGCAGCATCGGCGCGCTGGCGGTGCTGGAGCTGCTGCTGGTGGGTCTGGTGCAGCTGCTGCCCCGCCGGACGGCCTGAGCGGGCGGTGCGCCCCGGGACCGTCGGACGGCCCGGGGACGGCCGACGACCTGCGGACGGCCTGGGGACGGCCCGGCGGCGGCGGCGGACGACCGGAGCGGAACAGGAGCGGACGACGGGAGCGGGGCGGGTGCGGGGGCGGGCAGGGTCCGCTCCCGCGCCCGCCCCCGTTCCGTTCCCGCCCCCCGATCGGGTTGGATGGGTGGATGAGCGAGGAGAAGAGCGCCGTTCCGGCGTGGGAGCAGCGGTTCAGGGCGGCACGGGTCTCCCTGCCGGACTGGGCGGAGGACGCCCCCGACCGGGCGCTGTACGTGTCCAACGCGAGCGGGACCTACGAGATCTACGCCTGGGACCGCGCCACCGACACCCACCGGCGGGTCACCGACCGTCCGAACGGCACCACCGACGCCGAGCTGTCCCCCGACGGCGAGTGGATCTGGTGGTTCGACGACAGCGACGGCGACGAGTTCGGCATCTGGCGGCGCCAGCCCTTCGGCGGCCGTCCCGAGGGCGCGACCGGCCCCGACGAGGAGGCCGTCCCCGGCCTCGCCCCCTCCTACGAGGCGGGCCTGGCCCTCGGCCGGGACGGCACCGTCGTGGTCGGCCGGTCCACCGACGAGGACGGCACCACCCTGCACCTGCGCCGCCCCGGCGCGGCCGAGCCGGTCGAGATCTACCGGCACGCGGAGTACGGCGGCGTCGGCGACCTCAGCCACGACGGCACCCTGCTGGCCATCGACCACACCGAGCACGGCGACGCGATGCACGGGGCGATCCGGGTCGTCCGCCTCTCCGACGGCGCGACCGTCGCCGAACTGGACGAGGTCACCGGGCACGCGGAGCCGCGCGGGGTGGCCTGCATGGGCTTCGCCCCGGTGGACGGCGACACCCGGCTGCTGGTCGCCCAGCAGCGCACGGGCCGCTGGGAGCCGGTGATCTGGGACGTCGCGACCGGCGTCGAGACCGCGCTGCCGCTCCGCGACGAGCAGGGCCGCGAACTGCCCGGCGACGTCTCCGCCCAGTGGCGCCCCGGGGGCCGTTCCCTGCTGGTCGAGCACGAGTACGAGGCGCGCAGCGAGCTGTTCTCGTTCGACCTCGACGGCGCGAGCGACGCGCTGACCCGCCTGGACACCCCGCGCGGCACGGTCAGCGGCGCGACCGCCCGGCCCGACGGCACGGTGGAGTTCCTCTGGTCCTCCGCCGCCCAGCCGTCCGCCGTCCGCTCCACCGCCGGCACCGTGGTGCTGCGCGCGCCCGGCGCGGTGCCGCCCGGCTCGGTCCCGGTCGAGGACGTCTGGGTGGACGGCCCCGGCGGCCGGGTGCACGCGCTGGTCCAGCGGCCGTCCGGCGCCGGTCCGGCGGACGGGCCGTTCCCGACCGTCTTCGAGGTCCACGGCGGCCCGACCCACCACGACAGCGACTCCTTCGCCGCCGGCCCGGCCGCCTGGCTGGACCACGGCTTCGCGGTGGTCCGGGTCAACTACCGCGGTTCCACCGGCTACGGCCAGGCCTGGACGGACGCGCTGCGCGAGCGGGTCGGCCTGATCGAGCTGGAGGACATCGCCGCCGTCCGGGAGTGGGCGGTGGCGAGCGGGCTGGCCGACCCGGACCGGCTGGTGCTGTCCGGCGGCTCCTGGGGCGGCTACCTCACCCTGCTCGGCCTCGGCGCGCAGCCGGACCTCTGGAGCCTCGGCGTCGCCGCCGTCCCCGTCGCGGACTACCTGACCGCGTACGACGACGAGATGGAGGCGCTGAAGGCGATCGACCGCACGCTCTTCGGCGGCACGCCGGAGGAGGTGCCCGAGCGCTGGCACGCCTCCTCGCCGCTGACGTACGTGGAGCAGGTGCGGGTCCCGGTCTACATCAGCGCCGGTGTGAACGACCCGCGCTGCCCGATCCGGCAGATCGACAACTACGTCGGGCGGCTGGAGAAGCTCGACAAGGTGCACGAGGTCTACCGGTACGACGCCGGGCACGGCTCGCTGGTCGTGGACGAGCGGATCAAGCAGCTCCGGCTGGAGATCGACTTCGTCCGGCGGCACCTCGGGGCGGGCGCCGTCGGAGAGGACCGGGCGGGGACGAAGGAGAGGGACGGGGGGAACGTGTGAGACGACTGCCCGCGATCATGGGGGTGGGGGTGGCCGGGGCCTTGCTGCTCACCGGCTGCTCGGGTCAGGACAGTGGTGACGGGGGCGGGGGGTCGGCCTGCCCGCCGCCCGCTTCGCCGTCCTCGTCGCCGACGGCCACCGCAACGGCCACCACGGCCTCGGCTCCGCCGACGGCCAAGGCCACGACGGCGGCCGCGGCGGCGGCGGGTGCGGCGGTGCGGGCGGCCTTCCGCACGGTCGACGGCGGTACGGCACGCAGTACGCCAGGCGGTACGACAGGCGGGGCCGTGAACGGCGGCACGGCGGTGGACGGTGGCGCGGTCGTGGACGGCGGCACGGTCCGGCTCGCCGGGACGGCCGGGGGCGGCGGTACGGTCCTGCTGGCCAAGTCGGGCTCGTCCGGATCCAAGAGCTCGTCGGGCTCGAAGGGGTCCAAGAGCGGCCGCAAGGTCCGCCACCACGCCGACAACGACTCGAACGACGACAACGGCGGCGGTAACGGCGACGACAGCAGCAGGCGCTGCGACCCGCCGCCGACCACACCGTCCCCGTCGGCCACACCGTCCGCGCCCTCCGGGGCGCCGTCGCCGTCCGCACCGGTGGTGCCGAGCGTTCCGGTCGTCCCGAGCGCGCCGGCCGCTCCGTCCAAGCCGGTCGTTCCGCCGGTGAAGCCCACCCGCTGAGCCGGCCGCCCGGGCGGTTCGGCCGCCCGGGCGGTTCAACCAGTCGGTCGGTACGGCCGGCCGGTCGCGCGGTACGGCGGCCGGTCAGCCGGTACCGCCGGTCAGTCCAGGACCGGGTCCAGTCCCAGGGCCCGGTCCTGCTCGGCCTCGGCTTCGCGGCGCAGCAGGCGGAACCACATGAACACCACGAAGCCGCCGAAGACGAACCACTCCAGCGTGTAGCCCAGGTTCTGGAACGCCCGCAGGCTCAGGCCGTTGCCGCCCTGCGGCTGCACCGTCGGCACCGGGGTCAGGCCGGCCGGTGCGGCGTCGGCGGACACCCAGCCGTCGTACCAGCCCTCGTAGGAGAGCTTGTTGACCAGTGCGGCCCGGTTGATCGTGCCGAGCTGCCCCTCCGGGAGCCCGCCGGCCACCGCGCCGCCGCTGCCGCTGGTCTCACCGGCCTGCAGTCGGCCGGTCACCGTCACCTCGCCGGGGGGCGCGGCCAGGGCCGTGGACTCCGCCGCGGGCGACTCGGCGGCGGACTCACCGGCTGCGGACGTACCGGCCTCGGGTGCCCCGGCCGCCCAGCCGCGGACCACCGCGACGGTCCGGCCGTCGGGGGTGCGCAGCGGGGTGAGCACGTAGTAGCCCTGCCGGCCGTCCAGCACCCGGTTGGGGACGAGCAGTTGGTGTTCCCGGTCGAAGGTCCCGGTCACCGTCACCGGACGGCCGACGGTGTCCGTGGTGACCTGCGGCCGGTCGGCACCGAGCACCTCGCCGAGCGGCCGGGGGGCACCGGTGTCGTTCACCGACCGGCTGATCTCCTGGTGCGAGGAGACCTTGTCCTCGAACCGGCCGAGCTGCCAGGAGCCGAGCCAGACGCACACCGCGACGGCCGCGACGGCCAACGCGGTGCCGCTCAGCCAGCGCGGGGTGAGGAGGAACCGGTACACACCCCCCACGGTAACCACTCCTCACACCCCGCCCGACCGCAGGCCCCCTGCCCGGCCCGAACACCACCCCAGGAGCGGAGAGTCGGATCGGCCGACATCCCGCTCCGGAGGCCCGTCCGTCCGGCCGCGATCTGCCGTCCGCGCCCCCGACGTCTCCGCCCGTGGTCCCCCTCCGAGGTGCCGCCCGTGCTCCCCCGCGGTCACTCCGCCGAAGCAGAGGGGCTCGGCGCCGGAAGCGCCGACGGGAGCGGCTCGGGGGCGGTGCGGTAGACCGTGCCCGCGCAGGCACCCGGGAGGACCGCGGTCGCGGCGGGCGGGTTGCCCGGCGCCGGCGTGTAGGCCAGCGTGACGCTCGCCGGCGGCTTGCCGGACCCGCCCGTCGGGGTGGCCGCCGGGCTCGGGGCCCCGGTCGGGGTGGTCGTCGGCGAGGCGGACGGCGCGGGCTCCGCGCTCGCCGCCGCGGTCGGAGCGGCCTCCCGGACCGCCCCCGTCGACAGGCCGGGCGCATTCGTCGAACCGGCCGGGCCCGCGCTCTGCAGCTCGGGCGCCGTACCGCCGCGGGTGCCCGAGCTCGTGCTCGCCCCGGTGCCCGCGCCGCCGCTCGCGCCGCCGTCCGACCCCGGCACCGCTCCGGTGCCCGGGCCCGGGGCCGCACCGCCGCCCGGCGCACCGCCACCCGTCGAGCCACCGCCCGTGGAAGCGCCGCCCGTGGTGCCGCCGCTCGCCGTGCTGCCGCCCGAGCCCCCGCCGGTGGTCCCCCCCGCCGTGCTCTGCCCGGAGCCGGTGGACGCGCTCGGCGAGGTCGTCCCGCCGGGGTTCGGGCAGCCCGCCGCGTCCGGTACCCAGCCGAAGTCCACCCGGTACCCGGCCCGGGGCGCGAGGACGGGGCCGTCGGCGCCGCTCCCGTTCGCCCCCGCCGTCTCCGTCGGGGCGGGCAGCGCGGTCGCCGGGCCGCCCGCCACGTGGTCGGCGATCCGGATCCGCCCGGGCTCCGTCCCGGTGGTGCCGGTGATCGTGACCGAGCCGGGACCGCCGAGCCGGCAGTTGTGCGCGGACGTGTTGACCACCGTGAAGTACCCGTAGATCCGCCCGCCGGCGTCGGCTGCGCCGACCTGCGCGGTGCCCTGTCCGAGATCGCCGCGGGTGCACAGGGGCAGCGGCTTGCTCTCGCCGGTGCCGGCCGCGGTCGTGGGGACGGACGTCCCGGGTGCCGGCCGGGTGGTGCTGGGGCCGACGCTCGGCGAGGTGCCGACGGTGTCGCTCGGGGTGTCGCTCGGGGTGTTCGTGCTCGCGTCGGGGGCCGGCGGCGGGCTCGGCCGGACGACGACCCCGCCGGGCGGGGCTCCGTCGGAGGTCGCCGTGGCGGTACCGGCTTGCGCGTTGGGCGAGCCGGGGCCGCCGGAGAGGCCGAGGTGATCGTCGTCGTGCATGGTCGGCAGCAGGATGGAGACGGCGACGGCCAGTGCGGCCGCGCCGGTCCAGGCTCCCCGGCGCGCGGCGCGTCTGCGCGGCACCGCCCGGCGGATGTGCTGCAGGCCGCCGGGGGCGGGCTGCACCTCGGCGACGGCCCGCTGCATCAGGGCACGGACCAGCCGTTCCTCCGGGCCGAGCGGATCGGAGCCGTCGTCACCGGGGAACCCCCGGAACCCGCCCGGACCGCCCGAACCGCCTGAGCCACCCGAACCGCCCGCTCCGCCCCGGCCCGCCGGCCCACCGTCGGAGGGAGCCCGTCCGGCGGACACCCGATCGTCCTCAGCCATGCCCGGCCTCCATCTGGACCCGCAGCGCGGCGATCCCGCGTGAGCCGTACGCCTTCACCGACCCCAGCGAGATGCCCAGGGTCTCCGCGACCTGTGCCTCCGTCATGTCCACGAAGTAGCGCAACACCAGAACCTCCCGCTGACGGCGTTGCAGACCCCGTAGCGCGGCCTTCAACTGGTCACGCTCCAGCGCATCGTAGGCTCCTTCTTCTGCGCTGGCCATGTCAGGCATGGGCTTCGGCAGCAGCCTCAGCCCGAGGATCCTGCGCCGCAGCGTCGAGCGGGACAGGTTGACCACGGTCTGCCGCAGGTAGGCGAGGGTCTTCTCCGGCTCGCGCACCCGCCGCCGGGCGGCGTGCACCCGGATGAACGCCTCCTGGACGACGTCCTCACAGGTCGAGAGGTCGTCGAGGAGCAACGCGGCCAGCCTCAACAGGGAACGGTAGTGGGCCTGGTAGGTCTCGGTGAGCAGATCCTCGCTGGCACCCGCGGCGGTGCCGGCGCCGGAGTCCGCGGCGCCTGGTGCGACTGCCGTCATCTGACTGTCTTCCGGCCTATCCGAAGGCCGCTGGGCGCGCGGCGGGAACGTCACCGCGGCCGCCGCCGAGATGCCCGCCCCTGCCCCCACCATCACGTTCGCCACGCCCGTTGGACACTCGATCCCCTGTCATGGTTGCCCAGCCCGGCCGACATTCTTCCGCATCGGCCGGAGCGCCCTCCAGGGGATTTGGCGAGGATTCCTCAAGCAGTCCGCGAACAAACCGCGCAGACCCCGGTTGAGCGGCGGCTGCGCCGGGCCTCCGGACGCGTCCGGACTCCACCGGACCACCAACCGCCGGAGCACCGGCCACCGGGCCGTCAGGCTGCGCCGCCGTCAGATCGGCCGAGCACCCCCGTCGGCCGTACCGGCGGACTCAGAGGGCGAGTTCGCCCGCCACCAGCTCGGCGATCTGCAGCGCGTTCAGCGCCGCGCCCTTGCGCAGGTTGTCCCCGCAGAGGAAGAGGTCCAGCGCCGTCGGGTCGTCCAGCGCCCGCCGCACCCGGCCGACCCACACCGGGTCGGTCCCGACGGCGTCGTTCGGCGTGGGGAACTCACCGGCCGCCGGGTCGTCGTACAGCACCACGCCGGGGGCGTCCCGGAGGATCTGCTGGGCGTGCTCCTGGGTGACCTCGCGCTCGAAGACCGCGTGCACGGCGACCGCGTGGGTGCGCACCACCGGGATGCGGACGCAGGTGGCGGACACCTTGAGCCCGGGCAGGCCGAGGATCTTGCGGGACTCGTCCCGCACCGTCCGCTCCTCGGAGGACCAGCCGCCGTCGGTCAGCGTGCCGGCCCACGGCACCGCGTTGAGCGCCAGCGGGGCGGCGAACGGGCCGTGGTCGGCGATCACCGCGCGCAGGTCGCCGGTCTGTTCGCCGACCTCGGTGCCGGCCACCAGCGCGAGCTGCCCGCGCAGCGCGTCCGCGCCGGCCCGGCCCACGCCGGAGGCGGCCTGGTACGAGGCGACGACCAGTGCGGCGAGCCCGTACTCGGCGTGCAGCGCGCCGATCGCCGCGATCATCGCGAGCGTGCTGGAGTCGGGGCTGGCCACGATGCCCCGCGAACGCATCCGCACCGCCGCCGCGTTGACCTCGGGCACGACCAGCGGGACGGTCTCGTCCAGCCGGAACGCCCCGGAGTTGTCGACCACCACGACGCCCTTGGCGGCCGCGACCGGCGCCCACCGGGCGGAGACGTCCTCGGGCACGTCGAACAGTGCGACGTCGATGCCGTCGAAGGCCTCCTCGGTGAGCGGGAGCACCTCGACGGGTTCCCCGCGCACGGTCTGCTTGCGGCCGGCCGTGCGCGGGGAGGCGACGAGACGGATCTCGCCCCAGATGTCCTGACGGAGGGAGAGCAGGCCGAGCAGCACCTCGCCGACCGCGCCGGTGGCGCCGACGACGGCGAGGTTCGGCCGCCGGGTCATCGCCCGGTGCCTCCGTAGACGACGGCCTCGTCCGTCTCGCTGTCCAGCCCGAAGGCGCTGTGGACGGCGCGCACGGCCGCGTTCACGTCCTCGGCGCGGGTGACCACCGAGATGCGGATCTCCGAGGTGGAGATCAGCTCGATGTTGACCCCGGCCGCCGAGAGCGCCTCGAAGAAGGCCGCGGTGACGCCCGGGTTGGAGCGCATGCCCGCGCCGACGAGCGAGATCTTGCCGATCGCGTCGTCGTAGCGGAGCGACTCGTAGCCGATGCCCTCCTGGACCCGGCCGAGCGCGTCGATGGCCTTCTGGCCCTCGGTCTTCGGCAGCGTGAACGAGATGTCGGTCAGACCGGTCGACGCGGCGGAGACGTTCTGCACCACCATGTCGATGTTGACCTCGGCGTCGGCGATGGCGCGGAAGATGCGCGCCGCCTCGCCCGGCTTGTCGGGTACGCCGACGACCGTGACCTTGGCCTCGGACGTGTCGTGGGCGACTCCGGAGATGATGGCCTGCTCCATCTCGCCCCCTTCGGGCTTGTGCGGGTTGTCGTTGCTGACGATCGTCCCGGGAAGGCCCGAGAAGGACGAGCGTACGTGAATCGGGATGTTGTAGCGGCGCGCGTACTCCACACAGCGGTCGAGCAGCACCTTCGAACCGGACGAGGCCAGCTCCAGCATGTCCTCGTACGCGATCCAGTCGATCTTGCGAGCCTTCGTCACCACGCGCGGGTCGGCGGTGAACACGCCGTCCACGTCGGTGTAGATCTCGCAGACCTCGGCCCGGAGGGCCGCGGCGAGGGCGACGGCGGTCGTGTCGGAGCCGCCGCGGCCGAGCGTGGTGATGTCCTTGCTCGACTGCGAGACACCCTGGAAACCGGCCACGATCGCGATGTTGCCCTCGTCCAGGGCGGTGCGGATGCGGCCCGGCGTCACGTCGATGATGCGCGCCTTGTTGTGGACGGAGTCGGTGATGACACCGGCCTGGCTTCCTGTGAAGGACTGGGCCTCGTGACCCAGGGATTTGATCGCCATGGCCAGCAGGGCCATGGAGATGCGCTCTCCAGCGGTCAGCAGCATGTCGAACTCGCGGCCGGCGGGGAGAGGTGACACCTGCTCCGCGAGTTCGATGAGCTCGTCCGTCGTGTCGCCCATCGCGGACACCACGACGACGACCTCATGGCCGGCCTTCTTGGCGTCAACGATTCGACGGGCCACGCGCTTGATGCCCTCGGCATCCGCAACGGATGAGCCGCCGTACTTCTGCACGACAAGGCCCACGTGCGCTCCTCGACTTGTGTCGTTTCCGGGGGCGCTCGGCCCCCGCACCCCCGGGTGGCGGGGGTGGTGCGGTCGGCGCCAGTCTACCGAGCAGGGGTGCGGCACCAGCCGGTTTCCATATGATGAGACACACGTTTCAGCAGGTGAGCGGCCGTTCGGGCGGCGCCACCGGCAGGTCTGCGGGGTATCCGGTACGGCCCCGCAGAATCGGCGGACAAACGGCCGACAGCCCCGGGGTTTTCTTCCCGGCGGACGCCCCTGAGGTCTCCGTCACAGTTCCGCCCGGGGGCCCGCAGCGGGCCTCCTCGGGCCCCGGGAGGGCCGCTCGGGCCCAGGGAGGCCCCTCGGGCCCGCGGCGGGCCGCCAGGACCACCAGGTCCGCCCGGACCACTCGGCTCAGCGCCCGATCCCCAGCTCCGCCGCCATGAGGTCGCCGGCCTGCTGTTCGAGCTGCTCGTCGGTGAGCCCGTCGTTGTCGGTGTCCGCACCGTCCGGCGCCGCCCCGATCGGGCTGTCCAGCCGGACGTGCGCGATCAGCGACTGCAGCGCCCGCAGCACCGCCGTGCAGGTCGTGCCCCAGTTGGACAGGTAGGAGAACTGCCACCACCAGAGCGCCTCGCTGACCCGCCCCTCGCGGTAGTGGGTGAGTCCGTGCTGGAGCTCGCTCACCACGCCGGCCAGGTCGTCCGAGATCCGGAACGCGTTCGGCTTCTCCGGCGGCCCGTACGGGTCGAAGACCTCGTGGTAGACGTCGATCGGCGCGAGCAGCACGGCCAGCCGCTCGCGCAGCTGCTCGCCGTCCGGCTCCGGCCCGGTGTCGGGCTCGAACCGGTCCTCCGGGACGACGTCCTCGATCGCGCCCAGCCGGCCGCCGGCCAGCAGGAGCTGCGAGACCTCCAGCAGGAGGAGGGAGACCGCGCTGCCGGGCTCGTCGCCCTTGGCCACCTCGGTGACGGCGAGCACGAAGCTCTCCACCGAGTCCGCGATCTGCACCGCGAAGTCGTCCGGCTCCGAGCCGTGCGCGTGCGCGTGCCGGGTGTGCCGGTCCTCTTCGGGTCCGGCCTGGTGAGGCGTGTGGGGCTGCTGGTTGATGGTCCGGTCAGACATCGAGCAGTCGTCTCCCTTCGAAGGCGCGGCCGAGTGTGACCTCGTCCGCGTACTCCAGATCCCCGCCGACGGGCAGGCCGCTCGCCAGCCGGGTCACCTTCAGGCCCATCGGCTTGCAGAGCCGGGCCAGATAGGTGGCGGTCGCCTCCCCCTCCAGGTTGGGGTCGGTGGCCAGGATCAGCTCGGTGACCGTGCCGTCCGCGAGCCGCGCCAGCAGCTCCCGGATCCGCAGGTCGTCCGGGCCGACGCCCTCGATCGGGCTGATCGCGCCGCCCAGCACGTGGTAGCGGCCGCGGAACTCGCGGGTGCGCTCGATGGCGACGACGTCCTTGGACTCCTCCACCACGCAGATGACGGCCAGGTCGCGGCGCGGGTCCAGGCAGACCCGGCACCGCTCGGCCTCCGCGACGTTGCCGCAGACGGCGCAGAACCGGACCTTGTCCTTGACCTCCAGCAGCGTGTGCGCCAGCCGGCGGACGTCGACGGGGTCGGCCTGCAAGACGTGGAAGGCGATCCGCTGGGCGCTCTTGGGCCCGACGCCGGGCAGCCTGCCCAGTTCGTCGATCAGGTCCTGAACCACGCCCTCGTACAACGTCGCGCCTTCCCTCAGGTGGATCGGTGGCACCCGCGCGGGGTGCTCCGGTGCCATCATCCAACGAATCGGGCGCCGGGCACACCGCCCGACGCCCGACTCCCGCATAAATCACACAGGTCCGTTGTCTGAACTCCGGACCTGCACCGCCCCGCGGACCGCTCGGGAGCCCTCTCCGGGTGCCCGTTCGCACCGGCCCGGCGGCCCCTTGCGGCCCTGCCGCCCTCATGGCGCCCGCGGCCCTCATGACCCCCGCAGCCCGGTGGCCCTCACGGCCGGGAGGCGCTCACAACCGAGGGGCGCTCACGACCGGGAGCCGCCCGCAACCGGGAGGCCCTCACGACCGGGTGGTCAGAACGGCAGACCGGGGATGCCGCTGCCGCCGCCGAGGCCCTGGGTCAGCGGACCCATCCGCTCCGCCTGCATCTTCTGCGCCGACTGGTTCGCGTCGCGGACCGCCGCCAGGACCAGGTCGGCCAGCGTCTCGGTGTCCTCCGGGTCCACGGCGGCCGGGGCGATGGTCAGGGCCACCAGCTCGCCGGCACCCGTCACCGTCGCCTCGACCAGGCCGCCGCCCGCCGAACCGGTCACCTTCGCCTCGGCCAGCTCCTGCTGGGCCTGGGCGAGGTCCTGCTGCATCTTCTGCGCCTGCTTGAGCAGCGCCTGCATGTTGGGCTGGCCACCACCGGGGAACACGGCTCACTCCTTGCGTTCGGTCCTGCGTCCTGTGTGTCGTCGTCCCGAGCCTACGTGCTGCCCGTCCGGCTCAGCCGCCGCTGTGCCGGATCTCCTCCAGCACCGTGGCACCCAGTTCCCGGATGATCAGTTCCTGGCCGGAGAAGGTCTCCTCGACGAGGTCCGGGTCGTCCTCCTCCGGGATGTCGTCCTCCGGGGCGACCGCCCGCACCGGGCGCGCCGGGGCGGCCTGGGCCGGGGGTGACTGGACCGGGGACGGGACGGGCGCGGAGGGCACCGGCTGCGGCACGGCGACCGGCGCGGGCGCCGGCGCATGGGCGGCCACGGGCGCCGGTGCGACGTGCGCCACGGGGGGCGCGGGCGCCGCCGGCCGCGCCGGGGCGGCACCCCAGCCACCACCGCCGCCGACGGCGCCGCCGCTGTAGCCGCCCGCCGGACCGCCGCCCGAGGGACCGCCCGTAGCCGTGCCTCCGACGGAGCCCGACGGGTCGACGATGCACTCGACCCGCCAGTCCACCCCCAGCGCGTCCGCCAGCGCCTGCCGCAGTACGTCGTCGCTCTTGCTGCTGACGAAGCTGTCCCGCGCGCCCGCGTTGATGAAGGACACCTGGAGCACGCTGCCGTCGAACCCGGCCACCTGGCCGTTCTGGCTCAGCAGGATCCAGGTGAACCGGCGGCGGCTCTTCACCGCCTCCAGGATCTGCGGCCACAGCTGCCGGACCTGCCCGGCCCCCTGCTGCGCCGCCGCCGAGGGCTGCGCGCCGGCCGCGGGCGCGGGCGCCGGAACGGGCTGCGGCGCCTGCTGCACGGGTGCCACGGGTGCCGGGGCGGGGGTCGGCGCCTGAGTCTGCGCGGGCGCCTCACCGCCTGGCGGGAAACTCCGCTTGATCGGCCACGCACCCGGCGCGGGACCGGCCGGGGCCGCGGGGGCGGCAGGCGCGGGGGCTGCGGGCGGGGGGACCGGGGCGGGCGCCGACTGCACCGGCTCCGCCACCGGGGCCGCCGCGTGCCGGACCTCGGGCACCGCCGCCACCGGAGGCACCGGCCCGCCGGCCGCCACCGCTCCGACCGCCATACCGCCGACCGCGGCTGCCCCGCCGCCGGCGAAGCCGCCGGCAGCCGCCCGCCGCTCCAGCTTGTCCAGCCGGGCCTGCAGCGACAGCTCGTCGCTGTACGCGCCCGGCAGCATCACCCGGGCGCAGATCAGCTCCAGCTGGAGCCGGGGCGCCGCGTTGCCGCGCATCTCCGTCAGTCCGGTGTTGACGATGTCCGCCGCCCGGCTCAGCTCGGCCGCCCCGAAGGAGTCCGCCTGCGCCTGCATCACCGCCACCCGGTCCGCCGGGGCGTCGATCAGCCCCTTCTCCCCCGCGTCCGGCACCGTGGCCAGGATCACGAGGTCCCGCAGCCGCTCCAGCAGGTCCGTGACGAACCGGCGCGGATCATGCCCGCCCTCGACCACCCGGTCGACGACCTGGAAGACCGTCGCCCCGTCCTGCACGCCGAACGCGTCGACCACCTCGTCCAGCAGCGCCGAGTCGGTGTACCCGAGCAGCGCGGTCGCCATCTGGTACGTCACACCGCCCTCGGTGGCACCGGCCAGCAGCTGGTCCATCACCGACATCGAGTCACGCACGGACCCGGCACCGGCCCGCACCACCAGCGGGAACACCGAGTCCTCGACCTGGATCCCCTCCCGGCCGCAGACCTCCGTCAGGTAGTCGCGCAGCGTGCCGGGCGGCACCAGCCGGAACGGGTAGTGGTGCGTCCGGGACCGGATCGTCCCGATCACCTTCTCCGGCTCGGTGGTCGCGAAGATGAACTTGAGGTGCTCCGGCGGCTCCTCCACCACCTTCAGCAGCGCGTTGAAGCCGGCCGAGGTCACCATGTGCGCCTCGTCCAGGATGAAGATCTTGTACCGGCTGTGCACGGGGGCGAAGAACGCCCGCTCCCGCAGGTCGCGCGCGTCGTCCACACCACCGTGCGAGGCCGCGTCGATCTCGATCACGTCGATCGACCCGGGCCCGCCCGTGGCGAGGTCCCGGCAGGACTGGCACTCACCGCACGGCGTCGGGGTCGGCCCCTGCTCACAGTTCAGACAGCGGGCCAGGATGCGCGCGCTCGTCGTCTTCCCGCAGCCGCGCGGGCCGCTGAACAGGTACGCGTGGTTGACCCTGTTGTTGCGCAGGGCCTGCTGGAGCGGAGCGGTCACGTGGTCCTGACCGATGACCTCCGCGAAGGTCTCGGGGCGATAGCGGCGGTACAGGGCTAGGGACACACCACCGACGATATCGGGACGGACGGACAAACGCGTCGCCCCTCGGCCCCGCCCCACCCGCACCCGGCCCCCACCGTCGACCCCGGGAACGCAAAGACCCCTCGTGCACCCGCCAGAGCCCTCCTACCCTTGCTGCCTTCCGGCCCTGGGGGGGTTCAGAGAGATAACGCCACACGAGGGGCTGCCCCCAACACTACCGGATCCTGACCCCACCCCTCCACCACCACCCCCTCCCCTCATCCGCAGGCCACCCCTCACCCCCACCCACGAGATACGTGGTCGCAACCACCCCTGAACATGTACTAAGCTCTCCCACGGAGGATTCGCCTAGAGGCCTAGGGCGCACGCTTGGAAAGCGTGTTGGGGGCAACCCCTCACGAGTTCGAATCTCGTATCCTCCGCCGGCAGAAGGCCCGGACCGCTGTGAAGCGGTCCGGGCCTTCGTCGTACCCACCTCGCTGGTTACGTCATTCTTGTTATCCCGGCCGACTCCGGCATGGGCATGGACGTCCTCCTCTATGGCGAGGTGCCCCATCAGTAAGAAGAGCGGATCGGCACTGGTCACATGGCTGCGCGGTCTGGACGCGGCTGAGTTGGAGCGGGTTCTGACCGCGCGCCCGGACGCCGGGACGGCTCCGGAGCCGCGGTCGGTCGGTGAACTGGCGGACCGTCTCCAGCGTCCGGCGTCGGTGGCGCTGGCCCTTCCCCGGCTCACCCTGCCCTGCCTGCAGGTGGCGGAGGCCGTCGCCGCACTGACGACCGTGTCGCGGGTCGGTCTGGCCGACCTCCTGGGCGCGACGCACGGTGATCGCGCCCACGGGTTGGCCGCCGCCCTGGAGGTGCTGGCCGATCGAGCCCTGGTGTGGTCGGACGGCAACGGCCTGCTGCACATGGCGGCACCGCTGCGGAATGCGTGGGGCTCGCCGCTGGGGCTCGACGCACCGCTCGTGCGACTGCTCGCGGGCTCGAACTCGGACGAACTGGGCCGCATACTGGCGAAGATCGGCGTCAAGCCCGTCGCCAACCGGAAGGCGGAGCGGCTGACGGCGCTGGTCAGCCATCACAGCGATCCGGCCCGGGTCGCCGCACTGGTGGCCAAGGCGCCCGCAGCCGCCCGGAAACTCCTTGAGCGGTGGGCACACGAGGCTCCGGAGCGGTCCGGCTTCATCATGTTCGGGACTCCGCAGGCCGACTCCTCGCCCGGCGAACAGTGGGCGGTGGAACGGGGGCTGCTGATCCGGGAACGGCACCGGTACGGGCCGGCCCGCATGCCCGCGGAGGTGGCGCTCTCACTGCGCGGCTCCGACTGGCACGCCCCGTTCACCCCCGTCCCGCCCGGCGTTCGGTCGGTGCCCGCCACCGTCGTCGACGTCGAGCGGGAAGCCGCAGCCGCCTCGATGGCGTTCGCCGCCCATGCGGTGTCCGTCCTCGGGGTGTGCGACGTCGCTCCCCCAGCTCGGCTGAAGGCCGGCGGGGTCGGCGCCCGTGAGCTGTCCCGGATCGGCAAGGCGGCACGGTGCGACGAGACCGTGGTGCGTCTGGTTCTGGAGGCGGCGAGCGCGGCCGGGCTACTGACCCGGAACGGCGACCGGGTCGCGGCGACCGCCACCTACGACACCTGGGCCGCGGAAGAACCGGCCAACCAGCTTGCCGTGCTCCTCCGGGCCTGGTGGACACTGCCGTTGACCCCCGGCGGGAGCCGCGACGAGGATGGGAAGGCTCTGCCGGCACTCACCGGGGCACCGGCCTGTGGAGGCTGCATTCAGGCTCGGCAGGGGCTGCTCACGGCTGCGGCGCGACTCCCGGCCGGCGAAGGCGCGGCGAACCCGGCGGAACTGGGGGCGCTACTCGTCTGGCTCCGACCGCTCGCCGACGAACTCCCCCAGGACACCACGCCGTTCGCCACCCTGATCCGCGAAGCGGAACTGCTCGGCGCACTCGCCCGCGGGGCCGTGTCCCCTATCGGAGCCGCCCTGCTGGCCGACGACGCCGAAGCCCTGACCGATGCCTGCCGACGGCTACTGCCCGCCGCCAGCGGGACCGCCCGGTTCGGCAGCGATCTCACCGCCGTGGTCGCCGGAACACCGGCTGCGCACCTCCTCGCGCTGCTGGACTCCGTCGCGGACCGGGAGAGCGCCGGGACAGCGTCCGTCTGGCGGTTCAGCCCGGCCAGCGTCCGCCGCGCACTCGATGCCGGTCTGACCCCCGACACCTTGACGTCCGATCTGGCTGACGTCGCCGTCGAACCACTCCCCCAGCCGCTCTCGTACCTGATCCACGACACCGCGCGCGGCCACGGCCGGGTGCGCGTCGTCTCCGCCGCCTGCGTGATCCACGGCGAGGAGCCCGCCCTCCTCGCCGAGCTGGCCGCCCATCGGAAGCTCAGTCCGCTCGGCCTGCGGCTGCTGGCACCGACGGTGCTGATCAGCCGGACCCCACTGGACAAGACGCTCTCGGCACTGCGGTCCGCGGGCTACGCCCCCGTCGCCGAGGAACTCGACGGGTCCATCCGGATCGAACGGGCCCAGCGACACCGCGCGGCGAGCCCGGTCCCACCCCCGCGTCTGCCCAGCGGCAGGTCCCGCCCGCAGCGGACGGACGACCGTGCCCCAGACGTTCGGACCGCTGTCAACCTGCGCGCCCTCGCCACCCGTCTGCTGGGTGCCCCGCAGGACGTTCCGGAGCCCAACCCGTACGACGGCCGCCCCTACGACAGCGACACCGAGGCGATCATCGCCGGGTACGCGCGCAACCTCTCCTTCACCGATGTCCGCCAGCTGGCCCACGCCGTCAATGACGGTCAGGCCATCACGATCGAATACGTAGCCACCTCGGGCAACACGACTGTCCGCACGCTCGGCCGACTCGAACTGGACGCCCCCTACCTCCACGCCTGGTGTCACCTGCGCAAAGACGACCGCGTGTTCACCATCTCCCGCATCCACGGGGTGATGCCCTCGTAGCCCGGAACGCAAGGAGTGAACACTCAGCGCTCCGGTCTCAGTCGTGGTCTCATTCATGCCCGTCCGGCCAAGTTCAGCCGCCGCTCGGAAGGCGCTCTGTCTCGGGTCAGAACGGGTGTGAACCCCGGCGGCCCCCCTTCGGGAGAATTGGAAAGCGTGTCGGGGGCAACCCCTCACGAGTTCGAATCGCGTATCCTCCGCCTTCACGAAGGCCCGGACCGTCTCGTACGGTCCGGGCCTTCGTCGTCTCCTGGTTGCAGTTGCCGTGTCCCGCGGTCTTGATCGAGGCCAAGGCACGCGGAGCGCGGCTCAGCGGACGCGCGACCCCAGGGAGTGTGCGGGTCCCCCGACGCTGCCTCCTGCGGAGGCGCAGAAGCGGGAAAGGTTTCCCGAGCGGTACCCCGACCGGGAGGACCGATGGGCTGGTTACGTCGAGCAGGACGGCGCTCTGCGCCCGCTCGTCGACCTGATCCGGGTGGCGGACTCCTGTCACCGACAGGGCGGTGACGCCAAGCTCGTACGAGTCCTTGCCGACGACTTCGGGTGCCAGGTCACCGACGTGTCCTGGTCACACCCGGTCAGCGGCGCTGGCCGACGCCTCGCGCGCAGGGTTTCACCGGGTGGCGTCTGGATCGGCTGAAGCCTCGGCTCAGCCGGTCCGCCTGCTCGGCCGGACCTGGCGTGCCAGCCATTCCGTGATCACTTGGTTCGTTTCCTCGGGCTTCTCCTGCTGGATCCAGTGGCCGCAGTCCAGGCTGACCACTTCCACGTTGGGGACGAACTCGGCCAGGTTCTCGGCCCTCGCGACCAGGTCCCGGTCTCCGTAGATCATGAGGGTGGGCTGGTGGATGATCGGGTCCGCGTCCGCCAGCAAGTACCAGTTGCGGTCGAGGTTCCTGTACCAGTTGATGGTGCCGGTGAACCCGGAAGTCTCGAAGGCGGAGACAAGGACGGCCAGTTCGCCGTCACTCATGACGGGCTCTCCGCATGGTGTTTCCGCCCTGGCGAGATTGATCAGCGCCATGCCCAGCTGGGGCTCCGCGGGGGGCTCGTTCTTCCGGTACAGGTTGCGGAGGAACTGGAAGGCGTTGTCGTCGAAGACGGCGTCCGCGACGCCCGGCTGCCGGTTGAAGTGGACGAAGTAGAAGTCGCCGCCGAGCACAGCTTCCATGGACTCGATCCAGGGCTTCTCTCCGCGCTCCTGGTACGGCAGGCTCAGGTTGATCACCTTGTTCACGCGGTCGGGGTGCAGGAGGGTCAGGCCCCAGACGACGAACGCGCCCCAGTCATGGCCGACGAAGGTGGCGTCTTCGTACCCGTAGTGGTCGAGGAGCGCGACGAGGTCGCCCGACAGGTGTGCGATGTCGTAGTCCGTCACTTCGACCGGGCGGGACGAGCGCCCGTAACCCCGCTGGTTCGGGGCGATGACGTGGTGACCGGCCGCGGCGAGGGCGGGCATCTGGTGACGCCAGGAGAAGGCGTGCTCCGGCCACCCGTGGCAGAGCACAATGGGCCTTCCCGCGTTCTCTCGGCCCATTTCGAAGACTTCGAGTTCCACACCGTTGACCGGGACGAGGGTGGGCTCGGGGAAGTCGGTTGAGGTCATGTCGCCATCCTGCCGCCCGAAACCGGTCACCTCATGACCGGTTTTGTGTGAGAGATTTTCGGCGTGCGGACCGACCGGCTGGTGGCCATCCTCCTGTTGCTGCAACGGCGCGGGCAGGTGACGGCTGCGGAGGTCGCCCAGGAGCTGGAGGTCTCCGAGCGCACCGCCCGCCGCGACCTCGACGCCCTGGCCATGGCCGGGGTGCCCGTGTACTCCACGCAAGGACGAGGCGGGGGCTGGCGTCTGGTGGGCGGCGCCCGCACCGACCTGTCGGGGTTGACCGCAGGTGAGGCCCGCGCCCTGTTCCTGGTCGCCGGCCCGGCCTCGGCCGCGACACCGGCGGTGAAAGCGGCTCTGCGCAAGCTCGTCCACGCCCTACCGGAGCCGTTCCGCGCGCAGGCCGAAGCGGCGGCGGCGTCACTGGTGACGGACCCACGGCAATGGGGGGCGACCCGGGCCGAGCACCGACCGCCCCGCTTCCTCGACGAACTCCAGGACGCGGTGATCCGCGGCGTCCAGGTGCGGCTCGGCTACATCGACGGCAGAGGCACCGGAACGAGGAGAACCGTCCACCCCCTGGGCATCGTCGCCAAAGGCCAGGCCTGGTACCTCGTCGCCCATACCGAGACCGGCCGACGGACCTTCCGGATCGACCGCGTGGCGTCCGCCGACCCGACCGACGATCCGGTGGACCGGCCCGAGGACTTCGACCTCGCCGGGAGCTGGCGCGAGATAGCCGACGAGGTCGAACGCAGGCGAACGCCCCTGGAGGTCCAGGCCCTCTGCACACCCCATGGCATCGGCATACTCCGGATCGGACTCGGCGATCGACTCGAAGTGGGAGGCACCGCGACCGACGGCCGCGTCGAGGTCGTCATCCGCGGCCGCGACGAGTACACCCTCGCCGGCGAGCTCGCCGGGCTCGTCGAATGGCTCGAGGTAACCGGCCCTCCGAACGTGCGAGCCCACCTGGCCTCGATCGGCAATGCGCTCGTCGAACGCTACCGCTGAGCCCGGATCCACCGAGCTGATTCGAGGGCTGATCACTTCTGGGGCTCGGCCGGGCCGATCGGCTGGAGGACGAGGAGTGTCCGCTGGCCTGCCCAGCTCTTCCAGGTCTGCTCCGGTCGGTCCCTGACGGGCGTAGTGGTCGGTGCGCTGATCAGGCCGGTGGAGCGTGGGGCGCCGGGCAGCGTGGTCTCAGTTCTGTTCTCATTCACCACTGTCCGGCCTGGTTCAGACCTGCCCCTGTGGTGTGCTTCGCCGCAGGCCGGGACAAGGGCGGACCCCGATGAACGGTACTGAGGAGAATGGAAAGCGTGTTGGGGGCAACCCCTCACGAGTTCGAATCTCGTATCCTCCGCCTCTGCCAGCCATGGCAGCCCGAAGGCCCCGACCGCCCAGCGGTCGGGGCCTTCGGCGTTCCGTGGCTGCACCTCCAAGTGCGGTGCCAGAAGGACGCCGAGCGGGAGCACGACCTGGCGGCCAGGGATGTCTCCGCCGATCAGGGCCACAGCCTGGATGAACGTGAGCGTCAGCCCTTCCACGAGATGTACCGCGACCTCGGCTTCGACGCCCGCTTCCGCCACACCTACTTCGGCCAGGCCAACAGCCCTGTGGGCGGTCGCCGGTTGGCGCCCGCCCACAGACGGGCCAAGTAGCGAAGGTGGCCACCGACCCCGACAGAGCCGACCACCGCGCACAAGTGAGTACGCCGAGTTCTCGGCGGCATCTCGACTGGAGACCGCGCGATGAAAAGAAAAGAGATCTCCGCCCCCGAACACGGGCTTCCTCTGCACAGGGTTCTCGCAGCTGGGTACCGTAGCGGCATGTAGTCAGTTGAGTACGATCCGCGGGGGTCTGCGGTGGGGGACAGCAGGACGTTCGGCGCATTCATCTCACTCCAGCGGTCGGTGCTGGGGTGGACCCAGCTCCGTCTGGCCGCTGAGGTCGGCCGAAGCGAGGACTGGATGTCCCTGGTCGAGCGGGACATGCAGCAGGTCAAGGACTTGACGCTCCTCCAGCGCTTCGCCGAGGTCCTGGGTGTCGACCTCGCGGAGTTGATCGCGTTGCCGCAACCGGCCGCCGAGCGGGCGCGGTCCCGTCCGCGAAAGCCTGCCTCCGCTACGCTGACGAGCACTTCCGCTGCCGAGGAGGACGATGTGCGACGCCGCCCGTTCCTGACCCTGGCGGCTGCCGCCCTCTTCGCCCCGACTGTCGGTCAGCAGGCAGCGCACGCCGAGGAGAAGGCCTCGCTGGCCGATCTGGAAGACCTTCTCCTGTACGGGGCCGGCCGGATTCCGGCTCGCGGCCGCGAGCCGTCCCAGGAGACGGTCGCCACTTCGCTGGTGACGTCACGCCGAGAGTTCAAATCAGCCCGGTACGACGCCTTGGCCCGTGTCCTGCCCGCCCGAATCGCAGCCGCCGAGATGGTCGGATCGGCGGAGGAACGGGCCCGCAACGTTGCCCAGCTCTATAACATCGCCGTCCGGCTGTGCATCAAAGTCGGCACCAACAACCTGGTGGCCATCACCGCGGACCGCGCGCTGACCGCAGCCAGGCTGGGTGGAGACCCGCTGATCACCGCGGAGGCCCAGCGCATGGTCTCCAGCTCCTGGCGTCGCCAGGGCAGCCTGGCTCGCGCAACCGACATCGTGGTGGTCGCCGCCGAAGACCTCCTCGCCGACGCTTCCGTCTCCGAGACCGCCCGGCTGGCCACCCGCGGGGACCTGTACGCCACCGCCGCCTACACTGCCGCGAAGTCCGGCGACCGCTCCTACTCGCACGCCCTGATCCGGGAGGCCGCCGACAGCGCCGCCGCAGCAAGCCGGTCCTCCGGCCTGCTGGACGGCGTCCAGTGCGTCGCCCTGCACGAGCTGTCGGTGCACTACGAACTCGGCGACGCCGGCCGCGCCATCGAAATGGCCGCCACCATCGACCCCGCCGCGCTGCCGACCGCTGAGCGCCAGGCCCGCTTCTTCACCGACGTGGCCCGCGCCTTCGACCAGTGGGGCAAGCCCGAACAGTGCTACCGGGCCCTGCTCGCCGCCGAGGAGGCCGCTCCGCAAGAGGTCCGCAGGGGCGCCGTGCGCGACCTCGCCACCGACCTGCTGCGGCACGACCGCAAGCTTCCCGGCGTTCGGGACTTCGCCGCACGCGCGGGCGTGCAGATCATCTGACCCGTAGCCGGACTACGGCCCGTAGCCCGGCTACGGATCCGGCATCCCGCCCGGCAGTTCACTGGGGAACGTCCACCCCTCCCCCTGCTGCCGAAGGCCCTCCCATGCCAACGCACAGCACCGCCAAGCCCTCCGACGGACCCCGGCACGCCGCACCGGACCGGAACCGCCTCGACACCTTCCTGGCCGCCTCCTGGACCGCCCTGCACCTGCCCGTGCTCGTGCTGCTCGGCCTCGCGGTCGACCACCAGGCCGAGGCCCGCCCCCAGGTAGCGGCCACCACCCCGGACCTGCCCGTCTCGTAGGCCCAGAGGTCGTCACCACGACCTCCCGCTCGTCTTCCCCTCCCTCGCCCGAGAGGAGAACCGGCCATGCACCGGCTGACCGACGCGCCCCGGATCGACACCGATCTGGAGCACATCGACTACCGCACCACACCCGCGTACTACATCGACACCGAACAGGTCACCGACCCGGTGGTCCTGCACCTGCTGAACTGCTGCCCGACCGTGTTCGGCCTCAAGAAGGCCATGGTCGACCTGCTGGCCGGACACCTCGGCATCGCGCTCCCGGAGCCCGCCGGAACCGTCGAGCCCGGCGCGACGGTCCGGGGCAACGTGGTCGTGGCGGCCGGGGCCGTCATCGCCGAGGGCGCGTTCGTCACCGGTCCCGCCCTGGTCTGCCCCGGAGCAGTCATCGAAGCCGGCGCCCGCGTGCGCGACAACACGGTCATCGGCCCCGACTGCCGGATCGGATTCGGCGCCGAGGTCACCCGCTCGCTGCTAACCGGCGGGGTCTTCATGAAGCACACCAGCTTCGTCGGCGACTCCGTGCTCGGCCTGGGCGTCAACATCGGCGCGTTCGTGTCCACCACCGGCCTGCGGGTGACCTCCGGCCCGGTCACCGAGCCGGCCACCGAGGAGGTGTGCGCCCACCTCGCCGGCCACCGAATCGCAACCGGCCAGACCAAGTTCGGCGCCGTGGTCGGTGACGGCGTGATCGTCCCCGCGGGCACGGTCCTGCAGCCCGCCACCCTGATCGGCGCGCACACCCTGCTCTACCCCAAGACCCAGGTCGGGGGCTTCTTCCCCGCCGGAAGCCAGGGAAGGTAACCATGCCCACCACCGACACCCCCGCGACGACCGACGAGCGCGCCGTGCACATCACCGGCGGCCGGCCCCTGACCGGCACGGCCACCGTGCAGGGCAGCAAGAACATCGCCCTGCACCTGTACGCCGCCGCGATCCTGGCCGACGACCCGCTGACCCTCGTCGGCGCCCCCGAGATCCTCGACACCGGCGTGGTCGCCGACATCCTGCACCGCACCGGCACCCGCACCACCGTGGTCGGCCCCGAGTTCACCACCCGCCCGGCCGACTCCTACTTCCCCGTCGTCCCGGACGACCTCGGCAGGCTCATCCGCACCACCGCCGTGATGGCCGGCGCCCTGCTGGCCCGTGCGGGAAAGGTCACCTTCCCTTTGCCTGGCGGCGACGCATTCTGCGCTCGGTACATCGACCGACACTTGGCCGCGATGGTGGCTGCCGGGGCCGAGGTGGAGGTGGACCGGGGCCGGGTACGGGCCCGCTTCACCGGCAAGCGGCTGCCGTTCGTCACCGACGCCGAGACCCGTGCCTGGGGCCCGAGCCTCGGGGCGACGGTCACCGCGATGCTCCTGGCCGCCCGCATCCCCGGCACCTCGGCGATCCTCAACCCCAGCATCGAACCCGAGGTCACCCACACCGCCGCCCTGCTCTCGCAGGCCGGAGTCGGCATCGAGTGGCGGGGCAGGAACGCCCTGAACATCACCGGCACCGACCGCATCCAGGGCGGGGTGTTCACCGTTCCGCCGGACCGGCTGGAGGCCGCGACGCTGGCCCTGGCCGCCGCCATCACCGGTGGCACCGTCCACCTGGACGGCTTCCCCGCCGCCGCCTTCCCGGACGGCCTGGTGTCGGTGTTCGCCGACGCCGGCATCCGGCTCGACCCGGTGGACGGCGGGACCACCGTCAGCGTCCCGGCCGGACCGCGGGCGGTGCAGACGGCCACCGGCCCGCACCCCGGCTTCCCGACCGACGTGCAACCCCAGCTGACCGCCTTCCTCACCCAGGCCGAGGGCGCCTCCCGGATCGAGGAGCGGATCTACACCCGGCGCGACACCCACCTGCCCGCCCTCGCCGCGTTCGGCGCCACCGTCAACGCGAGCGGCTCGGTGATCACCGTCCGGGGCCGGTCCGCGCTCGCCGCCACCGATGTGGCCGGCGAGGACATCCGGGCGGCGACCGCCCTCGTGATCGCCGCCCTGGCGGCCGAGGGCACCTCTACGATCCGAGGGATGTACCACCTGCGGCGCGGATACGGCAGCCTGCTGCCGAAGTTGGCCGCGCTCGGTGCCGACCTGACGATCAACCAGGAGCAGTCGTGACCCTCACCGTGCCGTGGAGCCCGAACGCACTCGTCGACCTGCGCGGGTGCCTGGACCTGATGACCGCCGACGGCACTGTCCCCGGCGGCGTCATCGCCCACGGCACCTTCGACACCGAGCCCGGATTCCTGACCTCTGGCATCGTCGCCCCCGAGTGCGGCGATGCCCTACCGGGGCCGGACACCGTGTACGACGTGGCGTCGCTGACCAAGGTGCTCGCCACCTGGCCGCTGGTCGGCACCTCCATCAACGAGTCCTTCACCCTGGACACCCCGGTCCGCGAGCTGCTGCCCGACATCCCGGCCGAGGCACCCGGCGGCCGGGTCACGGCCCGCCAGATCCTCTCCCACACCTCCGGCCTGCGCGCCGACACCCGCCTCGACCGGTACCGGGGCCGCACCGAGCCACTGGCCGAACTGATCTGCGGCGAAGACCTGATCGCCGAACCCGGAGCCGGCCACCGCTACATCAACCGCGGCTTCATCCTCCTCGGACTGGCCCTCGCCCATACCCGGGGCCACCGCCTGGACGAGCTGGCAGCCGACCTGTGGCAGAGCCTCGGAATGACCGCCACCGCCTACGGTCCCCTCACCCGCTCCGCGCGGGTCGCACCGACCGAGCAGCGACTGCCGGGCAGCCCCCGCCTCTGGGGCCTGCCGCACGACGACAACGCCGCCCTGCTCGGTGGAGTCGCCGGCCACGCCGGGGTGTTCACCAGCCCGGCCGACCTCGCCGCCTTCGCCACGCACCTACTGGCCGCCCACGCGACTGGCGGACCTCTTGGCCGCTGGCTCGCTGACAGCATGCAGCCGCTCGCCGAGATCGAACCCGGCCTCCAGCGAGGCCTGGCCTGGATCCTCGCCGACGACAGCAGGATCGCCTACCACCACGGCTTCACCGGCACGAGCCTCTACCTGTCCCCGGTGACCGGCCGGTACCTCGCCATCTGCACCAACGCCGTCTACCACCACCAGGACAACCGCACCCGACTGGCCCCGCTGCGAGCCATCGCGCTGAAGGCGATCACCGACGAACCGTAGGAGGCCCCGTGCCCCACCTCATGCTCGCTTCCCTCACCACCCTGCGGCTCGGCGGCCCGGTCGGCGAGCCGCTGTACGTCTCCGACCACGACGACTGGCAGGAGCTGGTGCACACCGTCGGCCGCCGGGAGGAGTACAGCCCCCTCACCCTGGGCCATGGCAGCAACGTCATCGCTTCCGACACCGGGCACCCGGGCACCGTCGCGGTCATGAACACCCGGGGCATCACCGCGAAGCGGCATGACGACAACACTGCCCTGGTAACCGTGCTGGCCAGCCACCCGCTCACCGACCTCACCACCTGGGCCGCCACCGAACACCTGGCCGGGATCGAGTGCCTGGCCGGCATACCCGGCACCGTCGGTGCCGCCCCGGTCCAGAACGCCGGCGCCTACGGCCAGCAGGTCGGCGACACCCTCGACCACCTGACCGCCTGGGACTGGGACATGGACCGACTGCGGACCCTGCCCGCCCAGGCGTGCCGACTCCGCCACCGCAACAGCCGCTTCAAGCACGACCCAGGCCGCTGGACCATCCTCACCGTCACCTTCCGCCTGACCCGTTCCCCGGCCGCACCCATCTCCTACCAGCCGCTCGCCGAGGAACTCGGTGTCCAGCCCGGAACCAGGCCACCAGTCAGCGAGGTCACGCACTGCAGCGCATCGAGGCCGAGGTCAACCTGCTGCTGATGCAACTGCGTCGGCTCGAAGCCAGCGTGGACATCGAGCCGATCTACCGGCTCCCGGTCCTGGATGCCGACGAGCACTCTCCTGAAGAGGCTGCAGCCAAGCTGCGTGCAAGTTGGCTCATCCCCGACGGCCCCGTCCACGACGTAATCCGGACCGTAGAACGGGCCGGGATCGTCGTTGTGAGGCGGGACCTGGAGTCGCCGAAGATTTTCGGCCTCAGCGTCAGGCCACCCAACAGCTTGCCAGTGATCATCCTGAACATCGGCATGCCTCCAGCCCACGAGCGCTTCACCGTGCTGCACGAGCTGGGCCACTTGGTAATGCACCAGCTTCCGAGCGACAACGGCGAACGGGAAGCGGACGCATTCGCGTCCGAGTTCCTCATGCCTGGCCGCCTCATCGGGCCGCACCTGTCCAGCCTCACCATCCAGAGGATGGTCCAGCTGAAACAGCACTGGAAGGTGTCAATGGCGGCTGTACTCCAAGCAGCCAAGCGCCTGGAGCGAATCGACGAAGGCCGCTATAAGAGCCTCCAGGTCCAGCTCTCACAACACAGCTACCGTCGGAACGAACCCGCAGAGCCTGAACGCGAGGAACCGGTCATCCTCGACAGCATCCTGGAATCACCGTGCGGACCACGGCTACTCGGACAGGGAACTCGCGAAGGTCGTGGGTCTACAGGTCCGCGAGTTCAGGTCCGAATACGGCGGCGCGCTCGCTCTGCATGCCATCTGACCCACTGTAGGTGATCGACGAGGGCTCTGCCCAAGCTCAGCAGAGCGCTCGTCGCACCAATAGCTAAATGCGCTGCTTCCGAGGAGTCGCCGTCCAGGACCGCGGGATGTCATCGTTCCAGCCGTCCTCGTCGTTGAAGGTGGCCGCTCGGCACCCACGGCTGCCATCGGAGGTGTGGACCCAACGCTCACGGTCCCTGAAGTCAGTCTGGATGGGCTGCCCACATTTCACGCACTCATCCCGATCGGGCTCGCTCGCCACGATCGCCTCGTTCGCCCGCTCCTGGGTCTCCTTGGCCAGATCCTCAAGGCGGGTAAGCACTTCACGCCCTGAGATCTCCGGACTGGCCTCTACCATGCTGCGCACGGCACGCACCAGCTTGTCGGCCTCAACCGACCTCATGGTCTCCATCATCGCCAGCATGCGTTCGTCCACCGCGCCCACCCCTGTTCGTGCCCCGGACGTTCAAGCAGCAAAGTACAGCAACCGGGCGGCTCAGCGGTGACCGGCAGAGACCCAGCCGTGCCCCTAGACACTGGCCAGCGCTGGTCGGTCCGCCTACCCAGTGCGCCGCCCGTCATGACGATGTGTCGGCGCTACCAGCAGGCGCCGAACTCGTAGTGCTCCACCCCGGCATACACGGTTACCGTGCCGTCGTCGCGCGCTTCGCCCCATGGGCGATTTGGTAGCGCGATGTCGAAAGAGCTCCCACCGCAGCCCTCGCAGCAATCAAAGTGGTCCTGCCAGGCTGTCACATCTACGTCGGTGCGGGGGTTTCGCATCACGTGGATATCGCGACCACTACACTCATCGTTCGGACATGGTCCGCCATGTCCGCAGTCTGCGATGCCGCACGGACAAGGACCTTCGCAATCCGTCGGCTCCCAATCCTGGGCGGCCATCGCGCGTTCTCGGAGTTTCTCATGATCTGAGGTCAGGACTGTTAGGGCTGCCACGACGTCACGCCGGGAATGTCCAGTTGCTGCTTGGACGGCATCGGTGAGCGCTACCACATCCGTCAGGTCAGGATTAATGCCCACAAGCCACACGGTCGGCGGGTCCGAGATATTGTCTCCGTTGCGGTAAAGCCGCGCGAAGAATGAACGAGTGCCTGTGTCGTATCCCCAATCGCTGCCATTGTCCCATCCGGGGAGCGGGAGAGGGAGGCTGAAATCGTCGACGATCCGTTGTCCTGGCTGGACATAAAGCGCCGTCATGCGATGCCAATCGCAATGCGCCAGGTTACCGCAGACGACAGTCGCGCACTCGTCATTCAGGGCCGGATTCCCTCGACAACGCCGCTTGGCCCGGTGATCCCGGCAATACATCTCCGTGGCCGGGATCAGTTGATCGCACTGCCTTTCCCCCATGTCTCCTGGCGCCATGCAGCGCTGCCGATGCGCAGCTACTGGATGACGATTTACTGCAACGCCTTCTGCTCTCTGCTGCTCGATCTCGCGGTGAATACGGGCAACAGTCTCGTTGCGAGCCATTCCCTCCTGCCTGTAGACCGTTCCTCGCGTCGTCAGCAGGTCCGTGAAGGCAGTTGGCGTAAGTTGCGGCTCAAGCATCAGCCGCAGATCCTCATCGCCAAGCACATGCTTCACCGATTCACCCGACCTCTGGACAGTACGAAGACGCTGGCTGGTGACTAGTTCAAGCCAGAGGTCCAGCATCAGCTCGCAATCGTCAGAAACAGGCTGGAAAAACCAGTCCTTCTCCGCATCATTGACTGTCCGGATACCACAATGAGCCTCAGTTCGGGACTCTTTCTTCGCCCGATCGCGCAGTCTCTGGGCCCGAGCCAATTCGGTGAGACCAAGATTGGCCGCACGGGGAAATCCGCCGGTAACTACATGCCTAGCGGCGTACAGCGTGTCAACCGTCTTTGCAACCAGCTGGCCGACGTCGACCCGGTCGGAATAGGTGCGCAGGCATCGATAGTCTCCGTCGAAGAGGTTATGCCCGATGATCAGGTCTACTTCATCAGCCGCGACATTGAGACCTGACAAGTTCCAGTCTCGAAACGTGTAAAATGCAACCTGCCGCCAGATCTCCCGCCCCGGCATGTCAGCAGCTTCCTGCCGCTCCACTACCAAAAATCCTACGACATCGATGTCCCAGCGTTCGGGAAGTTTCTGACCCGCCACCCGCGCATAGTCCACGTCAAGTACACCAACCTTGCGAGGCCCTCCTGGAGGCAGCTGCTTTACCGGGGGCGTGCTATAGCCGGGCGCGAAACCTCCGTAGCGGTTAACGTCCACGATGCTCGGGTCCGGCGCCACGATGGGAGTCCAAGTCTCAATGACTTCCGCGCTCGCGTACTCGGAGTCCTCCTTTCCGTGCGTGCACACCGAATGTGCCACGCAATAGGCAAATCCTCTTCGACGCAGATCCAAACCCCCCGGATCGCCGGATAGTTGACTCTCAGAGAACACCCAGATGTAGATCGGAACTGCCTGGTCAGATCGAAGGTACCAACCTGCTTGGAGCGGCGCACGGGGAGAATCGACCTGCGGAGAGAAATCAGAGGAATACCCGTCGGGAGCTTGCGCCGTGAACTTCAGAATCGGCTGACCGGCTTCCAACGCAGCGTCGAGCAGCGCTTGGAAGCCCCAACCGCGCGAGGGCACACGCGGGCCCCCGAGCGTGATCGCCGAGGGCCGCTGCTCGTACGGGGGAACCGCGCCTGTGCGCCGAGCGCGCGATTGAGGCGTCTTCTTCCGCTTCTTCGGCATACAGCGGACGCTAGCTGACCGCTCTGACAGCGTGGGGCGCATGGCCGAAGAGTCGCGTGGCCCTGCCTCGTTGGCTCTCTCGCCGAACCCGTTCCGAGCACAGTGAGTTGGAAACAAGACAGGCAGTCCGGACGGTTCACGCCCGCAGGCTGAGGGCAGGCTCTGCCACGGTCCACTCGGGAGGAGAGTGCGTGAACAGGGACCCAGATCTCATCCGTCACGAGGACGGCATTGTCTGGACTGAGAGCATCGGCAACTTCGACTACGTGCGCGAATATCTGGAGGTGGCGGCTGGCACCCGTCGCGGCCCTGTCCGTTGGAACGGGCATGGCCGGCGGGTGGGGTACTCGGTGCTCAAGCCGGACGCGCCGGCAGGCGAAGCGCCTTTTCGGTTCGCCCGTCGCATCTTCTGGATCAAGGAGCATGACCGCTCAGAGCAGCCGGATGGCGTGTACAAGGACTGCGCCCCATCCGAAGGCGTAGATCCCCGCACCGTCGCCGCCGGAGTGTGGGGTGAACTCACCGAGCGCGCTTGGGGAGGACCGCTGCCAACCGCCAGCACGCGATCGGCCGCCACCTCCAAGTCCGAGCCTCAACAGAACTTGATCAAGATCGGCGAGTCACTGACAAGCGGCACTGCGTTCATCGGGGTGGCACCCACCAAACGAGGTCTCGTCGACATCTACATCGACTGCGCAAGCGGGAGCCAGCTCGGCGACGGCAGCCATGTGATCTCGGAGCTGCTCCCGCCCGACCAGGCGCGCGAGCTCCTCACCACGATCATCAGAACGACCCCCTGGCTCCAGGAAGCCCTTGCACTCTCAGTGGTGGACGGGTGGCTCGCGGGCGACTTTCCGAAGTAGGTCCCTCGGCCGCCATGGGCTGCCCCAGCCGGTCGCCTGGTCTCAGTTTTGGTCTCATTCACCCCTGTCCGGCCGGGTTCACCCACCGTCCAGCGGTTCGTTCCACCGCAGGTCAGGACGGGCCTATACCCCGGCGGACCCCGTTCGGGAGAATTGGAAAGCGTGTTGGGGGCAACCCCTCACGAGTTCGAATCTCGTATCCTCCGCCTCTGCCAGCCATGGCAGCACGAAGGCCCCGACCGCCCAGCGGTCGGGGCCTTCGGCGTCTCGCTTCTGCGCCCGGTCGACCCATGGGGTCCCGGCCCGGCACACCGGGCTGGAGGAGGTCCCTCCTCTCCGGGTCTGCCGCCGGGCCGTTTCAGCCGCCGCCCCCGTCGCCGGGCGAAGCCCCGGTGATGGCCTGCATCTCCCGCCCGGTGATCTCCTGCAGCGGCAGGCCGTCGCAGTTGCCGAGGACTACGCCGACCCAGCCGGTGTACGGGTAGATGTTCCAGTTGGCACTGACACCGGGGTTGCCACCGCCGCGACCGAACACCCACTGGCCGCCGACGATACGGACCGGCATGTCGTAGGCCCCGAACGAGGAACCGCTGTGGGGGATCTTGGCCCCGGTGAGCAACTCGGCCCAGGGCCGGTGCAGCACCGTGCCGTCGCCCAGCGCTCGCGCGAACCGGACCAGGTCCGGCGCGGTGGCGAAGCCGCCGTCCCCGGGGCTGTCGATGAAGCTGCGGCCCGGGTTCCTGCCGAGTACGTCCGGGTACGGGCTGCCCTTGTCCAGTTGGCGGACCGCGTCCACCTGGCTGCCGTCGGCCAGCGTCATGTACGGGTGCGCGACGTGCTCGTCGGTGAGCCATTTCGGCCGGGTGTGGAACGCCGAGCCGGTCATGCCGCAGCGCCCGAAGATGTTCTCCTGCGCGTAGTCCCAGTACGTCTTGCCGCTCACGGCCTCCACGATCAGCGCGGGGATGCCGACATCGGCGCCGGAGTGGCTGGTGCGAGTGCCGGGGGCGGCCACCAGCTCGGACTGCCGGACCCACTGCTCGTAGTACTCGTGCACCTCCTCCCGGCTCTGGAAGATGCGTTGCACGTCCTCATCCGGGGTCTTCAACCCGGAGGTGCCGGAGAGCAGGTGGTGGATGGTCACCTGCTCCGCGATGTCCTCGGCGTAGCCCTTCAGGTGGGTGCCCACCGTGTCCGACAGGCTCAGCGCGCCCTGCTGCGCCAGCTGCAGGACGGCCACCGCGCCGAACGGCTTGCCCGCCGAGCCGAGGCTGAACGCGGTGCCTTCGTGGTTGCGGATCCCCTTCTCCCTGTCGGCCATGCCGTAGCTGCGGGACAGCACCGTCCGGCCCCGGTGCGACAACAGCACCACGCCGGAGAACCTCCCCTCGGCGGCCAGCTTCGCCACGTACTGGTCGTAGGCTCCGCCAGGACGGGTGGCCGGTGGGAGCTCGGAGCCGGCTGAGTCCGGGTCGGCGCGGCCGGGTCGGGCGCCCACCAGCGGCGCGCCGGCAGCCACCACGCCGGCGGCCGCCAACCCGCCCCACCCGAGCAGTCGCCGCCGATCGACACCACGTACGGAATCCGGGTCCATGATCACGGTCCTTTCCTGATCGAGAAATCGACCGGTGCGGGTCTACCGGCAACCGCTGTCGGCAACCGATCACCCGCCCTTGTGGTCCTCGTGCCTCCACTGAAGACGGAGGGCCGTTGCGGTGGCGTAGGCGATTCTCGATACGCCTGCGATACGCCGAATCACCGACGTCCCGGGGCCTGCGGGACGGGTTCGCCGTCACGCCCGCCCGCCTGCCCCCGCCGTGAACGCCCAGGAACCGCGGCGGCGGCACGCGCAACCACCGGGAGGTCTAGTGGCTGCTCGGGGACGGTGCCTGCGGCGTGCCGGGGAGACGAATCGTGACGAGGAGACCGCCGGTGGGGCGGGGCGCGAGGTCGATGGTCCCGTCGTGCGCTCGGACGATGCTGTGCACGATGGCCAGTCCGAGGCCGACCCCGGCATGTTCGTCGGTGCGTGTGCGTTCCGTTCCGCGTCGGAAGGGTTCGGTGAGGGTCGGTAGCAGTTCCCACGGGAGTGGAGGGCCGGTGTTCTCCACCCGCAGCACGCTCGCGTCGCGCTGCGATTCGATGTGGACCGTTACGGTGCCGCCGGAGGGGACGTTGTGGACGATCGCGTTCTGGACGAGGTTGGTCACCATCCGCAGAATGAGCGCCGCGGAGCCGAGGGTCTGCGCCTTCTCTCCGGTGACGTCGAGCGTGATCCGGCGCCTTTCGGCGAGGGGCAGCAGCGTTTCGGTGGCTTCCTCGGCGATGAGGGACAGGTCGACGGGCTCGCGGGTGAAGCTCTTGCGGTCGGCTCGGCTGAGCAGCAGGAGGGCCTCGGTGAGGTCGATCGCCCGCGTGTTGACGGTGTGGAGGCGGTCGATGAGTTCGCCCTGGTCCCGCGTGGGGTCGTTGCGGGCGAGGTCGAGGAGTGTCTTCGAGATCGCCAGCGGGGTGCGCAGTTCGTGGGAGGCGTTCGCGGCGAATCGCTGCTGTTCGGTGACGTGGGATTCGAGTTGTTCGAGCATGAGGTCGAACACGTCGGCGAGTTCACGGAATTCGTCCTGGCGACCTCGCATGCGGACCCGATGGGACAGTGATCCGTTCGCGGCCGTCCGTGCCGCGTCCGCGATCCGTGTGAGTGGTGCGAGCATCCGGCCGGCGAGGATCCATCCTCCCAGGAGGCCGAACGCCAGCAGGAAGGCCAGTGCCACGGCCGCGGCGGGGGCGAACACACGCACGAGGAGGTAGCGGTTGGGTGCGACCCCGAGAAGGCCCTGGGGGCTGTCGGGTACGTGGCGCAGCAGGAACACCCACACCACGGCCAGCAGGAGAGTGCCGGCGATGAGGAGGAATCCGGCGTAGCTGATGGTGAGTTTCAGGCGGGCGCTGAGCCCTGGGCGCCTATTCACGAGTGCCGCTATTCACGAGTGCCGCCGGGGCGAGTGGGGTCCGTACCGGTGTCGATTCGGTAGCCGACGCCGGGCACCGTGGCGATGAGCCATGGTTCGCCGAGTCGTTTGCGCAGACCGGAGACGGTGATGCGGACGGCGTTGGTGAAGGGGTCGGCGTTGGCGTCCCAGGCCCGCTCCAGGAGTTCTTCGGCGCTGACGACACCGCCTCCGGCGGCGACGAGGACTTCGAGCACGGCGAACTGCTTCCGCGTGAGCGCGACGTAGCTCCCGTCTCGGAAGACCTGCCGGCGGAAGGGGTCCAGCCGAAGGCCCGCGATCTCGCTGACCGGGGGTCGGGCGTGCGCGCGTCTGCGGTCCAGCGCCCGCAGCCGCATGACGAGCTCCCGGAGCTCGAACGGTTTGGTGAGGTAGTCGTCGGCGCCGAGCTCGAACCCGGACGCCTTGTCGTCGATCCGGTCGGCAGCGGTGAGCATGAGGATCGGGATGCCGCTGTCGGAGGCGACGATCCGTCGGGCGATCTCGTCGCCGGAGGGGCCGGGGATGTCGCGGTCGAGGACCGCGAGGTCGTAGGAGTTGACGCTGAGCAGCTCCAGAGCGGAGTCGCCGTCGCCCGCGATGTCGGCGGCGATCGCTTCCAGCCGGAGACCGTCCCGGACGGCTTCGGCCAGGTAGGGCTCGTCCTCCACGATCAACACGCGCATACCCGGAGCCTAGGCAGCACGGCATATCGCCGGCATATGCTTCTCCACCCGGCTCGGGCTCAGCCCCGCCGTCGTCCACCGGCCCGTCCCACGCCCCGGCCCGTCCCACGCCCCGGCCGTGCCGCGGCTCGGCCGCGTTGCCGGATGGTGCGACGCTTCAGAGCTCTCCCACCGTCGTCCCGCAGCAGGTGGGCAGCCGCGGGTGAGTGCCGCCTCCCTAGGGGGCTGACCCGGGGTCGGCAGGGTCCAGTTGTGCTGTGATCATCTGATGATGATTCCGGGGCCGTGATCCCGTCCCGCCGGTGGTCCCGGACCGATAGCGTTTGCTCCGGACACGTGAGGCGGGGACGGCCGTGCCGGGCGTCGAGGGGAGCGTGGGCATGCAGCCGCTGGCAGCGGACGATCCGCGACAGGTGGGCGAGTACCGGTTGCTGCGGCAGCTCGGTGCGGGCGGCATGGGCCGGGTCTACCTCGGCCGGACCACGGGCGGGCGGACGGTCGCCGTCAAGGTGGTCCGTCGCGATCTGGCCGGGGACCCAGAGTTCCGGGCCCGGTTCCGTCAGGAGGTGGCGGCGGCCCGGCGGGTCAGCGGCACCTGGACGGCACCGGTCCTGGATGCGGACACCGAGGGCGGGCATCCCTGGGTGGCCACCGGCTACGTCGCCGGGCCCGCGCTCACCGCCGCCGTACGGGAGTTCGGGCCGCTGCCCGAGCCGGCCGTGCGGACCCTCGGCGTCGGCCTCGCCGAGGCGCTCGCCCATGTGCACGGCCTCGGGCTGGTGCACCGGGACGTCAAGCCGTCGAACGTGCTGCTGACGCTGGACGGGCCGCGCCTGATCGACTTCGGCATCGCCCGCGCCTTGGACGCCACCACCGCGCTGACCCAGTCCGGCCAGGTGTTCGGGTCGCCGGGCTTCATGTCGCCGGAGCAGGCGAACGGGCTGCCCGCCGGGCCGGCCGGCGACGTCTTCTCGCTCGGCGCGGTGCTCGCGTACGCGGCGACGGGCACGATGCCGTTCGGCTCCGGGGTGAGCGCGCCCGTCCTCCTCTACCGGGTGCTGCACGAGGAGCCGGACATCTCCGGGCTGGCCGGGCCGCTGCACGCGATCGTGCGCGACTGCCTGGCCAAGGACCCGGCCGCCCGTCCGACGCCCGGTCAGCTGCGGGAGCGGCTCGACGGCGACGGCACGGCCGCCGCCCGGCTGGGGCACGGGGACTGGCTGCCGACGGCGCTTGCCGCGGCGGTCGGGCGCAGTGCCGTGCAGCTGCTGGACCTGGAGGGAGAGCGGGAGGCCGGAGAGGGGACCGTCGCGGGGGACGGGGCCACTGCGGGGACTCCCGCAACGGCTCCTGGCACCCGGGCCCCCGCCGAGGCCCGGACGGTCGCCGAGGCGGCGAGGGCGGCGCGAATGGCCGAGGCGGCGATGGCCGGACCGGGCGGCGGTGTGCCCGGGTTCGGCCCGCCGGCACCGCCGGGCTTCGGCCCGCCGGCGACGGGGCCGGCCGGACCGTACCCGCCGACCCCGCTCCCCACCCCCTTCCCGGCACCGTCGGCACCGTCGGCACCGGTCACGACAGCGGGCTACGGGCCGCCCCCACAGCCGCGCGGCCGGCGGGGGTACGGCGCGCTGGCGGCCGTACTGGCCGTCGTACTGCTGCTGGGCGGTGGATACCTGCTGACCGAGCGGCTGCAGGACAACGACCGGCAGGCCGATGCTTCCGCCGCCGCGTCGAAACCCGGGCCGACCGCCCCGGCCGCGGGCGGGACGTCGCCCGCCGCCCCGGCTGCGGAGAGCCCCGATCCGGCCGACGACAGCCCCGCGCCCGGCGCGGTCCCCACGGACCCGGGGCCGGGCATCGTCCCCACGAAGTACCTCGGGACGTGGGTCGGCGAGCGCAAGGCCGCCAACGGGGACGTCACCACCCTCACCCTCACCATCGTCCAGTCGGCGCCGAGTGAGGAGAAGAGCAGGATCCGCGCCGAGACGCCGAACACCGGCACCTGGTGCGAGGGCGCGTGGACGCTCAGCGAGGCCGACGAGAGCAAGGCCACCTACGCGTCCCGGGAGACCGGCTCCTCGCCCGGTGACACGTGCATCACCGACAGGTCGATCTACCGCCTGATCACGGCGCCGCCGGACGGCACACTCCGCTACAGCCCGGACCTGCTCAAGCCGGAGGAGTACATGGTGCTGCGGAGGAAGGGCTGAGGCGCATGGAACGATGACCGAGCGCGTAGCCACCGGGGCCTACGAGCTCGGGCTGGTCTCGGGTGCGGGGCTCGAAGCCGAGGTGCCGGGTGGCCTCGGGATCGCCGTGGACGGCCAGGAGCGCGGCGGTGTCCCCGGGTTCGGTCTCGCGCGGTGACAGGCGGGGGCCCACAGGTCGACTGGGGTCGTGGCCACGGAGCCCACCTGCGCCGTCACCGGACGAGGACCGGGCACCGACGCCGAACGTGCTCCCGTGTACGGCCGCCCGTCCGCCCCGGCAGGTGCTTCCTGTCGGGGCGAACCGGGAGCGGGGAACCGGGCGGCTGGTCAGCGGAAGTCGGCCGGGTGGTCCGCGGCCCACTGCGCGTACGGGCGGGCCGGACGGCCGGTCAGCCGCTCGACGGTGTCGTTCACCAGGGCCGGCTTGCCGACCGTGTCCGCCATCAGGTCCAGCAGAGCGCCCACGAAGTCGGCGTCCATGAACTGGCTGAGCTGCTCCCGCACGGCCTGCGCGGCCACCTCCTCGAAGCGCAGCTCACGGCCCAGGGCCCGGCCGAGCAGCTCGACCTGCTCGGTCTGGGTGAGCGACTGCGGCCCGGTCAGCTCGTAGACCCGGCCGGAGTGTTCGGCGCTGCCGAGCACGGCGGCGGCCGCCGCCGCGACGTCGAGCTCGTGCACCACCGAGGCGGCCGCCGCGGCGTGCGGCCCGCGGACGACGTCGCCGCCCTGCAACTGCATGGCCCAGGCCAGCGAGTTGATCGCCGGGAAGTACAGGCGCAGGAACGTCCAGTCGACGCCCGTCGCCTTGATCTCCTGCTCCACCCGCGCGTGGTAGGCGGCGATCACATCGGGCTGCGGGTCCGCGCCGTCGGTGACGGCGCCCGAGGACAGGAACACGACCTGCCGCACGCCTGCCTGCCGCACCCGGTCCAGCAGTGGCCGTGCGTCCGTGCCGTAGGGCAGCACCAGGAACAGCTCGGTGACGCCGTCCAGCGCGGGCCCGAGCGTCTCCGGCCGGGTCAGGTCGCCGCGCACCACCTCGACGCCCTCGGGCAGTCCGGCCCGCTCGGGGGTGCGCGAGAGGGCCCGGACCTGCCGTCCGGCGCCCGCCAGCGCCTCCACCGTCTGCCGCCCGAAGTGCGCGGTCGCTCCGATCACGAGGATCATGACGGATCCCTCCAAATCACCGTTCCGGTCAGTGCCTTCGCGACAGACAGTAGGAGGCGTCTAGGACGGTTTCCGTCCTAGAAAGAGCCGACGGGGCACATTCCCGGCGGGCCTGCGCGAGCACGGCCGACTCCGGCGCGTCCGGCGCGTCCGGCGCTTCCGGTGCGTCCGGTGCGTCCGGCGCTTCCGGTGCGTCCGGTGCGTCCGGCGCTTCCGGCGCTTCCGGCGCTTCCGGTGCAAGGAGGCTCCGCGCACCGCCCGCCGGTACGGAGAGCGATCCGATGTCGGAGCGATCACGAATCAGCGAAGGCCGGGCCCGCCGGCACGGGCCGGGGCTTTGATGTCCACCAAGCCCAGCAAGGGCCACCGGTCCCGCGGACCCGTCCCCCCGGAAAGGTGTCGAAACCATGGCCTCCGGAGCAGTAGTCCTGACGAAGGCGTCCCCCGTCGTCTCCCTGGACAAGCACGGCGTGACATCCGGTCTCATCCGGGTCAACCTGAACTGGACCTCGCCGCAGGCCGCCGCCCGGCGGGAGGCCGGGGAGGCGCGGGGCCTGTTCCAGAGGGTGCGGGCCTCACTGCGGGCGGGAACGGCCAAGGACGTGGACCTCGATCTCGGCTGCATGATCAGGTTCAGTGACGGCGGCAAGACCGTCGTCCAGGCGCTCGGGAACTCGTTCGGCGCGGTGGGCCACTTCCCGTACGTCGCGCTGGACGCGGACGACCGGACCGGCGCGCGGGCTGCGGGCGAGAACCTCGTGATCAACCTGGACCACCAGGCCGAGTTCTCGAAGCTGCTGCTCTTCGTCTACATCTACGGCGGCGGCGGGGACTTCCGCGGCCTGGATGCCGTGGTGACCCTCGCCTCCGACCGCGGTGACCGGTTCGAGGTGCGGCTCGACGACTGCCCGCCGCACGCACACGCGTGCGCGATCGCCCTGATCAAGCGGCGGAAGGGCGAACTCGTCGTCGGGCGCGAGGTGAGGTGGTTCACCCCGCAGGACGGTCCGGGCATCCAGGACACCATCTCCCGGGCGTACCGGCTGGGCATGACGTGGACGCCGGGGACGAAGTAGTCCGCTCGGGCGGCGCGCACGTGGCGGTTGCGGCATGACGCTCCGCCAGGCGCCGCCGCCTGGCGGAGCGTCATGCCGGCAGGGGGCGCCCGTCCTCCTCCCGACCGTGCCGCGGAGGGCCGGCTCGCCGGGGGTGGCCGGAGGTCCTAGGGTCGACGGGTCGTACCCGGGATTCGCCGGGACGTTCGAGTTGGGGGCGAGATGGAAACTCAGGGTCCTGGTGCGGGCGCCGGGTCGGATCCCGTGGCGGCGGCCGGTCGGCTGTTGGGGAAGGTCCGTGAGGGCAACGAGTACGCCCGCCGGAAGAAGCGGCGGTTCCGCCGGTCCTCGACGGTCCTCAAGGTCACGACGCTCTCGCTGTCGGCCGCCTCGACGATCATCCTGGGCCTGCAGAGCCTGAACGTCTGGGCCGGCCTGGCCTTCGCCCTCGTCGCGTGCGTCACCCTCCTCGGGGCCATCGAGCCGTTCTTCAACTGGCGGTCGCGGTGGGTCCTGATGGAGGAGACGCAGTACCGGTTCCAGCGCCTCGCCGACGACCTCGAATTCCTCCTGGACTCGACGCCCGCCGACGAGCTCACCCACGACGGGCTGCGGCCGGCCTTCCAGGAGTACCAGGGCGTGTGGGCCGACCTGAGCCGGAACTGGCTGGAGCAGCGCCGCGCCTCGACCGCCTCGACCGACCGTCAGTGACCACGCCCCCGTGCGGGGGAGCGGTCAGCCCTGGTCGGTCCCCGGCCAGGCACGGAGCTTCTCCGGGTTGCGGACGGCCCAGATGCGGGTGACGCGGTCGCCGGTGAGCTCGAAGGCCGCCACGGTCACGGTGACGCCGGTGTGCTGGGCGACCAGGCCGGGCCGGCCGTTGACCGAGCGTTCCAGGAGCGTCAGCCCGGGGGCCTTCTCCGCGATGTGGATCAGGTACTGGGCGATGCGCTCGCCGCCCTGGACCGGGCGGAGGGCGGCACCGACCAGGCCGCCGCCGTCGGCGATCATCGTGGCCTCGGGGTCGAGGAGGCCGACGAGGGCCCTGATGTCCCTGGCCTCCCACGCCTCCTTGAAGTGCCGCACCAGCCCCGCCTGACCGGCCCGCGCCGCCTGCCCGGTCTGCCCGGTCTGCCCGACGGCCGGTGCGGCCGGTGCGGCCGGTACGGCCTGCGAAACCGCCGGACCCTGTGCCGCGCGGACCCGGCGGCGACCCGAGGACGCCAGCTGCCGGCAGGCCGCCGGCGTCCGGCCGACGATCGCGGAGATCTCGGCGAAGGAGTACCGGAAGACGTCGTGCAGGACGAACGCCACGCGTTCGGCCGGCGTCATCGTCTCCAGCACGACGAGGAAGGCCATGTTCACCGACTCGTCCAGGGTGACCCGGTCGGCCGGGTCGGGGGGTTCGGCCCCGCCGCCGCCCGCCGGTCCGCCGATCCACTCCGCCCGGTCGGGCAGCGGCTCGGGGATCCATTCGCCGACGTAGCGCTCGCGCCGGACCCGGGCCGAGCCGAGCTGGTCCAGGCAGATGCGGCCGGCCACGGTGGTCAGCCAGGCGCCGGGCGACTCGACGGCCTCCTGCCGCTGCCGCGACATCGCGTACCAGCGGGCGTAGGTCTCCTGGACGGCGTCCTCGGCCTCGGTGAGCGAACCGAGCAGCCGGTAGGAGAGGTTGACGAGGTGTCGCCGCTCGCCGTCGAGGACCTCGCCCGCGACCGGCCGGGGCCGTCCGTGCCCCGGCCCTGATGTGGTGCTCATGGCCGCGCCCGCTCCCTGGTTCCTCGTTGCCTCCCGTCCGCTCCGCAGGCGCCGCGTCGGCGGTCCCGGTACCGGATGCCGGCGCTTGGCCTCACATTCCGCGGGCCTGCGTCGTCGGACTACCGAGACAGTACCGATCACCGCCGCGAGGCAGAAGAGGGGACCGCACCATGGCCGTGCAGACGCCGATGGAACACCGCAGCTCCACGTTCGTGCAGGTCTCGATAGCCCTGCAGACCCTGGCCCTCTTCTTCCAGGCCGCGACCGCCGGTCTGCTGCTCTCCTCCTCCCACATCGAGGTGCTGCACAGCGTGGGAGCGCGCGTGATGTACGGCGCGTCGATGGTGTACGTGCTCGCCGCGGTCCTCGCGTGGCGGCCGGGTGGCGGACCGGCCCGGCCGGTCCTCTACGCGTCCGGGTTCCTCGTGCTGGCGTCGGCGCAGGTGGTGCTGGGCGTCGCGCACGTGCCGTCGGTGCACGTCCCGCTGGGCGTCCTGATGTTCGGCCTGAGCGTGCTGGTGCTGGGCCGGAGCCTGTCGGGCCGCGCGCCGGGCCGCTCCGGCGCCCGGCCGTAGCCGCCGAGCGCCCGCCCGCCGCCGCCGTCAGTGCTCCGCGGTCCCGGCGGTCCCCGCGCTCCCGGTGCGGAGCCGGTCCGCCGCGCCCTGGTAGGCGTCGGCGGCCCGGGCGAAGTAGTCGAAGAGGACGTCGAGCTGCTCCGCCGAGTACCCGGCGAGGATCTCGCCGACCCGCTGCCGGGCCGGGGCCATGACACGGTCGAGGTCGGCGGGCCCGCCGACCGGTTCGACGATGACCTTGCGCCGGTCGCCGGGATCGGCCGCCCGGCGCACGTAGCCCGCCTGCTCCAGCCGGTCGACGAGCCGGGTGGTCGGGCCGGTGGTCAGTCCGGTACGGCCGGCCAGTTCCCCGGGGGTCATCGGCCCGGACAGCTGGAGGATGTTCAGCGCGTACAGGTCGGTGGCCCCGAGTTCGCACGCCTTGGCGCTCGCGTGGCCGTGGAGCAGCACGGCGCTCAGGTACCGGCGGTAGACCTCGCTCGCGTCGGGCCGCATGGCGGGCGTGGACACGGGCTCCCCCTCTCCGTGGTCCCTCCCCGGCGGGGAGGGGCGGTGTTCGTGCGGTGGCTTCCGGACGGCGGTGGCTTCCGGACGGCGGCCCGCCCGGGAATCCCGTCGGGCCGCCGGGTCCCAGTCCTACACGGCGGACGGCCGGTCACGGAAACGGCGGGCCGCCGGTCACGGCAACAGCGGGGACGGCCGGTCACGGAAACAACGCGGGCGGCCGGTCACGGAAACAGCGGGCCGCCGTTCACCGCAACGCCGAAGGCCCCGGCCGCGCCCGGGTGGGGCGGCCGGGGCCTTCGAGTGGTGGCGCACGGAACCGGTCCGGGGTCAGGAACGGGCCTCGGCCTGCTGCTGCAGGAGGCCGGAGATGAGCGCCTCGTCGTTGATGAGCTGGACGACGCCTTCGATGTCGGGCGCGGAGGCGCCGTTGACGGCCAGGTAGTAGGTGTGGAGGCGGCCGTGGCCCGCGTCGAGGTAACCGCCCAGGGTCTGGGCGCCGACGGCGATGCGGTTGTTGACGGCGTCGAAGCCGGCGACGGTGCCGGGCTTGGACCACACCTTGCCCTTCCCGGGGCAGGTGGGACAGCCCTCGCACACGGAGGCGAGGCTGCCGTCGACGCCGAGGATCGGGAGGGCCTCGCGGAACCGGGTCGCCTCGGGCGTGCCCTGCCAGTAGTGGAGGATCTGGTTCTCGACGCGCGGGGTCACCCGGTCGACGGGGTTGCCGCCGCGCCCGTCGAGGAGCTGCACCTGGGTGGGGTCGATGCCGGCCTGCCGGAGGAAGGCGTTGAGCACGGGGAAGCCGTCCTCGCACTGGTGGCTGCCGGCCGCCACGGCCATCAGGCAGATGCTCAGGTTGGCGCCGAGGTTGTGGCTGACCTTCAGGATCAGCCGGGTGTACTCGGCGAAGACCGGGGAGACGTAGGCGGCGACGCGCTGCGTGCCCTCGTAGGAGTCCGGCAGCGTGCCGTCCGGGTTCGGGCCGGTCGGCGGCGCGGTGACGGTGACGCCGGCCCGGGCGAGGGCCTCGATCAGGGCGGTGCGGCCGAAGGCGGCCGGGTCCTGGACGGGCGAGATCCGGAGCGTCGGGGGCGCGTCGGCGGCGATCGTCCCGGTCAGGGTGATGCGGGTGCCGTCGGGCGAGGCGGAGACGGCGAGCTCGGTCGGGCCGCCGGCGGCGACGGTCTGCACCGTCGACTCCACCTGGTACGGCGCGACCTGCGGGCGCCAGCTGAGCTGGGCGGCCTGGCCGGGGGCGGTCGGGGTGGTGAGCAGGTCGATGACGTTGTCGTTGATGATCAGCGGGGTGGGGCTCGGGTCCAGATCGGGGAACGAGGTGAACAGGCGGGAGTCGACGGCGACGTCACCGTGGACCTCGGTGATGCCCGCCTGCCGCACCTGCCCGGCGATCTCGTCGAGGCCCGCGAGCGGGTTCTCGGGGGTGAGGGTCGCCCCGGGGACGTCGTTCGCGTAGGTGTGGTCGATGGGGGTGAAGGAGACGGAACCGTCGGGTGCCGTCCGGCCGCCCATCGTGAGGTCGCCCTGGGCGATCACGACGAGCGAGCCGTTCAGGACCTCCCCGTCCCGGCTGCCGACGGCCTGGACCGGTGTGGTGAAGCGGTGGTCGCCGCCGAGGGTGTGCCAGGCGCCGGACACGCTGACCAGCTTGGCCGTCGACCCGGGGATGAAGAACTGGTCCGGGTAGATCGAGTGGATGACCTCGCCGGTCGTGTCGTCGATCTCCAGCAGGCCCCACTGGGCGTGCTGGTAGGCCGGTTTGGCCATGATCGCCCGGATCTCGGGACTGAGCGAGCGGTAGGGGTCGTCCTCGGGCGCCGCGGAGGCGGGGGCGGCCGTGCCGAGCGTCGCGGCGGCGAGGAGGACGGAGAGGGCGCCGGCCCGGAGGCGTCGCTGTCTGACGGTCGAACTCATGGATCCACCTGTCCCGGGCCGTGCTTCGGCGCCGATCCGACGGTTGCGCAGGTCCCGGGCAGGGATACCTCAGGGGCGTCCGCGATCGAACCTTCCGGGGCGCAGTTCACCCGCTCGCCCGTCGGCCGGGCCCGGAAACCCGTCGACCGGGCCGGGGAGCCCACCGGAGCGGTAGGGAGCCGAACCCCGCCCCCCACGGTGCCCCGTCACCCCCGGTCGGACGCGGCCCCCGGCCCGGGCCGGTCGTGGTGGAACGCCTGCACCGCGGCGTAGCCGGGGACCTCGGCGCCGGGGCTCGGGGCGGGGGCGCCGGCCCGGATCGCGGTGGCTCCGGCCACGGCGGCGGCCAGCGCGGTGCGGTAGAGGAGGGAGCCGAGGCTGACCCGGGAGACGCCGAGGTCGGCGAGGTGCGGGACGGTCGGCCCCGCGGGGCTGTAGAGGATGTTCAGCGGGACGTCGAGGGTGGCGCAGAGCTCCTCGATCGCGGACGGATCGGTGAGGCCGGGGACGAACACCCCGTCCGCACCGGCCTCCTGGTAGGCGGCGAGCCGGCGCCCGGTCTCCGGACCCGGGTCCGGCACGGCCAGCCAGTGGGTGTCGGTGCGCGCGTTGACGAAGAGTCCGGGGGCGGCGGCCTTGACCGCGGCGATCTTCGCGGCGTGCAGGGCGGCGGGGGCGAGCGTGTCGTCCGCCCGGCCGTCCTCCAGGTTGATGCCGACGGCGCCCGCCCCGGCCAACTCGACCGCCAGGGCGGCGACTTCCTCGGGGTCGTCGCTGAAGCCGTTCTCGACGTCGACGGAGAGCAGGTAGCGGCCGGTGCGGCCGAGGCGGCGGGCCAGCCGGAGGGTCTCCGTGCGGGTGGCGGCGGCGCCGTCGGGGAGTCCGGCGGCTGCGGCGACGCCCAGGCTGGTGGTGCCGATGGCGGGGAAGCCCTGCTCGGCGAGGAGGGCGGCGGAGGCGTGGTCCCAGGCGTTGGGGAGCAGCAGGGGCTCGCCCGCCCGGCGGTGGAGGGCGGCGAACGGAGTGGGGGCCGAGGCGCTCATCGGGTGGTCCTCTCGAACGGGCGGAGGTCGCCGACGGCGTCCGCGTAGTACGCGGACTCCGCGGCGTGGAGGGCGAGTCGGCGGAACGACCAGCCGATGCCCGGGGAGTGGTCGAGCTGGTCGGGGGTGAGTGCGGCGTACCGGGCGGCCCAGATCCGGGCCAGCCGGGTGAGCCGGCTGCGCGCCTCGTCGAGGTCGGCGGCGGTGAACGGCGCGAGGTCGGCCGGGGTGGTGACGGCCGAGGCGTGCCAGTGGTCGGGCTGGGTCGGCTCGCCGGCCAGCCGCGCCTCCAACTCGGCCAGGTGGTCGAGGAGATGGTCGGCGACCCGGCGGATCGCCTTGTGCGGGGTGAAGGTGCGGCCGTCGACGGTGACCGGGCGCCCGTCCCACCCGGTCCAGGTCCCGGCCAGGGCGAGGACGTGGTCGACCATGGCGGGGACGAGCCCGGCGGGGTCGCCGGCGGGCGGTATCTCTCCGGGGGAGGCGGGTACAGGCCCGGTCGGGTCCGAGGCGCCGTGCAGGATGCCGGAGGCGACGGCCAGCGCGTGCGTGCGGCCGGGGCAGAGCCGGGGCGGGGCGCCGAAGGTCAGCGGCGGCAGCCCGGGGCGGCCGGCCTGGGCGGCGGCGACGTCGAGCACCACCTGCGCCCCGGCGGGGACCGGCACTCCGCCCACCTCGGTGTCCCGGGCGGCGTGGCGGCGCATCGCCCGGACGGGCGGGTCGTGGTGCAGCGCCGCCGCAATCGGGTCGGCGGCGCCCGCCCCCTCGGCGGCACGGCGGGCGTTCTCGACCAGGGTGGCGGTGGCGTCGCAGGCCTGGACGAGCAGGCCGATCCGGTTGGCGGCCCGTTCGTCCTCCCCCGGCGTACCGGCGGGACCGGCGGCTCCGCCCTCGCCGCCCGCACCCCCGCCGCCCGCACCCCCGCCATCCGCACGCCCACCACCCGCGCGCCCACCGTCCGCGCCCTCACCGCCCGCGTCCCCGCCGACGGACCGCATCCGGGGCAGCAGCCAGGCCACCGCCGCGTCGGCCTCCGGGTCGTCCGGCTGCTCGACGAAGTAGGCCCGCGCCACCACGGTGACCGCCCTCGCGACCGCCTCCGGCTCGGCCAGCCCCAGTGCCTGCGCCAGCACCCGGACGGTCCGCAACCGGGCGTCCGGCTCGAACCCCGCGGCGGCCGCCACCCGCAGCGCGTCCGGGTCGAGCCGGGCGAGGTCCGCCTCGACACCCGCCCGGCGTACGGCGTGCCGCTCGCCCGCGCTGAACCGGGCGACCGTCGCGCGCAGCCAGGCCATGCCGCCGGCCGGCCCCGGGGCGGCCGGCACCGGCACCAGGGCGGGATCGGCGAGCGCGGCCGTGACGTCCTCGTACCGGTCGAACCGCACCGTCGACGGCGCGGACGCACCCGCACCCGAGCTGGGAGCGGTAGCGGGAACGGGAACGGGAACGGGAGCAGGAACGGGAACGGGAACGGGAACGGCGGTGGACGAAGCGGCGGCGGAACTGACGACCGGGGTACGCATGGCCCTCACGCTAGGCACGGGACGGTTCGGTGTCCGCCGAACCGTCCGCGCGGCACCATGGAGCCATGTCGCTCGCCCAGCTCGCCGGACTGCTCGCCGACCCGACCCGCGCCACGTTCTGCACCGCCCTGCTCGACGGCCGGGCCTGGACCGCCGGCGAGCTGGCCCGGTACGCGGGCGTGGCGCCGTCGACGGCGAGCGAGCACCTGTCCCGTCTGATCGCCGGCGGCCTGCTGGCCGAGGAGCGGCAGGGCCGGCACCGGTACGTCCGGCTGGCCGGTCCGGACGTGGCCACGCTGATCGAGGACCTGTCGACCTTCTCGCCCGCCGCCCCGGCGGACGCCCCGGCCCCGCGCTCCCTGCGCGAGTCCACCCGGATGAGTGCGGAGGCGCGCGCCCGTACCTGCTACGACCACCTGGCGGGCCGGCTCGGCGTGGCGGTCAGCGACGCCGTCCTGGCGCGCGGGCTGGTGGCGGACGACGCCGGACCGGCCCTCACCGAGCGGGGCCGGGCGTGGCTGGCCGAGCTGGGCGTGGAGCTGCCCGCCCGGTCCGGGCGCGGGGGCGGGCGCCCGGTGGTGCGCAGCTGCCTGGACTGGACGGAGCGGCGCGGGCACCTGGGCGGCGCGTTCGGGGCCGTACTGTGCCGGACCGCGCTGGACCGGGCCTGGGTGGAGCGGATCGGTTCCGGCCGGGCGCTGCGGGTGACGCCGGACGGCGACCGGGCGCTGCGCGAGCTGCTCGGGGTGGAGTTCGGGGACGGGGAGCGCCCGCTCAGCCCATCGTCTTCGCGCCGTCCAGCGACTCCCTGATGATGTCGGCGTGCCCGGCGTGCTGCGCGGTCTCGGCGATGACGTGCAGCAGCACCCGCCGGACCGACCAGGAGGCACCCGGTTCGAACCACGGTGCCTGGGGCAGCGGGTGGGCGGCGTCGAGGTCGGGCAGGGTGGCGACCAGTTCGTCGGTGTCGGCCGCGACCCGCTCGTAGGCGGCGAGCAGTCCGGTCAGGGTCTCGTCCTCGGCCATCCTGAACTGGCCTTCCCAGTCGACCTGTTCGGCCTCCATCGCGGTCGCGCCGCCGACCGCGAACCGCATCCAGCGGGCCTCCACCCCGGAGACGTGCTTGATCAGGCCGGCCAGGCTCAGCGCACTGGCCGTGGTGCGCCGGGCGGCCTGTTCGTCGGTGAGGTCGCGGACGGTGTAGCGCAGGAAGCCCCGGTGCTTGTCCAGGGTCTGCAGCAGGTCGGCGCGTTCGGTGTTCCCGCTCACTCGGCCACCATCGCAGGCATGTCGCCGACGGTCGTGCCGAGGTCGATGACGCCGAACGCCGCGCCCTGCGGGTCGCCGACCGCCGCGAACTTGCCGAAGGGGCTGTCCATCGGGCCGAAGTAGAGCTTCCCGCCGCGCCCGGTGACCTTGGCGACGGTGGCGTCGCAGTCGTCGACCGCGAAGTAGACGCTGATGTAGTTCGGCGCCTCGGGCGGCAGGTCGTCCGGGCCCGCCTTCATCCGGCCGAGCGCCGGCGCCCCGCCGACCTGGAAGATCTTGTAGTCGACGTCGCCGGCGTCCATCCGCTGGACGGTGTAGGGGAAGACGGCGGGGAAGAAAGCGTCGGCGGGGCCGGGCTCGCGGGTGACCAGTTCGGCCCAGGTGTAGGCGCCGGTCGCCGCCTGCTTCTCGAAGCCCTCGTGGGTGCCGCCCTGCCAGACGCCGAAGACGACGCCGCCCGGGTCCTTGGCGATCACCATCGTGCCGAACTCGCCGACCTGCATCGGGCCCATCAGGACCTCGCCGCCGTTGCCGCGGATCTTCTCGGCGGTGGCGGCGGCGTCCGGCGAGGCCAGGTAGAGGCACCAGGCCGACGTGACCGTGTCGCCGTCCTGGCCCGGCATCGGCGGGACGATCGCGGCGACCGCCTTGCCGTCCGAATAGGCCTGCGTGTAGTCGCCGTACTCGGACGAGGACTCGCCGAAGGTCCAGCCCAGTACGTCCCCGTAGAACGCCTTGGCGCCCTCCAGGTCGGTGAACATCGCGTCGGCCCAGCAGGGCGTTCCCTCGGGTGGCACAGGCATGGCGAAGCCCTCTCGTGCGGCGTTTTGTCCCTTTTCGCCACCCTAGCCAGTCCCCCGCCCACCCGCGCGTCCACGCGGTCCGGCCCTCCCCGCACCCCCTCCGCAGGCCCGCCGACCGCCTCCCCTCCCTTCTCCCCGCCCGGCCCCCGAACAGGACGGCGGCCCGCCGGAAGACTCCCCGACGGGCCACCGCACGTCCACAGCAGAACCAGCCGCTACCCGCTACCCGCTACCCGCTACCCGCTACCCGACGTGCGAGACCCCGGCGACCGGCAGCGGTTGCGCCCCCACCGTGCCGAACCCGGTCGGCCCGGCCGGCACCGCGCCCGGACGCGGCACCGCCTCCACCGCACCACCGGCCGCTCCCGCCCCCGCACGCGCCACCGCCGCCGGCCGCGCCGCCGCGGTGCCCAGCCCGGTCGGACCGAACCACGCGAACCCCGCCCCGTCCGGCTCCGGCGCCGCACCCCCCGCGGGAACCGCCTCTCCCGCGGCCGCCTCGCCCTCCGCCCGGGCCGCCCCGGTGCCGAAGTGCCGCAGCAGGTCCTCCTCCCGGTACCGCCGGCAGTCCCGGTGCCAGATCAGGATCCCGGCCAGCCAGTTCTCCAGCTCCCGGACGTACCCGTCGAGCATCGCCCGAGCGTCCGCCTCCAGCTCGAAGTCGTCGTACAGCACCGGGAACTCGTTCGCCGCGACGTGCTGGAACTGGGCCAGCCGCGAGTGCATCAGGTCGTCGACGATCCGGACCGCCGCCGGGTAGTCGCAGTCGAAGAAGTTCTGCACCACCAGCACCATGTTGTGCACCTCGCCCTCGAACTGCACCTCCTTCTGGTACGAGTGGAGGTCGTTCATCATGCAGGCGTAGTCGGCGGCCGCGTTCTCCAGCGAGCCCATCGAGCCGCTCGCGTAGACGCCGGCCGGGACGACCTGCCCGTGGGCCAGCCGGCAGAGGCTCATGGTGAGGTCGGACCCGAAGGTGGCCCGGCGCATCTCCAGGTAGTCGACCGGGTCCGGGATCCGGTTCTGGGCCTGGTTGCCGAGCTCCCAGATCCAGCTCAGCGTCATCTTCTCGACGGTCTCGCGGAACCGCCGCCGGGCCTCGACCGGCATCGGTCCGGTGGTCCGCGCCCAGACGTCGGCCAGTCCGCGCTCCAGCGCGTTGCCCGGCACGGGGGCCGGTTCGCCGTCGACCGGCATGAAGTCCGAGAGCCGCGCGTTGACGGCCTTGGCCCCCGCCAGGTCGCGGGTCTGCCCGAACACCGCGGGGAAGTAGTCGTCCGCGTAGGTGCCCCAAGTCAACCAGGCCGAGGTGAGGTCGAGTTGGGCCGCGCTGGCGTCCGGGTGGATGCCGGCCGCGCAGAGCGGGAAGTCGTAGTCGGCGACCTTCTCGGCGGTCCAGATGTCCGAGCCGGGCACGCCCGGCTGGGGCTCCAGCATCCCCGTCCGACGAGCCCACTCGGCCGTGTTGAGCCGTGAGAGGTCCAGGTAGGGGCTCAGCTCGACGGTGAACGGCAGCCGGAACTCGGGCAGTCGGGACGGGCCGACCTCCTGGAACGGCACGTGGGCGTGCGAACGCGCCCGCCGCACCCCGGGCTCGACGTCACCGTGCGATCCGCCGATCAGCCCCGTCCCGGGCGACTCCAGCGACGCGAACGGGAACCCGACCGCGCCGGGCCCCTGTGCCCCGGGGGCCCGCGAGGCCGGTCCGGAACGGCTCAACGAGCCCAGCTCGTCGGCGAGGTCGCTCAGCGCGCCGGAGCGCAGCACGTCCAGCGCCGACGTCCCGACCCCGCCGATCGCGAACGGGTCCCACCAGGTGGCCGCACCGGCCACCGCCCCGCCGCCGTTCATGTACCGGCTGGACCGCATGTGCCACTCGTGCCCGCCGGCCTGCCAGTCCTGCAGCCCCTTGACGTACGCCAGCACCTTGGCGCAGCCCGCCGGGTCGAGGCCGGAGTCGGCGAACAGCTGCGGGAGTTCGGTGAACACGGTGCTCTCGAACTGCTGGAGCCGCGAGGTGAGCAGGCCGTTGACGGCCTCGGCCGCCTCCTGCGTGGTGCAGTCCAGGAACTTCTCCAGCACCAGGACGCCGTTGCTGAGCTCGCCCTCGTCCTCGACCTCGCGCTGGTACGAGAACAGGTCGTTGCGCAGGTGGACCCCGTCCGAGAAGGCGTCCCGCAGCACCCGCAGCGGGCGCGCGCCCGACACCTCCGCCGGCACCTCGGCCCCGGCCGCGTACTCGATCAGCCCGGCCGACCAGGGCGCGCCGCCGACCTTACGGCGCATCTCGATGTACTCGACCGGGTTGGCGATCCGGCCCGCGTTGATGTTGGCGAGCTCCCAGAGCGACTCGTCGAGCAGGTTCCGGGTGCTCTCCGCGAACCGGACCCGCCAGTCCTCGCCCATCGACGGCACCGTGCGCCGCCAGAGGTCGGCCAGTCCGGCCTCGACGGGGTTGGTGGGCTCGGGCAGCGGGGCGCCGGGGTCGGCCGGCATGAAGAGCGGCAGCCGGTCCAGGTACGCCTTCCCGCCCGCCCGGTCGTTGGTCCGCTTGTAGATCTCCAGGAAGTGGTCGTCGAAGAAGAACACCCACACGTACCAGTCGGTGACCAGCGACAGCGCCTCGGCGGAGGCGTCGGGGTGGGTGTAGGCGCAGAGCAGGCCGTAGTCGTGGGCGTCCAGGTCGGCCCGGGTCCAGATGCCCGATCCCTCCAGCATGCCCATCTCCCGCGCCCACTCGGCGGAGTGGGCGCGGGCCTGCTCCAGATGGGGGTTGAGACGCGCCGGGTGCGGCACGTAGAAGGACGGGAGTTCGAACGGCTGTGTCACCGGGCGAGCCTTTCTGGGCGCGTCGACAAGGCCGACCGGCACGGCGGAACGGGGCTCTGCTGCACGGCACCCGCCACCCGGTCGGCTCAGCATTACCCGTCACCAACGATCTCGACCGACGAACAGGAACAGTCATATGAGATAACCCGACCGGCTCGAACACCCGCCCAAAAACCAGCCCCCCACTGGATCACCTGTGCGACTGATCGGCCCCACCCCACCCTTGCGCGGACACGCCCGCCACCCCCGGCTCAGCTCCGGCCCCCGGCTCCCAGGCTGTAGCCGACGAGTCACGAGTGCCCTCGACACGCTCGATACTGCCGACCCCCTCGTCGGCCTCCTCCGACTCAACAGGGCGCACTCGCCCGGCGACGAAGTCCGGCGCAGAATGCGGCGCCGCCAGACCTGACCCGCTGAGGCTCTCCAGGATCAGCGCCGCCGCTTCCGGTCGCCCCGCCGCCTCGGTCAACCGGGCCACCCGGTGCGCATAGACGGTGCGCTCAACCTCCTCAGCCAAGTCGACGTCGTCCATCAGGTCACTCAACGGCCCGATCACCGCCGGCCCCCGGCTCAGCCCGCTCGGGCCCACATGCCCAGGTGGCGGCGCACCCCAACCGGTCGCCTCCGACCCTTCGTCGTGCCCTTCGCCAGCCCGGGGCGCGACATCGTCCAGGAAGGGGATCCCCTGCGGACTCTTCCGGGCCACCAGATGCTCGTAAAGCCCGTCCACCGCACGGTCATTCGCCGCTGCCGAGAGCTGTGCCAGCGGCCCGATCATGTCGACCGCCCCCTGCACCTCCTCGTCGTGCCGGGACAACCACCACACCACTGCACGGCCCGGCGAACTGAGCACGTCCTCTCCCAGGTACGCCCGTTTGCTCCGCTCGTATCGCCTCTCGTGTTCCCAGACCTCCTCCGCCTTCCGAACCTCCGCGAGTTTTCCCAGTCGGTCCCGGTCCGCCTCAGGAAGGCCCAGCGAAACCCTCCCGGCCATCGCCACCACCAGCCCGGAAGTGTCCGGGCTCTGTGTGCCGAGCACACCGTCCAACCGGTGCCGGACGAGGTCCAGGCGACCTGGATGCTCACGCTCGGTCACCGCCCGCGCCCGGGCCAGCACCATCTCGATCGCGAGGCTTCCCGGCGCGGCGTGCACCAGCCCGCTCCCGTTCGGCACCGGTCTCCACCAGACTGTCGCGGAGAAGACGAAGTCGTAGTCCGGCACAGCGCTCGGGAGCGCCACCCCCGACACCACGGTTTCGTGGTACGGCAGTTCGACGGGAGCCACCTGCACCGGTGGCGGCCCCGCCACCGGTGCAGCCGACGGCACGCGCTGCGGCCCAGCTGTAGCCGGCCGAACTCGCGTCGCTGATGTCAGCAGCACAGGCAGCGCGATCCCGACGGCCAACACCACCCACAGCCAGACGGGCCACCCCGCCCATGATCCGAGGGCGACCGGCACCACCGCAGCCGCAGTGACGAGCAGCGCCGTTCGCATCTTTCCCACGGAGTTCACGTGGTCCTCTCCCCAGTCCGCCGCGCCCCTGCCGAGCCCACCGGCCCGATGCCCTGCGCGCTATCGATCTTCTGCCACAACCGCGACGCCACCTCGGCGCGCCGCGCCCGTCCGTCCACGGGCTGCGCGGCAGCGGCCCAGTCGTAGGCCCCCAGGTAGAGCCGGCCGAGCAGATCGGCCCGGTCATCGACGACACCCACCAGGGTGTCCAGCAACCGCTCGCCCTCACGCGGCGGCGCGACGGCGGCCGCCGCCAGCCACCTTCCGACTCCAGCCCTCGACCGCGCTGGCGGGTCCGTAGCCAGTACGCCCCGCAGACAGCGGACCTCCTCATCCGGCTCGGTACCGAAACACGTCGGCTCCATCAGGCTCAGGTACAGCTCGGCGTCCTGCCCGCCGTCCCGATACGCGTCCAGATGATCGGCCATCCGCGCCAGCAGCTTCCGGTAGAGCCGCCTGTCCTGCCTGACGAGGGCGAAGAGCGTGTCGCGAGCCTCCGTGACGACACTGCCGACGGTTCCCCTCGCAAGGTGGTGCAGCCGGACCAGCGCCTGGTCCGGGTGAGTCCGGGCGAGTACCTCGGCGCAGACTCGTGCCAAGACACGGACAGAACTCGGCTGAAGCCCTCCCTTCGTCGCCTGGTCGTAGAGCCAGCTACGAAACCCGGCACCGTAGCGCTCGTCCTCCAACCCCAGCCGGATGACGACGTACGCCTCCTCACCGTGCCGAGGGTCTTCAGCCCACATTCCCGCCAGCCGCTGGAGCAGGGCCCACTCCCCCATCCGTAGGCTCTGCTCCGTGAAGCGGCCGACCAGCCTGGTCCGATCGTCCAGGTTCGGCATGGATACCGGCTTCTCGACCGCCCCCGCCACCCATCTGCCGAACTGCTCGCGCAGACCCGGGAAGTAGGTCCAGAAGTGGGCCCGTACCGCACTGTCGTAGGCCAGCGAGGTGAACCGGATCCGGCCGTCGACAACCCTCAACGGCAGCTTGCCGAGCCGCTCTGCGAGATCAGCCCGTTCCAACTGGGGCCTGCCGTCCGGAGTGTGCTCCACCAGGCCGAGCAGACGGTCGGTATGGTAGAACACCGCGTCCGCCGGCGCGCCCTCCAGCATCGCCGCCGTGAACAACAGCGCTCGCTGATCACCCGAGTCGAGCGCAACCACCTGGGCCGCCACATCGTCACTGCGATCGCTCAGGGCCGAGAGCGTTTCCTGGAGCCAACCACGAATGCCACGGCCACTCCGATCCGCTGCCCGGGCCTGACGTACCAGGACGGCGAGCCGACGCATGTCCCGCATGGCGAGACCACCGAGTCGCCCGGACGGTACCTCCGCCCGGAGGTCGTCGAGGTCGAACGGCACGGCCGCGCCGATGAGGTGCCGGCGAAGCACCGCCTGCTCTCTCGGACGGCCGATCTCCAGCAGCAGGGGCTGGAGCGCGGAATCAACCAAGGCCCTGTCGGTCGAGGGAAGCACCGCAACCATCTTGGCTCCGGCCTCCGCGATCTTGCCCCGCCACCGAAGCAGAAAGCCGGCCGCACGCACGTACTCCGCCTCGGGCAGCCCGGACAGGTTCAGCAGCAGCCGCTCTCCTGGTTCCGGGTCCGGAAGCCGCTCCCGCTCTCCTGGTAGCGGCGTCTCCCGGAACAGCCTGTCGTCACCGCCCACCCGGTGCAGCGCCATGATCCCGGCCGTCCGACGCCCGTCCCCCGGAGACCCGGCCAGCAGCACAGTTGCACCCGCCGATCCAAGCCTCTCCACGACCTCTCCGTAGCCGGGTGGCGGCACAAAGCACTCGGCGAGACCGAGACGCTGGTCCAGCGCCACCCGCCAGGGCTCGGCCGTCGTCCTGTGTTCCAGGTAGTAGTCGGCGCCGATGAAGATCTGATTCCCCGAGCCGAGGTGGACCGGCCCGTTCGTCGTCTCGAACCTGGCACCGCCCCTCTCGTCGCTCACTGCTCGCGGTCGCTGCGGTGGCCGCCGCCGAACCACTGCTGTGCCCTGCCCCGTTCGACGTAGCTACCGCCGTCACCGTTGAACGTAACAGGGCCACCATTGCGGATCTCGTTGTTCTGATCGCCGCTACCCGTGTGCAGAGGGCCGTTTGCAGTGTTGATGAACGTGCCGGAGTTGCTGACGTTGCTGGCCCCGCCGTCCTGCTGGTGGTGATAGTCCCCAGCCTGAACGACACCGCCGTCCACCCGACCGACCCGGCTACCGGCAACGTCGTCTGATTCTGCTTCGATGCGGCTGATCTGCCGCTCGGCCTCGGCAAGTTGGGGCAGCGCCTCGGCCAAGTCATCCCCGAGTCGGGCAAGGTCGGCCTCCGCATTGCGTGTGTCCAGTCGGCGGTACTGGCAGTCGGCCAGCTCGACCAGTTCAGGAGGGAGGTCCCGCCGGTTGAGCCGGGTGGCCCGGCCGATCAGCACCGGCACGACCAAGGCGCCGCTTTCGAAGGCCTCGACGATCTCCCGTCGCGTCCAGTCCTCCGGGTCGTCCAGCGCGCGACGGCCGTCGGCACCCCGCGCATCGGCCCAGCGATCACCGATGACAGCGACCAGCACACTGCTGCGGCGAACAGCGGTGAGCAGTTCCTGCGGAAAGCGCCTACCGGCCTTGATCGACTTGCTGGCGCGGAAGACTCGCTCGCTGCCGAACCGCCGGGACAACTCGCGCTCGATCAAGGTGGCACCGGTGTCCTCGTCGATGGTTCGGTAGTTCACGAAGATGTCAGGCATGACGGATCACCTCTCCAGTGGATGATTACCCGGGCCGGCCCGGGCAGGTTCAGCGCAGACGGCGAAGGGTCCGGTCTGCTGTACGCCGACCTACGGCTGCCCTGGGTGGAGCGCCACGGCGAGCGCGGCCTGCAGGTCGAGCACTTTTCCGTTGGCCCGAAATCGGGCCAACTCGCGGGCCAGTCGGGCAACATCGGTGGCGATCGTCGCCGACCTCAACGCCGTCACGAACGGTAGGAGTTCGGCAGCCAACACACAGGCGTGCTCAACCTCACCGGCGGCCGCGTGCGCGAGGGCCCGCCGCAGCCCGTACCGAGCGCGGCTGCGGACGGCATGCACGGGGATCCGTGCGTACTCACGGTCAAGGGCCTCGGCTGCCTGTGCGGGGCGGCCGAGGTCATGGAGACACCATCCGGCGACCATGGCGGCTGGGTCAGCCAGGTTGCCGGTGCCGAGCACCGGGTCGCCGGCGTCGTCATCGGCCGCCGCCCGCGCCAGCAACTCGCGTGCCCTGTCGAGGCTTCGCATGCTGGAAGCGTGATCGCCGGCCAGAGCATGCCCCTGGGCCTCGCGCTGAGCAGCGAGGCCGCGGATGCGCGGCGGAAGGCCGCTTCCCTGCGCCGAGGCGACGAGTTGGACGGTCTGGGCCGCATCGCCCGCGTAGTACGCGACGAGGGCCCTTCGGACGAGTGCATACGAAGCAAGGTCGCGGTCACCACCGGCCTCGGCCAACTCGACCGCACGCGCGGTCCACCACAGCGCAGACGGATTGTCGTCGGCCTCCTGCGCCATCCACCCGGCGTACTCGGCATACCGGGCGGCCAGATTCAGCAGCCTTGCACGCCCCACCGTGTCAGCCTGGAGCGCGAGTTCACGCAGGGTGTGGGTCTGCACCGTGAGCATCGGCAGCAGCAATGCGGGGTCTGTGCTCTGACCCAGCAGACGCATCTGGTCGAACTGCAAGCGGAAGATCTCGACTGGCGCCGCATCCACCGACTGCCAGGTCGGCGCCCCCACCGCGCCCACCCCGCCCACGTGCTGCTCCACGCCGGTACCAACTGAGCCCAGCCCCAGTATCGAAGTCGCCCCAGCCACGAGCAGTTGGCGCCGCCCAAGGCCACCGGGCCAACGGACACCGTCCCGGTCGACTTTGAGTAGCAGGGGCTCGTCGTCTAACAGGCCGTCGTCCACCCCCGATGCGCGCCCGGTCCCGGCTTCGGGCGGCGCCAGCTTCTCCAGTTCACCACCGGCGCCGAGGCGGGCGTCGCAGCGACGGGCCAGGTCGGGCGGCGGGACCTTTCGTCCGCACTCGATCTTGCTGAGGTGGCCCTTGCTGTAGCTGAGCAACTCGGCAAGCCGGGTGAGTGTCAGTCCGGCAGCGATCCGCCGTCTGCGCAGCTCGGGACCGAATTCATTAGACCTGTGCATGCCAATCCCCTTCCAGGAACCGTCCACCCAGGTGCCTGCGTCTCGGACCGGAAGCGGCTCTCCCCCTGCTTCCGCATGAATATTGACATGCGGGCCAGCGGGGCGAGCGGGGATTGACAGTGTTTCCCGTTTCCTCTTTTCAAGGCACTCGCCATTGCCGATTCAACGACCACGCGACCTGCGGACAAAGGGAATTGGCGACAAGTCCACCAAGGACCAAGCTCCCGCCCCGAGTCGAGAAGCGCCCATCCACCCGACCCATCCGACCCGCCCTTGTCCGGACGCGCCCGCCGCCGCGGGTCAGTAGCCGATCGTGAAGCGGCGCTGGACGAAGCGGGGCAGCTCGGCCTCGTCGACGAGGGCGACGGCGGCATCCTCCGCCGAGATGCGACTCTGCCCGTCGGCGTCGAGGACCGGCTGGTCGCCGCCGATCCGGAAGCGGCCGGTGCGCTCGCCGGGGGCGATGGACTCCGCCGGACTGAAGTACGTCCAGAGCCGGTTGGAGGTCCGCAGGACGTCCAGGGCGTCCCGGTGGCCGCGTACGGCGGCGGCGTAGTCCCGGGGCAGACCGATCCTGTCGAGGGTCTCGTGCAGGAGTTCGTCCGAATCCGCCCGGACGAGGCCCGGCTCGACCTCCAGGCTGCCGGCGCCGCCGATGACGATCAGCCGGGTGCGGGGGTGGGCCTCCAGCGCCTTCAGCAGCGCCCGGGCAGCGGTGGCGTAGGCCGAGGGGTCCGCGATCGACCGGCGCAGGGTGTCGGCCATGTCCCTGGCGGCGTTGCCGGGCTGGTAGGCACTGATGAGCACGTCCAACCCGGGCAGGGCGGCCGCGATGCTGCCGGCGTCGAGGACGTCGACGCTCCGCCAGACGACGTTCTCCCGCTCCTCGTGGATCCAGGCGGCGTCCCGGCTGAATGCGGTGACCAGGTGCCCCCGCCCGAGGGCTTCGGCGACGACACGGCTGCCGATGGTCCCGGCGGCTCCGATCACTCCGATGTGCATGGCTCTCCCCTGTGGTCCGGCACGGCACGTCCGGTGCGTCCGACACGTCCGATGCGTCCGTGCGTTCGACACGACTTGATACGGCGTGGCAAAACTATACGGCGTGCAGTTTCGATACGGCAATCAGAATCGAGGCGCTGTACAGTGATCGACGTGGAGAGCGCGGAGAGCACGACGACGAGAAGCACCCGCGGGCGCCGCGAGCGGCTGCGCGCCGAGACGACGGCGGAGATCAAGGGCGTCGCGCTGGCCCTGATGGCAGCGGGCGGGCCGGACGCCATCACGCTGCGGGCCATCGCCCGGGAGATGGGCATGACGGCCAACGCCATCTACGGCTACTTCGCCACCCGCGACGACCTCGTCACCGCGCTGATCGACGACGTCTACACGGCCCTGGCCGACGCCGTCGACGCCGCGTGGGCCGCCACGCCGATCGAGCAGCCGGCCACCCGGATCCGCGCCTGGGCGCACGCATTCCGGTCATGGGCGCTGGGCAACCCCGAGGGCTTCCGGCTCATCTACGGCGACCCCGTCCCCGGCTACCGCGCCCCCGAGGGCGGCGCCGCCCCGGACGCCGCACACCGCGTCTGCACCGGACTCGCCGGCCTGGCCGACGCCGCCTGGCCGCACGCCGGACACCTCCACGAGAACACCGGGTTCGCCCCACCCGCCGCCGACCCCGCCGCCGCCCCGGCCACCGACTCGGCCACCGCCGACGCGCCCGGCTTCGACTGGTCCGACTTCGACCCCGGCCTCCTGGCCAAGGTCCGCCCGGCCTACCCCGACCTCCCCCCGGCCGGCGTGGCGCTGGCCCTGCGCCTCTGGGGCTCGCTGCACGGCATGGTCTCCCTGGAGATCTACGGCCACCTGAGCCGGCAGACCACCAGTCCCGACAAGCTCTTCGACCAGGAACTCGGCGCACTCGTCCGCTCCCTGGGCCTCACGGTGCCGCACGGCTGACAGAGTGTCGGGTGACCGGACCACCCGGGCGGGCGGTCGACCCGCCCGCCCGCCGCCGACCCCTGGGGGCACCAGCCGTGGAGTACACCGAGATCGAGCAGAAGTTCCGACTCCTCGGCACCCCTGAGGAGTTGAAGGACCGGCTCACCGCCCGCGGCGCCGCCCCCGGCCGGCCGAGCCGCCAGGTCGACACCTACTACAACGCACCGCACCGGGACTTCCTCGACAACCGGGTGGTCTCCGAGTGGCTCCGCGTCCGCGTCGAGGACGGCGCGGCCTCGCTCAACTTCAAGCGCTTCCACCCGCTTCCGGAGCCGGTCAAGACGCACTGCGACGAGTACGAGAGCACGGTCGCCGACGCCGAGGCGGTCCGCCGCCTCCTGGACGCCCTCGACTTCGCCGAACTGACCGTGGTCGATAAGACCCGCGAGGAGTGGCACGTCGACGGGGTCGCCGTCGCCTTCGACACCGTGGCCGGCCTCGGCGACTTCGTCGAGTTCGAGTTCAAGGGGGACGCCCGCACGGTCGAGGAGGCCACCGCCCGCCTGGAGGCGTTCATCGCCTCGCTCGACGCCCCGCTGGGGCCCCGCGTCCACCTCGGCTACCCCCACCTGACCCTCGGCCTGGAGTGACCGGCGTCCGCGCCCGCCACCACGAGGTCCGACGGGCCTCCTTCTCGACAGCAAAACAACTCCGCCGACGAACCACCCGCTCGCGCCGGGCAATCCACCCCTTCTGGCGTGTTGACGCCGTCGCCTCCTCCCCCGTCCAGCAGACTGGGCGCGACCCGAGTCCACGCTCCGAGGAGGTCATCCCCATGAACGTCACCGTGCGGCTTGCCCAGCAGCCCGAGGCCGACGAACTGCTCGGGCGGAGCCCGCTCGCCGCGCTCGTCGGGATGCTGTTGGACCAGCAGGTGCCCATGGAGTGGGCCTTCGCCGGGCCGCTCACCATCGCACAGCGGCTCGGGCACAAGGACCTCGACGCGCACGAGATCGCCGCGTACAACCCGGAGGCCTTCGTCGCACTGCTGTCCGAGAAGCCCGCCGTGCACCGCTACCCGGCGGCGATGGCCAAACGCGTGCAGCAGCTCTGCCAGTTCCTGGTGGCCCAGTACGACGGGGACGCGGCCGCGCTCTGGCGGAGCGCGACGACCGGCAAGGAACTGCTCAGCCGGCTCAACGCCCTCCCCGGGTTCGGGAAGCAGAAGTCGCAGATCTTCCTGGCCCTCCTCGGCAAGCAGTACGGCGTGCAGCCGGCCGGCTGGCGCGAGGCCGCCGGCGGCTACGGCGAGGAGGGGGCCTTCCGCTCGGTCGCGGACATCACCGGCCCGGAGTCGCTGGAGCAGGTGCGCGCCCACAAGCAGGAGGTGAAGCGCGCCGCCAAGGAGGCCAAGGCGGCGGCCGACGCCAAGGCGAAGGTCAGGGCCTGAGCGCCCGTCACCGCCGGTACCCGGCACTCGCTGTGGAGTGCCGGGTACCGGCGGCGGCGGACGTTCCCACCGCTCAGATCAGCAGCAGCGAGGCGACGGCCGGCGCCATGTAGACCAGCGGGAAGGGGACGTGGGCGTACGAGCGGGCGCGGAGCACGGTGATCACGGCGCCGGTGAAGTAGAGCACCAGCCCGATCGCCGCCAGCACTCCGACCACCGGCACGAACAGTCCGGCCAGCAGGCCCAGCGCCCCGGCGGCCTTGGCCACGCCGAGCAGGTTCCACCACGAACGGGGCACGCCGTACTCGGCGAGCGGCTCCACGACGTAGGCGGCGCGGGTGAACACCGACCAGGCCGAGAAGCCCGCCATGAGGGCGGCGACGACGGTGACGATGATGAAGGCGATGGACATCGGGGCTCCTCGTGCGGTGGGCGTTCGCTGCGTTCTCACTCCTCTGACCCGCCGGACCGCGCCCGTGTGACAGCCGTACCGAAAAACTTCCGCGGGCCCGGCCTCACACCCCCGAACAGCCCCGAACACCCCCGTGCGACCCCGTTCGGCCGCGCCCGTCCCCGCCCGTCCCCGCCTCGACCGACATGCCGGCGGGCCCCGGCCGCGCATCGCGACCGGGGCCCGCCCTCCACGGCGGCACTCAGACCAGCACCGGCTCCGACGGCCGCTCCGACGACGCGGCGTCAGCGGCGCCGGGCGCAGCACCCGTTCCGTCCACGCTCCCCGTTCCGTCCACGCTCCCCGTTCCGTCCACGCTCCCCGCACCGGCCGACCGCCGCGCCGGCAGCGCGAACATCAGCAGGAAGACCACCGCCAGCACCCCGAGCACCCACCACATCGCGTGCACGAACGCCGCCCCGAACGCGTCCCCCACCGAGGGGGCCGCAGCCGGAATCGCACCGAAGAACGCCACCGAGACCAGCCCGAGCCCCAGCGCCAGCCCCACCTGGTTCACCGTGTTGATCAGCCCGGACGCCGAACCGGCGTGCTCCTTGGGCACCTCGGCCAGCACCGAGTCCGTGATCGGCGCGACGATCAGGCCCATCCCGGCGCCCATCACCACCAGCGGCAGCGCCATCTGCCAGGGCGCGATGCCCGTGCCGTACCGCTCGGCCTCGCCGATGTACAGCAGCACGCCCAGCCCCATCACCAGCGCCCCCGCCTGGAGCACCTTCCGCCCGAACCGCGGCACCAGCTGCTGGACCGAGAGCCCGGCCGCGACCGAGATCGCGATCGAGAACGGGATGCCCGTCGCACCGGCCTTCAGCGGGCTCCAGCCGAGTCCGAGCTGCATGTAGAGCGTCCAGACCAGGAAGAAGATCCCGGAGACCACCCCGAAGGTCAGCTGCACCCCGATCCCGGCGGCGAAGCTCCTGACCCGGAACAGCGACAGCTCCACCAGCGGCGAGCCGTCCCGCCGCTCCTTCACCCGCTCGTAGGCCACGAACAGGGCGAACACCGGCACGCTCCCGGCCATCACCAGGTGGCCCCAGAGCGGCCAGCCGGCCTCCCGGCCGTGGGTCAGCGGGTAGATCAGCATCAGCAGGGCGGCGCTGGCCAGCACCACGCCCACCAGGTCGAGCTTCAGCGCCCGTTCGGCCTTCGACTCGCCGATGAAGACCCGGCCGAGCAGCAGCCCGGCCACACCGACCGGCAGGTTGATCAGGAAGATCGGCCGCCAGCCCAGCCCGAACAGGTCCCACTCCGTCAGCAGGGCGCCGATCAGCGGACCGGTGACCGCGCCCAGCCCGACCACCGCGCCGAACAGGCCGAACACCTTGCCGCGCTCCTCCGCCGGGAAGGTCGCGTGGATGATCGACAGCACCTGCGGCACCATCAGCGCCGCCGTCCCGCCCTGCAGGATCCGCATCGCGACCAGCATCTCGGCCCCGCCCGCCAGCCCGCACAGCGCCGAGGCGAGCGTGAAGCCGCCCATGCCGATCAGGAACAGCCGCTTCCGGCCGTGGATGTCACCCAGCCGGCCACCGGTGATCAGACCGATCGCGAACGCCAGCGCGTACCCGCCGGTCACCCACTGCACCGCGGAGAACGACGCACCCGTCGACTCCTGGATGCTCGGGATCGCGATGTTCACGATCGTGACGTCCACCAGGTCCATGAAGGAGGCCGTCATCACGATCGCCAGCGCGATCCACCTCCGCCGGTCCGTCGCCCGGTCCGAAACCGCAATACCCACCGCACGCTCCTCGTCGCCGTTCCTCAGCACGGGACGACAGTAGGAGGCATCTAGGCCAGATCCTGTCCCAGACTTCCGGCACCCTGGATCCCATGACCGACACTCCGGCACGACTCCTGAGCCTGCTCTCCCTCCTCCAGACCCCGCGCGAGTGGCCCGGCAGCGAGCTGGCCGGGCGCCTCCAGGTCAGTCCGCGCACCATCCGGCGCGACATCGACCGGCTGCGCGAGCTCGGCTACCCGGTCGAGGCCACCATGGGGCCGATCGGCGGCTACCGGCTGGTCGCGGGCACCGCGATGCCGCCGCTGCTGCTGGACGACGAGGAGGCGGTGGCCATCGCCGTAGGCCTCCGGGCGGCGGCCGGACACGCGGTGGTGGGCATCGAGGAGGCCTCCGTCCGCGCCCTCGGCAAGCTGCTCCAGGTGCTGCCCGGCCGCCTCCGCCACCGGGTGTCCGCCCTCGACAAGGCCACCCTCCCGCTGCTCGGCGGCGACGGCCCGACCGTCGACCCGGAGGACCTCACCGTGCTCGCCAACGCCGTCGCCAACCACGAGCGCCTCCGCTTCGGCTACCGGGCGGGCGACGGCGCCGAGACCCGGCGGCAGGTGGAGCCGAACCGGCTGGTCTCGGCCGGCCGGCGCTGGTACCTGGTCGGCTTCGACCTCGACCGCGAGGACTGGCGGATCTTCCGGGTGGACCGGATCAGCGAGCCCCTCGCCACCGGCGCCCGCTTCACCCCCCGGCCGCTCCCGGCCGAGGACGCGGCCGCCTACGTGGCGGAGAAGCTCCGCCGCCTCGCCCCCGCCTACACCCTGGACGCCACCCTGCACCTGCCCGCCGCCGAGGTCGAGCGCTGGCTGAACCGCAACGGCGACACCGAGGTGGAGCCCGTCGACGAGCACACCTGCCGGCTCCGCTCCCGCGCCGACTCCCTGGAGTGGCTCGCGATGCGGCTGCTCATGCTGGGCTGCGACTTCGAAGTGCACGAGCCACCCGAGATGCACGCCCACCTGCGCGCCCTCGCCGCCCGGGCCGCGCGCGCGGCCGACGCCGGGAGCTGACCCACCCCGCCGAGCCCGCCACTCCGAACACGCGCCGCCGAGCCCGCCCCGCCGAACCCGACGGCCCGCCGCCCGGCCCGGAACGCCGGACGCCGCCGCCCGCGGTCGAACGGGCGGCGGCGTCGGCGAAGGCGGCGGCAGCGGGTAGGCGGCCGGGGACCGGGGCCGGGCGGTCCTCAGACCCCGTACTCGGCGGTGAGCACCGCGCGGGCCAGGGTGTGGAAGGTGATGTTGAAGCCGATCTGGGCCGGCGGGAGGTCCGCGGCGACGTCCAGCGCGTCCACGTCCAGCGCGTGCACCGCGAAGGCGTAGCGGTGGGCCGGTCCGGGCGGCGGGGCGGCGCCGTCGTACTTGTTGCCGGGGAAGTCGTTGCGCCCGTGGAAGGAGCGCTCGCCCGGCAGGTCGGCGTCGGAGGCGCCGGCGCCGCGCGGCAGCCCGGTGGTGTCGGCGGGCAGGTCCAGGGCCAGCCAGTGCCACCAGCCGGAGCCGGTCGGGGCGTCCGGGTCGTAGCAGGTGACGGCGATGGAGCGGGTGCCCTCGGGCAGGCCGGACCAGGACAGCTGCGGCGAGAGGTTGGCCCCGGCGTGGATGAACTCCTCGGCCAGCGTGCCGCCTTCGGTGACGTCCTCGCTGGTCAGCTCGAAGGACGGGACCTGCGGCAGGAACTCGTACGGGAGCGGCGGACGGACGCTCATGGGGAGGGTCACCTCTCGACGGGTCGGGAACGGCCCGGGACCGGGCCGGGGTTGATCGGCACGATTCACCTTAGTGGGGTGACCGATCCCCCGGCCCGGCCCTACAGTCGGTTCCATGGCCCCCCGATTCGCCCGTCTGCTCCGCGACTCCCGTCTGGCGCTGTTCACGATGCTCGGCGCACTGGCCGTCATCTGGGCGGTCCAGGTGGCGAACTGGCTCGACGACTACCGCCTCTCCTACGAGTACGGCATGAGCTCGGGACGGCTGGACGAGCTGCCCGACATGTTCACCATGCCGCTGCTGCACTTCGGCTGGGACCACATCCAGGCCAACTCCTGGCCGCTGTTCGCCTTCGGCTTCCTCGCCGCGTACCGGGGCATCAAGCGGTTCCTGCTGGCGACGCTGCTGATCGTGGTGGCCGGCGGGCTCACCGTCTGGCTCTTCGAGCGCCCGGAGGCCGTGACGGCCGGGGCCAGCGGCCTGGTCTACGGGTACTTCGGCTACGTGGCGCTGCGCGGGATCTTCGACCGCAACCTGCTGGACACCGCCATCGGCCTGGTCGTCGGCGCGCTGTACTCCTACCTCCTGCTGGGCGTCCTGCCGAGCGCGCAGGGCGTCAGCTGGCTGGGTCACCTCGGTGGGCTGGTCGGCGGACTGGCCGGAGCCTGGCTGCTGCGCGACCGTACGCCGAAGCCCCGGCCCGCCGCCGCGGGCACGGGCGGCGGCGGCACCGGCACGGCCGGCGGCACCGGCACGCACTCCGGCGCCCGCGCCGATCTGCTCAAGGAACTCGACGATCTGGGCATCTAGGGCGTCTCCCGGCCCTCCGGTGCGCCCCGAGCCGGGTCCCGACGTGCGCCGCGGCACCGAACCGCCAGGTCAGGTATAGACCATTCCCGCCCCTGCGGTTAGCGTGAGTACGCACCTCGCCCCCTGCTCCGGAGCCGCACCGTGGAGTCGTCCGTCCTCGCCTTCGCCACCGACCTGATCGACGAGGGGGCCGACACCTTCTTCGGCAACCTCACCGACCGGGCCGGGGTCGGCGGCGTCACCCTCGCCTCGGTCTACCACGAGGCCCGCGACGTCTTCCCGCACAACCCGCACCGGGTGATCCGCTACCTGGAACCGGGCGCCGCCTACTTCCGCCCCGACCCGGCGCTCTGGTCCGGGCAGCGGCTGCGGCCGGTGCCGTCCACCGCGATCGGCGACCGCGACCCGTTCGCCGAGGCCGCCGCCGAGGCCGACCGCCGGGGCATGAAGCTCCACGCCTGGACGGTCTTCTGCCACAACGACCGGCTCGGCTTCGAGCACCCGGACTGCGCACCGGCCAACGCCTTCGGGGACCGCCACCTCACCGAGCTCTGTCCGGCCAACCCGGAGGTCCGCGCCTACGCCGTGACCCTGGTGGCCGAGCTGGCCCGGTACGGGGTGGACGCGATCCGGGCCGAGTCGCTGCACTTCCACGGCCTGCGCCACGGCTACCACCACGAGCGCTACTTCGAGGAGCTGGGCCCGGTCACCGAGGCACTGCTCGGCCTCTGCTTCTGCGACCACTGCCGCGCCGCCGCCGTCCGCGCGGGCGTGCCGGCCGACGAGGTGGCCGGGGCCGTCCGCACCGAGCTGCGCCGCCGGCTGGCCGACGACGCGGCCGCCGCCGAGCCCGCCGCACTGGACGAGCTCGCCGACGGCGCCGTCGCCGCCTACGTGGACGCCTCCGCGGCGACGGTGACCTCGCTGGCCGCCGAGGTCGCCGGGGCGGCGCGGCAGCACGGCATGCGGCTGAGCTTCATGGACGGCGGCGGCCCGGGCACCGGCTGGCTGTCCGGCATCGACCTGCCGGGGCTGGCCGGGGCGGCCCACCAGATCGAGACGCTCGGCTACGCGCGCACCCCGGAGGCGGTCCGCGAGAAGATCGCCGCCTTCGCCCTGCACGGGGTGCGCCCCCAGGACATGGCGGTGATCCTGCGGCCGATGGCCTCGGACTGCGACGGCCCGGCGAACCTCGCCGCCAAGATCTCCGTCCTCCGCGAGCTGGGCGTGCCCGAGGTGGAGTTCTACAACTACGGCCTGATGCGGCTCTCCTCGCTCGACCGGATCGGCGCCGCGCTCGCCTGACCCCGGTCCGCCGGGCCCCCTTCGCCTCCGCCCCGCCCCTCCCCGCCCTCACCTCACCTCACCTGCGCCGCCGGGACGTCCCGAACAGGCTCCGGGAGATCTCCCGCCCGAGCTGCGTCCCGGCGGACCGGGCGAAGGACTTGAGCGCCGGGTTGCTCAGCAGCGACCCGAGCAGCCCGCCGCCCGCCTTCTCCCCGTCACCCTCCCGCGCACCCTGCGACTCCCGCCGCGGCCCCTCCCCCGAACCCGAACCCGAACCCGAACCCGGACCCTGCCCGGCACCCGGCCCCGGGACGGGCTCCGCCTCCGGCCGGGCCGCCCGCGCCGCCAGCTTCTCGTACGCCGACTCCCGGTCGATCGCGTCCCGGTACTTCGCCGCGATCGCCGACCCGTCCACCGCCGCCCGCAGCGCGGCCGGCTCGATCGGCCCCATCAGCGACTGCGGCGCGCGCAGCCTGGTCGCCGCGACCGGGGTCGGCGCGCCCTTCTCGGAGAGCACCGTGACCACCGCCTCGCCCGTCCCGAGCGAGGTCAGCACCTCCCCCAGGTCGTACGCGGGCGACTTCGGGAAGGTCGAGACGGTCGCCCTGAGCGCCTTGGCGTCGTCCGGGGTGAAGGCCCGCAGCGCGTGCTGCACCCGGTTGCCGAGCTGCGCCAGCACGTCCGCCGGCACGTCCTTCGGCGTCTGGGTGACGAAGAAGATCCCGACCCCCTTCGACCGGATCAGCCGAACGGTCTGGGTGATCGCCTCCAGGAACGCCTTGGAGGCGCCCTTGAACAGCAGGTGCGCCTCGTCGAAGAAGAAGACCAGCTTGGGCCGGTCGAGGTCGCCCACCTCGGGCAGCTCCTGGTAGAGGTCGGCCAGCAGCCACATCAGGAAGGTCGAGAAGAGCCGCGGCCGGTCCTGCACCGCCGGCAGTTCCAGCACCGACACCGTGCCCCGGCCGTCCGCCGCCGTCCGCAGCAGCTCGGCGGTGTCGAACTCCGGCTCGCCGAAGAACGCTCCGGCGCCCTCGTTCTCCAGCATGGTCAGCGAACGCAGGATCACCCCGGCGGTGGCGGCGGAGAGCCCGCCGATCCCCTTCAGCTCCTCCTTGCCCTCGGGCGAGCCGAGGAAGGTGATCACCGCGGTGAGGTCCTTGAGGTCGTACAGCTCCAGCCCGTTCCGGTCGGCGTAGTGGAAGACCAGGCCGAGCGAGGACTCCTGGGTCTCGTTCAGGTCCAGCACCTTGGACAGCAGCAGCGGGCCGAAGCTGGTCACCGTGGCCCGGAGCGGGATGCCGGTGCCGAGGCCGCCGAGCGCGTAGAACTCGGCCGGGCAGCCCTGCGCCCGCCAGTCCTGCCCGACCTCGGCGGCCCGGGCGGCGGTCCGCTCCCCGGGCAGGCCGGGCGCGGCCACGCCGGAGACGTCGCCCTTGATGTCGGCCAGGAAGACCGGCACCCCCTGGGCGGAGAGCTGTTCGGCGATCAGCTGGAGGGTCTTGGTCTTGCCGGTGCCGGTCGCGCCCGCCACCAGCCCGTGCCGGTTGAGCACGCCGAGCGGCACCCGCACCTGGGCGTCCGGGTGGGCGGTGCCGTCCAGCAGCACCGCGCCGAGGTCGAGTGCGGGCCCGGTGAAGGCGTAGCCGTCGGCGATCTCGCGGACCGCGGCCGGCACGACGGCACCGGTCGCCCCTCCGGGGACCGTGCCGGGCGACGTGCCCGACGACCCGCCGGGCGACCCGCCGCCCGGCGACACGCCGGTGGCGGAAGACGGCGGGGAAGGCGGCTCGGCAGGGGACATCGGGCACACTCCAGGGCAGAACAGCGGATGGACCTTCGCGACATTTCCCATGAAACAGCCGCATTCCGCTGCCCGCAGCTCGCACCCGAGCGCGTGGCGGCGCCGCGGCTGCTGCGCCATCCGCCGCCCAAACGGTAGGCTTTCCGTGTGATCTTCAAGCGCATCGGCAATGGGCGGCCGTACCCGGATCACGGCCGTACCAGCACCCGCCAGTGGGCGGACGTCGCCCCGCGCCCGGTGCGACTCGACCAGTTGGTGACCACCAAGGGCCAGCTGGACCTGGAGACCCTCCTCGCGGAGGACTCCACCTTCTACGGGGACCTCTTCGCGCACGTCGTGAAGTGGCACGGCGACCTGTACCTGGAGGACGGGCTGCACCGGGCGGTCCGCGCCGCGCTGCAGCAGCGCCAGGTGCTGCACGCCCGTGTCCTCGAAATGGAATGACGGACCGGCCGCCGACGGGGACGTCGGGCTAGCCGATCCCTCACACGACGTCGGACCGCCCTCCGGTCACCACCGGAGGGCGGTCCGTTCGTACCCGGGTACCCCCTTTCGGGTGCCGGTGTACTCCAGATGATGATCGTTTAGTACCTTCGCAGCCGTACGGCACTAATCTGCTGACTACGGCCGCGGCCCCGTTCCGACACCGCGCCCCGGCCGGCCCGTCACCCGATCCCCGCCCTGGTACGAGGGGGAGACAAACCGTGAGCATGTTGACTCCCCAAGGCCTGAAGGGGAAGCAGTACCGCATCACCGGCAACGCCTATCCGCGGCTGGGCCGACCGCCGAGGAAGAGCCGCAAGGTGTTCGCCCTGATCGGCGCGCTGCTCGCGCTCGCGCTGATCGGCCTCGGCGGCGTCCAGCTCTGGGACATCTTCAGCGGGAAGGGCAAGCACGCCACGGCGCAGGCCTGCGCCTCCCCCTCCGGCAAGCCGCTGGCCGCCCCCGCCCCGGACGCCACGCCGACCGCCCCGGGAGCCCCCGGCGCCCCGGTCGACCCGCACGCGATCCCCCAGCCGGCCACGGTCACCGTGAACGTCTACAACGCCACCGCCAAGGCCGGACTGGCCGCCCGGACCGCCGAGGAGCTGAAGAAACGCGGCTTCACCATCGGCAAGGTCGGCAACGCGCCCGCCGAGCTGGACAAGAAGGTGCCCGGCACCGCCCAGGTGATCGCCGGTCCGGCCGGCGCCGGAGCCTCCACCCTGGTCGGCTCGGTGATCGCGGGCGCCACCAGCACGGCCGACACCCGCACCGACGGCACCGTGGACTTCGTGATCGGCGACAGCTACAACGCGCTGCTCGACGATACCCAGGCCGCCGCCGCACTGGCCCTGGCCACCAAGCCCACACCGGCCCCGAGCACCACCGGCAGCTGCTGAGCCGCAGCCCGGACCACGGACGAGGAGAGCCCCCCGGCGATGCGCCGGGGGGCTCTCCTCACTCGTACGGGGGACTCAGCCGGCCGTGCCGTACAGCCGGTCGCCGGCGTCGCCGAGGCCCGGGACGATGTAGCCGTTCTCGTTCAGCCGCTCGTCGACGGCGGCGGTGACGACGGTGACCGGCAGGCCCGCCAGCTCCTTCTCCATCACCGCGACGCCCTCGGGGGCGGCCAGCAGCACGACGGCGGTGACGTCGGTGGCGCCGCGCTCGATCAGCATCCGGATCGCCGCGACCAGCGTGCCGCCGGTGGCCAGCATCGGGTCGAGCACGTAGACCTGGCGGCCGGAGAGGTCGTCCGGCATCCGGGTGGCGTACGTGGAGGCCTCCAGGGTCTCCTCGTTGCGCACCATGCCGAGGAAGCCGACCTCGGCGGTCGGCAGCAGCCGGGTCATGCCGTCCAGCATGCCGAGGCCGGCCCGGAGGATCGGCACCACCAGCGGGCGCGGGTAGGACAGCCGGGTGCCGGTGGTCACCGCCACCGGGGTGGTGATCTCGACCTCGTCGGTGCGGACGTCCCGGGTGGCCTCGTACGCGAGGAGAGTCACCAGCTCGTCGGTCAGGCGACGGAAGGTCGGCGAGTCGGTGCGCTCGTCGCGCAGGGTGGAGAGCTTGTGGGCGACCAGGGGGTGGTCGACGACGTGGATCCGCATGCATCGAGGTTAGCCCGCGCCCGGACGCCCGTACGACACACCGTGCCAGCCGCGGGCGCGCCGCACCCCGTCCGTCCCCCACTCGGCCGTGACGCGCCGTGACGCGCCGAGAACGTCCGGACGGACCCTCTTCCTGTGGTATCAATCGGGCCGATCTGGGAAAGTCACGTCTTATGACGAGCAACCCGAACAGCGGGGACGGCTCGGCGGACGGGGCCGGGACCTCGTCGGGCGGCCGTTTCAGCCCGCCTCCGGACCACCCGGAGACCGAGGCGGAACGCCGCAAGCGGCGTGCCGTCTTCCTGCGCGAGCTCACCGAGGCGCGCGAGCTGCGCGAGCGGGTCCAGCCCCGCCGGACCAAGGAGCGCCGGATGCGCGAGGCGATGCGGATGCGAACCTTCCGGATCTGACAAGCCTCCACGGCTTCTCCACAGTCCCCCTCCCACCCGGTCGCCCGTTCGCCGTCCGGCGGCCAACCCTTCCGACACGACCTGCAAAGACGCGCTGCAGAACACCCCCCGCAGAGCCGGGCTTTCTGTCACGATTCCGATGGGACGGTCCGAACAGCGGACCGCCTCTGGCGCGGGGGCGGCCAGTTCCGCGTTGCCCGAGAGCGCCGACAGCCGAGACCGAGATCTTGGGGAGTGTCCCTGGTGGCGTACTTCGCTGCAGTGCTTGCTCGCACCGAGGACGGGTGGGATGTGAGCGAGACGGAACTCGACAACGTCGAAACCCTCGCCGATCTGGCCGACCTGGCCCGGGAGGCGACCCAGGACGACGACAGCGTCCTGGTCTTCATTGAACAGGAGGACGCCTGGTTCGCCATCGTCCGGGTGGACGGCGAGGAGGACCCGCGGATCTTCGTGTCGGACGGCGCCGCCGCCGCCCGCAGCTCCTACGGCTCCGTCCTCACCGACGAGCTGGTCGACCAGGCCGGCGAGAGCGAGTTCGGCGACCTCGACAACCTGGTCGCCGAGCTGGAGGAGGAGGCGGAGGCCGAGGAGCAGGACGACGACGAGGAGGGCGGCACCCACGGCGGTGTCCCGGTCGGACCGCTCGGCGACGCCCACCTGCTGACCGAGTTCGGCTTCGCCGCGGACGCCCTGCTCTCCCTCAGCGGCGAGGGCGCGGTGCCGGGCGACGCCCTGGAGGAGATCGCCGAGGCGCTCGGCTGCGGCGAGGTCCTGGAGGCGGTCCGGTAACGGTCCGTGTCCGTCACCCGGACGGCCGGATGCCCGCCATGCCCGACACTGGATGCCATGCAGTCCGCCCGCCCGATCCAGCCGCTGCCCGCCCCCGTCCGCCCCGACCCGGTCCGTGACCGCTGGGCGGCGCCGATGCGCCTCGCCATCGCCGAGGCCGCGCTGGCGCCGGCCACCGGAGACGTCCCGGTCGGGGCGCTCGTCCTCGGACCGGACGGCGAGGTCCTCGGCCGCGGCCACAACGAGCGCGAGGCCGTCGGCGACCCGACCGCCCACGCAGAGGTCGTCGCCATCCGCCAGGCCGCCGCGAAGCTCGGCGAGGCCGCGCGCAGCGCGCCGGACGGGGGTGGCGGCGGGCGCCGGGAGGGGGAGTGGCGCCTCGGCGGCTGCACCCTGGTCGTCACCCTGGAGCCCTGCACCATGTGCGCGGGCGCGATCGTGCTCTCCCGGATCGACCGCGTGGTCTACGGCGCCCTCGACGAGAAGGCCGGCGCGGCCGGCTCCCTCTTCGACGTGATGCGCGACCGCCGGCTCAACCACCGCCCCGAGGTGATCCCGGGGGTCCTCGCCGACGAGTGCGGCGCCCAGCTCCGCGCCTTCTTCGGCGCCCACCGCTGAACCACCGCCGACCGCCTCCGGCAGTCGCCGCGCACCGGGCGCGCGGGCCGCCACCCGCCCCCTCCCGATACGGATTTCGTGACGGCGCCACCCGTCCGGTAGAGTTCCCCTCGGTAGCGTGTCCGAGCGGCCAAAGGAGCACGCCTCGAAAGCGTGTGTGGGGGCAACTTCACCGTGGGTTCGAATCCCACCGCTACCGCCAGAGAGCCCGAGGGCCCGTCCGGAAGTCCGGACGGGCCCTCGGCGTTTCCGCGCACCCTCATACGCGGAAAGGGCTCCGCACCCGGGGGGCCGATGACCACCAACGCCCAATCGAGTACGGAGCCTGGAAGGGGGGAGCGGCTCGGGGGGACTGACCGCTCCCCCGGCGGAGTCCCACAACCGGGAGTCGCTTCGGGGGGAGTCGCGACACCCGGTCCCACAGCGGGGAGCTCCGGATCCACGCACCGGGGATTCCTGCCAGATCCTCGGTACGTCATCCATCCTGCCGTCGGATCCCCGAGCGGGCACCCGGAGAAAGGCCCCTGTCGCGGGGACCTTCGTCCCGCCGGGTGAACGCGTCGCACACCTGATAGGCCGTCCGGGTGGATAAGCTGCCCACTGCAGAGGACCGCTCGGGGACCGGATGGCGGCGGCCCACAGCTCGGAGGAAGGTCACCGGATGGCGCAGGCGAAGAAGATCGGAATGGTCCTCCTGCTCATCTTCGTGCTCTACACGATCATCACCTCGCCGGCCCGTGCCGCCGAGCTGGTCCAGTTGGGCTTCGAAGGCATCTCGAACGCCGCCAAGGCGGTCGGCACCTTCATGACGGGGCTGGTGAAGTAGCCGGCGACCCACCGGCTACGGTGGGCCCCGACCCCACCCCCGTCCGCGAGGAGCGGCATCGTGATCCGGCACCTGGTCCTGTTCAAGCTCAACGAAGGCGTCGGCAGGGACGACGAGCGCGCGCTCGCCGGCGCCAAGGCGTTCGCCGAGCTCGGTCCGGTCGTCCCCGAGCTGCGCGAGTGGGAGTGCGGCTGGAACACCACCGAGCGCGACATCGCCTACGACTACGCGATCAACAGTCTCGTCGAGGACCGCGAGGCCCTGCAGGCGTACCTCACCCACCCGGCCCACCAGGCCGCGGCCGGCCAGTGGCGCGAGTTCGCCACCTGGGTGATCGCCGACATCGAGGTCTGAGCACGGAGGACCGTCCGGACGCGCCCCGGCGCGTCCCCCGGACGGCCGCGGCGCCCCGCCCGGAACCCGGGCGGGGCGCCTTGCTCTGTCCCGGAACGATCCCCGGGCCGCGCCTCCGGGAGTCCCGCCGGAGCCCCCGCACAGCACCAACACACCTCAGTTCGGTACTTGCCCGACGTGCGCCCGCCTTGTGATGCTATGACCGGTTTTGCCGGACATCGCGAGGTGGTGCACGAAACCCGACGACACCCGGTCCACAGGTCTCACCGTTGTCGACTTTGGGAGGGGTGACGTGTCCGTGCGGACACCAGGGAGCGCGCCGGACGACGAGGTACTGGCCTCCGTGATCAGCCCGGCCGGGGAACTCCGCCCCGACGGCCTGCGCGGACCGGGCGGCCGCCCGGTGGTGGACGTACGGACCCTGACCCGGGTGCTCTTCGAGCGGCTCGCCGAGCTGCCCGCGGACGCCCCCGAGCGGGAGCGGGTCCGGGCCGCGCTGATCGAGGTCAACATCCCGCTGGTCCGGTACGCCGCCACCCGCTTCCGCAGCCGCAGCGAGCCGATGGAGGACGTCGTCCAGGTCGGCACGATCGGCCTGATCAACGCCATCGACCGGTTCGACCCCACCCGGGGCGTGCAGTTCCCGACCTACGCGCTGCCGACCATCCTCGGCGAGATCAAGCGCTACTTCCGGGACAACGTCCGCACCATGCACGTCCCGCGCCGGCTGCAGGAGCTCTGGGTCCAGGTCAGCGGCGCGATGGAGGAACTGACGGTGACCCACGGCCGGGCCCCCAAGGTGCCGGAGATCGCCGCCAGCCTGCGCATCCCCGAGGAGGACGTCCGGGCCTGCCTGGACGCCGGGCGGGCGTACAACGCGGCCTCCCTGGAGGCGGCCCAGGAGCACGAGGGCGGACTGGCCCTGCTCGACCGGCTCGGGTACGAGGACTCGGCGCTGGCCGAGGTGGAGCACCGGGACATGGTCCGCCACCTGCTGGTGCAGCTGCCCGAGCGGGAGCGGCGGATCGTCATGCTGCGGTTCTTCGCGAACCTGACGCAGTCGCAGATCAGCACCGAGCTGGGGATGTCCCAGATGCACGTCTCCCGGCTGCTCTCCCGGATCCTGACCAGGCTCCGGACCGGCAACTCCTGGGAGGACTGACCGTCACGGTCCCCGCCGGAACGGGACGGAGCGCCGCGCGACGGCCGGATCGCTCCGCGTTACCGCCGCGTGACGTCTTGCGACCTCCGGGTTTGCCGGAGACCGTGTTCCGGTATGGAGGGGGAGGGCCCCGCTCGGGAACCGCCGGGCCGGGGCGCCCGTTCAACTGTCAGTCACAAGGGGGTGGGTGCATGTCCGGAGAGCTGGGCACTGCGGAGATCCACGCTGGTCAGGCCCAGGGCGCGACGGTCGCCGTCGACCGGTTCCCGTTCCAGCGGGGTCCGGCGGCACCGCCCGGCACCGGAACGGCGCCGCCCCCCGGCGGGGCGGGACCGGTGACGCCCGCGGAGCCCGCCCCGACGCCCGCCGCCGGGGCGGCCCCCGGACCGGCCCAGGAGGCCGCCACGGCCCAGCCCGGGGCGGGACTCGACACCCGGACGCTCTCCCGCTCGCTGTTCCTGCGGCTGTCCGCCCTGGAACCCGGCAGCGCCGAGCACGCCTACGTCCGCGACACCCTGATCGAGCTGAACCTGCCGCTGGTCCGGTACGCCTCGGCGCGGTTCCGCAGCCGCAACGAGCCGATGGAGGACATCGTCCAGGTCGGCACGATCGGCCTGATCAAGGCGATCGACCGGTTCGACCCGGAGCGCGGGGTCGAGTTCCCGACCTTCGCCATGCCGACGGTGGTCGGCGAGATCAAGCGCTTCTTCCGGGACACCAGCTGGTCGGTCCGGGTGCCCCGGCGGCTCCAGGAGCTGCGGCTGGCGCTCACCAAGGCCGGCGACGAGCTCTCCCAGCGGCTGGACCGCTCCCCCACCGTGGCCGAGCTGGCCGCCTGCCTCGGCGTCAGCGAGGAGGACGTGGTCGAGGGCCTCGCGGTCGGCAACGCGTACACCGCCAGCTCGCTGGACTCCAGCCCGGGCGAGGAGGACGGCGACGGACCGCTGGCCGAGCGGCTCGGCTACGAGGACCTCGCGCTGGAGGGCGTGGAGTACCGGGAGTCGCTCAAGCCGCTGCTGGCCAAGCTGCCGCCGCGCGAGCGCCGGATCATCATGCTGAGGTTCTTCGGCAACCTCACCCAGTCGCAGATCGGCGAGGAGATCGGCATCTCCCAGATGCACGTCTCCCGGCTGCTGACCAAGACCCTCACCCAGCTCCGCGAGGGCCTGATCAGCGAGGGGTGACGCTCGACGCCCGCCCCCGGGGCGTGTCCGGCGGTTCCCGCCGGACACGCGGCCCCTCGGCCGCACCCCGGGCCGCGCCGGGCGTTTCAGTCCCCCGCGGTTCAGCCCCGCGATGTCGGCCCGGACCGCGGGGCGGTCGACCGCCTACGGCTCCAGCAGGTTGGCCCGCAGGCCCGCCAGCACCTCGTCGTCCAGGCCGAGGCCGTCCGTCCAGAACGCCTCGAACCCGGACCAGCCCGCCTCGACCTCCTCGAACGCCGCGTCCAGGTAGTCGCGCTCGGCCCGGAAGATCGGCAGCAGGAGCTCGGGCTCGCTCATCAGGCCGCGGGCGCGGAAGTTCTCCACGACCGCGTCGACGACCGCGGCCGCGCGCTCATTGGTGAGCAGGTAGTCGGCGTACACCGTCTCCCGGTCCACGCCGAGCGCGGTGAGCAGCACCGCAGCCGTCCAGCCGGTGCGGTCCTTTCCGGCCGAGCAGTGGAAGATCATCGGCGCGCCGCCGGGCGCGGCCAGCAGGCGCAGGACCGCGGCGAACCGTTCGCGCGCGATCCGGTCGGTGACGAACCAGCGGTAGAGACCGGTCATCATCGCGCCCGCCCGGCCGTCGCCGAGCAGGGCGCGCTGCTTCTCGGCGCTGCGATCGGCGAGCGCCTCGCGCAGCGTCGCGTAAATGTCGAAGTCGACGGCGAAAAGCGGCAGGTGATGCAGGGTCATGCCGTCGGGCTCGGCGCGTTCCACCGTGATCGCGGTGGCGGGTCCCTCGGACACCGCGATCGCCGCGACCGGCAGGCCGGGGACCCGGTCGGGACCGGCCTCGCGCACCTCCTCCAGGCTGCGCAGGTCGACGACCTGCCGCAGGCCCAGAGCGGCGAGCAGGCCGAGATCCTCGCCGGTGAGCCGGTTGAGGCCGTCGCTGCGCAGGGCGGCACCGGAGCGGAGCACCCGGCCGTCGGCCGTCGGGTAGCCACCGAGGTCGCGGGCGTTGACGGCACCGAGCAGACCGAGGCTGCGGGCGGCCGGGGAAACGACGGTCTCGGTCTGCTGCTCGGTCACGCGGCGGCCTCCATTGGATATTCGGACGGTGACGTGGCACAACCCTGCGCGATATTGCATGAACCTGTCCATCGAAACGGCAGGACGTGCGAGAGTGTGGTGCGCGACGCCGCCAGTGTAGGGTCCCGCCCGCCTGCCCAGGACACACGGTGGGTGAGCAGCGGTAACGCTCAGGCTCCGGTTTTTAATTTTTAATTGATTATTTGCGCAGCCGGTGCGGTTCCGGCCACAATCAGCGCTTTCATGGCTCAGCCATGAACGTTGGTAACAGATTCGCTGCACTCCTGCCCATTTGGTCCCACCTGGAACGGAGTCTCCACCAGGATGGGCGCCGGGCAGCCTGCTGCCTGCGAACAGCGACAGGGCGGGCGAGCGCCGAGCAGCGGAGCGCCCTGCCCAGGGGAGGAAAGACAACATGGGTCGAGCGACCCGAAGAGTTGCCGCCTGCGCGGCAGCCGTTCTGCTGGCCGGCGGCCTGCAGTCGTCCCTCGCGCACGGTGCCACCACGACGCCCCGGATCGACCTCACGGTCCTGGTCATCAGTGACGGCGGACCGGCGACGGCGGCTATCGCCGCCGAGCTCAAGAGCCAGGGCACCCCGTACAAGATCGTCGATCTCAACGACGCCAACCGTCCGGTGATCGACGCCGCCTTCCTCAGCGACACGCTGAACGGGCAGCCCCGCGGCAAGTACCAGGGCATCGTCCTGCCCAACGACAACCCGTTCGCGGCCGGCTCCGCCGAGATGACCGCGATCGCCGCGTACGAGGCCGCGTTCAACGTCCGCCAGGTCGACGCGTACACCTACGCCCGGCCCGAGGTCGGCCTGAACTGGGCCGTCAACCCGGGCTACATGGGCACCCTCGACGGCTTCCAGGGCGAGGTCTCCACGGCCGGCCTGACGGGGTCGTTCGGGTACCTCAAGGGCTCCGTCCCGTTCGAGGACAACGACCCGGCCGTCTCCGAGAGCTACGGCTACCTGGCCACCCCGCTGGCCACCCTGCCCGCCGGATCGACCTTCACCCCGCTCGTCGAGGTGCCGATCCCGGGCAGCACGGCCAAGGGCTCGCTGGTCGGCGAGTACAGCCACGACGGCCGCAAGGAGCTGGTCGTCACCTTCGTCTACAACCAGTACCAGCAGCAGTACCGCCTGCTGGCCCGCGGCATAGTCGACTGGATAACCCAGGGCGTCCACCTCGGCTACGACCGCAACTACTTCGCGGCCCACGTCGACGACGTCTTCCTCTCCGACGACCGCTGGGACACCGTCCTGAAGTGCACCCCCGGTGACGTCACCTGCCCGCCCGGCACCCCCGAGACGGCCAACCCGATCCGGATGACGGTCGCCGACGCGCAGTACGCGAAGCAGTGGCAGACCGCCAACAACTTCACCATGGACATGGTGTTCAACGGCGGCGGCAGCGAGGACTGGAAGGCCGACCACGAGACCACCACCGACCCGGTGGTGGACCAGATGATCGCCGACCAGACCAGCTACCGCTGGGTCAACCACACCTACACCCACCCGTACCTGGGCTGCCTCCAGGACGTGTCGGTGGTCCCGTGGAAGTGCACCAAGGACGGCGCGGGCAACACCGTCTGGATCGACCAGGCGACCATCAACGCCCAGGTCAAGAACAACCTCGACTGGGCCGCCGCCCGCAACCTCACGCTGGACAAGACGGAGCTCGTCACCGGCGAGCACTCCGGTCTGCTGACCGCCCCGCAGGAGACCAGCGACAACCCGTTCCTGGCGCCCGCGCTGGCCGCCAACGGGGTCAAGTGGACCGCCAGCGACGCGTCCCGAGAGGCCGCCCAGCGGTCCATCGGCTCGGGCGTGCTGACCGTCCCGCGCTACCCGATGAACGTCTTCTACAACGCCGGCACGGCGAAGGAGCAGACGGACGAGTACAACTGGATCTACACCAGCGCGGCCAACGGTGGCAGCGGCGTCTGCGAGAACAACGCCAACTCCACCTGCCTGCCGACGCCGCTGGACGTGAACACCGGCTACCTCTCGTACATCGTTCCGCTGGAGGCCCGGATCGACCTCGGCCACGTGCTGAGCAACGACCCGCGGCCGCACTTCATCCACCAGTCGAACCTGTCCGAGGACCGGATCGTCTACCCGGTGCTGGAGCGGATCCTCTCCACCTACCGCTCGCTGCACGCGGACAACACGCCGATCGTGAACCTGGCGCAGAAGGACCTCGGCGTCGAGTTCCAGCGCCGCGCGGCCTGGAACACGGCGCTCACGTCCGGCCAGGTCACCGCCTACCGGGTCGGCGACACCATCACGGTCAACGCCCCGGCCGGCGTCCAGGTCCAGGCCACCATGCCGACCGGCACCGTCCAGAAGCTGGCCATCGGCACCACCGCGTTCGGCACCGCCTACGCCGGCTCGCTCTCCGGCTGGGTCAAGCCCGGCCAGCTGCAGAGCGGGATCCAGCTGAAGCTGCCGGCCGCCGCCACCCCGGCCTCGGCCCCGGCCGCCGCTCCCGGCGTCGCCGCCAAGTCGGTCACCGCACCGGCCCCGAGCGACACCAAGGTCGTGCCGCAGGGCACGGCGGACGCCGTCCCGGCCGGTCCGGGCGACACCGACCGCACCGACGCCCCGACCCTGGTCCCCGGAAGCGGGGCCCCGGTGGCGGGCAAGGGCGCGGTCACTGGTACCACTGCTGGTAGCACGACCGGTACCGCCGGGAAGGCAGCCGGCAAGGGCACCACCCAGCAGCACGGCAAGGCCTCCGGGGGGAAGGCCGAACCCGCCAAGAAGACCGCCGGACAGCCCGGCACCCGCTAGACAGGTGACCCGGTGGCGGGCCGGTCCTCCCGGCCCGTCACCGGAACCACCCGACCCGGCCACCACGGCCGGGTGCTTGACGCAAGAACAGGAGGGGGGACAGAGATGCGCGTCACCCTGCTCACCGAGGGGACGTACCCGCACCAGCACGGTGGTGTCAGCGTCTGGTGTGACCAGCTCGTCCAGGGCATGCCGGACGTCGACTTCGACATCATCGCCGTCACCGGAACCGGCCACGAACCGCTGGCCTGGGAACTGCCCGCCAACGTGCGGTCCGTCACCACGGCCCCGCTCTGGGGTCCGGCCTCCGACGGCCGGGCGCCACGCGGCAAGGAGATGCGGCGTTTCCTCAACGCGTACGAGCGCTTCCTGCACTCCATCCTGGACCCGGTCTACACCACCCACTTCGGCACCGAGCTGTACGGCTTCGCCGACCTCGCCCAGCGCGGACTGCTCAGTCCGGCGCTGCGCAGCGAGCGGGCCCTGCGCACCCTCCAGCACGTCTGGACCCGCGAGTACCTCTCCACCGCCGTCTCCCGGCCCACCCTGCACGACGCGCTGAACGCCACCGACCTGCTGGAGCACGCGCTGCGGCCGCTCTCCGCCGAGCCGCCCCGCGAGGGCGTGGCGCACGCCGCCAGCGGCGGCCTCGCCACCCTGCCCGGCCTGATCGCCTCACAGCAGTACGGCGTACCGTTTCTGCTCACCGAGCACGGCATCTACCTCCGCGAGCGCTACCTCGGCTACCGCACCGGCCCGTACCGCTGGCCGGTCAAGGCCCTGCTGCTCGGCTTCTACCGGATGCTCGCCGAGGAGAGCTACCGGCGGGCCGCGCTGGTCACCCCCGGCAACCGGTACAACCGGCGCTGGGAGGAGCGCGGCGGCACGCCCTCCGCGCACATCCGGACCGTCTACAACGGCGTCGACCCCGCGGCCTTCCCGCCCGCCGGGCCCGAGCCGGAGACCCCCACGCTCAGCTGGGCCGGCCGGGTCGACCCGATCAAGGACCTGGAGACGCTGATCCGCGCCTTCGCGATCGTCCAGCGCGAGATACCCGACGCGAAGCTGCGGCTGTTCGGCGGCACGCCCAAGGGCGGCGAGGCGTACCGCGACGGGTGCATAGCCCTGGCCGCCGAGCTCGGCATCGCCGACTCGGTGGTCTTCGAGGGCCGCGTCGCGGACATCACCGACGCGTACGCGGCGGGGAACGTGGTGATGCTCTCCTCCATCAGCGAGGGCTTCCCGTTCACCCTGATCGAGGCGATGTCCTGCGGCCGCTCCACCGTCTCGACCGACGTCGGCGGTGTGCGGGAGGCGGTCGGCGACACCGGCCTGGTCGTCCCGCCGCGCGAACCCGAGCCGATGGCCGCCGCCGCGATCGAGCTGCTGCGCGACCCGGAACGGCGGGCCCGGCTCGGCGAGCAGGCCCGGCTGCGGGTCATCGAGCAGTTCACGCTCCGCCAGAACATCGACGGCTTCCGCGGCATCTACACCGAGCTGCTGGGCACCTCCCGCTGGCTGCCGGAGGGCGTGGTCGCGGTCACCGACGGCCCGCCGGACCCGGACTGGGAGCAGCCGTCCGAGCACGAGCGCAGCGAGGTCACGGCATGAGCGGCCCGCTCCGCCTCGTCCCCGACGAGGCCGGTCCCGACTGGGCCGAGCAGACCGTGCAGCTGCGCACCCTCCCCCCGCGGGGGCGGCGCCGCCCGACCCTGCCCGCGCAGCTCCCCACGCCGGTCGAGGACCCGCTCGACCTCTCCCCCGACCCGCTGGACGAACTCGCCGAGCGGCTGCGCGACGTCTGCGCGGACGCCGTCCACCCGTACGAGATCGCGGCCTTCCTGGAGTCCGACGGCCTCTCCGACGAGCAGGCGGCCCTGCTGTACGGCCGGCCCGACGCCTTCACCGTCGCCGCCGAGCTGTTCGAGAAGGTCGAGCGCCGCTACCCCGGGCCGAGCGCGGAGTTCGCCAACCCCTGGCGGGCCGACCCGTGGCGCTGCGTGGTGCGCGGTCTGGTGTTCGCCCTGCCCGGCCTCGGCTACCTGCTCGGCGCCAACCTGTTCGCCGCCGACCGGATGCGGTTCGGGCTGCCCTCGGGCATGCTCGCGCTCTCCGTCGCCACCCTGGTGAGCTGGGCCTGGAACCAGGCGCTGGCGCACCGCGCGTACGCCTGGCTCGGCCGGGGCCGGCGCCGGTCCGCCGGGGCCTGCCTGGCGATCGGGGCGCCGCTGGGCGCGCTGGTCGCGGCCACCGCCGGGTACGTGGTCGGCGGGCCGCTGGGCGCGCTGTGCTTCGCCGCCGGGCAGTCCGGCTACCTGGCGGCGGCCACCGTGCTGCTGGTGCTCGGCCGGGAGAAGTTCCTGCTGCTGGCCCTGGCGCCGTCCGCGGTCGGCGCCGGCGTGGTGCTGGCCGTCGACGTGCCGCAGACGGTCCGCACCGCGGTGCTGCTGGCCTCGCTCGGCCTGGCGATCGGCCTGGCCGCCCGGGAGCTGGTGCGCTGCCGGCGCGGCGAGGCCGAGCCGGTGCCGCTGCGGCTGCCGCTCGTCAAGGAGGTGCCGCACCTGCTGTTCGGCCTGGCCGTCGGCACCCTGACCATGATCGCCGGCCTCGGCGTCACCGTGCACGAAGCGGTGCGCACCGGTGCCGCCGAGGGCGCCTCGGCCAGCCCGACGGGGCCGGCCATGATCGCCCTGACGCTCAGCCTCGGCCTCGCCGAGTGGCTGCTCTTCCGGTACCGGGCGATGGCCGTGGCCGCGCTGCGGACCAGCCACACGCCGATCGAGTTCGTCCGCCGCACCGGGGGCGTGCTGCTCGGCTGCCTCTTCATCTACCTCACCACCGTGGCCGCCCTCGACGCCGCCGCCACCGTGCTCTGGCCCGGCGCCCCGGCGCTGGGCGTCCCGGAGCTCGGCGCGCTGCTGCTGCTGGGCGGCTCGCTCTGGCTGGCGCTGCTGCTGAACGCCTTCGGGCTCAGCTGGAGCACCGCCCTCATCTGTCTGGCCGCCGCGGGTGCCGAGTGCGCCGGGCTGCTGACCGGTGTGGACCCGACCGTCCTGCAGCTGATCGGCTGCGGGGCCGCGGCCGCGGTCCTCACCGCCATCGCCGGGCCCGTGCTCGGCCGCACCACCAAGCACCGCTGAACCATCCCCGGCCGGGTCACCACACCGTCCACACACCCGGCCGGGTCGAGCAAAACAAGTCCCCAGAGAGAAGAAAGCGAATCACCGCATGAGCAGCGTCGCCGTCACCGGAGCCGAAGGCTTCATCGGCTCCCACCTCGTCGAGGCCCTGGTGGCCGACGGCCATCACGTCCGCGCGATGGTCCAGTACAACTCGTTCTCGTCGTTCGGCTGGCTGGAGACCCTCTCCAAGGAGGTGCTGGACTCGGTCGAGATCGTCCTCGGCGACGTCCGCGACCCGGGTTCGGTCAACGGCCTGGTCAAGGGCACCGAGGCGGTGTACCACCTGGCCGCCCTGATCGCGATCCCCTACTCGTACCAGGCACCGCACTCGTACATCGAGACCAACGTGACCGGCACCCTCAACGTGCTGGAGGCGGTGCGCCACCTGGACATCCCCCGCCTGGTGCACACCTCCACCAGCGAGACCTACGGCACCGCGCAGACCGTGCCGATCACCGAGGACCACCCGATCAACACGCAGTCCCCGTACGCCGCCTCCAAGGCGGGCGGGGACCGGCTGGCCGACAGCTACCACGCGAGCTTCGAGACCCCGGTCGTCACGCTGCGCCCGTTCAACACCTTCGGTCCGCGCCAGTCGATGCGCGCCGTCATCCCGACCGTGATCGCCCAGCTGGCCGCAGGCGAGACCGAGATCACCCTCGGCGACCTGCGCCCGACCCGCGACTTCATGTTCGTCAAGGACACCGCGCTGGCCTTCCGCACGGTCGGCACCGCCCCCGCCGAGGCCGTGGTCGGCCGGACCTTCAACGCCGGCACCGGCGGCGAGATCTCGGTCGGCGACCTGGTCTCCCTGGTCGGCAAGCTGATGGGCGTCGACGTCACGGTGAAGGAGGACGAGCAGCGGATCCGTCCGACCAACTCCGAGGTCATGCGCCTGGTCGCCGACGCGACCCGGCTGCGCGCCGCCACCGGCTGGACGCCCGCGCACTCCCTGGAGGAGGGCCTGGAGCAGACCATCGAGTTCTTCCGCGACCCGGCCAACCTGGCCCGCTACAAGACCGACATCTACAACGTCTGACCAGCCCGCCTTCCGTCCGCTCCCGGCATCGAAGGCCCCTTTGTCGCACCGACTTCCGTGGGGGAAACACCATGCACGCAGTGATCCTGGCCGGTGGTAAGGGCGTCCGTCTCCGCCCCTACACCACTGCGCTTCCCAAGCCGCTCGTCCCGATCGGCGACCAGCACGCGATCCTGGAGATCGTGATGCGCCAGCTCGCCGCCGCGGGCTTCAAGACCGTCACCCTGGCCATCGGCCACCTCGGCCACATCATCCGCGCCTACGTCGGCAACGGCTCCCAGTGGGGGCTGCGGGTCGGCTACGCCGTCGAGGACAGCCCGCTCGGCACCCTCGGCCCGCTGCTCACCATGCAGGACCGGCTGCCCGAGCACTTCCTGGTGATGAACGGCGACGTGCTCACCGACCTGGACTTCGCCGGTGTGCTCAAGCACCACGAGGCGGCCGGGGCGCCGCTCACCATCGCCACCTACGCCCGCCAGGTCAAGATCGACTTCGGTGTGCTGACCACCGAGTCCGGCTCGATCACCGGCTTCCAGGAGAAGCCGACCATCGACTACCGGGTCTCGATGGGCGTGTACGGCGTCTCGCGCTCGGCGCTGGCCAAGTACACCCCGGGTCTGCCGCTCGGCTTCGACGAGCTGGTGCTGGACCTGCTGGCCGCGAAGACCCCGCCGGCCGCCTACGAGTTCGGCGGCTACTGGCTGGACATCGGCCGCCCGGACGACTACGACCGGGCCAACGCCGAGTTCGCGCTCAACCGCTCGCTGCTGCTCCCGGGCGAGGAGGCCGAGGGCCTGTACGCCGTCCCGAGCGGACAGGAGCTGCCGATCCCGGCCGCCCGCACCGCCCCGGACACCGCCGCCGACCAGCCCGCCTCGGTGGGCCAGGCCGGTTCCGAGAACGACGGACGGGCCGCGTGAGAATCCTGCTGCTCGGTGCCGACGGCTTCCTCGGCCGGCACGCCGCCACCGTCCTGCGGTCCCTGCCCGGTGCCACCGTGCTGACCGCCGGGCGGCGGCCCGACCACGACCTGCGCCTCGACCTGGCGGCCGCCCAGGCCGGCCCGCTCGGGGAGCAGCTGGCCGCGCTCGCGCCCGACGCGGTGGTCAACTTCGCGGGTGCGGTGGCCGGCAGTGCCGTCACGCTCGCCGAGGTCAACGCCCGGGGCCCGGCCGTGCTCTGCGAGGCGCTCGGACAGGGCGTCCCGGAGGCCCGGCTGGTGCACATCGGTTCGGCCGGCGAGTACGGCGTCTGCGCCCCCGGCGACTCGCTCGCCGAGGACTCCGACGCCCGCCCGGTCAGCGTCTACGGCGCCACCAAGCTGGCCGGCTCCCTCGCGGTGGCCGGCTCGCCGCTGGACGCCGTGGTGCTGCGGGTGTTCAACCCGGTCGGCCCGGGTGCCCCGGCCGGCTCGCTGCCCGGCCGGCTGGCCGCCGAGCTGCGCCGGGCCGCCCCGGACGGCGCCGAAGGCGTGGTGAAGGTCGGGGACCTCTCGGCGCACCGCGACTTCGTCGACGCCCGGGACATCGCCCGTGCGGTCGGCCTCGCCGTCACCGCCCGGGGCCCGCTGCCCCGGGTGCTCAACCTCGCCTCCGGAACGGCCAGGCCGGTCCGCGCGATCGCCGACGGCCTGGCCGCGGCGGCCGGGTTCACCGGCCGGATCGACGAGAGCGGCGCCGGTTCCGAGCGGTCCACGGCCGTCTCCTGGCAGCAGGCCGACGTGTCGGCCGCCGCCCGGGCGCTCGGCTGGCGGCCGGAGACGGGTCTCGACGAGACGCTGCGCGACCTCTGGCTCTCCACCGGCCCGCTGGTCGCCGCATGACCGGCGCAAGCCACCACGACGGCCGCCTGCTGGTGCCGCTGTACGTCCACCCCGCGGTGGACCCGGCGGCCTGGCAGGCGGTCGCCGCCGCCGACCCGAAGCGGATCGCCGCCGTCGTGCTGAACCTCGCCGACGGCCCCGGCGAGCCCGACCACGTCTTCACCGAGGCCGCGGAGCAGCTCCGCGGGGCGGGCCTGCCGCTGCTCGGCTACGCCGACACCGACTACGGCCGCCGGCCGCACGCCGCCGTGGTGAACGACATCCTGACCTACCGTCAACGGCACGGGATCACCGGCGTCTACCTCGACCAGGTGTCCACCGCGCCGGGCGCCCTGCCGCACTACCGGCGGCTCGCCACCGCGGCCCGGGCCGCCGGCTGCGCCACCGTGGTGTTCGGCCACGGCGACCACCCCGATCCGGGGTACGCCGAGGTGGGGATCGCGGACCTGCTGGTCACCTTCGAGGGGGACTGGGCGGCCTACCAGTCGCTCACCCTGCCGCTCTGGACCGGCCGGCACGCCGCCGCCCGGTTCTGCCACCTGGTCTACGACGTGCCCGCCGAGCGGGCGCGCGAGGCCACCGCACTGATCGCCGCCCGCCGGGCCGGCGCGGGCTGCGCGGTCCCGGGCTCCGGGGAGAACCCCTGGAGCACGCTGCCGCACGACCTGACCGTCCCCGGACTGGCGTCCCAGGCATGACGCCGACGGTCCCGCGCCGCCGACCCGGCGCGGCCCGGCCGGCCACCGTCGCATCGCCCGCCGCCGTCGCGGCCCGACCAACCCGACCGGCCCGACCGGCCCGACCGGTCACCGCGGCACCGGCCACCACTCGGACCGGCCGCCGCCGGACCGACCACGCCCCGATCGCCCGTCACCGACCTGCCCGTCACCGAACGGACCTGACCCGACCCGGAGTTCGAGCACCGTGACCCGCCGTACCCGGCCCCTGCTGGCCGCCCTCGCCCTCGCCACCACCCTGCTGGCGACCTCGTGCAGCAGCTCCGGCCCGGAGGACGAGGACGACCCCTCGGCCGACGCCACCGGCGCCCAGCCCCCGGCGGCCACCGCGGCCCCGGTCCCCGGCAGCCCGACCACCCCGGCCGACTCCCCGTCGGACCCGGCCGGCACCCCGGCGACCACCCCGCCCGCGCCGGGCACGCCGCCCGGCACCACGCCGCCCGGGACCCCCGGCACCCCGACCGCCCCCGCCCCGGGGACCCCGGCGGGCACGCCCGGCACGCCGACCGGCACGACCCCGGGCACCACACCGGGCACCCCGCCCGGCACCACCACCGGGACACCGGGCGGCGGAACGCCGGGCGGCACCTCGAACGGCGCCCGCTGGCAGCCCACCCCCGGCCTCGCCTGGCAGTGGCAGCTCGGCGGAGGCGTCGATCAGTCCGTCGACGTCCCCGTCTACGACATCGACGGCTTCGAGACCGACGCCTCGGTGGTCGCCGCGCTGCACGCCAAGGGCCGCAAGGTGATCTGCTACATCAACGCCGGCTCGTGGGAGGACTTCCGCCCCGACTCCGCCGCGTTCGCCAAGGCCCTGCAGGGCTCCGGCAACGGCTGGAAGGGCGAGAAGTGGTTCGACATCCGCAAGCTCGACCAGCTGAAGCCGCTGATGGCGGCACGCTTCGACATGTGCAAGCAGAAGGGCTTCGACGCCGTCGAGCCCGACACCATCGAGGCGTACAACCAGAACAGCGGCTTCCCGCTGACCGCCGAGGACCAGCTCCGGTACAACCGCATGCTCGCCTCGCTCGCCCACGAACGGGGCATGGCGATCGGCCTGAAGAACGACCTGGACCAGATCCCGGCCCTGCTCGCCGACTTCGACTTCGCCGTGAACGAGGAGTGCGCCGAGTTCAACGAGTGCGGCCGCCTCTCCCCCTTCATCCAGGCGGGCAAGGCGGTCTTCCACGTCGAGTACAAGCTCGGCACCGAGCGCTTCTGCTCCCAGTCCAAGTCACTGGGGCTCAGCTCGATGCAGAAGAAGCTCGAACTGGACGCCTGGCGGAAGCCCTGCTGAGGAAGAAGGGCCGCAGAGCCGCCAGGCATTCCATCGCGAGGGTTACTTGACGGCGAGCCAGATGACGGCGCCCACCACGACGAGGGCGACGACGGCGACCAGCGCGATCACGCCGGTGCGGTTGTTGCTGGTGCCGTAGGTGTTGACGGAGCCCGGCGCCTGGGGTGCCGGGGTCTCGTCGACGAAGGCCCGGAACATCTGGGTGCTGCCGGCGGGGTCGTAGTCGTTGTCAGCCATGGCACGGACTCTAACGAATCCCGGGACCCGGCCGACACCCCGGTGTGCCCTCCCGGGCAGTCCCGGTGCGGGGCTCCGGCCGGACCCGCCCCGCACCACCCCGGCGCCGGGCCCGCGTCCGGCCCGCGTCCGGCCCGCGTCCGGCCCGCGGCACACCCGCGGCACGCCCGTGGCAGGGTCCCAGGCCCGTGCCACGGGCGTGCGCCACGGGCATGCGCTACGGGCGTGCGAAAAGCCTGTGAAGTCTGCCGGACCCGCGGAATGACCGCCCACCCGATCCGGTTGACTCGGATCATGACCGGAATCCACAGCGACGCCCCCCGTTATGTGCGGCTCGGCACGTCCGACCTCTCGGTGTTCCCGATCTCCCTCGGCGGCAACGTCTTCGGCTGGACCGCCGACGAGTCGCAGTCCTACGCCGTCCTCGACGTCTACGCGGAGGCCGGCGGCAACTTCGTCGACACCGCCGACACCTACTCCTCCTGGGTGCCCGGCAACGCCGGCGGCGAGTCCGAGACGATCATCGGCAACTGGCTGCGCAAGCGCGGCAACCGCGACTCCGTGGTCATCGCCACCAAGGTCGGCCTCCACCCCGAGGCCCGCGGTCTGAGCGCCGCCAACATCAAGGCGTCCGCCGAGGGTTCGCTGCGCCGCCTCGGCGTCGACCACATCGACCTCTACTACACCCACCAGGACGACGACACCCCGGTGGAGGAGTTCGTCACCGCCCTGGACGAGCTGGTGCGCGAGGGCAAGGTGCGCGCCGTCGCCGCCTCCAACATCGGCGCCGAGCGGCTCGCCGAGGCCCTCGACTTCGCCGGGCGCGAGGGCCTGGCCAAGTACTCCGCCGTCCAGCCGCACTACAACCTGGTCTCGCGCGGCACCTTCGAGGGCCCGCTGGCCGACGTGGTCGCCGAGCACGGCCTGGCCACCGTGCCGTACTACGCGCTCGCCTCCGGTTTCCTCACCGGCAAGTACCGCCCGGGCGGCGAGGGTGTGGACAGCGCCCGCGCCGAGGGGGCCAGCCGCTACCTGGCCGACGCGCGCGGCCCCAAGGTACTGGAGGCGCTGGACACGGTCGCCGCCGAGCAGGGCGTCGAGCCCGCCTCCGTCGCCCTGGCCTGGCTCGCCGCCCGCCCCACGGTCGCGGCCCCGATCGCCAGCGCCCGCACGGTCGGGCAGCTCCCGCCGCTGCTGGCGGCCGCCTCGCTGGAGCTGACCCCCGCGCAGACCGCCCTGCTGGACGCCGCCTCCGCCTGAGCGCCGCGGCCTCGACAGCACGGAGGCTGTGGACGGACCCGCACGGGGCGGCGGGCCCGTCCACAGCCTGTGGACGACGCGGCCGCGCTACGGCCGACCGAAGTGGGTCGGGTGGAAGCCGCTGCTGATCGTCGACACCCGGACCGTCCTGCCCGGCCGCGGCGCCTCGACGAACTTGCCGCCGCCCAGGTAGATCCCCACGTGGTGGATGCCCGAGGCGCGGCCGCTGTCCGACCAGAACAGCAGGTCACCGCGGCGCAACTGGCCGGCCGTGATCGGCGTGGTCGCCGCGTACTGGTCGTCGGCCACCCGCGGCAGGCGGATGCCCGCCCGCCGGTACGCCTGCTGCACCAGTCCCGAACAGTCGTAGCCGGACGGGCCGTTGCCGCCCCAGACGTACGGCTTGCCGAGCTGGGCGAGCGCGTAGTCGAGCGCCGACTCGACGTTCCCGGAGGCCTGCGCGGCGTCCGGGAACGGCCGGGGGGCCGGTTTCACGGGTGCCGGCGACGGTGCCGGGCCGCCACCGGACAGGCCGGTGCGGCTCAGGTAGACGTCCAGGTGGCTGGTGTACCGCCACTCGCCGGCGCTGTTCTTGAACCAGTACTTCGACCCGTCCCAGCCCTGCCGCACCCCTGGGGCCCCGGCCGCCGGGCCGTTGGAGACGATCGCCTTGCCGCTGGCCCCGGACGCCGGGCCTGAGCCGGCCGCGGCCCCCGGACCCGACCCGGAACCGGCCTGGGCCGCTCCGCCGGAGCCGCCCGTCTTTCCGGTGCGGCCGAGGTAGACCTCGTAGTGGCTGGTGTACCGCCACTCACCGCTGCCGTTCTTGAACCAGTACCTCGAACCGTCCCAGCCCTGCTTGCCGGGCGCCGCGTGCGCGGCCCCCGCACCGGCGGTCAGGCCGACCACCCCGGCGCCGGCCAGCACGGTGGTGGCCAGGCAGGTACCGCGCACCGCGCGGTGTATTCGCCCGCCGCCGGACGACTCCGCCACCCGGGCACCGCGCGGCCGGACCGCGCAGGCCGGGCAGGCACAGCCCGCGACCGCCGGGCCGCTGCCGAAGCTCTCCTCGAAGCCGATCAGCGCCGCGTCCGCGTCGAACGCGGACCCGGAGTCGGCTCCAGGGGCGGGGGCGGGGGCGAACCCGGAGTCGGCTCCGGGCCCGGGACCGAGGGCGAATCCGGCGTCCGGGCCGGTGGCTATCCTCATGCCGGTCGTCCTTCCTTCCGCCCGGCCCTGACGGCCGGGGACGGTACCGAGGCGGCCACTCCGGCCGGGGCGACGAAGGCGACCAGCAGCTGCTCCATCAGCGCGCTGCGGGCGGACTCGTCCAGTTCGTGCGCGGTGGCCCGCTCCAGCCGGCGGACGGCGAGTGCCGCCGCCTCGACCGCGTCGTCCACCAGCACCGTGCGCAGACCAGCGTCCAGATCGGCCAGCCGGCGGCGGCGCATCGACTCGGCCACCTCCGGCGCGTAGTCCAGCGCCAGGGGCTGCGCCGAGTACACCTCCAGCCCGGCCGGGGCGACCTCGGCGGCCAGCGCCCGGGTCAGCTCGTCGGCGAACCACTGGCCGTCACGCAGCGCCGGGCCGGGAGCGGCGTTGCTGTCGCACGGCAGCGTGGAGGCGGTCCGGGTGAGCACCGCCTGGACCTGCTCGCGCAGGTAGCTCTCGTGGTCCTCGATCGCCAGCATCGCGCGGGCGGTGTCCTTGACCCGCCAGACGATCAGCAGCCGGACGACGATCGGGGTGCCGGTGCGGTCGACGACCTTCACCGGCTCGCTGCGCCAGTGCCGCAGCCGGACGTCCACCCGGCGGCGGCGCAGCAGCGGGTTGACCCAGACCAGGCCGGTGCGGCGGACGGTGCCCCGGTAGCGGCCCCAGCGGGTGAGCACCCGGGTCTCGCCGCCCGCGTTGGCCAGCAGCCCGGCCAGGGCGAGGACCACCAGCAGCCCGGCGGCGGTGACGGCGGCCACCGAACCGGTGCTCACCCCGGCCGTGCCGCCGGCCCGGACGGCGGCGGTGCGCAGGTCGGGGAGCGTGTCCCAGTACGGGATGACGCCGTCGCGCAGCAGCACCAGCAGGACGGCCGCCGTACCGAGCAGCAGTCCGAACAGGGCGACCCAGCCGGGCAGCGCGGCAGCGGCGTGCTCGCGCAGCGCCTGGTCCGCGCGCGGGGGACGGCGCGCGGTACCGGCGGTGGGCGCGCCCACGGGGAGCACCTCCGGCTCGACCGGGCCGTCCGGCCCCGTGTACTCGGCCGCCTCCAGCGGATCGCGCAGGTCGACCGGCACACCGGCCGGTCCCGGGACCACCGCCAGCGGAGTGGTGGCCGGTCCGTTGTCGACCGGCCCGGCGGGCTTCGGCGGCTTGGGCGCCCTGACCAACGGGCTGGAGCCGGAGGCGGAACGTTCCGGCAGCACCGGGGGGAGTGCCTTGGGCGGGTTGTCGGGTCGCTGCGAAGAATCGCGGGTGACGTCCATGCACGGATCCTCAGGTTCAGTGTGTCGCGCAACGGGCGGCCCGGATCTGACGGGCAGTGCCAGAGTCAGGCTAAGTTCATACGTCATCAAATGCGACATTTGAGCTACTGCGTGTCGACATTTACTGACGAATCATCTGAAGCCGGACCTGACGCGCAGGCACGTGAGCGGATGGTGGGAGCGGTTCAGCGCCGTCGGGCGCCGGGACCGCGGGCGAGCACCCGGCGGGTGATCAGCGCGACGCCGGTGAGCACCAGCAGGACTCCGGCGAACGCGCCGCGCCAGCCGTCCGACCGCTGCCGGTCGGACACCGCGGACGACGACGCGCCCGGCCCGGCGGGCGGCTGCTGCTGCTGTTCCCGCGCGGGAGGCGCGGCCAGTGCCCGGCCGGCACCGGTGGAGGCGTCCGCCTCGGCGGACACCTGCCCGGCGCCCCGCGCCTCCGCGACCCCGGCCGCCGGGGCGGACGCGGTCTCAGGGGCGGACGCGGCGGCCGTGGGCGCCGGGGTGACGGACGGGATCGGGGACGGGGACGAGGAGGGGACCGGGGACGAGCCCTGCGACGGGGACTGGGTGTGCGACGGGGAGTGCGACGGGGAGGGGGATGGCGAGTGGGACTGTGAGGGGACCGCGGACGGGGACGGGACGGACGAGCGGGACGGGGACGCGGTCGGGGACGGGCCGGCGGTCGGGCTCGCCTTGGCCGTTCCGGCAGCACCCGCCGTTCCGGCCGCCCCGGCCGCCCCGGGCACGGAGGTCACCGAGGGCGACGCCGTCACGGGGTGCGCCGAGGGCGACGCCACCGGCCCGACCCCTCCACCCGTGACCGGCGGGACGACGATCGGCAGCAGCCCCGGTGGGACGGAGTCGAAGACCGGCTCCGCCGTGGGTGCGGACGAGGCCCCGGGAGAAGCCGCCGAGGTCGGCACGACCGGGGACGGGGACGGGGACGGCGTGGGAGCCGTGGGTGTACCGGTCGGCCCCGACGGAGCGGGTGCCGACGGCGAAGGGACGCCCGGCGTCGGTGCCGCCGGAGCCGCCGGCCCCGACGAAGGTGCGGGGGAGGAAGGGACGGCCGAGGGCGAGACCGTCGGAGGCGAGACCGTCGAAGGCGCGGGTGCACTCGGCGCACCGGTGGTCGGCGCGACCGGCGACGGCGCCCCGGCCGACGGCGTGGCGGCCGTGGGAGCCGCCGGTGCCGGTACGGACACCGCCCCCGTCGACGGCGCGGCCGACGGCGACGCCGGGGCCGACACCTCCGCACCCGGTACGGGAGCCTGCGTGGGCACCGCCGTCGGCACCGCGGTCGTCGGCACGGCGGTCGCCGTCGATGCAGCGGTCGCCGTCGGCGTGGCCGTAGCCGTAGCCGTAGCCGTCACCGTCGGAGTGCCCGTCACCGTCGGCGTGGCCGTCACCGTGGGTACGGCCGCCGTCGGCACCGCGGTCGCCGTCGGCGTGGCCGTCGGGGTCGGCACGGCCGTCGGCACCGGGACCGTCGGCGGCTGGACGGCCGCCGCCTCCACCCGGACCGCCACCGCGTCACCCGCCGTCCCGTTGCCCGCCTGGTCGGTGGCCGTGACGACCAGCCACTGGTCGCCGTCCGGCAGGTCGCGGTTGGCCGTGCAGGTCCAGCCGCCGTCGATGGCGGCCGTCGCCCCGCAGGCGACGATCCGCTCGGTCGAGGCCTCGCTCCCGGAGCGCGCGGTGACGATCACCCGCGTTCCGGGCTCCGCCTTACCGGCGAGCCGGGGCCGGGCGGCCCTGACGGTCTCTCCGGCGGCCGGCTCGGTAAGCACCGGGCGGTCCGGCGACACGGTGTCGACGATCAGCGTGACCGTCCGTCCGGCCGTCCGGTTCCCGGCGAGGTCGGCGGCGGCGGGGGTGAGGCTGTGCCGCCCGTCGGCGAGGTTCTCCACCGGCAGGCAGGACCAGCCTCCGTCGGGGCGGACGGCCGTGCCGCACAGCTCGGCCGCGTCGGCGGCCGGTGCGCCGGCGGGCCGGTCGGTGATCGTCACGGTGCTGCCCGGTTCACCGGTGCCGGTCAGCTGCAGCCCCGGGTCGTTGGTGAACTCGGGGAGGGTGAGGTCGGGCGCGGCGGGGGGCGCGGTCTTCACGGTGATCCGGACCGGTTCGCCGCGCAGCACCAGGCCGCCGGCGGTGGTCTCGACCGGGGTGAGGCTGTGGGCGCCGCCGGAGAGCGCGGTGTCCGGGCGGCAGGACCAGCCGCCGCCCCGGGCGACCTTGCTCCGGCAGACCGCCGTGTCGCCCTCGCGGATCTCCACCGTGGCACCGGCCACCGCACCCTCGCCCGAGATCCGGGGGCGGGTGTCGGCGGTCGCCGTGCCGTCGACGGGTTCGGCGATCTCCGGCCGGGAGGCGCCGACGGTCAGCCGGATCCGCTGGTCGGAGACCTGCCCGGAATCGGCGAAGCCGCCCGCCGCGACCAGTTGGGCGGCGTCCCGGCCGATCCTCAGCCGGGCCCAGGTGTCGCCGGACGCGGCGTTGCCGGGGACGGTCCACTCCAAGGTGGCGCTGCGCCCTCCGGCGGCGACCTCCGTCTGCACCCGCTCGACCGGGTCGAACCGCCCGTTGCGGTCGAAGTCGACCCAGCCGGCCAGGGTGGCGGACGCGTCCCCGACCGCGACCGGGACGGCGAGCCGGTAGTAGTGCCCGATCCCCGCCTCCGTCGGGTAGCCGACGGCCGGGTCGGCGCCCTGGTACTCGCCGCGACCGGGCTGGAGCTGGGGCGGCGGCGGGCTGGACCAGACGCTCCGGCCGTCCTCGCCGTGCTCGGTGCGGACCAGCGGCTCGCCCGCCCGGTCCGCCGGCTGCTCCCCGGCCGGTTCCCCCGCCGGAGCTCCGGCGGGCCCGCCCGCGCGGCCGGCGTCGGGCTGCTGGAACACCCGGACGGGCCGTCGGGCGTCGCGGGCCGCCTGGGTGGCGTCGCTGCCCAGGAAGAGGTCGGTGACCAGGTGGGAGGCGTTGCCGTAGCGCTGCGGGGCGGTGCCGACGCCCTCGTCCAGGGTGACGGTGGAGGCCAGGGTGAGCGGGAGGGGTGCGGTGGTGGAGCCGGCCCGCGCGGTGGAGCGCTGTTCGACCCGGAAGACCGCCGAGGTGAAGGTGCCGGCGAGTTCCAGGCTGCCCTCGGAGGCGGACCCGGCCGCCCCGTCCGCCGTGCCGTCCGCGCCGGCGGGGGCGAGCACGTTGCCGTCGACCGTCCAGCCGGGCCAGTCGGTGCGGTTGACCAGGGTGGGTCCGCTCGGCGTTCCGCCGGTGAGGGTCAGCCGGGTCGCGGTGCTGGTGCTGCCGGATTTCCCGGTGGCGATTCCGGCCAGTCCGCTGAGGTGCAGCCGGGGATTCCGGACGGCCCGGGAGAATGCCAGCCGGAGCGTTCCGACGGTCCGCCAGGAACCGTCCGCCTGCGGACGGTTCTCGGAGATCCGGAAGGTCTGCGCGGGATCTCCGGGCCGGACTCCGTCCGTGTAGAGCGCGGCGGAGCGGCCGCCGCCCCTGCGGTCCGCCAATTCGCCGGGTTCGGCGGTCACGGCCGTCCCGGGCGAGGCGGAGAGGTCCAGTTGGACGGAGAGTCCGGAGGGCAGCACCGCGCGGTGCTCGCCCGACCAGGCGCCGGGCGACTGCTGGGCGGCCGAGGGCGGCGGGTTCCAGCCGATCAGCAGCCCGGCCGCGAGGACCACGGCGGCGCCGGCCGCGGCCGGGAACTGTCGCCTCATCCGGCTCTCCTTCGGTATCGGCTGCCGGCATCGCCGTGATCACCGGGCAGTCTGGACACAAGATCTGACAAAACGGAATCACGATCCTGGGCCGGTCATACTGCGACACCTGCACCATTGGCCGTATGACACCCGATTGGCGGCCCTCCGACCGGCAGGACGGGATGTACCCGAAAGGGCTGTATTTCATCCATTAGGCGGCGTATCGCGGGGAATACCGACGAATCCAGCCGGCGGTCACGGCGCAGTATCTGACCATTCATCGGACAACTCTGTTCGAATTACCGGCACGCTCAGTAGAGTCGGGGCCCGTGACCATCAACCCCGTTCTCATCAAGAGCAGTTTCGCGGTCGTCGAACCGCACGGCGTCGTCGTCGCCGAGTACTTCTACCAGCACCTGTTCGAACACAGCCCCGGGGTCCGCGGGCTCTTCGCCGAGCACATCGACGAGCAGCGGGACCGGCTCTGGGCGGCGCTCGGCGTGGTGGTCGCCCACCTGGAGGAGACCGACACCCTGGTCGGCGTCCTCCGCGACCTCGGCGCCCGGCACGCCCGCTACGGGGCGCTCGTCGAGCACTTCCCCGCCGTCGGCGCCAGCCTGCTCGCCACCCTGGCGCACTTCGCCGGGGAGGCCTGGACCGAGGAGACCGAGGCGTCCTGGACCGCGGTCTACGGCGTGATCACCGACACCATGGGCCAGGCGCTCACCACCGCGCAGAACGCCTAGGGCGCGCCGCGGTGCCCTTCGACCCCGCGGTCATCCGCGCCAGCTTCGCCGTCGTCGAGCGCCGCGCCGACCACATGGCCAAGTACTTCTACGCCCACCTCTTCGCCCACAACCCGGGCGTGCGGGCACTCTTCCCCCGGGAGATGGCCGAACAACGGGACCGGCTCTTCGCCGCGCTCACCCAGATCGTCCTCCGGCTGGAGGAGCCCGAGCAGCTCACCGGGTACCTCCGGGCGCTCGGGCGCGACCACCGCAAGTTCCAGGCCGCGCCCGAGCACTACCCCGCCGTCGGGGCCAGCCTGATCGCCGCCCTGCGGCACTTCTCCGGACACTCCTGGACACCCGGGATCGAGAAGGCCTGGACCGAGGCCTACACCGTGATCGCCCAGACGATGGCCGGGGCCGCCGCCGAGACCCGCCCCGAGGCCCCCGCCTGGTGGGAGGCCGAGGTGGGGGCCCGCCGGCGGGCCGCCCCCGACATCGTCGTGCTGACCCTGGTGCCGATGCGCCCGTACCCCTTCGTCCCCGGTCAGTACCTCACGCTCAGCAGCCCCCGGCTGCCACGGGTCTGGCGCCCCTACTCGATCGCCAACGCACCGCGCTCCGACGGCACCCTGGACGTGCACGTCCGCCGGGTGCCCGGCGGCCTGCTCAGCACCGCCCTGGTCGAGGACGCGATGCCCGGCGAACTGCTGCGGCTCGGTCCTCCGCTCGGCGACGCCGTGCTCGACCCGGACTCGCGCCGCCCCCTGCTCGCGGTGGCCGGCGGCACCGGCTGGGGCCAGGTCCGGGCGCTGCTGGAACAGCTCGCCGCCGGCCCGGCCGAGCGCGACGTCACCGTGCTGCTGGCCGCCCGCTCGGAGGCCGAGCAGTACGACCTGCCCGCGGTGGAGCGGCTGCTCGCCCGGTACGGCCGGCTGCGGGTGTTCCCGACCTCGCCCGCGCGGGGCCACGGCCGGGGGCACGACCGGTGGCACGAGGACGCCGCCGCCCCGGTCCGCGACGCGCTCACCCGGCACGGCCACTGGTCGGGCTGGGACGTCCACCTCAGCGGGCCGCCGGGCCTCGCCCCCGCGCTGGCCGCGCTGCTCACCGACCTGGGCGCCGACCCGGACCTGATCCGGTACGACCCGGCACCGGTGACCTTCAACCGGGCCAGACCGCTGACCTCCTCGGAGTGGTTCCTGGACCGGCGCGACGTCCCCTGGATCAACCGGACCGAGCTGGGATGACCGCCGCCCCGGCCCGGCGGCGGAACGCCAGGAGCCCCCGGCCGATGGCCGGGGGCTCCTCACTGGTGCGCTCAGCAGGATTCGAACCTGCAACCTCTTGATCCGTAGTCAAGTGCTCTATCCGTTGAGCTATGAGCGCAAGTACCGGGCGGACCCGGTCTTGCGGGGTTTGGTGCGCTCAGCAGGATTCGAACCTGCAACCTCTTGATCCGTAGTCAAGTGCTCTATCCGTTGAGCTATGAGCGCTCGCCCTGGTGAACGTGCCAGCGGGGCGTTGCGGGGACAACATTACATGACCTGTGACGCGGGGCGAAATCGATTGATCCGGGCGCCGGACGCGCGGCCGGCCCCCGGCGCTTCCGCGCAGCACCCCCGGCACCCGGGAGCCCCACCGGCAGCCCCGCGGGCGACCCCGCCGTGAGACGCCCAGGGACGGCCGGGGGAACGGCCGGCAACCGTCCGGGGAATCCGCTCCGGGAAACCCGGAACGGCCGGAACCGGGCCCGGAGACGCGAAGAGCCCCGCCGACGTGACCGTCGACGGGGCTCCCGGCTGCGGAGGCTGAGGGATTTGAACCCTCGATCAGGAATAACCCCGAAACCGCATTAGCAGTGCGGCGCCATAGACCGGACTAGGCGAAGCCTCCTCCACATGGAGCAAGCCCGCGTGCGCGGACCCGTTCCTTGTGCCTGTGATGATGCCACAACCCGGGGGCCCGGCACCAACCGCCGACAACGTTACTAGGCGGGTCGTCCCCGCCGCAAAGAAGAATGAGATACTGCCTTCTCCGGAGAGAGCTGCCCTGAGCCGAGGAGACCTGTCGACGTGAGCAGCAGGCCGATCCGAGGCGCTGCTCGCCTCGCCGCCATACTCGACGCCCTGCCTGACGCATTGCTGCTGGTGAACAGCAACGGCACGGTCGTCGACGCCAACAACGCGGCCGTGCACGCGCTCCAGACGCCCGGCACCTCGTTGGTCGGGATGGGAGTGCTGGACCTCCTGCCCGAGTTCGACCCGAGCCGGATCCCCGGTTCCATGCGGCCCGCCGCCCGCGAGGACGACGCCCTCGACCGGCCGGTGCGGATGACCGCGCGCCGCACCGACGGCAGCACCTTCCCGGTCGAGGTCTCGGGCAACGACTTCGACGACGACGGCAGCGGCGGCAGCGACGGCCGGGGCTACGCGCTCTCCCCGCTCGCGCCCTACGACCCGTACCGCGAGGGCTCCCGCTCCTCCGACCTGCTCCTGCTGCTGGTCCGCGACCTGTCCAGCCGGCTCGGCGTCGAGGCGGAGCTGCGCCGGCAGCACAAGCAGACCGAGATGATCCTGCGGGCCGCCGCCGAGGGCGTGCTCGGCGTCGACCTCGAAGGCCGCTGCGTCCTGGTCAACCCGGCCGCCGCGCACATCCTGGAGTACCGGGCCAGCGAGCTGGGCGGGCGCGAGCTGCACCCGCTGATCCAGCACTCCCGGGCCGACGGCACCCCGCTGGCGCTGGAGGAGTCCGCACTCCTGGACACCCTGACCTCCGGCCGCAAGCACCGGGTGCGCGGCACCGTGCTCTGGCGCAAGGACGGCCGGCCGGTCACCGTCGACCTCACCACCGCCCCCGTCCGGGACGGCGACCAGCTGGTCGGCGCGGTGATGACCTTCACCGACCGCAGCCGCGAGCTGGCCCTGGTCGCCCGCAACGAGCACCTCACCGCCGTTCTGGAGAGCGAGCTGGGCGGTGCGCTGACGGCGCTGCACCGGCGGATCGACGCGCTCGCCGCCGACCCGGCCGGACAGCTCTGGCCGGAGGCGAACTGGACCCTGCGCCGGCTGGCCGACGAGTGCCGCCGGTTCGGCAAGCTGATCGACGGCGTGCTCGCCCACCAGCGTTCCGAGGCCGGCGAGTGGGCCCACGCCTCCGGTGCCGCGGGCGGCGGCCCCCTGGGCTCCGACGGCCCCGGCTCCGCCGCCGAGGGCAAGGCGGAGGACAAGACCGGGAAGAAGGCCGCCGACCGGGTGCCGGTCGCCCTGGACAAGGTGGTCCGCCGCGCGGTCGAGCACGCGGGCGAACTGGTCGGGGCCGGCCGGGTGCGGTTCTCCGTGCACGCCGCCGCCGTCGAGGTCATCGCCGACGAGCAGCGGCTCGCGCAGGCGCTGGCCCACCTGGTCGCCGACGTCAGCGGCGTCGGGCTCTCGCTGGACGCCGACCCCGGCCACCCCTCCCCCGGCCTGGCCGGCCCCGGGCTCGACCCGGCCGGCGGCGCCGCCCTGCCCCCGGGCGGCGGGGAGGCTCCGATGGTGGTGCTCGCGGCCGCCCAGCGCGGCGAGGTCGCCCGGGTGGAGATCCGCGGCCCCGGCCGCGGCGGCAGCCCCGTCCACCTGCCGATAGCCCGTGCGGTGGTCGAGCGGCACGGCGGCGTGCTCCAGCCCCACGAGCTGCCCGGACGCGCCGGCACCACGTACGTCGTCGAGCTGCCGCTGGACCCGGCCGCGGCGAAGGCCGCCGCCGAGCGCGCGGGCGCCGAGGGCCGGTCCGACCGGCCCAAGGAGAGCGACAGCGCCGTCCTGCCGGACCTGCCCGGCATCCCGCAGCTGCCCACCGCGCGCGGCGAGGAGTCCGCCGCCGAGCCGGCGGCCGGAACACCCGGTGCCGAACCGACGGCGGAAACCGGGGGCGGCGCCATCGCCCTGCCCGCCGGACCGTCCGGGCCCACCGACCCGGCCGGACCCGCCGGACCCGAGCGGGCCGCCGAGGGTGCCCCGGCCGAGGAGCCGCCCGCCGAACGGCGCGGACGCCGCGGCCGGCCCTCCGCCGAGGAGGCCCCGGCGGACCGGACCGCGGACCAGTCGCCCCCCGGGCACGCCCCGGGACAGCCCGACCAGCCCTCCGAACGGCTCACCGAACGGCCCGCGGGCCAGGACGGCGCACCCGGCGACGCCCCGGGCGCTTCCGCCCCCGTCCCCTCCTCCGCCGCCGTCCCGGCCGACCAGTGGCCGAACGCCCCGGCACGCATCGAGCGGGCCGTCCCCGAGCAGTGGAACGGCACCGGGAACGACCCCGCGTACGGGCGGCAGGGCCTCGGCGGCCCGGCCGGCCCCGACAGCGACCCGTGGGGCAAGGACGACGGCCGCTCCGGCACGGCGTACGCGGTGCCGGTCGGCGCCGGCCGCTCCGACGAGCACACCGAGGGGCACGCCGAACGGCGCGGCGACGGCCGTGGGCCCGGCGGCGACACCGCTCCGCGCGGCCCGTTCGCCCTCGGCCCGGGCACCGGCGCGACCGGTGCCGACGGCCCGACCGGCGCCGACGGTGCGGCGACCGCGCCCGCCGGTCCCGGCCTGCCCGGTGCGCCCGGTGCGCCGGGCGGCCCGGAAGGCGAGGCCGGCCAGGAGCCCAAGCCGTCCGGGCGGCGCCGGGCGCTGCCGGGCGCCGAGGACTCCTCCGGCGGGTTCGCCCTGCCCGGCGTCACCGACACCCCCCTCTACCCGGGCCTGGAACACGCCCTGCCCGTCGGCCCCGCGCCCGTCCAGCCCGAACCGGCCGCCGCGCCCACCGGCCGGCGCCGCCGGCTGGCCGTCCCGCCCGGCCCCGGCGCCGAGACCGCCGGTGCACCGGACGCCGCCCCGGCCAACCCGTCCGCGCTGCCCGCGCTCCCCCCGGCTCCCCCTGCCGCCCCGGCCCCCGACGCCCAGCGGGAGGACGGCCCCCGCCCGGTCGGCACCGGACTCGGCGAGCTGACCCCGCCGCGCCCCCTCGGCGCGCCGGGCCTCCCCGCCCCCGGAGCCACCCCGGTCGGGCCCGTCGCCATCGCCCCCGACGCGCCCCAGCCCGCCGCGGAGAACCGGCCGGTCCCGCGCCCGATGGCCGAGCTGCCCGCCGCGCCGAGCTCCCGCGACGAGGCCGGCGGACACACGCCGATGCCCACCCCGGCCCCCGACGGCGGCCCGCGCCGCCTGCTGGTCTGGCCCGAGCCCGACCCCGCCACCCGGCAGGCGCTCCAGGAACGCGGCTACCACCCGGTGATCGTCCGCTCCCGTGAGGAGGTGGACGCCCAGGTCGCCGGATTCCCGGCCGCGCTCTTCGTCGACCCGCTGACCGGCCCGATCACCCGCACCGCGCTGCAGTCGCTGCGCACGGCGGCGCTCAACAGCCGCGTCCCGGTGCTGGTCACCGCCGGCCTCGGCCAGGCCACCCGGGACGCCGCGTACGGCGCCGACCCGGCCGTCCTGCTGCGCGCCCTCGCCCCGCGCGACGGCGAGAACCACGCCCCGCGCGTCCTGCTGGTCGAGGGCGACCCGGACATCGCCGCCGCCATGATCGGCAGCCTGGAGCGGCGCGGCATGCACGTCGAGCACGCGGTGGACGAGAACGACGCCGTCGCCCGGGCCAGCAGCGTGCAGCCCAACCTGGTGGTGATGGACCTGTTCCAGATCCGCCGCCGCCGGGTCGGCCTGCTCGACTGGCTGCGCGCCAACGACCGGCTGCACCGGACCCCGCTGGTCGTCTACACCTCGGTGGACCTCGACCCGCGCGAACTGCCCCGGCTGCGCACCGGCGAGACGGTGCTCTTCCTCGCCGAGCGCTCGACCGGCGCCGACGTCCAGTCCCGGATCGTCGACCTGCTCGGGCGGATCGGCACCATGGGCGAGGCGGGCGTCGCCGCCGCCGGCTGACCTGCCGAGCGGATCCCGCCCCTCGTGTCCGGCCCCTCGTGTCCGGCCTGTCGTGTCCGGCCCCTCGGGCCGGTCGCAGGGCACTGCCGGGAACGGCGAGGGCCGGCCGCCCCGGTCGGGGTGGCCGGCCCTCGCCGGTCGGGTCGCCGCCCGCCGCTCCGGACTACTCCTTGCCGAGCAGGGAGACGTCCAGCCGCTCCGCCGCGTAGTCGGCGCGGATCACCTTCTTGTCGAACTTGCCGACCGAGGTCTTCGGCACCGCCTCGACCAGCGCCCAGCGCTCCGGCAGCTGCCAGGAGGCGATCCGGCCCGCCAGGAACGCCCGCAGCTCCGCGAGACCGGCCGTGGCACCCGGGCGGAGCACCACGGTGGCCAGCGGCCGCTCGCCCCACTTCTCGTCCGGGACCGCCACCACCGCGGCCTCGGCGACCTCGGGGTGGGCCATCAGGTGGTTCTCCAGGTCCACCGAGGAGATCCACTCGCCGCCGGACTTGATCACGTCCTTGGCCCGGTCGGTGAGGGTCAGGTAGCCGTCGGCGGTGATGGTGCCGACGTCACCGGTGCGCAGCCAGCCGTCCTCGGAGAACTTGTCGTCCGGGCGCTCCGGGTCGTTGCCCGCGCCCCCGTAGTACGCCCCGGCGATCCACGGCCCGCGCACCTCCAGCTCGCCCGCCGAGGCGCCGTCGTGCGGCATCCGCTCGCCGCCCGGGCCGATCAGCCGGGCCTCGACGGAGGCCGGGAAGACGCCCTGGGTGACCCGGTACGGCCACTCCTCCTCCGGGGTGAGCCCGCCCGGCGGCTGGGCGAAGGAGCCGAGCGGCGAGGTCTCGGTCATCCCCCAGGCGTGCACGACCCGGATCCCGTGGCGCTCCTCGTAGCCCTGCATCAGCGACGGCGGGCAGGCCGAACCGCCGATGACCACCATGCGCAGGCTGGACGTGTCGTAGTCGCCGGCGTCCAGTTCGTCCAGCAGGCCGCTCCAGATGGTCGGCACCGCGGCGCTGACGGTGGGCCGGACCGCGGCGATCATCGCGGCCATCGGCTTGGGCTGGAGGAAGCGGTCCGGCATCAGCAGGCTCGCGCCGGACATGAAGGCGGCGTGCGGGATGCCCCAGGCGTTGACGTGGAACATCGGGACGACCGGCAGCGCGGTGTCGCGCGGGGTGAAGGCGAAGTTGTCGCCGGTGTTCACCTGGAGACAGTGCAGGTAGACCGAGCGGTGGCTGTAGAGCACGCCCTTCGGGTCACCGGTGGTGCCGGAGGTGTAGCAGAGCACGGCGGCCTGGCGCTCGTCGAGGTCGGTGAGCCACGGGTAGGAGGCCGGCCGGCCGGCGATCAGCTCCTCGTAGTCGTGCACGGTGCCCGCGAAACCGTCCAGCACGGAACGGTCGCCGGGGCCGCTGACCACGATGTGCCGCAGCGTCGGGTTGAGCTCCGGGAGGACCGCGGCCAGCAGCGGCAGGACGGTGCCGTTGACGATGACGACCCGGTCGGCGGCGTGGTTGACGATGAACGACAGCTGGTTCGGCGGGAGCCGCAGGTTCAGCGTGTGCAGCACCGCGCCCATCGCCGGCACCGCCAGGTACGCCTCCAGGTGCTCCGCGTTGTTCCACATCAGGGTCGCGACCCGGTCGTCCGCCGTCACGCCGAGCTCGTCCCGCAGCGCCCACGCCAGCTGCGCGGCCCGCGCGCCCACCTCCGCGTACGTGCGGACCACCGGGCCGGTCCCGTCCCAGGTGGTGACGGTCGAGCGCCCGTGGATGGTCGACCCGTGCTCCAGGATCCTGGCGACGGTGAGCGGTACGTCCTGCATCGTGCTGAACACGGGTCCTCCTCGACCTGGGCGGCACTGCGGCTGCTGCTGCCCCTGACTCCCGCCCCCGGCCGCCGGGCGGCTACTGGGCGGTAATGCGGGCAACCGAGCCCGATTGTGCCCGGCCACCTGCCCGATGTCAGCATCCCGGCCCCGTTGCCCCCGTCACGACTTCATCCCGGTCGCCGCGGGCCGACCGCTGCCCGGGGTCCGCGGACCGCCGCGCCGCAGCCGTCCCACCGCCTGCGGCGCCGGGGGCCGGGGCCCGGGCGGAGCCGCTCGGCGCCGGGGGACCGGGGTACGCGGCCCGGAGTCCGCGGCCCCGGGCGCACCGCACCTCCCCTCCCCTCCCCGGTTCCGATACTCCCGGCACTCCGACCGGAGGGGGCCGAGGTGCGGGCGGAACGGGCGGGATACTGGGGCCATGGGTGACGGACGTGGCGAAAGACGGGCGGGGCGGGGGCCGGTCGACTTTCGGATGCCGTGCCCGTGCTGCTCGGGCGGGATGCGGACGCAGGCACGGGTGGGGGTCCGAGGGGACCGGACCGGGACGGGCTACATCCCGGAGACCTGCCGCTACTGCGAGGGACGCGGCTGGCTGACCCTCGCACTGAAGGAATGACGGGCCGACAGGCGGCCGGACCGGCAGGCGACTCGCGACCGTCGCCGTCGGCGGCCCGCGGCTGCCCGCGTCGGCGCCCGGGCCGCACTCGTACGCGGTGATGACCGGCTGAAGCCCGGGCCCGGAGTTCTGGGTCCGGAGTTCTGGGTCCGGCGCCCACGAGCAGACGGCCGAGGTGGAGGCGCCCACGGAGCCCGGCACCTCGCGCTCCCGCCCGGTCGCCCCGTCGCGCCCCGGCGGGGCGACGGCGGGGCGACGGCCGGTCAGCCGGCCAGCGGCGCGTCGACCTGGTTGCGGTCCACGGTGAGCGTCGCGCCGCCGTACGTCTCCTCGACGTTGCCGCGGTACTGGTGGACGCGCTGGTGGTCGGCCCAGAGCTCGGGGCTGAGCGGCCCGCCCCCGACGGTGTCGGCGTGGTCGTCCCAGCGCGCGTACCAGAGGGTGTCGGGCAGCGGCGAGCTGCCGGCCCGCGCGGCCGCCGCGAGGTCGGCGATGCCGGAGTCGAGGCTGGAGTAGAAGCCGGACCGGTAGCCGGCCGTGTGCAGGCCCTGGGTCCAGCCGAGGGTGAAGTCGACGACGGCCTGACCGCAGGCGGGGTCGCTCATCGGGTAGGCCTCGATGTCCAGGAAGACCGGGCTGCCCCCGCCGAGCCCGACCGCCTGCAGGCCGCCGACCGCCTCGGCCGCCTCCTCGCGGCCCTGCTGGACGGCGCGGGCCGGGTCGATCCGCTTCGGCTTGCGCTTCAGGTCGCTGCACGGCGCCTGCAGGCCGACGTGGACGGGCAGGAACCGCCACCCCATCTCGCGGGCCTGCCGGACCCAGTCGGCGGTGAGCCGCGGCTGGGTGCAGCCGCGCTGGCCTCCGCTGGTGTAGATGCCGAGCGCGCCGTACGGCGAGGCTCCCCGCCAGGCGCGCAGGGTCTCCAGCGGCGGCGCGGTGCAGGCGTCGAAGGCGGCGCCGGTGTAGAGGTCACGGGTGCGGAGGGCGGGCGGCCCGAACCGGTCCGGGAGGAGGGTGGGGCGGATGCGGGGGACGGCGGCGGCCGCCGGGGCGGCCTCGTCGGCGCTCGCGCCCGGCCCTCCGGCGGCCAGCAGGAGGACGAGGGAGGCGGCGGCGAGGGCCGCGGGGCGGAGATAGCGCACGCCGCCTTGATACTGACGGACCGTCGGGCGTGCCCGGCTGCCGCGCCGCACGCGCCCCGGAAGCTCACCCTTTCGGACGCACCCGTCCGTATCCGTCCCGATTTTTGTAACGAGCTTGCCGCCTAGTGGCTCCTTACGGCAAACTCGCCACTATGCCCACGCCCAACCCCAGCGAAACCGCCGCCCCGATGTCGGCCACAGCCGTCGCCGAGGCCCTTGCCATGCCGCCCGCCCCCAAGGGCGAGCCCGCCGGCGAGCGCGGTGGCTGGCGACGAGGCGAGGCGCCCGGCGACGGGCTGCCACCGGACGCACGACCCGGCCGACCGTCCGACCGACGGTTCCCGAACTTCCTGCGGCGCCCGGAGCGAATCCCGGCGCCGCTTCTCTGTCTGACCGCGATGTTCCTGGTGCAGACCGGGATCGCCTTCTCCAAGCCCCTCTTCGGCCCGCTCGGGGTGAGCGGCACGACCTTCCTCCGGCTGAGCTTCGCGGCGGTCATCCTGCTGGCCGTCACCCGGCCGCGGCTGCGCGGTCGCCGGCCGCGCGACCTCGCGGCCGCCGCACTGCTCGGCATGGCCTCGGCCGGCATGACCCTGCTGTTCGCCGGGGCGATCGACCGGCTGCCGATGGGCACCGCCGCGACCATCGAGTTCCTCGGCCCGCTCGCGGTGGCGCTGTTCTTCGCCCGCCGCGCCAGCCATCTGCTGTGGGCGCTGCTCGCCGCCGGCGGGGTGGCGCTGCTGACGCTGCTCGGCGAGGGCGGGGAGGGGGCCGGGCTCGACCCGGTCGGCCTGGTCTACGCCTTCGGGGCGGCCGCCTGCTACGCCGCGTACATCCTGTTCACGGACAAGGTCGGGGCCGCGTTCCAGGGCTTCCAGGGGCTGGCCGTGTCGATGACGGTCGGCGCGCTCGCGGTGGCGCCGTTCGGGCTGGGCGAGGCCTGGGACGGCCTGACCGAGCCGGGCGCCTCGCCGCTGACGCTGCTGCTCGCGGTCGCGGGGGTGTCGCTGCTGCTGCCGGTGATCCCGTACGCGCTGGAGATGACGGCACTGCGGCGGATGCCGCAGCGGGTGTTCAGCGTGCTGGTGAGCCTGGAGCCGGCGGTCAGCGCGCTGGTCGGACTGGTCGTACTGGGGCAGCTGCTGGGAGCGTCGCAGCTGGCCGGGATCGGGTGCGTGGTGGCCGCGAGCGTCGGCGCGACGCTCACCGGGCGGCGCTGAGACGTCCGGAGGCGACGAGCGAGGAGGGGCGCGTACCGAGCCGGTACGCGCCCCTCCTCGTCTGCGGTGGCACCCCGGGGGCGCCGCCGCCCCACGGCCTGCGGCCCTATGGCCCTGCGGCACTGCCGTCCTACGGCCAGAGCAGGGTGCGCGACCACTCCGGGGTCCGGACGGGGCCGGTCCGGGTGTAGCGGAGCCGGACGTGGTGGCGGTCCGCGTGCCCCTGCCAGAACTCCACCTCGTGCGCCCAGAGCGTGAAGACGGCGTGCCCGGCGGCGACCGTGTCCGGGGTGGCCTCCAGCCTGCGCCGGGCGACCGCCACCGCCTCCTCGTACTCGGCCGGTGAGGCCAGCGGCTCGCTCTGCCGGCCGACCAGCGCACCGATCCGGGCGGCCGGGGAACGCGTCGCGAACTCGGCGGCCGCGACCTGGTCGGCGGCCCGCTCGACGGTGCCGCGGACCCTCACCTGGCGGCCCAGCTGCGGCCAGTACACGGTGATCGCGGCAGCCGGGTGGTCACCGAGCTGGCGGCCCTTGGGGCTGTCGGCGGCGGCGGAGAAGACCCAGCCGGTGCCGGAGGGGTCGACGTCGCGCAGCACCAGCACCCTGGCGTCCGGCATGCCGTCGGCGTCGACCGTGGAGAGCGTGACCACCTGCGGGTCCAGCACTCCCGCGTCGAGCGCGGTGGCGAGCCAGTCGACGAAGAGCGGGCCGGGCTCGGCCGGGGCCGCCTCGGCGTCGAAGACCGGCAGCGGACGGGTCATCGGCGGCCGGCCGAGCATGAGCTCGGGTACGGACCTGGGCTCGGTGCGGTGTTCCGCGGTCGGCGCAGGGGCCGGTGCAGGGGCCGGCTGCCCGGACGGCTCCACCGCCGACCCGGGGGTCGGCTCACGGCCCGACTCAGGGCCCGGTGCCGGCCTGGTCTCGCCCGGGCCGGTCAGGCCCTCCTCCTCCGCTGCCATCGCGCCCTTCCCTCCGGTTGCCGCGGTCGCAGCCCCTCGCCGGGCGGGCCACCGGGGCCCCGGGCGCGGGGGTGCGCTGTCGGAGCGCAACCGTACCGCCGCCCGGTGACGGACACGGGCGCGGGCCCCTCGACCGGGGCTCGGCCCGGGGCCCCGTCCCGGTCCCGCGGCGGCGGCCGCTCCCCGGGGAGGCCCGGACCCCGCGGCGGCCCGGCCGGTCCTGCGGCGGCGGCCGGGCCTCCCGTGCACCGCCCGGGTCCTCCGTGCACCGCCCGGGGCCTCCCCCGGACCGGCCGGGTCCTCCCGACGGGCGGCCGGACGCGCCCGTGGGCGGCACCGACCTGCGGTGCCGCCCACGGGACCGGTTCGCGGTGACCCTTTCCGCTACCCGGTCGTGCATTTCGCGATCCGTTCCGACCGCTTCGCTTCGATCCGATGTCACTGTCTGTTTCGAACCCCGCCGTGGATGCTCAGCTCATCCTCGGCCGCCCCTTCGCCGGCGCCCCCGCCGGCGATGGTTCCCTGGTTCCCGGTCGACCGACGCTCAGTGGAAGATCGGGGCGAAGACGACGTTGAAGTTCTTGTTGGACTGGCCGGCCAGGATGGTCCCCGAGTTGTCCTTCACCGCGAGGGTGTTGGCCTGGTTCGAGGCACCGGCCCCGGTGGCCGTCTGCTGGTTGGAGACGTAGTTGCCGTCGACCGAGCCGAAGATGTTGCCGGTCCCGATGTTCGACACCACGCCGCTGTTGGACCCGTCGTTGGCGAGCGCGCCGTTGTCGGCGGCGGCGACGCCGGCACCGGCGAGCAGCAGCCCCGCCGCGAGCGGAGCAGCCACCAGAAGACCGGCCACCTTGCGGGAGCGGATGCGAGCCATGAGAGCCTCCAAGAAACGGTAAATCGTGCAATGTGTGCGGGAGTTCGCCGGCCAGACGAACACCTGCGGGCTGCGACGCCGAGGGAAAGACTTCCGCAACAAATCGACAAAGCACCACCTCCCGGCGGCCTTTTCGCCCTTTAGCGTGATATCCAGCAGCCCGGCGCATAACCGGAGCAGAAACGGAAAGCGCGCCGACACACCGCCACCCACCTGGCATGTCGCCCGAACGGTCGGACACGACCGAAGATCCTCCGGCGGCGTGAAGGGGAGCACACGGACGACCCGGCGCACCACCCTGGCGCACGACACCGGCGAACACGCCCCCTAAAAGTTCGGTCGCGCCACCATGTCGACAAATCAAGCCATTCCGCGACAGTCCTAAAATACGGTGATCAGCAGATCCACCGAGCCGCTGAGCGGCCGATTCATTGAGTGGCCGAGTCATCGAGTGACTGATATTCAGATCTGCCGAGAATACGGTCAGACCGCCTTACCCGGGTTGAGAATGCCCAACGGGTCGAAGACCGCCTTCAGCTGCCGCTGCAGCTCCGACGCCACCGGGCCGATCTCCCGCGCCAGCCACTCCCGCTTGAGCAGGCCCACCCCGTGCTCCCCGGTGATCGTGCCGCCCAGCTCCAGCCCCAGCGCCATGATCTCGTCGAAGGACTGCTGTGCCCGCGCCGACTGCTCGGCGTCCGCCGCGTCGAAGATGACGATCGGGTGGGTGTTGCCGTCCCCCGCGTGGCTCACCACCCCGATGGTCAGCCCGTGCCGTTCGGCGATCGCCGCGACGCCGGTCAGCATCTCGACCAGCCTGGACCGCGGCACCGCCACGTCGTCGATCATCGTGGTGCCCAGCCGGTCCAGCGCCGGCAGCGCCAGCCTGCGCGCCTCCAGCAGCATCTCGGACTCCGCCTGGTCCTCGGCCGGCACCACCTCGGTCGCCCCGGCCGCCCGGCAGATCTCCCCCACCTCGGCCAGCCGGTCCACCCGGTCCGGACCGTCGAAGGCCACCAGCAGCAGCGCCTGGGTGGACTCCGGGAGACCCATCTTCGCGAGCTCGTTGACCGCCCGCACGCTCACCGCGTCCATCAGCTCCATCAGCGACGGCGCGAACCCGCGCGCCATCACCTCGCAGACCGCTTCGCCCGCCGCCGCCGCGCTCGGGAACTCCGCCGCCAGCGCCAGCTGCGGCTCGGGCGCCGGCCGCAGCGCCACCACCGCCCGGACCACCACGCCCAGCGTGCCCTCCGAGCCGACCAGCAGCCGGGTCAGGTCGTAGCCGGCGACGCCCTTGGCCGTCCGGCGCCCGGTCGACAGCAGCCGGCCGTCCGCCAGCACCACGTCGAGCCCGAGCACGTACTCGCTGGTCACGCCGTACTTGACGCAGCACAGCCCGCCCGCTCCGGTCCCGATGTTCCCGCCGATCGTGCAGGACTCCCAGCTCGACGGGTCCGGCGGGTAGGCGAGCCCCGACGCGGCGGCGGCCCGGGAGAGTTCGGCGTTCACCACTCCGGGTTCGACCACCGCGATCCGGTCGACCGGGTCGAGCTCCAGGATCCGGTTCATCTTCACCATCGAGAGCACGATGCAGCCGTCCACCGCGTTGGCCGCGCCGGACAGACCCGTCCGCGCCCCCTGCGGGACCACCGGGACGCGCAGGGCCGTGGCGGTCCGCATGACGTGCTGCACCTGCTCGACCGTTTCCGGGAAGACCACCACGGCCGGGGTGCCGGCCGCGCAGAAGCCCGCCATGTCGTGGCGGTAGGCGGCCGTCACGTCCGGGTCCACCGCCAGCGCGCCGGGCGGGAGCCCCTCCGCCAGTCGGTCCGTCAGGTCACTCATCCGCCGCCTCCGTTCACGCCGCCCGGTCCTACCGCACCGCTGCCGCCGTTGTCGCCGCTTCGCTTCCGTGCCGCTGCTGCCACCGACGCGTCCGCCGCCGAGCCGCGGCCGTCTCCGTGCTGCCCGCACCGCACCGCCGGTACCGCCGGTACGGTCGGCACCGTCGGCGGCCGCGCCACCGCGCTGCCGCCGCCGTGGACGTCCGGGTCGCGGAACGAGGCCACCGGCCCGAACCAGTCGGGCGGCCGCGTCCGGCTCTCGCACTCTGCCCGGCACCCGGCCGCCCGGCAAGTACGCCGCGCCCCACCGGTCCCCGGGGACGCTCGGGCACGGGGCGGGGCAGGCGGCCCGGACGGGACGCAGCGGGCGTCCGCGTCCCGCCCGCTACTCAGCCCCCCGCTCAGGCCCGCCGCAGCCTCCGGGCGCTCAGCGCGACGAGTCCGGCCGCGCCGGTGGCCAGCGCGCAGAGCACGGTCGGCAGCCGGGCCCCGGCCGCGTCGGCGAGCAGGCCGAGCATCCCCGTCGAGGCCACCAGCGCCGCACTCTGCACGAGCGTCAGCAGTGCCTGTACCCGGGCGAGATGCCCTTCCTGTGCGCTGCCCAGCACCAGCGGGCCGATCCGGCAGGCGAACAGCCCCGTGCCCACGCCCGTCACCACCCCGCCCGCCGCCGCCAGCAGCGGACCCGGCGCCCAGGCCAGCAGCGCGGTGCCCGCCGCCGCCGTACAGAGCCCGGCTGCCGCACCGGCCCACGCACGCCCCCACGCCCCGCTCCGCGCACCATCCCGGCGCCGGCCCCCGTCACCGTCCTCATCGCCGTCCCCACCAGTGCGCCAGGAGAGCAGGGCCGCGACCGCCAGGACCCCCGCGCCCTGCCCGCCCGTCACCAGCCCGGCCGGTCCGGCGCCCCACCCGCGTTCCCGGGCCAGCAGCGGCACGAGCAGCGAGACCACCGGCAGCAGCGCCCCCGCCGCCGCCCCGGTGAGCAGCAGCGCCGCCCGCAGCCGCCGGTCCCGCACCGCCAACCGCACCCCCGCGACCGCCTCCCGCAGCAGCCCGGGCGCGGCAGCCGCGCCCGCCGGGGCCTCCTGAGCCGAGGACTGCGGAGGAACGTCCGGGGACGTCGCCGGGGCTGCCGCCCCCTCGGCCCGGACCCGCACCCCCACCCGCAGCAGCACCAGCAGGAGGACCGCGAAGCTCACCGCGTCCGCCAGCGCCACCCCCGGCAGCCCGCCCGCCGCGACCAGCGCCCCGCCGAGCGGCGCCCCCAGCAGGTTCGCGGTCTGCGCTCCCGCCTGACGCAACGCCAGCGCCCGCGGCAGCTGCCCGGCACCCACCAGCAGCCGCGGCATCGCCCCGCTCGCCGGGAGGTAGAACGCGTCGACCACCCCGATCACGGCCGCCGCCACGACCAGCAGCCAGAGCGGCGTGCCCCAGCCGCCGGCGGCGCCCGCCAGCGCGAGCGTCGCGGCGAGCATCACCGTGTCCCCCGCGAGCATCACCCGGCGGGCGCCCAGCCGGTCCGCCAGCGCGCCGCCCAGCAGGACCAGGGCGGTGCGAGACACCGTGATCACCGTGAGCACCAGGCCGGCGGCGCCGCCCCCGTGTGCCGTGGCGGCCCAGCCCAGGGCGAAGTACATGGCGGCATCACCCAGGGCCCCGGCCTGGGCACCGGCCAGCCAGAGCAGGTAGGGCCCGGGCAGCCCCGCCCGGCCCCGGCGTCCGGCCCGCGCCGTGCGGGCCGGACGGCCGCCCCGTGCCGTGCGGTCGTCGCGGTCGGCCGCCCCGGGCGTGGTGGCCCCGTTCATCGTCATGTCGGCCGACGCTAGGACCCTCGACCCGGTCGAGGGCAAGCGCCACACCGTGGCCCGACTACCCCCGGACCACCGGCTCCTGCAGCTCGGTCACCCACCCGGCCCGGTCGTCCGGGCACTCCAGGTAGAGCTCCCGGGCGTACCCCGCCGAGCGGTAGCCGTTCTCGTCGATGAACCGCGCCAGCGCCTGGACGGAGCCCAGCGTGTCGTCCATCGACCCGCGGTGCACCACGGTCGCCGCCTCCTCGATCGCCGGCAGGTCGACCACCGCGAAGCCGTGCCTCCCGTCCGCCTCCACCGCGGCCCCGACCGGCACGGCCACCCTGACCAGCACCGCGCCGTCCCCGTCCGGAACGTCCTCGTAGCGGGCGACGGACGGCCCGGTCTCCGCGACCCCGGCCGCGGCCAGCAGGCCGCAGAGCTCCTCGAAGAGCGGACCGATCACCGGCCCGACGTCCTCCGGCCCGTAACTCGCCGCGACCGCCGTCAGTTCGGCCGCCCGCACCGACGGCACGCGCTTCACCACGACATCGTGCGTGGACATGGTCCCCTCGCTCTCGATCGTCCGGAGCCTCGCCTCGACCCGGGTCAGCCGCTCCGCGTCCGCCGCCATCGCCGCGGCGAGTTCGGCCCGCCGCAGCCGCAGCATCCCGCGCAGCTCCGCCGCGTCCACCTCCTCGTCCAGGACCGCCCGCACCTGTTGCAGCGAGAAGCCGAGGTCCTTGAGGGCGATGACGCGGTTGAGCCGGGCGAGCTGGGCGGCCTCGTAGCAGCGGTAGCCGCTGACCGGATCGACCCGGGCGGGGCGGAGCAGCCCGATGGCGTCGTAGTGCCGCAGCATGCGGACCGACACCCGGCCGTGTTTGGCGAAGTCTCCGATGTTGAACATGATGCCTCCAGTGCAGACCCTCACACCGTGTCATGGTCAAGCACCGGAGCTCCGCCCTCCGCTCGCCGGCCGCCCCGACGTCCCCCCTCCGCCCCTCCGCCCCTCCGCCCCGCCGGTCACCCGGTCACCCGGCCGCCCCTCCGCTCAGTCCGTCACGTCGAACCCCCGCCGGTCGCCCAGCACCCGCAGGCTCCGCTGTCCGGGGATCCCGTTGGCGTCCGTGCCCGAGTAGCCGAGGCTGCGCTGGAACGCGGCGTACGCCTGCACCGTCCGGGTGCCGAGCGACCCGTCCACCCAGCGCTGTTCCAGGAACCCCTCGTCGGCGAGCGCCTGTTCGACGATCCGGACCTCGCCGCCGTACGTCTGGTGGCCCTGCTCGGCCCCCGGGTCGGTGCGCGCCGCCGCCGCCACGTGGGCCGCCGAGACCCGCCGCGGCGAGGGCAGCCGGCCGAGCAGCCGACGCAGCGACCCCTCCCCCGGCACCCCGTCCGCGTCGGGGCCGGAGTAGCCCAGACTCTGTTGGAAGTCCTGGTAGTTGAGGGTGTCGGCGTCCCGCCAGTCCTGGTCGGGCCCGGACTGGTAGTGCCGCCCGAAACCCTGCCGGACCAGCGCCTGCCCCACCTCCAGGACCTGCGGCCCGTGCGCTCCGTAGCCGTACTCCAGGCCGTTGACCGTCACCCGGTAGCGGGCCGGCCCGGTGTCCGCGCGCGGCGGGGGCAGCGGCGCGCCGCCCGAGGCCGCGGCGATGCCGGGCAGCACGACCTCGCGGAACTGCCGCGCCCGGACGTCCCCGGGGCAGGCCGTCCCGCCGTCCGACCACTCCGGGAACATCCGGTGCACCCCGAACCCCGGCGCGTCCCAGGACGGGCAGACCCGCAGCGGGACGCCGTGCCGCTGGTGCAGCCAGACCCCGAGCGCGACCAGCGCCCCCACCTGCGCGTCCGTCCACGGGTCGGTGCTCCGGTCGTCGCTGGCCGACTCGATGCTCACCGCGCCGGTGCCGTCGGCGCGGCGGTTCGCGTGCATGTTGGCGTCGGCCCGGGTCTCGGTGCCGACGAACTGCCCCACGCTGCCGTCGTACCCGACCCCGAAGTGCGACTCCAGGTTGGTGGAGTCCCGCCAGTACTCGTACATCCGCCGCGGCGTCCACGGCGCCGCCACACTGTGGAAGATCACCTGCGTCGGCGTGATCGCCGTCTGCTCGTCCGACTCGGGCTGGAGCTCCATCTTCTCCGCGCCGGGGTACCAGGCCATCCGTCTCTCCTCGCCAGGCCCAGGGCAGTCCGCCCCTTGCTCCCGGCTAAACGAGACCCACACCCCCACACGAGGACACCTCGTCCCCAAACCCCCCGTTCAGGTGAAACCGGACACTCCGTACCCGTCCCGCCCCACCTCCACCCGCCCCCGAAAACACCGAAGGCGGGTGCCGGCGTGATGCCGGCACCCGCCTTGAGCAGGTGGTTTTCTCCAACCAGCGGAGAGCGTGGGATTCGAACCCACGGTACGGGGTCACCGCACGACAGTTTTCAAGACTGTTCCCTTAGGCCGCTCGGGCAGCTCTCCAGGCGGAGGTCAGCCTAACGGGTCCGGCGGGGTTCGGTGCACCGGGTTTTCGGGGGCGGGCGGGGGTCAGTCGCCGACGCGCTCGGCGAGGGTGACCTTGGTGTTGAAGGTCTGGCCGTTGCGGGTGTACTCGACGTCGACGATCTCGCCGGGCTTGTGCGTCCAGATCTTGCTGACCAGGGCCGGGCCGTTCTCGATCGGGCTGCCGCCGAGCTTGGTGATGACGTCGCCGGGCTTGAGGCCCGCCTTGTCCGCGGCGCCGCCGGGGGTGACGGCGGGGGTGCCCTGGATGTCGCGGGTCTGGATCTGGGCGCCGTCGCCCTTGTAGTCGTCGTTGCGCAGGACGTCCAGCTTGGCGTAGACCGGCTTGCCGGTCTTGATCAGGGTCTCGGCCACCCACTTGGCCTGGTTGACCGGGATCGCGAAGCCCAGGCCGATGGAGCCGGCCCGGCCGGTGCTGGAGGTGTTGGACTGGATCGCCGAGTTGATGCCGATCACCGCACCGCCCGAGTCGAGCAGCGGGCCGCCGGAGTTGCCGGGGTTGATGGAGGCGTCGGTCTGCAGGGCGTTCATGTAGGAGGACTGGGCTCCGGTCTCGTCGCCGGAGGCGACCGGGCGGTCCTTGGCGCTGATGATGCCGGTGGTGACGGTGGACTCCAGGCCGTACGGGGCACCGATGGCGATGGTGGAGTCGCCGACGTTGACCTTGTCGGAGTCGGCCAGCGGAAGCGGCGTCAGCTTGCCCTTGGGCGGGCTGTCGAGCTTGATGACCGCGACGTCGTAGCCCTCGGCGCGGCCGAGCACCGACGCGTTGTAGGAGGAGCCGTCGGCGAACTTGACGGTCAGTTTGCCGCCGCTGGACGCGGGCGCCACCACGTGGTTGTTGGTGAGGATGTGGCCCTCGGTGTCGAAGACGAAACCGGTGCCGGTGCCGGACTCGCCGTTGCCCTGCGCCTTGATGGTGACGACGCTGGGCAGCGCCTTCTGCGCGATGCCGGCCACCGAGCCGGGGGCGGCCTCGTTCTTCTGGGAGTTGTTGGCCTGGACGGTGGTGCTGGTGCGGTCGGCCGCGGCGCTGACGCGGTCGTCGTCACGGTCCGCGACGACCACGCCGACCGCGCCGCCGGCCACGCCGGCGACCAGGGCGACGGCCGCCACCAGGGCGATCAGGCCGCCGCGCTTCTTGCGCGGGCCGCCGGGCGCGGGGGCGCCGGGGTACTCGGCCGGGTAGCCGAGCGGGCCGCCGGGGCCACCGGGAGCGCCCGGGCCGCCGGGGGTGATGTCGTGCCCGCCCCAGCCGCCGAGCGGCTGGCCTGCGCCGAACGGGTGGTGCTGGCCGGTCGCGCCGTGGGCGTGCGGCGCGGCCGGGGCGCCGTACGGGTCGTGGGCGGCGAGGGCGGCGAGGGCGGCGAGGGCGGCCGGCGGGACCGGGGTGCCGGGGGCGGGGGTGGCGTACGGGTTGCCGACCTGCGCGGCGGGCGCCGGGGCGGCCGGGGCCGGCGCGGCGGGCGGCAGGACCGGCGGCGGGGCGTCGAGGTAGCCGGTGTCGGCGACCGGGGCCGCCGGAGCCGCCGGAGCGGCCGGGGCCGCCGGAGCCGGCTCGGGCGCACCGACCTTGCCGAAGGCCAGGGTGGGCGTGAACCCGCCGTTACCGCCCTCGGCGGGTGCGGCGCCCGGTGCGGCCTGGCCGGACGGGTACTGGCCGGACGGGTACTGATCGGACGGGTACTGATCGGACGGGTACTGATCGGACGGGTACTGGTCGGCAGCGGGCGTCGCCACGGGGGCGTGGCCGGCCGCGGACTGCTGCGCCGGACCGTCGGGAGCGGGAACCGCCACCCCCTGGCCGCCGGAGGGCTGCTCCCCCTGCGGCCCGGTGGACCCAACCTCGCGCTCGGTGCTCACGGACGACCTCCATAGCTGACAGGACCAACAACCATAGTTTTTCGCACACTCGATTCGATTGCCGTAAGGACCCTTCTGAAGAAGTCATAAGAATCCTTAGCCCGGCCAGACAGAGCCTGCTGGAAAGCCTCGCCCGGCGGGGCTCCGCGCGCTGCGGCGGCGCACCCGGGAGCGCGGTCGCCCCGCACCCCCGCGACACCTCCGCCGCACCCGTCGGCCCCCTTCGACCCCCCCGTGCGCGGTCCTCTGGCCTTGGCGTTCTCCGCCCCGCCCGCTAGCCTGTCGCTCCAAACTGACACGCGGGAGCTTGGACCCACCAGGCTGAGAGTGCGCCGGTCGACCGTACGCCACGGGATCCGTGGGCGGGGCGTCGAGGGGGCGCAGACCGCCGGAACCTGTCCGGGTAATGCCGGCGTAGGGAGTATCGGCCATGCCGCCTGCTTCGCCATCCTCGTCCCCGGGTGCGCCCTCCTCCGAGGGTCTCCCCCCGTCGTCCGACGCCGGGGGCGCCCTCCCCGGTTCCCGGACGGCCTCCGCCGGTTCCGCCGGCACCGCCGTCCTGGACCGCCCCGGGGGCCCGGCCGGCGCCCGTGTCGAGGCACCGCTGGTGCTGGACACCGAGCCGCCGCGCACGCTCCGCTTCCGCGACCACTTCGCGCTCTGGATGAACCTCGGCGTCTCGCTGATCGGCTTCACCACCGCCGCCACCGTGCTCGGCGCCCCGGGAAGCGAGCTGTCGCTGGCCGCCGCGGTGACCGCGATCGTGGCCGGCACCGTGGTCGGCACCGCGATGCTCGGGGTGGCCGCCCTGATCGGCGCGCGGACCGGCGCGCCGGCCATGGCCAACCTGCGCGGGCTCTTCGGGACGCGGCTGTCGTACGTGCCGACGGTGCTCAACATCGTCCAGTGCATCGGCTGGGGCGTGTACGAGCTGCTGGTCATCGCGATGGGCGCGCAGACCGTCGTCGGCACCGAGGGCTACCGCTGGATCTTCGTCGTCCTGGCGGGCGCCGTGACCACCGCGCTCACCATCTGGCCGCTCGGCGCGATCGCGGTGCTGCGCCGCTTCGTCGCCGCCGCGGTGGCGGTCGCGATGGTGTACTTCACCGTCCAGCTGGGCCGCAACGGCGTGTCCGACCCGGGCGCGGGCAACTGGCACGGCTTCCTGAAGGCGACCGACGCGATGATCGCAGTGTCGATCTCCTTCGTGCCGCTGGCCGCCGACTACACCCGGCACTCGCGCACCCCGCGCTCGGCCTTCTGGGGCAGCTTCTCCGGCTACACCGTGGCGCAGGTCTGGTGCTACGTGCTCGGCCTGTTCGCGCTGCTCCAGGCGGACGGCGACGCCACCCGGATCTTCGACTCCTTCCTGGGCGTCTGGGCCGGCTGGCTGTTCCTGCTGGTCCTGGTGCTGCGCGAGACCGACCAGTCGTTCGCCAACGTGTACTCGACCGCGATGTCGATCCACAACCTGCTGCCGAAGGTCGACCGCCGGGTGCTGACCGGCGGCACCGGGCTGCTGATCACCGTGCTGGCCCTGCAGATCACCGAGTTCACCGACTCGTACTACGCCTTCCTCGGCCTGATCGGCTCGGTCTTCGTGCCGATGTTCGCGGTGCTGGCGGTCGACTTCTTCCTCGGCGCCGGGCGGCGCGGCTGGAACCTCTCCGCCGACGCGCCGTCCCGCTGGCTGATGCTGCTGCCGTGGGTGCTCGGCTTCGCCGTCTACCAGCTGATCGCGCCGACCGCGATCGCCGGCTGGTGGACCGACTTCTGGACCTCCGCGCAGGAGGCGCTGCACTTCACCCCGCAGGAGTGGACCTCGGCCTCGCTGTTCGGCTTCCTGGTGCCGGCCCTGGTCACCTGGGCGCTCACCCCGCTCACCCGGGGCGCCGCCGCACGCTGACCACCGGGTGTGACCACGGCGCGTGACCACGACCGCGACCGTGCCCGAAGACGGCCCCACAGGTTGGGGCCGTCTTCGTCTCCGTGTCACTTCCGCGGCCTATCGTGGAGGGCGTGACCAGCCCTGACCTCTCGCCCGCGACGGCACGCACCGCGTCGCCCGTCCAGGTGATCGCCCACCGCGGTTCCTCGCACGCCCTGCCCGAGCACACGCTCGCCGCCTACCGCCGGGCCCTCTCCGAGGGCGCGGACGCGCTGGAGTGCGACGTCCGGGTGACCGCCGACGGGCAGCTCGTCTGTGTGCACGACCGGCGGATCGGCCGGGTGTCGGACGGCCGGGGCACCGTCTCCGCGATGACGCTGGCCGAGCTGGAGGCGCACGACTTCGGCGCCTGGAAGACCGGCCGGCCCAGCGAGGACCCGGAGCTGCGCGGAGTGCTGCGGCTGGAGAGCCTGCTGGAGCTGGTCAGCGACTGCGGGCGCCCGGTGGACCTCGCGATCGAGACCAAGCACCCGGTCCGGTTCCGCGGCCGGGTGGAGTCCGAGCTGCTGCGGACGCTGGACCGGTTCGGGATCGGCGGCACCGGGGAGGGCGGGCGGGCGCGGGCCCGGATCATGAGCTTCTCCTCACTGGCCCTGGCCCGGGTGGGCGCGGCCGCGCCGGAGTACCCGCGGGTGTTCCTGTTCGAGCGCGGACTGGCGCTGCGCGGGCGGCTGCGCCCGGGCGCGCCCCTGCCGGGCGGCGCACGGATCGCCGGTCCCGGCATCGAGCTGGTGCGGGCCCGGCCGGGGCTGGTGACCAGGCTGCGCGAGCTGGGCCACCAGGTGCACGTCTGGACCGTCGACGAGCCGGCCGACGTCGAGCTCTGCCTGGAGCTCGGGGTGTCCGCGATCATCACCAACCGCCCGGCGGAGGTGCTGGCCCAGCTCGGCCGCTGACGGGTCCGGCTGCCGACGGGTCCGACCGCTGACGGTCCGGGCTCTGACGGTTCGGGCCGCCGCCGGGTCCGGCCGGCGACCGGTCCGGCCGCCGCCGGAATAGGTGATCGGGCCGCACGGAACCGTCCGGTGAACCGTTCAACCACCCGGCTCCGTTGATCGTCTTGGTAGGGACTCAAACCTTCCGGTGGCGATTTCTGACGCAATTACGGCACTTTCACGACGCAGGGTGAGTATCGAATCACCTGTCGCGCACCGTCTGTCGACCGGCTTGAAATGTCCGTGCGGGATCGCCGTCCGGTCGTTTCCGACGTATTGCCAAGGGGCATCCATCCCTCGGCATACGCTGAAGGAGGTCCGGGGGTGGCGTTGATGGTGGCGCGTGAAGTGCCGACTTCATCGACCATGGCAGTGCCGCACGGCCCAGCGAGCGTCGGGGCCGCGCGGCGCCGACTGCGTCGAGATCTGGGTGACCGGCAGATACCGGAACCGGTCATCGATGATGCTGTTCTGATCCTTTCCGAACTGCTGAGCAACGCGTGTCGTTACGCGCGACCGCTCGGCCCGCTGCCCGCGCTCGGTCACGGCGCCCGGGCCGAGGTCGTGGAGCCGCTCCTGGTCGGCGTGCCGTCCCGGACCGCCGGGGCGGGCGAGAGCCGGTCCGCGGTCCCGAGCGGCACCGGCGGCGGCACCGGCGGCGGCAGCGGGGACGGCAACGGCGGCACGGGCGGCAGCGGGGACGACGGGGACGGCGGTGTCCTGGTCCGCTGGCAGATGCACGCGGACGGCGTGCTCACCCTGGAGGTGACCGACGGCGGGGCGCAGACCCGGCCGTCGCCGGCCAGTCCGTCGCTGACCTCGCACGGCGGTCGCGGGCTGGGCATCGTGGACCAGCTGGCCAGCGACTGGGGCGTGCGCGACGCGCCCGGCGAGGTGACGGTGTGGGCGGCCCTGCCCGCCCGGGCCCGCCACGCGAGGCGGACCGGCGGCGCACCGCGCAGCGCCTGAGCGACCGCGGCACCCCGGCAGCCGAACGGCACGCACCCGCCGCGACCGCGGCACCCGCCACGCCGCACGCCGGCCGACCGGCGGGCGTGCCACTGCCCCCCGCGCACCGGTCCGGCCACCGGGTTCCGGCCACCCGGCCCTCCCGCGCACAGGCACCCGGCGGGCCCCGAAGCGCCCCGGCACCCCGCCGCACCCCCGCCCGCCCGGCCGTGCCGCACCCCGCCGGACCTGCGACGGCGCCACCCGGCCGAGCGCCCCCGCACCCCGGCGTGCGCCCACACGCCCGGAGAACGTCAGTAGGCTGCCCGGAGCACAACACCACCGTCCCCGGGAGAGCCGCACCATGGGCAAGAAGGCCGCCAAGAAGGCGCCGCAGCGCAGCCAGTCCACCACCGCCGTCACGGGTGAGGTCCCCGTGGTCGGGGCCCGCGAGAACTGCCCCTGCGGTTCGGGCCGCCGGTACAAGGCCTGTCACGGCCGGGAGGCCTCGCACGCGGTGCAGGAGCTGGTGCACCGCCCGTTCGAGGGCCTGTCGGGCGAGGCCGACTGGGTGGCGCTGCGCGAGCTCGTCCCGGCCGCGACCGTCCCGCTGACGCTGGCCGAGGGCGTGGCCGCCACCGCCAACGGCGAGGTGCCGTCGGTGACGCTGGCGACCGTCCTCCCGCTGGCCTGGCCGGCGCTGCGCCGCCAGGACGGCTCGATCCTGCTGGGCCTGCAGACCCAGTCGGCCTCCGGCGACCTGAGCCGCGACCTGGCCGACGCCTTGGAGCTGGCCCTCGCCGCCGAGCCGGGCAGCCCCGTGCCGGCCCGCCGGACCGTTCCGGGCGGCCGACGGCTGCAGGACCTGCTCGACGCGGACGCCCCCTTCGAGCCGGCCGTGCACACCGGCTTCGAGTTCTGGCTGGAGGACGCCGAGACCGCCACCGGCGAGGTCGCCGCCTCCCTGGAGCGCGCCAACGCCTCGGCCATCCCGACCGAGAAGCTCACCGGCGTCGACTCCGCCTACTGGTGCGGCACCCCGGACAAGAACCACCTGCGCTGGGTGATGACCGTGCCGGAGGAGCAGCTGCTGGACGCGCTGGCCCGGCTGACCGCCGCCGAGCGGTCCTCGCTCGGTCAGGACACCCGCCTGGTCGGCTCGTTCCGCGCGCACGGCCTGACCGTTCCGGTCTGGGACCTGCCGCTGACGATGACGGCGGCCGACTGCGAGAAGCCGGCCGCCGAGTTCGCCGAGCGCCTCGCCGAGACGCTCGCCGACCCCGCTCCGCTGACCGCCGAGGAGCGGCGGGCCCGGGCGAACCTGGTGAACCGTCAGGTCACCTTGAACTAAAGGTGTACGGAAGGCGGACGGGCCGCGCGGAGATCCACGTGATACGCGTCACATTGTCCGCCGCGACCCGCAATTTCCGGGCTGCGCGGGCGTCTTGGAAATTGGCGCGGGCGCGGATCCTTGTTACTGTCTAAAGAGTCCGGTCGCTGGTGCATCCCCCGTCGCCAGCGGCCGGATCTTTTGTTTTTCCGGACGACACTCCCCGGAACGGGTGGGCCGTGCCCGATCAGTACGTGGACCGACCACTGTCCAGCTGGACCGCCGCCGCCACCAACTCGCCCAGCAGCGGCCCGACCTGCGGCAGCCAGACGCCGCCGTCGGCACCCTGACGGGGCGGCAGCACCCAGCGCACCCGGTCGCCGGCGCCGCCGCCGGGCGGCAGCGGCAGGAAGCCCCCGCTCCCGTGGTAGCGCAACGAGCCCGGCACCCAGGGGAGTTGGGCCAGCATCTCGCCGAGTGCGTCGAGCGAGTAGGGCGCGACCAGCATCGCGTACCGGCCGGGCATCGCCATCACCGGCCCCAGCGGCAGCCGGAGCGCGGCGAGGAAGGCGAGCGCCCGGGCCCCGGCCGCCGCCGGCAGGCTGACCGCCGAGACGGTCCTGCCGGTGGCGACCAGCAGCGGGGCGTCCGGACAGCGCTGCTCCCACCACCAACGCACCATCCGGGCATCGGTGGTGGCCGCGAGCAGCGGCGGGTCGTGCGGGTGCGCGCCGGGCACGGGGCAGTCCGGATCACCGCAGGAGCACTGACCGCCGACGGCCAGCGTGCCGGGGACGACAGGCCAGCGGTGCTCGGTGGCGGCCGTCAGGGCCGCGGCCAGCCTGGTCGCCCGGGCCGCCGACCGGCTCCTCGGGTTGTCGCGCATGGGGTTGTCACGCATTGGCACCCGTTCCTTTCCGTGACCGCTCGGTTGGCTCCGGACCGCGGGCTCCGGGACCGGCCCGCCGGCGCGCGTCCGGGAACGCCGCACCGGCCCGGATCCGGGCGGCGGGCAGGGCGAACGGCAGGGTGAACGGCGGTGCGGGCGTGGAGCACGCAGTGGAGCAGGACGTGAAGGGCCGTGGATTAGAACAGCCCTTGGAACGAGAATCCCGTATGCGACCGGATGGACGCCGCCCGGGCGCGGTTGGTTCCACCGTACGAGTGAGTCACTTCCGGCCGACCCGGCCAGCGGACGGCGAAAGCATACGATCCGGACGGCCGCCGGACCGTCCTCACGGTTCTGCCCGCTCCCCGGTTGCTCCATGCCCGGACGGCGGGGCCGTCGCGCTCGGGAGACGGGACGGTCACACCCCGTCGCGCCCACGGGCGGGGCGGGGCGGGGCGCCGGGAGCGCGACCGGGCGAGGACCGGACCGCGACCGGACCGCGACCGGACCGCGACCCGCTGGCGCCCCGGGGCGAAAGACCGGCGCGCGCACGAACCGAACACGCCCCCAGGCCGGGCCCGGGAGCACGGCGAACCGGCCACCAGCCTTGTCATGGCTCTGGACATGCCCCGAATGGCCTGTGTAGAAGTGGTGGCATTGCTGTCGATCAATGACGAGTAGTAGCGAATCGAGGCGAAACGCGCCCTTTCGGCCGTGATCGCTCCAAACGGCCGTACATGGGGGTTCCGCATGATCCGCGTGACACGTACCACCGCGTCAGGAGTGGCGGCATGACCGAGTCCCACCCCCCGTCGACCTCCTCCGAGCCCGCCGACCCCGGCGGCGCGAGCGGGCTCTCGGTGCTCGACCCACCCGGCTTCGCCGGCCCGGTGCCCGGCACCGCGGAACCCGGCGGCCCCGACGGAACGTCCGACGGCCGGACCACGGCCGACGGCCACGCCCCGACGGGCGGACCGGACGGACCGGACGGACCGGACGCGACCGGTGAGCCGGGCTCCTCCGGCGACCGGGTCCCGGCCGGTGCGCAGGGCACCGCCGGTGCACAGGGCACGTCCCCGTCCGCCGTGCAGGACCGTTTGGCCGGACGGCTGTCCGATTTCACCAGCCTGCACGAGCACACCGAGCTGCTCGCCCGCGCCCGCGGCCTCGACGCCACCCTCGCCGCCGTACTGGCCTCCGGCACCGCGCTGCTCGGTGCCCGCCGCGCCCTGCTGGTCAGCCGGCTGCCCGGCGGCGGCCCCAGCCAGCCGCTCGGCCTCGGCCTGGACCGCGCCAGCCTCGGCTCGCTGGAGACCGTCCCGCCCGACCAGAGCCTGGTCGCCCGGCTGCTGCGGGAACACGACCGGCCCGCCGAACTGCGGTCCCGCGACCTCGCCCGCGACCCCGTCGTCGGCGCCCGGCTCCGCGAGCTCGCCGGCGGCCTCGGCCTGGGCGGCTGCTACGGCCTGCCGCTCGTCACCGAGGAGGACGGGCCGCTCGCCGCCGTCCTCTGGTTCTACGACGAACCCGCCGAGCCCACCGACCGCCAGCGCGAGCTGGCCCGCCGGTACTGCGAGGTGGCCGCCCCGCTGCTGGCCAAGCAGCTGGACGCGGAGAAGGTCCGGCGCACCACCGAGGCCCTGCGCCGCGGCCTGCTGCCCGACCGCCTCCCCCAGCCCGCCGGCCTCCGGCTGGCCGCCCGGCTGGTCCCGGCCGGGCTGGACCGCTCCTCCGGCAGCGACTGGTACGACGCCATCCCGCTGCCGGACGGCACGGTCGGCCTCACCGTCGGCTCCGTCTCCGGTGACGGACCGGGCGCCGGCCCGGGCGCCGCCCCCGGCGCGGCCGCCGCGATGGGCCGGGTCCGGTCCGCGCTGCGGGCGTACGCGGTGCTGGAGGGCGAGGACCCGGTGTCCGTCCTCGGCGACCTCGAACTGCTGCTCAAGACGACCGAGCCGGCCCGCAGCGCCACCGCCGTCTACGCCTGGGTGGAGCCGGAGGAGCGCCGGATCACCCTGGCCGGGGCAGGCCACTGCCCGCCGGTGCTGGTCACCCGGCACGGCGCCGAGTTCGTCGAGACCTCGCTCTCCGCGCCGCTCGGCATGCTGTCCTGCTGGGAGGCGCCCGGTGTCGAGCTGACCGCCGAGCGGGGCGACTCGCTGGTGCTCTACACGGAGGGCCTGGCCCGCCGGTTCGGCCCGACCCTGCACGCCGGGCAGGCCAACCTGCGGCGGGCCGCGGCCGACGCACCGCGTGACGTCCGGATCGACCCCGACCGGCTCTGCGCGCACCTGCTGGCGGTCTGCGCGGGACGCGAGGCGTCGGCCCGCCCGGGCTCCCCCGCGCCCGGCCCGGCCACCGACGACCTGATGCTGCTGGCCGCCCGGTTCGAGTGACGCCGGCCGGGCCGGAGCACCCGGCCGGACCGCTCCGGCCGACGCGGCGCACGGCTCCGGCCGACCGTCGCCGCAGCGCTCCGGCCGACGCGGCGGGGCCGCCCGGCACCCGGCCCGGTGGCCGGTCCGGACGGCCCCGAACGGACCCGAACGGCTCCGAACAGCCCCGAACAGTCGAGCGGCCGGGCGTCCGTACCATGGACGCACGGCCGCCCACGGGTGTCGCGATCCGACATGACCGAGGCGGCACCACCCCGCAAGGAGGCGACGTACGTGACCGAGGACCGCACCCCGGCGGTGGCCGAGAACCCCGAGGCCGCCGGCGGCGACGAGGAGCCCCAGCAGTTCAAGGGCCGCAAGAACGGCCTCTACTCCGAGGTCTCCGACGAGCTGGCCGCCTCGATGAAGTCCGGCTGGGCCGACACCGAGCTGCACGGCCTGACCCCCGTCGCCCAGGCCCCCTACGCCGCCGAGCGCCGCGCCCGGCTCTCCGCCGCCTACCCCGGCGAGCGCCTGGTGATCCCCGCCGGCACCCTCAAGATCCGCTCCAACGACACCGACTACGGCTTCCGCGCCGCCAGCGAGTACGTGCACCTCACCGGCGACCAGACCGAGGACGCCGTGCTGGTCGCCGAGCCCACCGGCGACACCGGGCACGAGTTCGGCCTCTACCTGCTGCCCCGCTCCGACCGCGAGAACGGCGAGTTCTGGCTGGACGGCTACGGCGAGCTGTGGGTCGGCCGCCGGCACAGCCTCACCGAGCAGGAGCAGCTGCTCGGCCTGCCCGCCCGCGACGTCCGCAAGGCCGCCGACGAGCTGGCCGGGCGGGCCAAGGACGGCAGCGCCCCGACCCGGATCGTCCGCGGCTACGACGCCGGCCTGGAGGCCGCGCTCGGCGAGGTGCTGGACGCCGACCGGGACGCCGAGCTCAAGGAGTTCCTGAGCGGCCTGCGGCTGGTCAAGGACGAGTGGGAGATCGGCGAGCTGCGCGCCGCCTGCGCCGCCACCGTCAACGGCTTCACCGACTGCGTGCGCGAGCTCGGCCAGGCCGTCGCCACCTCCGAGCGCTGGATCGAGGGCACCTTCTGGCGCCGGGCCCGCGTCGAGGGCAACGACGTCGGCTACGGCTCGATCTGCGCGGCCGGCCCGCACGCCACCACCCTGCACTGGGTCCGCAACGACGGCGACGTCCGCCCCGGCGAGCTGCTGCTGCTCGACGCCGGCGTCGAGACGACCACCCTCTACACCGCCGACGTCACCCGCACGCTGCCGATCGACGGCCGCTTCGACGAGCTGCAGCGGAAGATCTACGACGCGGTCTACGACGCGCAGGAGGCCGGTATCGCGGCCGTGAAGCCCGGCGCCCGCTTCCGCGACTTCCACGACGCCTCGCAGCGCGTGCTCGCCGAGCGCCTGCTCGCCTGGGGCCTGCTGGACGCCTCGGTGTACGACGTCGAGAAGGTCCTGGAGCTGGGCCTGCAGCGCCGCTGGACCCTGCACGGCACCGGCCACATGCTCGGCCTGGACGTCCACGACTGCGCCCACTCCCGCACCGAGGAGCACGTCGACGCGCTGCTCGTGCCGGGCATGGTGCTCACCGTCGAGCCCGGCCTGTACTTCCAGCTGGACGACCTGACCGTCCCCGAGGAGTACCGCGGCATCGGCGTCCGGATCGAGGACGACATCCTGGTCACCGCCGACGGCAACGAGAACCTCTCGGCCGGCCTGCCGCGCCGGGCCGAGGACGTCGAGGCGTGGATGGCCTCGCTCGCCTGAGCCCGCCCGACCGCACACCCGGCCGCGCGCCCGACCGCGCGCCGGCCCGTGCACCCCGCCGCCCGACCGGCGGACACCGCGGGGCCCGGTTCACCTCTCCGGAGGCCGACCGGGCCCCGCTGCGCTGCCCGGCGGCACCGGGGGTCGCGGTCCGCAGGTCCGCGCAGGTCCGGGAAGGCCCGCGCAGGTCCGGGAAGGCCCAGGAAGGTCCGCGCAGGTCCGGAAAGGTCGGCTCTGGCCGGGACGACTACACTCACCGGCATCCCGCCAGCCGACGCCCAGCCCGAGGGGACCTCATGGCCGACCAGCAGACCACCGGTCCGGTGGCCGTCACGATCGGCCGGCGGCCGGAGCCGGTGCACGACGTCGCCGTGTACGCCTTCGACGGCATGACGCCGTTCGAACTCGGCGTGGTGGTCGAGGTGTTCGGGCTGGCCAGGCCGGAGCTGAACGGACTGCTCGCCGCCCCCTGGTACGGACTGAGGGTGTGCGCCGACCGGCCCGGCACCCCGCTCCGCTCCGTCGGCGGCTTCTCCCTCACCGCCGAGCACGGCCTGGACGAACTCGCCGCCGCCGACACCGTGGTGGTGCCCGGCGTGCCGAACGCCTTCAGCGGCGAGGTCTCCCCCGGCCTGGTCACCGCGCTGCGCACCGCGCACGACCGCGGCGCCCGGATCGTCTCGATCTGCTCCGGCGCCTTCGCGCTCGCCGCCGCCGGCCTGCTGGACGGCCGCGAGGCCACCACCCACTGGCGGTACGCCGACCTGCTCCAGCGGCGCCACCCGGCGGTCCGGGTCAACCCCGACGTGCTGTACGTGGACAGCGGCTCCGTGCTGACCAGCGCCGGCAGCGCCGCCGGGATCGACCTCTGCCTGCACCTGGTCCGCCGCGACCACGGCGCGCGGGTGGCCAACAGCGTGGCCCGCCGCTTCGTCGTGCCGCCCCACCGGGACGGCGGCCAGGCCCAGTTCATCGAGGCCGCCGTCCGGCCGGTCGAGGAGGAGGACGACGGGATCGCCCGCTCCATGCAGTGGGCCCTGGACCAGCTCGCCTCGCCGCTGACCGTCTCGCTCCTGGCCCGGGCCGCCCGGATGTCCGACCGGTCCTACCTGCGGCACTTCACCGCCCGCAACGGCACCAGTCCGATGCGCTGGGTGATCAGCCAGCGCGTCGCCGCCAGCCTGCCCCTGCTCGAATCGCCCGACGGCACCGTCGAGGAGATCGCCACCGCCGTCGGCTTCGAGAGCGCCGCCACCTACCGCCACCACTTCGGCCGGGTGATGCGCACCTCCCCGACCGCCTACCGCCGCTCCTTCGGCCGCGGCGCCGCCTGACGGCCACCGGCCGACGACCGACGACCGACGACCGCATCACCGGAGCCAGTCCGAGCCGTCGACCGTCCACCGCACGTCTCACCGAACTCGGCTGCGCCTCCTGGCGGGAACCGGCGGGTCGCCCGTTCCCGCCCTGCACGGCGGCCGTGCGCTGTCGGCTCCGAACGCACCCGGACGATCGGCCTCCGTCGGCGAACCGACCCCTTCGGCGAACCGACCCCTTCGGTCCCCGGCTTCCCGCTACGTTGGGCCGGGGCGGCTTCGAACCGGCTGCCTGACACCACGACACTCGGATCCCCAGGAGAGGAGATACGGACGATGCTGCGCAGGGAGGGCGACGGGGTCACGTGGTGGATCCGTCGGGAGCAGCTTGAGGGCCGCACCGGCGTGCCGCACCGGAGCCTCGTGCTGACGCTCGCCACCCGGGGCGGCGCCGACGAGCAGGCCCGACTCGGTTCGCTCCTCCTGGAGTTGCTGGAGGACGGGTTCCAGGAGGCCGGAGCTTCCGCCGTGTTCCGCGGGGCCGCCGTCACCCGGCACGACTTCGGCCGCGAGCCCTTCGGTGAACGCCACTTGCTGGACGGGCTGCTGGACGTGCTGGCCACCGGGGAGGTGTTCCAGAGCAACTGGCTCTGGACGGTGACCGGGACCGGGGTCGCGGAGGAGGCGAAGCCCGGCCACGTCGGACTGGACCTCCGGGGCGGCCGATTCGGGTCCGACATCTGGCAGTGGCAGATCGACGCCGGCGCGGAGACCGGATCGGACGCCTTCCTCGACCACCTGGCCGTCCTCTGGGCCGACAGCCTGCGGGTCGTCGGTGAGCGCACCGACCTGCTCTGGGGCGGCGTCTACCACGACGTCTACGCGATGAGCGAGCCCCCGTACGAGCGCTACCACGGCATCCTGCAAGGGCTGCAGACGGCCGACCGGCATCCGCGCGGCTACTACTGGTGCAACCACCTGTCGGCCGGTCAGCTCGACCGGCTCGGCGGGATCGACACGGTGGCGAGGCGCGCCGCCGAAGCGGGCCTCGCGGCCGAGCCGGTCCTCCGGGCCGGCGCACCGGCGGGGCTGCTGGTCACCGTGCGGGAGCCGGTGACCGCCCTCTCGGACGAGGCGCTCGCGGCCGTCCGGGACCTCGTGGCCCCGGCGCTCCACCCGCAGCCGTACCACTGGTACGGCGGCCCACCGCTGCGGGTGCTGAAGGAGCCGGGAACGGCGTTCCGACCGATCCCGGCGGACATCATCGAGCCCTGGTTCGAGAACGATCCGCCGATCGAGCCCGACGGCGGGATCGCCCGGCGGCTGGTACCCGACGAGGACTGAGCCCGGCCGGGAAGCCCGCTCGACCCACCGGCCCCGGTCGGACCCCACCCCGTGGGAGTCCGGCCGGGGCCGTGTCGTGCGGTCAGGCCTGTCCGCCGGTGCGGCGGGCGGCGTTGGCGAGGATGGCGTCGTGCAGCCACCGGGCGAGGCCCGGGGCGAGTTGCTCGTAGACGGCGGTGAAGCGCGGATCGGCGACGTACATCTCGGCGAGGCAGCAGTGCATCTCGTGGCCGCACTCGTAGAAGTTGCCGGTGATCTGCTGCCGGTGCTCCTCGGCGAGGCCGGTCGCCGGGCCGCCGTCGGCCGGTTCGCCGGCCGTGAAGGCCTCGACCAGACGGGCGTTGAGCGCGTCGCCCTCCGCCTTGATCCGCTCCCAGTCGGCCTTGTCGTAGCCGCCGGTGCGGCGCTGCGACTCCGCCCAGGCCCCGGTGGAGCCCCAGCGCTGTTCCGCCTCGGTCTCCCACTCCTCCCGGTAGGAGTCGCCGAAGACCTCGAACTTCTCCTCCGGGGTCAGCTGAATGCCCATCTTCTCTGCCTCCATGGCGTGTTCGACGGCCGCGGCCAGTTCCTGGAGGCGGGCGATGCGGTCGGTCAGCAGTCGGTGCTGGCGCCGCAGGTGCTCGCTCGGGCTCACCGAGCCGTCGTCCAGGATGGCCGCGATCTCCTCCAGGGGGAACCCGAGTTCGCGGTAGAACAGGATCCGCTGCAGCCGGTTGAGGTCGCCCTCGTCGTACCGGCGGTAGCCGGCCCGGGTGCGGCCCCGGGGGTTCAGCAGGCCGATCTCGTCGTAGTGGTGCAGGGTGCGGACGGTCACCTTGGCGAGCCTCGCCACCGTGCCGACCGCGTACCCCGCGCCGCCGGCTCCTTCGCCGCCGTTCATCCGGGTGCTCCCTTCGTGCTGACCACGACCCTCCTTCCTCCCGTTGCGTGAGGGTCAAGTCCAGTGTCACCGGGTCGGCCGGTGGACGAGTCTCCGAGCGGACCGGCCGGTCGCCGCTCCGGATTGGACGGTCCCGACGATTGCCGGGCCGTGCGGGCGGCCGTCAGCATGTGGCGCATGACCACTCCCCCCGCCCCGTCCCTGCGCCGACGGCTCGCCGCGGAGGCGGTCGGCACGGCCGTGCTGGCCGCCGTGGTGGTCGGCTCCGGCTTCCAGGCCGACGCGCTGACGACGGACGCCGCGCTGCGCTTCCTCGCGAACGTCGGAGCCTCGGCGGCCGCCCTGGCCGTGCTGATCGACCTGTTCGCCCCGGTCTCCGGCGGGCACCTCAACCCGTTGGTGACGGCCGGTGCCTGGTGGGCCGGGCGGGGCACGCCCGCCGGTCTGCCGCTGCGCGAGGCGGCCGGGTACGCCGCGGCGCAGGGCCTCGGCGCGGTCGCGGGCACGGCGCTGGCCGACGCGATGTTCGGGCATCCGCTGCTCGGGCCGTCCGCGGTGCCGCGCGACGGCGGTGCGCTCCTGCTCGGCGAGGCGGTGGCCGCCGGAACGCTGCAGCTGGTGGTGGCCTGGGCGACGGGCGGCGGGAGCGGGCGTCCGGCACCGGGGTCGGTCGGGCTGTGGGTCGGGGCGGCCTGCTGGGCGACCTCCTCGGGCGGCTTCGCCAACCCGGCCGTCACGTTCGGCCGGATGTTCACCGACGGCTGGACCGGCATAGCCCCGGGCTCGGTCCCGGGATTCCTCCTCGCGCAGGCCGCCGGCGCGGCGGCCGGGCTCGCGCTGGCGGGCCTGTTCTTCGGCGGCGGCGGCGGGCGGCGGAAGGCCGTCGACCGGCCGTGCGGGAGGGCCCGGGGCCGGACCGGCCCCGGCTAGACCCTTTCTTTTGGATCAGCGGGCGGACCAGATGAAGATGCCTGCGATGTGGAGTCCGGCCCGGTAGACGGTGGCAGTCTTCTCGTAGCGGGTGGCAAGGCCGCGCCAGTTCTTCAGGCGGTTGATGCACCGTTCGACGGTGTTGCGCTGCTTGTAGGCCTCGCGGTCGAAGGCTGGCGGGCGACCGCCTCGGCGGCCCTTGCGTTTGCGGTTGGCGATCTGGTCGGCGGGCTGCGGGATCACCGCCCGGATGCTGCGCCTTCGCAGGTGTTCGCGGATGGCCCTCGACGAGTAGGCCCGGTCCGCCAGGACCACGAGGGGCCGGGTGCGTGGTCGTCCGACCGGCCTGGGCACACGCAGGGCGGCCATGACGTGCTCGAACGCGGGCGCGTCGCCGGCCTGGCCGGGCGTGAGCACGAAGCACAACGGGCGGCAGCGGCTGTCCGCTGCCAGATGGATCTTCGTCGTCAGCCCGCCGCGGGAACGCCCGACGGCGTGGTGGGCGGGTTCGTCGGCCGGGGCCCCTTTTGACGGGCCCCGGCCGCGTTCTGGTGTGCACGAACGATCGTGGAGTCGACCGCCACGACCCAGTCCAGGTCGCCCTCGGCGTCGGCCTGCGCGAGCAGGGCGGTGAAGACCCGCTCCCAGGTTCCGTCGATCGCCCAGTTCCGGAGCCGGGTGTAGGCGCCCTTCCACGAGCCGTACTTCTCGGGCAGGTGCACCCACTGCGAGCCGGTCTGGAACTTCCACGCGATCGCGTCGATCACCTCCCGGTGATCACGCCACCGCCCGCCCCGCCTCGGCGTCCGGTCCGGCAACAACGGCTCTATCCGCGCCCACTGCGCGTCAGTCAACGGCACGACCAGACCAACGATCCGATGATCGGAAAGAAACGCCCTAGACCGCCACCGGTTCCCGGGTCTCCTGCGGCCCGGCGGAGCCCGTAACGCGCCGGCCCCGGTCACCTCGGCCCCGGTCACCCCGACCCCGGTCCCGGGGGCCGCGCCGCCGCTGGGTGGGCCAGAGCAGCACGTACCCGGCCGACACCACCACGAAGGCCACCCGGACCAGGCCGCGCGCCGAATCGGACGGGAGCAGCAGCGTGCCCCCGTACAGCGAGGCCAGGGCGATCCAGCTCCACCACGGCACCAGCCGCTGCTGGCCGACCGCGTCCCAGAGCAGCGTGCCGAGCAGGATCGACGCGGTGTAGTACGTGTAGACGCTCGGGTCGAGCAGGATCCGGGCGTCCGCCCCCAGCAGGACGACGGCCGGCCAGCGGCCGCGCCAGACCGCCAGGCCGCCCAGCGCGAGGCCGAGCGCGAACTGGGCCGGGCGGTCCCACCACGGGGTGGCCGGATCGGTCACCCCGAACCAGCGCAGCGCGGACGCGGGCTGGTTGGGGATGGTGAACTTGGCGGCCGCCATGGTGTCGAGGTCGCCCAGGTAGAACGGCAGCCAGGCGACGGCCACCAGTCCGGCGAACCAGAGCGCCGTCCGCAGCCAGGCGGGCCGGGGCAGGGCGAGGATCAGCGGCGCGAACGCGAGCGCCCACGGTTTGGAGTCCACCGCCATCGCCAGCCAGACGCCGACCAGCCAGGCCCGGCCCCGGCTCAGCTCGTGCACGGCGAGGGTGGTGAAGAAGAGCGCCAGCACGTCGTCCAGGTGCGCGAAGCGGACGGACACCTCGACCCACATCGGGATGAACGCCAGTCCGGCGATCAGCAGCCGCTGCTGGAGCCGGCGGTGGTTGGTGCCGGTGCCCAGGTAGTGCCGGGCGGCGGTGCGGCCGACCAGGACCAGCATGGCCAGGCCCAGTCCGGACATCACCGCTTCGGCGAGCAGCTCGCCGGTGTGCGCGGGGAACGGGTTGAAGAGCCGCGCCACGGCCAGGCTGACCGGGCCGATCTGCAGCTCGGGGTGGTGCGCGTAGAGCGAGAGGCCGCCGTCGGGGCGGTCGCTGAAGAGCAGTTCCTCACCCTGGCGGAGGTAGTGCCAGGAGAATCCGCCGCTCGGTTCGACCAGGAGGAACCAGAGCACCGTCCAGGCGAGCAGCAGCACGTGGTGTCTGCGGACCGGCAGGCCCGCGATCCGGCCGGTGGCCGCCTCGTAGTCCGTTCCGGCCCGTCCCGCACGCTCCGGACGCCCCGAACGCTCCCGGCGCCCCGCACCCCGTCCCCGCACTCCAGTACCTCGTCCGCCGTTCCGCCCCCGGCCGGTCATCCTAGGCGACCCGACGGAACCGCCCGTGCCCCCGGGGTTCGGGAGCACGGGCGGTTCCGTGTTCGGCGGTTCGCGTCGGCCGGGTGCGTCAGCGGCTCGCGTCAGCGGTGCGGCTCAGCGCTGCGACCCGGCGGCGCGGGCTCAGCCCTGCTGGGCGGAGCGGCGGCGGCGGAGCACCACCAGGGTGCCGACGCCGGCGGCGAGGACGGCGCCACCCGCGACCGCGATGGCGGTGGTGTTGTCACCGCCACCGGTGGTGGCCAGCGCCTTGTCGGCGTTGGCCTTGGCCTTGGTGACGGCCGCGGGGGTGATCGGCAGCGGCTTGATCACCGGGACGCTCACCGGGAAGTCGATCGGCTGCCCGGCGGCGGTGTCGTCCGCGGTCGGGGCGGGGCTCGACGGGACGGCGGGCGCGGACGCGCTCGGGGAGGCGGACTCGCTCGGCTTCGCGGTCGTGCTCGCCGACGGCGAGGCCGAGGCCGTGGTGGACGGCGTGGCGGTGGTCGACGGGGTCGCGGTCGTGGACGGCGTGGCCGTCGTCGACGGGGTCGCCGTGGTCGACGGCGTGGCCGTGGTGGACGGCGTCGCGGTCGTCGACGGGGTCGCGGTCGTGGACGGCGTGGCCGTGGTGGACGGCGTCGCGGTCGTCGACGGGGTCGCGGTCGTGGACGGCGTGGCCGTCGTCGACGGGGTCGCCGTGGTCGACGGGGTCACCGTCGGGCTCGTGCTGGGGGTGGTCGGCTTGGTCGTCGACGGCGTGGCGGTCGGGGTCGGCTTGACCGGGCCCTCGGCCACGATCTTGAAGCCCTTGCCGCGGATGCCGTCGCAGCTGAACTCGCCCTCACCGATCGGCGTGGTGCCCTCGGCCTTCGCCGAGAAGACCACCGGGACGACCCCGGCCTTGCCGAGCGGGGCGGCCTTGGTCACCGTGACGCGCACGGTGATCGTCAGGCTGCCGCCCTTGTTGACGGCCAGCAGCGAGTTCTCGTAGTCGGGGTTCCCGTCGACGAGCTTGCTGAGCAGGAACAGCACGCCGTCGTCGTCGGTCTCGCCACCGCCCGGCGCGGGGGCCGCGGGCAGCCACGTCTTGGTCTTGTCCAGGCCCTCGGGCAGCTGGTACTCGACCTTGAGGTGCTCCGCCTCCAGGCTGCCCTTGGCGTTCTTGAACTTGAGCAGCGGGTAGAAGACGAAGTCCGACTTGGTGTTGTTGTCGACCGTGAAGCTGAACTGCTTCGACTCGCCACCGGCGACGAAGGTGCCGGGCACTCCGTCCAGCGCCAGGTCGAGCTGGCTGTGGTCGGCCTTGGCAGCCTGCGGCGCGGCGGCCGAGGGCGAGCCCGTGGCGGCGGCGACCGCGCCCTGGGCACCGGTCAGTGCCATCGAGGCGGCCAGTGCGGCGGCACCGGCGAGAGCGAGACTGCGAGGTATGGAGATGGACAAGGGAAACCTCACGAGAGTGTCCGGGCAGGACCCGGGAGCGCGGGCGGACGCTGCTGTCCGAGCTGCATTCCCCCCGCGAAGCTGAAAGTCCGACGGAGACTACCGAAGGAACCAGCCACTCGGAAAGGCGGGTGCCGAGTTGTTCCGCAGCCCCGCCCGAAATCTGCCGAATTGATCCAACTCGCCCCCCTGGCTGGGCTTTTGCGATCTTCCGTCAGGTGCCCACGAAGTGACCGGTACACGCCCGGGGTGACCGTATCGCACGGGTTCGGTGGCTTGAACCCGATGCCTCCAACGCTTCCGGCCCCCGCCGGGTTCCGGGCGGGGCCGGACCGGCCGAGCCCCCGCCCCACCCCCGTCAGCAGGCGTCCGCGAAGAACGACTTGGCCTCGATCAGCGCCTGCTCGTCGCCGAGGACGTCCCCCGGCCTGGTCCCGTTGCCGAGCAGCGCACCGCCCCAGCGCATGCCCATGTAGTCGGCGCAGAGCCGCAGGGTGCCGATCAGCGGGTCCGCCTTGTCCGGCTCGGTGGCGTAGGCGGTGACGGCCCAGACGGTGCCGCCGGCCATCCGGGCCCGGAAGTCCGTACCGGGGACCCGCAGCCAGGCCGACCAATGGTCGAGGTAGAGCTTGGCGCTGGTCGGCAGTGCGTACCAGTACAGCGGGGCGACGAAGACCAGGTCGGTCGCGGCCAACGTGGCGTCCAGCAGGGTCCGTTCGTGGCCGGTCGGCTGCTCGTACCGGCCTTCGCCGCTGTGCCGGCGGTCCTCGAACGGGGACAGCGGGTAGTCGGCGAGCCGCAGCCACCGCTGCTCGGCCCCCGCGGGCAGGCTCGCCGCGGCGGCCAGCCGGGCGAGCTGCTCGGAGTTGCCCCCGGTCCGCGCACCGGCGTCGAGGAAGAGGAAGGAGCGCGGCGCGGCGGCACCGGCGTGGAGCTCGGACATTCAGGACCCCCGTGGGACGGCTGGACGGCTGGACGGCTGGACGGCTGCAGAACCGGACGGCCGGACGACCGGACGACCGGGGCCGGGTTCCGTTCCGTCACACCCGCCCCACCTGTTCCGGTGCTCCCCACCAACCGCGGGCGCCGTCGATCTGTTCCGTCGGCCGACGGACCGGCCGCCTCCCCGACGGCGCCGGAGCCGCCGCTACGCCGGCAGACCGGCCCGGCGACGGGCGACCGCCGCGACCGCCGCCCAGTCCTTCTCGCCGTCCCCGTGCGCCAGCGCGTCCAGGAAGGCGTCCCGCAGCACGCTGCCGAACGGCAGCGGGACGTGCGTCGCGGCGCCCGCTTCGAGGGCGAGGCCGACGTCCTTGAGGCCGAGCGGCAGCTTGAACCCGGCGGGCTCGTAGCGGCGTTCGGCCACCATCGAGCCGTAGCCGGTGTAGACCGGCCCGGGGAAGAGGGTGCCGGTGAGCATCTCGACCAGGTCGGTCGGCCGCACCCCGTTGGCCTCGGCCAGGCTGCACGCCTCGGCCAGCGACTCGATCGCGCAGGCCAGCAGGAAGTTGGTACTGATCTTGGCGGCGTTGGCCTGGGCCGGCCGTTCCCCGAAGTGCCAGGTGCGCCGGCCCATCGCGGCCAGCAGCGGCTCGACCGCCGCCAGTGCCCCGGCGTCCCCCGCGGCCAGGACGTCGAGCGCCCCGGCCGCAGCCGCCGGCGGCCGGCCGAGGACCGGCGCGGCGACGTACCCGATGCCGTGCTCCGCGTGCAGGGCGGCGGCGCGCTCGGCGAGCGCGACCGAGACCGTGGCCATGTTGACGTGCACGGTGGCGGCGGCGCCCGCCAGCAACTCCGGGTCGAGCAGCAGGGCTTCGAAGGCCTTGTCGTCCGCGAGCATCGACACCACCGCCTCGGCGGCGAACACGTCGGCGGGCCCGTCGGCCGCCTGCGCGCCCTGGGCGACCAGTTCGGCCACCGGTCCGGGCGACCGGTTCCAGACCCGGACGGCGTACCCGGCCTTCACGAGGTTGGCGGCCATGCCCCGGCCCATCCCGCCCAGTCCGACGAAGCCGACCGTCGTCCCGCCCATCACACACTCCCGCCGTCGCCCGGTGGCGGGTCGTCCGCCCACGATGCGCCCGACTGTACGTCAGCTGCCCGTCGCCCGGGCCCGGCCTCGTCGGCCCGACACGCGGACGTGCGGCCGCGGGCCCGCGGCCGCACGCGGCAGGGCCCGCACCGGATCGGCGCCAGGACCCGGCAGGGCAGCGCCAGCACAGCGACAGCGCCGGAACAGAGCCAGCACAGCGCCAGGCCGTGCCCGCTCAGGCGCAGGCCCGCTCCGGCAGCCGGGTGGCGGTGACCGCGCGACCGGCCTCCAGGTGCGCGACGACCCGGCCGCGCAGCAGCTGGTACTGGGCCTGGAGCCGGCCCGGGCGCTGCGGACGGGCCACCGGACGACCGGGCCCGACCCGTTCGTCCGGGCCGAACCGCGACCGGGTGAGGTCGACCTCGACGCCGGCGGCGGACCGGTTCCACCAGTGCAGGTCCGTCCGGACGCCGCCGACGTACACCTCGCCCATCATCAGTTCGCCGCCGAGCAGGTCGTGCACCACCAGGGCGGTCGCCCCGCACTGGCCGCGGGCGGGGTTGTCGGGACGCCAGTGGGCCAGGTCCTCGGGCGCGCAGGTGTCGACACCCCAGGAGGAGCGGATCGCACGTTCGATGTCGTTGAGGGTCCACGCCGTCATAGCGGGAAGCCTGCCACGCGGCACTGACAGCGGCACAGGCTTTTCAGTGGGCGACTCCGTGTTCTGCGCCGACCTTCTCGATCTTCACCCGTACGAGGAGCTCCCCGGGGACGCCGTTGCGGGCGCCGTACTGCTCGGCGAGGTCCTCCCCCATGTACCGGGCGGCGATCCGGGTGGCCCACTCCCGCACCTCGGGGAGGTCCTCGCTGAGCCGGGCCGTGCCCTGGACCAGCACGTAGGCGAACGGCGGCCGCTCGTCGTCCACGCAGAGCATCACCCGGCCGTCCCGGGCCAGGGTGCGGCCCTTGACGGTGGCGGCGCCGGTGTTGAAGACGATCTCGTCGCCGTCCAGCAGGAACCAGACCGGCGCCACGTGCGGGCGGCCGTCGGCCCGGGTGGTGGCGATCTTGGCGGTACGGGTGCCGGCGGTGAGGAAGGCCCGCCACTCGGGCTCGGTCATGTGTGCCATGCGCCCATCCTGGCCGGTCGGACGGCGCGGCGCACGGATGTCCGGCAAGCCCGTGCGCGCCGGAGTGCGCCCGAGCGCGCGGGCCCGCAGCGGCACCCGTACGGCCGGGGCGGGTGCACGGGCGGGGGCACGGGGCCGGTACGCGCCGGGGCGGTCGGGGGCCCGCCCCGGGCACGCACGTCCCTGCCGGGCGCCCCGGCTACTTGCCGAGCGCCGCGACGCCCGCCTGCGCGAACTGCTCGTCCAGGTCGCCGCTGGGCGCGCCCGCGACACCGATCCCCGCGATCGGCGCGCCCTTGGCCTGCACCGGGGCGCCGCCGGCCAGGAACAGCGTGCCCGGGATGTCCTTGAGGTTCGGCGCCTGCGCCAGCCGCTTGGCCAGCTCGGAGGTGGGCGCGTTCCAGGAGACCGCCGTGAACGCCTTCCGCTCGGCCGACTCCGGCGACTGCGGGCCGGCGCCGTCGCCCTTGAGCAGCACCCGGGTGATCCCGTCGCGGTCCACCACGGCGACCGAGACGTGCTGGCTCGCCTTGGCGGCCGCGTCCAGGGTGGCCTGGGCGGCCTTGGTGGCGGCCTCGATGGTCAGACCGGTGGTCTGGGTGAGGTTCCGGTTCTGGGTGTCCGCCTTGGCGGCGGCCGCGACGGCCGGGGTGTCGGTGGACTCGGCGCTGGCCGAGACGGCGCCCACGGTGGCGGCGGCCAGCGCGGCGGCGGCGACGGTGCCGGTCAGCACCTTGGCGCGAACGGAGGTCTTCTTCATGGGTCCGGCTCCTCGTCGGATCGGTGGTGGGGACGGGATCGATCCTCCGGCCCCGGCCCGCCCCGCCACATCGGCGTTCCGGACACCGCCCGCAGGCATCATGGACGACGGACCCGTCAGCCGATCGGTCGATGCGCGCCCGGGCCGGACGGGTCACCATCGAGGGATCGGCGCGACCCGGCGCCGTACCCGCGCGCGGCGACCGGGACCGGGCGGACGGACGGAACAGCAGCCGACGGAGTGAGGAGCGGGCCCATGGAGCACCACGGCCGCGCCCTCCGCGCCCCCGACCCGCGCGGGTCCCGCGCCCGGGCGCACGACCAGCACGGCCCGCACGGTCCGCTCAGCCCGAACGGCCCGCACGCTGCCGTGACCGGCGCCGCCCCGAACTCCGACCCGGACGCCGACCCGGACGCCGCCGACGCGCAGGGCGCCGGGCCGACCGCCGCGGGGCCGGACCCCCACCTCCCCGACCGGGAGGCCGGCCGGCTGGTCGTGCTGCTCGACTCCGCCTTCCTCCTCCTGCTCGCCACCTCGCTCAGCCGCTTCCTCACCCACCACCCCGGCAACCCGCGCATCCCCTGGGTGCTCGGCCTGAGCGTCGTCCTGGCCGTCGTCCAGCCGGTCGGCTCCTGGCTCGCCCACCACCGCCCGCCGGCCCCCGGGCACCGCCGCCGGCTCTGGCCGCTGACGGTGGTGACCGCGCTCTGGGTGGTCCTGGTGCTGGTGGCGCCGAGCTTCGCGTGGTGCGCCGTCCCGCTGGTCTACACGGCGCTGCGGACCCTGCCCGCCCGGGCGGCGATCCCGCTGGTCGCGGCACTGACCCTGCTGGTGGTGGTCGGCGAGGTGCGACTGCCGGGCGGGGTCGACGCCAACCTGCTGCTGCTGCCGCCCGCCGTCGCCGCGCTGGCCACCTCGGTCTTCCTGTACATGGAGCGGCAGGCCGAGCGGCAGCGGGCGCTGATCACCGACCTGGTCCGGACCCGGCGCGAACTCGCCGCCACCGAGCGGCGGGAGGGCACCCTGGCCGAGCGCGAACGGCTGGCGATGGAGATCCACGACACCCTCGCCCAGGGGCTCTCCAGCCAGCAGATGCTGCTCCAGGCCGCCGACCGCACCTGGGACGGCGATCCGGCGACCGCGCGCGCCCACGTCCGCACCGCCGCCGAAGTGGCCGCCCGGAACCTCGCCGAGGCCCGCCGCTTCGTCCACGACCTCGCGCCGGCCGAGCTCGCCGACGGCCGCACGCTCGACCAGGCGCTCCGCTCGCTCGCCGAGCGGGAGTCCGCCGAGAGCGGGCTGCCGGTCCGCTTCCACCTGGACGGCACGCCGGCCCCGCTGCCGGCCGCCGCCCAGTCCGCGCTGCTGCGGATCGCCCAGGGCGCGCTGGCCAACGTCCGGGAGCACGCGGGGGCGTCGGCCGCCGGGATCACGCTCTCCTTCCTCGGCGACCAGGCCGTGCTGGACGTCGCCGACGACGGCCGCGGCTTCGACCCGGACGCCCCCGGCACCGCCGCGCCCGCCGGAACCGCCGCGCCCGCCGACACCGCGACTGCCGCCGGACCCGCCACTGCCGCCGGCAACCGCGGCCACGGCCTGCCGGCGATGCGCGCCCGGCTGCGTCAGCTCGGCGGCACCCTGACCGTGGAGAGCGCCCCCGGCGAGGGCACCGTCGTCTCCGCCGCCGTCCCGCTCGCCCCCCGTCCGAACCCGGCCCCCGCCGACCAGCACCGACCAGCCCCGGAGCCCCGATGAACACCGACCCCTCCCCCGCCCCGGTCCGGCTGCTGGTCTGCGACGACCACGCCGTGGTCCGGGCCGGGCTGCTCGCCCTGCTGGCCAGCGCCGGCGACATCGAGGTGGTCGGCGAGGCGAGCAGCGGCGAGGAGGCCGTCGACCTGGCCGCCGGGCTCTCGCCCCAGGTGGTGCTGATGGACCTCCAGCTCGGCGGCGGCATCGACGGCGTGGAGGCCACCCGCCGGATCACCGCGGCCCCGGGCGCACCCCACGTCCTGGTCCTCACCACGTACGACACGGACGCCGACATCACCCGGGCGATCGGCGCGGGCGCCACCGGCTACCTGCTGAAGGCCGAGCGGCCGGAGGAGCTGTTCGCCGCGGTGCACTCGGCCGCGCAGGGCCGGACGGTGCTCTCCCCGCCGGTCGCGTCCCGGGTGATGGCACAGATGCGGGCCCCGGCTCCGCAGCTCACCGAGCGCGAGCTGGAGATCCTCGCCCAGCTGGCCCAGGGGCTCGGGAACCGGGAGATCGCCCGCGCGCTGTTCATCAGCGAGGCCACCGTGAAGACCCATCTGGGCCGGATCTACGACAAGTTGGGCGTCGACACCCGGGCGGGCGCGGTGGCCGTCGGCAAGGAGCGCCGCCTGCTGCGCTGAGCGTCCGGACGGTCCCGCTCCGTACCGGCGGCTGGTCGGAATGCCCGGTTCCGAGGCGCTCGGGCCGCCCCGCACCCGGCCTGGATCCGGCCGTTTCCCGCCCCGTGCCCCCCTTCCCCGTGCGAACGATCCTTTCTCCCGAAGGTCTTCCCCACTCCGGCCTCCACCCGTCAGAATGTGGATGTTTCGTGGACTCGGCTATTGACAAACCAACCATGCGGTTTGTTACCGTAACGATCAACGACGCCCCGCAGAACGGGGAACCAGCCGGGCCTGTGCGGAGAGCTCTCGCCGGAGAGTGCGCCAGGGGGGACGGCGGGTGTCCTGGGGGGTCGGGGGGAGCGACGCATCGAGTCGCGCGAACGCGGCGCGGGGCGGGTCCGGGGGGACCCGCTCCGCGCCTCCCTGCATTTCCCCCGCGCCCCGCCGCGCCCATCCGGGTAAACTGCACCGAGTAGTGCAACACATGCCCGAGGAGGGGACCCGCCCGATGAGCGCAGCGAACCCGGCGTCCACCACCGGCTCACGCCGGATGCCGGAGAAACGGCAGGCCATCGCCCGCGCGGCGAGCACGGTGTTCGGGCGCGAGGGCTACACCCGGGCGAGCGTCGACGCCATCGCCACCGAGGCCGGGGTGTCCAAGCGCACCATCTACAACCACTTCGGCGACAAGGAGAAGCTCTTCCTCTCCGTCGCCCTGGAGACCGCCGGCGAACTCACCGAGATCGTCGCCGTCCTGGCCGACCGCCACCTGCACAAGATCGTCGACCTGGAGGCCGACCTGGTCGCCTTCGCCGTCGACCGCGCCAAGGCCGTCCTCGCCGCCGGCGAGCACTACGCACTCGGCCGGACCATCCGCGCCGAGGCCGGCAACATCCCGCCCGACGTCCTGAACGCCTGGCTCGCTGCCGGTCCGCTCGCCTCCCAGCGCGACCTCGCCGCCCACCTCGTCCGGCTGGCCGGCCAGGACCTGCTGACGGTCGACGACCCCGACCTCGCCGCCACCCACTTCACCCTGCTCACCTTCAGCGGCGCGGCCGACCAGTCCTTCTACGGGGCCGTCCCGATCTCCGACGCCGCCCTGCACGCCACCGTCACCACCGGCGTCCAGGCGTTCCTCCGCCTCTACCGCCGCGCCGCCCCGCGCCCCGCCGGCGCCTGACCCCGCCCCTGGACCCGTCCCGGCCCCGTCCCGGACCCCGCCATCGGGTCCCCTCGACCCGTACGCCCCCGCGCCCCGCGTCCCCGCGCGGGTGGTCCCGCGCGGCGCCGCCGCCCGGCTCCGGGCACGGAGAGAGCCGCAGGTCGGATGACCTACGGCTCCACCACGTCGAGCGGGCGACGGGAACCGGTCCCGCCGGGCCTTCGGGAACCCCCGCGCCCCGAAGGACGGCCGCTCAGGCCGACCGCTCCCGGTTCCTCAGCGCGGCCCGCGCCGGGACCCAGGTGCCCAGTCCGGCGAGCACCGCGCCGCCGGCGACCACGACCGCGAGCAGGCCGACCGGCACCACGACCGGGGCCGTGCCGCGGGTGATCCCCTCGGCGTAGGCGGTGAGCACCGCGAACGCGATCCCGAGGCCCAGCACCGTGGCGATCGCGACGGAGGCCAGGGTCTCCCAGCCGAGCATCCGGCGGACCTGCCGGCGGGTGGCACCGGTCAGCCGCAGGGCGGCGAACTCGTGGCGCCGGTCCGTGATGCTCATGGCCAGGGTGTTGAGGACCGCGATGGCGACGAAGGCGACGATCAGGCCGAGGGTGACGTAGCCGATCTGCTCACCCGTCCGGTTGCCCGTCGACAGGGCGGTGACCCGGTCCAGGACGCCGATGCCGGGCTCGGCCCGCAACGCCGCCGCCAGACCCTCCCGGGTGACACCCTCGCCCCGGACGAGCAGGTTGTCGTCGAGGGGCACGTCGACGTGCGCGGCGACCAGACCGTGCGCCAGGGTGAGGTCCCCGAAACCCATGCCCCGGGCGTACAGCGCCACGACGGTGACCTCGGTCGGGGTGCCGTCGGCGAGGGTGAGCCGGACCCGCTGGCCGACCCGGTACCCCAGCCCGTCCGCGGCCGCCGCCCTGTCCGTGCCCTCCGCCAGCCGGCCGAGGTCCCCCGCGGTCACGCCCAGGTCGAGGGTGTCCGACAGCCGCTCGGGCGTCACCGCCTGCACGGCGCGCTTCTCCAGGCCGTCCCGCACCTGGGTGTGCAGCACCCTGGTCACCGTCCGGACTCCCGGGACGGCGGCGACCGAGGCGGCGGCGGAGGCGGGCACGCGCGGCCCGACGACGAAGTCGGCGACGTTCCCGCGGTCGCGCTGCGCACCCGTGGCCCCGTCGACGGTGCTCCCGGTGAAGAGGATGGTGCAGGCCATCGCGACCAGCAGGGTCAGCGGGGTGACGACCGAGGCCAGCCGGTGCGCCGCGGCGCGCAGGTTGTGGGCGGCGAGGTAGCCGCCGACCCGGGACGCCCGCAGCGGCAGGCCCAGCACCGCGGCACCGGCCCGGGCGACCGGGGGGCCGAGCAGGGCGAGCGCCGTGCACCACAGCAGGACGGCGTTGAAGCAGACCGGGGTGGAGGACTGGTCCGAGTGCAGCACGGTGAGCAGGGCGGTGAGCACGACGGCCCCGGCGGTGGCGAGGACGCCGAGGACGATCCTGACCCAGCCGATGCGCGGCGGCTTCAGCTCGGCCTCGCCGAGGGCCTCGACCGGCTTGATGGCGGTGGCCCGGCGGGCCGAGATCCGGGCGGCGCCCCAGCCGGCGAGCAGGGTGGCGGCCGCCGCGGCGATCGCGGGGAACGGGGAGACGACCACCGGGAAGTTCGCGGGGATCACGTCCAGGGTGACGAACCGTTCGTGCAGCAGGCCGCCCAGCGGCAGACCCGCGGCGGCGCCGAGGGTTCCGGCGGCCAGGCCCACCGCGAGCGCCTCACCGCCGATCATCTTCCGGATCTGGCGTCCGGTCGCGGCGACGGCGCGCAGCACCGCGATCTCGCGCTGGCGCTGCTGGATCGACAGGCCGAAGGTGCCGACCACGACCAGCAGGGCGACGATCAGCGAGGTGCCCGCCAGGACCGCGCCCATGCTGATCAGGCGGACCTGGGCGTTGGCGGCGTCGGGGAACTCCACCCGGCCGCGGTCGTCGCCGGTGCGGACCACGGCGGCCGGGCCGCCCGCGGTCGCGGCGCCGCCGCGGAGCAGTGCCCTGACCTCGTCGGCGGCCGCGGGCGAGGCCGGGAACACGCCGATCGCGCTGACGGCGCCGTCGTGGCCGGCGAGCCGGCGGGCCTGCTCGGGGGCGAAGAACACCGCGGCCTGGCTGGCGAACCCCTGGGCGGTGACGCCGACGACGCGCAGCGGCAGCGTCCCGGTGGCGGTGCGGGCCTGCACCGTGGAACCGGCGGACAGCCGGGCCCGGTCGGCCGTGGTCGCGTCCAGCACGACCTCGTCGGCGGCCGACGGCGCGCTCCCCGAGGCCAGCGTCAGACCGGCCAGCGGCGCGGACTCCCAGCCGTGGCCCCACGAGTTGCGGGTGGGACCGCCGGGCAGCAGCACCGGGAACATCACCTCGGTGGCGACCGACCCCACCGAGGGCAGGGCCGCGATGCGCCCGGCCAGTGCGGCGGACACCCAGGCCCGGTCGGTGATCGGCTTGGCCTTCTCCTTGGTCTTCCCCTCGCCGCGGTCCTCGACCTGGTGGACGTCCTGGTCCCCGGTGACCACGATCGGGGCGGCGGCGTACCGTTCGGGCTCGACGCTGCCGAGGAGCCCCGTGGTCAGCAGCGTCCCGCAGCCGCAGACCAGGGCGGCCGCGCAGAACAGGGCGACGAAGGCGCCCGCGAATCCGGCCCTGCGGTGCCGGAGGGTGGCGAGGGCGAAGCTGAACATCATCGGTTCCACGCTCCCAGGCGGATCATGCGGTCGGCGACCTTGGCGGCGGTCGGTCCGGACATCGTGTCGGCGACCCGGCCGTCGGCCAGGAACAGGACCTCGTCGGCGTAGGACGCGGCGACGGGGTCGTGGGTGACCATGACGATGGTCTGGCCGAGCTCGTCGACGGTCTGCCGGAGCAGGGTCAGGACCTCACGGGCGGTCATGGTGTCGAGCGCGCCGGTGGGTTCGTCGGCGAAGAGGACCTCCGGGTCCGAGACCAGCGCCCTGGCGATGGCCACGCGCTGCTGCTGACCGCCGGACAGCTGGCCCGGGCGGTGTCCGGTCCGCTCCTGCAGCCCCACCCGTCCGACCAGTTCGGCCAGTCGGGCGCCGTCGGCCCGCCGGCCCGCGAGGCGCAGCGGCAGCGTGATGTTCTGCTCGACGGTCAGCGAGGAGATGAGGTTGAACGACTGGAACACGAACCCCGCACGCTCCCGGCGCAGTTCGGTCAGCTTCGTCTCGCTGAGCCGGGACAGGTCGGTGTCCCCCAACCGGACCGTCCCGGAGGACGGGCGGTCGAGGCCGGCCGCGCAGTGCAGGAAGGTGCTCTTGCCCGAACCGGACGGCCCCATCACGGCGGTGAACCCGCCCTTGGGCAGCCGCACCGTGACCTCCCGCAGCGCGGCGACGGCGCCCCGCCCCTTCCCGTAGACCTTGCTCACGGCTTCCAGACTGATCGCTTCGCTCATGGCCCCAAGCCTTCCGGCCCGGGGCCCGTGCGGGCAGGGACGGCGTCACGAGCCACCCGTGACATCGTCACGGGTAGGGTCGTCGCATGATCAGACTCCTGCTGGCGGAGGACCAACACGTGGTGCGCAGCGCGCTGGTGGCGCTGCTGGAACTGGAGCCCGACCTGGAGGTCGTCGCGCAGGCCGGCTCCGCCGACGACGTGGTGCCGCGGGCGATGGTCTTCACCCCCGACGTCGCGGTGCTCGACATCGAGATGCCGGGGCGGCTGGACGGCCTGCACGCGGCCGCCGCGCTGAAGGAGAGGCTGCCCGGCTGCCGGACGCTGATGCTCACCTCGAACGGACGGCCCGGACTGCTCCGCAGGGCCCTGGACGCGAAGGTCGACGGCTTCCTGCTGAAGACCGCGCCGCCGGAGGACCTGGTGGCCGCGATCCGGCAGGTGGCGGGCGGTGGGCGGGTGCTCGACCCGGGGCTCGCCGTGGCGGCGTGGGACCTCGCCGACAACCCGCTGACGCCGCGGGAGAACGACGTGCTGCGGGAGCTGGCCGGGGGCGCCGAACCGCCGGAGATCGCGGCGCGGCTGCACCTCTCGACCGGGACCGTCCGCAACGTGCTGACCGCGGTCGTCGGCAAGCTCGACGCCCGGAACCGGACGGACGCGGTGCGCATCGCGCGCGAGGCCGGGTGGCTGTAGCGCGGGCGGGTGCGCGGGCTTGCGGCCGTGCGCGAGGGTGAGGCGGCTCCCGCCGCCCTCACGACGACTGTGAGCCCACCCGCCGTACGTCCACCCCCCGTAGGCCAACCCGCCGTCAGCCCTGCGGCACCTCGGCGCGCAGCACGTACCAGCCGTCGTCCGGACCGGCCGCCAGGGTGCCGCCGATGGCGGTGAGGCGGACGGTCAGCCCGCCGACCCCGGAGCCGGGTGCGCTGACGCCGTCCGGCACCCCGTCGTTCTCCACCTCCAGCCGCACCCGCCCCCCGTCCGACGAGGTGGCGATCCGCACGTGGCGGGCCGAACTGTGCCGCAGGACGTTGGTGACGGCCTCCCGGAGCACCACGCTCAGCACGGCCCCCGCCGGCTCCGGCACCGGCTCGTCGTCGACCTCCACCGTGATCGCGGCCGCCTCCAGGACCGCCGCCGCGGACGCCAGTTCGGCGGCGAACGACAGTCGCAGGCCGTCGCTCGCCACCGTCCGCAGCTCGGTCTCCCCGCGCTCGGCCAGGCGCACGATGTCCCGCAGCTCGGCCCGGCTGCGGCCGGGATCGGCGGCCGCCAGCCGCCGGGCCAGTTCGGCCTTGAGCAGGATCGCGGTCAGCCCGTGGCCGAGCAGGTCGTGCAGGTCGCGGGCGGCACGCAGCCGCTCGGTCACCACGGCCGCCCGGGCCAGTCCCGCCCCCACCCGCTGGAGCTCCCGCACCAGCCGGACCAGGCGCAGCACCCCGTGGACGACGACGCAGCTGATCAGGACGTCGACGGCGGCGAACAGCCCCCGCGCCACTCCCCCGCCGGCGGCCGCGTCACCGCCGAGCGTGCCGCCGGCGATCGCCGCACCCGTGATCACCCCGCCGGCCGCCGCCGCGGCGGCCGCGAGCGCCAGGCCGGCCCGGAGCGGCGGGGCGGTCAGCAGCGTGCCGGCGAGGATGCCGACCGCGCCGATCCAGTTCCGCCCGAACCACGGCAGCGGCAGGAACGCGAGGGCCGCCGAGCCCAGCAGCAGCAGGCGGACAGGGCGCGAGCCGTCCAGCGACGAGAAGCGGAACTGGAGTCCGCAGAGCAGCAGCAGGCACGGAACACCGAGTCCGAGCAGCGGCGCCGGGATGAACAGCAGGGCCTTGACGCAGAAGGTGGCCAGGACGACGACGTACAGGCCGAGCACCGTCCGCAGCTCGGGCGGATCGGCGGAGTCCGCCGGCGCGGGGGTGGCCGCGACCGCCGCCTCGACGGCGAAGCGCCCGTCCGGTTCCAGACCCGCCGTCAGCGAGCCGCCCACCGCACGGACCCGGTCGGCGAGGCCGTCGAGCACCTCGGCCCCGAGCGCGGCCGTCGGCACCCCGTCGCTGACCACCCGCAGCACCACCTGGCCGGCCCGCTCGCCGGTGGCGATCTCGCAGTGCCGCGCGTCACCGACCCGCACGACCGCGGTGACCGCCTCGCGCAGCACCGTCGCCAGCACCGTCCCGGCCGGTCCGAGCGGCTCCGAGTGCCCGATGCGGAGGTCGGCGGCGATGCCGGCGGAGGTCAGCAGGGCCCGGGCGCTGGCCGCCTCGGGCGCCAGTGAGAGGCTGCGCAGCTCGGCCGCCGTGGCGCGGGTCGCCGCCAGGGTCCCGCGCGCCGTGGCGATGAGGGTGTCCAGCAGCGCCGGGTCGTCCCGGAGCGCCAGGCCGTGCACCTCCCGCAGGCCCTCGGCGAGGCCGCTCCGCAGGCTGGACGCGATGCGCAGGCGTTCGGCCGTCACCGCGGAGGCCGCCAGGGTGATCCGCGCGGCGTGCACCCGTGCCGCGAGCAGCGCGAGCGTGGTGACGGCGTAGAGCATGACCGCGCCGATCACCAGGATGAGCACCAGGTCGACGGTGACGCGCGCACTGCCCGACCGCACCGCCTCGGTCAGCGCCGCGGCGCCCCCGAGCAGCACCAGCGGCACGCGCCGGCGTTCCAGCAGCAGTGAGGCGGCCGGCAGGCACAGCAGTCCGATCGAGACGCCGAGCGGGACGACCGCCAGCCAGCCGACGGCCGCCTCCGCGACCGTCCAGACCACCGGCGCCGTCCGGGGGGCGATCCGCCGCAGCCCCGGCGAGACGTGACGCAGCTGCGCCGCCACCAGCACCGCGCACGCCAGGGCGACGGCGAGCCCGGCACCCGGCTCCGCCGGCACCCGTGCCAGCCCCTTCAGGAAATGCACCGAGGCCACGGCGGCGGCGACCCCGACCACCAGCGCACGTGACAGCCGCGACGCGACATCGCCGCCAGAGACCCCCTCCACCCCGGCATGGTACGCCGGGGAAGATCAACGCCGCCCCGGTGGCCGGCCGACCCCTGTACGGCCGGACACCGCCTGCACGGCCGAACACCCCTGCACGGCCGGACACCCGGCGGCCGTCGGCGCCCCGGCCCGCGTCGCGGCAGGGAGCGCGGCCCCGGCGACGGGCGCGACCGCGGCTCAGCGCGGTGCGGTGTCGTCGGCCGGGAAGGCCGGACCGTGGCCGGGCACGATCACGTCCGCCGCGTCCAGCACCCGGAGCCGGGAGGTCAGGAGCACGTCGTGGTCCGGCGCCACCGGGTCCTCCACCGGGCCGTTGGGCCGCCACCACAGGTCGCCCACGAAGGCGACGACGCCCGAGCCGGTGCCCGCCAGCAGCGTGATGTCCTCGACGCTGTGCCCGGGGGTGCGGATCAGCCGCAGGGACGGGGTGAGCTCGTAGCCCTCGGCGTCGCGGTCGGTCCACTGGTCGTCCCGGTAGATCGCCTTGTGGTCGTGCACGCGGGCCCGGCCGAACAGGCCGACGTTCATGGTGTTGTCCGGGTGGTGGTGGCTGAGCACCACGTCGGTGATGTCGTCGGGGCCGAGCCCCAGCTCGGCGAGCGGGCCGAGGATCCGGTCCCGGCCGGCCACCATGCCGGGGTCGACGATCACGTGGTGCTCCCCGTCGGTGACGTAGGAGACGGTGGCGGCGACACCGGGGCCGGTGGAGAGGGTGTAGCCGGTGGTCAGGATCGTGTACACGGCGCTGCGGCCGAGCGGGGCGTCTGTCATGCCTCCGAGTCTTCCGGGCGGGCCGCCCGGTCACGAGTGGCCGTGCTGCCACCGATCGCAGGAATCGTGCCAGCGGATTCGTGCCAGACTCCCCCACGTGCCGCCATTCGTGACCGTCGCCGCCTACGCCCCGCCCGGTGTGGGCATGCTCGCGGCCGGTATCGCCTCCGAGGTTTTCGACGCCCGGGGCCAGGGCCTGCCCGGCTTCGACTTCGCCCTCTGCACCGACCGGCCGGGACAGGTCCGCACCGACGTCGGACTCCCGCTCCTGGTCGGGCAGGGCCTCGACCGGCTGGCCGCCGCCGACCTGGTGATCGCCCTGCCCTGGGCGGACTTCCGTACCCCGCCGGCCCCCGCCGTGCTCGACGCCCTGACCGCGGCGCACGAGCGCGGCGCCCTGGTCGCGGGGCACTGCGTGGGCACCTTCGCGCTCGCCGCGGCCGGGCTGCTCGACGGCCTGCGCGCCACCACCCACTGGCGCTTCGCCGCCCTGCTGGCCGACCGCCACCCGGCCGTCACCGTCGAACCCGAAGCCCTCTACATCGACGAGGGCCGGATCATCACCGGCGCGGGCGCCGCCGCCGGCTTCGACCTCTGCCTGCACCTGCTGCGCCGGGAGCACGGCGCCGTGACGGCCAACGCGATCGCCCGCGACCTGGTGCTGCCCTCCCACCGCGACGGTGGCCAGGCCCAGTACCTGGCCACCCCCATCCCCGAGGACTGCCAGGACGAACGGCTCGCCGACGTCCTCACCTGGGCCCGGGAGAACCTCCACGAACCGCTCCCCGTCGCGGAGTTGGCCCGCCGGGCCCTGATGAGCAGACGCTCCTTCGCGCGCCGCTTCAACGCCGCCACCGGGACCACCCCGCACGCCTGGCTGCTCGGACTGCGGCTCAGCCGCGCCGAGGAGCTCCTGGAGACCACCGACCTGCCGGTCGAGGAGGTCGCCCGCCTGGTCGGCTACGGCAGCGCCGCCGTCCTCCGCGCCCAGTTCGTCCGCCGCCGCGGAGTCCCCCCGCGCTCCTACCGCCGCTCCTTCACCCGCACCCCGTGACCCGCGCCCGGGGCCGCCCCGGAGCGCCTCGCACAACGGAAAAGCCCCAGGTCATCGACCTGGGGCTTTCCTTCTGAGCGGGCGACGAGAATCGAACTCGCGCTATAAGCTTGGGAATCTCGTCAACCAGGCACAACTAGATACCTTCTGACCTGCGGATATGACCTCCAGAAGCCCTCGCGATGCCAGTCCACAGGGGCGGGAAGTAGCCGCCACTTACCGCCACTCTCCGCCGCTTGGGGCACAGGTAGGGCACAGGCTCCACCGACGTCGAAGCGTCGCCGGTTGAGCCTGCCCGCCCACGTTTTCAGACTCCGCCGCCGCCCACCAACGTCTCCTGACTGTCAGCAGACCGACGCATAGAAGAGCGCTCGTACAGCAGCAGGAAGGGCGCCACGTACCCCGACGCCTCGGGGACGGTGGCCTTGCCACTGCAGATCAGTACGATTCCGGCCACCAAGGCCAGTCCGTAGGCCAAGACGCTCAGCCATGCCGACGAACCCGAGCTTGAACCCTCGGAACCGCTGGGTAGTGTCATAGGTGACCTCTTCTGTCATACGCGATGGAGACTGGTCAGAGACGGCTCCCGCTGCAACGGGGGCCGTCTCTTTTTGACGGCCGCGCCTCCTGCCATTGATCGTGACAGAGCGTATAGACAAGTCCAAGACGGTTATCCACAGGCCATGTGCAGAACTCCCCTTCCCCTGGGGATAACTGACGCTTTTCGGTGGATGAATCTGTGGAGAAACCTGTGGATGCCGCAAGTCGGCACGACATCACATCGGGGCTGACCTGCGAAGACGTCAACTTTAGCCTGTGCATAAGAAATACTTCACAGCCCGGACAGGCATGTGCCACGAAATGCCACCCTGAGAGTCGGTCAGCAGTCGGGCAGATAGCTCAGATTGACTATGAGTCGATGGCCCAGCCGGGGGCCCGCATGTAGCGCTGCGGGCGGTGGAGCGGTTTTGGCCGGTGTCCTGCCTGGTTTGGGGTCGAGCATGATCGGGGGACCGTAAGCTGTTGCGACTCGGTCAGGGCTCCTTGGGCCTGACCGCAATTTGGCCGAGTGGCCCCCCGTTCTTGCTCGACTCGGGTCCCGAGCCTGGGAGGTGGGTAAAACCGTGGAGCCGCCCGTCCCCAGCCCCGGCAGGCTCTAACCCCGGCATCCCTCCCAGCCGCACGCTCGCGTGCGCGGCCGCCGCCGGAGCGGGGCGAAGACAGGGGCACGCAGGTGGACGTCCGGCCGATCGGGGCCTTCGCCGCCGGGGAGATCACGGAACGGGCTGTGGCCTCGTACGTCGCCAAGTACGCCACCAAGTCGGCCGAGACCACCGAGACCGTGGACCGCCGGATCCTGGAGCGTCACGAACTCGACCGGCACGACCTGCCCGCCCACACCCGACGCCTGATCGAAGCCTGCTGGGACCTCGACGGGCACTACCCCGGCCGCCTGCTCGCGCACTGGTCCCACATGCTCGGCTTCCGCGGCCACTTCTCCAGCAAGTCCCCCACCTACTCGACCACGCTCGGCGCCCTCCGACAGGTCCGCGCCGACTACCGCGCCGACCAAGCCCGCACCGAACTTCGGGAACGGCTCCTCACCGCCGGGCTCCCGGACCTGGATGACCTGCCCGACACCGAGACCATGGTCGTCGCCCACTGGTCCTTCGCCGGCGCCGGCAACTCCCCGGGTGAGTCCATGCTCGCCGCGTCGATCGCCCGGGACCTGCGCGAACGCCACAACACCGACCGACAGGAGATACGCGCACAACTCGCGCGAGAAGAGGGGGAAGCAGCATGGACCGCCTGCTGACAATCAAGGAGGTGGCCGAGCGCCGCGGCACCTGGGAGAGCAGCGGGGAGCGCTTCCCCCGCCGACTGGTCGCGGAGCGCCGTATCGCCTTCGTCAAGGTCGGTCGTCACGTCCGCATCACCGAATCGGCCCTCGTCGACTACGTGGCCGCCAACACTGCTCAGCCTCGGTCCCGCCGACTGCGGTCGGTGGCATAAGTGGCAAGCAAGCGACGGCAGTTCGGCCGTATCCGCAAGCTCCCTTCCGGCCGCTACCAGGCTCGATACCTCGGCCCGGACGGCCTCCTTCGGCCCCCGCCGGAGACCTTCGAGACCAAGACCGACGCGGACGACTGGCTGGCCGAGATGCAGACCACGATCCGCAAGAAGGACTGGCGCGGCCCTGACGCCGGGGCGGTCAACTTCGCCAAGTACGCCGATGCTTGGATCACAGAACGTGGGGTGATGCCGACCACCCTGGAGCTGTACCGCCGGCTGCTGCGACTGCACCTCGAACCGACTTGCGGGGACCTCGACCTGGACGAGATCACGCCGCCGCTGATCCGCGCGTGGCGGGCCGAACTCCGGGCCACCGGCAAGCACACCACTGCCGCGAAGGCATACCGCCTGATGAAGTCCATCATGGCCACCGCGACCGATGACGAGTTGATCCGCCGGAACCCGTGCCGGATCAAGGGTGCGGGCAAGGAGTCGGCGGAGGAGCGCGGAGTCGCCAGCATCGAGAAGGTCTACGAACTGGCTGAGCTCGTGGGGCTGCGCTGGCGCGCCATGGTCGTGCTCGCCGCCTTCACGACGCTTCGCCCTGAGGAGCTGGCCGAGCTGCGCCGCAAAGACATCGACCCCGTGTCCGGTACGGTCCGCGTCCGGCTCGCGGCCCCTGAACTCAACACCGGCCGGCGGGCGCTCGGGGACACAAAGTCCGACGCGGGCAAACGGGTCGTGACCATCCCGGCCGCGGTCCTGCCGGATGTCCGGCTGCACCTGGAGCTGTTCGCCGAAAGGGGGGATGAGGGCCTGCTGTTCGTCGGAGAGAAGGGCGCCCCGTTCCGCCGGACCACCTTCGGGCGAATCTGGCGCAAGGCACGCGCCAAGGCAGGCATGCCGGGGTTCCGCTTCTACGACCTCCGCCACACCGGCAACAATCTGGCCGCCGCCACCGGGGCCAGTCTCAAGGAGCTGATGGCCCGCATGGGGCACGCCTCCGTTCGGGCCGCGTTGATCTACCAACACGCGACCGGCGAGCGGGATCAGAAGATCGCGGACGGCATGGACGCAGCGATCAACGATGCCCTCGGCCGGGGCACGCCACCGTCCGAGGAGTCATAGGGGCACGCAGGGGGCACGGGAGCCCGAAAACACAAAAGGCCCGGGTCGGGGATCATGCCCCTGACCTGGGCCTTTACTGCTGGAGCGGGCGACGAGAATCGAACTCGCGCTATAAGCTTGGGAAGCTCATGTTCTACCATTAAACTACGCCCGCTTGACGGGCCGTCAGAGAGCGCCCGATCTGCCCTCACTGTACCCCATGCGTGACACCCGTTGCACAGGTGGCCCGGGGTCGTGGCGGAGCCGCCGGAGGCGGGGGCGGAGGCGTACTCTTTGGGCCGCGTGAGAGTGCCGCGGCGGGTGGGGCGCGGGGCGGCGAGCCTTGGTGTGGAATGTCCGGAACATCCCCTAATGTGACGCTGGTCCCGGGGGCTTTCGCCCGTTCGGGGCGCGACGAGTACGGGTGAGTACCGGGGTAAGGATGGGAAGGGGATCGATGGAGCAGCGCGCCGTCGTTCGTTGTGCCGAAGGGCACCTGTTCAGCACCACCACGTTCCCGATGCAGAATCTCGGGCCGGGCCGGCTCGGGCCCGGGCGGCTGATCCGCTGCCCGCAGTGCGGGCGGATGAGGAGTTCGGTGCTGGCCGACGTGCGGGAGCTGTCCGGGCCGCAACTGGCCCGGGCCCTGCGGCTGGAGGCCGCGGAGTTCCTGGCCTGACAGGGGCGACCGCGGGACGGGAGTGACAGGTGCGGCCCCGGGCGATTCGTCCGGGGCCGCGTCGTGCACGTAACCTCGAAGCGTGCTGCTCTCTGACAAGGACATCCGGACCGAGATCGACAAGGGCCGGGTCGTGATCGACCCGTACGACCCCGCGATGATCCAGCCCTCCAGTATCGACGTGCGGCTGGACCGCTTCTTCCGGGTCTTCGAGAACCACCGCTACCCGCACATCGACCCCTCCGAGGAGCAGCCGGACCTGACCCGGCTGGTCGAGCCGGAGGGCGACGACGCGTTCATCCTGCACCCCGGCGAGTTCGTGCTGGCGTCGACCTACGAGGTCATCTCGCTGCCGGACGACGTCGCCTCGCGCCTGGAGGGCAAGTCCAGCCTGGGCCGCCTCGGGCTGCTGACGCACTCCACGGCCGGCTTCATCGACCCGGGCTTCAGCGGGCACGTCACGCTGGAGCTGTCGAACGTCGCGACGCTGCCGATCAAGCTCTACCCGGGGATGAAGATCGGGCAGCTCTGCCTGTTCCGGCTCTCCTCGCCGTCCGAGCACCCGTACGGCTCGGAGCGCTACGGCTCGCGCTACCAGGGCCAGCGCGGCCCGACGCCGTCCCGCTCGTACCTGAACTTCCACCGCACCACCACCTGAGACGCGCGCCGCAGCAGGCGCGCGACAGCAGAGCAGACGCCGACGTGGGCGGTCACTCCGGAGTACCGGGGTGGCCGCCCACGGGCGTTCCAGGGGCGCCGCGCGCACCGCGCGGGTGCGGCGGCCCGTGCGTCAGGCCCGCTTCGGGCGGGTGACGGCGACCAGCTCGCTGCCGTCCTCGGAGAGCAGCAGCTCGGTGCGGAGCCCGGTCAGCTCGCCCAGGTGGTGCAGGTGGGTACCGCCGCAGGCGATCTGCGCCCCGCCCTCGGGCAGCTCGCAGTGCCACTGGCGGCGGGCGGTGAGCTCCGGGCCGGGGACGTCGATACGGACCGGGGCATCGGCGGCGACCCAGGCGGCCAGCCGCCGGTTGACGGCCTCGGTGAGGGCGGGGAGCGCCTCGGCGAGCGCCGGGTACTCCTCGGTGGCCTCGACGGTGAAGCCCTTCTTGCGGAGCGACTTGCCCAGCCGGTAGGTGTCGGTGCTGGCCTCGGTGTCCATCACGGAGCTCGCCATGGCGAGGCTGTCGAAGTCCGGGCGGCCGAAGGCGTCGGAGCGGCCCGGGTCCTTGCGCCAGCGCGGGGCCAGTGCCTCGTTGAGGGCCAGGGCCAGCAGGTGGCAGCCGCTGTGCGAGGCGCTGAGCGCGGCCCGGCGCCCGGCGTCGACGGTGAGAACGGCGTTCCGGCCGACGACCTCGCCCGGGTCCGCCGCCAGGACGTGCAGCACCAGCCAGGACCACTCCTCGTCGCCGCGCCGGACCGGGATGTCGGCACCGACCAGCAGCTCGCCGCCCTCGGGGCCGACGGCGCCGGTGAGGCAGTCGACGACGGCCAGGTCGGTGCCGTCGACGGTGAGGGTGCCGAGGTCGGCCGGCTGGTCGGGCCAGGTGTGGTCGAGCGGGTGGAACGGGGTGGCCGCGGTGACGACGGCGTGGCGGCCGCCGTCCAGCGGGTGCACCGCGAGCACCGTCGACTCGCCGGTCACCGCCCCGGCCGGGAAGCTGACGTGGGTGGTGGGGAGGGTCATGCCTGGCTCCGTGCGGGTGAGGGTGGGCGACTGCCGTGCGGAAATGCGGACGGGCCCCGTAGGCGGGGCCCGTCGACCATTCTCCCCCGGCCGCGGGGGCCGGGAGAGGCGGGAGAGGTGAGGAGGAGGGCGGGGAAGCGGGGGCGGCGGGGCTCAGCCCAGGGTCGGCAGCTTGATCAGCACCAGCAGCGCCAGCAGTTGCAGCGCCGCCGCACCGGCCGCCTTGCCCCACGGCAGGTCGTGCATCCGGCGGACCATGCTGGTCAGCAGGAAGGCGCAGAACAGCCAGGTGGCCCAGCCGACGACCTGGACGACGATGTTGTCGGCGGGCAGCGCGAGCGCCAGCAGCAGCCGGGGCGCGTCGGTGGTCCAGCCGATCAGCACGGCGAGGCCGACGGTCGACTGCCACGGGCCGTCCCCGCCGAACTGCCGGGCCAGCGCGTACGTCACCGCGCCCAGCATGGCGCCGGCCAGGGTGAAGCAGACCGCCGCCGCGAGCAGCGCGGTGAGCGCCACGGTGAAGGTCGAGTTGACCACGTCGTCGCGGGTCATGCCGATGCCGAGCACGGCGAGGGCGCCGTACAGCAGCGAGACGGTGACGGCGGGCAGCCAGACCTGGTGGTCGCGGGTGCGGTCGAAGATCGCGGTGGGGGTGCGGAAGAGGCCGACCAGCAGCTCGCGCCAGGTCGGCCGCGGGCCGGCCGCGTGCGGCCCGGACTGGCCGCCGGCGCGGTAGACGGCGACGTTGTCCTGGCCGCCGTACTGCTGCCCGTCGGGGTGGGCCTGCTCCTGCCCGTAGGGTTCCTGCCCGTACGGGGCCCGGTAGGGCCGGCCGTGCTCGTCGTAGTAGTAGGGCTCGCCCGCGTACGGGTCGCTGCCGGCCGGGAACGCCCGGGTGTGGCCCGGCTGGTCGGCCGCGTACGGGTCGTGCGGAGCCCGCGGTGCGCCCGGGCCGGGGCCCTGGGGCGCGTAGGGGCCCTGGGAGGCGTACGGGCCCTGAGGGGCGTAGGGGCCCTGCTGCGGAGCGTTCTGCGGGCCGGTGAAGTACTCCGGCCCGTCCCCCGGCCCGTACCCCCCGGGCGCTGCCTGCTGCTGCGGCGGAGGCGCCGACCACCCGCCACGGGGATCGGCGCCCTGACCGCTGTCGTATCGATTGCCAGCCACGTTCCGAAGGTACCCGCCCGGCCGGTTCCGTGGCGGCCGGGCACCGGACCGGGTCCGGTTTGCAGCGAGCCTGTGACGCCCGCCGCAACGGGCGCGGCCGGCGGGCCCGGGGGCAGGCGGCCGTCCGTCCGGCCGGCGGCTAGCGCTGGGCGCTGACCTTCGGGCCGTGCACCGCCGCCGCGGCGCTGGTGCCCGCCGGGCAGCCGCCGGGGCCGGCCGAGGTGCGGACGGCGCCGGCCGGGAGCAGGATGCCGCAGGCGACCCGGATGCCGTTCGGCAGTTCGTTGTCGGGCTCGACGATCGCGCCGTCGCCGATCACCGCGCCGTCCAGCGCGGTCCGCTCGCCGACCGCGGCGAAGGCGCCCACGATCGAGTCCTTGACCAGGGTGTCCGCTCCGATGACCGCGCCGGGCAGGATCACGCTGCCCTCGACGATCGCGCCGGCCTCGACGACCGCGCCCTCGGAGACCACGGTGCCGCCGCTCAGCACCGCGCCGCGGTGCACGGTGGCTCCGGGCAGCAGCAGTGCGTCACCGGTCGGGCCGGGGACGGCCGGCGAGTCGACCTTGCCGAGCACGAGGTCGGCCGAGCCGCGGACGAAGGCGGCCGGGGTGCCGAGGTCCAGCCAGTACGAGGTGTCCACGACGCCGCGCAGCAGCGCGCCGGTGGCCAGCAGCTCGGGGAAGGTCTCGCGCTCGACGGAGACCTCGCGACCGGCCGGGATGCGGTCGATGACCGAGCGGGTGAAGACGTAGCAGCCGGCGTTGATCTGGTCGGTGACGATCTGCTCCGGCGTCTCCGGCTTCTCCAGGAACTCCAGCACCCGGCCGTGCTCGTCGGTCGGGACGAGTCCGAAGGCGCGCGGGTCCTCCACCCGGGTGAGGTGCAGGGTGACGTCGGCCCCCGCGGCCACGTGGCCGTCGCGCAGGGCGGCGATGTCGACGCCGGAGAGGATGTCGCCGTTGAAGACCAGGACCGGCTCGTCGGGGCCGCAGGTCAGGCCGGTGGCGGCGTTGCGGATGGCACCGCCGGTGCCGAGCGGCTCGCGCTCGGTCAGGTAGACCAGCTCGATGCCGTACGGGGTGCCGTCCTGGAAGTGGTCCTCGAAGACCTCGGCCAGGTAGGAGGTCGCGAGCACCACACGGGTGACCCCGGCCGCTGCCGCGCGGGCCAGCTGGTGCGCGATGAACGGGACGCCTGCCACGGGCAGCATGGGCTTGGGGGTGTGGGTGGTCAGCGGACGCAGTCGCGTGCCCTTACCACCGACCAGCATGATCGCCTCGGTCATGGTCTGCGCTGTTCCCCTTGTGGTCTCTACGGCCCGGCCCGGCGGGCCGATACCTCCGTCGGTGGTCAGAAATGCCGTTCCGGGAGCCGGAACGGATCGACCGGCACGAGGGCCGGTCCGGCGCCTACTGTATTTCCTTCTGACAGGGACGCCGCCCGGCGGTCCGGCGGTTGGCACGCCGCCCGGCGGGTCCGCGCCCGAAAAGCCCGGCCCGGCGGGCGCTCGTGGCACCCGCCGGGCCGGGCGGTTGTTGCAGAACTGTCGAACAACTGGGCGTCAGAACAGTCCAGTTAGGCCTGTCGCCGACCCGGCCAGGCGTCGCCGACCCGTCACCCGTCCAGGCGTCGCCGACCCGTTCAGGCGTCGACGGTCTCGGCCTCGGCCTCGGCGGGCGGGGTCGCCTTGACCGAGTCGAGGAGGAGCTGGGCGACGTCGACGACCTTGAGGTGCTCCTTGGCCGCGCCCTCGTTCTTCTTGCCGTTGACGGAGTCGGAGAGCATCACGAGGCAGAACGGGCAGGCGGTGGAGACGATGTCGGGGTTGAGGGAGAGTGCCTCGTCGACGCGCTCGGTGTTGATCCGCTTGCCGATGCGCTCCTCCATCCACATCCGGGCGCCGCCGGCGCCGCAGCAGAAGCCGCGCTCCTTGTGGCGGTGCATCTCCTGCTGGCGCAGGCCGGGGACCTTGTCCATGATCTCGCGCGGCGGGCTGTAGACCTTGTTGTGGCGGCCCAGGTAGCAGGGGTCGTGGTAGGTGATGAGGCCCTCGACCGGGTTGACCGGGACGAGCTTGCCCTCGTCGATGAGGTGCTGCAGCAGCTGGGTGTGGTGGATGACCTCGAAGTGGCCGCCCAGCTGCGGGTACTCGTTGGCGATGGTGTTGAAGCAGTGCGGGCAGGTGGCCACGATCCGCTTGACCGGGGCGTCCTCCAGCGCGGCGTTCAGCGTCTCGACGTTCTGCGCGCCGAGCATCTGGAAGAGGAACTCGTTGCCGAGGCGGCGGGCGGAGTCACCGGTGCAGGACTCCTCCTTGCCGAGGATGGCGAACTGCACGCCGGCGGTGTGCAGCAGCTCGGCGAAGGCCTTGGTGGTCTTCTTGGCGCGGTCCTCCAGGGCGCCGGCGCAGCCGACCCAGTAGAGGTACTCGACCTCGGCGGGGTCGATGTCCTCACCGATGACCGGCACCTCGATGCCGGACTCCTTCTTGAGTTCCTTGACCCAGTCCAGGCGGGCCTTGGTGGCCATGCCCCAGGGGTTGCCCTTGTTCTCCAGGTTCTTGAGCATCGTCCCGGCCTCGGTCGGGAACGAGGACTCGATCATGACCTGGTAGCGGCGCATGTCGACGATGTGGTCGATGTGCTCGATGTCGACCGGGCACTGCTCGACGCAGGCGCCGCAGGTGGTGCAGGACCACAGCACGTCCGGGTCGATGACGCCGTTCTCCTCGGCGGTGCCGATCAGCGGGCGCTCGGCCTCGGCCAGTGCCGCGGCGGGGACGCCGGCGAGCTGCTCGGCGGTGGCCCGCTCCTCGCCCTCCGCGTCCTTGCCGCCGCCGGCCAGCAGGTACGGCGCCTTGGCGAAGGCGTGCTCGCGCAGGCTCATGATCAGCAGCTTCGGCGACAGCGGCTTGCCGGTGTTCCAGGCCGGGCACTGCGACTGGCAGCGGCCGCACTCGGTGCAGGTGGAGAAGTCGAGGATGCCCTTCCACGAGAAGTGCTCGACCTGGGAGACGCCGAACACCGCGTCCTCGGCCGGGTCCTCGAAGTCGATCGGCTGCCCGCCGCTGCTCATCGGACGCAGCTCGCCGAGGGCGACGCCGCCGTCCTCCTCGCGCTTGAAGTAGATGTTGAAGAAGGCGAGGAAGCGGTGCCAGGCGACGCCCATCGAGGGGTTGATGCCGATGGTGATCGCCCAGGCGAAGGAGGTGCAGATCTTCAGCATCGCGAAGAGGTAGACCAGGTTCTCCAGCGTGCCGTGCGACAGGCCCTTGAAGGCCAGCACCAGCGGGTAGGAGATCAGGTACTTCGCCTCGTACGAGCCGACCTGCTCCAGCGCGCCCTCCAGGCCGCGCAGGATCATGATGCAGAGGCCGATGCCGAGGATCGTGTACTCGACGTAGAAGGCCTGCCAGGCGATCGAGCCGGCGAAGCGGGACTTGCGGCCCGCCCGGCCGGGCAGGCTGAGCAGGCGGATCACGATCAGCGCCGCGATGCCGAGGGTGGTGAAGGTGCCGACCAGCTCGGTGAAGAGCTCGTAGGGCAGCCAGCCGCCGAGCACCGGCAGCACGAACTCGGCGTCGAACAGCTGGAAGAAGGCGGTCAGCAGGGTCAGGCCGAGCGTGAAGAAGCCGACCGCGACGAACCAGTGGGCGACGCCGACGACGCCCCAGCGGTTCATCCGGGTGTGGCCGACGAACTCGACCGCCACGGTCTTGGCGCGCTGGGCGGGCTGCCCGAACCGGGTCGCGTCCGGCTGGCCGGTCCGCACCACCCGGTAGATGTACAGCGCCGCACGGGCGGCGAGCGCGGTGCCGACCACGAACGTGACCAGCGAGATGACGATCGCTGCTAGCTGCATCGGCTCTCCGTCTCCTGCGGCTTGCTGGGGTTGCAGACTCTCGGGGGTGAGTGTACTCGCCGGTAACTTCCAGCACCGACGGGCCGGACATTACCGCTCGCCAACTCTTCTCCTGAAGATGCTCAAGGTATGGCGGCAGTCACGTAAGTGCACCCTGCCACCCGCCAAGTGCACCCCACGGCCACCACCCGCCGCACGGGACCCCCTCCCGGACGGCCCCCGGGAGACCCCATCGGCCCCCGCATCGGCCCCCGAACCGGCCCCCGGGCCGACCTCCGGGCCGACCTCCGAAGCGGCCTCCGAAGAGGTGGCCGCCCCGGCCCGGGCGGCCACCGCGGGCCCTCCGGCGAAAATCCGGCTCAGCAAAGTTGAGCGGGTCGGACTCATCCCTGTTGACGCTCCCCGGCCCGTCGTGCATCCTTGAGCCCGTAAAGCTCAACTCTTCCGTGGAGGTATCTACGATGGCACGCGCGGTCGGCATCGACCTCGGCACGACGAACTCGGTCGTCAGCGTTCTGGAGGGTGGCGAGCCCACCGTCATCACGAACGCCGAGGGCGCTCGGACCACGCCGTCCGTCGTCGCCTTCGCCAAGAACGGCGAGGTGCTCGTCGGCGAGGTGGCCAAGCGCCAGGCGGTCACCAACGTGGACCGCACCATTCGCTCGGTCAAGCGCCACATGGGCACCAGCTGGAAGATCGGCCTGGACGGCAAGGACTTCAACCCCCAGCAGATCAGCGCCTTCGTGCTGCAGAAGCTGAAGCGGGACGCCGAGGCCTACCTGGGTGAGACCGTCACCGACGCCGTCATCACCGTCCCGGCGTACTTCTCCGACTCCGAGCGCCAGGCCACCAAGGAGGCCGGTGAGATCGCGGGCCTCAACGTCCTGCGCATCGTCAACGAGCCGACCGCGGCCGCCCTGGCCTACGGCCTGGACAAGGACGACCAGACCATCCTGGTCTTCGACCTCGGCGGCGGCACCTTCGACGTCTCCCTGCTGGAGATCGGCGACGGGGTCGTCGAGGTGAAGGCCACCAACGGTGACAACCACCTCGGTGGCGACGACTGGGACCAGAAGGTCGTCGACCACCTGGTGAAGGTCTTCCAGGCCGGCCACGGCGTCGACCTGTCCAAGGACAAGATGGCCCTGCAGCGTCTGCGCGAGGCCGCCGAGAAGGCCAAGATCGAGCTGTCCTCGTCCTCCGAGACCTCGATCAACCTGCCCTACATCACGGCCTCCGCCGAGGGCCCGCTGCACCTGGACGAGAAGCTCACCCGCGCCCAGTTCCAGCAGCTCACCTCGGACCTGCTGGAGCGCTGCAAGGTCCCGTTCCACAACGTGATCAAGGACGCGGGCATCGCCCTCTCCGAGATCGACCACGTCGTCCTCGTCGGCGGCTCGACCCGCATGCCGGCCGTCGCCGAGCTCGTCCGCGAGCTGACCGGCGGCAAGGACGCCAACAAGGGCGTCAACCCGGACGAGGTCGTCGCCATCGGCGCCGCGCTCCAGGCCGGCGTCCTCAAGGGCGAGGTCAAGGACGTCCTGCTGCTCGACGTCACCCCGCTGTCCCTCGGCATCGAGACCAAGGGCGGCATCATGACCAAGCTGATCGAGCGCAACACCACGATCCCGACCAAGCGCTCCGAGATCTTCACCACGGCCGAGGACAACCAGCCGTCCGTGCAGATCCAGGTCTACCAGGGCGAGCGCGAGATCGCGGCGTACAACAAGAAGCTCGGCATGTTCGAGCTGACCGGCCTGCCGCCGGCCCCCCGCGGCCTGCCCCAGATCGAGGTCACCTTCGACATCGACGCCAACGGCATCATGCACGTCGGCGCCAAGGACCTCGGCACCGGCAAGGAGCAGAAGATGACCGTCACCGGCGGCTCCGCGCTGCCGAAGGACGACATCGAGCGCATGATGCGCGAGGCCGAGCAGTACGCGGAGGAGGACCACAAGCGCCGCGAGGCCGTGGAGACCCGCAACCAGGCCGAGCAGCTCGTGTACTCCACCGAGAAGTTCATCGCCGACAACGCCGACAAGCTGCCGGCCGACGTCAAGGCCGAGGTCGAGACCGCCATCGGCGAGCTCAAGGAGGCCCTGAAGGGCGACGACATCGCGAAGATCCGCGAGGCCTCCGAGAAGGTGTCCACCACCGCGCAGAAGCTCGGCCAGGCGCTCTACGCCAACGCCGACGCCGCCGGCGCCGCCCCGGCCGGTGACGCCGCCGGTGCCAAGGACGACGACGTCGTCGACGCCGAGATCGTGGACGACGAGAAGCCCAAGGGCGGTGCGGCATGACGGAGAAGCCGCAGGGTGCTGAGCCCGGCGACGACTCCGCCGCCGAGGAGGCCGTGATCAAGGCTGCCGAGGAGGCCGCCGCGGCCGGTGCCGACCAGGCCTCCGCCGCGGCCGGCGGGTCGGACGACCTCGCCACGGCCAAGCGCGAGCTGGCCGAGCGGACCGGTGACCTCCAGCGCCTCCAGGCCGAGTACCAGAACTACCGGAAGCGGGTCGAGCGCGACCGGCTGACGGTCCGCGAGATCGCCGTCTCCAACATCCTGGAGTCGCTGATCCCGGTCCTGGACGACATCGGCCGCGCCCGCGACCACGGCGAGGTGACCGGCGGCTTCAAGTCCGTCGCCGAGTCGCTGGAGACCGTCGTCGCCAAGCTGGGCCTGCAGCAGTTCGGCAAGGAGGGCGAGCCCTTCGACCCGACCATGCACGAGGCGCTGATGCACAGCTACTCCTCGGAGGTCACCGAGGACACCTGCGTCCAGATCCTCCAGCCCGGCTACCGGATCGGCGAGCGGATCATCCGCCCGGCGATGGTCGCGGTCGCGGAGCCCCAGCCGGGCACCCAGACCACGTCCGGCCCGGACGCCGACACCGCCAAGGGCGGCGAGAAGAAGGACCAGGCCGACGGTGGCTCGGACAGCTGACCAGCGGTGACAGCTGACAACCCGTGCGCTGCGGAGTCGAACGCCGGCCAGTACGGCGGCCGGCTCCGCAGCGCACTGTCGACGGGCCACGGCCGGCCCGTTGACAGCTCTGTGACGATGGACCTCGGGAGGTGGCGCGAGCCATGAGCGGCAAGGACTACGTGGAGAAGGACTACTACAAGGTCCTCGGCGTGCCCAAGGACGCCACCGCCACCGAGATCAAGAAGACCTACCGCAAGCTGGCGCGCGAGTTCCACCCCGACGCCAACAAGGGCGACGCCGCGGCCGAGGAGCGGTTCAAGGACATCTCCGAGGCCTACGACGTCCTCTCGGACGAGAAGCGCCGCAAGGAGTACGACGAGGCCCGCAGCCTCTTCGCCAACGGCGGCTTCCGCGCCGGGGCCCCCGGCAACGGCAACTACAGCTTCGACTTCGGCGACCTGTTCAACGGCAACCAGACCGGCAGCGGCGGCGGCCTCGGCGACGTCTTCGGCGGCCTGTTCAACCGCGGCGGCACCCGGCAGGCCCAGCCCCGGCGCGGCGCCGACGTCGAGACCGAGGTGACGCTCTCCTTCGAGGAGGCCGTCGACGGCGCCACCGTCCCGCTCCGGATGACCAGCCAGGCCCCCTGCCGCCTCTGCAACGGCACCGGCGCCAAGGCCGGCACGACCCCCCGGGTCTGCCCCACCTGCGTCGGCTCCGGCACCGTCAGCCGCGGCCAGGGCGCCTTCGCCCTCTCCGAGCCCTGCCGGGACTGCCGCGGCCGCGGCATGATCGTCGACGACCCGTGCACCGACTGCCACGGCAGCGGCCGGGCCAGCTCCGCCCGCACCATGCAGGTCCGGATCCCGGCCGGCGTCCAGGACGCCCAGCGCATCCGCCTCAAGGGCAAGGGCGCGCAGGGCGAACGCGGCGGCCAGCCCGGCGACCTCTACGTCACCGTGCACGTCGACGCACACCCCGTCTTCGGGCGGAAGGGCGACAACCTGACCGTGACCGTCCCGGTCACCTTCCCCGAAGCCGCGCTGGGGGGCACCATCGAGGTGCCGACCCTCAACGGACCCTCGGTGAAGCTCAAGCTCCCGCCGGGCAGCGCCAACGGCCTGACCCTGCGGGCCCGGGGCAAGGGCGCCACCCGCAAGGACGGCACCCGCGGAGACCTCCTGGTCACCGTGGAGGTCGTGGTGCCCCAGCACGTCACCGGAGACGCGCTGACCGCCCTGGAGCAGTACCGCGAGGCCACCGCCTCCGACGACCCGCGAGCCGCCCTGTTCCGAGCGGCGAAGGGAGCGTGACGACCAGATGATCCCCGACAACACCGGCGCGGGCCACGGCCCGATCGGCCCCGGCATCGGCGAGGGACTCCCCGGCAGCGGCACCCCGCGTGCCCGCCGGGCCGCCCCGCAGCCCCAGTACGTCCTGACCGAGGACACCCCGGTCTACGTGATCTCGGTGGCCGCCGAGCTCTCCGGCCTGCACCCGCAGACCCTCCGCCAGTACGACCGCCTCGGCCTGGTCTGCCCCGACCGGACCGCCGGCCGCGGCCGGCGCTACTCGGCCCGCGACATCCAGCAGCTGCGCGAGGTCCAGCGGCTCTCCCAGGACGAGGGCATCAACCTGGCAGGGATCAAGCGGATCATCGAGCTGGAGAACCAGGTCGCCGCCCTGCAGTCCCGGGTCGCCGAACTGGCCGACTCCCTCGAAGGCGCGGCCACCGCCCTCCAGCAGCGCGAGGCCACCATCCACGCCTCCTACCGCCGCGACCTGGTCCCCTACCAGCCGCCCACCCCGCACTCCAGCGCCCTGGTGGTCTGGCGCCCCCGGCGCTGACCCCCGCACGACGGCCGCCCGCCGCCGGTTTCCCTCTGGTCGGGGGGTGCCGGCGGCGCGGCGTTTGGTGAGAGAGTGCGCAAGTGGGTTCGCCCGGAGCAACCGCCACAGCGGAGCACGCCGATTGCATATCATCCGTAAAGCTCAGTGGCTACCAGGCGCTGCTCGGGACCTGACGTGGAGAGGAGCTACAAGTGAGCCCAGTCGCCAACGGGGACGACTTCCACCCCGGGGAGCAGGTCCTCTCCGACAACGCGCGAAAGCTCTACCTGGCCGCAGTGCATTCCGGCGGGCGTTTGACCGCCGACGCACAAGAAGACGCGAAGTCGGAGGTTCGGGAACTACTGGAACTCGGTCTGCTTGTGCAGGACTTGGACGATCACCAATCCCTCGTGGTGGCAGACCCCAATCGACTGTCAACGGCACTCAGCGCCACCTGGCAGCGGAAAGCACTACAACTGCTCTCCCGTTCCGCCCATCTGGTCAGCGAACTACAAGACCTGGGCGACGCCTACAACGAGCACACCAGGAAACCCGAGACGGGCGGCCCGATCGAATACATCAGCGGAAAAGTGCTGATCAATCAGCGTCTCGGCGCCCTGGTCGAGCGCTGCTCAACGGAGCTGCTGACCGCCCAGCCCGGCGGCGGACGCAGGCCGGAGACCGTCCGCACCGCCATGGAGCGGGACTTGGGCGTACTGCAGCGCGGCGGCACGATCCGGACCATTTACCAACCGAGTGCGCGATATTCCAGCCCTACGCTTGAGTACGTCGAGACCATGACCCATGAAGGCAGTCATGTCCGCACACTGGACGAGCCATTCAGCGTCATGATCGTGATCGACCGCAAAGTCGCCATCATTCCGGCCAGCGAGGACATGACCATGGCCGCATTCATCAGGGACACAGCGGTCGTGACGTATCTCGTCCAGACATTCGACGCCCTGTGGGAACGGGCGATCCCGTTTCCCGGCAGTCGCGAGGTGCCTCCGCAGGTGCTCTCCAGCCTGAGGCGCCAAGTCGTCAGGCTCATGCTCCAAGGCATCGGCCATCGCGTCATCGCGAGAAATCTCGGGCTCAGCGAAAGAACTCTGGCCCGGCACATAGCCGAGATGCGAGAGGATCACGGAGTCGACACGCTGTTCCAGCTGGGCTGGAAACTCGCCCAGCAGGAAGGCGGGGCCGGCTCGATCACCTGAGCAGGCCTACGCGGCGGACAAGCCCCACTGCGGTCTACTGCCAGCCACTGTCCGACATGGACAGTGCCACCGTCGTGGGGTTCGGGCCCTGCCAACCACTGTCCGAGTCGTCGAGCGAGGATCCGAAAAACAGCGCAAGGCCTATAAGGAGCGCAGAGACAATGAGGCGACGCGCGTAGCGCACGACAGCACTCCCTTCAGCGAGATACGGCAAACCTTCACCAGACGGCCAGTACAGGATAGATCCTGTCCTACCGCACAACAGTATGGATAGGCCGGGGAGTGTGTCATCTCGCTGCCATGCAGCGAGATGACATCTGGCGCCGCTGGACCACGGCATCGCAACAGATGGACGATCAGTTCGCTGTCGACGGGTCAGGTCGATTCGTTGCCTATGTACATTCAATTTCGGTCAGCGACTGCTCGACCCGACCTTGCTGATCACCTCACCACAACCCACAGGCCAGTCGGATACGCCCTCCTCTCGCCGACTACTCCCCCCCGGAGTCGACATGACCGAGCCCTACCTGCGTCACCACGACAGCCAGGCCCCTGAGGGCCGGCGTGCACGAGTCTTCCTGGCCGCGCCGCTCATGCGGCTGACCGGGCCGGCGGACAGTGTGGTGACGCTCGCCAGCCGGACGCGGCTGACGACCCTCCGCACCACCCTCCTCCGCAGTGGCGCCGCCGTGTACAGCGCTCACCACAGCGACGCGTGGACCGTGGCCGGCCGCGCCCCCGAGCCGCGCGTGCCGTCGGACTTCCGCGCGCTGCAGTCCGCCGACCTGGTCTTCGCCTACGTCGGCGCGCCCCTGTCGGCCGGAGTCAGCCTGGAGCTGGGCTGGGCGTCGGCGCTGCGGAAGCCGATCGTCCTGCTCGTCGACGAGGCCATCACCCACAACCCGCTGATCGCCACCATCGAGCAGGTCGCCCCCGTCCTGCCGCTGGTCTTCGACGACACCTGGTCCCAGGAGGCCCTCCACCACACCGTGGAGACCGCCCTCGACTGGGCCGGCATGGCGCTCTCCCTGCGCGAGGGCTTCTGGACCGCCCCCGGCGAGCAGTTCACCGTCCCCCGCCAGCAGCCCCCCGCCGTCGGCCCGACCGGCTACTGGCCCACCGGCGCGGCCACCGGCTGATCGCGGCTCACGCACCGGGCTCCCCCGCCCGGGCTCCGCGCATCTGCCATCCGAGCTGGAACAGCGTCTCCGCGTCGTACATCTCCCGGAGCCGGGAGATGTGCGCGGCCACCGTCCGCTCGCTCAGCCCCAGCCGTGAGGCGATCGTCCGCTGGGTCAGCCCCTGGGCGAGCAGCCGGCCGACCTTCTCGTGCACCGCGGAGTCGGCCGTACCGGCGGCCAGCGCGGCCCAGTTGACGCCTTCGGCGTGCTGCCAGTGCTGCTCGAAGGTGTCCACCAGGAACGCCACCACGGCGGGATCGGTCACCAGCACCGCCTTCGTCCCGTCGGCGCCCTCCGGCAGCACCGCCACCGAGCGGTCGAAGATCACCAGACGGGTGAAGTCGGCGGCCAGCATCCGGATCGCGCAACCGAGTCGCGTGACCTCCGCGGCGTAGCCGACCGTGGCCGGGTCGAGCCTGGCCGGCGGCTGGTAGATCGTCCGGATGCTGCCGCCCCTGCGCAGGTAGGCGGTGGTGTGGTGGAGCATGTCCGCGATGACGTCGGCCGGACGGGCGCCTCCCGGCTGCATGGTCATGGACTCGTGCGGGTACTCCTTCGCGAGGCAGGTCAGCAGCGAGCGGATCTCCGGCACCCCCTCGACGTGCTCCACCCCTCCCGTCACGTCGAGGTGGCGCGAGGTGCGTTCGTAGGCCTGGATGAGTTCGTCCAGACGGTCCGGCAGCCGCTCGGACTGCTGCAGCAGCCTGACCCCCTCCGCCCGCAGGTCCGCCGCCACGTGGTCGGCGAGCGCCCGCGGGCTCACGGCCACGTACGACGAGTCCAGGGCGTGCGACACCAGCAGGCCCAGGCGGAGCAGCGCCTCCAGCGCGCCCTGGTCCCCCGGGTCCACCTCGGCGGCCCGGATCCGGCCGCCCTCGCGGAGGACCGCGAGGTAGAACACCCGCGCCGCGTCGTCCGGCAGCGCGGCCGTCAGTACGTCGGACGGTGTCCGGGAATCAGGCATCGCGGGCTCCCCTCATCTGCCAACCGAGCTGGAACAGCGTCTCCGCGTCGTGGAGCTCCCGCAGCCGGGCGATGTGGCCGGCCACCGTCCGCTCGCTCAGCCCCAGACGCGAGGCGACCGTCCGCTGGGTCAGACCCTGCGCGAGCAGCCGGGCGACCTGCGTGCGCGGCTCACGGCCCGGTTCGGCATCGGGGACGTGTGCCTTCCACCGCACCCGGTCGGCGCGCTGCCAGTCCCGTTCGAAGGACTCCACCAGAAAGGCGACCACCGCGGGATCCTCGATGAAGGCCGCGCTGCTGTTGTCGTCCGACGCGGGGATGACCGCCACGCGACGGTCGTAGATCAGCACTCGTTGGAACGACTCGCCCAGGACGCGGTACCGGCAGCCGATCTCGGTCGCCGCGGCGGCGAACTCGCTGGTCGCCCGATCCGTCTCGGCCCCCGGCTCGTAGAGGCCGCGGGCCGTCCCGCCTCCGTCCGCGAGGCGCCTGAGCCTCGCCAGTGCGTCCGGAAGCCCCTCGGCCGGACGGGCTCCGCCCGGCTGGGCGGCGAGGAGTTCGGTCTCGCACTCGGCGTCGAGCTGGGCCAGCCTGTGCCGGATCGAGCCGAAGCCCTCCGTGTGCAGGAACCTGCCCGAGCGGTACACCCGATGCGGCGCGGCGTCGTAGGCGGCGGCGAGTTCGGCCAGCCACCTGGACGACTCGTCCGCGTCGGCCAACAGCCTGCTGCTGGCGGCACGCATTCCTGCGGCGAGACGTCCGATCGCCGCGCGCGGGTTCACCGCGGCGTAGCCCGCGTCCTCCACCCTCGGTACGACCAGGCCGAGATCGAGCAGTACGGCGAGCGACGCCTCGTCGGCCTGGTCGAGATCGGCTGCCCTGACGGTCCCGCCGTTTCCGAGGACTGCCAGGTAGAAGGCGTGGCAGTCCTCGCTCAGCAGGAGGTCGGCCCCCGGCTCAGGCATCACGGGCTCCCCTCATCTGCCAGCCGAGCTGGAACAGCGTCTCCGCGTCGTGGAGCTCCCGCAGCCGGGCGATGTGACCGGCCACCGTCCGCTCGCTCAGCCCCAGACGGGAGGCGACCGTCCGCTGGGTCAGACCCTGCGCGAGCAGCCGCCCCACCTGCTCGTGCACCGCGGCCGGATCGGCCGTACCCGCCGCCAGCGCAGCCCAGTTGACGCCCTCCGCCTGCTGCCAGTGCTGCTCGTAGGCGTTCACCAGGAAGGCCACCACCGCCGGGTCCTCCACGAGCGCCGCGACGGTGTTGTCCGGTGCCGCCGGGATGAGGGCAACCGTGCGGTCGAAGATCAGGACACGGTCGAAGGGGACGGCCAGGACCCGGACCGGGCAGCCCAGTTCCGTCGACCGCGCCGCGTACTCGGCGGTCGCCTGGTCCTGGCGTGCGGCCGGTTCGTAGATGGTGCGGATGACGCCTCCGCGCGCGGCGAAGCGGCGGGTGTGCTCCAGCGCGTCCCGCATGTGCTCGCGGGGCCGTGCTCCGCCGGGCTGGGCGGCCCAACTCTCCCTCGGGTGGTCCTCGATGAGCTGTGAGACGAGGTGCCGGATCTGTTCCATCCCGGCGATCCGCCGGACCCCGCCCACGAGGTCGTAGCGGCGGGGAGCGGCGTCGTAGGCCTGGGTCAGGTCGTCGAGCAGGTCCGGGACGGCTGCGGCCCGGGCGAGCAGCCGGGTGCTCTCGTTGCGCAGTTCGGCGCCGATCCGTTCGCCGACGGCACGGGGGTTCACCGCGCTGTAGATGCCGTCCGCGACGCGCAGGTGGAGCAGGCCGGTGTCGACCAACTGCCGCACACCGTCGGCGTCCTCCTCCCGGACGTCGGCGATGCGGAGGCGGCCGCCCTCGCGCAGGATCGTCAGGTACAGCTCGCGGGCGGCCTCGCCCGGCAGTCGGATGTCGTGTTCAGCCATGACCCTCCCCTCGCATCTGCCAACCGAGTTGGAAGAGGTTCCGGGCGCCGTGGCGGTTCCGTAGGCGGGAGATGTGAGCGGCCACCGTCCGCTCGCTGAGGCCGAGCCGGGTGGCGACGGCGCGCTGGGTGAGCCCCTGGACGAGCAGGTGGCCGACGCGGGCCGTGGTGGGGTGGGGGCCGGGACCGGACCAGTCCACGGCGGTGGCGCGGCCCCAGTCGCGTTCGAAGACGGCCACCAGGGACGCCACGGTGGCCCGGTCGGTGATGAACGCGGCGGCGGTGTGGTCCGGGTCGACGGAGACGACCGCCGCCGCCCGGTCGACGATGATCATGCGGTCGAAGGGTTCGTCCAGGACGCGGATCTGCGAGCCGTGGCGGGTGACGGCCTCCGCGTAGTCGATCACGGCCGGCTGGTGGCAGGCCGCGGGCTGGTAGACGGTCCGGATGCGGCGGCCGGCCTTCAGGAGGGGGAGCTCCTGGCGCAGGGCCAGTTGCAGGGTGGAGGCGAGGCGCAGGCCCGGCTGGGCGGCGAGGAGTTCCTGCCGGCAGTCGTCGAGCAGGAGGGAGATGCGGTGCCGGATGGCGTCGCGGCCCACGACCCGGGTGCCTTCGGCGGCGGGGTGCTGTGCGGCGTCGTAGGCGTCGGTGAGGGTGGCGAGGGCGGCGGGGAGCCCTTCGGCGCGGACGAGGAGGCGGGTGGCCTCGGTGCGCAGTTCGGCGCCCAGCCGGTCGCCGGCCGAGCGCGGGCTGACGGCGGTGCACCCGGCGGCCGTGCGGATGAGCAGGCCGAGGGCGAGCAGCCGCCGCAGGGCGGCCGGGTCGGCGTGCGCCAGGTCGGCGGGGGCGAGCCGGCCGCCGTTGGCCAGCGCGGTCAGGTAGAGGGAGCGTTCGGCCGCGGTGGGCTCATCCGTCGCCACGGCCGCCCCGCATCAGCCAGCCGAGCTGGAACAGGGTCTGCGCCCCGTACCGGTCGCGCAGGCGGGAGATGTGGGCGGCGACGGTGCGTTCGCTGAGGCCGAGCCGGGTGGCGACGGCGCGCTGGGTGAGGCCGCGGGCGAGCAGCCGCCCGACCCGGTCGGGGGCGTTGTGGGTGTTGTGGGCGGGGCCGTGGGTGAGCGCGGCGGTCCAGTCGGTGGCGTCGGCGCGGGCCCAGTCGCGTTCGAAGGCGTTGACGATGAAGGCGATCGCGGCGCGGTCGGTGATGAAGGCCGCGGTGCTGTGGTCGTCGCTCGCGGAGATCACCGCGACCGAGCGGTCGAAGATCATCAGACGCTGGAACGGCTCGTCCAGGGTCCGGATCAGCGAGCCGTACCGGGTGACCTCCTCGGCGTAGGCGAGGGCGGCGGGTTCGGAGATCGAGACGGGCTGGTAGATGGTCCGCAGGGTGCAGCCGCGCTGCAGGAGCTGGACGTCCTGGACGAGTGCGCCCTGGAGCGCGTCGGCGGGCCGGTGGCCGGGCTGGGCGGTGAGGACCTCGGTGCGGCAGTCGGAGACCAGCTGGGAGATGCGGTGCCGGATGTGGGTGTGGCCCTCGATGTAGACGGCGCCGCCGGAGCGCTGGGGCGGGCGGGGCATCGCGTCGTACGCGCGGGTGAGGGCGTCGAGGGTGCCGGGCAGGCTCTCGGCGCGGACGAGCAGGCGGGTGGCCTCGCTGCGGAGTTCGGTGCCGAGGCGGTCGCTGACCGAGCGCGGGCTGACGGCGGTGTAGCAGGCGTCGATCGGGTTGGGCATCAACAGGCCGATGGCGACGAGCTGGCGCAGGGCGGGCCGGTCCGGTTCGGGGACGTCGGCGACGGGGACGCGGCCGCCGTCGGCCAGGATGGCGAGGTAGAGCCGGCGGGCGGCCTCGTCGGGCTCGCCGCCGGACGCGGCCGGGCCGGGGACGGCGTCCGCCCCGGTGCCGGTCTCCGGAGCGGTCGCCGGATCCGCCGTCTCCTCGAACGTCACGTCGAACGCTCCCTGCCGGATGTCTCGCGGATGTGTGCTCCCCCGCGCGCCGTGCGCGGTCGCCGCGCACGTCCGCCGGGCGGGATCACGGTACTGGGAACCGGCGGGCCCCCGGACTCCGGGTGCCGTCGCACGCGGGCCCGGGGGCCGCCGGTCGTACGCCATGGTCACAGCGCTTCCTGCGAGGCGGAGCAGCAACGCCTCGCCGGCTCCGGTCCCGGGGGCCATCACCACACATGGCGTCCCGGCCGGCGCTCTTCCCCCCGATATGCAGGCACGTGCGGACGTACCGGTCGCATCCAGTAATGAAGAGCAAGTCACCGTCATCGGGCTGCGGTGCCCGGGCGACCTGGCGTGACTCCACCCTCACAGCGTGACGGCCGGTGAACAAGTGCCGCCCGACTGCATGTTCTCGCAATTGCAGGAACCTGCACCGCCGGTGCCGCCGGATGTGCGGGCGGCCGCTTCCGGTTTCTGCGAATGCCCAGGTCAGAGAGGTGCGACGGCGGGAATTCAACCGGTCGGCCGGTCGGTGGCGGACAACCGCCGCCCGGTCCGGCCGTGTTCGCTCGGTAACCGGGCGGATCCGGACGGGAACGCCGCGAGGCCGGGTGACGACGAACCGGAACCGCGCGGGGACGAACCGGAGCCGGCCGGGCGCCGGACGGGAGCCCGCCGTCGTGCCCGCCGTCGCGCCCGCCGGCCCCCGGGCTCAGCGGGCCAGCAGCCGCCCGCCGGCCAGTCCGGCCGCCGTCCCGGCGGCGGCGAGGGCCCAGAGGGCGAGCAGCAGCACGAACAGGCCGGTGGCGAGCCCGGTGAACCCGGGGAAGCCGGTGTGCCGGGCGAGCGCGGCGGCGCCGGTGACGCAGGTCCCCACCGGGAAGGTGTACGCCCACCAGGTCATCGCGAACGGCATGCCGGCCCGCCGGGCGCGCAGGTTGGCGGCGGCGGCGAGGACCAGCCAGAGCATCGCGACGCCGAGCACCGCCACCCCGTACAGCTCGGCGAGGGCGAGGGCGACCGGCGCGACCGCGGGGGTCACCGGGCCTGCGGCGTCGGCGAGCTGGTGGACGGCGGTGGTGGACTGGCCGAGCGGGCCGAGCACCAGGAACAGCGAGGGGGTGAGCACCAGGGTGGGCAGCTTGCTGTGCACCAGGCCGGTGAGCACCACCGGCAGCAGCGCCAGCGTCGCGAGCAGCCCGACCCCGAACAGCGCGCAGCAGCCGTAGAGCAGGGTCTGCCGGGCGGTGCCGGCGGGCAGGTGCGGGATCAGCGCGGGACCGCTGGCGGAGGCCACCAGCGGGGCGACCACCGGCAGCAGCCAGGTCGGGTTGGCCTGCAGCGGGGAGACCGCGTGCCGGGTGATCATCAGGTACGGGATGCCGACCGCGACCAGCAGCGCGTACCCGGTGCCCACCGTCCAGAGGACGGCGTCGAGGGCGACGGCCGGACCGGTGCCGATGACGCGCGAGCCGAGGGTCAGGGTGCCGAGCCCGACCGAGAGCAGTGCCATCGGCGGACAGCCGTAGAAGACGGCGGTGGCCGGGTTGTCGAGCAGCTGGGCGCGGGCGGCCTCCCGGTGGCGGGTCAGGTGGACCAGCCGGGCGGAGCCGAGCAGCAGCAGGCCGGCCAGTCCGAGCGCCCACATCAGCTCGCCGAAGCCGATCAGGCCGGGCAGCCGGAGCGGGAGGGCGGCCGCGCCGTTGCCGATGATCGCGGTCCCCATGACCACCGCGTACCAGTTGGGCCCGAGCTGTGAGAGGTCGAGGCGGCGGACGCGGTCCGACGGGCGGAGGCGGGGACGGGGGCGGGTGCTCGGACGGGGGCTGATCAGGGTGGCCATGGCACCACCGTCTCCCGGGCCGCCCCCGGCCGGTAGCGCCGCCTGCCCTATGAGGACATAGCCTGAATCTATGGCCCTCTCCCCGCGCGTCCCCGAACTCGGTGCACTGGAGCTGCTGCTCGCGGTGGCCCGGCTGGGCAGCGTCGGCCGGGCGGCGGCCGAGCTGGGGGTGAGCCAGCCGACCGCCAGTGCCCGGATCAAGGGCATGGAGCGGCAGATCGGCGTCCCGCTGCTGGACCGGTCCCCGCGGGGCTCCCGGCCGACCGAGGCGGGCCGGCTGGTGGTCGAGTGGGCGCGGCAGGTGGTGGAGGCCGCGCAGGCGCTGGACGCCGGCATCGACGCGCTGCGGGAGCGCCGGGACGCCCGGCTGGTGGTGGTGGCCAGCCTGACCGTCGCCGAGTACCTGATGCCCGGGTGGCTGCTGGCGCTGCACGAGACCAGCCCGGGGACGGCCGTGACGCTGCGCACCGCGAACTCGGCGGACGTGGCCGGGCACGTCCTGGCCGGGGACGCCGACCTCGGGTTCGTCGAGGGACCGTCCACCCCGCCCGGGCTGGCCGGCGCGGTGGTGGCGGCCGACCGGCTGGTGGTCGTGGTCGCGCCGGACCACCCCTGGGCGCGCCGCCGCTCCCCGCTGACCGCGGCGGAGCTGGCCCAGACGCCGCTGGTGCTGCGCGAGCCCGGTTCGGGGACCAGGGAGGTGCTGGAGATGGCGCTGGCGCCGTACGGGGGCGCGGCGCGGCCGCGGCTGGAGCTGGCCTCCTCGACGGCGCTGAAGGCGGCGGCGATGACCGGCGCGGGGCCGGTCTGCCTGAGCGAGCTGGCGGTGGTGGAGGAGCTGGCGACCCGGCGGCTGGTGGAGGTGCCGCTGGCGGACGGGCTGGACCTGCGGCGGCCGCTGCGGGCGGTGTGGCCGGCTGGCCGGCGGCCGAGCGGTCCGGCCCGGGAGCTGCTGACGCTGACCCGGCGCACGGCCGGCCCGCGGCGGGCGGCCGGGGCACGGCTGGCCACGGGTCCGCGCCTGGCGACGGGGTCGCGGCAGGCGGCCGCCGCGCAGCGGGCGGCCGGTGCGCGGCAGCCGGTGCCGCCGGCCGCAGGAGCCACGGCCGCGGGGGCCCGGAAGCCCGCCCCGCGCACCCGCCCCGATCGTTCATCCGAAAGTTGAGCGGAATAGACTCAACTTAGTGCATGCTGTAGACGGCAGAATCAGCGCACGACAAGGGAGGAAACCCCAGCAGTGGACGCCAGCAAGTTCACCACCAAGACGCAGGACGCCCTGTCCGCCGCGATCCGGCAGGCCGGGGGCTCGGGGAACCCGGACGTCAAGCCGGTGCACATCCTGACCGCCCTGCTGGAACAGCCCGAGGGCATCGCCAGGCCGCTGCTGGAGGCGGTCGGCGCGGACGTTCCGCGGATCGAGGCCGAGGCCCGCCGCCTGCTGGCCGGGCTGCCCAGCGCGATGGGCTCGACCGTCGCGGCGCCGCAGCTGGCCCGCGACACCCTGGCGGTGCTGACCGAGGCCGGCAAGCGCGCCGACGACCTCGACGACCAGTACGTCTCCACCGAGCACCTGCTGGTCGGCCTGGCCGCCGAGGGCGGTCCGGTCGCCGAGCTGCTGGTGCAGCAGGGCGCCACCCCCAAGGCGCTGCTGGCCGCGTTCAAGGACGTCCGGGGCAGCGGTAAGGTCACCTCGCCGGACCCGGAGGGCACCTACAAGGCGCTGGAGAAGTACGGCACCGACCTCACCCAGGCCGCCCGGGACGGCAAGCTCGACCCGGTGATCGGCCGGGACCAGGAGATCCGCCGGGTGGTCCAGGTGCTCTCCCGGCGGACCAAGAACAACCCGGTGCTGATCGGCGAGCCCGGCGTCGGCAAGACCGCCGTCGTCGAGGGCCTGGCCCAGCGGATCGTGGCCGGCGACGTGCCGGAGTCGCTGCGCGGCAAGCGCCTGGTCGCCCTGGACCTCGGCGCGATGGTGGCCGGCGCCAAGTACCGCGGCGAGTTCGAGGAGCGGCTGAAGGCCGTCCTGAACGACATCAAGCAGAGCGACGGCCAGGTCGTCACCTTCATCGACGAGCTGCACACCATGGTCGGCGCGGGCGCCGGCGGCGACTCCGCGATGGACGCCGGGAACATGCTCAAGCCGATGCTGGCCCGCGGCGAGCTGCGGATGGTCGGCGCCACCACGCTGGACGAGTACCGCGAGCGGATCGAGAAGGACCCGGCGCTGGAGCGGCGCTTCCAGCAGGTGCTGGTCGGCGAGCCCAGCGTCGAGGACTCGATCGCCATCCTGCGCGGCCTCAAGGGCCGCTACGAGGCGCACCACAAGGTGCAGATCGCGGACGCCGCGCTGGTCGCGGCGGCGACGCTCTCCAACCGGTACATCACCTCCCGCTTCCTCCCCGACAAGGCGATCGACCTGGTCGATGAGGCGGCCTCCCGGCTCCGGATGGAGATCGACTCCTCGCCGGTCGAGATCGACGAACTCCAGCGCTCCGTCGACCGGTTGCGGATGGAGGAGCTGGCCCTGGAGAAGGAGTCGGACCCGGCCTCGGTCGACCGGCTGGCCAGGCTGCGCCGCGATCTCGCCGACAAGAACGAGCAGTTGAGCGTACTCACCGCCCGGTGGGAGCAGGAGAAGAAGAGCCTGAACCGGGTCGGCGAACTCAAGGAGCAGCTGGACGACCTGCACGGTGCGCTCGAACGCGCCCAGCGGGACGGCGACTTCGAGCGCGCCTCCAAGCTGATGTACGCCGAGATCCCGGCCGCGGAGAAGGAGCTCACCGACGCCCAGGAGCGCGCCGCCGGGCAGGACAACTCCGCCTCGATGGTCAAGGAGGAGGTCGGCCCGGACGACGTGGCCGACGTGGTCGCCTCCTGGACCGGCATCCCGGCCGGCCGCCTGCTGGAGGGCGAGAGCGCCAAACTCCTGCGCATGGAAGAGGAGTTGGGGCGCCGACTGATCGGGCAGGCGGAGGCCGTCCAGGCCGTCTCGGACGCGGTCCGGCGCACCCGCTCCGGCATCGCCGACCCGGACCGCCCGACCGGGTCCTTCCTCTTCCTCGGCCCCACCGGCGTCGGCAAGACCGAACTCGCCAAGGCCCTGGCCGACTTCCTCTTCGACGACCAGCGGGCCATGGTCCGCATCGACATGAGCGAGTACGGCGAGAAGCACTCCGTCTCCCGCCTGGTCGGCGCCCCGCCCGGGTACATCGGCTACGAGGAGGGCGGCCAGCTCACCGAGGCCGTCCGCCGCCGCCCGTACAGCGTGGTGCTGCTGGACGAGGTGGAGAAGGCCCACCCCGAGGTCTTCGACGTCCTGCTCCAGGTGCTGGACGACGGCCGGCTCACCGACGGCCAGGGCCGCACGGTCGACTTCCGCAACGCGATCCTGATCCTCACCTCCAACCTGGGCTCCCAGTTCCTGGTGGACCCGACCACCCCGGAGGAGCGGAAGAAGGACCTGGTCCTGAACTCGGTGCGGGCCGCGTTCAAGCCGGAGTTCCTCAACCGCCTCGACGACATCGTGGTCTTCGACCCGCTCGGCACCGCCGAGCTGACCAGGATCGTCGACCTCCAGGTGGCCCGGCTCGGCGACCGGCTGCGCGAGCGGCGGCTCACCCTGGACGTCTCCGAGGCCGCCCGCGACTGGCTGGCGCTCACCGGCTACGACCCGGCGTACGGCGCCCGGCCGCTGCGCCGGCTGGTGCAGTCGGCGATCGGCGACCAGCTCGCCAAGGCGATCCTGGCCGGCCTGGTGCACGACGGCGACACCGTCCTGGTCGAGCGGGACGAGGACGCCGACCGCCTCACCGTCCGGGCCCGCGGACCGCTGGAGAAGTAGCGCCGCGGGGCGCCCCCCGACCCGGTCGTCCGGCCCCCGGAGCCCCCGGTGGCCGGACCCCGCGCACCCCCCGTGACCGGCCCTTGTACACCCCCGGTGACCGGGGCCGGTCACCGGGGGCCGCCACGATCCGGCCATGCCCGGCCGGACCGCGGCCGCCCCTGTGAGGCAGGGCCCCGATGAGGCAGGATGGGAGGTGGAAGGGCGGCCTCTCATTGCCGACCACCACGTGCACTGAGGAAGAGGACCCCATGAGCATCGACCCGTCGTCCATCCCGTCGTTCGGTGTGCCCCAGGGCGGCCAGCCCGGCGGCCAGGGCGGCCGTCCGGCCGGTCCGCCGCCGATCATCGTCCCGGACCAGGCCCTGGTCGGCCAGCTCCTCGACCAGATGCAGCTCAAGCACGTCGTGGACGAGGAGGGCGACCTCACCGCCCCCTGGGAGGGCTTCCGCGTCTACTACATGTTCCGCGGCGACCAGAAGGAGCTCTTCGCCGTCCGCGCGTTCTACGACCGCGCCTACCCGCTTGAGGACAAGGCCGAGATCCTCGACCTGATCGACGAGTGGAACCGCGAGACCCTCTGGCCGAAGGTCTACACCCACACCCACGAGGACGGCGTGGTCCGCCTGATCGGCGAGGCCCAGATGATCGTCGGCACCGGCGTCAACCTGGACTACTTCGTCACCACCACCGCCAACTGGACCCAGGCCGCGGTGGGCTTCGAGCAGTGGATCGTCGAGCGCCTCGGCCTGCAGAAGGAGATCGAGGGCGAGGACGGCGAGGAGAAGCCCTCCGAGGGCACCGACGAGGCCTGAGCCCGCCCCCCGGCCCCCCTCCACGGCCCGTCACCGGCACTCCGGTGGCGGGCCGCCCCGTTTCCCGGCGGGCCGTCCTTGTCGCGGACCCTCCGGTGGAACGAGGATGGGGGCCGACCGCCGAGGTGTGAGGAGCCGTGATGGGTGCGAGGCCGCTGCTGAACCGCCGGCTGGAGGGGCTCGGAACGACGATCTTCGCGGAGATGTCCGCGCTGGCCGTCGCGACCGGCTCGATCAACCTCGGCCAGGGGTTCCCGGACACCGACGGGCCCGCCCCGATCGCCCGGGCCGCCGCGGACGCCGTGCTGAGCGGCCGCGGCAACCAGTACCCGCCCGGCCCCGGCATCCCCGAGCTGCGCACCGCGATCGCCGAGCACCAGCAGCGCTTCCGCGGCCTCGCCTACGACCCCGACACTGAGGTACTGGTCACCGCGGGCGCCACCGAGGCCATCGCCGCCGCCCTGCTGGCCCTGCTGGAGCCGGGCGACGAGGTGATCGCCCTGGAGCCGTTCTACGACTCGTACGCCGCCTGCATCGCGATGGCGGGCGCCGTCCGCGTCCCGCTCACCCTGCGTGCCCCCGACTTCCGCCCCGACCTGGACCGGCTGCGCGGACTCGTCACCCCGCGCACCCGGCTGCTGCTGCTCAACTCGCCGCACAACCCCACCGGGCTGGTGCTCACCCCCGCGGAACTGCGCGCGATCGCCGAACTCGCCGTCGAGCGCGACCTCCTGGTCGTCACCGACGAGGTCTACGAGCACCTGGTGTTCGGCGGCGTGCACCACCCGATCGCGGCCCTCCCCGGCATGCGCGAACGCACCGTCTCCATCTCCTCGGCGGGCAAGACCTTCTCCTTCACCGGCTGGAAGGTCGGCTGGGTGACCGCCTCGGCGCCCCTGGTGGCGGCCGTGCGCACGGCCAAGCAGTACCTCACCTACGTCAGCGCCGGTCCGTTCCAGTACGCCGTCGCCGAGGCCCTGCGCCTGCCCGACGACTACTTCGCCGGCTTCCGCGCCGACCTGCTGCACAAGCGCGACCTGCTGGCGGACGGGCTCGCCTCCGCGGGCTTCCGCGTCTTCGTCCCCGAGGGCACCTACTTCATCACCACCGACATCACTCCGCTGGGCGAGAAGGACGGCATCGAGTTCTGCCGCACCCTGCCCGAGCGGTGCGGGGTGGTGGCGATCCCCAACGCGGTCTTCTACGACGACGCCGACGCGGGGCGGCCGCTCGTCCGCTTCACCTTCTGCAAGAAGGTCGAGGTACTGGAGGAGGCGGTCACCCGGCTCGCCCGGCTCTGACCGATCTGCGGGACCTCTCGCACGCTCCGACGATTCGTCAACTCACCTGACGGGCCGGGCCTTTCGATGCCAGTCGGGCAATCCGTCGTGCCCCCGCGGCAATCCCCGGACCGGGCCCGGCCCCGTGCGCCCGGCGCGTCCGTCCCAGGGGCGTACAGGTCGTGCGAACAGCGCATGACCAGCGCGCACGGCGTGCGATCCGGGGCGAGGGGCGCGCGCGGTGCATAGTCGCACACCGGGTCGATCAGGGCAGGGAAGCAGATGTGCCCGAAACGGTGAATGCTTGACAAAGTTGGGTAAATCACCGACGGACCCGGCGTATTCGTGCTTCTCTGCTGCTGAATCTCCAGCCGGAATCCTTCCTTCCACGGTCGGCCGCGCCCTGGACCGTACAGCCACGAACAGCCTCGCCCTTGCCTAGGCCAACTCGCTGCTGCTCGGCGGGCGCGCACGGAGCTGAAACGCGGAGCCGAGCATGCTCACCACTTTGCAGACCTCCTACACGGACACCCGCGCGGGTGACCTGGCCTGGTGCCTGGGCGGCGAACCGCTGCCCGCTCTCGCGGTCCGCGACCTGAGACTCGACGGCCCCGGCCACCCGGGCCCGCCCGGCACCCTCCAGCTGCGGCTGCTGGGCGCCTCGCACCAGGTGGTGATCACCGCGGGCCCCGGCCACTGCCTGGAGACCGTCGCCTGCCTGCCCGGCCGCAGAACGCCGCTGCCCGCCCGGGTGGCCAAACAGGTGGACGGGTGGGAGTACGAGTTCGCGGCCCGGATCGAGGCCCTGCCGCCGCACGACTTCGCGGCCCGCGCCCAGGAGTTGCTGGCGCTGGTCGAGGGGCACCCGCGCGGCCTGGCCGGCGTCTTCCCCGGCGACCCGAGCGCCTTCACCGCACTGGTCACCCAGGGTGGTGCGGACCGGCTGCTCTGGCGCACCTGGCACGCCTACCCGCAGGAGGGGCAGCTGGTCTGCACCCGGTCCTCGCTGGTGGTGTCCCGGTGACCGAGACGGCCGAACCCTCCATAGCCCGGACCGCGCGCCTTCATTCGTACGCAGGAACGATTCGTCAACCTGTCATGTTCAGCTGTCCGTCGAATGGGCGCAGCCGTCCGTCCCGAACGTCGCCTAGCGTTTGTTCGTGATCAACCATCCGGCCGGTCCGCCCCCCGCACAGCCGGGCCTCGACCTCGACGACGGCAGCCCACCCCGGCTCGGGCGGAGCCTGACCCCGCTGCCCGCACGCCGCCGGTCCCGGCTGCGCGCCCGCCCCAAGCTCGCCCGGCTGGCCGTCCTGCTGGCCGCGTTCGTCTGCGCGGCCTGCGGACTCGTCTACGAGCTGGAACTCGTGGCGCTCGGCGACTACCTGCTCGGCGACTCGGTCACCCAAACCTCCGTCGTGCTCTCCGTCATGGTGTTCGCGATGGGCCTCGGCTCCCTACTCGCCAAGCGGTTCACCCGCCGCCCGGCCACCGCCTTCGCCCTGGTCGAGTGCGCGCTCGCGCTCACCGGCGGCCTCTCCGTCCTGGCGCTCTACTCCTGCTGGGCCTGGATCGGCCGCTACCAGGCCGCCATGGTCGGGATGACCTGCCTGATCGGCGTGCTGATCGGCGCCGAGATCCCGCTGCTGATGACGCTCATCCAGCGGATCCGGCGGGAGGACGCCGGACGGGCCGCCGCCGACCTCTTCGCCGCCGACTACGTGGGCGCGCTGATCGGCGGACTCGCCTTCCCGTTCCTGATCCTGCCCGCCCTCGGGCCCGGCAGCGGCGCCCTGGTCACCGGCGCCGTCAACGCCGTCGCCGGCTCCGCCGTCGTGCTCTGGCTCTTCCGCGAGGAACCGGCCCCCAGGGTCCGGCTGCTGCTCTGGGGCGGCTGCGCCCTGGTACTGGCGGTGCTCGCCGCGGCCGCCGCCTGGTCCGGCGCCGTCGAACGCGCCGCCCGGCAGGCGCTGTACGGCGGGCAGGTGCGGTACGCCCACGGCCGGTACCAGGAGATCGTGCTCACCGGCCCGGCCGAGGGCCCGCTCCGGCTCTACCTGGACGGGCGGCTCGCGGTCTGCGGACCGGACGAGTACCGGGGCAGCGAGGCACTCGTCCACCCCGCGATGGGCGCCGGCCCGGACGGCCGGGTACTGCTGCTCGGCGGGGGCGACGGGCTGGCCCTTCGGGAGGTGCTGCGGCACAGCGGGGTCCGTTCGGTGCTGGTCGTCGACCCCGACCCGGCGCTCCCCCGGCTGGCCAGGACCGACCCGGGCCTCGCCGCGCTCTCCGGACGCTCGCTGGACGACCCCCGGGTCCGCACCGCCGAGGCCGACCCGCTGGAGTGGCTGCGCAGCGTCCGCCCCGCTCCCGGGCAGTCCTTCGACGTCCTCCTCGCCGACCTGCCCGCGCCCGCCGACGGCGGCCCGGCGAAGTTCCACTCCCAGGAGTTCTACGGCCTCGCCACCCGGCTGCTCGCCCCCGGCGGGCGGCTCGCCGTCCGGGGCGGCGAGGAGCAGAACGGCCGGCACGGCCTCTGGCAGGTCGAATCGGGACTGCGCGCCGCCGGACTGCGGACCGTCCCGTACGCGGTCGCGGGCAGTGCGACCGCCAGCTGCCGGCCCGGCCCCGAGGGCGGCCAGACCTTCCTGCTCGCCGCGGCCGCCCAGCCGCCGCTCTCCCTCGGCCCCGACGCGCCGCCGCCGCGCGCCCTCACCGCCGACGCCCTCCGCGCCTCCGCCGCCCGGCTCACCGCGGCCCGGCCGGCCCGGCCGCCCGCCGCCCTCACCCTGCTCGGCCCCCGGTGAGCCCGGGGGCCGGGCTCACCGGGGGCCGAGCAGGGGCAGGACGGGGGCAGGACGGGGCCGGGACGGGGCTCGGGAGGCAGTTAGGGGACAGGGCGGAGCCGGGAGCGGGTTCGGTCGGTAGGCTCCCTGGCATGGAGCATGAGGTTGTCGTCCCGATGCCGGCCGGGCTGGTCCGGCAGGCCCTGCAGGATCCGGCGCTGCTGGCGCGTTCCGTGCCGGGGCTGAGCACCGAACCGGCTGCCGTCGGCGGCGGCCCGGCCGACGAGATCGGCGGGCGCCTGAAGCTGCGGATCGGCACCTCCACCATCACCTACAAGGGCGTGCTGTCGCTGATCGAGGGCCGCGAGGGCGTGCTCACCGCCTTCGCCGAGGGCCAGGAGGCGCGCGGCAGCGGCGAGGCCACCGCCACCGTCCGGGTCAGCGTCGCCGACGGCGCCGAGGACGGCACCGCGGTGGTCCGCTTCACCGGCGACCTGACCGCCACCGGGCGGCTCACCGAGTTCGACGGCGAGACCCTCGCCGCGACCGGCCGCCGCCTGCTGGACCGCTTCGCCACCGCCCTCGCCTCCCCCGACGGCGCGCCGGAGACCGGCCCGGACGAGGACGAGGGCACGGACGTGGGCACGGACGTGGGCACGGACGCCGGCACGGACGCCGGCACGGGCACCGGCACCGCCGAGGAGGCGGACGCGGGCGGGAGCCCCGGGGCCGCAGCGGACACGGCCGGGGAGGCCGTCACCGAGGAAGCCGAGGAAGCCGAGGAAGCCGGGGACGCCGGGGAAGGCGAGAACGCCCCGGGGACCGGCGAGGCCGACGAGCCCGCCGACGAGCCCACCCCGGAGACCCGCGAGACCGACGAGCCCACCGACGAGGCCGACGAAGCCGACGAAGCCGACGACGAGTCGGGCACCGCCACCGTGGTGTTCCTGGAGGACCACCAGGAGGACCGCCAGGACGAGCCCGGCGACGACCTCGACGACGACCTCTCCGACCTGATCGCCTTCTCCGACGCCGACGCCGAGCGCTTCGGCCTCCCCGTCGGCGACGTCGACGGGCCCGCGGACACCGACGCCGCCGCGGCCGGGACCGACGACGCCGTCTCCGCCGACCTGCCCACCGAGCTGCCCTTCGACTACGAGCAGGAGCCCGTGCTCGGCGGCCCGGTCCGCCGCAGCATCGTCGGCCGCTCCGCCGAGGAGGTCGACCACGCCCCGCCGCGCGGCCCGTACGCGCCCGCGCTGCCGGCCCGCAGCGCCCGGGCCCGGGCGGCCTCCCGCTGGGGCGGCGACGCCGGCGGCATCGTGGTGCCGGGTGTCGGCGGCCGCAGCGCCGTGCCGTGGGTGATCGGCGGCGGCGTGGCCCTGCTGGGCGGCGCCGTGGTGCTGGTCAGGGCCCTGCGGCGGCGCTAGGGCCCGCCTCCCGGACCTCGTCGGACCGGGCCGTCGCGGCCTCGGCGGGGGCCCGGGAGAGAGGCCCTAGACTGGACGCTCATGAGCAACGACCGCGACGCCCTGCTGGCACAGATCAAGGACAAGGCCGTCGTCCACGGCAAGGTCACCCTTTCCTCCGGCAAGGAGGCCGACTACTACGTCGACCTTCGCCGGATCACGCTGGACGGCCAGGCCGCCCCGCTGGTCGGCCGGGTGATGCTGGACGCCACCTCCCACCTGGAGTACGACGCCGTCGGCGGGCTGACGCTGGGCGCCGACCCGGTGGCCGCCTCGATGCTGCACGCCGCCGCCGCGCGCGGGCGTGAGCTGGACGCCTTCGTGGTCCGCAAGGCGGGCAAGGCGCACGGCCTGCAGCGCCGCATCGAGGGCCCGGACGTCAAGGGCCGCCGGGTGCTGGCGGTCGAGGACACCTCCACCACCGGCGGCTCGGTGCTGACCGCCGTCGAGGCGCTGCGCGAGGCCGGCGCCGAGGTGGTCGGCGTCGCGGTGATCGTCGAGCGCGGTGCCGCCCCCGCGATCGAGGCCGCCGGTCTGCCGTACGTCACCGCGTACACCCTGGACGACCTGGGCCTCTGAGCCCCCGGCCGGCGCGTCCCGCGGCGGCCGCCGCACCTTCCGCAACGCAACGGCCGGGGCCCGGTCCTGTTTCACGTGAAACAGGACCGGGCCCCGGCCGTTCGTCGTCGCCGGTCCGGACTCAGCCGGTCCGGACCTCAGCCGCGCCGGACCTCAGCCGCGCCGGTGCCGGCCGCCGCCGGCCTGGACGGCCTCGTCGTCCTCGGCCGCGGCGCCGCCGGCCTTCTTCTTCCGGCGCTCGCGGACGACCTCGATCAGGATCGGCGAGATCGAGAGCAGCACGATCAGCAGCACCGCCGGGATCAGGTACTTGTCGATCACCGGGGCGAGCGCATCGCCGAAGAAGTAGCCGATCAGCAGCATCGACTCGGTCCAGAGCACACCGCCGATGACGTTCCACAGGAAGAACGTCTTCGCCGGCATCTCCAGGGTGCCGGCGACGGGGTTCAGGAAGGTCCGGACGATCGGCATGAAGCGGGCGAGCACGACGGCCTTGCCCGGCCCGAACTTGTTGAAGTACTCCTCGGCCTTCAGCACGTACTCGCGGCGGAAGATCTTCGACTCGGGCTTGTCGAACATCTTCGGTCCGACCTTCACCCCGATCTGGTGCCCGAGCTGGGCACCGACGATGGCGGCGATCGGGGCCCCGATCAGGAGCGTCGCGATCGGCAGCCGGGTGCCTTCGCCGAGCACCGACGAGGCGGCGTCCGAGGCGGCGACACCGGCGATGATGAGCAGCGAGTCACCCGGGAAGAAGAACCCGACCAGGAGGCCGGTCTCCGCGAAGATGATCGCGATCAGCCCGATGGCACCGAGGGACGAGATCAGTGATTTGGCGTCGAGCAGATTGACGGCCAGCTGGTTGTAGTCCACGGGCGCAGAATAGCGGGCCCGTCTTTACCAAAGCTTCGCCCCCGGGGTCGAGCGGGCCCTCATCCCTTCGTCGTACACCGCGCCGCACCCGCCGCACGGCGCCTCCGGGCGGCCTCCGGACGCCCCGCGGACGCCCTCCGGCCACCTCGCGGACGGCCTCCGGAACCCGCCGGGGAGCACCCCCGGAAGCCCGCCGTCCCGACTGGCGGGCCACATGGTGGAGCCGGTGGGCGTTCTGGGAAGATGGCACGGGCGCCCGGTCCGCGGTGGCACCACCCTCATGGCCGACCCGCGGCGGTCGCCTCGAACCCTGGTACCGGCAGGCCGCACCGCAGAGCCGCGCGGCGGCCCCGGTACCCCGGAGTCGTCACCAGGCGTACACAGCGTCGGACAGCACCGTCCGTACGCCGAAAAACCCGACAGGAGCGGATTCGCATGCCCATCGCAACTCCCGAGGTCTACAACGAGATGCTGGACCGGGCCAAGGCGGGCAAGTTCGCCTACCCGGCGATCAACGTGACCTCGTCGCAGACCCTGCACGCCGCGCTGCGCGGCTTCGCCGAGGCCGAGAGTGACGGCATCATCCAGATCTCGACCGGTGGTGCGGAGTTCCTGGGCGGCCAGCACAACAAGGACATGGTGACCGGCGCCGTCGCGCTCGCCGAGTTCGCGCACATCGTCGCCGCCAAGTACGACATCACCGTCGCGCTGCACACCGACCACTGCCCGAAGGACAAGCTGGACGGCTACGTCCGCCCGCTGCTGGCGCTGTCCGCCGAGCGCGTCGCCCAGGGCCGGAACCCGCTCTTCCAGTCGCACATGTGGGACGGCTCGGCCGAGACCCTGAACGACAACCTGGCCATCGCCGAGGAGCTGCTGGCCCAGGCCGTCGCCGCCAAGATCATCCTTGAGGTCGAGATCACCCCGACCGGCGGCGAGGAGGACGGCGTCACCCACGAGATCAACGACGAGCTGTACACCACCGTCAACGACGCCGTCCGCACCGCCGAGGCGCTGGGCCTGGGCGACCGGGGCCGCTACCTGCTGGCCGCCTCGTTCGGCAACGTGCACGGCGTCTACAAGCCGGGCAACGTGGTGCTGAAGCCGGAGCTGCTGCGCGAGCTGCAGGACGCGATCGGCAAGCAGTACGGCAAGACCGACCCGTTCGACTTCGTCTTCCACGGCGGCTCGGGCTCCACCGCCGAGGAGATCGCCACCGCGCTGGAGAACGGCGTCGTGAAGATGAACCTCGACACCGACACCCAGTACGCCTTCACCCGCCCGGTCGTGGACCACGTGTTCCGCAACTACGACGGCGTCCTGAAGGTCGACGGCGAGGTCGGCAAGAAGAACACCTACGACCCGCGCACCTGGGGCAAGCTCGCCGAGGCCGGCATGGCCGCCCGCGTGCTGGAGGCCGCGCAGCAGCTGCGCTCGGCCGGCAACCGCCTGAAGTAGGGTCCCCGCCCGACGGCAGGGTCTGCGGTCATGCCCCCCAGTGGTTGACTGGGGGGCATGACCATTCACCAGAACCTCCTCGGGGGTCCGCCCCCGACGCACCTGCCCGCCGAGCCCGCTCCGCTGGAGCTGCTGGCCGGCGGCGCCTCCCCGGCCGAGGTCGCGGCGAAGTACCCGACCTCCTCGCTCGCCTGGGCCCAGCTCGCCGACGACGCCTACGCCGCCGGCCGCACCGTCGAGTCGTACGCGTACGCCCGCACCGGGTACCACCGCGGGCTGGACTCGCTGCGCCGCGCGGGCTGGAAGGGCCACGGACCGGTGCCGTGGGAGCACGAGCCGAACCGGGGCTTCCTGCGGGCGCTGCACGCGCTCGGCCGGGCCGCCGCCGCGATCGAGGAGAAGGAGGAGGCGGAGCGCTGCGCGCAGTTCCTCCGGGACAGCTCGCCGACCGCCGCCGCCACGCTCGGCTGACACCCGGCCCCGGCTCCTCCCCCGCCACGCCCCCGCCCCGCCCCCGGCTGCGGCGCGCGCCGCGGCCGGCCGGCGCGGGCCGGCACCCCCGGAGCACTTCGCCCCCGTTGCCCGGAACGGCAGCGGGGGCGGCTTTTGTCCCGACCCTGCATACCCGGTACGTGGACACCCGCCGGTCCGCCGTGCCAGGGTGGGCCGACGAGGGGGCACCCACCAGTTCGAGCTACTGCGGCCCCACCGGTCGACAGGAAGCCCCCAGCGTGCCAGCAGCCAGCCCCGCCCCCCGCGGCACCCGCCCGCGCGGTTCCGGTGCGAGCGGCGCCCGCAGGGGCACCCGCACCGCCCCCGCCGCCCGGTCCGGCGCCGCACGGCCCGGCCCGGCAGGCCCCCGCCCCCGGTCGTCCCCGCGCCGCCGCCGCAGACCCCGCCGCCGGCTCGGACCCGGCATGATCGCCGCGCTGGTGGCCGCGGTGGTGATACTGGGCGGCACGGTGTTCGTGCTCAACCGCCCCGGCGTCCTGCCCGGCACCGACCGGACCGCCCAGGGCCGGGTCGCACCCGCCGACGGCGCCGCCCCCGCCCCGGCGGCGACCGCGGCACAGACCCAGGCCCCCGTCACCCCCGCCCCGGCACCGACGCCCACCCCGACACCCACCCCGGAGCCGACCGCCACGCCCGCCCCGGAACAGACCGCCCCGGACCCCGGACCCGTCAAGGGCGCCGGCACCTTCACCGTCGCCCAGGGCTCCGCCGCCCCGGTCGGCAAGGGCACCGTCCGCCGCTACCGGGTCGAGGTCGAGGACGGCATCGGGATCGACCCGCCGGCCGCCGCCGCCCAGGTCCAGGCGATCCTCGCCGACAAGCGCGGCTGGACCAACGACCGCAGGAACGGCTTCCAGCTGGTCTCCGGCGGCGCCTACGACTTCACCGTGAAGATCGCCTCGCCCGCCACCGTCGACAGGATCTGCGGCGCCGCCGGACTGGACACCCACGGCGAGGTGAACTGCAACGTCGGCAACCAGGTGCTGGTCAACGTCAAGCGCTGGACGATCGGCTCCCCGCAGTTCAGCGGCCCGATCGACGAGTACCGGGCGCTGATCGTCAACCACGAGGTCGGCCACCGGATCGGCCACGGGCACGAGAGCTGCCCGGGCCAGGGCAAGCCGGCACCGGCCATGATGCAGCAGATCTACGGACTCAAGGGCTGCGTCTCCAACGCCTGGCCGTACAGCGCCGAGGGGAACTACCTCGGCGGTCCGGCCGTCCCCTGAACCAGGCCCGGACGGTACGGAGTTGATACCCGGTCGGTGCACCACCGGGACGGCACCCCGCCTAGGCTGGCCGGCATGACCAGCACGAGCGACCCGACCACCGCCCGCCCTGCGACGCGGCGGCCCGGGCCCGGCCGCCACCGGCTGCTCGCCCTCGCGGGCACCGCCGGGCTCCTGCTCGGTGCGGCCGCCTGCGGCTCCGACGGCGGCACCGGTACGGCCGGGGCGGGCCGGCTCTCCTACGACCAGGCCCGGTCCACCGCCGGCGACCTGGCGAAGTCCGGGTCCGGCCCCTGCCCGTTCGGCCTGGACCTCGCGGCGGCCCTCAAGGCTGCAGGCGTCGACCGCCCGGTCAGCGCGGGCGGCAAGGACCGGCGGGTGACCGAGGCCGATCTGGAGGAGGAGATCCCGGCGCAGCCCTGGCCCTCCGGGGCCACTCCGCCGCCGTCGATGCCCACGATGCCGGCCACGCCCGCGCGCGCCTGGGTGACCTGCCACTACACGGTCGGCGCCACCCCGGTCCGGATCGACCTGATCGCCGTCGCGGACCACGGCCCGGCGGTGGGGCTGATGCTCCCGCACATCCAGCGGTTCGGGAACCTCGGGGTGGACCAGTTGACGGACTTCGCCGAGCACCAGCCCACCACCGGCCGGACCGCGGTCACCCCGGGAGCGGGGCTGGTCGGCGTCGCCCGCCCGGCCGTCCGGGGCCGCGGCGACCTCGCGCTGACCCTCACCCAGGACACCCAGGACGCCCCGGCCGAGTCCGCCCTGACCGGCGAGCCGCTGCGCAGGGCCACCGAGCGGCTGGCCGCGCAGCTGCGCGGTTGAGGACCGCCCGGCAGGGCACGGGCGCCGGTACCGGCGCGCGACGGCGCGCGACGGCGCGCGGACCCGCAGGCACACCGGCCGGCGGGATCAGCCCAGCACCGGCAGGTGACCGCTCAGGTCGCTGCGCTCGCCGCTGGCCGACACCGCCGCGGCGTCCACCGCCTCCGCCCAGCCGGTGCGGCCGGTGGCCAGCCGGATCCAGGTCAGCGGGTCGGTCTCGACCACGTTCGGCGGGGTCCCCCGGGTGTGCCGCGGGCCCTCGACCGCCTGCACCACCGCGAACGGCGGCACCCGCAGCTCCACCGCTCCCCCGGGGGCCCGGTCGGCGAGCGCGTCGGCCAGCAGCCGGGTGACGGCGGCCACCGCCTGGCGGGCGTGCGGGAAGTCGGGTCCGCCGAGCGCGGCGGCCAGGTCGTCGGCGTGCACGACCGTCTCGACCAGCCGGGTCACCAGCATGTCGGTGAGCGTCATCGAGCCCAGCCGGATCTCGAACCGCCGGCCCGGGTCGCGGGCGTCGTCCCCGGCCAGCACCGCGACCAGCCCGTCCGCGGCCCGGCCGAAGGCCGCCGCGACCGAGGCAGGGTCCCCGCCGAACTCGCCCGCCGCCTTCCCCCTGGCCTGCTCGTCGAGCAGCGGCGCGACCGTGCCGACCCGGGCGACCCACTGCAGCAGGTCCAGCGGGGCCCGGCCCTCCAACGGATCGCCGAGGTGCGCGGGCACCCAGCCGACCTGCACGGCGAGGTGCGCGACCAGCTCGCGCACGGTCCAGTCCCCCAGCCGGGTCGGCCGGGCGAGCAGCTCCGCCGCGTCGGGGCGGGTGCACAGCTCCCGGACGGCCTCCCGCAGGGCGGTGGTCTGCTCCACGAGCGCTGCGCTGACCTTGGGGTGCTGGTACGTACGGGACTTGGCGGGCATGCGCCCCAACATACGCCGGGGGGCGGACGGTTCCGAAGAACCGTCCGCCCCCCGGGGCGTCCGCATCAGGCGAGCAGGGCCTCGATGACGCCGGTGTGGGCGTCCTTCAGCTCGGCCAGCGTGACGGTGAACTGCCCCTGGACGTCCAGCGCATCGCCGTCGACCACGCCGATCCGGGTGGCCGGCAGGCCGCGGGCGGTGCACATGTCGTTGAACCGGAGCTCCTCGCTGCGCGGCACCGCGACGACGGCGCGTCCGGCCGACTCGGAGAACAGGAACACGAACGGGTCCTGGCCCTCGGGCACGATGATCCGGGCACCGTGGCCGCCCTTGAGGCAGCTCTCCACCAGGGCCTGGCCCAGGCCGCCGTCGGAGAGGTCGTGCGCGGCGTCGATCATGCCGTCGCGCGAGGCGGCGATCAGGATGTCGCCGAGCAGGCGCTCGCGCTCCAGGTCGACCTTGGGCGGCAGGCCGCCCAGGTGCTCGTGGACCGCCTGCGACCAGGCCGAGCCGCCCAGCTCGTCCTCGGTGTCGCCGAGCAGGTAGAGCAGCTGCCCCTCCTCGGCGAAGGCCACCGGGGTACGGCGGGTGACGTCGTCGATGACGCCGAGCACCGCGACCACGGGGGTCGGGTGGATGGCGGTCTCGCCGGTCTGGTTGTAGAGCGAGACGTTGCCGCCGGTCACCGGGGTGCCGAGGGTCAGGCAGGCGTCGGCCAGGCCGCGGGTGGCCTCGGCGAACTGCCACATCACGTCCGGGTCCTCGGGGGAGCCGAAGTTGAGGCAGTCGGAGACGGCGAGCGGCTTGGCACCGCCGGCCGCGACGTTCCGGTACGCCTCGGCGAGGGCCAGCTGGGCGCCGGTGTACGGGTCCAGCTTGGTGAAGCGGCCGTTGCCGTCGGTGGCGACCGAGACGCCGAGGTTGCTCTCCTCGTCGATCCGGATCATGCCCGAGTCCTCGCCGACCGAGAGCACGGTGTTGCCGAGCACGTAGCGGTCGTACTGGTCGGTGATCCAGGACTTGGAGGCCTGGTTCGGGTGCGAGGCGACCTTCAGCAGGTCGGCCCTGAGGCCCTCGCCGGTGGTCGGGCGGGCCAGCCGGTCGCCGGTCGGGGCGTCGGCCTGCAGCGCGTCCTGCCAGCTCGGGCGGGCGTACGGGCGCTCGTAGGTCGGGCCCTCGTGGGCGACGGTGCGCGGCGGCACGTCGACGACGAGCTCGCCGTGCCAGAAGATCTCCAGGCGCTCGCCGTCGGTCACCTCACCGATGACGGTGGCGATGACGTCCCACTTCTCGCAGATCTCCAGGAAGCGGTCGACCTTGCCGGGCTCGACGATGGCGCACATGCGCTCCTGCGACTCGCTCATGAGGATCTCCTCGGGCGAGAGCGTGTGGTCGCGCAGCGGCACGGTGTCGAGCTCGATCCGCATACCGCCGGAACCGGCCGAGGCCAGCTCGCTGGTGGCGCAGGACAGGCCGGCGCCGCCGAGGTCCTGGATGCCCTTGACGAGCTTCTCCCGGAAGATCTCCAGGGTGCACTCGATCAGGAGCTTCTCCTGGAACGGGTCGCCGACCTGGACGGCCGGGCGCTTGGCCGGGCCGGTGGCGTCGAAGGTCTCGGAGGCGAGCACCGAGACACCGCCGATGCCGTCGCCGCCGGTCCGGGCCCCGTACAGGATGACCTTGTTGCCGGCGCCGGAGGCCTGCGCGAGGTGGATGTCCTCGTGCTTCATGACGCCCACGCAGAGGGCGTTGACCAGCGGGTTGCCCTGGTAGCAGGAGTCGAAGACGACCTCGCCGCCGATGTTCGGCAGGCCCAGGCAGTTGCCGTAGCCGCCGATGCCCGCGACGATCCCGGGCAGCACGCGCCGGGTGTCCGGGTGGTCGGCCGCGCCGAACCGCAGCGGGTCCATCACGGCGACCGGGCGGGCGCCCATCGCCAGGATGTCGCGCACGATGCCGCCGATACCGGTGGCCGCGCCCTGGTAGGGCTCGATGTACGACGGGTGGTTGTGCGACTCCACCTTGAAGGTGACCGCGTAGCCCTGGCCGACGTCGACCACACCGGCGTTCTCGCCGATGCCGACGAGCATCGCGTCGGTCTCCGGCTTCTTGTCGCCGAACTGCTTCAGGTGGACCTTGGAGCTCTTGTACGAACAGTGCTCGGACCACATGACCGAGTACATGGCGAGTTCCGCGCCGGTCGGACGGCGGCCGAGAATCTCCCGGATCCGCGCGTACTCGTCCTCCTTGAGGCCGAGTTCGGCCCAGGGCTGACCGGCGTCCGGGGTCTGCTCGGCGTTCTTGACGGTGTCGAGGCTCATCAGGCGTTCACCAGCTGCTTCAGGACGGAAGTGAAGAAGCCCAGGCCCTCGGTGGTGGGACCGGTGAGCGGCTCCACGGCGTGCTCGGGGTGCGGCATCAGGCCGACGACATTGCCGGCGGCGTTGCTGATGCCCGCGATGTCGCGGTACGAACCGTTGGGGTTGAGGTCCAGGTAACGGGCTACCACCCGGCCCTCCGCCTCCAGTTCGTCGAGGACGTGCGCGTCGGCGACGAAGCGGCCCTCACCGTTCTTCAGCGGCACGACGATTTCCTGGCCGACCGAGTAATCCCGGGTCCAGGCAGTGCCGTTGTTCTCGATCCGCAGCTTCTGGTCGCGGCAGACGAAGTGCAGCGAGTCGTTGCGGGTGAGGGCGCCCGGCAGCAGGTGCGATTCGCAGAGCACCTGGAAGCCGTTGCAGATACCGAGGACGGGCATTCCCAGCTTCGCCTGCTCGATGACGGTGTCCATCACGGGCGAGAAGCGGGAGATCGCACCGCAGCGCAGATAGTCGCCGTAACTGAATCCGCCCGGCAGGACGACCGCGTCGACCTGGTGGAGATCCTTGTCACGGTGCCAGAGCGCGACCGGCTCGGCGCCGGCCAGGCGGACCGCACGCTGGGCGTCGCGGTCGTCGAGGGAGCCGGGGAAAGTGACGACGCCGACGCGGGTGGTCACTTCGCCTCCTCCTCGACCCGGACTGTGTAGTCCTCGATCACGGTGTTGGCGAGAAAGGTCTCGGCGGCTTCGCGGATACGGGCGAGCGCGGCGTCGTCGACCGGGCCCTCCAGCTCCAGCTCGAAACGCTTGCCCTGGCGGACGTCGGCGATCCCGGTGAATCCGAGACGGGGCAGTGCGCGCTGCACCGCCTGTCCCTGGGGGTCGAGGATCTCCGGCTTGAGCATGACGTCGACTACGACGCGTGCCACTGGCACTCCCGGTGGTGTCTTCGTGAGGCGGGGGAACTCCAGACTACCGGGGGTTTCGGGCGGGATTGCTGGCCGGGGAGGGCGACGCGCGTAGACCCGGGACCCTTACGCGGCAAGGGCTCCGACCGCCGGGCACCCCCCGCACACCGTCCCATTTCGCCGGATTCCCGGACCCCAGCGAGAACACCCGAAGAGCACGCGAATACCGCCACTCCGGGACAGATCCCCCAGCCGAGTGCACGGGTATCCGACGTGACGACGAAGACACGTGAATATCCGGAAAAGAAAGCCGGACTCTTCGATTTCTCCCCGCTTCGGGTGCAGAATAGGGCCACCTGCTGCGGCAAGTGCTGCGTATCCGGCATGCCATCGGGCCTGCCCGTATGCGCTTGCGCTAGCGGTGCACATCAGGCCCCGGAGCGCACCCGCGCCCTGCCGGCCGAATTGCCCGAGAGGATTGACACCCATGGCTCAGCGTGTAGTTGTCACGCTCTCCGACGACCTGGACGGCGGCTCCGCCGCGGAAACCGTCCACTTCGGCGTCGACGGGAAGTCGTACGAGATCGATTTGTCCGTGGACAACGCGGAAAAGCTGCGGGAGGCCCTCGCCCCGTTCGTCGCGGCCGGCCGCCGCCAGAGCCGTACCGGGAAGTCCTTCCGGCGCACCGCGCTCACCCCGGACCCCGCCGCCGTCCGTGCCTGGGCCCAGTCCCGCGGCATGGAGCTGCCGGCCCGCGGCCGCATCCCGAAGCACGTGTACGAGGCGTTCGCCGAGGCGAACTGACCACCGCGGCACCCGGTCGTCCCGCCCGGCCCCAAAGGGCGGGACGACCACCCCGACGGATGCTGTAGAGTATTCCTCGTCGCCGCAACGGAGAGATCCGGAGAGGCGGCCGGTGCCCCACCAGGCACCGTGCGGACGTGGCTCAGTTGGTAGAGCATCACCTTGCCAAGGTGAGGGTCGCGAGTTCGAATCTCGTCGTCCGCTCGCAGTGCGCGAGCACAGCACAACTCAATATCTCCATCATGCGGACGTGGCTCAGTTGGTAGAGCATCACCTTGCCAAGGTGAGGGTCGCGAGTTCGAATCTCGTCGTCCGCTCCAGTACGAAGGGTCCTCTCGGTCGAGAGGGCCCTTCGGCGTTCCCGGCATTCCCCGGTCCGCTTCCGGGGCACCCGCGCTCCGGCCGATGACATTTGTCATGGCCGACCCGTGGATCCGCACCCCGTTCCGGTGAGGCCGTGCACTGCCTGCGGCGCCCCGGCGACGGGAGGCTTGGAGCATGGAAACCAGCCAGCCCGTCCACGGCGAGCACGTGATCGAGGTCACCGACCTCCACCGTCACTACGGCACCGGAAGCTCCCGCTACCACGCGGTCCGCGGCGTCGACCTGACCGTCGGCCGCGGCGAGCTGTTCGCCCTGCTGGGTACCAACGGGGCCGGCAAGACCTCCACCATGGAGCTGATCGAGGGGCTCGCCGCCCCGAGCGACGGCAGCGTCCGGGTGCTCGGCCACGACCCGCACCGCGAGCGGGACGCCGTCCGGCCCCGGATCGGCATCATGCTCCAGGAGGGCGGCTTCCCCGGCGACCTCACCGTCGCCGAGACCGGCCGGTCCTGGGCCGGGATGACCAGCAACGCCCGCCCGCTGGACGAGGCGCTGGACCTGGTCGACCTCACCCACCGCCGCAACGTCCGGGTCAAGCAGCTCTCCGGCGGCGAGCGCCGCCGGCTCGACCTGGCGATGGCCCTGCTCGGCCGGCCCGAGGTGCTCTTCCTGGACGAGCCGAGCACCGGCCTCGACCCGGAGGCCCGGGTCGCCGTCTGGCGGCTGGTCCGCGAGCTGCGCGCCCAGGGCACCACGGTGCTGCTCACCACGCACTACCTGGAGGAGGCCGAGGAGCTGGCCGACCGGCTGGCGATCATGCACGGCGGCCAGGTGGTCACCACCGGCACGGTGGCCGAGGTGATCGCCGGGCGGCCCTCCCGGATCTCCTTCGAGCTCCCCGAGTACTCCGGCACCTCCCTGCCGCAGCTGGCCGGTGCCACCCTGGCCGCCGACGGCCGGAAGATCACCGTCCAGACCCCGCGCCTCCAGGCGACCCTCACCGACCTGCTCGGCTGGGCCAACCACCACGGCATCGAGCTGGGCGCGCTCGACGCCCGCAGCGCCTCCCTGGAGGAGGCCTTCCTCGCCATCGCCTCCGAGGCCGCCCACCGGCCCCCGGCCGACACCCCCGCCGCCCCCTCCGCCCGCCGCCGCCTGATGGGACTCGCCCGATGACCACCGCCACCGTCCCCGCCACCGCCGCCGGCCCCCGGAGCACCGTCACCCGGCGGCTGCTGGCCCTCGGCCGGGCCGAGGGCGTCCTGCTGCTGCGCAACCGGACCGCCCTGTTCACCGCCCTGCTGCTGCCCCTGCTGCTGATCGGCGGGCTGAAGAGCGTGCTCGACCAGCAGGCCGAGACCACCCCCGGCCTCGACGTCGACTCGCTGCTGGTCAACGGCGCCGTCGGGATGGTGCTGGCCTTCGTCGTCTACTACAACCTGACCGCCGCCTACGTGGCCCGCCGCGGCGAGCTGGTGCTCAAGCGGCTGCGCACCGGCGAGGCCCGGGACATCGAGATCCTGGCCGGCACCGCCGTCCCCTCCGTCGCCCTGGCGCTGCTGATGTGCACGGTGGTCGGCATCGCCGGCGCCTCGGTGCTGAAGCTCACCGCGCCGGTCAACCCGCTGCTGCTGCTCGTCGGCCTGGTCCTGGCCGTCGGCACCCTGATGGCCCTGGCCGCCGTCTCCAGCGCCTTCACCAAGACCGTGGAGAGCGCCGGCATCACCACCATGCCGGTCCTGATGCTCTCCCAGTTCGGCTCCGGCCTGTTCTTCCCGCTGGAGGTCATGCCCGACCGGGTCGCCGACATCTGCCGGCTGCTGCCCACCACCCCGGCCTTCCAGCTGATCCGGGTCGGCTGGTTCGGCACCGACGGCTCGGCCGCCGCCACCGGCTTCGCCGGCACCTGGTCCACCGCCGCCCCGCACCTGATCACCGGCTCGGTCTGGCTCGCCCTCGCCGCCTGGGGCGCCGTCCGGTACTTCCGCTGGGAGCCGCGCCGCTGAGCGGCGGGTGCCCGGAAGCGAAGGCCCGCTCCCCGCTCCACCTCTGATAAGAAGGCAGCAGCACGATCATGGTCGGACGGGGAGGGGAACAGATGGACGTCGTGAACCCGGTGCGCAGGTGGCGGGGCCTCGGCAAGCCCCAGCGCTCCGAGCTCTACCTCCGCTGGTCGCTCTACCTGATGGCGCTCGCCCCGCTGCCGGCCGCCCTGCTGAGCAGCGTCTCCGCCGCCCCGGAGAGCCGGGAGTACCCGGCCTCCGTCCAGGTCAGCCTGGTCATCGGCCTCGCCCTGATCCTGGTGACCCTCCGCGCCTACCGCACCTCGCTGGACCACTACCTGAAGCGGCCCGGCGACCACCCCCGCTGGCTCCTGATCACCGGGGGCGTCACGGTGGCCGGCTCCTGGGCCGTCATGCTGATCGGCCCCCGGACCGGCGACGGCACGGAGAGCGTGCCGTTCACCGCCTCCATCGTGGTCGCCATGCTCTTCTCCTCCTTCGGCCCGGCCGCCGTGGGACTGCCGCCGCGCACCGCGGCCCTCGCCGGACTCGCCGCGCTCCTGGCCGTCGCCCCCGCGCTCATGCTGGCCGGCGTGGACCTGGCGACCACCTGCGGGATGCTGGTGTTCACCGCGGCCACCATGGTCTTCATGGGCTGCAGCTGCCGCAGCTTCGCCTGGCTGCAGTCGGTGGTCTGGGAGCTGGACACCGCCCGCGAGGCCCAGGCCCGGCTGGCCGTCGCCGAGGAGCGGCTGCGGTTCTCCCGCGACCTGCACGACGTGATGGGCCGCAACCTCACCACCATCGCGCTGAAGAGCGAGCTGGCCGTCCAGCTGGCCCGGCGCGGCCGCCCGGAGGCCGCCGCCCAGATGGCCGAGGTGCAGAAGATCGCCCAGGAGTCCCAGCGCGAGGTCCGGGACGTGATCCGCGGCTACCGCACGGCGGACCTGCACGCGGAGGCGATCGGCGCCCGCGCGGTGCTCCGCGCGGCCGACGTGGCCTGCGAGATCGACCTCGGCGAGCACGCCCACGAGCTGCCGGCCGCGGTCCAGTCGGTGCTCGGCTGGGTGATCCGCGAGGCCACCACCAACGTGCTGCGGCACAGCGAGGCGGCCAGCTGCTCGATCCGGCTGCGCCGGGAGGACCACCGGGCGGTGCTGGAGCTGGAGAATGACGGGGTGCCGGCCGTCCCGCTGCCCTCCCAGGGCAGCGGCACCGGGCTGCGCGGCCTGCGCGAGCGGCTCGCCGCCCACGACGGCGAGCTGACCCTGCCGGACGCCGGACCGGGCGGCTTCCGGCTGCTCGCCAGCGTCCCGATCTGAACCGCTCCCCCCGGAGGGCACCACCGATGACCGACACCGCGCCCGTCCGCGTCCTGCTCGCCGACGACGAGCACCTGATCAGGGGGGCGCTGGCCGCGCTGCTCGCGCTGGAGGAGGACATCACGGTGGTCGCCCAGGCCGCCTCCGGTCCGGAGGCGGTGGCGATGGCCGAGGCGCACCGGCCGGACGTCGCGGTGCTCGACCTGCAGATGCCCGGGCTGGACGGCATCGAGGTGGCGACCCGGCTGCGCGCCCTGCTGCCCGACTGCCGCTGCATGATCGTCACCGGCCACGGCCGGCCGGGCTACCTGAAGCGGGCGCTGGAGGTCGGGATCCGGGGCTTCCTGCCGAAGACCGTCTCGGCGGCCGACCTGGCCGGGATCATCCGCACGGTGCGGGCCGGCGGCCGGTACGTGGACCCGGAGCTGGCGGCGGACGCGATCGCCGCCGGGGAGACCCCGCTGACCCCGCGCGAGACGGACGTCCTGGAGCTGGCCGCCGACGGCACCCCGATCGCGGAGATCGCCGTGCGCGCGTCGCTCTCGCAGGGCACCGTCCGCAACTACCTCTCCTCGGCGGCGGCCAAGCTGGGCGCCGAGAACCGCCACGCGGCGGTGCGGATCGCCCGCGAGCACGGCTGGATCTGAGCCGGAGCCGATCAGCCGCGCCCGCGGGCGCCGCAGAGGGTCAGACCCAGCTGAGGCCGGTCAGCCGCTCGTAGGCCTCGACGTACTTGGCGCTGACCTTCGCGACCACCTCGGCGGGCAGCTGCGGCGGCGGCTGCTCGCTCTTCCGGTCCCAGCCGGAGGCCGGGGAGGTCAGCCAGTCGCGGATGATCTGCTTGTCGTAGGAGGGCTGGGCGTGGCCCGGCTCCCACCGGTCGGCCGGCCAGAACCGCGAGGAGTCCGGGGTGAGCACCTCGTCACCGATCACCAGCTCGCCGTCGAGCAGCCCGAACTCGAACTTGGTGTCGGCCAGGATGATGCCGCGCTCGCGGGCGATGTCCCGGGCCCGGGAGTAGACGGCCAGCGTGGTCTGCCGCAGCTGGGCGGCCAGCTCCGCGCCGATCCGGCGGGCGGTCTCCTCGTAGGGGACGTTCTCGTCGTGCTCGCCGACCTCGGCCTTGAGCGCCGGGGTGTAGATCGGGGCGGGCAGCTCCGAGCCGTCCACCAGGCCCTCGGGCAGGGCGATCCCGCAGACCGTGCGGGAGTCGCGGTACTCCTCCAGGCCGGAGCCGGCCAGGTAGCCGCGGGCCACGCACTCGACCGGGACCATGTCCAGGCTGCGGCAGATCAGCGTCCGGCCCTTCCAGTCGGCGGGGGCGCCGGCCGGGACGTCGGTGGAGATCACGTGGTTGGGCACCAGGTCGGCGATCCGGTCGAACCACCACAGCGAGAGCTGGGTCAGGATGCGGCCCTTGTCCGGGATCTCGTTGGGCAGCACCCAGTCGTAGGCCGAGGTGCGGTCGCTGGCGACCATCACCAGCTCGCCGGACTCGGCCCGGTAGAGGTCGCGCACCTTGCCGGTGTGCAGGTGGACCAGGCCGGGCACCTGGACCGGCTCGGGCTTGGTGACAAATCCGCTCAAGGTCGTCTCAGTCCTCAGGGGTCGTTCGCGGGCGTGGGGCGCGAAAGGGGAGGTCACTGGGGTCGAGTCTGTCACGACCGCCCGCGCGGCCCCCTGCCCGGGCGGCTCAGCCGTTCTTGCAGAGACGGTCGAGCAGGTTGGCGGTGGCCCGCTGGATCCGCTCGTCGGTGAGCCCGGGGCGGTCGAGGGCGGGCGACCAGGCGAAGGTGCCGGAGGCGAAGACGTACGCGCCGCTGGGGGCCCGGTAGAGCGAGGTCTCCTGGTAGCGCGTCCGGCCCGCCGGGTCCCGGTACGGGGAGTGCGAGAGCAGCACCCGGTCGGTGTGCGCGGGCAGCGCGACCTTGGGGTAGTAGCGGTCGGCCTCGCCGGCCACCAGTCCGGGCAGCTGGTCGCCCTCCTGGACGCCGGTGCCGTCCCAGAGCCAGTGGCCGGTGTGCCGGGCGACCAGCGGGACGGGCGCGGCGACCCGGCCGGAGTACTGCAGGCCGAGCAGGTGCTGCTCGGGCTCGCCCGCGTCGCGCCAGAGGGCGCTGGCCGCGCCGGGCACCCCGGTGGCCGGGCTGCCGGGCTGGACCTTCTGCCGCTTGCGGCAGTTGAGCAGCCGGTTGGGCTCGCCGGAGGGCGCCGCGCTCAGCTCGACCCGCCAGTACATGGTGTTGGCGGAGAGGAACACCAGCGAGGTGCCGCCGTCCCTGGCCCGTTCGGCGGCCCGGCGCATCGGCTCGGACCAGTACTCGTCGTGGCCGGGGAAGACCAGTGCCTTGTGCCGGGAGGGGTCCACCAGACCGGCGTGCAGGTCGGTGGCGGTGGCGTAGGAGAGGTCGTAGCCGTACCGCTCGGCCCAGCGGATGAAGTCGTAGGCGTGGCCGACGTGCAGCGGCAGGCCGGCGGTGGCGTGCGGGCGGTCGAAGGAGACGGTGACGGCCGCCTCGGGCTCGCCGACCAGCCCGCCCCCGTCGTCCCAGGCGTGGTAGAGGCTGGCGCCGCTGCGGCCGTCCTCGGGGAACAGGTTGTACGCCTGCCAGGTCACGTCGGGGACCACCAGCAGCAGTTCGGCGGCGCCCGTCCGGTCCTCGAAGTCCCGGACCGTGAAGGGGATGTGGCTGCGGTGCAGCATGTCGGCGGTGGTGAGCACGGCGACGTAGGCGCCGGGCCGCCAGTGGGCCGGGATCTGCAGCCGCCAGGTGTGCCACCAGTGGTGGCAGGAGACGGTCCGGCCGGCGACCAGCGGGGCGGGCTGGACCATGCCCGCGATCAGCGGACTGGAGGTCATGTGGTGGGCGCCGTCCCCGGCGTAGTGGCCGATCCGGTAGACGTCGACGGTGAACTCGCGGGGCGGGTTGACGGTGACCCGGAAGTCCACCGAGCCCCCGGGGCGGACCACGCCGGCCGAGGCGAAGCCCTTGATCTGCTGGTCCCCGTCGTTGGAGCTGAGCGGGGTGCCGACCGGCGGCTTGCCGCGGAGGCCGGCGGACAGCGGCCGCTGCCCGGGGGCGTCCACCGACACGTACCAGGGGACGGCGCCCTCGGCGCCCGCGAGGTACTGCTCCGGGCTGCGCAGCCAGGGCAGCGGGCCCTGGCCGAAGGGGTCGGCGACGCTGTGCGCGTGCGTCCCGGACTCCCAGCGGCGGTTGAGTTCCGTCCCCACGCGCCCCTCCCAGGTGCACCTCCGCCGGTTGGCATGTGCCTCCCGGATGTGCGTGCGGTCTAATACACCACACAGTGCTGGCGCTGCGTCACCCTACGGTAGCAACTAGTGGTGATGAATCTCCCGGCCGGCCGCCGGAGGGCCTCCGGCCTGCGAAGACCCGGGGCGGCCGACCGGGCCGGGGGCGCTCACCCCGGGGGCACGCGCCCCCGGGTCCCGGCCTCAGAGCCGGACGGGCTTCTCCAGCCGGACGCCCGCGGCGTCCAGCCAGGCCCGCAGCGGACCGTCCTGGCCCTGCTCGACGGCCTGCGCGACCGGCTCGGCCAGGTCGGTGCGGCGGACCCCGCCGAGCTGCAGCACCGGACCGTCCAGCCAGTCCAGTCCGGGCACGGCCCCGGCGGTGTCCACGGAGGCGCAGCAGACCATCGCGGTGACGTGGTCGACCAGCACGTCCCGCCCGCTGCGGACGGGTTCGAGCAGCGGTGCGGGGGCGGCCGTGCGGGCCAGCTGGGCGGTCAGCGCGGCGGCCAGCCGCTCGCCGTCGCCCTCCGCGAGCCGGACCAGCAGCCGGGTCAGCGTCGGGGCGCCGGGACGGGCCTGCGGGGCGAGCCGGTCCAGCGCGGACTGCAGGTCGGCGGCCCGGGCGCGCCAGCCGGCGTCCACCACGTCGGCCGGGTAGTCGGCCCACTCCAGCTCGCGCCAGGCACCGGAGGCGGGCCGGCCGAAGAACAGCTCGGCGGCGAGCCGGGAGACCGCCGCGTCCACCGTGCCCGGCTCCTCCAGCAGGTCGCAGGCGGGCCGGTCGCCGAGCCTGCTGCCGTAGCCGTCGGCCAGCCGGTCGCGCCGGGACAGCTCGGTGAGTGCGGCGACCACGCCCGCGTTGAGGTGGGCGGGGTGCCGGCCGAGCCGCCAGGCGGGCAGGGCGACCCGGGTGAGCAGCCGGTCCCAGCCCGCGTAGGCGAGGCCGACCTGCTCCTGGGCGGCGATCCGCAGGCCGTAGTCGACGCCGCGGGCCTGCTCGGAGGCCCAGCCGGCGACGGCCCGCTCCAGCTCGGCGGCGTGGCCGCGGCAGGCGCCGAGCAGTCGGCGGGTGATCCGGTCGGTGAGCGCGGCCGGGCCGCGGCGGGCCGGGCGGGGGCCGTCCGGCACCGGGGCGCAGGCCGGGCCGGAGGCCGGAGCGGTGTCCAGGCTGGCGTCCAGGGCGCGCAGGAAGCGGCGGGCGGCGGCGATCTCGGGGTCGGCGGCGGGCGAGGTGCCGGCCACCACCGGGGCCAGCAGGGCGCGCAGCTCGCCGGCCCGCATCCACCAGAGGAACGGCGAGCCGATCACCAGGACCGGCGCGGGCTGCTCGTGGCCGGCCCGGCGGGACCGGCGGCCGCCCGGGCGGGGCGTCCGGACGTCCTCCAGCCAGCTGTCGCAGTCCGGGGTGAGCGCGATGGCGGAGGGCGCGGGGACCTCCAGCCGGTCGGCCAGCTCGTCGATCAGCCGGTACAGCTCGGGCGCCTGCCTCCGGTCGAGCGGGACGGCAGGGATCTGCGGCGGCACGGCCCTGCGGTAGGTCCGGGCGGCCAGCCCGGCCACCAGCAGGGTGAGCGCGGCGACCGCGCAGAGCACCCAGCGGGCGGCGTCCCAGCCGGCGGCGTCCGGGGACCCGGGGGCGCCTAGCCGGCCGGTGAACCGGCCCGCGAGCAGCACCGCCGCGACGGCGGCGGGCAGCGCGGCGGCCGCCAGGGCGAGACCTCGGATCCGCAGGACGGCCTGGGCGTGAGCGCGCGCGGTGTCGACAACGGCCATACGGTGCGGCACCCCCTTCGGAGTCCTCGGGTGCCCCGTGAACGGGAGCCCGAGCCGACTCGAAACGATCAGTTCCGACCGGGGCACGGTGACGTCCGATCCCCGGTAGTGCATGCTGCGTGGCGCTTCTGACATTCTCGACGCCCGTGTCCGGGTGGGTGTTCCGGATCCTCCCGGTTTCCACTCGTCCCGGTGACGCAGTCCGGATTCCGGACGGCGTCACCCGGGCGTCGTGCGAAGCGCCCCGGGCCTCGACCCGGCCGGACGCCGTCCAGCATCTCCCCGCGCGACCACCGCTACCCGGCGGCGACCAGGAGCGGTGCGGCCCGGGCGCTGCGATCCAGCGCACCATAAGGCCGGGCGCCCGGTTGCGTCAGCCGGATGCGGCCGCTGTCACTCGATGGGCTGGATTCCGGCCGCCGAACGGTGCGCCGGCCACCGGAACCACTCCGGCCCCTCCCACCCCCGAAACGCCGGTCGGTGCTGCGGCCATGGGGGTTGTCCGGCGGCCCTTCCCCCGGCCTTCCGGCCTCCCCCGGAGGCGCACCTCCCCCTGTCCCCCGCCGTCCCGCCGGGACCCGCCGGGACCGGGGAACGCCTGGGCCCCCGGCGGTCGCTCGCCGGGGGCCCAGGGGGGTGCGGAGGGGGGAAGGCGTCAGCCCGCGGCCTTCAGCGCGATGTCGGTCCGGTGCTGACCGCCCTTGAGCGAGATCCGGTCGAGCGCCCGGTACGCCCGGTCCCGCGCCTCGGCGAGGCCGGTACCGGTGGCGGTGACGGACAGGACCCGGCCGCCCGCGCTGAGCACGCGGCCGTCCTCGTCCAGCCTGGTCCCCGCGTGCAGCACGTACGCGGTGCCGTCGGCGGCCTCCGCCTCGGCCAGGCCCTCGATCGGGTCGCCGGTGCGCGGCGCCTCCGGGTAGCCCTCGGAGGCGATCACCACGGTGACCGCGGCGCCCTCGTCCCAGCGCAGCGGCTCCAGCTGGTCCAGCGTGCCGGTGGCCGAGGCGTGCAGGACGTCCGCCAGCGGGGTGCGGAGCCGGGCCAGCACGACCTGGGTCTCCGGGTCGCCGAAGCGGGCGTTGAACTCGATCACCCGGGTGCCGCGCGAGGTCAGCGCCAGGCCGGCGTAGAGCAGGCCGGAGAACGGGGTGCCCCGGCGGCGCAGCTCGTCCACGGTCGGCTGCAGGACGGTCTCCAGGACCTCCTCGACCAGGCCCTCGGGGGCCCACGGCAGCGGCGAGTAGGCACCCATGCCGCCGGTGTTGGGACCCTCGTCACCGTCCAGCGCGCGCTTGAAGTCCTGCGCCGGCTGGAGCGGCACGACGGTGGTGCCGTCGGTGATCGCGAAGAGCGAGACCTCGGGGCCGTCCAGGTACTCCTCGATGACCACCCGCTCGCAGGCGGCGGCGTGGACCAGCGCGGCCTCGCGGTCGGAGGTGACCACGACGCCCTTGCCGGCGGCCAGGCCGTCGTCCTTCACCACGTAGGGCGCGCCGAAGGCGTCCAGCGCCTCGGCCGCCTCCTCCGCGGTGGTGCAGACGTAGGAGCGGGCGGTGGGCACGCCGGCGCCGGCCATCACGTCCTTGGCGAAGGCCTTGGAGCCCTCCAGTCGGGCGGCCTCCGCGGACGGGCCGAAGACCGGGATGCCGGCCGCGCGCACGGCGTCGGAGACGCCCGCGACGAGCGGGGCCTCCGGGCCGACCACGACCAGGTCGGAGCCGAGCCGCCGGGCGAGCGCCGCGACCTGCGCGCCGTCCAGCTGGTCGACCGGGTGGACCGTCGCCACCTGCGCGATCCCGGCGTTGCCCGGGGCACAGTGCAGCTCGGTCACGGCGGGATCTTGGGACAGAGAGCGGCACAGGGCGTGTTCGCGGGCGCCGCCGCCGATGACGAGGACCTTCACGCTGCGCAAGGGTAGCCGGTGGCCGGTTCGGGCCGCTCTCCGGTCCCGTCCGAAGGCACGACCGGAGGGTGCCGGTACACGCACGGCCTCGGAGGATCCTCCAGGATCCGGCCCCGGTCATGAGCCCGGGGTGTCCGGGTCAGGACAGCGGGTCACCGGCGCCTCGCTCGGACGGGTGAAATCTCGCCGCCCGCCGCAACCCTCCCACCTCGGTATCAGGTGGCCGAATCCGGTAACGATCATTGGCGAAGCGCCCACACGGTCAGCCATTTGGCGGTAAGAAGTGCTGTTGGACCACCACCGGCAGCCGGCCGGTACCGCCGCTCCGGGGCACCCGATCCCGCCCCGGACCGACCCGTGTCCGACGCGTCGCCCGGTGTTCCACCGGCCGTCAGGCCGATGACACGTCAGGCGGCACACAGTCAGACCCAGCAGTCCGCCCGCCACAGGGAGCCCCACAGGTGAGCCAGCCGGAAATGCAGCCCGAGGAGAGTGCCTGGGGCAAGGAGATCGGCGAGGAGGACCCGCCGACCGCGACCGTCGCGCGCCACGCCTCCACGCGCCGCCGGTCCGATCTGAGCACCCGCCAGTTCCCCCTCGGGGACTGGGGCGAGCCCGCCGAGCGGCTGGAGGAGCTCTACCGCTGGTCCGAGGAGCGGGCGGTCGAGGCGATCGAGTGGTACCGCAAGGACCGCGTCTGGAAGCGCCGTTGGGCCCGGGTGCTGCGGTTCGGCACGGCCGGGTTCGCGATCGGCGGGGTGACCGCCCCGCTGGTCGACCTGACCGGGTCGGTCGCGCACGCCACCAGCTGGGGGTACGTCGGGCTGTCGCTGGCCGCCGCCTGCTACGGGGCCGACCGGGTGTTCGGCCTGACCTCCGGCTGGATGCGGGACGTGTCCACCGCCCAGGCGCTGCAGCGCCGCCTGGAGGCCTTCCAGTTCGACTGGGCGTCGGAGTGCGTGCGGGAGGTGCTCGGTCCGACCGAGGGCACCGCGGGCGAGGCCGCCGAGCGCTGCCTCGGCGTGCTGCGGCGGTTCTGCGAGGACATCTCGGACATGGTCCGCACCGAGACCTCGGAGTGGATGCTGGAGTTCCGGGCCGGGATGACCCAGCTCCCCACCCAGGCCGCCGGCAGCTGGGGCGGGCGCACCGAGCCGGGCATCGGCGCCCAGGTACGGGTGCTGCCGCCGCCGGGCACCCGGCCGACCATGCCGCGCCAGCGCCCGCCGGAGGGCCCGCTGCGGTGACGGACCCGTGGGCCGGTCGGCCGCGGGTCCGGCGGGCGGGACCGGACGGGACCTGACCGACGGGACCTGACGGGCTCCGGGGGGCAGTTCCCCGGGCTCCGGCGGCTCCACGGACCGGCGGGCCGGGCGGGCTCCGCCGAAGGGCGCCACGGGTCCGCCGCGGGCCACGGCCGCGCGCCGCGACCGGGAGGCCGGCGGGCGCCCCCGCAGCGTCCCGTCAGGCGAAGACGATCATCGAGCCCTGGTGCAGGCTGCGGGCCGCCGCCGCGTACAGGCCCGCCCAGGCGTGCCGTTCCCGGGCGAACGGGTGCAGGTCGTCCAGCGGCGGGCCGAACGGCTGCTCCAGGCCGGTCGGGCCGAGCGGCCGGGTCGGGGCCGGCGGGTCGAGCGGGTCGATGCCCAGCGCCGGGGCGACGGCCTGGAGCTCCCGCAGCAGCCCGTGGCTGGAGCCGAGCGGGCCCCCGGAGGCGAGCAGCGCCTCGTCCACCAGCGGGACGGCGAACTCGATCGGCACGTACGCGCCTGCGTGGTCGAAGTGCCAGACCAGGTGCGACTGCTCGGCGCTGCTCTCGAACATCTCCAGCAGCTGCTCGTAGTCGCCGCCGAGCTCGTCGACCGGCGTGATGTCCAGACCGGTCAGGCCCAGCAGGTAGGCCCGGCGCAGGAAGTGCAGCGAGTCGTAGTCGAAGGCGGCTATCGGCTCGACCGCTCCGCTGAGACCGGGCACGTACTGGTACACCGGCACCTCGGGCAGGCCGTACGAGGCCAGCACGTGGTTGTAGAGCGCGAGGTCGTCCCGGAAGGGGTTGTCGGGACTGTGGCTCAGCACGTCCACCAGCGGGACGAGCCAGAGGTCGCAGGCCATGGGCCGGCTCTTCCTCTCCGGGCGTCGGGAGCCGACCGCGCGGGGCGGCGGACGGCGGAAGGGCGGGTCGCCACCCGGGCGGTCGGTACGGGGACCGGCCGGGGCGAACGACCGCCCACCCTACCGGCCCGGCGCGCGATGCGGACCTGGCCGCCCCTCCGGCAGCTGGCCGGGCGGCGGTTCGGGCAGCCGGCGGCCGAAGCGGACGTACGGAACGGAGCGGGGCTGCGGCACCAGGCCGAGGCCCAGGCCGAGTTCGCGGCCCAGCTCCCGGCCCAGCTCGTGCTCCCGGCTCCGGGCGCCGCCGGCCGGCCGGGACGGGCCGGCGCCGCGGACCGCCTCGCCCGGACGGGCCGCGGCGCCGTCGTGCGCCACCCCGTCCGGCCCCGCCCCGCCGCCGGGCGGGAGCTCCGCCGGTACGGCGCCCCCGGGCCCGTCCGGGGCCCCCGGGAGGCCCGCGCCGACGCCGACGGGCGGGTCCCCGCCGGGACCGGCGGCACCGGGCGCGCGGCCGTCCGGCGGGCCGTCCCCGACCTCCCTCGGCCGCCCGGCCAGCAGGGCCAGCACGCCCACCGACTCGACCGGCTGCCCGGTCAGCCCGGCCAGCAGCCGGACGGTGAAGAGGTTGTACTCGCAGACGATCCGGTGCGCGCCCGCCAGGTCCCGGGCCTCGATCGCGTCCACCAGCTCGACGTGGCTGTCCCAGCAGACCCCGGCCAGCTCGGACGTCGCCCGCAGGTGCGGCGCGGCGAACATCCAGGACTGCACCCGCAGCCAGTCCAGGTAGTCGGCGATCCGGCGGTTGCCGAGCAGCCCGGAGACCTCCTGCCAGAACCGGCGGTCGCACCCCACCATCACGTCCAGGTTCCCGGCCCTGGCCGCCCGCACCGCCGCGTCCGCCCGGCGGCGCAGCGAGGGCAGCCGGCTCTCGTCCACCGGGCCGGGGCGCGCGGCCAGCTGGCGGAAGTAGCTGTCGGTGATCAGCACCCGGGACTCGAAGATCTCCAGGAAGTCGGCCCAGCCGAACTCGGGCACCGTGAAGCCGCGGTGGTGCTCGGCCCGGAGCAGCCCCTGCGCGGACAGGTCGACCAGCGCCTCCCTGGCCGGGGTGGCGGAGACCCCGTACAGCTCGGCGATCTCCTTGACGGTGAAGTTGCGCCCGGCCTCCAGCCGACCGGCCATCATCTCCTCGCGGAGCGCACCGGCGATCTGCTCGCGCAGGCTGTTCCGCTGGATCACGGTGCGGGCGTCGCCTGGGCCGGTGCCGAACACGCGCGCGACCTCCTCGGCGGGCTGGACGGCCTGACGGGGACAGACCGGCGGTGGAACAGCTGGTAACACGACGAAGGCTCATCTTCTCAAAAAGGACACCGACGTGTACAAGCCCCCCATACGCCGGGCGCGCCCCGTACGCGCCCCCGGCCCCCGGAAAGGGGCCGGGAGGCCGGTCCTACCGCTGGACGGGCGCCGGGATCCCGAGCAGCCGGTCCCGGTGCACCGGGAACTCGGCGCGCGCCTCGGCGACCTCCGCCGGGTCGAACTCCACGGTCAGCACCTCCTCCCCCGCCCCCGCCTCGGCCAGCACCCGGCCCCACGGGTCCACCACGATGCTGTGGCCCGCCTGCTCGACCCCGCCGTGCGTCCCCGCCGTGTTGCAGGCCAGCACGAACGTCTGCTCCTCCACCGCACGGGCCCGGTTCAGCAGCGTCCAGTGCTCCCGCCGCCGGGCCGGCCACGCCGCCGGGATCACCAGCAGCTGCGCACCCGCGTCCAGCAGCGCCCGGAACAGCTCCGGGAAGCGCAGGTCGTAGCAGGTCGCCAGGCCCAGCGTGCCGACGTCCGTCGCCGCGGTGACGATCTCCTGACCGGCCCCCATCACCACCGCCTCGCCGCTGTCGAAGCCGAAGCGGTGGATCTTGCGGTAGGTGTGCACCAGCTCGCCGTCCGGGGCGAACAGCAGCGAGGTGTTGTAGATCGGCCCGTCCGGATCGCGCTCGACGATCGAACCGGCGTGCAGCCAGACACCGGCCGCCTTCGCGGCCGCCGCCATCGCGTCCGAGGTCGGCCCGTCCAGGGCCTCCGCGCCGTCCGACCAGAGGTCGTAGGCGAAGCCGCCGAGCGGCCACAGCTCCGGCAGGACGACCAGGTCGGCCCCCTGCTGGGCCCGGACCAGCGCGGCCGCGCGGGCCCGCCGCTCGGCGGGCGGCTCGGCGTCGGTCACCGCGAGTTGGATCAATGAAGCGCGCACAGTACCACCGTCCACGGCAAGAGTCCTACGATCGTCACCCGAAAGCGCTGCCCTGCTCTCACCGGGCAGCGTAACGTGCGGTTAGCGTGTGCGCCCGGAAGCCGGACCTTCCCGGCCACCCGAACCCTGGGCGCGCGTGGCAAGGCAGCTGACGGAGGGCCGGAGATTCCCGTGACGGACAACCAGACCGTGCAGGCGTACACCGACGCGTGGACGCAGTCCATCGAGGCGATATCCGAGCTGGTGAGCCCGCTGCCGGAGGGATCCTGGAACCGGGCCACCGAATGCCCCGGCTGGTCCGTCCGCGACATCGTCTCGCACGTCATCGCCGTCGAGTCCGAGCTGCTCGGCGACCCCCGTCCGATCCACTCGCTCCCCCGTGACCTCCGCCACGTCACCACCGAGTACGCCCGCTACATCGAACTGCCGGTCGACAAGCGCCGCTGCCACACCGCGCTGGAGATGACCAGCGAGCTGGAGTACACGATCATCCGCCGCTCCCGCGCGCTGCGGAACGCCAGGCAGACCCCCACCGAGCGGGTCCGCCGGCCGGGCGGCCCGCACCGCGGCGAGGTGCCGTACCACGAGCTGCTCCGCCTGCGGGCCTTCGACGTCTGGGTGCACGAGCAGGACCTCCGGCGCGCCCTCGGCCTGCCCGGCGACCTGGACTCCCCCGCCGCGCTGATCGCCCGCGACGTCCTGCTGGAGGCCCTGCCGACGGCGGTCGCCCACCAGGCGGGCGCCCCGGCCGGCACCGCCCTGGTCGTCGACGTCACCGGCCGCGTCGAGTTCCTCCGCACCGTGCGGGTCGACTCCGCCGGCCGCGGCAGCGTCGACGAGTCCATCAGCCTGGCCCCGGACGTGCAGCTCACCCTCGACTGGGAGACCTACGTCCGCCTCGCCTGCGGCCGCGGCCGCCCCGGCCCGGTCGCCGTCGAGGGCGACAAGGAGCTCGCCGACCGCGTCCTCGCCAACTTCGCCGTCACCCCGTAGTCCCGCCGTCACCCGCCCGGCGTACACGCACCGTGTGCGCCGGGCCCGCGCGCCTCGTGCTCCCGTCCGTCACCTTGGCACCAGTACCGCGTGCGTTCGGCCTCGTTGTTCCGGTCAACCGACAACCGGAAGAAGGAGGGCGTCCGGATGGACGACGAACAGGCGGGGACCGGGATGGTGCTGGTGCGGTCGAGCTTCCCGGTCACGGGACAGCCGGTCAGGGTCGTGATGATCGACGGAGAGCCGTGGTTCGTCACGGCGGACGTGTGCCGGATCCTCGGACGGGGCAATCCGAGCGATGCCGTGAAGGTGCTGGAACCGCACCAGCACCGAACCATCGACCTGCGGACGGTAACCCTTGTTCGGAACAAGGGTTACCGCATTTCCGCAGGTCAGAAACCCTACAGGCAAGGAAATCCGCTCATCGGAGTCGTCAGTGAGGCCGGGCTCTACGGGCTTCTCATGAGGTCCGACAAGAGTTCGGCCCGTTCGTTCCGAGCCTGGGTCGCCGAAGACCTGCTCCCCTCCGTCCGCCGGGGGGACACCGACGTCCCCGCGCAGCAGCGGCGGATGGCGGAGACCCTGGGCGAGGCGATCGGGCGGCAGGTGTACGTGGTCGCCGAGATCGAGCACGAGGACTGGCCGGGACTGGTCGTCCGCTCGGACGGTACGGTCCACTGCCGGCACGGGGAGATGCTCCTCCGCCTGCCCGGCGCCGAGGACGACAGCGGGCCGCCCTTCGGCGCGCACTTCGCCTGCCCCGGAGGGGAGCGGGTCGGTATCCGGGGCAGCCGGGTGGTCCCGGGCTGTCCGAGGCTGGGGCTGGCGGACCTGATCCGCCTGCGGGGCCCGGTCCGGACGGAGCCCGTCATCGCACCGCAGCCTGATCAGGGACTCATGTACGCGGAGGTCGACCGCGGCCGGATCAACCGCGTCCACGGCTCACCCTCGCAGATAGCCGAGCTGATGCGCGAACACGGGCAGTGACCCGACCGGCATTCGGGTGCTGCCCCGGCCCAGTCGGGAGTAGCGCCCGAATACCCTTGCCCATGGCTGGGCCAATCGCGTTTCCGCAGGTCGGAAACCCTACGCCGCCGCTGTCGCCAGCTTCCGGCGGAGGCGCAGGATCATCAGCGTGCCGACCGCGAGGGGCACGTACTGCCAGCAGAACGCCCAGCGGAAGGCCGTCGCGGAGTAGGTGTCGGCGCCGGCGGGGCTGAGGGTGTCCAGCAGGACGCCGATGCCGAGGAGCGTGATCATCGTGCCGATGAAACCGCCCATGTTGACGATGCCGGAGGCGGTGCCGAGGCGTTCGACGGGGTTGCGGGCGCGGGCGTAGTCGAGACCGACCAGGGAGGCCGGTCCGTTGGTGCCCATCACCAGGATGACCGCGACCAGCAGCCAGAGCGGCGGGTGGCCGCCGGGCCAGGCGAGGACGGCGGCCCAGAGGACGGCGGTGGCACCGATGGCGGTGAAGACGATCGGCAGCCGGGCCCGGGCGGTGCGGGAGAGCAGCCGGCCGAAGAGGAAGGCGAAGCTCATGTTGGCGAGCACCAGCACGGTGAGCAGGCCGCCGGCCTCGGCGCGGGACATGCCCTGCGCCTCGACCAGGTAGGGCAGGCCCCAGAGCAGGCCGAAGGCGTTGCCGGGGAACTGGGTGGTGAAGTGGATCCAGAGCCCGAGCCGGGTGCCCGGCTCCTGCCAGGCCTCCCGGACCTGCCGCCGGACGCCTGGCCGGATCCCGGCGGACCCGGCCGGCGCAGCGGGAACAGCCGTCGGCCCGGCGGTGCCCGGCGCCTCCCGGAGGAAGAGCGCGACCAGCGCGAAGACCGCGATGCCGAGCAGGGCGATGGCGGTGAAGGTGGGCGTCCAGCCCCGGCTGTGCAGGGCCTGGGCGAGGACCACGGTGGTGACGAGGTTGCCGCCCATCCCGGCGAGGCCGGTCAGCTGGGCGACGAACGGGTTCTTGGCGGCCGGGAACCAGCGGGCGGCGATCCGCAGCACGCTGATGAAGGTCATCGCGTCGCCGCAGCCCAGCACCGCGCGGGAGGCGAGTGCGGGGGCGAAGGCGTCGGAGAAGGCGAAGGCGAGCTGTCCGGTGCTGAGCAGCAGGACGCCGAGCAGCAGCACCCGGCGCGGTCCGAACCGGTCGACCAGCAGGCCGACGGGTATCTGCATGGCCGCGTAGACCAGCACCTGGAGGATCGAGAAGGTGGAGAGCGCGGAGGCGCCGATGCCGAAGCGGTCGGCGGCGTCCAGTCCGGCCACGCCGAGGCTGGTGCGGTGGATGACGGCGAGGACGTAGACGCTGACGCCGATGGACCAGGCCAGCCAGGCGGCCCGGCCGCCCGGCGGGTGGGCGGCGGAGGCGGCCGGGAGCGCGGTCGCGGGTACGGCCGGGGCCGCTGCTGCGACCGGGGGCGCGGACGCGGCGGCGGTGGCGCGGGGAGCGGCGGTTGGCAGGGGGCGGGCTGAACTGGCGGGCTCCACGGTCATAGTGGGCCCAGCGTAGTCATCCCATCATTGGACGCCCAGACCGGGGTGATCGAGGACGGGCACGAACCATCCTGATCCGGCCACTCCCGTCCGGCCCTCCCGCCCGCCGCCCGCCCGGCACCGCGCCACCCTGCGGCGGCGGCCGTCACACCCGCCCGGCCGCCCTCACCCGACCACCGTCCAGGAGACCGACCGGGTCATGTACCGGTCCCGGAAGGCCTCGTCGCGGACCCAGTCGGTGGTGTCCCGGACGGTGGCGGTGACGGTGGCGCTGTGCCCGGGTTCCAGCGCGAGCGGCGCCGTGTCGAACCAGCTGCGGTCGGGCGACTGCGGCTCCACCGCCACGCCGTCCACCGTCCAGTCGACCCGCAGCTGCCTGGTCCCGGTCAGCGGCAGCGGCCTGACGTCCAGCCGGGGCCGGCCGGTGACGTCGCCGGGAGGCGGCACCGGGGCGTCCGTCGGCCGGATCCGGCGGTAGATCTCCTCGATGATCGCCTCCCGCGAGGGCAGGTTGTACGCGCCGCCGAGGGTCCGCATCACCGAGTCCGGCGTGGGCCGGTAGACGCCGTTGGCGCTGCGGTACGCCCCGATCGTGCCGGCGCCGTCCGGGGACTCGGCGCCGAGCCAGCGCCACCACTTGACCTGCTTGCGGCGCATCTCGTCGGCGTTCTCGGCGGAGAGGTTGGGGTAGTCGGCGTCGTCCGGCGCGCTGTCGTACTCGTCGCCGAGGTCGCCGACGGTGTGCCCTATCTCGTGCTGGATGATCCGGCCCGCGTCCGGGCTGCCGCCGGCCAGCGTGGTCACCCCGGTGCCGCCGGCGCCGCCGTACTCGCCGGAGTTGGCGAGCGCGATCAGGTACTGCGGGCCGTCGCCCCGGCCGGCGAGGCGGGCGGTGGCGTCCTCGTCGGCGCAGAGCAGCCGGGCGGTGCCCTCGCACCAGAAGTGCATGCCGAGCGGGGTCTCGGCCCGGCGGCCCCGGTTCTCGGTCTCGGCGATGCCGGAGACCGGGGAGACGACCTCGACCCGCCTTATGTTGAAGTACCCCTGGTAGCTGCGGAACGGCTCGATCTCCATCAGCGCGTGCCAGGCCCGGTCGGCCTGTTCGCGGAACAGCTCCTGTTCCTCCGTGGTGTAGCCGTCGCCGAGCAGGACGAGGGTGATCCGGTTGGCGGGGTCGCCGGTCCGCCGTATGTCGACGGTCGGCGCGGTGCCGGCGGCGCGCGCGTCGGCCCGGAGCGCGGTGTGCGGCGGTACCGCCCGGTCTGCGGGGGCGCCGGGCCCGATCACCCCGAACGGTGAGGGGCCGACGAGTTCCAGCGCGGCCGGGAGCACCGCGGTGGACACCAGCACGAGCGCGGCCAGACTCCGGACGATCCTGCCAGGGTTGCCAGGCGGCATACGGGTGCGTCCTCGACGTTCCGGTCACCCGGCGTCGCCCGGGTGGTGGACGCGAAGACGTACCCGGACCGGCGTGTCGGCCTCACCGATCGGCGAAAATGTCACCGAGCTGGCCGAACGACAAGGACCTCACCAGTCATACCTATGAGTCCTGTCAGGTGGATGATCACCACTGGCCGTGACCTCAGCGGCCCCGGCCCGGCCGCAGCTCCAGCACCAGGTGGGTGGCGAGGCCGAACAGCAGCCCCCAGAACGCCGAGCCGATGCCGTACAGGCTCATCCCGGAGGCGGTGGCCAGGAAGGTCACCACCGCCGCGTCCCGGCCCCGCTCCTCGGCGACCGCCGCGGCCAGGCTGCCCTGCAGCGAGGCCAGCAGCGCGACCCCGGCGATCACCGCGACCAGCTCCGTCGGCAGCCCGGTGAACAGACTCACCAGGACGCCGCCGAAGCTTCCCACCAACAGGTAGAGCACGCCCGCCGACATCCCGGCCACATAACGACGGCGGGGGTCGGGATGGCTCTCCGGGCCCGCGCAGACGGCGGCGGTGATCGCCGCCAGGTTGATGCCGGGTGAGCCGAACGGCGCCAGCAGGACGGAGACCCCACCGGTGGACCCGATCAGCAGCCGGTCGTCCGGCCGGTAGCCGAAGGCCCGCATCACCCCGAGGCCGGGCGCGTTCTGCGAGGCCAGCGCGACGATGGTGAGCGGCAGCGCCAGGCCCACCATCGCCGGGCCGGCGAACGCGGGCACGGTGAGGACCGGCCTGGTCGGCCCGCCCGGGCCGAGCTCCGGCGACAGCCCGACGGTGAGGGCCGCCAGCACCCCGCCGACCAGCAGCGCGGCCGGCACGGCGTACCGCGGGGCCAGCCGCTTGGCGAGCAGGAAGGCCGCGAAGCTGCCGAGCACCAGGGCGGGCGCGCCCTTCACCGCGCCGAAGATCCCGGCGCCGAAGGAGAAGAGGATGCCCGCCAGCATCGCGTTGACGATCCCGGCCGGGACGGCGGCGATCAGCCGGCCGAACAGCCCGGTGACCCCGAAGAGCGCCACCGCCACCCCGCTCACCAGGAACGCGCCGACCGCCTCCCGGTACGGGTAGTCGCCCAGGCTGGTCACCAGCAGGGCGGCGCCGGGGGTCGACCAGGCGGTGATCACCGGCGTCCTGGTCCACCAGCTGAGCAGCAGGCAGGTCAGACCGCTGCCGACGGCCACCGCCCAGATCCAGGAGGCGGTCTGCTCCTGGTCCAGCCGTCCGGCCGCGGCCGCCGCCAGCACCACGACCAGCGGCCCGGAGAACGACACCACGATGCACACCAGTCCGGCCAGCAGCGCGGGACCGGAGGCGTCCCGGCGCAGCGACCGGCGCTCCCCCGGAGGGTCGGTACGACCGTCGGCCGAACGGGCTATCAGCTCCTCTGCCATCCCGGCAGTATCCCGCCCGGGACCGCCCGGCGGGCAGGCCCGGGCGTCCCGGAGAAAACTTCCGCCCCGCCCGCAACCGTTCGCCGGAAGAAGCGTCCATACCTCGCCGCCACCGGCGCGGGCGTCCTGGTCGCCGTGCGCCGGCTGCGTCCCGGCCGGCGCTGACCGGCCGTGCCCGGTGCGCCGGGCACGGAAAGGGCCCTGCCCCCGCACCACGGTGCGGGGGCAGGGCCCTTCCACGTCGGTACCCGGGGCTCAGCCCCAGGTGATCAGGCGCTTCGGGTACTCCAGGATGCCCGCCACGTCGGCCAACACCTTGGAGCCCAGTTCCCCGTCCACCAGGCGGTGGTCGAAGGAGAGCGCCAGCGTGGTCACCTGCCGGGGGACCACCTTGCCCTTGTGCACCCAGGGCAGTTCCCGGACCGCGCCGAACGCGAGGATCGCCGCCTCCCCCGGGTTGAGGATCGGGGTGCCGGTGTCGACGCCGAAGACGCCGACGTTGGTGATCGTGACCGTGCCGCCCTGCATGTCGTTCGGCGAGGTCTTGCCCTGGCGGGCGGTGTCGACCAGCTCGCCGAGCGACACCGCCAGGCCCGCGAGCGTCTTGCCGCCCGCGTCCTTGATGTTGGGGACGATCAGGCCGCGCGGGGTGGCCGCGGCGATGCCGAGGTTCACCTGGCCCTTGATCACGATCTCCTGGGCCGCCTCGTCCCACTGGGCGTTGATCTCGGGATGGCGCTTGATCGCGGTGAGCAGCGCCCGGGCGACCAGCAGCAGCGGGCTGACCCGGACGTCCCGGCCCAGCTCGCCGCTCTCCTTGAGCCGGCGGACGAACTTCATCGTGCGGGTGACGTCGACCTGGACGAACTCGGTGACGTGCGGGGCGGTGAAGGCCGAGGCCACCATCGCCTGCGCGGTCGCCTTGCGGACGCCCTTGATCGGCACCCGGACGTCGCCCGCGGCCGCGGCGACCGGCTGTGCGGGGACGGCCGGCTCGGTGACCGCCGCCTCCACCGGGACCTCGGCCGGGGCCGCCGCCGGAGCGGTGGCGGCCGCCGCGTGGGCGTGCAGGTCCTCGCGGGTGATGACGCCGTCGGGGCCGGTCGGGGTGACGGCCCGCAGGTCGATCCCGAGGTCCTTGGCGAGCTTGCGCACCGGCGGCTTGGCCAGCGGGCGGTCGCCGGTGACGGCGGCGGACGGCTCGGGCACCGCCGCGGGCGCGGGGACCGCGACGGGCGCCGGTACCGCGACCGGTGCCGCGACGAGCGCCGGGACCGCGACGGCGGTCGCCACCACGGTGGTGCGACGGGCCCGCCGCTGGGCGACGCCGGTCCGCGGACCGTAGCCGACCAGCACCTCGCGGCGCTCGGGCTCGGCGTCGGAGGCCGGGGCCGGGGCCGCGGCGGCCGGGGCGGCGGCGGCCGGGGCGGCGGCGACGGGCGCGGGTGCCCCCACCTCCCCGGCCACCGCGACCGAGATGATCACGGTGCCGACGTCGACCGTCGCGCCCTCCGGGAAGAACAGCTGCTCGACGACCCCGTTGAACGGGATCGGCAGCTCCACGGCGGCCTTCGCGGTCTCCACCTCGCAGACGACCTGGCCGTCCGTCACGGTGTCACCGGGCTTGACGTACCAGCTGAGGATCTCGGCCTCGGTGAGGCCCTCGCCGACGTCGGGCATCTTGAACTCGCGGAGCGAGCGAACTTCGGTGGTCATCTTCGCTCCCCGCTCAGTAGGCGAACGCGCGGTCGACGGCGTCGAGCACGCGGTCCAGGTCGGGCAGGAACGCCTCCTCGACCCGGGACGGCGGATACGGCGCGTGGTAGCCGCCGACCCGCAGGATCGGCGCCTCCAGGTGGTAGAAGCAGCGCTCCGTGAGGCGGGCGGCCAGCTCGGCGCCCATGCCCAGGAAGACCGGCGCCTCGTGGACCACGATGCCGCGCCCGGTGCGCTTGACCGACTCCTCCAGGGCGGTGAAGTCCACCGGGGAGAGCGAGCGCAGGTCGATGACCTCCAGCCGGCGGCCGTCCTCCTCGGCGGCCGCGGCGGCCTCCAGGCAGACCTTGACCATCGGGCCGTAGGCGATCAGCGTGGCGTCGCTGCCGGGGCGGACGATCCGGGCGTCGTACAGCCCGAGGTCGGCGCTCACGCCGACCTCGCCCTTGTCCCAGTAGCGGCGCTTGGGCTCCAGGAAGATCACCGGGTCGTCCGACTCGATGGCCTGGCGCAGCATCCAGTGCGCGTCGTGCGCGTTGGAGGGGGAGACCACGCGCAGACCGGCGGTGTGCGCGAAGTAGGCCTCGTGCGACTCGCTGTGGTGCTCGACCGCGCCGATGCCGCCCGCGTACGGGATGCGGACGGTGACCGGCATCTTCACGTGTCCGAGCGCACGGGCGTGCATCTTGGCCAGCTGGGAGACGATCTGGTCGAAGGCCGGGTAGACGAAGCCGTCGAACTGGATCTCGACCACCGGGCGGTAGCCGCGCAGGGCCAGGCCGATCGCGGTGCCGACGATGCCGGACTCGGCGAGCGGGGTGTCGATCACCCGGTCCTCGCCGAAGTCCTTCTGCAGGCCGTCGGTGATCCGGAAGACGCCGCCGAGCTTGCCGATGTCCTCGCCCATCAGGACGGTCTTCGGGTCGCTCTCCAGCGACTTCCGCAGGGCGTCGTTGAGCGCCTTGGCGATGCTGAGCTGACCGGCCATCAGAGGTTCTCCCCCGCCTCGAAGGAGGCCGCGTACTCGACGTACCCGGCCCGTTCCTCATCGACCAGCGTGTGCGGCTCGGCGTAGACGTGGTCGAAGATCAGGGTGGGGTCCGGGTCCGGCATGCTGCGCACGCCCTCGCGCACCCGCAGCCCGAGCTGCTCGCTCTCGGCGTCGACCGAGGCGAAGAACTCCTCGTCGGCCAGGCCCTCCCGCTCCAGGTGGGCCTTGAGCCGGCTGATCGGGTCCTTGGCCTTCCAGGCCTCGGTCTCCTCGGTGGGCCGGTAGCGGGTCGGGTCGTCGGAGGTGGTGTGCGCGCCCATCCGGTAGGTGAACGCCTCGATCAGGACCGGGCCGTTGCCGCTGCGCGCGTGCTCCAGTGCCCAGCGGGTGACGGCCAGGCAGGCCAGCACGTCGTTGCCGTCGACCCGGACGCCCGGGAAGCCGAAGCCGGAGGCGCGGCGGTACAGCGGGATCTTGGTCTGGGTGGTGGTGGGCTCGGAGATCGCCCACTGGTTGTTCTGGCAGAAGAACACCACCGGCGAGTTGTAGACCGAGGCGAAGGTGAAGGCCTCGTTGACGTCGCCCTGGCTGGAGGCACCGTCGCCGAAGTACGCGATGACCGCGTCGTCGGAGCCGTCCTTGGTGATCCCCATCGCGTAGCCGGTGGCGTGCAGGGTCTGCGCGCCGATCACGATGGTGTAGAGGTGGAAGTTCTTCTCGTTCGGGTCCCAGCCGCCGTGGTTCACGCCGCGGAACATCCCGAGCAGGTTCAGCGGGTCGACGTCGCGGCACCAGGCGACGCCGTGCTCGCGGTAGGTCGGGAAGGCGTAGTCGCCCGGGCGCAGCGCGCGCCCGGAGCCGACCTGCGCGGCCTCCTGGCCGAGCAGCGAGGCCCACAGGCCGAGCTCGCCCTGGCGCTGCAGGGAGGTCGCCTCGGCGTCGAACCGGCGCACCAGCACCAGGTCGCGGTAGAGGGCGCGAAGCTCCTCCGGCTCCACGGTGAGCGGGTAGTCCGGGTGCTCGACCCGCTCGCCTTCCGGGGTGAGCAGCTGCACGAGCTCCGGCTGGGCGTCCGTACCCGTGGCGCGGAGGGTCTCAGGGACGCCGGGGGCCGCCTTCTTGCGGGCCCTCGCCGTGCTTTTGACGGTCACGTTCACTCCTCGGTCTGTCCGGCCGCCCGGGGTCGCCGGTGACCGGTCCGGTCACCGCTCCGCGGGGCGCGCGTGGGTGTGCGCACCTACTGCGGGGCAGGTGGTGTTCCTCTTCCGACGGCGCCCTCACGAGAACGTTACCCAGCGTCCGCCCCCGGCGCGTCTGCGCTAGGACGTCCTAGTTGTTGGGTGCCGACAACTGCGGGTGTGGCGCAGCTCTCAATTCGGTCGCCTTCAGGACACCTGCGCACGTTATCCGGGCAGGAGCTCCCGCGTAAGGGGGTTACCGGCATCGCTTTCTCCCGCTCTGGCCGGATCACGCCCCTGCCGTGGTGGGGGCGATAGGTCTTCCGTACGGTGATATGGGAGGCTTTGCGCGTGACTGATAACGGACAAATCAGGGTATTCCTGCTCGACGACCATGAGGTGGTCCGGCGGGGCGTCCACGAACTCCTCTCGGTCGAGGACGACATCGAGGTGGTCGGCGAGGCCGGCACCGCCGCCGAGGCGCTCACCCGGATCCCGGCCGTCCACCCCGACGTCGCGGTCCTCGACGTCCGCCTCCCGGACGGCAACGGCGTCGAGGTGTGCCGGGAGATCCGCTCCCGGATGCCGGAGATCAAGTGCCTGATGCTGACCTCCTTCTCCGACGACGAGGCGCTGTTCGACTCGATCATGGCCGGGGCCTCCGGCTACGTGCTGAAGGCGATCCGCGGCACCGACCTGATCACCGCCGTGCGGGACGTCGCGGCCGGGAAGTCGCTGCTCGACCCGGTGGCCACGAGCAGGGTGCTGGCCCGGCTCCGGGACGGCGGCGAGAAGGAGGACGAACGACTGGCCCAGCTCACCAAGCAGGAGCGCCGCATTCTGGACCTGATCGGCGAAGGGATGACCAATCGTCAGATCGGGAACGAGTTGCACCTCGCGGAAAAGACGGTCAAGAACTACGTCTCCAGTCTGCTCGCCAAGATGGGGATGGAGCGGCGGACCCAGGCGGCCGCCTTCGTCGCACGGCACCAGGCGGACCACCAGCACTGATCCGCCGAGTGCACATATCTGACGACTTGTCAAGGACCCCCGCCGGGGGGCCCTAACCTCTGGCTGTGACTTTCAGCCAGACCCTTGCCTGTGCACCAGCCCGCCCCGACCTCTCGGCCCCGCCGATAGGAACCCTCAGCCCGCCCGTACCGCACGCCGCCCTCGCCGAGGTCCTCCGCCGGTACCGGGTGGGCCGCCTGCTCACCGCCGAACCCGTCGCCGAAGGCCTGCTGAACCGGGGCTACCGCGTCACCACCGAAGCCGGCACCTACTTCCTGAAGTGCTACGTCGACGCCGCGACCGCCGGCCGCGAGGCGGTCACCGGCCACCACCGCGCCATGGCCGCGCTCGCCGCCCTGGGACTGCCCGTCATGCCCCCGCTGGCCCTCGCCGAACGGGCCTGCACGGTCGCCGCGTTCGGCGGCCGGCTGTTCGCGCTCTTCCCCTGGGTGGATGGCCGACACCGGCACGGTACGGAGCTCTCCGTACCGCAGTGCGACGACCTCGGCACGCTGCTCGGCCGACTGCACGGCGCCCTCGACGACGTCTGCGCCCCCACCGAGCAGCCCCTCGGCTACCGAAGCGCCGACCCCCTCGACAGCTCGACACTGGCCCGTGAACTCCGTTCGCACGCCGGCGACCACCGCCCCTACGACGAGCTGGACGCCCTGGTCGTACGCCGGCTCACCGAACGGCTGGAGCTGCTCGCCGAGCACGCGCACCGCCGGCCCGCCCCGCGGACCGCCCCGCCCACCGGCTGGACGCACGGCGACTTCCACGGGCTCAACCTGCTGCACGACGGCGACCGGATCTCAGCGGTCCTCGACTGGGACAAGCTCGGGCCTCAACCGCGCGCCGAGGAGGCCGTCCGCGCGGCCACCCTGGTCTTCAACGACCGGGCCACCGGGGTACTCGACCTCGTCCGCGTCCGGCACTACTCGCAGTCGTACCGGGCCACCGGGGCCGCCACCGCCGAGCACCTGGCCGCAGCCGTGCACCGGGTCTGGTGGGAGCGGCTGAACGACTTCTGGATGCTCCAGTGGCGCTACCAGCGGGGCGACCACCGGGCCGACCCGCTCTACCCCGCCTCCGCGGGTCAGTTGGCGTGGTGGTGCCAGGAGTACGAGCAGGTCCTGGACGCCTTCGCCAACTGACCCCGCGGGGCGGCGGCCGCCCTCACGGATCGGCCGCCGCCCCGGCGGATCAGCCGCCCGCCGGCGGGGTGGGGGGCTGAACCGGCGGCTTCGGCGTGGTGCCGCCCGCCGGCTGGGTGGCCGGCTGCGACGTCGGCACCGGCTGCTGGGTCGCCGGCGGGGCCGACGTCGGAGCGGTCGTCCCGCTGCCGCCCGTCCCGGTGGTCGGGGCGGTGGGCGGCGGGGTGGTCTCCGGCCCCGTCGGCGTCGTGGACGGCGTCGGCGGCTTGCTGCCGGGGACGCTCGGCGTCGGCGACATCGGGTGCTTGCCGCCCGAGGTCGCCGGCGGCTGGCTCTGGTTGCCGCTGTTGTTGCCGTTGCCGCCGCCGTTGCCGTTGTCGGTCGGCTGCTGCGGCCGCCTGCTGTTCGGGGTGGTCGGAGCCTGGGTCAGGCTGCCCCCCGTGGTGGGCGCGGTGGCCTCCGGCGCGGTCGACACCACGCTGGACGACGGGGTGGTCTCGCCGGGCTTGCCGCCCTCGCCGTCGTCCGAGCCGCTGAGCGCCAGTGCGATGCCGACGCCTGAGGCGACGATCACCGCCACGATGCCGGCGACCCAGCGCCACGGCCCGCGCCGGCCGGAGCCGCCGCGCCCGTGCCCGTGCCCGTCGCCGCCACCACCGCCACCGGACCCGTCGCCACCGCCGCCGTACGGTCCGCCGACCGCCGGGTAGGGCGAGGACGGGGTCTGCGGCCCGCCCGGCACCTGGTACGGCAGCACCGTCGTCGGGTCGCCGGGGATCCCGGCGCCGAGCACCGCGGTCTCGTCCGTGCCGGGCATCGGCACGCCGTGGCCCTGCCCGGCCGCGGCCAGCCCGGCGGCACCGGACCCGGCCGCCCAGGCACCCGTGCCGCCGTGCAGCTCGCGCAGCGCGTGCTCCAGGTGGGCGCGGAACTCGTCGGCGTCCTGGAAGCGGTCGTCCGGGTTCTTGGCCAGCGAGCGCAGCACCAGCGGGTCGAGCGCCGCCGGAACCCGCGGGTTCGCCTGCGAGGGCGGCACCGGCATGTCCTGGACGTGCTGGTAGACCACCGAGAGCGGGGTGTCGCCGGTGAACGGCGGGCGCAGCGTCAGCAGCTCGTAGAGCATGCAGCCGGCCGCGTACAGGTCGGAGCGGTGGTCGACGGGCTTGCCGAGCGCCTGCTCGGGCGAGAGGTACTGCGGGGTGCCCATGACCATGCCGGTCTGGGTCATGGTGGAGGCGGTGCCGGTGAGCGCGCGGGCGATGCCGAAGTCCATCACCTTGACCGCGCCGGTGGTCGTGATGATCACGTTGGCCGGCTTGATGTCACGGTGCACGATGCCGTGCCGGTGGCTGTAGGCGAGCGCCTCCAGCACCCCGGCGATGATGAGCAGCGCCTGGTCGATCGGCGGCTCCGCCTCGTCCACCAGGAGTTCGCGGACGGTCCGGCCCTCGACCAGCTCCATCACGATGTACGGCGTCGACTCCTCGCCGACGTACTCCTCGCCGGTGTCGTACACCGAGACGATCGCGTGGTGGTTGAGCGCGGCGACGGCGTGCGCCTCGCGGGTGAAGCGGAGCCTGGCGATCTCGTCCTGGGCCAGCTCGCCGCGGAGCAGCTTGACCGCCACGGTCCGGCCGAGCCTGACGTCCTGGGCGGCGAGCACCTCGGCCATGCCGCCGCGGCCGAGCCGGTGGGTCAGCCGGTAGCGGCCGTCGCCGACCGTCCCCAGCGGGGCGGCGGTGCCCCGGCCCGGCGTCTGCGGGCCGCCGAACGGCGGGAGGGCGGAGGTGGCGGCGTCGCTACCCGTGCCGGGCGTCATCGGAGCTCCGCCGGCCGCACCGGGCGCCCAGGCTCCCCCGTCGTCGTCCGGATGCTGCGTCTGTGCCATCGCTCCTCGCCCCGGGCCTTCGCTCGGATCGCGGTGCCCTGTCGCCTCGTGTCCCCGAACGCTACCGCTTCCGGCCTGCCCCCGTAGCACGCCCGATTCGGATGGAACGCGTCAGAGCAGGCCATTCCGGTCGGCCGGACCGTCCAGGTGGAGCACGGTCGCGGTCCGCCCGGCGCTGCGCGAGGTCGTCCCCGAGTCGGTCTCGTTGTTGGCCCGGTTGACCACGATGGCGATGATGATGACCGCCAGCACGATCACGCCGACGATGATGCCGACGATCACCAGGGCCGTCGAGCAGCCGCCGCTGTTCGACGCGGGGGCCGGCTGGAACGGCGGCGCCGGCATCGGCTGCGGCGGCGGGGTGTGCGCCTGCGGGAACGGCTGCGGGGTCTGGAACGCCGGCGGCGGGGTCTGGTAGGCCTGCGGCGGCGGGGTGTGCGCCTGCTGCGGGAACGGCGGCGGCGCGGTCTGGAAGGCCGGCGGCGGCGTCTGGTAGGCCTGCGGCTGGTGGAACGGCGGCGGCGTCTGCGGGGCCTGCGGAGCGTGCGGGGCCGGCGGGGCGGCGTGCACCGAACGCGGGCCGTCGGTGATCACCAGCGGCGAACTGGCCGCCAGCGGGCTGCCGCCGCCCTTGACCGCCGCGATCAGCCGCTCGGCCTCGTCCCGCATCGCGGCCGCGCTCGGGAACCGGTGCGCCGGGTCCTTCCGCAGCGCCGTGGCGACGAACTCGTCGACCGCCGGGTTGAGCGCCCGGTTGAGCGCGGACGGCGCCGGCGGCTCCTCCTGGACGTGCTTGTAGGCGATCGAGAAGGCCGAGTCGCCGTCGAAGACCAGCTGACCGGTGATCATCTCGAAGAGCATCACGCCGACCGAGTAGAGGTCGGAACGGGCGTCCACCGGCTTGCCGAGCGCCTGCTCGGGCGAGAGGTACTGCGGGGTGCCGACCACCATGCCGGTCTGCGTCATCGACGTGACGCCGCTCTCCAGCGCGCGGGCGATGCCGAAGTCCATGACCTTGACGACGCCCTTGCGGTCGAACATGACGTTGCCGGGCTTGATGTCACGGTGCACCAGGCCCTGGTCGTGCGAGGCCTCCAGCGCGTTCAGCACGCCGACGGTGACCCGCAGCGCCTCCTCGACCGGCATCGCACCGTGCTGGGCGACCGCCTCGTTGATCGCGTCGCGCAGGCCCTTGCCGTCGACCAGCTGCATCACGATGAACGGAGTGGTGGAGCCGTCGGGGGCGACGTCCTCACCCGTGTCGTAGACCCGGACGATGTTCTCGTGCTCCAGCCGGGCCACGGCCTGCGCCTCACGGCGGAACCGCTCCTTGAACGACTCGTCCCGACCGAGCTCGGCGTGCATGCTCTTCAGCGCCACCGACCGCTTCAGCACGTTGTCGTAGGCGAGGTGCACGGAGGCCATGCCGCCCTCGCCCAGCACCCGCTGCAGCACGTACCGGCCGTTGCCCAGGGAGTAGCCCTCGACCGCCGCGTTGCCGTGCTCGCTCATGGTCCTCTGCTCCCCCTCGGCGCGGCGGTGCCGCCGCGACCGTGACGTTCGGTCTCGTCCGTACGTGTCCGGGCCCGGCCCGCTGGCCTGCCCTGCCCCTGTCGCCGCGCTCGCCCGGCCTGCGACAGGGGCCCAGGGTATCGGCTCGCGGTGACGGTGATCGGCCCAGGGCCGACACTGTGTCCGGTCCGCGACCCGGTACCGGTCGGTAGTGCGTTCGGCACCGGGTCGTCGTGGTACGCCCGATGCCGTGGCGGCCGGGGCGGTGCCCCGGCCCGCCGGTCCCGCGGTGGTCCTGCGGTGCCCCGCCGCGGGTCGACGGGGCCTCCGGGCCTACAGGTACGGGCCGGAGCGGATGCCGCGGCCCTCGCCCGGCTCGTCACCCTCCGGATCGCCGCCGTGCAGACCGGGCGGCAGTGCCCGCCGCATCTGCTCCAGCTGCGCCCGCGCCGCCATCTGCTGTGCGAACAGGGCCGTCTGGATGCCGTGGAACAGGCCCTCCAGCCAGCCCACCAGCTGCGCCTGCGCGATCCGCAGCTCGGCCTCGGTCGGGATCGAGTCCTCGGTGAACGGCAGTGAGAGCCGTTCCAGCTCGGCGACCAGCTCGGGGGCCAGACCGAGCTCCAGCTCCTTGATCGAGCTGGCGTGGATGTCCTTCAGCCGGGCGCGGCTGGCCTCGTCGAGGGGAGCCGCCCGGACCTCCTCCAGCAGCTGCTTGATCATGCTGCCGATCCGCATGACCTTGGCCGGCTGCTCGACCATCTCGGTCACCGGCAGTTCACGCGGGCCGTCACCGTCGTCGTTCCCCGGCACGCCGGCCATCCCCTGGCCCACCGGCAGCCCGTCCGGTCCGACGATCAGCACCTTCTGGCCGTCCTGCGACTGCCCGCCCATGCCCTGGTAGAGCTCCTGCGACGAGCGCTCGTTCATCGGATTCGTCATGAACCACATTCTCCCTCACTGGGGTTGGTCGGGTGGAGGCCCCCGACCGCATCGCCCCCGGTCCGGCACCGGCCGCCGCGTCGGCGCCGCTGCCTTCCCGGACACGACGCTACGCCCCGCGGCCGGGGTGGCGGTATCCGTACGGATACTCAGTTCTCGGGGATCCGGGCCGCACCCCCGGGCCGCGCTGCCGGGCGGGCCGGGAGGGCACCGGGCCGTCCCGGTGCCCCCGGCGGTCGCCGCTCAGCCCCTGCGCAGCCGGAGGCCGATCAGGCCCAGCCCGCACCCGATCAGGCCGAGACCGGCCCCGAGCGGCAGCTGGAGCGTGGAGGCGTCGCGCCAGTGCGCGGGCAGCACGGCCGTCACCGCCGCGGCCTGCGGGTCGGGCCGGCCGAACGCCAGGGCCGAGCTCCCCGTGGTGTCGGCCGAGTCGGCGGGGCCCCCGGTCGCGTCGGGGGCCGCCGCGGGCCCGGTCGCCCCGGCCTCGACCGGCTGCTCCGGGACCGGCTCGACGGGCTGCTCCCGGCCGCGCTCCGGAGCCGACCGCACGCGTTCGGGCGCCGGGCCCGGACGGTGCCGGTACCAGCCCTGGTCGCGGTCGGCCCGGGGCCCGCCGGGGCCGGGCCGGGGGTGGACGCCCTGGGCCCGCGGCGGTGCGGCGGGGGCGAGGCCGGTGGCGACGGCGGAGGTGACGGCGGTGGTGACGGCGGTCGCGGACGCCGCAGGAGCGGGCGAGGTGCCCGGCACCGGCTTCGGTTCCGGTTGCACTTCGGGGAGCGCCGACGGTGCGGGCTCCGGGACGGCCGACCCGGGCTCCACCGCGGGCTCGGGCTCCGCCTCCACCGCGGGCTCGGGCTCGGCGGAGGCGCCGCCGGTGGCCGCAGGGGCGTCCGACGGGGTGGCGGCGGCGGTGGGTTCCGCGGCGGGTTCCGCGGCGGGTTCGGCGGACGGATCCGCCGGGGCCGGGGAGGGCGGTCCGGAGCGCACCACCCCACCCGCGTCCGGCCCGTCCGGCTCCGCGGGCCCGTCCGGCCCGGCCGGTGCGCCCGCCCCGTCCGGTGCCACGGCCGCGGGAGGCGTCACGGAGACGGCCGGGGCGAGGGGGACGGCGCGCACGGCGGAGGAGCCGGGCCCGGCGGGAACGGCGACCGCCACCGGGGCCGCCAGCGGCACGGCGAGGCCGAGTACCGCCAGCACCAGCAGCCGCCGCGAGCACCGCTCGGCGCGCCGGGCGCGGACACGCCCGGCGCGGCCGGATCGGCTGGAACGGCGGTGCGACAAGGCTGCGGGCAGCGGCCCGAGGAACGCGTACGAAGGTGCGGCCACGGTCGAGGTCCTTCCGCGACGGCCGACCGCGCAGGGCGGGATCGGCGGCGGGACAGCTCCCGACCAGACTCACACAATCCGACATTCAGGGCATTTCGAACGGCTGCCCACCAGGCGCGCCCGACTCCCGCCCCGACCGGCGCCCTGGCCGGCGTCCCGCCTCAGACCCGCAGCACCACCTTGCCGACCTGCTCGCCGGCCTCCACCACCCGGTGCGCGTCGGCCGCGTCGGCCAGCGGCAGCACCCGGTCGACCACCGGCTTCACCACCCCCGACTCCACCAGCGGCCAGACGTGCTCGCGCACCGCCGCCACGATCGCCGCCTTCTCGGCGAGCGGCCGGCCCCGCAGATTGGTCGCGATCACCGCGCCGCGCTTGCGCAGCAGCGTGTTGAGGTTGAGATCCCCCTGCACCCCGCCCTGCAGCCCGATGACCACCAGGCGCCCGTTGACCGCCAGGGCGTCCACGTTCCGCTGCAGGTACTTGGCGCCCATGATGTCCAGGATCACGTCCGCCCCGGCCCCGCCGGTGGCCTCCCGGAGCACCTCGACGAAGTCCTGCTCCCGGTAGTCGATCAGGATGTCGGCGCCCAGTTCCGCGCACCGGGCCAGCTTGGCGGCACTGCCCGCCGTCACCGCCACCCGCGCGCCGACCGCCTTGGCCAGCTGGATCGCCATCGTGCCGATGCCGCTGGCGCCGCCGTGCAGCAGCACCGTCTCGCCCGGCCGCAGATGGGCGGTGAGGAACACGTTGGACCAGACCGTGCAGACGACCTCCGGCAGCGCGGCGGCCTGTTCCGGGGTCAGGCCCTTCGGCACCGGCAGCAGCTGGCCGACCGGGACCGCCACCTTCTCCGCGTACCCGCCGCCGACCAGCAGCGCGCAGACCTCGTCGCCGACCGCCCAGCCGGCCACCCCGGGGCCCAGTGCGGTGATCCGTCCCGCGCACTCCAGGCCGGGGTGGGGCGAGCTGCCGGGCGGCGGACTGTAGAGGCCCTGCCGCTGGAGCAGGTCGGCGCGGTTGACGGCGGTCGCCGCCACCTCGACCAGGACCTCGCCCTCGCCGGGCACCGGATCCGGCACCTCGGCCCAGACCAGCGCGTCGGGCCCGCCGGGTTCAGGAATCGTCATCGCATGCATGATCCCGACGCTACTCCGCGCCACCCCGCCCCGACCGGCCCGGGACACGCCCCTATCCGGCCAGTTCCGGCAGCACCACGGCGCCCGGCAGCCCGGCCAGCACCCGGCCCGGCAGGATCAGCTTGCCCCGCCGGCGCCCGCTGCCCACCAGGACGTACGGCGTCGCGGCCACCGCCGCGTCGACCAGCAGCGGCCAGTCCGCGGGCAGGCCGACCGGGGTGATGCCGCCGTACTCCATGCCGCTCCCCGCGACGGCGGCGTCCATCGGCGCGAACGACGCCTTGCGGGCCTCCAGGTGCCTGCGGACGGCCCGGTTGACGTCGACCCGGGTGGTCGCCAGGGCCAGGCAGGCCGCCAGGGTGGTGTCGCCGCCGCGCTTGGCGGCGACCACCACGCAGTTCGCCGAGACCTCCAGCGGTACGCCGTAGGTCTCGCAGAAGACGGCGGTGTCGGCCTTCTCCGGGTCGGTGTCCACGTACAGCACGGACCGGGCGGCCTCCCGGTCGTCCCAGTTCTTCAGGGCGTCCGCCACCGGGCCGGCCAGCGACTCACCGGCCTCCAGCGCCGGCGTGCAGGACTCGAAGGTTCCGAAGGGGAGTTGCGGTCGATCGCTCATGCTGCCCGACCCTACGTGCCGGCCGGACCCTTGATGACGATCACCCGGTCGGTGAGCTGCAGCGTCCGCGCCTCCGGCTCGTTGTAGTTGATCACCCGGCGGCCGCGGACCACCGCCACCACCAGGTCCTCGCACTCGCGCGGGCTGTGCCCGGCCTCGGCCCGGGTGACCGGGCGCTCGTACACGTCCAGGCCGTTGCCGTAGGTCAGCAGGTCCTCCATGACCTCGCCGGCGTGCGGGCTGAGCATCGACATCCCGAGCAGCCGCCCGGCCGAACTGGAGCTGGTGACCACGACGTTCGCGCCGCTCTGGCGGAGCAGCGGCGCGTTCTCGTCCTCCCGGACGGCGGCGACGATGGTGGCCGACCTGGTGAGCTGGCGGGCCGTCAGGGTGACCAGGGCGGCGGTGTCGTCCCGCTCCGGCGCGACCACCACCCGGGCGGCCGTGGGCAGTCCGGCCCGGATCAGGGTGTCGGCCCGGGTGGCGTCCCCGACCACGCCGACCAGGCCGTGCTGGGCGGCCTGGTCGATCACCTTGCGCTGCGGGTCGACCACCACGATCTCGTCCTTGCGCACCCCCTGGCCGAGCAGCGTGTCGACCGCGCTGCGACCCTTGGTGCCGTAGCCGATCACGACGGTGTGCTCGCGCACGGTGGACCTCCAGCGGTTCAACCGCCACTGCTGACGGGTGCGTTCGGTGAGCACTTCGAGGGTGGTGCCGACCAGGATGATCAGGAAGACCACCCGGAGCGGCGTGATCACGAGGATGTTGGTGAGCCGGGCGCCCTCGCTGTACGGGGTGATGTCGCCGTACCCGGTGGTGGAGAGCGTCACGGTGGCGTAGTACGCCGCGTCGAGGAAGCTCAGCCCGCCGCCGGCGTTGTCGTTGTACCCGGCGCGGTCCAGCCAGACGATCACCGTGGTGGCCACCAGCACGGCGAGCGCGATCAGCAGCCGGAAGCCGACCTGCCGGACGGCGGGCGCCGTCCGGCGGGCCGGCAGCACGATCCCGGCGTCCGCCCAGGGCTCCGTCCCGGGGGTGAGCGGTCCGGGGTACCGCTCGCGCCTGCGTCGGGTGTTCACGGTGCCTCCAGCAGCTCGACCGGGTCGCCGGCCGCGGTGCCGCCGGGCGGCACCACCGCCAGCGCGTCGGCCCGCGCCAGGCCGCGGAGCATCGCCGGTCCGTCGTAGGGGAGTTGGACGACACCGTGCTCGGTTCGGCGGACCGGCAGCAGCCGGGTGTCCACCGGGTGCCCGGGCAGGGCGTCGACAGCGGCCGCCAGCACCGGGCGGGCGGTGGAACGCCCGGCCAGCCCGTGCAGCAGCGGCAGGGCGAGCGTGACCGTCCCCGCCACCGCGGCCAGCGGATTGCCGGGCAGGCCCACCAGGTGGCGGCCGCCGGGCAGTTCGGCGAGCAGCATCGGGTGGCCGGGCCGGACGGCGACCCCGTCCACCAGCAGCCGGGCGCCGACCTCGGCGAGCGCCCGGTGCAGGAAGTCCACCGGGCCGGCGGCCGTCCCGCCGGTGGTGACCACCACGTCGGCGGTGGAGTGCCGCAGGGCGTCCCGCAGCAGGCCGAAGTCGTCCCGGACGGCGCGCGGCGCACCGGTCTCGGCGCCGGCCGCGCGCAGCCACGGCGGCAGCAGCGGGCCGAGCGCGTCGCGGACCAGGCCGGGCCGGGGCAGGCCGGAGTCGAGCAGTTCGTCGCCGAGCACCAGCAGCTCGACCACCGGACGGCGACGGACGGCCAGCAGGTCGTGGCCGCAGGCGGCGGCCAGGCCCAGCGTGGCCGGGCCGACCGGGGTGCCGGCCGGGAGCAGCGGCTCGCCCAGCCGGCACTCCTGGCCGCGCGGGCGGACGTCCTGGCCGGTGGTCAGCGAGCCGGGGGTGCGGTCGTACAGCAGCGTTCCCGTCGGCTCGCCGTGCTCACGGCGGAGGACGGCGGTGGCACCGGGCGGCAGCTGGGCCCCGGTGGCGATCTCCACGGCGGCGCCGTCGGCCAGCGGGCCGGTGGCGGGCCGTCCGGCCAGCTGCCGGCCCGCCACCCGCCAGGGGCCGGGGCCGGCGACCGCCCAGCCGTCCATCGCCGAGGTGTCGAAGGCGGGCAGGTCGGTGAGCGCGGCGAGCGGCTCGGCGAGGGTGTGGCCGAGCGTCTCGGCGAGCGGCAGCCGGAGCGGCGCGAGCGCGGTCCGGCCGGCCCGCCGGGCGGTCTCCCGGGCCCGCGACCAGCCGGTCGGACGGGCGGGGGTCGGCGGCTGGTCGAGCACGGCGAGGTCCTCCACCGCGCTCACGGCTGCCCCGGCGCGGGGTCCTGCGCCGCCCAGCGCTCGGCGAGGGCGGCGGTCCGCCGCGACGCCTCGGCGACGGCCTCCCGGCCGCCGCCCCGCTGGGCCGCCGCGTAGCCGATCAGAAAGGCGGTCAGCGGCGCGGCGGGCCGGGCCACCCCGTGGGCGACCACCCGGGCCAGGTCGAGCAGTCCGTGGACGTCGACGTCCAGGTCGATGTCCAGCTCGGTCCGGACCTCGGCGATCCAGTCATCCAGCGTGCGCTCCATGCGCCCCATGCTGCCTGATCGGTGGTTTCCCCGGCATGTTTGCCCGGTGAGCGGCGCGCGTCGTTTGGCTCACGCCGAGGTGCGGGCGGCCGTGAGCGACGGCCGGGCCTGCCCGGCGGATCGGGCCGAACCCGGCCGGATCCGGCCGTACCGGGCCGGAACGGGGCCGCGGCGCCCGGGCGGGCGCGGCACGCGGCGACGGCCGGGGGCGCCTCCCGGCCGACGGCCGGGGAAGGGCCACGCACCCGGGCCGGTCCGCAGGACACGCCGCCGGGGCCTCTCCCCGGGACCTCGTCGGATCGGCGCGCGGCGTCGGGGTGCGTGCACCGGCGGTGCGGAGAGGGGCCCTGGATCCCGTCCGGCCCAAGATCCTCATCCGCGTTCTAGCGGGTGTCCCGCTCGCGGGCCCGGGCGAGGTCCTCCCAGGTGTCGCAGTCGTAGGTGACGTCGTCGGTGTCGGCCAGCCGGAGGGTCGCCAGTCCTCCGGTCAGGCGGCGCAGCGGCAGCCCGGCCGGGTCACCGGCGGCGGCCAGCGCGGCCTTCAGGGCGGCGGAGCGGTAGGCGGCGGCGAGCGGCTGGTCGCGGCCCCCGGCGTCGACCAGCACGACCGCCTCGGTGTCCGGTCCGGCGCCGTCGAGGGCGGCGGCCAGCCGGCGGACGGTCCGCTCGTCGAGGAAGGGCAGGTCGGCGGCGAACAGCAGCACCAGTTCGGCCGTCGTCTCGGCCAGGCCCGCGGCGACGGCGGCCACCGGCCCGCCGCCGGGCGGCCGCTCGCGGGTCCAGCGGACACCGGGGCGGGCGGTGGGCCGGGCCGGGCCGACCACCACGGTGGTGCGGGCCCCGGCACAGGCGGCGAGCACCCGGTCCAGCAGGGTGGTCTCCCCCACGGTCAGGCCGGGTTTGTCCGCCCCGCCGAGCCTGCGGGCGGCGCCGCCGGCCGGGACGATCACGTCGTACGGCGTCATGCCGCCAGTATCCGCCGGACGGGTCAGGCCTCGTCCACTCCGGTGCCCGGCTCCGTCCCGGGACGGTCCGGGCCGCCGTCGGGGTCACCGTCGGAGTCGCGGTCGGGGCCGCCCTCCGGAGGCGCGGCGGGGCCGCCCGGCTCCACCGGCACCGCGCGCTCCGCCGACCGCGCCGTGTTGGCGGCGGCGCTCAGCTCCAGCACGGCCGGCAGGGTCAGCTCCCCGTACCGCTCGTTCACCGCGGCGGCCAACGCCTCCGGGTCCTCCGGGTGCTCGGCCAGCAGCCGGTCGAAGTCCTGGAGGTACTCACCGGTGAAGGCGAGCACCCGGGCCGCGTCGTCGCCCTGCCCGGGCGCCCGGTGGCCGGCGATCACCCGCTCGGCACCGAGCTCGGCGATCCGGCCGAGGTTGCGCGTCCACTCGGTGCGCTGCTCCGGCGTGGTGTCGGCGGTCCAGACGTGGGTGCCGTTGTAGACGAAGTCCCCGCCGACCACGGTCCCGGCGCTCGGCACGTGGACCACCGTGGAGCCGTCGCAGTCGCCCTGGCCGAGCAGCAGCACCCGGATCACCTGCCGGTCGACCATCAGCGGCTGGGGCAGCAGCGGGGCCGGTACCAGCGGGTGGTCCGGGATGTCGTCCCCGAACACCGGCTTCCACTGGGCGACCTTGGCCGCGGCGGTGCGCAGGATGCCGGCCACCACCGGGGGCGCGGCCAGCAGCTGGGCCTCGGGGAAGAGCCGGAGCACCTCCTCGGCACCGAAGTAGTGGTCGGGGTGGTGGTGGGTGACCACGATGGCGAGCAGCCGGCGGCCCTTGCCGGCCACCCACTCGGCCAGCTCGCGGCCTGCGCTCCGGGTGAGCTGGGCGTCGACCAGGATCGCGGTGCGCTCGCCGAGGATCAGCGTGGAGGTGGCGAAGAAGGCCGACTCGGGGCCGGTGAAGACGGCGGTCTCCAGCGGCCGCACCGGCGGCTCGGCGGCGGCCCCGTCGGCCGCGCCCGCCGGGGCGGCGTTCTCCTCGGGCGGGGACGACGTCACTGGCTGCTCCCTCTGGTCGGCGGTCCTGCAGGCGGGTGGTGCGGTCGGTCGTGCGGGCGGGCGGTCCTGCGTCTGCGGCCCCGTCCGGTGGCCGGCGGGGGTCCCTGCGGGCGGTCCCGGCCCGGGACCGGTCCGCGGTCCCGGCCGACGGGTGGCGGCCACCCGGCCGACGGCCGCTCCCCGCGCCCTACAGCATGGGAGCACGGCGCGCCGAAAGCGCGGAAGGCGCGCCCGGCGGGGCGCGCCTTCCCGATCGCGTGTCCGGGCCGGGCCCGGCCCCTCGGCCCTCGCCCCCGGCTCAGGCCTTTCCGCCGGTCAGCCGGGACAGCCGGTCGGCGATGCCCCAGGAGGTGACCCGCCAGAGCGCCTCGACCACGATGTGCCGGCTCATCTTGGACGCGCCGAGCTCCCGCTCGACGAAGGTGATCGGCACCTCGGCCACCTTGTACCCGGCCTTCACCGTGCGCCATGCCAGGTCGACCTGGAAGCAGTACCCGGCGGAGGCGACCTCGTCCATGCCCAGGCCCAGCAGGGTCTCCCGGCGGAACGCCCGGTAGCCGCCGGTGACGTCCCGGATCGGCACGCCGAGCATCAGCCGCGAGTAGGTCGAGCCGCCGCGCGAGAGCAGCAGCCGGGACTTCGGCCAGTTCACCACCCGGCCGCCCGGGACCCAGCGCGAGCCCAGCACCAGGTCGGCCCCGCGCAGCGCGGTGAGCAGCCGGTCCAGCTCCTCGGGCCGGTGCGAGCCGTCGGCGTCCATCTCGACCAGCACGTCGTAGCCCTGGTCGATGCCCCAGCGGAAGCCGGCCAGGTAGGCGGCGCCGAGGCCCTCCTTGCCCTTGCGGTGCATGACGTGCACGTGCTGGTCCTCGGCGGCCAGCTTGTCGGCCAGCTCTCCGGTGCCGTCCGGACTGTTGTCGTCGGCGACCAGGACGTGGACCTCGGGAACGGCGGCACGGACCCTGCCGACGATCCGCTCGACGTTCTCCGCCTCGTTGAACGTCGGAATGATCACCAGCACCCTGCCGAGATCAGCAAAACGCTGCTGGTTGACGGTCACGTACTAACCTCTCGGCCGGTGGCGGGAAGTGCCAGTCACCGTTGCCCGCACTCATCAGAAGACGTGGCCCCCGGCGGCGTCCCGCCGACCTGGAGACCACTGTGGAAAACACTGGGTCCTGGCATCCTACTACCGGACCCCCGGACCACCCCTCCGTCCGCGGCACTCCCGGCTCCCACCCGCCGTTTCCCCTGGGGAGCTGCCGGTCGGCTAGGGTCGATGCCCGGCCTTTGCCCGGACCACCCGCCCGCCCGGTGACCGCCGCCCGGCGACTCGGCCACCAGCCACCGCAGCAAAGGAGCAGGACCGCGCCCATGGACAAGCTCGTCAACACCGTCCGCCCGTACGCCTGGGGATCGGTCAGCGCCCTGCCCGAGCTGCTCGGGCAGGAGCCGACCGGCGAACCGCAGGCCGAGCTCTGGATGGGTGCCCACCCCGGCGACCCCTCCCGGGCCGACCGTGGCGACGGGCCGCGCCGGCTGGACGAGCTGATCGCCGCCGACCCGGAGCGCGAGCTGGGCGCCGCCTCGGTGGCCCGGTTCGGGCCCACCCTGCCGTTCCTGCTCAAGGTCCTCGCGCCCGGCATCCCGATCTCCATCCAGGCCCACCCCTCGCTCGACCAGGCCCGGGCCGGGTACGCCGCCGAGAACGCCCTGAGCATTCCGTTGGACGCCCCGCACCGCAACTACCGGGACTCCAACCACAAGCCCGAACTGATCTGCGCGCTGGGCGAGTTCGACGGCCTCTGCGGCTTCCGCAGGCCGGCCGAGGCGGCTGCCCTGCTGGCCGGCCTCAAGGTGCCCGCGCTGGCGCCGCTGATCGACCTGCTGGGTGCCGGGGACGAGTCCGAGGCGCTCAGCGGCGCCCTGGCCGCCGCCCTCGGCCTGGACGGCCCGACCGCCGGGGCCACGGTCCGGGACACCGCCGAGGCGGTCGACAAGGCCGCCGCCGGGGACCCGCACGGCCCGTACGCGCCGTACACCCGGATCACCCGCGACTTCCCCGGGGACCGCGGGCTGATCGCCGGCCTGCTGCTCAACCACGTCCGGCTCCGGGCCGGCCAGGCGCTCTACCTCGGCGCCGGTGTGCCGCACGCCTATCTGCACGGCGTCTGCGTGGAGCTGCAGGCCAACTCGGACAACGTGCTGCGCGCGGGGCTCACGCCCAAGCACATCGACGTGCCGGAGCTACTCAGGGTGGTGGAGTTCGCCGCCTGCTCGCCGGAGCCGCTGCTGCCCGTCCCGGTCGACGGGACGCCCGGGGAGGAGCTCTACCCCGTCCCGATCGACGAGTTCCGGCTCTCCCGGTTCACCCTGGACGGCCGCGAGCGGGAGGTGGACGGCCGCGCCCCGCAGATCCTGCTCTGCACCGCCGGCACCGCCCGGCTGACCGCGGCCGACGGCGACGTCCTGGACCTCGCCCGCGGCGAGTCCGTCTTCCTCCCGGCCGACGGCGCCCCGACCCGGCTCAGCGGCACCGGCGCCACCGTCTTCCGCGCCACCGTCACGCTCTGAACCCGGGGCCCCGGCGGCCCCGGGCGGGGACGTCGCCGAGCGCGGCCGTCAGTCCCGGGTCATGTCGACGAAGCGGGAGTAGTGGCCCTGGAAGGCCACCGTGATGGTGGCGGTGGGGCCGTTTCGGTGCTTGGCGACGATCAGGTCGGCCTCGCCGGCGCGCGGGGACTCCTTCTCGTAGGCGTCCTCGCGGTGGAGCAGGATGACCATGTCGGCGTCCTGCTCGATGGAGCCGGACTCACGCAGGTCGGAGACCATCGGCCGCTTGTCGGTGCGCTGTTCGGGACCACGGTTCAGCTGGGAGAGCGCGATCACCGGGACCTCCAGCTCCTTGGCCAGCAGCTTCAGGTTTCGCGACATGTCGGAGACCTCCTGCTGGCGGTTCTCGGCCCGGCGGGAGCCTCCGGACTGCATCAGCTGGAGGTAGTCGATGACGACCAGCTTGATGTCGTTGCGCTGCTTGAGCCGGCGGCACTTGGCGCGGATCTCCATCATCGACAGATTCGGCGAGTCGTCGATGAACAGCGGCGCCTCGCTGACGTCGGGCATCCGGCGGGCGACCCGGGTCCAGTCGTCGTCCGTCATGGAGCCGGAGCGCATGTGGTGCAGCGCCACCCGGGCCTCGGCGGAGAGCAGGCGCATGGCGATCTCGTTGCGGCCCATTTCGAGCGAGAAGATCACGCTCGGCAGCTTGTGGTGGATCGAGCAGGCCCGGGCGAAGTCCAGCGCCAGGGTGGACTTTCCCATCGCGGGACGGGCCGCGATGACGATCATCTGGCCGGGGTGCAGGCCGTTGGTCAGGGCGTCGAAGTCGGCGAAGCCGGTCGGCACTCCGGACATCTGGCCGTTGCGGGAGCCGATCGACTCGATCTCGTCGAGGGCGCCCTCCATGATGTCGGCGAGCGGCGCGTAGTCCTCGTTGGTGCGCTGCTCGGTGACGGCGTAGATCTCCGCCTGGGCGGCGTTGACGATCTCGTCGACGTCGCCCTCGGCGGCGTACCCCATGCCGGCGATCCGGGTACCGGCCTCGACCAGCCGGCGCAGCACCGCGCGCTCGTGGACGATCTCGGCGTAGTACTCGGCGTTGGCGGCGGTCGGGACGGAGTTGACCAGGGTGTGCAGGTAGCCGGGGCCGCCGACCCGCTGGAGCTCGCCGCGCTTGGTGAGCTCCCCGGCCACGGTGATCGGGTCGGCCGGCTCGCCGCGGGCGTAGAGGTCGAGGATCGCGCCGTGGATCAGCTCGTGCGCGGGCCGGTAGTAGTCGGCCGGCTTGAGCACCTCGACCACGTCGGCGATGGCGTCCTTGGAGAGCAGCATGCCGCCGAGGACGGACTGCTCGGCGGCGAGGTCCTGCGGGGGGACCCGCTCGAAGCCGTCGAGGCCGCCCTCGGCACGCTCGTCCTCGCCGTTCTGCCGCCGCTTGCCGCCGTCGCGCTGGAAGCCGCCGGAACCCCCGGACCCGCCGCCCTTGCCGCCCTTCTGGAAGCCGCCGGAGCCGCCCTGGCCCTGTCCGTCGCCGCGCGCGCGGGAGACCGGCAGCCGGTCCCCGGGGCCGTCCGGGAACGGGGCGTCGGCGAAGGCGCCGACGGGGAAGGGATCGTCGGCGGTCTGCCAGTCGTCCTCCGGCGGCGGGGCGTCGTGGTCGTCGTACTGGGGGCCGGTCACGCGTGTTCCCCGATCAGCGAGTGGTGCGAGTTGGAGCGGTCCTTGCCGGTGGCCGGCTGCGGCGGAGCCCGGTTTCCGCGCCACCGCATTTCTACGCCACCGCACCGACAAATCGGACGCCGGAGCGGGTGGGAGTGTCGGGCGGAGGGCCCACGCTAAGGCGCCGGGAGCCCTTCAGCCAAGGCGGTTATCCACAGGGGGTGTGGACGAGCGGCCCACGACTGTGGAGAAGTGCCGCAAACCTGTGGACGCCCCTGTGGAAAGCCCTGTGGATAACCAGACCATCGATCCACCGTCAACCCGCTGACCTGCGATTCCCCCGTCCCGGGGCTGTGCATGAGAAATTCTTCACACACAGCCGGGTGGCGGTGGACACAGACGCGGACGCCCCGGTCGCTCACACTTCCGAGTAAGTGATGAATACCCCTGGCACCTCTTACCTGTGGATGAGTAGCCTTGACCCCATGACCCTCACCACCGACCGCCGCCGGCACGACCGGGAGATCCTCGCCCTGGCCGTCCCGGCCTTCGGCGCCCTGGTCGCCGAGCCGCTCTTCCTGATGGCCGACTCGGCCGTCGTGGGCCACCTCGGCACCGCGCAGCTGGCCGGTGTCGGCGTCGCCTCGGCCGCGCTCACCACCGCCACCGGGGTCTTCGTCTTCCTCGCCTACGCCACCACCGCCGCGGTCGCCCGCCGGATCGGCGCCGGGGACCGCCGGGCCGCGGTCCAGCAGGGCATCGACGGCATCTGGCTCGCGCTGCTGCTCTCCGCCGGGGTGGTCGTGCTGACCCTGCTGCTCGCCCCCTGGACGGCGGAGCTGCTGGGCGCCTCCCCGACGGCCGCCCCGTACGCGGTGACCTACCTGCGGATCAGTGCGCTGGGCATCCCGGCGGTCCTGATGGTGATGGCCGCCACCGGCGTGCTGCGCGGCCTCCAGGACACCCGGACGCCGCTGCTGGTGGCCGTCGTCGGGTTCACCGCCAACCTCGGCCTGAACGTCGGCCTGGTGTACGGCGCCGGGCTGGGGGTGGCCGGTTCCGCCTGGGGTACCGTCCTGGCGCAGACCGGGATGGCCGCCGCCTACCTGTACGTGGTGGTGCGCGGCGCCCGTCGCGAGCGGGCCTCGCTGCGGCCGGACGCGGCCGGGATCCGGGCGTGCGCGAAGGCCGGCGGGCCGCTGATGGTCCGCACCCTGAGCCTGCGCGCCATCCTGATGATCGCCACCGCGGTCGCCGCCGGGCTCGGCGACGACCAGATGGCGGCGCACCAGATCGCCATGACGGTCTTCCTCTTCATCGCCTTCGCGCTGGACGCGATCGCGATCGCCGGCCAGGCCATCATCGGCCGCTACCTGGGCGCCGGGGACGTCCCCGGCGCCAGGGCGGCCACCCGGCGGATGATCGAGTGGGGCGTCGGCGCCGGCGTGCTGCTCGGACTGCTGGTCGTGGTCGCCCGGCCGCTGTACGTCCCGCTGTTCACCCCGGACCCGCAGGTGCAGGCCCAGCTGGACACCGCACTGCTGCTGCTCGCGCTCTGCCAGCCCGTGGCCGGCCTGGTCTTCGTCCTGGACGGGGTGCTGATGGGCGCCGGCGACGGCCCCTACCTGGCCTGGGCGATGCTCGGCACGCTGGCGGTCTTCGCGCCGGCCGCCCTCGCGGTGCCGGCCTCCGGCACCGGCCTGGCCGGGCTCTGGTGGGCGATGAACCTGTTCATGCTGGTCCGCGGCGGCTTCCTCACCTGGCGGGCGCGGAGCGGCCGGTGGCTGGTCACCGGAGCGGTCCGGAGCTGAGGCCGGGCCGCCCCGCCACCGGGACCGCAACCGCCCACGACCGCAGCCGCAACCGCCCACGACCGGGACCGGGAGCACCCAGGGAAACGACCGAGGGCCGGTCCCCCGCACGGGGGGACCGGCCCTCAGGGCACTGCTACGGAGCTGTCGCTACCGGGTTCAGGCGGCGACGACGGCGACGTCGAGGTTGGCCTGGACGTCGGAGTGCAGCTTGACCGAGACCTTGTGGGTGCCCACGGTCTTGATCGGCGAGGCGATCGCGACGGCGCGCTTGTCCACCACCGGGCCGCCGGCGGCCTTGATGGCCTCGACGACGTCGGCCTGGGTCACCGAGCCGAACAGACGGCCGGCCTCGCCCGAGCGAACGGCCAGCTTGACCTGGACGCCCTCAAGCTTGCCCTTGACCTCGTTGGCGGCCTCAAGGGTCTGGATCTCGTGGATCTTGCGGGCGCGACGGATGGCGTCGACGTCCTTCTGGCCGCCCTTGGTCCAGCGGATGGCGTAGCCACGCGGGACCAGGTAGTTGCGGGCGTAGCCGTCCTTGACCTCGACGACCTCGCCGGCGGAGCCGAGACCCGGCACCTCGTGCGTGAGGATGATCTTCATTACTTGGTCACCCTCTCTTAGCGCGCGGTGCTGGTGTAGGGCAGCAGCGCCATCTCACGGCTGTTCTTCACGGCCGTGGCGACGTCACGCTGGTGCTGGGTGCAGTTGCCGGTGACCCGGCGGGCACGGATCTTGCCACGGTCGGAGATGAACTTCCGCAGCAGGTTCGTGTCCTTGTAGTCAACGTAGTTGACCTTGTCCTTGCAGAAGACGCAAACCTTCTTCTTCGGCTTGCGAGCAGGCGGCTTCGCCATTGTGTGCTCCATTTGGGGTTCACGGCCGGGCGGGCGTCCGAGGACGCCGGCGGCCCGGCCGCACGAAATCTGTCAGCTCTTAGAACGGGGGCTCTTCCGAGAAACCGCCACCGGCCGGGGCACCCCAGCCGCCGCCGCCACCCTGGTTGTTGCCACCAGAGGAGGGGGCGCTGGACGCCCACGGGTCGTCGGAGGGACCGGACTGACCGCCGCCGGAGTTTCCACCCCAGCCGCCGCCGCCCTGCTGGCCGCCACCGCCGCCCCAGTTGCCACCGCCCTGGCCGCCGCCCTGCGGGCCGCCGCCGAAGCCGCCGCCGCCGGGAGCACCGGACCGGTTGGCCCGGGTGACCTTCGCGGTCGCCGAGCGCAGGCTCGGACCGACCTCGTCGACCTCGACCTCGAAGACCGTCCGCTTCTCGCCTTCCTTGGTCTCGTAAGACCGCTGGCGCAGTCGGCCCTGCACGATGACGCGCATGCCGCGCTGCAGCGACTCGGCCACGTTCTCCGCCGGCTGCCGCCAGACGTTGCACGTGAGGAAGAGGCTCTCGCCGTCCTTCCACTCGTTCGTCTGACGGTCGAAGGTGCGGGGGGTGGACGCGATACGGAACTTCGCGACCGCCGCACCCGACGGGGTGAAGCGCAGCTCGGGGTCGTCGACGAGATTGCCGACGAGGGTGATGACGGTCTCGCCTGCCATGGTGGTGATGACCTCTCGGGAAGATGTCCGTTCACCGTTGTTTCACGTGAAACAACGGTCGCGAGCTACCCGAGACCCGAAGGCCTCAGAGGTGGCTCAGTGGGTGTCCGGGCGCAGGACCTTGGTCCGCAGAACCGACTCGCTCAGGCCAAGCTGGCGGTCGAGCTCCTTGACGACCGCAGGGGTGGCCTGCAGGTCGATGACCGAGTAGATGCCCTCGGACTGCTTGTTGATCTCGTAAGCCAGACGGCGGCGACCCCAGGTGTCGACCTTCTCGACCTTGCCACCGCCGTTGCGGACGACGGCGAGGAAGCTCTCGATCAGGGGGGAGACAGCGCGCTCCTCGACCGACGGGTCGAGGATGACCATCAGCTCGTAGTGACGCATGAGTAACCCACCTCCTTTGGACTCAGCGGCCACGGTCTCTCCGTGGCAGGAGGGTTGTGCAGCGTCGGCACCGGAGCAGTGACGACACCGGCTCACCGTAGCGGCCGGGTCCGACAGTGCCGCCCCGCTCACCCGCTGGAGGGCAGAGGAAGGCACAACTACACCAGTGCAGACGGCACAGCCTACCTGCACCCGGACGGCCGAACAAAATGCATAGGGGTTGTGAGACCCGCCCAACCGCCGCAATCTGGACGGAACGGGTTCCCTGCCCGTTCGTCCCCTCGCCAGGAGGTGGGACTCATGGCCCAGACCATCCACCGGATGCCCGCCCTCACCCTGAACACCGACGGCCACCCGCACCCGAGGGAGAACGCCCTGGTGGGCGTCACCGCCGTCCTCGGCGTCATCTCCTTCGTCACCTCGTTCTTCCACAACCTGCACCTGCTGACCTCGTGGACCGGCCTGTTCGGGATCGCCGCGGGCCTGCTGGGGGTGTTCATCTCCGTCACCACGGCGGAGCGGTTCATCCTCATGGTCGCGCTCGGCGCCTCGGCCGTCGGCTTCTACCTCGGAATGGCGCGCGGAGGCCTCTGGGGTTGACCGCCCCGCGCGAGGAACCCTCAGCGCCCCCGTCGCGTACCTACCTAAGGCGGACCGGTACGAGACGGGGGCGCCGCCGCGCCCGCAGCCCCGGGGGCCCCGGACGATAAGGTCACCCCGAGAAACCAGGGCCCACCGCAGCCCGACGACGAGGAGCACCGAGCATGAGCCTGCGCCTGAGGACGATCACCCGCGAGGAGCACCTCGCCTTCATCAGGAGCCGCGCCTCGGCCAGCCACATGCAGGTGCCGTCCTGGGGCGATGTGAAGGCCGAGTGGCGCTCCGAGTCGATCGGCTGGTTCGACCAGTCCAACCAGCTCGTCGGCGCCGGCCTGGTGCTCTACCGGCAGCTGCCCAAGGTCAAGCGCTACCTGGCCTACCTGCCCGAGGGCCCGGTGATCGACTGGTTCGACCGCGACCTCGACCGCTGGCTGCAGCCGATGCTGGCCCACCTGAAGTCGCAGGGCGCCTTCTCCGTGAAGATGGGCCCGCCGGTGGTCATCCGCCGCTGGAACGCGCCGACCATCAAGGAGGCCATCGCCGTCAAGGAGGCCAAGCGCCTGCGCGACGTCGAGGCCGACTGGTACGAACCGCGCGCCTTCGAGGTGGCCGACCGGCTGCGCAAGGCCGGCTGGCTCCAGGGCGAGGACGGCGGCGCCGGCTTCGGCGACGTCCAGCCGCGCTACGTCTTCCAGGTGCCGCTGGCCAACCGCTCGCTGGACGACATCCAGAAGGGCTTCAACCAGCTCTGGCGCCGCAACATCAAGAAGGCCGAGAAGAGCGGCGTCGAGGTGATCCAGGGCGGCTACGACGAGCTGCCGATCTTCCACCAGCTGTACCTGGTGACCGCCGAGCGCGACCGGTTCACCCCGCGCCCGCTGTCCTACTTCCAGCGGATGTGGAAGGCCCTCACCGCCGAGGACCCGAACCGCATGCGGCTCTACATCGCCTACCACGAGGGCGAGCCGCTGGCCGCCACCACGATGCTCGTGGTCGGCGAGCACGTCTGGTACTCCTACGGCGCCTCCGCCAACCACAAGCGCGAGGTCAAGCCGTCCAACGCCATCCAGTGGCGGATGATGCGCGACTCGTACGCGCTCGGCGGCGGGGTGTACGACCTGCGCGGCATCTCCGACACCCTGGACGAGAACGACCACCTGTTCGGCCTGATCCAGTTCAAGGTCGGCACCGGCGGCCAGGCCGCCGAGTACCTCGGCGAGTGGGACTACCCGCTCAACAAGCTGCTGCACAAGGCGCTCGACCTCTACATGTCGCGCCGCTGAGCGGCAGCGCCCCCGCCGCCGAGCCGCCCGTGCCCAACACCCTCTGGGAGATGACCCGATGACGCTGTCGCTCTACCTCGACACCGAACGCTGGCGCACCCACCAGCGCTCCGTCCTGGCCGAGTTCCCCGGCCTGGTGCCGGTGGCGAAGGGCAACGGCTACGGACTGGGCAACCACCGCCTCGCCGAGGAGGCGACCCTCCTCGGCACCGGCATGCTGGCGGTCGGCACCGCCTACGAGGCGGCGGACGCGGCCGACTGGTACGGCGGCGAGCTCCTGGTGCTCACCCCGTACCGGATCGGCGAGGAGGCGCTGCCGCTGCCGCACGCCCGGGTGATCCGGACGGTGGCCAGCGTCGACGGGGTGCGCGCGCTGCACGGCGCCCGGGTGGTCGTGGAGTGCATGACCACCATGCGCCGGCACGGCGTCTCGGCGGCCGACCTCCCGCTGGTCGCCGCCGAGCTGGACGGCGTCTCCTTCGAGGGCCTCGCCCTGCACCTGCCGATGGACCGGCCGGACGGCTCCAGCCCGGTCGAGGAGGTCGCGTACTGGGTGGACACCGCCCGGGCCGCCGGGGTGCCGGTGCACACCGTCTACGTCAGCCACCTCGGCGCGGCCGGCATGGAGCAGCTGGCCCAGCGCTACCCGGGCACCGTGTTCCGGGCCCGGATCGGCACCCGGCTCTGGCTGGGCGACCACGGTGCGCTGGAGGTCAGGGCGACGGTGCTGGACGTCACCCCGATCGGCAAGGGCGAGCGCTACGGCTACCGCCAGCACCCGGCGCCCGCCGACGGCCACCTCCTGGTGGTCGCCGGCGGCACCGCGCACGGCATCGGCCTGGAGGCGCCCAAGTACGTGCAGGGCATGTCCTCGCGGGCCAAGGGCATCGCCCGGGCCGGCCTGGCGACCGTCAACAAGACCAAGTCGCCCTACAACTGGGCGGGCAAGCAGCTCTGGTTCGCCGAGCCGCCGCACATGCAGGTCTCCCTGCTGCTCCTGGACGGCGAGACCAAGCCGCCGGCGGTCGGTGACGAGCTCGGCCTCCAGGTGCGGCACACCACCACGCACTTCGACCGCGTGGTGGACCGCTGAACGACACCGGCCCCCGGCGCCCGGACGGGCACCGGGGGCCGGGGGCCGGAAGCCGTGGCGGCTCCGCCGGTCAGACCTTCTCGGCCGGCTCCGGGGCGGGCGGCTCCTCGACGAGCCACCCCTCGGCGCCGGCCGGCGCGTACCCGGCGTAGGTCGCCTCCTCGCGCAGCTGCCGGGCGGCGCCGAGCACGAAGACGTCGGGGGCGTGGTCGAGCACCCCGCCGGAGGGGTCGTCGCTGCCGTCCCAGCGCACCGGGTCGCGGTCCGGCAGGAGGATGTCCCGGACCACCACGCCGACCAGGTACAGCGTGCCGAGCAGGTGCAGCACGATCGCGAAGTGGTACCAGGACTCGCCGATCCCGTGCTGCTTGGGCCCGGTGACGAAGCCCAGGTGGGACCAGATGCCCAGGGTGTAGAGCACCTCGCAGGCCTGCCAGATCAGGAAGTCCCGCCAGCGCGGGCGGGCCAGCACCGCGAGCGGCAGCAGCCAGAGCACGTACTGCGGCGAGTACACCTTGTTGAACACCACGAACGCGGCCACCACCAGGAAGGCCAGCTGCGCGACCCGCGGTCGGCGGGGCGCCGAGAGGCCCAGCCACGCTATCCCCGCGCAGCTCAGCACCATCAGGATCGCGATGAAGGTGTCGAGGTTCTCCAGCCCGACGCCGCGGCTCTGCATCACGATCAGCCAGAGCGAGCCGTAGTCCTCGGTGCGGTGCTTGCTGAAGACGTAGAAGGTCGACCAGCCCTGCCAGCTGGCCATCATGATCGGCAGGTTGACCAGGACCCAGGCCCCGACCGCGCCGCCGAGCAGGCCGCGGAGCTCACGCCAGCGACCGGCCCGCCAGCAGAGCACCACCAGCGGGCCGAGCAGCAGCAGCGGGTACAGCTTGGCGGCGGTGGCCAGACCGATGAACACCCCGGCCAGGACCGGCCGCGCACCGGCCCACCAGGCCAGCGCGACGGCGGCCAGCGCGACCGCCAGCAGGTCCCAGTTGACGGTGGCGTTGAGCAGCAGGACGGGGGCGAGCGCGAACATCAGGGCGTCCCAGGGGCGGCGCCGGTGGGTGCGCGAGAGCGCCACCACGGCGACCACCGCGCAGGCCATCAGCAGGCCCGCGTTGATCAGCCAGAACCACCGCTCCTGGTCCGGCAGCGCGCCGCCGCCGGGCGTCAGCCAGGCCGCGACCTGCATGAACAGACCGGTCAGCACCGGGTATTCGAGGAACTGCAGGTCCCCGGTGGTGCCCGGGATCCGGTCCACGTACGGGTGCAGGCCGGCCGCGAAGCCCCGCCCGGAGAACAGGTGCGGGATGTCGCTGTAGCAGGCGTGCACGTACTGCGGCGAACCCGGCTGGAACCAGGCGGCGTTGTAGCAGGGCAGCTTCTGCGCCATGCCGAGCACCGAGACCACGATGACCACCAGCGCCAGGAAGCGCGCCGGGATCCACCAGGAGACGCCGAGCAGCGCGCGCTTCCCGGGCGGGCCGCCGATCACCTCGCTGCCAGCCGCCGCCACCGGGTCCTCGTCCGCCGGCACGACCACGGTGTTGGCCACCACCCGGCCGGCCCCGGCCTCCGGTTCGGTGTCGGTCACGGCGTCGGTCACGGCCCCGGCGTCGGTCTCCGGCCCTGCGGCGGTGTCGGCCGCGGTGCCGGCCGCCGTCGCGGTCGGGGACCCGGCCCCGTTCTCCGGTGCCCCGGAGGCCGACCCGGCGGCCTCGATGGGCCCGGTCTGGCCGACGGATTCGTCACGAGCGCTGGACGTCATGGCGGACATCCTGCCGCACCTGCCCCGCCCGGACGAGGAGGCCCCCGCCGCGGCCCCGCCGCCGGGCCTCCGGGGCGTGACGAATCGCTCCGAATACGGCGAAACGGCGGCGGCGGCCCTCCGGGGAGGGCCGCCACCGCCGTTTCCGGTGCGGACGCGCTACGGCGCGACCGCGTTGCCGCTCGGCGGCGCCGACGGCGAGGTCGGCGGCCTGGTCGTCGGCGGCTTGGGACTGCTGCCGCCGGCGCCACCGCCCGCACCGCCGCCCGGGTCGGTGGTCGGGCTCGGCGGCGCCGTCGACGGCGTGGTGCAGCCGATGTTGCCGATGATGCAGGTCGGCGAGACGCCGCCGGCCCCGCCGGTGTTGCCGCCGCCACCGGTTCCGGCGCCTCCGCCGGTGTTGCCGCCACCGCCCGTACCGGCGCCTCCAGCGGTGTTGCCGCCACCGCCGCCGGTGGTCGCCGGGTTGGTCTTGGTCGGGGCCGGGGGCACCGGCACCGTGCCCGGGCAGTCCACGCCGGGGACGCAGGCGGGCTCCTGGGTGACCGGCGGCTGGGTCGGCTGCTGGGCGTTGGGGTCCGGCGGGACGGTCGGCATGGTCTCGGTCGGCGTCGGTGTGGCGGTCGCCGTGCTCGGCGCGCCCGAGGAGTCGACCTGCGAACCGACCGGCTGCGGGGTCGGGAAGTCCAGCTTCTTCTCGTTGGCCAGGGCCGCCTTCATGTACCGGGTGAAGACGTCGGTCGGGGTGTCACCACCGTGCACCGAGTCCTTGCCGCCGGTGCCGTTCAGCGAGAGCCGCTCGTGCTGGGTCGGGTCCTCGCGCCACATCGCCACGCTGGTGGACAGCTGCGGGGTGTAGCCGACCCACCAGGCCGACTTGTTCTGGTCGGTGGTACCGGTCTTGCCGGCCACCGGGCGGCCGAGCGCGTTGGAGTTCTTGCCGGTACCGTTCTTCGCCACGTTCACCAGCACGTCGGTGACGTTGTCGGCGACGGCCGGCTCCAGCCCCTGCTTGACCTCGTGCTTGCCGAAGCCCGGCCGCTCCTTGCCGTCCAGCAGGACCTTGGTCACCGAGTACGGGTCCGCCTGCTTGCCGCTGGCGGCGAGGGTCGCGTAGGCGTCGGCCATCCGGATCGGGCTGATCGTGGAGACGCCGAGCGGGAAGGTCGTGGTGTTGGCCTCGGCGGCCAGGTTCTCCTTGCGGACGCCCATCGCCTCGGCCACGGCGGCCACGTTCGGACCGCCGACGTCCTGGTTCAGCTGGACGAAGGGCACGTTCCACGACCACTGCATGGCGAGCCGCAGGGAGACGTAGCCGCGCTTGCCCTTCTCCTCGTTCTTCTGCCGGTAGGGCTTGCCCTTGTCGTCGAGCACCAGCGAGCCGTCCGGCCTGCGGATCTCGGACAGGTCGTCGGAGAGGTAGCGGCTGTCGGCGTTGATCCGCTTCGGCTTGCCCTTGTCGTCGGTCTGGGTCTGCACACCGGACTGCATGGCGGCGGCCAGCACGAAGGGCTTGAAGGTCGAGCCGACCTGGACGCCCTGGGCGTCGGCGTTGTTGTCGTGGTGCCCGTTCTCCACGCCGTCGCCGCCGTAGATGGCGACGAGCGCGCCGTCACCGGGCCGGACGCTGGCCGCACCGAACTGGACGAAGTTGTCGTTGTCGGGGCGCTTCTGCGGGTTCAGGGTCTCGGACTTGACGTCGTCCACGGCCTTCTTGAGGGCCTCGACCTTGTCCTTCTCGAAGGTCGTGTAGATCTTGAAGCCGCCCTTCTCGATCGCCCGCTGGTCGATCGTCGGGTCCTTGACCGTGACGAACTTGTTGGCGGTCTCGACCAGGTAGCTGATCTGCCCGTTCATGTTGGCCGGGGGCACCGGCTTGATCGGGTCCGGGAAGGCCGTGCACTTGGCCCGCTCCTCGGCGGTGGCGTTCTTGGTCTCCACCATCCGGTCGAGGATCCACTTCCAGCGCTCCTCGGCGCGGGCGCGGTTGTCCTTGATCGTCGGGTCGTAGTACGCGGCACCCTTGAGCAGACCGGCCAGCATCGCGCTCTGGCAGAGGTTCAGTTCCTTGGCGTTGACGCCGTAGTACGCCTGTGCCGCGGCCTGCGCGCCGGTCGCGCCGCGACCGAACCAGCTGGTGTTGAGATACCCCTTGAGGATCTCCTCCTTGGACTGGTCCTGGTTGATCTTCAGGGTGATGAAGAACTCCTTCACCTTCCGGGAGAGAGTCTGCTCCTGGGTCAGGTAGGCGTTCTTGACGTACTGCTGGGTGATCGTGGAGGCGCCCTGCGTCTGGCCGCCCTTGGCCATGTTGATCACCGCGCGCATCATGCCCTTGGGGTCGATGCCGCTGTCGGTGCGGAAGGTCTCGTTCTCCGCCGCGATGACCGCGTTCTGCAGGTTGGGCGAGATGTCGGTGAGCTCGACGATCTGCCGGTTGGTCTCGCCCCGGCGGACCATCTCGGTGCCGTCGGCCCAGTAGTAGATGTTGTTCTGATCGTTCACCAGGGCGTTGAGCGGCGGGATCTTCGTGGACTGGTAGATGACGAAGATGCCGCCCACGCAGGCCGCGAACGCGATCAGGAAGGCGCTGAGCCACAGCCGCCAGGAGGGCAGCCAGCGGCGGAAGCCCTGCTTGCCGAAGCGGGGGTAGTCGATGAACCGCTTCTTGCCCGGTGTGCCGCCGGGACCGCCCGCGGCCGGTCCGGGACCGCCCGCACCGCCGCGCCGGCCGCCCTTCTGGGAGGCCTTGCGCATCTCGGCCCGGGTCATCCGGGGCTGCTGGGCGGTCTCCCGCACACCGGGAGGGCGCCGGCGGCCGAGGCCTTCCGAGACGACCTCGTCGGGTCCGGCTCCGTCCGGGCGTCCGTTGCCGCCGCCCGGAGGCCGGTCGTCGCCACCGGACGACCTCCGCCGTCGTTCGCTCATGTTCCAGGTACTCCTCGCCAGGCCGGTCGAGCCTGAAGGCAGGGTTCACGTCCGATGCCCGCAACCGCCCTAACCCCGGAGGTGGTCCTCGTGCACACGCGACAGCGTACGCAGCACTGAATCCGAACTAATCGGGCATCAGTCGCCAATGCCTGCAAAACGACTGCAGATCATTACACGCCCGTTGCCAAGCACACCCGCGCGTCGCCTTGTGATCACATTCACGCGCGCCCCCCTTGCCCGTTCGGGGACCCAGGCTTACTGTTCTCGATATATCGAGCCGATACATCGGAGCGGCATACCGCCGGAGACGGCGGGTCGCGGACCAGCCGGGGAAGGGAGGACGACAGCTGTGGGCAGGCGCTCAGGAGTGCTGGAGTTCGCCGTCCTCGGCCTGCTCCACGACGCCCCGATGCACGGGTACGAGCTGCGCAAGCGGCTCAACGTCCTGCTCGGCTCGTTCCGCGCGTTCTCCTACGGGACGCTCTACCCCTGCCTGAAGAGCCTGGTGGCCCAGGGCTTCCTCGTCGAGGACAACCCGGACGTCGAGTACGTCCCGGCCACCGCACTCAACGGCAAGCGGTCCAAGATCGTCTACCGGCTCTCCCCCGAGGGCAAGGAGCGGTTCGAGGAACTGCTCGCCGAGTCCGGCCCGGACGCCTGGGAGGACGAGCACTTCGGCGTGCACTTCGCCTTCTTCGGCCAGACCGACCGGGCCGTGCGGATGCGCGTCCTGGAGGGCCGCCGCAGCCGGCTGGAGGAGCGCCTGGAGCGGATGCGCAACTCGCTGGCCCGCGCCCGCGAGCGGTTCGACGACTACACCGTCGAGCTGCAGCGGCACGGACTGGAGTCGGTGGAGCGAGAGGTCCGCTGGCTCAACGAGCTGATCGAGACCGAGCGGGCCAACCGCACCGGCCGGACCGGACCGTCCACCGACGGGACCGGCCCCGCAGTACCCAAGACTTCGGACGGCCGTGGCCACGACGACGGGTCCTCGGACCCGCCCGGGCCACCGTACGACCGCCCGGGGCGCTCCGAGCAGGAGCGCTGACACCGCGTCAGCCCTGTGCCGTGCGCGGCAGGAGTGGGCGCCTCGCGCCCGTCAACAGTCATCGAAGAAGCAGGACGAGCACCGCCGGTCTCCGGCGGCGCTCATGAGATCACAGGGAGCAACCGGAAATGGGTTCGGTTCGCGTAGCCATCGTGGGCGTCGGCAACTGCGCCGCGTCGCTGGTGCAGGGTGTCGAGTACTACAAGGACGCCGACCCGGCCGGCAAGGTCCCCGGGCTGATGCACGTCCAGTTCGGCGAGTACCACGTCCGTGACGTGGAGTTCGTCGCCGCCTTCGACGTCGACGCCAAGAAGGTCGGCTTCGACCTTGCCGACGCCATCGGCAGCAGTGAGAACAACACCATCAAGATCTGCGACGTGCCGCCGACCGGTGTCACCGTCCAGCGCGGCCACACCCACGACGGCCTGGGCAAGTACTACCGGGAGACCATCGAGGAGTCCGACGAGGCCCCGGTCGACGTCGTCCAGATCCTCAAGGACCGCCAGGTCGACGTCCTGGTCTGCTACCTGCCCGTCGGTTCCGAGGTCGCGGCGAAGTTCTACGCGCAGTGCGCCATCGACGCCAAGGTCGCCTTCGTGAACGCCCTCCCGGTGTTCATCGCGGGCACCAAGGAGTGGGCGGACAAGTTCACCGAGGCCGGCGTGCCGATCGTCGGTGACGACATCAAGTCCCAGGTCGGCGCGACCATCACGCACCGCGTGATGGCCAAGCTGTTCGAGGACCGCGGTGTCATCCTCGAACGCACCATGCAGCTGAACGTCGGCGGCAACATGGACTTCAAGAACATGCTGGAGCGCGAGCGCCTGGAGTCCAAGAAGATCTCCAAGACCCAGGCCGTCACCTCGCAGATCCGCGACCGCGAGCTGGGTGCCAAGAACGTCCACATCGGCCCGTCGGACTACGTGGCCTGGCTGGACGACCGCAAGTGGGCCTACGTCCGCCTTGAGGGCCGTGCGTTCGGCGACGTCCCGCTGAACCTGGAGTACAAGCTGGAGGTCTGGGACTCCCCGAACTCCGCCGGTGTCATCATCGACGCCGTCCGCGCCGCGAAGATCGCCAAGGACCGCGGCATCGGCGGCCCGATCCTCTCGGCCTCCTCGTACTTCATGAAGTCCCCGCCGGTCCAGTACTTCGACGACGAGGCCAAGGACAACGTCGAGAAGTTCATCCGCGGCGAGGTCGAGCGCTGAGCGGTGCGGGCTCCGCGGTGATCGGACGCTGAACCGATCGCCCGCCCGCACCGGAACGGGCCCACGGTCAACTACCGTGGGCCCGTTCACCTTTTCCCGGCCAATGTTTCACGTGAAACACAGACCGGTTCCATGGCACCCTGGGCAGGTGGCGATCACGGAGAACGGCAGCACCCACCAGACCGCGCACCGCGCCACGCTCCTCGACCTGCTCCGCGGCCGCGACTTCCGCCGGCTGCTGACCGCCCGTGTCCTCTCCCAGCTCTCCGACGGCGTCTTCCAGGTCTCGCTCGCCGCCTACGTGGTGTTCTCCCCGGAGAAGCAGTCCTCCCCCGCCGACATCGCCTCGGTACTGGCCGTGATGCTGCTGCCGTTCTCCGTGATCGGCCCGTTCGCCGGCGTGCTGCTGGACCGGTGGCGCCGCCGCCAGGTCCTGTACGTCGGCAACCTGGCCAGGTTCGGGCTCGGCCTGGTCACCGGCGCGCTGCTGCTGGTCCAGGCGCCGACCTGGCTCTTCTTCGCCTCCGCCCTGATGGTCACCGCGCTCAACCGGTTCATCCTGGCCGGCCTCTCCGCCGCGCTCCCCCGGGTGGTGGGCCCCGAGCAGCTGGTCACCGCCAACGCCCTCTCCCCCACCCTCGGCACGGTCGCCGCGGCCTGCGGCGGCGGGGTGGGCTTCCTGCTCCACCAGGTGCTGCCGCCCGGCCCCCGGGCCGACGCCGCCCTGGTCTGCGTCGCCGCCCTGCTCTACCTCTCGGCGGCGGTGGCGGCGCTCCGGATGGACAAGGACCTGCTCGGCCCCGAGCGCCACGCCGGCCGACCGGCGCTCGGCCGCGCGCTGGCCGAGGCCGCCCGTGAGCTGCGCGCGGCCGTCACCCACCTGGTGCGGGACTGCCGTCCGGCGGCGCACGCGCTGGCCGCGGTCACCGCGGCCCGGTTCTGCTACGGCGTGCTGATCGTCGTCGTGGTGATGCTCGCCCGGTACACCTTCAACGACCCCGCGGACAGCGCGGCCGGACTGGTCACCCTGGGCCAGGCGGTCGGCCTCTCGGCCGCCGGGTTCTTCATCGCGGCGGTGATCAGCCCCTGGTGCACCCGCCGACTCGGGCTGGCCGGCTGGATGACGCTCTGCCTGGTGGCCCCGGTGGTCTTCGTCCCGGCGCTGGGACTCAACTTCACCCTGGTGCCCTGCCTGATCGCCGCGCTGCTGCTCGGCGTGGTCACCCAGGGCACCAAGATCTGCGCCGACACCGTGGTCCAGGAGTCGGTGGAGGACGAGTACCGCGGCCGGGTCTTCGCCATCTACGACGTGCTCTTCAACGTCGCCTTCGTGGCCGCCGCGATGGTCACCGCCCTGGTGCTGCCGCTCTCCGGCCGCTCGGTCACGGTCGTCCTGGGGGTGTCCGCGGTGTACGCCCTGGCCGCCGTCCTCTACCTCCGCACGGCCCGGCGGACCGGCCCCGTCCCCGGTGACCAGGTGTCCTGAGCACCGCGGCCCCCTGCGGCCCGGGCCCGTCGGCGCGAGTCGCTAAGGTACGTCAGATCTGTCGGAGCGACAGCACTCTGCCTCGGGGGACAATCTGATGAGCACACCACAGGGCCCGTACGGGCCACCGCAGCAGTACGGCCATCCACCGGCGCCGCAGCCCTACGGGGCACCGGCTCCCCAGCCGTACGGACCGCCCCAGCCGGTGCCCGCCGGCTACGGCGCACCGCAGCCCGGCTACGGCTACCCGGCCGCCCCGCCGCCGGCCCAGCCCGCGCCCGGGTACCCGCAGGGCGGCTACCCGCCCGGTCCGCACGCCCAGCCGCCGTACCAGCAGCCCCCGCAGGCACAGGCTCCGTACCCGCAGGCGCAGGCTCCGTACCCGCAGGCCCCGTACCCGCAGGCGCAGCCGCCGTACCAGCAGGCCCCCTACGGCCAGGCGCCGCAGCACGGCTACCCGCCGGTCACGCCGCAGCCCGGCGAACCGGCCGGCAGGGGCCGCGGCAAGGCCCGGCTGAAGGCGGTCGGCGTCGTCCTGGGTGTGATCGCCCTGATCATCGGCTACTTCGTCACCGGCCCGAGCGTCAGCAGCGCCAAGGCCGGCGACTGCGTCAAGGCCAGCGGCTCCCGCGACGTCTCCGTGGTCAAGTGCACCGACGGCAAGGCGAACTACAAGGTGCTGGCCAAGTTCGACTCCACCACCGACACCGCACGGTGCCGGGAGACCGCCGGCACCACCAGCACCGTCTCGGGCAAGAGCGGCCGCCGCTGGAACAAGAAGCGGTACGTGCTCTGCCTCGGTCCGCTCACCGGCGTCCCGCCGGTCAAGAAGTCCTGACCGCTCGCCACCTCGACCTCCCGGGGGATCCCGTTGTCCGTTCCGCCCCAGATGCCGTACGGCGCGCCGCCGCCCGCCGACGGTTCCAACCCGTACGCCGGCAACCCGTACGCGGGCCAGCCGGCCCCCCAGCCCGCCGCCCCGCCCCCGCCGCCCGGCTACGGCTACCCGGCCGCGCCGCCCCCGGCTCCGGCCCAGCCCGGCTACGGCTACCCGGCCCCCGCGGCCGCGCAGGGCCCGTACGCCGGACAGGCCTACGGGTACGCGCCGCAGGGCGGCCCGGTCTGCCGGTTCTGCGGCGGCTTCCCGGCCGTGGAGACCACCGTCCGGGGCCACCAGGGCATCATCATCGTGATGCGGTTCCTGAAGCAGCCGGGGCCGTTCTGCCGCACCTGCGGCACCGCGGTGGTCCGCGACATGTCCGCCCGCACCCTGGTCCAGGGCTGGTGGAGCTACCTGTCCGGGCTCTTCACGGTGATCACCCTGCTGCGGAACCTGGCCGCCCACAACAAGATCAAGGACCTGCCGCCGCCGGTGCCCGGCACCCACGGCCCGCAGCTCGACCCGGGCGTCCCGCTGACCAAGCGGCCGCACATGCTGATGCTGCTGCTGCCGGTCATCTCGATCGGCACGATGATCGCCCTGATCGCCACGGGGGCCTTCCTCGGCAGCCGGCACGACCGCGACCCGTACCGACCGCTGGTGCTCCCCGAGCCGACCATCACCGTCCCGACGGTGCCGCCCCTCTCGCCGTCCTTCTCGCTGCCCCCGGCCATCCCGCTGTCCCCGACCCCGGTCCCGGCCCCCACCGTGACGATGCCGACGCCGACCAAGGAGGCCGGCGACATCGACTCGGCCAAGGCCGGCGACTGCCTGCGCAACGAGAACGGCACCTCGGCCACCCACGACTCCAACCCGCGGATCACCATGCTGCCGTGCACGGACCCGAAGGCCCAGTACAAGGTGCTCAAGAAGGTCTACGCCACCAGCGACGACGACAAGGCCTGCGAGAACGTCACCGGCGCGGAGAGCACCTACACCCGCGAGTCCACCACCCCGGCGCTCAGCTTCGTCCTCTGCCTGAAGAAGCTCTGACGCCACCGGTCACCGGGGGTGCCCCGGTCCTCCGGAGCGTCCGCCGGGCGATCGGCAGCGGCGCCGGCCCCCCGCCGGCGCCGCTGCCGTTTCCTGCCGTCCCTTGCCGCCCCGCAGTCCCGGCCGGGCGCCCGCTACCGCGCGGCGCCCGGCTGGTCGTCCCACCAGGTGCGCAGCGCGGCGACCGCCTCGTCGTACTCCATCGGCCCGTGCTCCAGCCGGAGCTCCAGCATGTGCTTGTACGCCTTGCCGACCGCCGGACCGGGCTTCAGGCCCAGCAGCTCCATGATCTGGTTGCCGTCCAGCGCGGGGCGGACGGCGTCCAGCTCCTCGCGGGCCTTCAGCTCCTCGATCCGCGTCTCCAGACCGTCGTAGGTGCGGGAGAGCGCCGCCGCCTTCTTCCGGTTCCGGGTGGTGCAGTCGGAGCGGGTCAGCTTGTGCAGCCGCTCCAGCAGCGGACCGGCGTCGGTGACGTAGCGGCGCACCGCCGAGTCGGTCCACTCGCCGCCGCCGTAGCCGTGGAACCGCAGGTGCAGCTCGACCAGGCGCGAGACGTCCTCGGTGAGCTCCTTCGAGTACTTCAGGTCGCGCATCCGCTTGCGGGTCATCTTGGCGCCCACCACCTCGTGGTGGTGGAAGGAGACCCGGCCGTCCGACTCGAAGCGGCGGGTGCGCGGCTTGCCGATGTCGTGCAGCAGCGCGGCCAGCCGCAGGGTGAGGTCCGGGCCGTCCTGCTCCAGGTCGACGGCCTGCTCCAGGACGGTCAGCGAGTGCTCGTAGACGTCCTTGTGCCGGTGGTGCTCGTCGCGCTCCAGCCGGAGCGCCGGAAGCTCGGGCAGCACGTGGTCGGCCAGCCCGGTGTCGACGAGCAGCCGCAGGCCCTTCACCGGGTTCGCGGCGAGCAGCAGCTTGTTCAGCTCGGCCTGGACCCGCTCGGCGGAGACGATGGTGATCCGCTCGGCCATCGCGGTCATCGCCGCGATCACCTCGGGGGCCGGCTCGAAGTCCAGCTGGGCGGCGAAGCGGGCGGCCCGCATCATCCGCAGCGGGTCGTCGGAGAAGGACTCCTCGGGGGTGGCCGGGGTGCGCAGCACCCGGGCCTCCAGGTCGTCCAGGCCGCGGTGCGGGTCGACGAAGCCGCGGCCGGGCAGGTCGACGGCCATCGCGTTGACCGTGAAGTCGCGGCGGACCAGGTCCTCCTCGATGGTGTCGCCGTAGGTCACCTCGGGCTTGCGGGAGGTGCGGTCGTACGCCTCGGAGCGGTACGTGGTGATCTCGATCAGGAAGGACCCCTCCGCGGTGTCCTTGCGCGCGCCGACCGTGCCGAAGGCGATGCCGACGTCCCAGACCGCGTCCGCCCAGCCCTTGACCAGCTTGAGGACCTGCTGCGGGCGGGCGTCGGTGGTGAAGTCGAGGTCGTTGCCGAGCCGGCCGAGCAGCGCGTCGCGCACCGAGCCGCCGACCAGCGCGAGCCGGTGACCGGCGGCCTGGAAACGGCGGGCGATCTCGTCGGCGACCGGGGACACCCGCAGCAGTTCCTGCAGACCGAGGGTCTGCGCCTCGCTCAGGCCGGGAACGGCCTGCACGGCGGTGCTGGAATGATGGGCGCCGGACTGGTGGGCAGTAGTGGGCTCATTGGCAGTGGACACGGCTCACAAGGGTACGTGGCCCGAAGGCCCCGCCGCCCGCGCGTTTCCGTCGCCTCACCCCATGGCCCGCAACACCGCACCCCTCGCCACATCGTTACCATGCCGGTGGAACGAGTCGCGGGCACCGGCAACGGGCCGCGGTGCGGCGTGCCGGCACGGCCGACCGGGCGACGGACGACCGCCATTTCTTCACGGCTGATCCTCATGGCTGACCCCTACGGCCGACGGGACAACCGCAGCAGCACGGCACGGCAAACGCACGGCACAGCAGGGCACGGCACGGCATCAAGCGGCGAGCGATCGAGAACGGCGAGGGCGGAGCACGTGAGCGAGCGAAGCGAGCGAGCCAGGAGTAGGGGCGCGTTTCGCGAAGCGACCGCCGAGCGCAGCGAGGTGGGCGCATGAGCGAGCGAAGCGAGCGAGCCAGGGATAGGGGCGCGTTTCGCGAAGCGACCGCCGAGCGCAGCGAGGTGGGCGCATGAGCGAGCGAGCCACCGGAACGCGCGCGTCCCGTCTGGCGGCGGCGGCCAGGCGGCTGGCCGCCGCCGCCGGCGCCGCGCTGGTGATCGTCCCGGTGCTGCCCGGCATCCCGGCCGCGACCGCGGCCCCGGCCGGCGGCGCGCACCCGGCCACCGAGTCGACGGTCTCCGCCGACTACCCGGTGATGCTGACCATCGAGTCGGTGAACAAGCCGGTGGCCGTCCAGAACGGCACCGTGACGATCGCCGGCCACGTCACCAACAGCGGTAAGTCGGTGCTCAAGTCGGCCCACGCCGCCGTCCGCAAGCCCTGGTCGAACAAGCCGCTGACCGTCCGCAACGACCTCGACGTGGTGGCCGCCCGGACCGGACCGGTCGGCGCGGACGGCATCTCCCTGGACAGTCCGCAGTACGCGCTGAACGAGCTCGGCCCGGGTCAGAGCCAGCCGTACACGCTGAGCGTCGCGGTGGCCGACCTGCAGTTCACCACCGAGGGCGTGTACGAGCTCGCGGTGGACGTCTGGGGCTCGACCGCCGACAACCAGCGCGACCGCCCGCTGGGCATCGCCCGGACCTTCCTGCCGTACGTCCCGGGGGCCTCCGAGGCCCAGCCGTCGAAGGTCACCACCCTGTGGCCGCTGGTGCACGCGCCGGTGCTGGCCGCGCAGACGTACTCCGAGAACGACCAGACCGTCCCGGTGCTGCGGGACGACAGCCTGGCCACCGAGTTCGCCCCGGGCGGGCGGCTGCACGCCATGGTGGAGACCGGTGCCACGCTCCCGGGGCTGACCTGGGTGGTGGACCCGGACCTGTTGGACACGGCGTTCGCGATGACCCGCCCCTACAAGGTCCAGAAGCCCGGGACGGCCGGCAACGCGGCCAAGGACGACAACACCGTCAACGGCACCGGCACCGCCGCGGCCACGGCCTGGCTGGAGAAGCTGCGGGCCGCCGTCGCCAAGCCCGGCAGCCAGGTGGTGGCGCTGCCGTACGCCGACCCGGACATCGCCTCGATCGCCCACAACGCCCCGGAGCTGGACGGCATCGACACGGCGCTCGGCAAGGCGGCCACGGCCGGCCGGCTGACCGTCGAGGGCAGGCTCTCGGTCGACACCCGCTCGGACGTCGCCTGGCCGTACCAGGGCTACCTGGACCAGCGGATCGCCTCCGTCACCCAGCAGACCGGTGCCAACCTGGTGCTGGTGAACGGCGCGAGCATGCCCGAGTCCGACGCCCTGAAGTACACGCCGTCGGCCGCCCGTCCGCTCGGCAACGGGCAGACCGCGCTGGTCGCCGACGAGGAGATCTCGGCGCTGTTCGAGAAGGACCTGGTCACCCCGCAGGCCCAGACCCAGGCGACCCAGCGGTTCCTCTCCGAGACCTTCGTGATCTCCCGGCAGGAGCCGCAGCACCCGCGGGGCCTCCTGGTGATGCCGCCGCGGGAGATGACCGCGACGACCGCCAAGGTGCTGGCCGACGCGCTCCTGGCGGCCCACGAGGGCAAGTGGGTGGAGCCGGTCAAGCTGGACGTGCTGGCCCAGCTCCCGCCGGACCCGAAGGCCAACACGAACGTCCCGGCCGCCTCCGACTACCCGGGCCGGACGCGCGACTCGGAGCTGCCCGCCGTCGACCTGACCGCCACCACCCGGATCCAGACGGACCTGGACACGCTGATGCGGGTGCTGACCCTGCCGCAGCGGGTGCGCGGGCCGTTCAGCGCGGCCATGGTCCGCTCGCTGTCGACCGAGTGGCGCTCGCAGGCCCCGGCCGGCAGCGTCTACCGGGACGGCGTGGCCGGCTACCTCAAGGAGCTGACCGCCGCCGTGAAGGTGCCGCCGAAGCGGGTCATCACCTTCGCCGGGGACACCGGCGTGCTGCAGGTCAGCGTCCGCAACGACCTGACCCAGACGGTCACCAACCTCAAGCTGGTGCTGGTCCCGGCCCAGCCCAACCGGCTCCGGGTCGAGGTGCCCGCCGAGGAGCTGGTGCTGCCGGCCTCGCAGAGCGTCACCCTGCGGTTCCCGGCCGAGGCGCACAACAACGGGCCGGTCAGCATGACCGCCCAGCTGTTCACCACCGGACCGAACCCGCAGCCGTACGGCGAGCCGGTGCGGTTCACCGTCGAGGTCACCTCGGTGACCAACGGCGTGCTGTACGTCTTCGGCGGCGGCCTGGTGCTGCTCCTGCTGGCCGCGCTGCGGTTCGTCCGCCAGCGCAAGCGCCGGACGCCGGGCGACGGCGACGAGCCGGTCGGGGACGCCCCGCTCGCCCCCGCCCCGGCGGACGGCGCCCCGGAGGCGGACCGCACGGGGGCGGACGGCGCGGAGGACGGCGCGGAGGACGGCGCGGAGGACGGCGCGGAGGACGGCTCCGGCCCCGCAGCCCCCTCGGAACGCCCGACCCGGTCGGACCGCCCGGAACACCGGGAGCAGCCGGAACGCGGAGGAGCGGTGCAGACACCGCGCGGCAGCACCGCAGATGGCCGGGATCAGGCCACCAGTGATGAGAAGGTTGGTCCTTGACACCGCCGATACCGCCCGACTCCGGGACGGCCTCCCCCACGAGAGCGAAGAGGTGACATGACCGGGCGCAGCGATGAGCGGCCTCCGGGCCGCGGAGAGGGCCGTCCGGGCGCCGAGTCGCCGTCCGGCGACTGGTACGTGGCCGACACCTACGCGCAGGACCCGTACGCGGCCGACGCCTACCAGGACCGGCCCGGTGATCAGGACCCGTACGGCCTGCGGGCCGCCCGGCCCGCCGCGCCGCAGCAGCCGGCCGCGGCGTACGACGTGCCGCCGCAGCTGCCGCCGCAGGGCGGCGACTACCCGACGCCGGTGCCGCCGGCCCCGTTCACCCCTCCCGTGCCGCCGGTGCAGCCCGGCTGGGACACCCCGGCCCGGGCGGGCTGGCAGGAGGGCCCGCAGGCCTGGGAGCAGCCCGCACCGGCCGCCCCCGCCGCCCCCGCCGCGCCCGCCCCGGGTGCGCCCGCTCCGGGCGCGTGGGACGGCCGGCAGCAGTGGCAGCCGGGCCCTGCGCACTCGTCCTGGGACTCCGAGTCCACCGAGTACGTCGGGGTGGACGCGCTGTTCGGCGGCGGCCAGGTGACCGCGGAGGCCCCCAGGCCGCCCGCCCAGCAGTCCCCGGCCCACCCGCAGCCCCCGCAGCCGCCGGCCCGGCAGGCGGCCGCACAGCCGCCCGCCGCGCCCGGTCCGTTCGCCCCGCCCGCGCCGTTCCCCCCGGCCGGCGCGTACCCGGGGCAGGCTCCGCAGGCACCGTACGGCCCCGGCCCCGGCCAGGGTCACGGCCAGGGTCACGGACACGGCCGCGGTCACGGGAACGGCCCGGACGGGCCGCGCCCCTTCGTGCCGCCGATCGAGTTCGACCCGCCGCTCTCCGAGGAGGAGGCCACCATGCAGGTGGCGGCGGTGCAGCTGCCGCCCGCGGTGGAGCCCCTGGCGGACATCGTCGCCGAGGAGCGGGCCGGCACCGCGCCGCCCGCCCCGGCACCCGCGGCCGGCGGCGGCAAGGTCGCCTCGCTGCTGAACTCCAGCGCGATCATGGCGGCCGGCACCCTGGTCTCCCGCGGCACCGGCTTCGTCCGCACCATGGTGATCACGGCGGCGATCGGCGTCGGCGTGATGGGTGACTCCTACAACGCCGCGTACACCCTGCCGACCCTGCTCTACATCCTGATCGGCGGCGGCGCGCTGAACGCGGTCTTCGTGCCGCAGCTGGTCCGCAGCATGAAGAACGACGCGGACGGCGGCACCGCCTACGCCAGCCGGCTGCTCACCCTGGTGATGGTCGGGCTCGGCGCGGTGGTCCTGCTGGCCGTGGCCGGCGCACCGCTGCTGGTCCAGGTCATCTCGCACCCGATGATGGCCAACCCGGCCCGCGCCGACACCACCGTGGCGATGGCCCGGTACTGCCTGCCGACCATCTTCTTCATGGGCATCCACGTGGTGATGGGCCAGATCCTCAACGCCCGCGGCCGGTTCGGCGCGATGATGTGGACACCGGTCCTCAACAACGTCGTGGTGATCTTCACCTTCGGTGCCTACATCTGGGTCTACGGCGGGTTCGGCACCACCCACGTCACCCCGGAGACGATCAGCCCCGAGGGCGTCCGGCTGCTCGGCATCGGCACCCTGGTCGGCCTGGTCGTCCAGGCGCTGGCGATGATCCCGTACCTGCGGGCGGCGGACTTCCGCTTCCGGCCGCGCTTCGACTGGCGCGGTCACGGCCTCGGCAAGGCGGCCCGGCTGGCCAAGTGGACGTTCTTCTTCGTCCTCGCCAACCAGGCCGGCTACCTGGTCATCACCCAGCTGGCCACCGCCGCCGGAAGCGCCGCGGAGAAGGGCGGCCACAACGGCGTCGGCCTCTCCGCGTTCTCCAACGCCCTGCTGATCTGGCAGCTCCCGCAGGCCGTCATCACCGTCTCGATCATGAGCGCGGTCCTCCCCCGGCTCTCCCGGGCGGCCGCCGACGAGGACGCCGGCGCCGTCCGCGACGACATCTCGTACGGGCTCCGCACCACGGCGGTGGCGGTCGTCCCCGGCGCCTTCCTCTTCCTCGCGCTGGGCCCGGCGATCGGCCGGGCGATCTACGCGGTGGGCGGCGGCGAGGCGGCGCTGGACAGCGCGACCAACGTCGGCCTGATGCTCTCCGCCTTCGCCCTCGGCCTGATCCCGTACTCGGCGCAGTACGTGATGCTGCGCGGCTTCTACGCCTACGAGGACACCCGCACGCCGTTCTCCAACACCGTCTGGGTGGCGGTCTGCCAGGCCGGCTTCTCGCTGGTCTGCTGGTTCGCCCTGCCCTCCGAATGGACGGTGGTCGGCATGGCGTTCGGCTACGGCCTCGCCTACGCCATCGGGGTGATGGTGGCGGTGCCCAAGTTGAAGAGGAAGATCGGCGGCCTGGACACCAAGCGGATCAGCCGGACGTACAGCCGCCTGACCGCGGCCTGTGTTCCGGGCGCCCTGGTCGGCATCGGGGTCAGTCTGGCGGTCCAGCAGGTGCTCGACGGCTGGGCTGGCAGTATTCTCACCGTCGTCCTGGCCGGCGGCCTCCAGCTGGCCGTCTTCGTGCTGATCGCGAAGCGGCTGCGGATCGAGGAGCTGAACGCCATGCTGGGCATGGTGCGCGGCCGGCTCGGCCGCTGACCAGCCGTACCGACCGGCCGCTCCGGGCGGCGCCCTGACCGGGCGTCAACCGGACGGTCCGGATCCTCCCGCCCCTCGGGGCGGGCGTCGGGCCGCTCTGCCGGCCCCGGGGCGTCCCGGGGCCGGCAGAGCGGCCCGACGCCGGATCTGCACCACATCTCTCCACCATCGCGCAACCGCGCGGACCTTTCAGCGGTCGTACCCGGTGGAGAAGAGTGGGCACAATTGTCCTGGCGCACCGCGACCTCTGGCCGCGGGCGCCAACGACTCTCTCTCAGGCCCGGGGCGACACAAGGGGAGGCAGGACCACGGTGGCTGATGGCACCAAGGCGGTCGTCGACACGTCAGCGGCAGACGGGGCGGCGGACGAGGCCGCGCTGGCCACGGCGATCGACGAGCTCGCCGAAGGCACGGCCCGGGCGACCACGGCCGACGACGACGGGCGGCGCACTCCGGAGGCCGGCTCCCCGGACGACCCGCCGACCGGCACCGGCTCCCCGGACGACGGCGGGTCCTCCACCGGCAGCGACTCCCCCGCCGGGAGCGGCTCCCCCGCCCCGGGCGAGGGGGTCTCGGAGACCACCGCGCCGCTGTCGGCCACCGAGATCGCCGCCGAACTGTCCGCCGGCGCCGCCCGGGCCGCCGAGGCGCGCCGCCGGGGCGACACCGCCGCGACCGGCGGCCGGCCCTCCGGACGCCCGCCCCAGGACCCGCAGCCGACCCACGACCCGCGGGACACCGGCACCCTGCCGCAGACCCTGCCCGCCCCGCTGCGGCACAGCGGCGACATGATCGGCCACCGGTACCGGCTGGAGGAGTGCATCTCCCAGACCGAGACCTTCAGCAGCTGGCGCGCGGTCGACGAGAAGCTGCGCCGCGCCGTCGGCGTCCACCTGATGGCCTCCGGCCACCAGCGGGCCCGCAAGGTGCTGGCCGCCGCCAAGTCGGCCGCACTGCTCGGCGACCCGCGCTTCGTCCAGGTCCTGGACGCGGTCCAGGAGGGCGAGCTGGTCTACGTCGTGCGCGAGTGGCTGCCGCACGCCTCCGACCTCGCCAAGCTGCTCGCCGACGGGCCGATGGAGCCGCACGAGGCGTACCAGATGGTCCGCCAGGTCACCGACGCCGTCGCGGCCGCCCACCGCCGGGGCCAGGCGCACCTGCGCCTCACCCCGCGCTGCGTGCTGCGGACCGACAGCGGCCAGTACCGGATCAACGGCATCGCGGTGGACGCGGCGCTGCGCGGTCTGCCGTCCGGCGGCGCCGACGGGGACGCCGAGCGCAGCGACACCCGCGCCATCGGCGCCCTGCTGTTCGCCGCGCTCACCCACCGCTGGCCGTACCCGGAGGACCGCTACGACCTCCAGGGCCTGCCGAGGAACCTCCGGGACGTGGCGCCGGACCAGGTCAGGGCCGGGGTCCACAAGGGCCTCTCCGAGCTGGCCGCCCGCGCCCTGTTCGACCAGCCGCCGCACCACGCCGAGCCGATCTCCACGCCCCAGGAGCTGGCCAAGGCGATCGCGCTGATGCCGCGCATCCGGCAGCCCGAGCCCGAGCTGCCGGCCTTCACCGCCCCGCCGCGGCACAACACCCACGCCCTGCCCACCGCGCCCAACCCGACCCGGGTGGTCGCCGCCCCCGGCACCGCGCCGGTCCCGATGGCGGCTCCGGTGCGCCGCCCCGGGCGGCGGCTGCGCCGGGTGGTCAAGGTGACCGCCTGGACGGTCGCGCTCAGCGCGATCGGCGTCGCCTCCTGGCAGCTGGTCGACCACCTGCGGTCCGGCAGCCCGGCCGTCGCCGCACCGCAGCCGAGCAGCTCCAGTGCCTCCCCGAGCACCCACGCGGTCCCCCGCACCCCGGTGCCGATCCCGGTCAGGGAGGCCTTCGACTACAACCCGCTGGGCAGCTCCCCCCAGGGCAAGGACTCCCTCCCCAACGCCATCGACGGCAAGACCGACACCGAGTGGACCACCGGCTGGTACAACGACCCGTTCGGTCCCAAGCCGCCGGCCAAGGAGGGCGTCGGCCTGCTGCTCGACCTCGGCTCGCCGCAGGCGGTGTCCACGGTGAACGTGCAGTTCGCCACCGCCACCACGGCCGAGCTGCGGATCCCCGGCGCGGGGATCGCGGGCGACCCGGTGAGCGCCAAGCTCGGCGACTTCACGGTCGCCGCCGCCAAGAAGACTGGCACCACGGTCGAGTACACCGTGGACAGCCCGGTCACCACCCGCTACCTCCTAATCTGGCTGACCGGCCTGTCGAAGGACCCGGACAGCAAGTACCGCGGCCACGTCTCCGAGGTCAGGGTCTCCGGCTGAGCCGCCCCGCCGCGGCCACAGCGGCAGCAGCCGCGGCAGCGGGGACGACGGGGACGACGGCAGCGGCACGGCACGAACGGCGAGGGGTGGCAGTGACGGACGACGGCGCGGACCTGGGCGGGGACGACGCGGCGCTCCTCGCCCGGCACGTCGGCGGCGACCGGGAGGCCTTCGGCCTGCTGGTCGACCGCCACCGCGACCGGCTCTGGGCGGTCGCCCTGCGCACCCTCGGCGACCGCGAGGAGGCCGCCGACGCCCTCCAGGACGCCCTGGTCTCCGCGTTCCGGGCCGCCCACACCTTCCAGGGCCGCTCGGCCGTCACCACCTGGCTGCACCGGATCGTGGTCAACGCCTGCCTCGACCGCGCCCGCCGGACGGCCACCCGCCGCACCAAGCCGCTCGACGACGACCCGCAGCGGCTGGACGCGCTGGTCGGCTCGTCCGAACCGGCCGACTCCCCGGTGGTCCGCGCCGAGGTGCACCGCGAGGTGACCGCGGCACTCGCCGAGCTGCCCGTCGAACAGCGGGCGGCACTGGTCCTGGTCGACATGCAGGGCTACCCGGTCGCCGAGGCGGCCGAACTGCTCGGGGTGCCGGTGGGGACGGTGAAGAGCCGCTGCGCCCGGGGCCGGGCCCGGCTGCTGCCGCTGGTCCGCCACCTCCGCGAGGAGGGCGCTGTTTCACGTGAAACAAGACCCGCCGACGCGCCCGCACCCGGCCCGGCCGCACCGTCGTCACCCGCCGGCCCGTCCTCACCCGCCGGCCCGGTGCCCCCGGCCGCGGCCGTGCCCCCGCGCCGGACGGCGCCGGAGCCGGGCACGGGCGGGCCCCCCGGGAACCCACCCGGCCCCCGCACCGTCACAGGGACAGCCCCGGACACCACCCGGCCGATTCTGGAAGGAGACGCGAGCACGCGATGACGGCCCCCCTCTCCTCCCCCGACCCCGCGCCCGCCTCCGGACCCCACCCCTCGGTCGACGAGCTGGCCGACCTCGCCGAGGGCCTGATCGAGGCCCGGGACGCGGCCGAGGCGCTCCGCCACCACCTCGCCGGCTGCCCCGAGTGCCGGGAGACCGCCGACGCGCTCGCCGAGGTGCGGACACTGCTCGGTGCGACCGAGCCGCCCGCCATGCCCGCCGACGTCGCCGCCCGGCTCGACGCCGCCCTCGCCGCGGCCGCCGCCGACCATGCCGCCACCGGCACCGGCTCCGCCCCCGCCTCCGGGGAACCCGGCTCCGCCCCGCAGACCCCCGGGAACGCGCCGCAGGCCCCCCGGGACGCCCCCGCGCCGCCCCGCCCGCCCCATGCCGCACCGACCCCGTCCGCGGCCCCCAGGACCCCGCCCGGCGCCCCGGCCGGCCGCCCCGCCGCGAGCACCGGACCGGGCCGGGCCCACAGCCGGCGGCGCCGCGCCGCCCTGCTGCTCGGTTCGGCCGCCGCACTGCTCGCGGTCGGCCTCGGCGGCACCTTCCTCGCCCTGTCCTCCGGCACCGACCGCTCGCTCCGAAGCGACGGCACCGTCGCGGTCGGCGGCCCCGCCGCGGCCAGCGCCCTCCCGGCCCGGCCCGGGAGCCCGGACGCCAAGACCGACGAGGCCGACCAGGCCGCCGGCGGCACCGCCTACCGCGACGACCTGCTCGCCGCGCAGGTCCGGCAGCTGCTCACCCGGAAGGGGGCCGGGAGCGCCTCCGGTCCCGCCGTCAAACCGTCCGGCCCCGGCGCCTCCGGCTCCACCGCCGCACCGCCCGCCGACGCCCAGGGACTGACCGGGGGCGGCCACTCCGCCCCGGCCTGCCCGCCGCCCGCCACCGGACCGCTGCTCGCCACCGACCTGGGCAGCTACCGGGGCGCCCCCGCCGAGGTGCTGGTCTTCGGGATCGCGGACCGGCCGGACCAGGTCGAGGTGTACCTCCGGTCGCCCGACTGCGGGCCGGTCCTGCAGCACCTCGTCGTCCCGTCCCGCTGACCGGCGGTTCCCGTGCGATCCACGCCGCCGCCGGTCCGACACTCCCACTGTGCGGGCGGCTGGTACTGATCCGCCTGGGAATGCGAGACACTGGTCAGTCGTTGTCCCGGGCGGCGGAGCAGGACCGCCCTCCCCGCAGCAAACGCGGGTCGCAGATGCGAACCAGGAGATGCAGTGAGCGACGTCCGTAACGTGATCATCATCGGTTCCGGCCCGGCCGGCTACACGGCTGCGCTCTACACGGCCCGGGCCTCCCTCAAGCCGCTGGTCTTCGAGGGCGCCGTCACCGCCGGTGGCGCCCTGATGAACACCACCGAGGTCGAGAACTTCCCCGGCTTCCGGGACGGCATCATGGGTCCCGAGCTGATGGACAACATGCGGGCGCAGGCCGAGCGGTTCGGCGCCGAGCTGATCCCGGACGACATCGTCGCGGTCGACCTCACCGGTGACGTCAAGACCGTCACCGACTCCGAGGGCAACGTCCACAAGGCCCGCGCGGTGATCGTCACCACCGGTTCCCAGCACCGCAAGCTGGGCCTGCCGAACGAGGACAAGCTCTCCGGGCGCGGCGTCTCCTGGTGCGCGACCTGCGACGGCTTCTTCTTCCGCGACCAGGACATCGCGGTGGTCGGCGGCGGTGACACCGCGCTGGAGGAGGCGACCTTCCTCTCCCGCTTCGCCCGCAGCGTCAAGGTCATCCACCGCCGGGACACCCTGCGCGCCTCCAAGGCGATGCAGGAGCGCGCCTTCGCCGACGAGAAGATCAGCTTCGAGTGGGACAGCGCGGTCGAGGCGATCCACGGCGACCCGAAGCTGACCGGTCTCACCCTGCGCGACACCACCACCGGCGAGACCCGCGAGCTGCCGGTCACCGGCCTCTTCATCGCGATCGGCCACGACCCCCGCACCGACCTCTTCAAGGGCCAGCTGGAGCTCGACGCCGAGGGCTACCTGAAGGTGGACGCCCCGTCGACCCGGACCAACGTCCCGGGCGTCTTCGCCGCCGGCGACGTCGTCGACCACACCTACCGCCAGGCCATCACCGCCTCCGGCACCGGCTGCTCGGCCGCGCTGGACGCCGAGCGCTACCTCGCCTCGCTGGCCGACCTGGAGTCCCAGGCCGCCGCCGTCGCGGTCTGAGCCCCGCACCCCGGACGACCCCCGCGGGGGTGTTTCACGTGAAACACCCCCGCTCCCAGAAGCCCCGCTCCGGCCAGGCAGAAACAGAACGGGCCCGCCCGTTGTTCTCCTGGCAGCAGCCCCCTCCGTTCGATCCAGAGGAGTTCCCGTGGCCGGCGCCACCACCACCGTCACCGATGCGACGTTCAAGGCCGAGGTCCTGGACAGCGACAAGCCCGTCCTGGTCGACTTCTGGGCCACCTGGTGCGGCCCGTGCCGCCAGGTCGCCCCGATCCTGGACGAGATCGCCGCAGAGAACGCCGACAAGCTGACCATCGCCAAGCTCGATGTCGACGCCAACCAGGAGACCGCCGCGCAGTACGGCGTCATCTCGATCCCGACCCTGATCCTCTACAAGGGCGGCGAGCCGGTGAAGCAGATCACCGGCGCCCGTCCGAAGGCCGCACTGCTGCGTGAGCTGGACGGCCTGATCTAGGTCCCGTCCCACCGGACGCCACGAGGGCGGGGCTCCCCACGGAGGGGAGCCCCGCCCTCGTCGTCCCCTCCCCCGCGCCGCAACCGGCACCGGACGGATCCGTCGGCCGGGCCCTCGGGCGAACCGCCGCGCCGCTCAGAACGGCCGCAGCGCCGGCTCCTTCCGCCCGCCCCCCAGCAGCCGCTCCAACGCGCCCTCGACGTCCCCCCGCCAGGAGAGCGTGGTCCGCGCCTCCAGCCGCAACCGCGGGTACCGGTGGTGCGGCCGGACCGTCTTGAAGCCCACCGCCAGCAGGTGCTCGGCCGGCAGCACGCAACTGGTCGGCTGCCGCCCCACCGCACCGAACGCCTCGATCGCCCGGAACCCCCGCCCCAGCAGGTCCTTGGCCACCGTCTGCACCAGCACCCGGCCCAGCCCCTGCCGCTGGTAGCCCGGCAGCACCCGGCTGACCATCAGCTGCACGGCGTCCGAGGCGACCGGACTGGTCGGGAAGGACTGCGAGCGCGGGACGTAGGCGGGCGGGGCGTAGAGCACGAACCCGGCGGGCTGGTCGTCCACGTAGACGACCCGACCGCAGGAGCCCCACTCCAGCAGCACGGCGGAGATCCACCCCTCCTTCTCCAGCTCCGGCTTGCCGGACTCGACCGCCGCCCGCCCGCTGACCGGGTCCAGCTCCCAGAACACGCAGGAGCGGCAGGTCGTCGGCAGGTCCGCGAGGTTGTCCAGTGTCAGCGGAACGATCCGGCGTCCCATGCCCCGCACCTCCTCGTCCACTCCACGGTCGAGCATCCCCCCGAACGCCGATGGGTGCATGTTTCACGTGAAACACCGCTCACGTGAACCATGCACCCATCGCGTGCCGCTCTCGACGCGGCTCAGCCCTGCGACAGCCGCAATCCGTCCTCGCCCGGCGCCAGGCTGTCCAGGATCCGGTTCAGGTCCTCGACCGAGCCGAACTCCAGGACGACCTTGCCCTTGCCCAGCTTGCCCCCGCGCTGCGAGACCTCGACCTTGACCCGGGTGTCGAAGCGGTCGGAGAGCCGGCTCGCCAGGTCGTTGAAGGCCGGCGAGAGCAGCCTGCCGGCCTTGGGCCCGGCCGAGCGCTTGGCCTTCGACTCCTCGCCGCCCATCAGCACGACGAGCTCCTCGGTGGTCCGCACCGAGAGCCCCTCCGCGATGATCCGCTTGGCCAGCTCCTCCTGCCGCTCGGCGTCCGCCACCCCGAGCAGCGCACGGGCGTGCCCCGCCGTCAGCGTCCCGGCCGCCACCCTCCGCTGGACCCCCGGCGAGAGCTTCAGCAGCCGCAGCGTGTTGGAGACGTGCGAGCGCGAGCGGCCGATCCGGTCCGCCAGCTCGTCGTGGGTGCAGGAGAAGTCCCGCAGCAGCTGGTCGTAGGCGGCCGCCTCCTCCAGCGCGTTCAGCTCGGCCCGGTGGAGGTTCTCCAGCAGGGCGTCCAGCAGCAGCTTGTCGTCCTCGGTGGCCCGGATGATCGCCGGGATCTGCTCCAGCCCGGCCTCCCGGGAGGCCCGCCAGCGCCGCTCGCCCATGATGAGCTCGAAGCGCTCCGGCCCCACCTGGCGCACCACCACCGGCTGGAGCAGGCCCACCTCCTTGATGGAGGCGACCAGCTCGACCAGCTTGTCCTCGTCGAAGACCTCGCGCGGCTGGCGCGGGTTGGGGGTGATCGCGTCCAGCGGCAGTTCCGCGAACCGGGCGCCGTTCACCTCCGCCAGCTCCGGCCCGGCGGGCGGGCGCTCCCGGTCGGTCTGCTCCCGCAGGCTCTCGGCGGCCGCCTTGGCCGCGACCGTGCCCCGGCCGGTCGGCAGCACCGGCACCGCGGCCGGCGAGACCGTCCCGGTGGGCACCACCGAGGTCGGCGCGGGCGCGGCCGCCACGGGCTGCGCCACTGCCCCGGCCGCCGGCGTGGCAGCCGGGATCAGCGCCCCGAGCCCTCGTCCCAGACCCCTGCGACCACTCACCGATTGCCCTCCGTCGTACTGTGCTGCGCCGGCGGGGCGACCTGCCCCGACCGGCCGTCCTGCTGCTGACCGTCCCGCTGCTGCCCCACCGACGAACCGGTGCCCGCTGCGGGCACCGCCCGCAGCGCGAGCTCCCGGGCCGCCTCCAGGTAGGAGAGCGCGCCGGTGGAACCCGGGTCGTAGGTGAGCACCGTCTGACCGTAGCTGGGTGCCTCCGAGATGCGCACCGAGCGCGGGATCGCGGTGTGCAGGACCTCCTGCGGGAAGTGCGTCCGGACCTCCTCCGCCACCTGGGCGGCCAGCCTGGTCCGGGCGTCGTACATGGTGAGCAGGATGGTGGAGACGTGCAGCACCGGGTTGAGGTGCGCCCGGACCAGCTCGACGTTGCGCAGCAGCTGGCCGAGGCCCTCCAGCGCGTAGTACTCGCACTGGATCGGGATCAGCACCTCCTGGCCGGCGACCATGGCGTTCACCGTCAGCAGGCCGAGCGAGGGCGGGCAGTCGATCAGGATGTAGTCGAGCGGCTGCTCGTACGCGGCGATGGCGCGCTGCAGCCGGCTCTCGCGGGCCACCAGCGAGACCAGTTCGATCTCCGCGCCGGCCAGGTCGATGGTGGCGGGGACGCAGAACAGCCCCTCGACCTCGACCACCGGCTGCACCACGTCGGCCAGCGGCTTGCCCTCCACCAGCACGTCGTAGATCGACGGCACCTCGGCGTGGTGGTCGATGCCGAGGGCGGTGGAGGCGTTGCCCTGCGGGTCGAGGTCGACCACCAGGACGCGCAGGCCGTGCATGGCCAGCGAGGCGGCGAGGTTGACCGTGGTGGTGGTCTTCCCGACCCCGCCCTTCTGGTTGGCCACCACCATCACCCGGGTGGCGGCGGGCCTGGGCAGCCCCTCCCCCGCCCGGCCGATGGCCTGGACCGCAGCCTGGGCAGCACGCGCGATGGGCGTGTCATCGATCTGGTCGATGGTCTCCGAGTCCTGCATGGGGGTCAGTGTTTCACGTGAAACCGGAGCGGCAACAGTCGCCGCCCGGCTGCGAGAGAGGATTCCCGAGAGGAGAGAGCGACGTTTCACGTGAAACACCATGCCCGCAATGTCGGAATTCTGACGGTGCGACACTCCGGTGATCCGACGGCCTCCTGCCGTCCGCCCGGCCGTCACCGGGGAGCAGAACGGGCGGGTGGTCCGAGGACCACCCGCCCGTGTCGAGCATCACTCCGGGTTCAGCGGCTCCGGCGCCGTCCGCCCCGGGGCCGCTCGCCGGTCCGCGCCGCGCCGGTGCCGGTGCGGCCTGCGCGGGCCGCCGCCTTGGCCCGCCGGGTCGCCGCCCGCACGCCGCCCGGGCTCTCCCCGGCCTTGACCTGGACCACCCGGGTCGAGGTCTCCAGGGTGCCCTCGCCCACCGAGATCACCGACCACTCGACCGCACCCAGCCGGGCCAGCCCGGCCCGCGAGTCCGCCAGCTCCTGCTCGGCACTGTCGCCCTTGAGCGCCAGCATCTGGCCGTGCGGCCGGAGCAGCGGAAGCCCCCAGCCGGCCAGCCGCTCCAGCGGCGCCACCGCACGGGCGGTCACCACGTCCACCGCGAGCTTCCCGACCATCTCCTCGGCCCGGCCGCGCAGCACGGTGACGTTCTCCAGGCCCAGCTCGCGGACGACCTCCTCCAGGAAGGTGGTCCGGCGGAGCAGCGGCTCCAGCAGCGTCACCGAGACGTCCGGACGGGCGAGCGCCACCGGGATGCCCGGCAGCCCGGCGCCGGACCCGACGTCGCAGAGCGTCGTCCCGCCCGGCAGCAGCTCGGCCAGGACGGCGCAGTTCAGCACGTGGCGGTCCCAGAGCCGGGGCACCTCACGCGGGCCGATCAGCCCACGGGTCACGCCCGCGGTGGCCAGCAGCTCGGTGTAGCGGACCGCGGCGTCGTACCGCTCGCCGAAGACCTCCCGGGCCACGGCGGGCGGCGCGGGGGGCGCCTCGGGCAGCGGACGCTCGCCGCCGACCGTGCCCCCGGCAGCCGGCGTACCGGCACCCGTCTCCGGCCCGTCGGCAGCCGCGCTCTCCGTGTCCATCTCGACCTCTCCGCTCCCCGGATCCACCGACCCGCTCTCCGCACTGTTTCACGTGAAACGTCTCTCGCCGGACCAGCGCCCCGCGAAGGGACGACGACCCCGTCCGCGCACCGCGGACGGGGTCGAGTCCTCTGCTGCCCTCCGGCCGCCGAGGCGGCCGGCCGTCGTGCTGCCGGTCAGACCGGCAGCACGACCACGCACCGCTGGGGCTCTTCGCCCTCGGACTCGCTCCGCAGACCGGCCGCGGCGACCGCGTCGTGGACGACCTTGCGCTCGAACGGCGTCATGGGGCGCAGCTTGACCTGCTCCCCCGAGCCCTTCACCTGCTCCGCGGCCTTGGCCCCGAGCTCGGCCAGCTCCTCGCGCTTGCGGGCGCGGAACCCGGCAATGTCCAGCATGAGACGGCTGCGCTCGCCGGTCTCCCGGTGGACAGCCAACCGGGTCAGCTCCTGGAGCGCCTCCAGCACCTCGCCGTCCTGGCCGACCAGGCGCTGCAGGGACCGGTCGTTGCCTTCGCCGACGATGGAGACCAGGGCGCGGTCGCCCTCGACGTCCATGTCGATGTCACCGTCGAGGTCGGCGATGTCGAGCAGACCCTCCAGGTAGTCCGCCGCGATGTCGCCCTCCTGCTCCAGCCGTGCGATGAGGCTCTCGTCGGTGCTGGCGACGGCCTCGGCCTCGACGGCGGAGGTGGTGCCTTCCGTCACTGATGGACTCCTTCGGAGATGGGCCCGGGTGGTGGGCCGGTAACGAGGTTCGGGGGGCCGCAGGGGCGGGCCGGGGCCGGACGGATCAGGACTTCTTCTTCGGCCGCTGCCCGCCGCCGCCGCGCTTCGGCTGCTGCCGGCCACCCTGCGGCCGGGCGGGGCCCGACTTGGTGCCGGCGGGCCGCGCCGCGGTCTGCTTGGCGGTACCGGTGGACTCGGCCGGGACGGCGTCCGCGGGCTCCTGGGCCGGCGTCTCGGCGGGGGTCTCCTTGGTCAGGCTGGTCGCCTGGGCGGTGCCGTGCTGGCGCTGCGACTTGGTCTGCTTCCGCGGCTGCTGGCGGCGCACCTGCACCGACTCCTCGACCACGGCCTCGGCGCTGGCGGCGGACTTCTTCGGCGGCAGCAGGCCCCACAGGGGACCGGTGATGACCGAGCCGTCCGGGTTCAGGCGGCCCGCCTTCTTGAGCCGGTCCTGGCGCTCGTCCCAGGCCTTGCTGCCCGGCGTCGGGTTGTTCCGGATGACGATCAGCTGCTGGCCCATCGACCAGACGTTGGTGGTCAGCCAGTAGACCAGGACACCGACGGGGAAGTTGATGCCCATCACGGCGAACATGATCGGGAAGACGTACATCAGCATCTTCTGCTGCTGCATGAACGGCGTCTTGACCGTGAGGTCCATGTTCTTCGTCATCAGCTGGCGCTGGGTGATGAACTGCGACAGCGACATCAGGATGATCATCACCGCGACGACGATCTTGACGCTGACGTCGGTGCTGCCGACGAAGGTGGCCGAGAGCGGGGCACCGAAGATGTGGGCCTGCTGGGCGCTGTCGAGCAGGGTGCCGTCGATGACCCCGATCGGCTTGCCGTCGGCGACCTTGGCGAGCACGCCGTAGAGCGCGGTGAAGAACGGCGCCTGCACGAGGATGGGAAGGCAGCTGGAGAACGGGTTGGTACCCGCCTCCTTGTACAGCTTCATCATCTCTTCGGACTGGCGCTGGCGGTCGTTCTTGTACCGCTCCTGGATGGCCTTCATCTTCGGCTGGATCGCCTGCATGGCCCGGGTCGCCTTGATCTGCTTCACGAAGAGCGGGATCAGGCAGATCCGGATGACGACCACCATCGAGGCGATGGCCAGACCCCAGGCCCAGCCACCGTTCGGGTCGAAGACGTGGCTGTACAGCGAGTGGAACTGGACGATGATCCAGGACACCGCTGTGTACAGGGGGTTGAGGAAGGAGAAGGTCACCGGTCAGGCTCCTTGGACATTGGGATTGGCCCCACGGGGCCAATGGTCGCCGGGCCCTCGGGGTCCGGACCGGCGGGGGGCATGATCACCGGCTGGTCTGCGGCGGACCGGCTCTTCAGCAGGTCGCGCAACCGGCGGTGCCATACCGGGTGCTTGCGCGGCGGAACATGGTCGACCCCACCGGGCGTCCACGGATTGCAACGCAGGATGCGCCACGCGGTCAGCCCGCCGCCCTTCACCGCCCCGTGCACCTTCACGGCCTCGAAGCCGTAGTGCGAGCAGGAGGGGTAGTAGCGGCAGACCGGACCGAGCAGTGGGCTGATGGTCCACTGGTAGACCCGGATCAAACCCATCAGCAGGTACTTCATCGCCCTGCTCCCGTCGGCGCCGCGGCGGCGTGCTCGGCCTTGAGCAGCCGCTTGAGCGCCGCGTCCAGGTCCCGTTCGAGGTCCTGGTACGAGGCGGACGCGGCCTGGGGCAGCGCACGCACCACTATCAGGCTACCGGCGGGCAGCCTGGAGAGACGATCACGGACTAGATGGCGCAGTCGGCGCTTGACCAGGTTGCGGATGACCGCCGGGCCAACGGCCTTGCTCACGACGAAACCCGCACGCGCCGAAGGTGTCCCCTCGGCGACGTGCGGGTGGGAGTCGCTGGCCCGGTCGGTGGGCCCCCCCGGGGCGTCCTCTCTCGCGAGGTGGACGACCAGAAGGGGCCTACCGGCCCGGCGACCGCGTTTGACCGCGGTCGCGAAGTCCTGGCGCCGCCGCAGCCGATTCTCGGAGGGCAGCACGGCAGACTCTGGTGCGGATCAGGCGGACAGGCTGGAACGGCCCTTGCCACGGCGGGCAGCCAGGATGGCGCGGCCGGCGCGGGTACGCATACGCAGCCGGAAGCCGTGGGTCTTGGCGCGACGACGGTTGTTCGGCTGGAAGGTGCGCTTGCTCACTCGGGGGCTCCTGAGGTGAATCGTAGGATGACGGGAGGTCGCTTGGCCGTCACCGTGCGTCCGCGTGATCTCCCCTGAATCGGAAATCCGGCCCCGTCACCCCAGTTCGGCTGGGGTTTGAGGCAATCCACGGCGCCCGTGCTGCGCGCCTTATGGAGCGGGCGGACCCGCGGACATGCGGCAGCGGCCATCGACAACTCGACCTGGTTACGGTACGCGGGACGGGGCACGAGGGTCAAACCAGCCGCTTGTCGGCGCCGCTCCGGGGACACCTGCCCCGCCCTTCGCCCACAGCCTGTGGACAACGACTTGATCCGGCTCTGTTCGCTGACTACCGTTGCAGGACTTGTCTGGTTTGTTCTTCGGTAACGGACCACGATCCACAGATTCTTGATCCACCACCCCTGCTGGAGCCGCGGGGAACCGAGAAAGCGTGCACCAGTGGCTGATGTCAACAGCGACCTCGTCCCTGTCTGGGCAAGGGTCGTCGAGCGGCTGGTCGGCGACCCGGACGTCGGGGAGATGGACAAGCAGTGGGTGCAGCGCACCCAGCCGATGTGGATGATGCACGACACCGCCCTGCTGGCGACCCCCAACGAGCGGGCCAAGCAGGTGCTGGAGGGCCGGCTGCTGCCGCAGCTGACCGAGGCCCTCAGCCGCGAGCTCAGCCGTCCGGTCCGGATCGCCGTGATGGTCGACGCCAACGCCGTGGCCCCCGGCCCCGCGCCGGCGGAGCCGCCGGCCGCCGAGCCCTACCCCCCGCAGAGCGGCGGTCCCGACTACGGGCAGCCCGCGTACGAGCGCCGCTACGAGTCGGAGCACGGCCGCGACCAGTACGGCCACGACCAGTACGGCGGCGGCTACCCCGAGCACCCGGCGCCCCAGTACGGCGGAGCGGGCGGGTACGGCCCGCCCGACCGGCAGCCGCCCTGGGACGAGGGCCCGGGCCGCTCCGGCTACGCCGAGCCGTCCCCGGAGTACCGCGACGAGTACCGGGACGACTACCGCGACCAGGACGCCCAGCGCCCCGCGCCCCGGCCCGCCGTCCCCGGCCCGCCCTCGACCACGCAGGGCGACCTCTTCGGCGGTGCGTACGGCCCCGGCCCCGGGGAGCACCCGCGGGCCGGCTCCGGGCGCCGCGCCCCGGCGGCCAGGCCGCCGGCCGGGCGGTCCGCGGAGAAGGCCCCGGCCGAGCGCGAGCGCGCCACCGACCGGCCGGCGGTGCCCGGGGTCCCGGCCCCGCCCGGCGCTCCCCCGGCCGGCGGCTCCCGCAAGGACGAGCCGGCCGCCCGGCTGAACCCCAAGTACCTCTTCGACACCTTCGTCATCGGCGCGAGCAACCGGTTCGCGCACGCGGCCGCGGTGGCCGTCGCCGAGGCCCCGGCCAAGGCGTACAACCCGCTCTTCATCTACGGCGAGTCCGGGCTGGGCAAGACCCACCTGCTGCACGCCATCGGGCACTACTCGCGCAGCCTCTTCCCGGGCACCCGGGTGCGCTACGTGTCCTCGGAGGAGTTCACCAACGAGTTCATCAACTCGATCCGGGACGGCAAGGCGGACACCTTCCGCAAGCGGTACCGGGACATGGACATTCTGCTCGTGGACGACGTGCAGTTCCTGGCGAGCAAGGAGTCCACGCAGGAGGAGTTCTTCCACACCTTCAACACCCTGCACAACGCCAACAAGCAGATCGTCCTCTCCTCCGACCGGCCGCCCAAGCTGCTGACCACGCTGGAGGACCGGCTGCGCAACCGCTTCGAGTGGGGACTGATCACCGACGTCACCCCGCCGGAGCTGGAGACCCGGATCGCGATCCTGCGCAAGAAGGCGATCCAGGAGCAACTGAACGCCCCCGCCGACGTGCTGGAGTTCATCGCGTCCCGGATCACCCGGAACATCCGGGAGTTGGAGGGCGCGCTGATCCGGGTCACCGCCTTCGCCAACCTCAACCGGGCGCCGGTGGACCTGGAGTTGGCCGGCATCGTCCTCAAGGACCTGATCCCGGGCGGCGACGAGGACGCGGGGCCGGAGATCACGGCGCAGGTCATCATGCAGCAGACCGCCGCCTACTTCGGGCTGGGCGTGGACGACCTCTGCGGATCCTCGCGCAGCCGAGTACTGGTGACGGCCCGTCAGATCGCGATGTACCTCTGCCGGGAGCTCACCGACCTCTCGCTGCCGAAGATCGGCGCGCAGTTCGGCGGCCGGGACCACACCACGGTGATGCACGCCGACCGCAAGATCCGGTCGCTGATGGCCGAGCGGCGCTCGATCTACAACCAGGTCACCGAACTCACCAACCGCATCAAGAGCTAGCCGGGACCGCACGGACGGCCCCGTGGGCGGCCGTCCGGCCCGCCCGGCGGGACGGGCGCCGGTCCGTGCGCGGGCCGGCCGCCGGTGGCCGGAAAAGGGCGTCAGGAGCGATCCTGACGCCCTTTCGCATGTCCACAGGTGTGCGGAGCCGCCCGGCGGGGCATGGATCCCTGCGACGGACGCCCCGCCAGTCCACAGCCCGCGCCGAACATCTGACCAGGGATTCGAACTCCCCGGGTGCGCAGGGCCGGAATCCACAGGCCGGGCCGGTTCACCGTCGTCCACAGGCCACCGGGCCGTGAGTTATCCAGAATTCCTCCACAGGGCCGTCGCCGCTACGCTCTTCGGCGCAGGTCAGGTGCCTGTGGACTTGTGCACAACCGTTATCCACAGGCTGTGGACAATTGGCGGCCCGTCAGTGGGCCATCCGGGTTGTCCACCGGTTGTCCCCAGGAGGCCCCCGGTTATCCCCAGGTTGTCCACAGCTGCGTCCACAGTTCGACAACCTTCCGCCACCGTTCATGCCCAGGTGTGAAAGGCGTCACGAAATGTTGACCGGCGCCCGTGGATAACCGGGCCCGGATCTGGGGACAGCGCTGGGGATAACCTGTGGATACTCAGCGTGCCCTGTGGGTAACGCTCCGCCGTCCACAGCCGGCCCTGCTCGTCCACAGCCCCCGTCCACATGTCCTGTGGACAAAAAACCGGGCCTGACCTGCGCAAACAGGGTTATCCACGGTTTCCACAGGCCCTACTACTACCACTACACCTATAGACCGTTCGATGAGCTCAAAAGCGGGTGGGGCCGAAATCTGTGGACAAGCGCCCACCGACATCCGTTCGACTTGCTTCCGCCCGTCTGCCCCGTCTGTCGGTGGAGTACGTCAGACTGTCCTCGGCGACTGGACACGGAGCGGCAGAGCTCGGCGGCCAGGCGGACCGACGACCAAGATCAGAAGAACCAGACGTGCGAGCGGGAGCGCTCGATCCAGGAGGCGGTTACCGGTGAAGTTCCGGGTGGAGCGTGACGTCCTCGCGGAGGCGGTGGCCTGGGCTGCCCGCAGCCTCCCGGCACGGCCGCCGGTGCCGGTGCTGGCGGGCCTGCTGCTGACGGCACAGGACGGCAGCCTGGCCCTGTCCGGCTTCGACTACGAGGTCTCGGCCCGGGTCGAGCTGGAGGCCGACATCGAGGAGGCCGGCACCGTGCTGGTCTCCGGCCGGCTGCTGAACGACATCTCGCGGAACCTTCCCAACAGGCCTGTGGAGATCTCCACCGACGGCCAGCGGGTCAGCGTGGTCTGCGGCAGCTCGCGGTTCACCCTCCCCACCCTCCCGGTGGACGAGTACCCCGCGCTGCCCCAGATGCCGACCGCGACCGGCACCGTCTCGGGCGACGTCTTCGCCTCCGCGGTCAGCCAGGCCGCCGTGGCCGCCGGCCGCGACGACACCCTCCCGGTGCTCACCGGTGTGCGGGTCGAGATCGAGGGCGACCGGATCACCCTGGCCGCCACCGACCGCTACCGCTTCGCCGTCCGCGAGCTGCTGTGGAAGCCCGAGCAGGCCGACATCTCCGCGGTCGCCCTGGTGCCCGCCAAGACGCTCCAGGACATCGCCAAGTCGCTGGGCAGCGGCGACACCGTCTCGATCGCGCTCTCCTCGGGCGGCGCCGGCGAGGGCCTGATCGGCTTCGAGGGTGCCGGCCGGCGGACCACGACCCGCCTGCTGGAGGGCGAGTTCCCGAAGTACCGCAGCCTCTTCCCCACCGAGTTCAACGCGATCGCGGCGATCCAGACGCAGCCGTTCCTGGAGGCGCTCAAGCGCGTCTCGCTGGTCGCCGAGCGCAACACCCCGGTGCGGCTCAACTTCGAGGAGGGCGTGCTCACCCTGGAGGCCGGTTCCGGCGACGACGCCCAGGCCACCGAGCGCATCGACGCCTCGCTGGAGGGCGACGCCATCTCGATCGCCTTCAACCCGGGCTACCTGGAGGAGGGCCTCAAGGCCATCGACTCCGCCTACGCCCAGCTGAGCTTCACCACGCCCACCAAGCCCGCGCTGCTCAGCGGCAAGGCCTCGGTGGACGCGGAGGCCGACGAGGCGTACCAGTACCTGATCATGCCGGTCCGCCTCTCCGGCTGACGCCCCGCACGGCGGGCCGTCACCCACAGCCTGTGAACAAACCTGTGGAAGTCTCCCCCGGTCGGCCCGACCGCGGGGAGGCCTCTCCGCTCCAGCACGTAGGCTCGGGTGAGCGCGGCAACGGCGCCGCCCGCAGGGACGTCACCACAGGTAAGGATTAGGTCATGGAGCTCGGCCTCATCGGTCTCGGCAAGATGGGCGGCAACATGCGCGAGCGGATCCGCCGCGCCGGCCACACCGTCATCGGCTACGACCGCAACCCCGACATCTCCGACGTCGAGAGCCTCCAGGAGCTGGTCTCCAGGCTCCAGGGCCCGCGCGTCGTCTGGGTCATGGTCCCGGCGGGTGCCGCGACCCAGGCCACCGTGGACGAGCTGGCCGAGCTGCTCTCCCCCGGCGACGTGGTGGTCGACGGCGGCAACTCGCGCTGGACCGACGACATCAAGCACGCCGAGGCGCTGGCGGCCAAGGGCATCGGGTTCGTCGACTGCGGCGTCTCCGGCGGTGTCTGGGGCCTGGAGAACGGCTACGCGCTGATGTACGGCGGCGAGGCCGAGTACGTCGCCAAGGTCCAGCCGGTCTTCGACGCGCTCAAGCCCGAGGGCGACTTCGGCTCCGTGCACGCGGGCGCGGTCGGCGCCGGGCACTTCGCCAAGATGGTCCACAACGGCATCGAGTACGCCATGATGCAGGCCTTCGCCGAGGGCTGGGAGCTGCTGGAGGCGGCCCCCGAGGTCACCGACGTCCGCGAGGTCTTCCGCAGCTGGCAGGAGGGCACCGTGATCCGCTCCTGGCTGCTGGACCTGGCCGTCCGCGCGCTCGACGACGACGAGCACCTGGCCAAGCTCAAGGGCTGGGCCGCCGACTCGGGCGAGGGCCGCTGGACCGTCGAGGCCGCGATCGACCACGCCGTGCCGCTGCCGGCCATCACCGCCTCGCTGTTCGCGCGCTTCGCCTCCCGTCAGGACGACTCGCCGCAGATGAAGATGATCGCCGCGCTGCGCAACCAGTTCGGCGGCCACGCGGTGGAGTCCAAGTAGTCCCGCAGTCCCCACCCGGGTAGTCCCACCGGGTTCTCCACAGAAGGCGAGCGCAGTCCACAGCCATGCACGTCGCGCACCTGTCGCTCGCCGACTTCCGTTCCTACGCCCGGGCCGAGGTTCCCCTCGACCCGGGCGTGACGGCGTTCGTCGGGCCCAACGGCCAGGGCAAGACCAACCTGGTCGAGGCGGTCGGGTACGTCGCCACCCTCGGCAGCCACCGGGTCGCCACCGACGCCCCGCTGGTCCGGCTGGGCGCCGAACGCGCGGTGGTCCGCGCCTCCGTGGTCGCCGGCACCCGCACCTCCCTGGTCGAGCTGGAGATCACCCCCGGCAAGGCCAACCGGGCCCGGATCAACCGCTCGGACAACGTCCGCCCGCGCGACGTGCTGGGCGTGCTGCGCACCGTGCTGTTCGCTCCCGAGGACCTCGCCCTGGTCAAGGGCGACCCCGGTGAGCGCCGGCGGTTCCTGGACGAGCTGCTGACCGCCCGGGCGCCCCGGCTGGCCGGGGTCCGGCAGGACTACGAGCGGGTGCTCAAGCAGCGCAACGCCCTGCTGAAGACCGCGGCGATGGCCCGTCGGGCCGGTGGCGGCAAGGGCGCCGACCTCTCCACCCTGGAGGTCTGGGACGGGCACCTGGCCCGGGCCGGCGCCGAGCTGACCGCCTTCCGGATCCAGCTGGTGGCGGCCCTCCAGCCGCTGGTGGCGGCCGCCTACGGGCAGCTCGCACCGGCCGCCGGCGACACCGTGCTGGAGTACCGCAGTTCCTTCGAGGGCGAGCTGCCGGGCAGCCGCGAGCAGGCCGAGGAGCAGCTGCTGCAGGCCCTCCAGGCGGTCCGCAAGCAGGAGATCGAGCGGGGGATCACCCTGGTCGGTCCGCACCGCGACGAGCTGGCGCTCCGGCTCGGTCCGCTGCCCGCCAAGGGCTACGCCAGTCACGGCGAGTCCTGGTCGTTCGCGCTGGCGCTGCGGCTGGCCTCGTACGAGCTGCTGCGCGCCGACGGCGGCGAGCCGGTGCTGATCCTGGACGACGTCTTCGCCGAGCTGGACGCCGCCCGCCGCGACCGGCTGGCCGAGCTGGTGGCAGGCGGCGAGCAGGTGCTGGTCACCGCGGCGGTCGCCGAGGACGTTCCGAAGGCGCTGGCCGGTGTCCGGTTCACGGTCGCCGACGGTGCGGTCCAGCGCGTCACCGGCTGAGCACCGGCACCGTTTCCCCACCCGATCCCCCCACCCGCCGCGGCCGGGGGCGCCGCGCGCACCCCTCCCGCTCCCGTACGCTGGACGGCTCACCGTTGTCCACAGGCTGGGGATAGGAGATCGCCGTGAGCGAGCCGGCGGAGGACTCCCCGCAGTCGGGCGGCGCCGAGCTGACCGGCGCCGATCTGGCCCGCTCGGCGCTGCGGGCGGCCCGGGCCCAGGCCCGCCAGCGCGGCGAGCAGGTCCGGGAGAAGCGCGAGGCGAAGCGGCACGGTCTGCGCAGCGGGGCCCGCTCGGACGGCCGTGACCCGGTGCCGCTGGGGGCGGCGCTGAACCGGCTGCTGACCGAGCGCGGCTGGGAGTCCTCGGCGGCGGTCGGCGGGGTGATGGGCCGCTGGCCGCAGATCGTCGGACCGGACATCGCCGCGCACTGCACCCCGACGTCCTACGACGACGAGGCCGCGGTGCTCACCGTGCAGTGCGACTCCACCGCCTGGGCGACCCAACTCCGCTGGCTGGCACGACAGTTGGTGGCCCGACTGAATCACGAGCTGGGCCACGGCACGGTCCGGACCATCAAGGTGCTGGGCCCGGCCGCCCCGGTCCGCGGCTACGGCCGGCTGCGCGCCCCGGGCAGCAAGGGGCCGGGCGACACCTGGGGCTGACCCCGGCCGGCCCGGCGCCGAGCGGACCCGGAGCTTCCGGAACCCCTGACGGCCCTTCCAGGCGCTCTGAGCCCCCGGGGCGAGTATCGGGACATGTGCAGAGGGGATTCAGGGCGGCGTATCTGCCCTCAGAGGCTGCCAAACGCCCATCTCTGTCAGTCGTACCGGTAGACTGAGAGCCAAACACTGTTGCTAGTGGCAACCGAGTCGAAACGCCGTGGTCGCACGCCCGCCCGCACGGGGCCGGGGATGCGGCCCGAGCTGTGCCAGAGAGGGCGCTTCGTGGCCGATTCCGGCAACCCCAGCCAGACCCAAGACCAGACCGACCAGGCCTCCTACACCGGTAGCAACATCCAGGTGCTGGAGGGCCTCGACGCCGTCCGCAAGCGTCCCGGCATGTACATCGGCTCGACCGGCGAGCGCGGCCTGCACCACCTGGTGCAGGAGGTCGTGGACAACTCCGTCGACGAGGCGATGGCCGGGTACGCCGACACCATCGACGTCACGCTCCTCGCCGACGGCGCGGTCCGGGTGGTCGACAACGGCCGGGGCATCCCGGTGGACATCGTCCCCGGGCAGGAGAAGCCGGCCGTCGAGGTCGTGCTCACCGTGCTGCACGCGGGCGGGAAGTTCGGCGGCGGCGGCTACGCGGTCTCCGGCGGTCTGCACGGCGTCGGCGTCTCCGTGGTGAACGCGCTCTCCACCCGGCTCGCGGTGGAGATCGACCGGGACGGCCACCGCTGGACCCAGGACTACAAGATGGGTGCCCCGACCGCCGCGCTGGTCAAGGGCGAGGCCACCGAGCGCACCGGCACCACGGTCACCTTCTGGGCGGACCCGGACATCTTCGAGACCACGGTCTACTCCTTCGAGACGCTCTCCCGGCGGTTCCAGGAGATGGCGTTCCTCAACAAGGGCCTGACCATCTCGCTCACCGACGAGCGCCCCGAGCACGTGGACGAGGAGGGCAAGCCGCTCTCCGTCACCTACAAGTACGACGGCGGCATCGCCGACTTCGTCGCCCACCTCAACTCCCGCAAGGGCGAGGTGATCCACCCCTCGGTGATCGACTTCGAGGCGGAGGACAAGGACAAGACGATCTCGGTGGAGATCGCCATGCAGTGGAACTCCTCGTACACCGAGGGGGTCTACTCCTTCGCCAACACGATCCACACCCACGGCGGCGGCACCCACGAGGAGGGCTTCCGCGCGGCGCTGACCGGCCTGGTCAACCGCTACGCGCGGGACAAGAAGCTGCTCCGCGAGAAGGACGACAACCTCTCCGGCGAGGACATCCGCGAGGGCCTGACCGCGATCATCTCGGTCAAGCTCGGCGAGCCGCAGTTCGAGGGCCAGACCAAGGACAAGCTCGGCAACACCGAGGCGAAGACCTTCGTCCAGAAGGTGGTCCACGAGCACCTCAACGACTGGCTGGACCGCAACCCCAACGAGGCCTCGGACATCATCCGGAAGTCCATCCAGGCCGCCACCGCGCGCGTCGCCGCCCGCAAGGCGCGCGACCTCACCCGGCGCAAGGGCCTGCTGGAGTCCGCCTCGCTGCCCGGCAAGCTGAGCGACTGCCAGTCCAAGGACCCGGCCGAGTGCGAGATCTTCATCGTCGAGGGCGACTCCGCCGGCGGCTCGGCCAAGCAGGGCCGCGACCCGCGGATCCAGGCCATCCTGCCGATCCGCGGCAAGATCCTGAACGTCGAGAAGGCCCGGATCGACAAGGTGCTGCAGAACACCGAGGTCCAGGCGCTGATCTCGGCCTTCGGCTGCGGCATCCAGGAGGACTACGACGAGTCCAAGCTCCGCTACCACAAGATCGTTCTGATGGCCGACGCCGACGTCGACGGTCAGCACATCCGGACGCTGCTGCTCACCCTGCTGTTCCGCTTCATGCGGCCGCTGGTCGAGTCCGGCTACGTCTACCTGGCGATGCCGCCGCTGTACAAGATCAAGTGGGGCAAGGACGACTTCGAGTACGTCTACTCCGACCGCGAGCGCGACGCCGTGATCGCCGCGGGCGTGGCCGCCGGCCGCCGCCTGCCGAAGGACGACGCGATCCAGCGGTTCAAGGGTCTCGGCGAGATGAACGCCGAGGAGCTCCGGGTCACCACCATGGACCAGGCCCACCGCCTGCTGCTCCAGGTGACCCTGGAGGACGCCGCCCGCGCCGACGAGCTGTTCTCCGTCCTGATGGGCGAGGACGTCGAGGCCCGCCGCTCCTTCATCCAGCGCAACGCCAAGGACGTCCGCTTCCTGGACGTGTGACGCCTGCACCCAGGCCCCGCACGTACCAGTCCGCGTGAAAGGAAACTGACCACCAGTGGTCGACGACAACCGTCCCGAAGGCGAGCAGCCCGAGACCCCCGAGGCCTCTTCGGGGATCACCCTGCGGATCGAGCCCGTCGAGCTCGAAACCGAGATGCAGCGCTCCTACCTCGACTACGCGATGAGCGTCATCGTGAGCCGCGCGCTGCCCGAGGTGCGCGACGGCCTCAAGCCGGTGCACCGCCGCGTGCTCTACGCGATGTACGACGGCGGCTACCGCCCCGAGAAGGGCTACTACAAGTGCGCCCGCGTCGTCGGCGACGTCATGGGCAACTACCACCCGCACGGTGACACGTCGATCTACGACACCGTGGTCCGCCTGGCCCAGCCGTGGTCGCTGCGGATGCCGCTGGTGGACGGCAACGGCAACTTCGGCTCGCCGGGCAACGACCCGGCCGCGGCCATGCGCTACACCGAGTGCAAGATGATGCCGCTGGCCATGGAGATGATGCGCGACATCGACGAGGAGACCGTCGACTTCGCCGCCAACTACGACGGCCGCTCGCAGGAGCCCACCGTCCTGCCCGCGCGCATCCCCAACCTGCTGGTCAACGGTGCCACCGGCATCGCGGTCGGCATGGCCACCAACATCCCGCCGCACAACCTCCGCGAGGTGGCCTCCGGCGCGCTCTGGGCGCTGGAGCACCCGGAGGCCTCCAGCGAGGAACTGCTGGAAGCGCTGATGGAGCGGATCAAGGGCCCGGACTTCCCGACCGGGGCCCTGATCGTCGGCCGCCGCGGGATCGAGGAGGCGCACCGCACCGGTCGCGGCTCGATCACCATGCGCGCCGTGGTCGAGGTCGAGGAGATCCAGGGCCGCCAGTGCCTGGTGATCACCGAGCTGCCGTACCAGGTCAACCCGGACAACCTCGCGCTGAAGATCGCCGACCTGGTCAAGGACGGCAGGGTCGCCGGCATCGCCGACGTCCGCGACGAGTCCTCCTCGCGCACCGGTCAGCGCCTGGTGGTCGTGCTCAAGCGCGACGCCGTCGCCAAGGTCGTGCTGAACAACCTCTACAAGCACACCGACCTGCAGACCAACTTCGGCGCCAACATGCTGGCCCTGGTCGACGGCGTGCCGCGCACGCTGTCGCTCGACGCCTTCATCCGGCACTGGGTCAACCACCAGGTCGACGTCATCGTCCGGCGCACCACCTTCCGGCTGCGCAAGGCCGAGGAGCGCGCGCACATCCTGCGCGCCCTGCTCAAGGCCCTGGACATGATCGACGAGGTCATCGCCCTCATCCGGGCCTCGGACAGCGCCGACGCCGCCCGCAGCGGCCTGATGGGCCTGCTCGACATCGACGAGCTCCAGGCCAACGCCATCCTGGAGATGCAGCTCCGCCGGCTGGCCGCCCTGGAGCGCCGCCGGATCATGGACGAGCACGACGAGCTGCAGCGCAAGATCGACGAGTACAACGCGATCCTGGCCTCGCCGACCCGTCAGCGCGAGATCATCTCGGAGGAGCTCACCGCGATCGTCGACAAGTACGGCGACGAGCGGCGCTCCACCCTCATCCCCTCCGACGGCGACCTCTCCATCGAGGACCTCATCGCCGAGGAGGACATCGTCGTCACGATCACCCGCGGCGGCTACGTCAAGCGGACCCGTTCCGACCTCTACCGCTCGCAGAAGCGCGGCGGCAAGGGCGTCCGCGGTGCCCAGCTGAAGCAGGACGACCTCGTCGACCACTTCTTCGTGACGACGACCCACAACTGGATCCTGTTCTTCACCAACAAGGGCCGGGTCTACCGTGCCAAGGGCTACGAGCTGCCGGACGCCGGGCGCGACGCCCGCGGCCAGCACGTGGCCAACCTGCTGGCCTTCCAGCCGGACGAGCAGATCGCCCAGGTGATGGCCGTCCGGACGTACGAGGACAAGCCGTACCTGGTCCTCGCCACCCGGGCCGGCCTGGTGAAGAAGACCCTGCTGAAGGACTACGACTCCCCGCGCTCCGGCGGCCTGATCGCGATCAACCTGCGCCAGGACGAGGAGGGCCGGGACGACGAGCTGATCGGCGCCGAGCTGGTCTCCGCCGAGGACGACCTGCTGCTGGTCTCCAAGAAGGCCCAGTCGATCCGGTTCACCGCGACCGACGACGCCCTGCGGTCCACCGGCCGCGCCACCTCCGGTGTCAAGGGCATGGCCTTCCGCGAGGACGACGAACTGCTCTCGATGAACGTCGTCCGGCCCGGGACCTACGTCTTCACCGCCACCGACGGCGGGTACGCCAAGCGGACCGCGGTGGACGAGTACCGTGTCCAGGGACGCGGCGGCTACGGCACCAAGGCGGCGAAGATCGTCGAGGGCCGGGGCTCGCTGGTCGGCGCCCTCGTGGTCGACGAGAGCGACGAGATCATGGCGATCACGCTGTCCGGTGGAGTGATCCGCACGAGGGTTTCCGAGGTTCGTGAAACCGGACGTGACACCATGGGCGTCCAACTGATCAACCTCGGAAAGCGCGACGCGGTGGTGGGCATGGCCCGCAACGCGGAAGCGGAGGCCGAGGACGACGAGTCGGCGGAGGACGAGGTGGCGGCCATCGAGTCCACCGAGGCAGCCGAGGGTACCGGGACGGAGCCGGGCGGGGAGACCGCCCAGGCCTGACCTCGTACCGTGTCGGCCGGTACCGTCGCGTCCGTACACGGCGCGGCGGCACCGGCCGCCGACCAGTACCGGGCAATCCCGCCGGGCGCTGGATGACGAGTGACGACGCAGGGCGGCGCCGCCGCCCTGGTGGGAAGTGCGGGAGGACCAGTGAGTGGAGCCACGGGTGCTGCGGGAGGAGCCACCGGCGGCCGTCCGGGCGCAGCACAGGGCGGCGGGGGCTACGGGGTGCCGCAGCCGCCGGCCGAACACCCGGCCGCGTCCACCTCGCTGATGCCCCCGGTCGGCGCGGCGGGACAGGGCGGGGCGACCTACGGCGGCCAGGCGACGCCCCCGCCGCCGCCGGGCGCCCCGGCGGCGGGCGGCGGGTTCTCGCAGCCGACCACCTACGCCAAGGGGCAGCCGACCCCGCCCCGGGGCACCCGGGTCGGCGGTCACACGCCGCCCGGCGGGACGCCCGCCGCGGGTCCCCGCCGGCCCGCCGCCCCGGCCACGCCGGCCGCGGGCCTGGGCCGGACCAGGAAGGCCCGGCTGCGGGTGACCAAGGCCGACCCGTGGTCGGTGATGAAGGTCAGCTTCCTGCTGTCGCTGGCGGTCGGGATCATCCTGATCGTGGCGGCGGCCGTGCTGTGGATGACGCTGGACTCGCTGGGCGTCTTCGAGTCGCTGGGCAAGACCCTCAAGGACATCACCGCCTCGGACACCAACGGCGGCGGCCTGATCCTGATGGACTACGTCGGCTTCGGCAAGGTGATGACCTTCACCTCGCTGATCGCCGTGGTCGACGTGGTGCTGCTGACCGCGCTGGCCACCCTCTCGGCGTTCATCTACAACGCGGCGGCCGGCTTCACCGGCGGCATCGAGCTGACCCTCGCCGAGGAGGACTGACCCTCCGGGCGTGATCCCGGGTCAGTTGCCCCCGCACGGACGGGTCTTCGTCCGCAGACGGAATGAACGGGCCCCGCAGGCTGTTGCAGCCTGCGGGGCCCGTCGGCATTCGGGTGACAGCCGGTCCCCGCGGCGTGCCGCCCGAACGGGCGTCCGCCGTGGTGGGCTTAGCTTGGTCCGCTCGTTCCGAGTCTCCGACCGCCACAGGCCTCCCCGGTCCCACCGGCCGGGTCCGGTACGGCTGCGCAGGTACGCAGGACGGAGGCAGACGATGGCGGAGCTCGCTCGGCGACTGGTCGGGGCCCTGGACGGGCTGCTGGGGGTTCCCGTGCCGCTGAGGATCCAGGCCTGGGACGGCAGCGTCGCGGGGCCGCCGGGGGCGCCCACGCTGGTGCTGCGCAACCGCCGTGCGCTGCGCCGCCTGCTCTGGCAGCCGGGGGAGCTGGGCCTGGCCCGCGCCTACGTCTCGGGGGACCTCGACGTCGCCCCCGGCACCGACCTGTACGACGTGCTGCGGGCCGTCGCGCACTTCGTCGAGCGCCCCGAGATCCGCGGGCTGCGGTTCGGGGCGGCGGACGTCCTGGGGGTCAGGGGCCGCCGGGTGGCCGGGGCCCTGCTGCGGGCCGGGGCGCTGGGCCCGCAGCCCGTCCCGCCGCCGGAGGAGGCCCGTCCGGACGGGCGGCTGCACAGCCGCAGCCGGGACCGGGCGGCGATCAGCCACCACTACGACGTCGGCAACGACTTCTACGCCCTGGTCCTGGGCCCGTCGATGGTGTACTCCTGCGCGTACTGGGAGCCCGCCGCCAGGAGCCTGGAGGCGGCCCAGGAGGCCAAGCTGGACCTCATCTGCCGCAAGCTCGGCCTGCGGCCCGGGATGCGGCTGCTGGACGTCGGCTGCGGCTGGGGCTCCCTGGTGCTCCACGCGGCCCGGCACTACGGCGTGACGGCGGTCGGCGTCTCGATCTCGGCCGAGCAGGTCGCGCTGGCCCGGAAGCGGGTCGAGGAGGCGGGGCTGGCCGACCGGGTGGAGATCCGGCTGCAGGACTACCGGGAGGTCCCGGACGGTCCGTTCGACGCGATCTCCAGTGTCGGGATGGCCGAGCACGTCGGCTCCGCGCAGTACCGGGTCTACGCCGAGAGCCTGTACCGGCTCCTGAAGCCGGGCGGGCGGCTGCTGAACCACCAGATCGCCCGGCGCCCCGACCTCCCGGGCGAGGAGTACCGTCCGAGCCCGTTCATCGACCGCTACGTGTTCCCCGACGGCGAGCTCTCCCCGGTCGGCTCCACGGTCTCCCGGCTGGAGGAGGCCGGGTTCGAGGTGCGCGACGTCGAGGCGCTGCGCGAGCACTACGGGCTGACCCTGCGTGAGTGGGTGGCCAACCTGGAGGCGCACTGGACGGAGGCGGTCCGGCTGGTGGGCCGGGGCCGGGCCCGGGTCTGGCGGCTCTACATGGCGGCCTCCGCGCTGGCCTTCGAGGAGAACCGGATCGGCGTCAACCAGGTCCTCGCCGTCCGTTCGACCGCCGACGGTGCCGCCGGCCTCGCGGCGACCCGTGAGGAGTGGCTGCGCGCTCCCGGCACCGCCCCCGACCAGCCCGTCCCGGGGACGCCCGCCGCCGCCCCGGGTGAATCGGATTTGGGGGATCGGCGATCGGTCCGCTAATCTTTCAGTGCGGCAAGGGGCTATAGCTCAGACGGTTAGAGCGCTTCCCTGATAAGGAAGAGGCCACAGGTTCAAGTCCTGTTAGCCCCACCACCGCGAAGGGCCCGGAGCAATGCTCCGGGCCCTTCGGCGTTTCCGTGGTCCGGGGGTGGAACCCCGGGCGCCGCCCGGGGGTTGTAGGGGTGGGCCGCCCGGCGGCGGGCGGCGTCCGGTGGAGGGACGGTGGCGTGGTGGCGGTGTTCTGGGCGATGAGCATCCCCGGCCTGGTATGCGCGCTGGTGGCGCTGGCCTTCTTCGACCAGCTGGCGCTGCGGGCGCGGAAGTCGCGTCTGGTGCCCTGGCGGGGGACGGGCCGCGAGGGGCAGATCTCGGCGACCGGCTTCGAGCAGCTGCACGCGCAGTTCGCGGCCGGAAAGCAGCACCAGCTGGACGAGCGGCAGAGTTCGCTGATGCTGCGCGACGAGGAGGGGGAGGGCGCTCCGCCCCGGACCAGGGTGGACCTGGCGGCCGGTGTGGCGGTGGTGGTGCCGCCCACGGCGCCGCCCGCGCGCGGGCAGGGCCTGTGACGGCCCTGAGGGGGCTCCACGGGGGCTTCGGGGGGTCTCTGCGGGGATTCGGGACCGGGCCGACCGTACGACAGGAGGTGTGGCGTCAATCCTCCGGCCGGACCGGTCGGTTGGAGGCAGCGGTGGCTGGTCACGATTGGGACACCGGTGTGTATCATCGGCCGCAAGGGCAGTCTGGCAACCCGACCGCCCGTTCGTGCTCGTAAGGAATCATGGACTCGTCGGCCCGGTCGAACCCGATCGGTGCACGGCTGCTGAGTCCGCCAACGCAAGAAGGACGAGGTCCCGCGGTGAAGAAGCTTCTCCTGGTCGCCCTGGTCGCCCTCGGCGGCTTCTTTGTCTACCGTCAGGTCCAGGCGGACCGCGCCGAGCAGGACCTGTGGACCGAGGCCACCGACCCGGTCCCGGCCGGCCGCTGAGGCCGCCGGCGATCTGACGATCGACGATCTTCGGAGGCGCCGGACGGCGCCTCCCGGGCCGGTCGTCCCGGTCGGCTGACCGGGACGACCGGATTCCCCGGGCCCCGTACGGCAGGATTGCCGGACCGGGCGTGGGATTCGCACCGCGACCGGGTACGCTAGTGCCCGGCGGTACGCACGGTGCCGCCCCGGGGCTTTAGCTCAGTTGGTAGAGCGCTGCCTTTGCAAGGCAGATGTCAGGAGTTCGAGTCTCCTAAGCTCCACAGTTCCGCCCACCGCGTGTGGGCAGCCGATCGGCCGCCGACCTGAATCCGGGTCAGCGGCCGATCTGCGTTCTCAGTGCGGTTTCCGCGGGTCGTGCGGCTTGGGCCGGTCGTGGTCCGGCCCTGATCCGGAGCCGTTCTCGGCCGGGGAGTCGGCCGGGGAGTCGGCCGGTGTCCCGGAGTGGTCGGGCCGGCCGGCCGCGGGGCCGGGGGAGGCGGTGCCGGTCCCGCCGTCGGCGCCCGGACCACCGGCCGCGTCGGCCGTGGAGCCGTTCACCGCGGCGGCCGTGCCGCTCCCCGAGGCGTGGGCTCCGGTGGGCTGCGCGGAGGACCGGGCGGCCGCGTCGGAGGCCGGGGTGGCCGGGGGTTCGACCAGCCACTCCGGGTTGCTGTGGTGGCGCCACCACTGCCAGGCCACGATGCCGCTGCCGATCGCCAGGGCGCCCGCCACCGCCAGGCCGGTGGCCCAGTCGTTCCGGTGGGCCTTCCTGACGTTCCGGGCGGCGAGGTCGCTGATCTCGGCGGAGGTGACGTTCCCGTGCAGGGCGGTCAGTGCGGCGGCGCCGCGGGTCTGGGCCTCCTGCGCCACCGGGGTGACGGTGGCGCGTGCCTCCTCGACCGCGTTGACCACCTTGGTGCCGACGGTGGTGCGGGCCTGGTCTGCGGCCTTCACGGCGGCCAGGCGGGTGGCCAGGGCGGCCTCCTGGGCCCGGTGGAAGGCCTTGAGGGCGTTCTGCTGGGCCTCCGGCGGCAGACTGGCGAAGGCGTGACCGATCTGCGGGGCGATGTGCCGGTCGTACTGGACGCGCGCGCTGTGGGCGGCCTGGGAGGCCTTCGGGCCCAGTGCGTCCAGGGTGGGGCCCAGGCGCTGCTTGGCGCTGTCCGCGAGGTTGCCGGCCGTCTCACGAGCTGAGTCCAAACGGGTCACGAGTCTCTCCTCCTGGTGGCGTCCTATATGCACATATCCACCTGAATGCTGATCATGCATCCTGATTTGCCCGGTGGCATTCCGGAGTGGGCCGTACGCGGGGTGTCACGGCGAGTCCGGCGGCGGGGCCGGGGGCGGCCGGAGCGCGGGAGGGTGCGCCGCGGCGGGCCGGAGTCCGGCGGGGCCGGGGCGCCGGGGCGGGCCGGGCGGGGCACGGCGGGCCGGGGGAGGGTGGGGCCGCGGGGTGACGGGTATGGCCGCAGTAGGCTGACCGTTCCGGCGGTCTCCGCCGGGACCGCGTTCGCGTCGTCGCGGCAGATCGCGGCAGACCGCAGGAAGTCGTGGCAGAAGGGGAAATCCGATGCTCCCGGACGAGCCGAGGCCGCCGACCGACCGGATCCCCGGGCCGGAGGGTGGGAACGGGCTGTCCCGCTGCTACCGGCACCCCGAGCAGGAGACCGGCATCGGCTGCTCCCGCTGCGGCCGGCCGATCTGCCCCCGGTGCATGGTGAACGCCTCGGTGGGCTTCCACTGCCCGGAGTGCGTCGGCGAGGGCGGCCGCCAGGTCCGCCGCGCGACGACCCGGTTCGGCGGACAGCCGGCCGGGGACGGCGCGCTGGTCACCAAGGCGCTGATGGGCCTCAACCTGGTGGTCTTCGTCCTGGCCGCCTACGTGCTCACGCCGTGGCTGGCCGACGACCTGATGCTGGTCAGCTTCGACCCGCGCTACACCGGCTTCCCGTACGGCGTCGCCGAGGGCCCTGAGCAGTGGTACCGGCTGCTCACCGCGGTCTTCCTGCACACCGCGCCCTGGCACATCGCCACCAACATGCTGATGCTCTGGGTGATGGGCCCCGCGCTGGAGACGGCGCTGGGCCGGCTCCGCTTCCTGACCCTCTACCTGCTCTCCGGTCTGGCCGGGAGCGCGTTCGCCTTCCTACTGGTCGGCGACGGGATGAAGTCGCTGGGCGCCTCGGGAGCGATCTTCGGCCTGCTCGGCGCGACCCTGGTGATGTACCGCCGGGTCCGGGCGCCGCTCGGCCCGGTGGCCGCGCTGCTGGTGTTCAACCTGATCGTCACCTTCTCGGTGCCCGGCATCGACTGGCGGGCGCACGTCGGCGGCCTGGTGGCGGGGACGCTGACCGCGACCGGCCTGATGTACGCCCCGCGGGAGAACCGGGCGGTCGTGCAGGGGCTGACGGTGGCGGGGGTGGCCGGTCTGGTGGTGCTGATGGTGGCGGTCGGTATGGCCAGCTACGGCGGGTGACGCCGCCCGCACGGTTGTCCACAGCGGGTGGGTGGTTGTGCACAGCCGGTGGGGGTGACCGGGTGTGGATACCTGTTCTACGCGTGTCCCGCTGTGCGTATTCGGCATTCGGGGGAGGGCGTGCGCGGGTGTGGAAAGCGCCCCCGGCGCGAGTTATCCACAGGCCTGCGCGACTTTTCCCCAGTGTGGATAACCATGTGGATAAACGCGATAAGCGGGATAACCGCCGGGGGATATGCCGCACACCCGGCAAGCCGGGCACGACGACGCCGCCCCGGGGACGAAGCCCGTCCCGGGGCGGCGGAATGCGCTCAGGGGTGGAGCCCCGGCGTCACTTCCACTGGGTGGAGACGCCGAACCCCGCCGCGATGAAGCCGAAGCCCACCAGGATGTTCCAGTTCCGCCAGCTCTCCACCGGCCAGGTACCGCTCGTCACGTAGTAGGTGACGATCCAGACCAGGCCGATCAGGAACAGCGCCAGCATCAGCGGTGCAACCCAGCTGCGGCCCGAACTGATCTTCACCGTGGCCGTGGTCGGCGGGGTGTAGTCGGACTTCTTGCGGAGTCGAGACTTCGGCACGAGGAGCTCTCCTGTCGATGCGCTGTGACCGCGCAGGGGTTCAGCGGGGGCGAGGCGGCCGGCGGTGGCGTTGGGGAGAACGTTAAGGGGACCGACCCCACACATGCCACCGGCGTCCGTTAGCGTAGTGGCTCGGCGGGTCTGAAGGAGATAAGGGTACGGTGCCTAATTTGTCGATTCCCCCTCGGCCGCCCCGCACCGGCTCCGCGGGCACCCGAATTGTCGGACGTGCCCTGACCTGCGCCGTCTTCGCGCTCGCCGGACTGCTGTTCTACATCAGCGCGCAGACCGCCCGCGGCACCGATCTGCGGACCGACAACTCGCTGCTCAGCCTCTCCGACGTGATACGGCAGCGCAGCGCCCAGAACCAGCAGTCCCAGACCCAGCTCGCCGACCTCCAGGAACGGGCCCGGCAGCTCACCGACCAGCAGGGCCGCAGCCCCGCCGACGCGGCCCGGCTGACCGCCCTGGAACAGGCGGCCGCACTGGACCCGCTCCAGGGCCCGGGCCTCACCGTCACCCTCAACGACGCCCCGCCGAACGCGACCGCACGCATCCCCGGAGTGCCCGAGCCGGGCGTCAACGACCTGGTGATCCACCAGCAGGACATCCAGGCCGTGGTCAACGCGCTCTGGCGGGGCGGCGCCGAGGGCGTCCAGGTGATGGACCAGCGGCTGATCTCCACCAGCGCCGTCCGCTGCGTCGGCAACACCCTGCTGCTCCAGGGCCGGGTCTACTCGCCGCCGTACGTGGTCAAGGCGGTCGGGAAGACCGACGCGCTGCGCACCGCGGTCGAGGCGGACCCGACGATCCGCAACTACCTGCAGTACGTCCAGGCCTACGGGCTGGGCTGGAAGGTGCAGGAGAGCGGGGACCTCGGCCTGCCCGGCTACACGGGGACGGCGGACCTCCGCTCGGCGACCGGGCAGTAGGAGGGCGGGTCTACTCTTGACCCCAGTCTGATACGTCGAGGGAGCACCATGTACGGCTGGTTCTGGCGTCACCTCCCGGGGCCCACCCTGGTCAAGGCCGTCATCTCGCTCCTCCTCGCCCTGGGAGTGGTCTACCTCCTCTTCACGTACGTCTTCCCGTGGGCGGAACCGCTCCTCCCCTTCGGTGACGTCACAGTGGACGGAGCCGACGACGGTGCCGTCGGCTGACCCGGCGCCACCGCTCCTCGTCCCAGTCCCCGCACCCCACGGAGAACGCGCGCGCATGACCACCCAGCCGAACCCGCCCCGCATCCTGGTCGTGGACAACTACGACAGCTTCGTCTTCAACCTGGTCCAGTACCTCTACCAGCTCGGCGCCACCTGCGAGGTGGTCCGCAACGACGAGGTGACGGTCGGGCACGCGGTGCACCGCGACGGGGACGCCGGCTTCGACGGGGTGCTGCTCTCCCCCGGCCCGGGCTCCCCCGAGGAGGCCGGCGTCTGCATCGAGATGGTGCACCACTGCGCGCGGATCGGGCTGCCGGTGTTCGGCGTCTGCCTGGGCCTGCAGTCGATCGCGGTGGCGTACGGCGCGGTGGTCGACCGGGCGCCCGAGCTGCTGCACGGCAAGACCTCGCCGGTCGAGCACGAGGACGGCGGGGTGTTCGCGGGGCTGCCCTCGCCGCTCACCGCGACCCGGTACCACTCGCTGGCGGTCGAGCCGGCCACCGTGCCGGACGAACTGGTGGTCACCGCACGGACCGCGAGCGGTGTGATCATGGGGCTGCGCCACCGGGAGCTGCCGGTCGAGGGGGTGCAGTTCCACCCCGAGTCGGTGCTCACCGAGGGCGGCCACCGGATGCTCGCCAACTGGCTGGCCGAGTGCGGCGACCCGCTGGCCGTGGACCGTTCGGCCGGGCTCGCCCCGGTGATCGGCCGGGGCTGAGCGGCGTGACCGCGGTGCGTCCGGAGGGGCGCCACCAGTCGGACGCGGATCCGCAGGGCGGCTCCGCGTACCCGGGCGGTGGCCCGTACCCGCAGCACGACGACCCGTACCGGCAGCAGTACCCGCAGGAGCAGTACCCGCAGGAGCAGTACCCCCAGGGGCAGTACCAGCCGGAGCAGTACGCGCAGGAGCAGTACGCCGCGCAGCAGTACGCGCAGGGGCCGTACCCGCAGACCGGGTACCAGGAGCAGTACCCGCAGGCCCAGCAGTACCCGCAGCAGGCGCCGTACGGGCAGGCGCCCTACCCGCAGAACGGCCAGCCGCAGAACGCCCCGTACCAGAACGCCCCGTACCAGAACGGCCAGTACCAGAACGGCCAGTACCGGCCGTACGAACCCCGGCAGGCCGGGCCCGGCCACGGCCAGGGCGGCCACCCGGCGCAGAACGCGGCCGAGGACGGCTGGGGCGTCTACGAGCAGGCCGCGGCGCCCGCGGCGCCCGAGGAGACCCTCCGGCTGCGCCTGGACGCCGAGGACGCCCCCGGGAGCCCCGGCACGGCGATCGCGGCGGCCGAGACGGTCACCATGGCCGCGGTGGCCGGCACCGACGGGCCGCCGCCCGGCGGCGGCCGGGCCGAGCGCCGCCGCGCCGCGCAGGGCCGCACCTCGGTCCGCTCGGGCCACGGACGCCGACGGGCGGGGGACCGGGCCGTCGGCGGACCCCGGCCCAAGGAGTCGCCCGCGGTGCTCGCCGCCCGCTTCCTCGGCGAGCTCTGCATCACCCTCGGCCTGGTGATGCTGCTCTTCGTCTCGTACCAGCTCTGGTGGACCAACGTGCAGGCCGACGCGGCCGCCGACGGGGCCCGCAGCCAGCTGGAGGAGCAGTTCGACGCCGGGCAGCCGGCCCCCGCGGCCCCCGGGCAGCCGGCGCCGGACCCGGCCAAGCCGGAGACCTTCGAGCCCGGCAAGGGCTTCGCGATCATCCACCTGCCGAAGCTGGGCCAGAAGTTCCCGATCGCCGAGGGCACCGCCAAGGGCGCCGTGCTGGACAAGGGCCTGGTCGGCCACTACACCGGCACCGGCATGCCCGCCGACAAGGAGGGCAACTTCGCGCTGGCCGCGCACCGCAACACGCACGGCGAGCCGTTCCGGCGGATCAACCAGCTCGGCAAGGGCGACAAGATCGTGGTGGAGACCGCGACCGCCTACTACACGTACGAGGTGACCGGCGGGATCCCGGAGACCCCGCCGTCCAACGTGAGCGTGATCAAGCCGGTCCCGAACGGCGCCGGCTACGCCCAGAAGGGCCGCTACATCACGCTGACCACCTGTACGCCGGAGTTCAGCTCGAAGTACCGGCTGATCGTCTTTGGCAAGATGATCGACGAACGGCCGCGCAGCCAGGGCAAGCCGGCCGCCCTCACGGCGGGCTGACGACGGCCCCGGGGCGGCCCGAGGGCGGCCCGGGAAGGGGAGAGACGTGACCCAGGGGACCGAGGCGGTGGCCGAGGAGGCCTTCCCGCCGCCCGAACCCGAGCGCGGGCGCGAACCGGCCGCCCGGCGGCGCCGGGGCCGGGCGCTGGCCGTGCTCGGCGTCTTCGGCGAGCTGCTGATCACCCTGGGCCTGGTGCTGGGCCTCTTCGTCGCCTACTCGCTCTGGTGGACCGACGTGCTGGCGGACCGCTCCGCCGCCGCGGCCTCCGACCAGCTGCGCGAGGCCTGGGCGGCCGGCCCGGCCGCTCCCCCGTCGGGCTCCCCCGCCGCCCCGGGCGTCCCGGGCGTCCCGGGCGTCCCGGGCGCCCCCGCGCCCTCCGGCACGCCGGGGCCCGCCGGGCCCTCCTTCGCGGCGGGCGACGGGATCGGCTTCCTGCACGTCCCGGCGATGGGCCGGGGCCAGGTGCTGATCCGGATGGGCACCGACCCGGACACCCTGTCCGAGGGCGTCGCCGGGGTGTACGAGCAGCCGTACCGCTCGGCGATGCCCTGGGACGCCACCGGAAACTTCACACTGGCCGCGCACCGGGACGGCCACGGGGCCAAGTTCCACGACCTGGACGCCGTCGGCAAGGGCGCCGCGATAGTCGTCGAGACGCGGGACAAGTGGTACGTCTACCGGGTCGACAGCACCCTGCCGGAGACGTCCAAGTACGACACCGGCATCGTCGCCCCCGTGCCGAAGGGCTCCGGCTACACCGGTCCCGGCCGGTACATCACGCTGACCACCTGCACGCCGGTCTACACCTCGCGCCACCGGATGGCGGTCTGGGGGAGCCTGGTGCGGGTGGACGACATGGACGCCAAGCGCACCCCGCCGCCGGAGCTGCGGACGCCCTGACGCCGCCCCGCGGGCCCGCCCCCGGGCGGCCCGCCGGCGGCCTGCGGGGCCGGACGGCGCAACGAAGCCCGAGGGCCCGTCGACGGAGCTTGGGTTCAAGGGGTCGTCGCAACACCACTTGGTTTTAGGTGGTGAGTAGATCACGTAGACGCTCGGCTGGGGTATCCCAGCCGAGCGTCTTGCGTGGGCGGCCGTTGAGTTCTTGGGCGACGTGTTCGAGGTCTTCGGGGCTGTGCGGGCTGAGGTCGGTTCCCTTCGGGAAGTACTGCCGCAGGAGCCCGTTCGTGTTCTCGTTCGAACCGCGTTGCCAGGGTGAGGCGGGGTCGCAGAAGTAGACGGGCATGCCGGTGGCCATGGTGAACTGCCTGTGGCGTGCCATCTCGCTGCCCTGGTCCCAGGTGAGGGAGCCGCGCAGGTGGGCGGGCAGGGTCTGGATGGTGCGGACGAGGCCGTCGCGGACGGTCTCGGCGTCGTGGGCACCGCCCGGCAGGTGGACCAGCATGGTGTAACGGGTGCTGCGCTCGACCAGGGTGGCGATCGCGGAGCGGCCGCCCGCGCCGATGATCAGGTCCCCTTCCCAGTGACCGGGCACGGCCCGGTCCTCGACGTCGGCGGGTCGGTCGCTGATCATCACCATCGGGTCGATGAACCGCGGGGTGCGCCGCTCGGGGTCGCGGCGGGGTTTGCGGCGGGTCCGGCCGGAGCGGACGGCTGCCTGTACTTCCCGTTTCAGGCCGCCACGGGCCTGGAAGTACAGCGCCTGGTAGATCGTTTCCACGCTCACCCGCATGCTCTCGTCGTCGGGATGCTCCGTCGGTAGAGCGTGGCAGATCTGTTCCGGTGACCACCGGACGCGCAGTCTGTCCTGCACGAAGCCGCGCAGTCGTCCCTCGCGCAGCAGCTTGCGCTCCTTGGGCCGGGGCCTGCGTGCGGCGGCCGCCCGGTGGGCCGCGTAGGGCTGGTATCCCTTGCTGCCCGAGTTCGCGTCGATCTCCCGCTTGACCGTGCTCGCCGGCCGCCCCAGGGCACGTCCGATCGCCCGCAACGACTGACCGAGTGCCTGGAGATCCCGTATCCGTTCGCGCTCGGCCAGTGTCAGGAACCTCGGGTGCAGTTGCTGTTCCAGGGCCGTCAGGCCCACTGGTGCCGTGGTCACACCGCACATCGTGACGGTCCCGGTGGCGTAGTCGACACGGCGGCCGTCGGGATAGGTCCGCGTCATGGCACTCTTCTTGACGCCCTGGTCCCAGTCCCTGGCCGTGCGCTCGCTCACACCGACCCGCCGGGCCGCCTCCTGACGCGCGACACCCCCGGCCCGGAGCCGCTCGTACTCGTCGCGCCCGGGGTGCCGCCGTGGCAGGCGCACCGAGCTCTGTCCGGCCTTCCGGGCCCAGCCGAAGGCGGTGTTCCGGTTCATCCCCAGCTCACGCGCCACCACGGTCACGTTCCCCACGGCATCCAGCCGCGCAAGGAAACGCTCCCTCAACCCCGAAAGATCATCGCGTCCAACGCCCACGGTCCCCGCAACTCCCATCGATCACGGGTGTTGCGAGGACCGTTAGAACCCAAGGAGTGTCGACGGGCCCTCGGGCGTTCGCGTGCACGTCCCGGAGACGACTCAGCCGGTCGGCCCGGTGTCAGAACCAGGGGAACCAGGGCTTGGTCGTCGGGTCACCCTTTGGTGTTGGAGGGCGTGGGGAGTCCGGGGATCCCGGGGACGGTGGGTGTGTCGCCCCCTTTGGGCGGGTCGGCCGCCTTGGTCATCAGGCCGACCGAGCTGTTCGGGTCGACCTGGGTCCCGGCCTGCGGGTTCGAGAGGATCACCGTCGAGTTGGGGTCCTGCGGGCCCGACACCACGGTGAACTGCAGGCCGAGGGTCTGGAGCTGCTTGATGGCGTCCTTGAGCAGGACGTTCTGCAGCGGCGGGACGCTGACCTTCTCCGGGGCCTTGTAGATGGTCAGCTGCACCTTGGTGTTGGCCGCCACCTTGCTGTTGGCCGCCGGCGTCTGCGAGGCGACCGTGTTGACCTTGGCCGGGTCGTTGGTCTGGGTGCTCTTCGAGGCGTCGACCTGGAACCCGGCGCCCTCCAGGGCGGCCTGCGCGGCCTCCTTCTGCTGGCCGACCACGTTGGGCACCGGGACCTTGGCCTTGCCCTGCGACACCGTGAGCTTGATCGGGGCGGTCGGGTCGGCACCCGCGTTGGCCGCCGGGTCCTGGCCGATGACCTGCTCCAGCGGAGCGTTGTCGTCGTCCTTGTAGTCGGCGGAGACGTTGGTGAACCCGGCGTCGTTCAGGGCCTTGGTCGCCTGCTCCTTCGTCTTGCCGACCACGTTCGGCACGGTGGCCTTGGCCGGGCCGGAGGAGAGCTGCACCGTGATCGTGCCGGCCTCGGCGAGCTGCTCGCCGGCCGCCGGGGTCTGGGTGCAGACCTGGTCCTTCTTCACGTTGGTGTCCGGGCAGGCGACCTTCTCGCCCTCGGTGACCACCAGCTTGGGACCGGCCTGGGCGGCGAGCGTCTTGGCCTCGGTCAGGCTCCTGCCGACCAGGCTCGGCGCCGTGACCTTCGGCGCCTCCCTCGGGGTGTCGGTCCTCTTGTTGCTGAACATCGCCTGGGCGACGAAGAAGGTGCCGACCAGGACCAGGACGGCGGCGACCGCCAGCACGATCCAGGAGGTGTTGCTCTTCTTCGGCGGCTCCTCGCCGCGCCGGCCCGCGCGGCCGTACCCGTCGTCGTAGCCGTCGTTGCCGCCACCGGGCGGACCGGCGTGGGTCTGGCCGTAGCCGTCGTCGTAGCCGGGGGCCTGGTGCTGCGGGTAGCCGCCCGGGGCGGCCTGCGGGAGCACCGTGGTCGGGCCGCCCGCGGTCTGCTGCGGCAGCATGTTGGTCTGGCCGTACGGGTCGTGCTGCGGGTACCCGTTCTGGTCGTAGCCGTACCCGGCGCCCATGCCGTAGGCGGCGGCCTGCTGGGCGGCGGCCACCGGCAGGCCGTCGAGGAAGCGCTCGATGTCGTCGCGCATCTCGTCGGCGCTCTGGTAGCGGTAGTCGCGGTCCTTGGCGAGCGCCTTGAGCACGATCGCGTCGACCTCGGGGCGGACCTCGGGGTCGAAGACGGACGGCGGCTGCGCCTCCTCCCGGACGTGCTGGTACGCGACCGCGACCGGGGAGTCGCCGACGAACGGGGGGCGGACGGTCAGCAGCTCGTAGAGCAGGCAGCCGGTGGAGTAGAGGTCGGAGCGGGCGTCCACCTGCTCGCCCTTGGCCTGCTCCGGGGAGAGGTACTGGGCGGTGCCGATGACGGCGGAGGTCTGCGTCATCGTCATGCCGGCGTCGCCCATCGCACGGGCGATGCCGAAGTCCATGACCTTGACGTTGCCCTGCCGGGTCAGCATGACGTTGGCGGGCTTGATGTCACGGTGCACGATGCCGGCGCGGTGCGAGTACTCCAGGGCCTGGAGGATGCCGATGGTCATCTCCAGCGCCCGCTCCGGCAGCAGCCGGCGCCCGGAGTGCAGCAGCTCGCGCAGCGTGGACCCCTCGACGTACTCCATCACGATGTACGGGATGGAGATCCCGTCGATGTAGTCCTCGCCGGTGTCGTAGACGGCGACGATGGCGGGGTGGTTGAGTGACGCCGCAGACTGTGCCTCACGACGGAAGCGGGCCTGGAACGACGGATCCCGGGCCATGTCGGCCCGGAGCGTCTTCACTGCGACGGAACGGCCGAGCCTGGTGTCATGGGCGAGGTACACCTCGGCCATGCCGCCGCGTCCCAGGACGCCGCCGAGCTCGTACCTGCCGCCTAGGCGACGAGGCTCTTCCATAGTTCCGACCCTCTCCCTCACCCGCCGGTGAGGTTGTGACGTAGGTGTCCCCGCACGCTCCGTGTGACGCCGCCCGGGCCCCGGATGGTTCTGCGTTCAGGACCGTGCGGCGCCTCGCGGGCGGCAACGGGTACACCCGCTGCTGCGGATACGCTACCGGTCGCGCCGTGCCGGACCCGCGTCGACCGCAGGCCGATACCAGACCGGTATCCGGACAGGGGTGCCGATCGTGACATTTCACTCACCCGCGGAACCTCCCCTCCCGTGCTCCCGGACGGCCCGGGAGAACCCCGTCGCCGGGCCCCGGCGCGTCGGACTACTTGCCGAGCACCGCCTGCATCACCGACTTCGCGATGGGCGCGGCCAGCCGGCCGCCGCTGATGCCGTCACGGTTGTTGGAGCCGTCCTCGACCACCACCGCGACCGCGACCGAGCGGCCGTCCGCCGTCTTGGCGTAGGAGGTGAACCAGGCGAACGGCAGGCCCGCGTTGTCCTCGCCGTGCTGGGCGGTACCGGTCTTGCCGCCGACCGTCAGGCCGGGGATCCGGGCGTTCTTGCCGGTGCCGTTCTCGACCACCGAGACCATCATCTCCTGCAGCTTGGCCGCGGTGGCCGGGCTGATCGGCTGCGAGAACTGCTTCTCGCTGTGCTGGGAGATGGCGGTCAGCGAGGCGGAGCGCTCCTGCTGGACGAGGTAGGGCTGCATCAGCGAGCCGTTGTTGGCGATCGCCGCCGACACCATGGCCATCTGGAGCGGGGTGGCCCGGGTGTCGTGCTGGCCGATGGAGTCCAGGGCCGTGCCGTCCGGGGTGGAGCCGGTCGGGAAGACGCTCTTCTCGGAGCGGATCGGGGTGTCGACGGTGCTGTTGAAGCCGAACTTCTCGGCCTGCGCCCGCATCTTGTCCTTGCCCAGGTCCGCGCCGAGCTTGCCGTAGACCGTGTTGCAGGACTGGTCCATGCCGGACTTCAGCGTGGCGTTCGCGCACTTCTCGAACTCGGACTCGTTCTTCAGCTCGGTCTTGGTGCCGGGCAGGATGTACGGGTCCGGGGTGTCGGTGGTGTCGTCGATGTTCTGGTACAGGCCGTTCTCGAACGCCGCCGCCGCGGTGACCAGCTTGAACGTCGAGCCGGGCGGGTAGGTCTCGCGCAGCGCGCGGTTGAGCATCGGCTTGTTCGGGTCGGCGTTGAGGTCGGTCCAGGCCTTGCTGTCGGCGGGCTCGTTGCCGGCGAACACACCCGGGTCGTAGGACGGGGTGGAGACCAGGGACAGGATCGCGCCGGTCCGCGGGTCGAGCGCGACCACGGCGCCCTTCTTGTTGCCGAGCCCCTCGAACGCGGCCTTCTGGGCCTTGGCGTTGATGGTGGTGACGACGTCGCCGCCCTTCTTCGGCTCCCCGGTCAGCATGTCCAGGGTGTTGCGGAAGAAGAGCCGGTCGTCGCTGCCGGAGAGGATGCCGTCCTCCAGCTGCTCCAACTGGCTGGCCCCGAAGGCCTGCGAGGAGTAGCCGGTCACCGGCGCGTACATCGGGCCGTCGACCCAGGACCGCTTGTACTTGTAGCGCAGGCCGTTGACGAAGGCGGACTGGGTGACCGGCTGGCCGTCCACGATGATGTTGCCGCGCGGGTGGGCGTACCGGTCGTAGACCTGGCGCTTGTTGTTCTTGTTGGTGGCCCAGGCCTCGGCCTGGACGCCCTGCACCCAGTTGGTGCGCACCATGAGGGCCAGGATCAGGACGAGGCAGAAGATCGAGACCCGGCGGATCGGCTTGTTCACGCGGCTGCTCCCCCCTGGAGCTCGGTGGCGGGAGCGGGTTCCACGCCCGGTCGGCGGGCACTGTCGCTGATCTTCAGGAGGATCGCGACCAGCGCCCAGTTGGCGACCACCGAGGACCCGCCCTGGGCGAGGAACGGCATGGTCATACCGGTCAGCGGGATCAGGCCGGTGACGCCGCCGGCCACCACGAAGACCTGGAGCGCCATCGCCGAGGAGAGGCCGACGGCGAAGAGCTTGCCGAACGGGTCGCGGGCGGCGATCGCGGTGCGCAGGCCGCGCTGGATCAGCAGGGCGTAGAGCATGAAGATCGCCATCATGCCGGTGAGGCCCAGTTCCTCGCCGAAGGAGCCGAGGATGAAGTCGCTCTTGGCGGCGAAGTCGATCAGCCAGGAACGCCCCTGGCCGAGGCCGGAGCCGGTCACGCCGCCGGAGCCGAGCGCCATCAGCGACTGGCCGATCTGCTCGGTCGCGCCGTCCGGGGGCTTGGGGGCGAACGCGGCCATCGGGTCGAGCCAGGCGTCGATGCGGGTCTTGACGTGGCTGGTGGTGGAGGCGACCGCGACGGCGCCGCCGACCGACATCAGCAGGCCGAAGATGATCCAGCTGGTGCGCTCGGTGGCGACGTACAGCATCACCACGAAGAGGCCGAAGTACAGGAACGACGAGCCGAGGTCGTTCTCGAAGACCAGGATCAGCAGGCTGAGCAGCCAGATCACGATGATCGGGCCGAGGTCGCGGCCGCGCGGCAGGTAGAGGCCCATGAAGCGGCGGCTGGCCAGGGCCAGGGCGTCCCGCTTGACCATCAGGTAGCCGGCGAAGAAGACGGTCAGGATGATCTTGGCGAACTCGCCCGGCTGGATCGAGAAGGCACCCATCCGGATCCAGATCTTGGCCCCGAAGTCCTCCTTGCGCGCCGGGAAGAAGGCGGGCGCGGCGAGCAGCACCAGGGCCACCGCCATCGAGATGTAGGTGTAGCGCTGGAGGACGCGGTGGTCCTTCAGGAACACCATCACCACGATGAAGAGCGCGATCCCGAGGCCCGACCACATGAGCTGGTTGGGCGCCGCCGCGAAGTTCTTGTGCAGCAGCGGCCCGGCCTTGTCGAGCCGCCAGATCATCACCAGGCCGAGCCCGTTGAGCAGGGTGGCGATGGGCAGCATCAGCGGGTCCGCGTACGGCGCGAACTTCCGCATCAGCAGGTGGGCGATCAGGGCGAGCGCCCCCATGCCGAGGCCGTAGCCGAGCATGCCGGTGGGCAGCTTGTCGTCCATCGCCAGGCCCACGTTGGCGTAGGCCAGGACCGGCAGCACCACCGCGAAGGCGAGCAGCGCCAGCTCGGTGTTGCGCCGGTTCGGTGTGCCCTGCGGCGAGATCGTGGTGTTGCCCCGGCGCCGCGAGGACGCGCGGTCGGCGGGTACGCCGCCGGCCTGGCGTCCGTCGGACCGGTTGTTCGCATCACTGCTCAGGTCGAAGGTGCTCATGCTCCCGCCTCGGTCCACTCGGCGGGGGCGGTCACCCGGGCACGTCTCTCGATGGTCTGCTCGCTCACGTGGTGGCCGCTCCCAGCCGGCCGGCGGGCCCGCGCGGGGCGGGCCTATGTCGGGTCGCGGCCGTCACGGCTTCGGGCAGGAGTCGGCCCGCTGCCGCTCCTCGTCGCTCAGGCCGGGCAGCTCGCCCTGCGGGGCGGCCGGGGCGGCGGCGCTCTGGCTGGGCACGGCCGCGGACGGCGTGCCGGGTGCCGGAGCGCTCGGGGTCGGGGTGCTCGGGGTCGGGGTCGTCGTGGGTACGCCCGCGGCGGGGGCCCGGCCGGTCGCGGACGGGCTCGGCGGCGTGGTGGCCGTCACGAACCCGGCCTGCAGGGCCGTCCCGGCGGCTCCGCCGGCGGCCGAGGCGGGGACCGTCGGCGGAGCGGCCGGCGCGGTCTGCCCGGACGCGGCGGCGGTCCGGGCGTCGGCGACCTTGCGGCAGAGCGCGGCCTGCTCGCCCAGCTTCTTCACCTTGTCGTCGGCGTCGCCGAGGCTGCTCGCCGAGATGGTGTTGGTGACGTGGGTCTGCTGGTCCTGCGGCAGGTACTTGAGCTCGATCTCCTTGTACGGGGTGTGCACCGAGGAGAGGCTCAGTCCGGCCAGGCTCTGGTTGACGCCCCGGTAGACCGCGACGTGGTCCCCCTCGGCGCCGACGTAGTACTGGCTCTGGGTCCACTGGTAGCCGAAGAAGCCGCCCGCGCCGAGCAGGCCCAGGGTGACCAGGCCGATCAGCGAGAAGGTCAGCGCCCGGTTCCTGCGCTTGGCCGGCGGCTCGCCGTCGTCGAAGCCCTCGGCGCCGTAGGCGGCGGGTTCGCCGGGGGCGTAGCCCTCCGGGTAGCCCTCGGCCGGGCCGAAGCCGCCCGGCCCGCCGCCCGGGTGGCCGGCGTCGTAACCGGCGGCCGGGCCGAACGCGCCCTGCGGGCCGCGGCCGAGCCCGGCGGCGCGGCCGGCCGGGGTGTCGCGGATCGACTGGTCGGCGGCGGTCGAGGACGGCGGGGTCTCGGCGACCGCGCCGACGACCACCGGGACGTCGGTGAACTGGCCGCTCATGGTGTCCGTGGCACCCACGTCGAGGACGTCCGCCACGATGCAGGTGATGTTGTCCGGGCCGCCGCCGCGCAGGGCGAGCTGGATCAGCTCCTGCACGGTCTGCTCGGGCGAGTAGTAGCTGCCGAGGGTGTCCTGGAGGGTCTGGTGGCTGACCGGACCGGAGAGGCCGTCGGAGCAGATCAGGTAGCGGTCGCCGGCCCGGACCTCGCGGATCGACAGGTCCGGCTCGACCTGGCCGCGGCCGTCCAGCGCCCGCATCAGCAGCGACCGCTGCGGGTGGGTCTCGGCCTCCTCGGGGGTGATCCGGCCCTCGTCGACCAGCCGCTGCACCCAGGTGTGGTCCTGGGTGATCTGCACCAGCGAACCGTCGCGCAGCAGGTAGGCGCGGGAGTCGCCGACGTGGACCAGGCCCATCCGCTGCCCGGTCCAGAGCATCGCGGTGAGGGTGCAGCCCATGCCTTCGAGCTGCGGGTCCTCCTCGACCATCTGGCGGAGCCGGTCGTTGGCGCCCTGGACCGCGTCACCGAGCAGGGTCAGCAGGTCGGCGCCGGGCACGTCCTCGTCCAGCCGGACGATCGAGCCGAGCACCTCGGAGGAAGCGACCTCGCCGGCCGCCGCGCCGCCCATGCCGTCGGCCACGGCCAGCAGCCGCGGGCCGGCATAGCCGGAGTCCTCGTTCCCCTCCCGGATCAGTCCCTTGTGGGAGCCGGCGGCGAAGCGCAGCACCAGGGTCATGCGACCTGTGCCCCCCTCTGGGTCATGGACGGGATGCTGTCCCTCATGCGCTACTACTTCCGCAGTTCGATGACGGTCCTGCCGATACGGATCGGCATGCCAGGCTGGAGCGGGGTCGGCGCGGTCAGGCGCTGACGGTCCAGATAGGTGCCGTTGGTGGAGCCTAGATCCTCGACCGTCCACTGCCCAGTCTGGTCGGGATAGATCCTGGCATGCCGGGAGGACGCGTAGTCGTCGTCCAGCACGATGGTGGAGTCATGGGCCCGGCCCAGGGTGATGGTCTGGCCCTGGAGCGCGACGGTGGTCCCGGCCAGTGAGCCCTGGACCACGACGAGCTGGGTCGGTGCGCCGCGACGGCGCCCGCCGCCCTGGGTCTGCGGACCGCCGGAGGGCTGGGCCTGCGCGGGGCGTCCGGGCGCGGGGGTCGTGGTGCCGGCCGCGGGGGCGGCGGCGCCCCGGCGGGACGCGCGGGGGTTCACCCTGGTCCCGAACAGGTCGCTGCGGATCACCTGGACCGCGACGATCACGAACAGCCACAGCACGGCCAGGAAGCCCAGCCGCATGACCGTCAGGGTCAGTTCTGACATGGCCGGCCCGCCCGTGAGTGAGCGAAGCGAGCGAACAAATCGGACACTACCCTTCGACCTGTCGGTAGACGATGGTGGTGGAGCCCACGACGATTCGAGAGCCGTCGCGGAGCGTAGCGCGCTGGGTGTGCTGTCCGTCCACCACGATGCCGTTGGTGGAGCCCAGGTCGAGCACCATCGAGGGGGTACCGGGCCGGATCTCGGCGTGCTTCCGGGAGACCCCGGGGTCGTCGATGCGGACGTCCGCCTCCGTGGAGCGGCCGAGCACGCAGGCGTTCCCGGTGATCTGGTGCCGGGCACCGTTCACCTCGATCCAGCGGCGCACCGACGTGCCGTGGCCGGCGCCCGGGAACGGGCGCACGTTGCCTCCGGCCGGGGCGGGCGGCCCGGAAGGCGAGGCCGGGGGCGCGGCGGGCGGCGGCGGCGCGCCGTACGGGGCGCCGCCCTGCTGTTGCTGCTGCCAGGGTGCGCCGGGCGCCGGGGCGGCCGGCGGCCGCCCGTAGCCGCCGCCCTGGGTGGGCTGCGCGGGCGCCTGCTGCTGCTGGGGCGGCGGCGGGAGCTCCTCGGCCGCGAGGGTGCGGCTGCGCACCCGGTACAGGCCGGTGTCCAGGTCGTCGGCCTTCTCCAGGTTCACCTGGAGCGGTCCCATGAAGCTGTACCGCTGGGCCTCGGCGTACTCGCGGACCATGCCGGACAGCTCGGTGCCCAGCTGCCCGGAGTAGGGGCTCAGCCGTTCGAAGTCGTGCGGGCTCAGCTCGACGATGAAGTCGTTGGGCACGACGGTGCGCTCGCGGTTCCAGATGCTCGCGTTGTTGTCGCACTCGCGCTGCAGCGCTCCGGCGATCTCCACGGGCTGGACCTCGGATTTGAACACCTTGGCGAAGGTGCCGTTGACGAGACCCTCGAGTCGCTGCTCGAACTTCTTCAGCACTCCCATGGGGCACCCCCTTCCAGGGTTCGTTCGCCTGCCTGCCGACCGGATCCGGGGGAGCCGGTCGCGCCTACTTGCGGTACTTCCGTACTGATCGTATCCACGCCGGGGCCATCCGTACGGTTCCCGGAGCACGTGGTGCCCGGGGGTGGGCTCGGACACACAGGGTGACGCATGCGGGCGGCAGCATGCCAGGGCTACCCGCCCGAGGGGGCCGCCATCCCTCGCTCGCCTGTTCGCCGGGCATCCGTTCGGATGCGCCCGGCCTCCCGGGGGAACGGATTCGGAGGCGGCCCGCAGGTCGTGCTACTGTTTTCCACGTCGGAAGGGGCACCCGCAAGGGGGCCGGATCGAAGAACCGCAAGGGCCACATGGTACCGAGTGGGTCGGCTGATCGGCTGGCAACCACGACAAACACCCATGCGCGGGTGGCGGAATAGGCAGACGCGCTGGATTCAGGTTCCAGTGCCCGAAAGGGCGTGGGGGTTCAACTCCCCCCTCGCGCACAGCGAAGCCCCGCAGATCTTCGGATCTGCGGGGCTTTCTCGTTCTCCCCCCTCGCTCCCCTCGTGCCTCCCGGCCTCCGCGACCCGGCCCCGACGGTCGGCACTCCGGGGCCCCTCCGGCCCGGACCCCCGCCCGCGGGGGCACGGGGCCGAGGACGTCCGGGGCAGGTCAGTTCCGGCTGGCCGGGAGGTCGGCGCGGACCTCGAAGCCGCCGTCCGTGGTGGGGCCGGCGGCGAGCGAGCCGCCGAGCAGCTGGGCGCGCTCGCGCAGGCCGACCAGGCCGTGGCCGCCGCCCGGCAGGGTCTGGGCGGGCCGGACCGGCGGGGCGTCGTTGCGGACCTCCACCCGCAGCCTGCGGCCCCGGGCCCTGACCCGCACGTGCACCGCGGCGTCCGGCGCGTACTTGGTGATGTTGGTGAGCGCCTCCTGGACGGTTCGGTACGCGGCCCGCTCGACCGCCTCCGGCCAGGGGCGGTCGCCGGGGGCCAGCTCGGCGTCGGCGGCCAGCCCGCTCTCCTCGATCAGCCGGGGCAGGTCGGCCAGCCGGGGCTGCGGGGCCAGCGGGGTGTCGATCCGCGGTCCGCCGGCCCGCAGCACCCCGACCATCTGCCGCAGCTCCTCCAGGGTGCGGACGGAGAGCTCGCGGATGGTGCGGGCGGTGGTCACCGCGGCCGGGTCGGGGGTGGAGACCTGGAGCGCGCCGGCCTGGATGCTGATCAGGCTGACCTGGTGCGAGACCACGTCGTGCATCTCCCGGGCCAGCCGGCCCCGCTCGTCGCTCAGCACCCGCTCGGCGAGCAGCCGGCTCTCCCGCTCCTGGCCCCGGGTCAGCTCGTCCAGTCGGCCCGCCAGCTCGCGCCTGGTCCGGGAGAGCAGGCCGGTGGCGGCCGGTCCGGCCGCCAGCATCACGCACTGGATCGCGTAGAGGGCGGTGTCCCGGCTGAGCTCGAAGGTCTGCTCGTACACCGGCCAGTGGAAGAACTCGACCAGGGTGAACAGGGTGGCGCAGGGCACCACCACCCGGGGGCTGGGGCGCTCGGCCGCCACCGTGTAGACGGCCGTGATCGGGGCGAGCCAGATGTCGTCGAGGTAGCTGCCCGGCATGACCAGCAGCAGGACGGTGACCGGGAAGCGCCGCCGCCAGAGGAGGGCGACGGCGGCCAGCACCGAGAGCAGGGTCTGCCACAGGGGGGCGCCCCGGGCGACCAGGGCGGCGTCGACGAGGGAGTAGAGCGCCGGCAGCAGCAGCATCAGCCAGGGGGCGGTGAACCGGTCCGGGAGCCGTCTGCCGGGAGAGGGGTCGCTCATGCCCCGTTGCTCGGCCTGGGCCGGACCAGGCCGGCCCGGTGGGCGATCACCGCGGCCTGGACCCGGTTGGAGGCGCTGAGCTTGCCGAGGATCGCGCTGATGTGGTCCTTCACGGTGCCGGTCCCGAGGAAGAGCCGGTCGGCGATCTCGGCGTTGGACAGGCCCTCGCCGAGCAGGGCCAGCACGTCCAGCTCCCGGCTGGTCAGGGTGCGGGCCAGGGTCGCCGCCTCGGCGTCCGGGCCGCCGCCGTCGACGTAGCCGCCGATCACCGTCCGGGTCACGGTCGGCGAGAGGATGTTGCCGCCGGCCGCGAGCACCCGGACGGCGTGCACCAGCTGGTCCGGGGCGGTGTCCTTGAGCAGGAACCCGGACGCGCCGGCCCGCAGCGCGGTGCCGATGTACTCGTCGGTGTCGAAGGTGGTGAGCATCGCCACGGCCGGCGGGTCGGGCAGCGCCCGCAGCCGGCGGAGCACCGAGATGCCGTCCAGGTCGGGCATCCGGATGTCGAGCAGCACCACGTGCGGGCGCAGCCGGTGGACGTACTCCTCGGCCTGTCCGCCGGAGCAGTCGCCGACCACCTCCAGGTCGGGGGCGGATCCGACGATCAGGCCGAGGCCGGACCTGACCAGGATCTCGTCGTCCACGATCAGCACGCGGGTGGTGGTGATGGTCCCTCCTCGGTTCGGCGGACGGGACCGGGCCGGTCCGCATGACTGGATTCGAGGGTAGGGCCTGAGGGGGCCCGGACGGCGGTTCGGCCTGGTCGGGACCCCCGCCGTTCGGCGGGGGTGTGAATCGCCTGCCTGGTTCACGCGATTCTCAGCTGCGGTGGGGAACCATTGAGTTGGCTGCCGCTCAATCGGCCTGCCGGCCGGAGGCGGGCGGCCGGCGAGTCCGTCGGGCCTGTGCGGGTGCCCGGCGTCGGGCCGCGTGCGGATGCGCCCCACCACCTGATCGTTTGGAATTGAGCTGTGTCGTCCACTGTGAAACCGGAGCCGTCCACGTCCGCCTCCGGGTCCCGGCCCGGTCCGCTGGAGCGCTGGCGCCCGCGGGCCGCCGCGGCGACGGTCTGGTACCTGCGCCTGCTGGCCCTGCTGAACCTGGTCACCGTACTGCTGGTGCCGTTCCGGGACCAGGTCGAGACGCACAACGAGGGCGAGTACTTCACTCCGTACCTGATGACGGCCGGCCTGAGCAGCGCGGTGCTGTCGGTCTTCCTGGCGATCGCGATGCGGCGGCGCAAGCGGGCCGCGTGGATCTTCAACACCGCGCTCGCCGGACTGTTCGCGCTGCTCTACCTGGCCGCCATGGCACTGCCCGGCGAGGGGTTCGACGAGCACCCGCTGAACTACGTCTCCACCGTCCTGACCTGCCTGTTCGTGCTGGCGCTGCTGGTCGGCCGGAAGGAGTTCACCTCCAAGGGCGACCGCTCCAACCCGAAGACGGCGGCGGCCACCTTCGTGGCCGGCCTGGGCTTCGGCGGGGTGGTCGGCGCGGCGCTGGTCGCCCTGACCAACGACCTCGACGGCGCCGGCTTCTGGGACATGTTCCGGTACTCGGTCGGCCGGATGGTCACCGTCACGCCGTCCGAGCACCTGCGCTCCGTGATCGACGCCCCGACCTGGGTGAACGCGGTCATCAACGCGATGGGCGCGCTGCTCTTCCTGCTGGTGCTCTACGTCGCCTTCCGCAGCCCGCGGGACAAGGAGCTGCTGACGGCGGAGGACGAGGAGCGGCTGCGGGGGCTGCTGGACCGGCAGGGCGACCGGGACTCGCTGGGCTACTTCGCGCTGCGCCGCGACAAGGCGGTGGTGTTCTCGCCCAGCGGCAAGGCGGCGGTCACCTACCGGGTGGTCGGCGGGGTCTCGCTGGCCTCCGGCGACCCGATCGGCGACCCCGAGGCCTGGCCGGGGGCGATCGACGCCTGGCTGTCCGAGGCCCGTGAGCACGCCTGGGCCCCCGCCGTGATGGGGGCCTCCGAGGAGGCCGGGGTGATCTACGCCCGGCACGGGCTGGACGCGCTGGAGCTGGGCGACGAGGCGATCGTCGAGCTGGACGAGTTCTCGCTGGACGGCCGCGCGATGCGGGTGGTGCGGCAGGCGTACAACCGGGTCAAGCGGGCCGGGTACACCGTCCGGATCCGGCGGCACGAGGAGATCCCCGAGTCCGAGATGGCCGAGCTGGTCGCCAAGGCCGACCAGTGGCGGGACGGCGCGACCGAGCGCGGCTTCTCGATGGCGCTGGGCCGGCTGGGGGACCCGGGCGACGGCCGCTGCGTGATGCTGGAGTGCCACGACGGCGACGGTGAGCTGAAGGCGCTGCTGAGCTTCGTGCCGTGGGGTGCGGACGGGCTCTCGCTGGACCTCATGCGCCGGGCCCGGGACACCGAGAACGGCCTGATGGAGTTCATGGTGATCGAACTCCTGCAGCGTGCCCGAGAGGTGAACCTGGCCCGGGTCTCGCTGAACTTCGCGATGTTCCGCTCGGTTTTCGAGCGGGGATCCAAGCTCGGCGCCGGTCCGGTGCTGCGGCTCTGGCGCTCCGTTCTGGGCTTCTTCTCGCGCTGGTGGCAGATCGAATCCCTGTACCGGGCCAACGCCAAGTACCGGCCGATCTGGGAGCCGCGTTATCTGCTGTTCGAGAAGAGCAGCGAGATTCCGCGGATCGGCATCGCCAGTGCCCGGGCCGAGGGCTTCATCACCGCGCCGAGTCTGCCCGCCCTGTTCCGTCGCCGGCACGTGGGGACCGCCGTCGCGGAGCCCCGGGAGCCGGTGGCGGCGCGGGACGGGAAGGGGTAGTCCCTCCGCCGGGGGGCGGAGGGGGCCGGACGTCCGGATGGGGGGATTTCGGGGTGAGCTCTCCCCCCTGAGGATGACCTCGATCCACATTCATGCCGATGTGGATTCCCTGACCGGCTTCTAATGTTGGGGTAGCCGGGAAAGAGCTCGCGGCTACGGGGATTTGGAGAGACGGCTGTGAATCAGAGGACCCACGCGGGGGGCGTGCGAAAGGGGCCGGTGGCTATTGCCAGAGAGGCCGCTGTCGCCGAGTGGGGAACGCTGTTCCGGATTGTCCGGGAACGGGTGGCGCGCAGGAAGTTCGCAGCCGTTCCGCTGGCCACCGCGGCGACCTGCCTGATCCTGCTGTTCAGCATCGTCCAGCACCTGCCGGGCGGGGAGCGGATCGTCACCCAGATCGGGGTGGTGAAGGCCGCGCTGCCGCTGGAGGTCTCGCTGCTGCGCACGCCGCTGTCGCTGTACGTGCCGGCCCTGGACCTGCCGGTCTGGGGGGCGCTGGCGCAGGTCTTCGTGGTCTTCGGCATCGCCGAGATCGTGCTCGGGCGGCGGCTGACCCTGGTGGTGGCCTACACCTGCACCCTGGCCGGGACGCTGTTCGCCCGGGTCGGGGTGGCGATCGGACCGGACCACGTCTTCGGCTTCCCGAAGTGGGTCGCGCACGTGCGGGACACCGGTCCGTCGGCGGCCGTGGTGGCGCTGGCGATCTGCATCGCCTTCCGCAGCCGGGCCTGGTTCACCGCCGGGCTGGTGGTGACGCTGATGGTCGGCGAGGCGGTCGTCCTGCCGAACCTGGCGGGTCTGGAGCACGTGGTCGCGGTGATCGCGGCGCTGCTGATCGCCGTCTCGGTGGAGGTGTTCGGGGACTTCTGGCCGCGGGTGCTGGCCGGGGTCGGGGCGGCGGCCGCGGTGGCCGCGGCCGCCTCGATCGAGGTCGCCTCGGAGGCCCGCCGCCGGGCGCCGGTCCGGGCCGTCCCCTAGGGGACGGTCTCAGAAGGACGGCGGCAGCGGGAGCTCGAACCAGACGACCTTGCCGACCGCCTTGCGGGCGGTGCCCCAGCGTTCGGCGAGCTTGGTGACCAGGGTCAGGCCGCGGCCGGTCTCGCCGAGCTGTTCGGCGGGCTCCAGCGACGGCAGGTTGTGGTTGTCGTCGCTGACCTCGACCAGCAGCTTGTCCACCCGGATCAGCTGGAGCTGGACGCGGTCCCGGGCGACCCGGACGGCGTTCGTCACCAGTTCGCTGACCAGCAGCTCGGTGGTGTCGCTGAGCGCCTCCAGGTGCCAGCCGGCCAGCTGCTCGCGGACCAGGGCGCGGGCCCGGCGGACCTCGCGGTCGTCGACGGTGAGGTCCCAGGTGGCGACCTCGGTCGGGGCCACCCCGTCGAAGCGGGCGACCAGCAGGGCGACGTCGTCCTTGCGGTCGTCCGAGTGCAGTCGGTCCAGCACCACGTCGCAGGCCTGTTCGGGGCTCTGCCGGGGGTCGATCAGGTTGCCGCAGAGCGCGGCCAGCCCGGCCCCTATGTCGCCGCCCCTGACCTCGACCAGGCCGTCGGTGCAGAGCACCAGCATGGAGCCGTCCGAGACGTCGATGGTCTTGGCGACGAAGGGCACGCCGCCGACCCCGATCGGGGCGCCGGCCGGGATCTCCAGCAGCTCGCCGGTGCCGTCCGGGTGCACCAGGACGGGCGGGACGTGGCCGGCGCTGGCCAGCTCGCAGGTCCGGTTGATCGGGTCGTAGACCGCGTACAGGCAGGTGGCGAGGTGGTCGTCGCCGAGCTTGTGGGCGAGGTTGTCCAGGTGCCGCAGCAGCTGGCCGGGCGGCAGGTCGAGGGCGGCCAGGGTCTGCATCGCGGTGCGGAAGCGGCCCATCGCGGCGGCCGAGTGCAGGCCGTGGCCCATCACGTCGCCGACCACCAGGGCGACCCGGCTGCCGGGCAGCTGGATCGCGTCGAACCAGTCGCCGCCGACCTCGGCCCGGGAGTCGCCGGGCAGGTAGCGGTGGGCGATCTGGACACCGGGGATCTGCGGTGGCCGGGTCGGGATCATCGAGCGTTGGAGGGTGGTGGCGACCCGGGACTCGGCGCGGTGCAGCCGGGCGTTGTCGAGGGAGAGCGCGGCCCGGGCGGCCAGCTCCTTGAGGGTGGCGGCGTCCCCCTCGTCGAAGGGGTCGCGGTCGGGCAGCCGGAGCAGCTTGAGGATGCCGAGCACGGTGCCGCGGGCGGAGAGCGGGACCACCAGCATGGAGCGGCCGGAGACCACCGAGGCGAGCCTGGGGCCGCCGAGCGCGGCGGCGTAGTCGACCGCGACGTCCCGGGTGACCACCGGGACCAGCACCGGCTGGTTGAGCTGGAGGGCCATGCCGGGCGGGGTGCGGCGGGGCATGGCGACCAGTGAGCCCTCGGCGAGCACGTGGTCCCACTGGCCGACCGACTCGTTGCAGGCCAGCGCGACCCTGCGGAGCATCGTGTCGTCGTCCGGACGGGCCGCGGGCAGTTCGGAGTCGGAGATCAGCCCGTCGACCAGGTCGACGCAGGCGAAGTCGGCGACCCGGGGGACGAGCACCTGGCAGAGCTCGTGGGCGGTGAAGCCGAGGTCGAGGGTGGTGCCGACCTTGCCGCCGACCTCGTTGAGCAGGGCCAGCTGCTCGCCCGCGTGGCCGTTGGTGAGGAACGGGCCGAACCGGCCGGCCGGGGCCGCGGGGGCCGGGCCGGCGGAGGGGACCGGGGTGGGTGCGGCGGGCGGTGCGGCGGGCTCGCCCGGGTGGAGCCGGCGTCCGTGGGCGGTCGACTCGACGGTGCTCTGCTCGATGGCGGTGCCTCCTCTCGGCGGTGCCGGGACGGTGGTGCCGGTGGCCGGCACGGCGGTGGTCTGTGCGGTGCCGGCCTGTGCGGTGCCGGCCTGGGCCGGGCCGGCCGGTGCGCCGGCGGCCGTGGCGGCGGCCTCGCGCTGGCCGGGCAGCGGGCCGGCCGGGCGGCGGCCCCGGGTGGACTGTTCGGGCTGCGGCGGCGGGCCGAGCCGGGTGGCCCGCTGCTGGGCGGTCGGGTAGCGCCGTCCGATCCCGGCGGCGGCGTGCGCGGTGCCGGCCGCCGGGTCGGCGGGACGGACCGGCAGCACGCTGGTCGGGTCGGGCCGCAGGGCCGGCAGGCCGCCCCGGGACAGCGCGTCCAGCAGCGCCGCGCGCCGCTCGGACGATCCGGGCAGCAGCGCGGCGAACGGTTCGGGGACCGGCCGGCCGGGGGCGGTCAGCGCGGCGGAGAGCCGGTGGAACCCGCCGCGGGCGCCGGGGGCGGCGGCGAACGGCAGCAGCCGCTCACCGAGCGCCAGCCGCGGGCCCGCCGAGCGCAGCGGGCGGGCGTCGGCGGCGAGGGCCAGCAGTCCGCCGGCCGGTCCGTCGACCGGGTAGGCCCACCAGAGCACGTCGCGGAGCCGCTCCTCGCGGTCGACCACGGGCAGCTGTCCGGCCCAGGCGGCTCCGGCGGAGGTGAGCTCGGCGAGGGTGTCGAAGGCGTCCCGGCGGCGGACCGCGGGGGCGCCGGACCCGGCCGGAGCGGGGACGCTGCGGGGTTCGGCGGCGGGCAGCAGGCCGGCGGCCGGACGGTCGTGGACGACCTCCGCGCGGTGTCCGAAGAGCTCTTCGGCGGCCCGGTTCCACTGGGCGACCCGGCCGGTCCGGTCGACCAGCACGAGGGCGAGCCGGACCAGGGCGACCACGCCTGACGGCTGGTCACCCGGTGCGGTGCCGGGCTCCGTTCCGGTGCCCGCCGGACGCGATGTGGAGTTGGGCTCGTCCACCATGGATTCGGTCTGCTCCCGCCTGGCCGCCACGCCTGGAGACGGCCGATTCTCCGGAGGAAGGCATGCTGTGCGGATACCAGCGAAGCACGGACGGGCCGCGACTCGATAGCGAAACGAGGAGATTCCTCGGTATCAGTTGCGTGTCGTGGGGCGCGCGCCGGTTCGCACTCCCCGTCCACCCCGTCGGCGGGGTGCGCGCGGGGGGTAGGGTCGCAGGACGGGACCGGGACGACCCGGGACGACCCAGGACGAGACGGAGGCGACCATGACCGCGCAGAGCCCCGTCCGCTGGACGGATCCGGAGCAGCAGGAGCTGGAGGAGCGGGTCGCCGCCTCGGAGCTCGCCTGGCTCACCATGGACGTCGACGTGCAGACCCTGCGGGTCGAGATCGACAACTTCGCGCTGATCCACCACCAGCTGCTCGGCCCGCTGTACACCCGGCTGGACGAGCTGGACGCCCTGGTCGCCGAGGCCGTGGCGGCCCTCACCGGGCACCCGGACGACCTCAGGACGGCCGCCGAAGCGCGCCGCCGGGTGGACGAACTCCCCGACCTGGACGCACTGTTCGACATCGTCCGGGAGCAGGAGGACGCCCCGCCGCCGCCCGCCGCCCCCGCCCGGGTGCGGCCCGGCCGGGACGCCCAGCGGGTCTACCGGGACCTGGTCCGCAGGGCCCACCCGGACCTCTCCACCGACCCGGCCGAGCAGGAGCGCCGGGCCGCCTTCCTGGTCCGGGTCAACGAGGCCTACGCGTACGGCGACACCGGTGCGCTGGAGACGCTGGCCGCCGAGTGGTCCACCGCCCCCGAGGCGGCGCCGGCCCTCGACTCCCCCGACCGGCTCGGCTGGCTGCGGCGCAGGCTGGAGTGGCTCACCGGCCGGATCGGCGAGCTCGCCGCCGAGCAGGTCAGGCTGGAGCGGACCGCGATGGGCGAGCTGCTGGCGCTCGCCCCGCAGGACCCGGACCGGCTGCTGGAGGAACTGGCCGAGCAGCTGCTGGCGAAGGCGGCCGCCCAGCAGGCCGAGCTGGAGCGGCTGATCGGCGGTGCGCCCCCGGTGGGGGACAATGACGGTGCCGATTCCGAAGCCCAGGAGAACCAGACGATGTTCGCGCAGATCCCCACCATCGACGCCGCCGCCGTGCCCGCCGACGCCGCCCTGCTGGACGTCCGTGAGCAGGACGAGTGGGAGGCCGGGCACGTGGACGGCGCGCTGCACATCCCGATCGGCGAGGTGGTGGCGCGGATCGGCGAGCTGCCGGACGCGAAGCTGTACGTGCTCTGCCGGGTCGGCGGGCGCTCCGCGCAGGTCGTCCAGTACCTGGTGCAGAACGGCCGGGACGCGGTCAACGTCGACGGCGGCATGTACGCGTGGGACGGCGCGGGCCGTCCGATGGTGAGCAGCGGCGGGCAGCAGGCCTTCGTCCTGTAGCGGTCGACCGGGGGACGGGGCGGGCCGGTGACGGTGCCCCCCGCCGCCGGTGCCGGACGCGCCCCGCTGATTCCGGGGGCCCGGGCGGATCCCGCTGTTCGGGGGAGTAGGGCAGGATGGGCGCGCGACCGGGCCGGTGCGGTGCCGGCCCGACCCTTCCCCGGGGGAGTTCATGGCCGAGAGCGCCGAGAGCACCGAGAGCGCTGCGGGCACCGAGGGTGCCGTGGGCACCGAGGGTGCCGAGCGTACGGACCCGCCGCCCGACCGCCGGGCCTGGTCGGCGCCCGCGCGGACCGTCCTCGGGGTGGCCGCCGTGGTGCTGACCGCCTCCACCGGGCTCTTCCTGGGCGCGGTCTTCCTGCACGTGGCGCCCGCCAACTCGGTCTCCCGCGAGTACCGGGACCAGGTCGACGGGCTGATCTACCCGGAGTTCGAGCAGAACTGGAAGCTGTTCGCGCCGAACCCGCTCCAGCAGAACGTCACGGTGGACGCCCGGGTGCGGACGGCCACGGACGACGGCGGCGTCCGGACCCACGACTGGGTCGGACTGACCGCCCGGGACCTCGCCGCGATACGGGGCAACCCGGCGCCCAGCCACGCCGACCAGAACATGCTCCGCCGGGCCTGGGACTTCTACGACGGCTCGCACAGCGCCCAGGACGAGTCGCTCGTCAATCCGCGCGGCAGCCTCGCCGAGGAGTACCTGAAGCGGATCGCGCTGCAGCGGGTGGGCCGGAGCGTGGACGGACGGACGGTGCTGGAGGTCGCCCTGCGGGTGACCACGACGACCGTCCCGCCGCCGGAGTGGAGCGAGGAGGCGGCGCCGCCCGCGCCCAAGGTCCGGGAGCTGCCCTGGTGGCCGGTGGCCGACGAGGACCTCCGGGGGCTCGGGTGAGCGGGTCCGCGCCGGCCGGGGCCGGGGAGCGGCTGCTCGACGGGATCCCCCGGCAGCCCGGGACGCCGCCCGCGGCCGCGCCGGGGCCGCGCCGGACCGGTCCGGCGGAGCTCGCCGCCCGGGCGTTCGCGGTGTTCACCGGACGGGTGCTCGGGCGGTACCAGGCGGCGACGGTGCGGATCGGCTTCGGGCTGGTCTGGCTGGTGTACCTGCTCCGGGAGTGGCCCAACCGGCGGCTGCTGTACGGCGACACCTCGCCCTGGTCGATGGGGCTGGCGGAGCGGCTGCTGGCCGACAACGGGGCGCTGACCGTGCTGCCCTGGTTCGGCGGGCGGCCCTGGTTCGAGCTGGTCTACCACCTGGCGGTGCTGGCCGCGCTGGCGGTGGTGCTCGGCTGGCGGACCAGGGCGGCCACGGTGCTGTTCCTGGTGACGGTGCTCTCGCTGCAGAACCGCAACGTCTTCCTCGGTGACGGCGGCGACAACGTCGTCCACCTGATGGCGGTCTACCTGGTCTTCACCCGGTGCGCGGAGGTCTGGTCGCTGGACGCCCGGCGGGAGGGGCCCGGGCGGACCGGGGTGCCACTCTGGACGCTGCTCGGCGCGCTGCTGCTGGTCTGCCAGCTGGGCGGTTTCTCCGGTGACAGCCTGGCCTGGACGACCGCGGCGTTCCCGTACGTCGGATGGGGGCCGGTGTTCTGGGCGCTCTGGGCGGTGGCCGGGCTCTGGTGGCTGGCCGGCCGGCTGGCGCCGGACGGTGAGACGCGCGCGGTGCTGGACGCGCTGGCGACCATGGTGCACAACTGCGCGATGCTGGTGATCGCCGCCGAGGTGGTGCTGATCTACGCCACGGCGGGCTGGTACAAGGTGCAGGGTTCGCGCTGGCAGGACGGCACCGCGCTCTACTACCCGCTCCACCTGGACTACTTCACGCCGTGGCCGGGGCTGTCCGGGCTGGTCGGCTCGATGCTGCTGCCGGTCTTCCTGATCACCTACGGGACGGTGCTGCTGCAGGTGGCGTTCCCGTTCACGCTGGTCAGCCGACGGGTCAAGAACGCCCTGCTGGTGGTGATGATGGCCGAGCACCTGGGGATCGCGGTGCTGCTCGGGCTGCCGGTGTTCTCGCTGGCGATGATCGCGGCGGACGCGGTCTTCCTGCCGACGGCGGCGCTGCTCTGGGTGGGGGAACGGGTGGGCCGGCCGGTCCGCCGGGTGGGCCGGGCGGGCCGGGTCCCTGGCGGGGAGCGGGGCACCACTCCCCTAAGCTGACCGTTATGTCCTGGTTCGCCGCCCTTCGAGACACCGCGCGGACCGGACTGACCATCGACCGGGCGCTGACCGACCCCAAGCGGGCGCTGCGCGGTGCGGTCGCCGTCGCCGCGGTGCTCTTCCCCACCCTCGCGCTGGCCGGGCCGGGGCTGGCCACCTCGGCCGCGATGGGCGCCTTCATCGCCGGGACCGCCACCTTCCAGCGCAGCTTCCGGCCCCGGGCCACGCTCGCCGTCGCCGCCGGGATCGGACTCGGCGTCAGCACCTTCCTCGGCTACCTGGCGGCCGGTGTGACCGGGCTGTTCCCGGTCCTGCTCGCGGTCTGGGCCTTCGGCGCCGGACTGGCCTGGGCGATCGGGCCGACCGCCGGGGTCGTCGCCGCCAACACCGTCTCGGTGATGCTGGTCGTGGTCCAGCTGCCGGTCAGCCCGCTCACCGCGCTCGGGCACGGGCTGGTCTGCGCGCTCGGCGGCGCCGTCCAGGCCCTGGTCATCACCGTCTGGCCGATCGGCAGCTGGACCGTCCAGCGGGAGGCGCTCGCCGACACCTACGCCGAGCTCGCCGACTACGCCCGCCGGCTGCGCCAGGACCCGACCGCGCACGTCGACCCGGAACCGTTCATGACCGCCCGGCACGCCGCCGCGCTGACCCCCTGGCAGGGCCGGAACCGGCCGCCCGAGCTGCGCGGACTGCGCGGACTCGCCGAACGGATCCGGCCGACCCTGGCCGCGATCGCCGACCCCAAGGTCGGCGCCCCCGAGGAGGGCCCGGAACGCGACCGCGCCCGGGAGGTGCTCGCCGCCGCCGCCGAGGCGATGGACGCGCTGGCCCGGGCGATCCGCACCGGCGACCCGCTGCAGCTGCCGCGTTCGGCGCCCGCGCTCACCCTCGCCGCCCGGACCGAGGGCCCGGAGCTGCGCGGCGCCGCCCGGCGCTCCGCCCGCAGGCTGGCCGGACTGCTCCGCAAGGCCGCCGACGCGCTGGACCGGGGCGCCGAGGACACCATCGACACCCCCGTGGTGCAGGCCGGCGGGGCACTGCGCAAGCCGCCGCTGTCCCGGATGCTGCCCACCGCGCTGCGCGCGGTCCGGCGGCAGTTCCAGCCGCGCTCGGCGGTCTTCCAGCACGCCGTCCGGCTGGCCGGGGTGGTCACCGCCGCCTACCTGCTGGCCCGGCTGGCCGGCTTCGAGCACGGGTACTGGGCGCCGATGACGGCCGCGATGGTGATGCGGCCGGACTTCGCGCAGACCTACAGCCGGGGGGTCGCCCGGCTGGTCGGGACCATGGCCGGGGTCGCCGTCTCCACCCTGGTGGTGCAGCTGGCGAAGCCCGGCGACTGGGTGCTCGCCGCGCTCGCGGTGATCAGCATCGGCGGCGCCTACCTGACGCTGCGCACCGGCTACGCGGTCATCACGGCCTGCATCTCCTCGTACGTGGTCTTCCTGCTCGGGCTGCAGGCCGGGGACCCGGTGGCGACCGCGGTCGAACGGGTCGGGCTGACCCTGCTCGGCGGGTCGGTCGCCCTGTTCGTCTACGCGCTCTTCCCGACCTGGCAGACCGCCCGGCTCGGTGAACGGCTGGCCGAGTGGCTGGCCGCCGCCGGCCGGTACGCGGCCGAGGTGATCGCCGTCTACGAGCGCCCGGCGGCCCCGCGCGGGCGGGCGGTCCGTGCGGCGCTGCTGGACTCCCGGGAGGCGCGTTCCGAGCTGCTCCAGGCGATGCAGCGGGCCGACGCCGAACCGGGCCGGCACGCCTCCGGGCTCCCGGGGGTGAGCCGCCGCCAGCTGGACCGGGCCCGGGCGGCGGTCGGCCACCTCGGGCGGGTGGCCGTCCTGCTGGAGGCGCACCTGCCCGCGGACGACGCCGAACCGGTGCCGGGGGCGGTCGAGTTCGCCGACGAGCTGCGGCTGGCGACGGCGCTGGCGGCGGGTGCGCTGCTGACCGGGCAGCCGGTGGAGTTCGACGCCGTCCGGGAGGCGCAGGAGCGGCTGGAGCAGCGGCTCGCCGGGGCGCCGGCCGGGGTGCAGCGGGACGTGCTGCGGACCGGTGCCCGGCTGCTGCTCCAGGCGCTGAAGGACCTGGAGCGGGCGCTGCGCGGCGGCGGTACGGCGACCTCCGCCGTGCAGCGCGAACCGGAGCCGACGGGCCGGTAGGGCCCGGTTCGGGCCGCGGTGGCCGCGGCGGCGGTCAGGCGGCCGCCGCGGCCGCCTCCAGCCAGTTGGCGAACTCGCACGCGAAGTGCCACTGGTGACCGGTCGACAGCTCGACCGGGGCCGCGGCCGGGAACTCGACGGTGAGCCGGATCCGCAGCCCCCGGGGGGAGTCGGCGAACTCGTGCATCACCCGCAGCACCTCGGAGCCGTCCGCCAGGTGGCCGGTGCCGCCGATCCGGACCGGGTACTCCGGGGTGGCCGGGGTGGGGTGGAAGCGGAGGTGGAAGCGGAGCGGCCCGGCGCCGACCGTCTCGATGATCTCGACCGTCCCGCCGGTGGAGTCGGCCAGGTAGTGCTCGGGGTTGGCGGCCAGCAGGGCGGCCCGGTCGGGGGCGTGCAGCCGGCCCTGCCACCAGGTGAGGAAGGTCCCGGCGTCGATGCCGGCGGCGGTCAGCTCGGTGACGGCCGCGCGCCACCGGCCGCCGGAGGCCCGCAGCCAGTCGGCCATCGCGGCGTCGGCCGCGGCGGTGTCGGGGGCGAGCAGGTCGCGGACCCGGTCGTCGCCGAGGCGCTGCTTGAGCAGTCGCAGGGCGGCCCGGGAGCGGTCCAGCTCCCAGGCGAGGACGGCCGGGCGGTCGTGCCCGGTGCCGTCGATGTCGGTGTGGATGGCCGGCCGTGAGGTGGTCGTCATGGCGTCGCTCCTCGGAAGGGTGTCCCGCTCAACCGGAGAGATTTTCTCCGTCTGTCTGGACGGTAGCATAGGAGGAGGAAATCTCTCCGGTTAAGGGGCTGGCGATGAGAGCGGACGCGGAACGCAGTCGGCGCAGGATCCTGGACGCCGCCTGCGAGGTGTTCCTGGAGCGCGGCCCGGACGCCCCGCTGGACGCGGTGGTCCGCCGGGCCGGCGTCGGCCCCGGCACCCTCTACCGGCGCTTCCCCGACCGCGAGGCGCTGGTCCGGGCCCTGGTCACCGACCTGCTCACCCGGCTCGCCGCAGCGGCCGTCCGGGCCCGGGAGGAGGAGGCCGACCCGTACCGCGCGCTGCGCCGCTTCGTGCACGCCGCCGCCGACCTGCGGATGGGGGCGGCGATCGTGGTGCTGCTGGAGCGGCTGGTGGTGGACGAGGAACTGGCCGCCGCCCGGTCCGGTGCGGTCTCGGCGGTCGGGGACCTGCTGCGCGCCGCCCAGGACGCCGGCCGGCTGCGCGCGGACGTCGGGATGGGCGACCTGGTGCTGCTCTGCGTCCGGGTCTCCCGCCCGCTGCCGGGCGGGCTGGCCGCACTGGATGCCGACGGCGCGCTCGTCCACCGGCACCTGGACCTCGCACTGGCCGGGCTGCGGCCCGGAGCGTCCGACGAGGGGACCGGCGAACCGCTCACCTTCGACCAGGTGATCGCCGCCGCCGGACGGCCGGGCGAGCCCGTGGTGGCAGAGTGAGCGGTGTGAACGAGGAACTGCTGCGCGCCTGGCGGGCCGGCGCCGACGAGCCGTGGACGGTCCTGCTGGACGGCTTCCACCCGCTGAAGCACGCGCTGCGGTTCGGCGGCGCCGTCCGGCAGGTGCTGACCGCCGACCGGACCGGGCTGCTGGCGCTCGCCGCCGAACTCGCCCCGGACACCGTGCCCGCCCTGGAGTCACTGGCCGCGGAGCTGCCGGAGAAGGCCCTGCGGACGCTCGCGCCCCGGCTCCACCCGACCGGTGTGATCGCGCTGGCCGCCCGTCCCACCACCGGGGCCAACCGCGCCGCGCTGGCCCGCCGGCCGCGGTCGGCGCCGGTCGTCCTGCTGGAGGACCCGCGCAACCTGGGCAACGTCGGCGCGGTGATCCGGCTGGCGGCCGGCTTCGGCGCGGCCGGTGTGGTGACCACCGGGGACCTCGACCCCTGGCACCCGAACGTGCTCCGGGGCAGCGCGGGCCTGCACTTCGCCACCGCGGTCGAGCGGCTGGCACTGCCGGAGCTGCCCGCCGGCCCGCTGTACGTGCTGGACCCGGAGGGGGCGGACATCCGGGAGACCGCCTTCCCGGACGACGCGGTGCTCGCCTTCGGCACCGAGCGGCACGGCGTCTCGGCGGAGCTGAAGGCGCGCGCCGACCGGCTGGTCGCGGTGCCGATGCGGCCCGGGGTCTCCAGCTTCAACCTGGCGACCAGCGTGGCGATGGGGCTCTTCCACTGGATGTCGGGGCGTCCGCCCGGTGCTCCCCTGCCGGACGGACGCCGGGGTGCCGGGGCCTGAGGACCCTGCGGGCGGCTCCTAGGAGAAGAGCCGCCTCCAGGTGTCCGGGCCGGGGTAGCCGTCGGCCTCCGCGCCGCGCCAGCCCTGGGCCTCCTGGAACGCCTGGACGTTGCGCCGGTCGGACTCGGTCCAGCGCGGGCCCGGGCCCTGCGCGTAGTACCGGCCGAAGCCCCTGCGGACCAGCTGCTCGCCGAGCTGCCGGACGTGGTCGCCGGCGGCGCCCGGCGCGAACGCGGCCCGGCCGGGGAAGGGCGGCGCACCCGTGCCGGTCCCGGTGCCCGGGCCGACCGGGGGCGGCGGCGGGAGCGGGGCGCCGCCGTCGATGTTCCGGCCCCTGCCGTTGACCAGGTGGTCCCAGGTGTCCTTGCCGGGGATGCCGTCCGCCTCGCTGCCGCGCCAGCCCTGGGCGAGCTGGAACGCCTCGGTGGCCCGGCGGTCCGCCTCGCTCCAGCGCGGGCCGGGGCCGGTGGTGTAGAACCGGGCGCCGCCGCGCTTCACCAGCATCTCGCCGAGCCTGGTGACGTAGGCGTTGTCCGCGCCCGGGCCGAACCTGTCGGCACCCGGGAAGGCCGTCGAGGCGGAGCCGTCACTGCTGCCGCCGTTGCCTCCGCCGTTGCCGCCGCCGGGGGAGAGCGCCTTGTAGCGGTACGGGACGTACGAGGCGGAGTTGTTCCAGTAGGCGTACGGGGTGGACCGCTTGGTGGTGCCCGGCGAGGTCTGCTCGTACGCCAGGTAGCGGGTGCGGGTGGAGTCGGTCCAGCCGCCGAACACGGTGACGTGCGAACCGGCCTGCGGATCGGCGGGGTCGTTGTGGATCAGGACGTCGCCGGGCTGGAGCTCGGCCTTGGTGATCCGGTCGGCGAAGCCCGGCAGCGTCCAGGTGGTCTGGCTGCTGCCCAGGCCCCAGGCCATCGAGACGAAGCCGGAGCAGTCCTGGCGGTAGCCGTCCGACCAGTACCGGCCCATGCTGTACGGGACCTTCTGGTCGACCCAGCGCTGCGCGCGCTCGATGATCTGCGCCCTGGTGGGCGGTTGGGCGGCGGCGCGCGGGGAGGCGGCGCCGCGGGCGGACGGCGAGGCGCCGTGGAGACCGCTGACCTCGCCCTGCGGGGTCTCCGGCCGGGCGGAGCTGGAGCCGCCGGTGCCGGAGCCTCCGGAGGCGGGCCCCCCGGAGGCGGGGCCCGGCGCGGGGGCCGCCGCGGCGCCGGCCGCGCCGCCGAGGGCGGTGCCGACGGCGGCCATCAGTACGGCGGCCCGTCGGCGGACGCTGCGGGCTGCGGCGTGTCCGCCCTCGTGCACCGGTGCGGCGTGCAGCCGGGCGCGGCGGCGGTCGCGGCAGCCCCCGCATATGCAGTCGTCGTCCGGTTCGACCTCGTCGAACTCCAGCAGCGCGGCCGGTCCTTCGGTCAGGGTCATGCTCCGCCTCTTTCTCCTGGTCGGGCTGTCACCGCTGACGGCGTGACAGGACGGTCCTTCCCAGGGCGACAGCGCGTGTCATCGGGACCAAAGTCCCAAATCGGGCGCCTGGTCGGCGCGGCGGACTGCGCCGGCCGGGTGACGACCGCTCGGCGGCCCGGCGTGGCGCGGGCGTGGCGCGGTCGTCGGGCCGTCGGGCGGGAGGCGGCGCCGCCGGTGCGGAACCGGACGGCCGGTCGGCCTCCGGGGTATCAGCTCCCGGCGGGCGGATTGGCCGGCGAGTACTCGGCGCCGGTCCAGGTCAGTGGCGTGGCGTCGGCCAGCTCGACGACACCGGTGACGGTCAGGTCGACCACCCGCTCGGCGCCCGGCACGCCCGCCCGGGCGGGGTCGGACCAGTCGGTCCTGGCCTCGCCGGTGATCAGCAGCGAGCCGCCGGTCTCCCAGTCCGGGATCAGCAGGCCGGCGCGCGGGTCGAGCTCCAGGTTGCCGAGGGTCATGAACATGCTGTTGCCCGCGTAGTCGGGCCAGCGCAGCCGGTCCGGTCCGAGCACCCGGAGGAAGCCCGGGTTGCCGCCCCGGTGCGAGGCGTCCACCCGGCCGTCCGGGCCTGCGGTGGTGACGAAGAAGGTGTCCGCGGTGGAGGCCAGCAGCTGCTGGGCGGTGCTCAGGGCGGCGCCGACGGCGACCCGGCGGGCGGCGCCGGCCCCCGGGCGGTCCACCGGGCTGCGGCGCTGGATGTACTTCGGGCAGTTGGCGTAGACCTGGTCGGCGGTGACCACCAGGCCGCCCCGGCCGTCCGGCACGGAGCGGCCGTTCAGCCGCATCCGGCGCCGGGCGGCCGGGTCGAGCGCGATGGTGCCGACCTCGGCGGGCGCGGCCAGGGCCGCGGCCAGCGGGTCGTCGTCGTCCGGGCGGGCGGCCACCGTCAGGGTGTGCTCGTCGGCGGCCCGGAGGAAGCCCTGTGCGCCGCTGAGCTGGGTGGCCCAGAGGCGGCCGTCGGCGTCCGCCGCGCCGACCACCAGCATCCGCCGCTCGGTCAGGAAGCGGGCGGCCACGGCGGGGATCGTGCTGCCGATGGCGCGTCCGGAGTGGTCGGCCCGGTCCAGCCGGCCGGCCCGGGCCTGGGCGGCCCGTTCGCCGGGGTGGTAGGGCGTGGCGGTGGTCATGGCGCGCCTCCCGGTGTTCGTCCGGTCTAGAAGAAACCGCAGGTCGGGGCGGACCCGGAGGGGGCTTCGGCGCCGGTCGCGTCGACGCCCTGCGGGGTGTAGACCTCCAGCCGGATGCCGTCCGGGTCGGTGAAGAAGATCCCGCCGGAGGCCGCGCCCTCACCGTGCGGGACGACGCCGTCGTGGGCGAACGCGGCGCCGAGTTCGCGCAGCAGCGCCTCGGCGGCGCGGACCTCGTCGAGCGTGTCGACCTGGAAGGAGAGGTGGTGCAGGCCGGGGGCGGCGGTGGCGAAGGTGCCCTCGCTCTGCTGCCAGAGGGTGAGCACCGGGCGGCCGTCGCGGCCGAGGAAGGCGAACCGCTGTGCGGGGTCGGTGCCCTCCTTGAGCAGCTCCAGGCCGAGGACGCGCCGGTAGAAGGCGACCGAGCGGGCGAGGTCGGTGACGTTGAGGCCCACGTGGCCGGTCTGGAGGGTGCTGCTGATGGTGCCGGACATGCCTGACTCCCCTGGTCAGGGCGCCTCGTGGCGCCGCTGGCTAACCGTTGTAAGCGACAGTAACGGTTAGGTCGAGCGGGCGTCAACCATTACTGGCGGGCGAAGTGGTTAGATGGGCCCCCGGTCGTGGCCGGACCATGACAAGGCTCGGGGTGGGTGGTACGGAGGACCGGCGCCGGGCGGCGGCGGAGGAGGAGCGGGAGGGGACTACTCCCACTCCCAGCGGATGCCGATGTGGCCCGGCTGCTGGTCCGGGGCGAGCACGTGGGCGCTGGCGGAGGCGCCGATCCAGAGCTGCTCGCGGCGGCGGTCGACGTCCGCACCCGGGTCCCGGTCGTACCGCTCGCAGTGCGCCGGAACCCTCGCCGGGTCGAAGTGCACCTGGAGCACGTACTCGCGCACCGGGCTGGCGAAGCGGCGGCTGTACTCCGTGGTCTCGGCGCCGCCGGACGGGATCTCCACCTCGTACTCGAAGACCGTGCTGTCGCCGAGCCCCAGCGGCCGGTCCAGCATCACCTCGCCGACGATCAGGCCGGCGTCCGGTCGGCGGCGGACCCGGCCGAGCCGGCCGTGCCGGACCCCGGTGATCTCCGGGCAGCCGGTGGCCTCCTCGTCGGCCTTGTGCACGACCAGGCAGCGGGTCACCCCGGCCACCGTCGCCCGGACCACCTGGCGCATCCGCAGCAGGTTGCCGCGCCGGTCGGCGTCCACGTAGTACGAGTCGTGGATCGAGAGCCGCTCCAGCTCGCCGGCCGGCGGCGCGTCCAGCTCGGCGAACACGTCGGCGATCTCCTGCTCGCCCGGCCAGACGTCCTCCAGCCGCAGGTGGCTGGCGCCGGCGTTGGCGGCCCAGCGGCCGCGCGGACGGGGCGGGCCGAGCAGCGAGGAGAGGGTGGAGTGCGGCAGGCCGAGCAGCTCCTCCAGCAGGTGCACGGCGCGCAGCGAGCTGGCCCGCTCGGGCTGGCTGCGCCCGCGCCGCCAGTAACTCAGCGTGGTGACACTGACCCTGACGCCCCGTTGGGCGAGCGCGGCCCGGATCCGGTCCAGGCTGAGGCCGCTGGCCTCGATCGCGAGGTGCAGGGTGTCGGCGAAGCCGCCGGTCGGGCTCGGGCGTCCGGCGGACGCGGTGGCCGGCGGCTGCAGGGCGGGCGGCTGGAGGGCGGGCTGGGCGGGCGCGGGCGCGGTGGCGGGCACGCCGGGGCGCGGCCCGACCTGTCTCAGCCGTGCGTCCTGGGGGTTCTGTGAGGCCATGCGGTTACTCTCCCCACCGGGCGGATTCGGCAGGAGCCGGTTCGGCGCCGGAGCGCGCCGTCAACGGCCTCGCCGAGCTGTGGGGAACCCTATGCACGGTCGAGAGGCTACGTCATCAGTCGTGCGTATGACAGTGGTCACGGTGAGTCGACCACAGAGTGAGGGATCTTGAAACAGTGCGGAAACAGACCGTCCGTCCGGCGGCCGGTCCGACCGGTCCGGGCCGGTTCCGGGGGCACCGGCCCGACGTAGACTCGGGGACCCGGGCGAGAGCGAGGGATGGCCGATGACGGACCGGAGAGCAGACCCGCGGGACCCGCGCCCGCTGACCGGCGAGCCGCTCGCGCTCGACCTGCTGAACACGCGGTGGGCGGGCACGCCGGTGAACGACCTGCTGGACGACGAGCCGGACGGCTACGCGATCTGGCTCTCCTCGGCCGGACTGGCCGGACGCTGCGCGGCCGACGCGGCCGGGCGGGCCGCCGCCCGGGAGGCCCGGGAGGCGCTGGCGGCGGCGGTCCGGGACCTCGACGAACGCGGCGGGGTCGGGGTGGCGGCGCTGGCCGGGCTGGACGCGGTGCTGGGGCACGGCCGGGTCCGGCGGGAGGCCTCCGCGACGGGCCCGGTGGACCGGGTCGAGGTGGACGACCCCGCGCGGCTGGCGGCCTGGCTGGCGGTGGACGACTTCCTGGGACTGCTCGGGCAGGGGCCGCAGCGGATCAAGAAGTGCGCGCACGAGGCGTGCATCCTGCACTTCTTCGACACGTCGCAGAACGGTCGGCGGCGGTGGTGCTCGATGGCGGTGTGCGGCAACCGGGCGAAGGCGGCGCGGCACTACGGGAAGGTGCACGGCTAGGGCGCGGCCAGGACCTCCCCCGGCCCCTGCCGGTACCGCGGCGCGGTCCGGCGCGGCTGCGGTCCGGCGGGGCCGCCGGCGGGCCGCGGGCGGGCACACCCCTGAGGGCGCACACCCGCGGTCCGCCGGGGCGACCGTCAGGCCGGCTGCCCCAGCCAGTCGGTGAGGGCGGCGCGGAGCTCGCCCGCACCCGGGTCGACGGCCGCCCAGGCGGCGTGGCCGTCGGGGCGGATCAGCAGCACGGTGTCGCGCAGCTTGCCGTGCGGGTCGGCCGGGGCGGCGGTGGTCAGCCGGTCCGCCCACGGTGCGGCGGCGGCCTGCTCGTCATTGCCGACCAGCACGAACCTCCCCGCGCGGAGCGCCTCGTAGAGTCGCTCGGGGGCGGCCGGACCGCCCTCGCGCGGCGGCTCCAGACCGGTCAGCCGGAGATCGGGGACGCGCTTGCCGACCAGCGGGTGGGAGTCCTTGGGCGCCGGGTACGCGATGCCGATGCCGGAGACGGTGCGGGCGCCGCGCTCCGCGACCACGTCGAGGTGGTCGGCGAGCGAGGCGAGCGCGCCGCGCAGCGCCCGGGTGGCCGCGGACTGGGCGAGGGCGAGCCGGATCAGGGCGCCGGAGCTGCGCAGCACCGCCTTGCCGACCGGGTGCCGCTCGGTCTGGTAGGTGTCGAGCAGTGCGTCGGTGGCCTGGCCCCGGAGGGCGGCGACGAGCTTCCAGGAGAGGTTGGCGGCGTCCTGGAGGCCGGTGTTCATGCCCTGGCCGCCGGCCGGGGAGTGGCAGTGGGCCGCGTCGCCGGCCAGGAAGACCCGCCCGGAGCGGTAGTTGGGGACCTGCCGTTCGTCGCTGTGGAAGGTGGAGCTCCAGCGGGCGTCGTGCAGGCCGTAGTCCTCGCCGAGGGCGCCGAGGGCGACGGCGGCGATCCGGTCGAGCGACGGCGGGGTGTCGTCGGGGCGTTCCTCGGTGCGGTCCCAGGCGATGATCCGGTACCAGCCGTCGCCGAACGGCACCAGGAAGGCGAAGCCGTGCTCGTTGGCGCCGACGGTGACCGCCTCGTCGGGCTCGCGCTCCAGCCGGACGTCGGCCAGCAGGACGGAGTTGACCACCGACTCGCCGGGGAACGGGATGCCGAGCAGGTCGCGGACGGCGGAGTGGACGCCGTCGGCGCCCACCGCGTAGCGGGCCCGGTGGGTGGTGACGGCGCCGTTCTGCACGGCCTCGACGGTGACGCCCTCGGCGTCCTGGCGCAGGCCGACCACCTCGGCGCCGCGCAGGACGGTCGCGCCGGCCTCGACCGCGCGGTCGTGCAGCAGCTGCTCGGTCCGGTACTGCGGGGTGATCAGGACGAACGGGAAGCGGCTCGGGAGTTCACCGAGGTCGACCCGGAACTTGTCGAAGATCTTCAGCGTGGTGAGCGGGCGGCCGGTGGCGATGAGGTCGTCGGCCAGGCCGCGGGCGTCGAGGAGTTCGAGGCTGCGGGCGTGGACGGCGAAGGCCCGGGTGAGGTTGGACTCGGTGCCGCGCTTCTCCAGGACGGTGACCCCGATCCCGGCGGCGGCGAGGTCCCCGGCCAGCAGCAGGCCGGTCGGTCCGGCGCCGACGATCAGGACGTCGGTGACGGTCTGCTTCGCGGTCATGTGTCAGCTCCCGGTGCTCGGACAGAGGTTGGACGCCGCGTTCGGCGTGCTCCCGGCCTCCATCATCGCCGCCCCGGGGCGGCCCTGTGAATTCTCCGGGCCCCGGTGGTGTCCGGGGCCCGGAGGCGGCGGTGGGCCGCCCGGGGGGCGGGGGACCGTCAGCCGTGCCGGCGGACCTCCACCGTGCGGAACCGGTTGGCGACGAACGCGCCGTCGCAGTAGGCGGAGTTGGCGGCCGGGTTGGCGCCGGTGCCGTGCAGGTCGGAGAAGGCGGCGGTCTGGTTGGCGTACACACCGCCGGTGAGGTTGAGCGAGAGCGAGACGCCGGAGTCGAGCGCGGCCCCGACCAGGGCGGCCTCGACCTCGGGCGAGGTGGTGTAGCCGGCCGCGGTCATCGCGCCCTGGGTGCGGACGGTGTCGCGGAGCAGCTCGACCGCGGCGGCGGTGTTCTCGACCGCGACGGCGAACGAGACCGGGCCGAAGCACTCGCTGCGGAAGACCGTCCGGTCGTCCGGCTTGTCGGCGTCCAGCTTGACCAGCGCGGGGGTGCGGACGACGGCGCCGGGGAACTCCGGCGACTCCACCACCCGCGGGGCGAGGGCCAGTTCGCCGTACTCGCCGCCGGCCGCGGCGACCGTGCGCCGGAGCACACCGGGGTTGACCACGGCGCCGAGGATGGCGGCGGCGCGGGCGTCGTCGGAGAGCAGGCCCTCGATGGCGGCGGCGAGGTCGCCGACGACCTCGTCGTAGGACTTGTCGCCCTGGTCGGTCCCGATGCCGGTGCGCGGGATCAGCAGGTTCTGCGGGGTGGTGCACATCTGGCCGCTGTAGAGCGAGAGGGAGAAGGCCAGGTTGGCCAGCATGCCCTTGTAGTCGTCGGTCGAGTCGACGACCACGGTGTTCACGCCGGCCTTCTCGGTGTAGACCTCGGCCTGCCGGGCGTTCTCCTCCAGCCAGTCGCCGAAGGAGGTGGAGCCGGTGTAGTCGATCAGCTTGACCTCGGGGCGGACGGCGAGGGTCTGGGCGACCGTGCCGCCCTCGTGCTCGGCGGCCAGGCAGACCAGGTCGGCGTCGAATCCGGCCTCGGTGAGCACCTCGCGGGCGATCCGGACGGTCAGGGCCAGCGGGAGGACGGCGCGCGGGTGCGGCTTGACCAGCACCGGGTTGCCGGTGGCGAGGGAGGCGAAGAGGCCGGGGTAGCCGTTCCAGGTGGGGAAGGTGTTGCAGCCGATCAGCAGCGCCAGGCCGCGCGGGACGACGGTGAACTCCTTCGTCATCACCAGCGGGTCGCGCTTGCCCTGCGGCTTGGTCCAGCCGGCGCGCTCGGGCAGCCGGGTCTGCTCGGCGTACGCGTAGGCGACCGCCTCCAGACCGCGGTCCTGGGCGTGCGGGCCGCCGGCCTGGAAGGCCATCGCGTACGCCTGGCCGGTGGTGTGCATCACGGCGTTGGCGAACTCGTGCGAGCGGGCGTTGATCCGGGCGAGGATCTCCAGGCAGACGGCGGCCCGGGCGCGCGGTCCGGCGGCTGCCCAGGCGGGTCCGGCGGCGCGCAGCGCGGCGATCAGGGTGTCCGGCTCGGCGTGCGGGTAGCCGATGCCCAGCTCGACGCCGTAGGGGGAGGCCTCGCCGCCGATCAGGTCCCCGTCGGCGGGGTGGCCGGGCAGCGCGAACGGCTGGTCGAGCAGCGCTTCGAAGGCTGCCCTGCCGTCCGCGGCGGCGCTCTCGCCGTAGGCCTTCGGGAACTCGGGGTAGGGCGACCAGTAGTCGCGCGAGGCGGCGGCGGCGAGTGCGGCGTCCAGGGTGGCCTGGTGGCGTTCGACGAGCTCGGCGACGACGGGGTGGGTGACCGCTGCGGACATCGTGTGCGCTCCTCAGAGGGGAGGACGGGACACGTCACAGGGTAACCGAACGATCGGTCGGCTCAAGAGGGCGGACGGAACCGGGGCGGGGAAGCGCGAGGGGCGCGTCCGGAGCGGACGCGCCCCCTGCGGCGGGCCGTGCGGTCGGCGGGCGTCCGGTCTACGGGATGCCCAGTTCGAAGATCACGTAACCGCCGTACCAGCCGGAGGCGACCGCGCCGGTGCCCAGCACCGCGGCCAGCACCGGCCAGCTCAGCTTCCGCATCGCCACCGCGAACGCGATGAGCAGCGGGAAGGCCGGCAGCAGGTAGCGCGAGGTGTTGCCGAAGATCCCCAGGCTGCCCAGCACCGAGACGATGGTGGCCAGCGTGTACGCGGTCAGCACCAGCGGCGGGCGGAGCCGCACCAGCAGCACGATCAGCACCGGCAGGCTGAAGACGATCAGCGTCGCCAGCATGTCGGCCGTGTGGTAGGCGAACGGGTAGTCGTTGCGGCCCAGCAGGATCCCGCGGATCGCCTTCCAGGTGCCCTGGCCCCAGTCGAAGTAGTGCAGCCAGGCGTCATGCTGGAGCGTGAAGTAGCCGCCCCACTCGCCCATCCGCCAGCCGACCCAGCCGACGTAGCCGAGCAGCCCGAGCGGTGCCAGCAGCATCGCGGCCAGCGGGCGCAGCACCCCGCTCTCCCGCCGGTACAGCTCGACCAGCGCCGCCAGGCCGACCGCGCCGATCAGCGCCGCGGAGGTCGGCCGGTTGAGGCCGGCGACCAGGGTGACCACACCGGCGGCGACCCACTGCTTGGTCATCACGCAGTAGCAGGACCAGGCGGCCAGCGCGACGAACAGCGAGTCCGAGTAGAGCGCCCACTCGGCGCCCGAGCCCGGGGCGATCGCCCAGAGCCCGGCCGCGACGACACCGGCCCGCGGCCCGGCCAGCCTGTCGACCACGGCGTAGATGCCGGCCGCCGCGAACAGCGAGGCCACCACCGAGACCAGGATCCCGGCGCCGTACAGGCCGAGGCCGGTGCCGTCCGAGACCAGCCGCATCAGGCCCGGGTAGAGCGGGAAGAACGCGGCCGAGTTCTGCTCGATCGTGAACCCCGGGCTGCCGTTCGGGACGGCCACCAGCGCCGGGTGGTAGCCGAACTGGGCGACCTGCTGGTACCACCAGCCGTCCCAGCTGGCCAGGACGTCCCACGGGTTCGCGCCGCCGCCGAAGCGCGGGTGCTTCTCCAGGTAGTCCCCGGAGAAGGAGAGCAGCTTCATGAAGACGGTGAAGCCGATCAGCTTCAGGACCGCGTAGCACCAGACGGCCGGGCCGAAGCGGAGGACGAGCCCGCGGGCGCGCTCGCGCCAGTCGACGCCGGGCTCGGTCGTCGACTCGTCGCTGCGCTGCTCGGGCGCGTCGGAGGCGACCGCCGGTATTGCGCTCATCAGACTGGACCCCACCCTGCTCGGCCGTGGACGGATCGTCCGCCGAGTCTAGGGCGTGGCCCCGCCCTTTGGTGTGGACCAAGCCACCCGGGCGCACCCGTGCGGGGATGGGCGGGGATACTCGGGGGATGGCCGATCACACCACGCGCACCGCCTACACCGTGGAGTCCCTGCTCGCGGTGACCGTCGACGTCTTCAACGAGCGCGGCTACGACGGCACCTCGATGGAGGACCTGTCGCGTGCGGCCGGCATCTCCAAGTCGTCGATCTACCACCACGTGCGCGGCAAGGAGGAGCTGCTCCGGCTGGCCGTCGGACGCGCCCTGGACGGGCTCTCCGCGATCCTGGCGGAGCCGGACGCGGTCGAGGGTCCCGCGGTCGAGCGGCTGGAGCACGTGGTGCGGCGGACCGCCGAGGTGCTGCTGGCGGAGCTGCCGTACGTCACCCTGCTGCTCCGGGTGCGCGGCAACACGGCCACCGAGCAGTGGGCGCTGGAGCGGCGGCGGGAGTTCGACCACCAGGTGGCCGAGCTGCTGCGGGCCGCCGTCGCGGACGGATCGCTGCGGGCGGACGTCGAGCCGCGGCTGGCGACCCGGCTGCTCTTCGGCATGATCAACTCGATCGTCGAGTGGTACCGGCCGGGCCTCAAGGGGGCCGACGGGGTCGCGGACGCGGTGGTCCACCTGGCCTTCGACGGCCTGCGCGCCCGCGGCTGACCCGAGCCGAGCCGAGCCGAGCCGAGCCGAAGGGCATCCGCCCACCCCGGGGCCCACGGCACCCGACCCGTCCGGCATGCGCCCGCCCTGCCGGCCCTGGCCACGTACCGGGCTCGTCCGGCATGCGCCCGCCCTGTCGACCTCAGCCATGCACCCGAGCCACTCGGCACCCGCCCACCCTGCCGACCTCGGCCACGTACCGGGCCCGCCCTGAGCCGTCCGGTATCCGCCCGCCCCGCCGGCCCCGGCCCCGCACCCGAGCCGCCCCGAGCCACTCGGCACCCGCCCGCCCCGCCGACCCCGGCCACGCACCGAACCCGCCCCGAGCCGAAGGGCCGCGCCGGTGCCGAAAGGGAGAGCGCGAGGAGGCCGCGAGGAACGAGCGTCATCGGAGCGCCGACCGTCGGCACCGGATCAAAGCGGCCCGGAGGCGAGCGGGCGATTACAACGGCGGGACCTGGTCCGTCTCCTCGAAGACCAGCATGGTGCGGGTGCCGAGCACCTGGGGGATGGACTGGATGCGGTTGAGCACGAGCTCCCGCAGGGCGTGGTTGTCGGCGGTGTGGACCAGCAGCAGCACGTCGAAATCGCCGCCGACCAGGGCGATGTGCGCGACCCCGGGGAGCGCCAGCAGCTGCTCGCGGACCGTCCGCCAGGAGTTCTGCACGATTTTCAGGGTGATGTACGCGGATGCGCCCTGACCTGCGCGTTCGTGGTCGACCCTGGCGGTGAAGCCGCGGATGACGCCGTCCTCGACCATCCTGGAGATCCGGGCGTACGCATTGGCCCGGGACACGTGCACCCGCTCGGCCACCGAGCGGATCGAGGCGCGACCGTCCTGCTGCAGCAGCCGCAGGATCGCCCGGTCGACCCGGTCGAGTCTGGACGTCTGTTCAGCCGACATGTCCCCCCACCCTCGATGATTGGACGCACTGCCACCAGTCGACCGCCACCCGGGCCGATTGTCCACCACCTTGTCACGGTTCTGGTCAAGATGAACAGACGACCGAACAATCGGTAGGGAGCCCCCGCCACCCCTGGAGGTGCCCCGAGATGACCGTCCTCGACCACAGACACCACACGGCCTTGCCCGGATGGCTGCCCGGGGCCACCGCCCCCCGCACCGACCCGGCCCCGCTCCTCCCGGACCCCGCTCCCGTCCGCGTGCTCGGTACCCCCGCGCTGGAGAAGTACGACCCCGCCCTGCTCCGCGAGCTGTACCGCCGCCTGGTGGTCGGCCGCCGCTACAACCAGCAGGCCACCACCCTCACCAAGCAGGGCCGGCTGGCCGTCTACCCGGCCTCCACCGGCCAGGAGGCCTGCCAGGTCGCCGCCGCGCTGGCGCTCGGCGCGCAGGACTGGCTCTTCCCCAGCTACCGGGACACCCTCGCGGTGGTCTCCCGCGGCATCGATCCGCTGGAGGCGCTCACCCTGCTGCGCGGCAACGCCCACACCGGGTACGACCCGCGCGCCGGCCGCACCGCGCCGCTCTGCACCCCGCTGGCCACCCAGGCCCCGCACGCCGTGGGGCTGGCGCACGCCGCCCGGCTGAGCGGCGATCCGGTGGTCGCGCTGGCGCTGCTCGGGGACGGCGGCACCAGCGAGGGCGACTTCCACGAGGCGCTCAACTTCGCCGCCGTGCTGCAGGCCCCGGTGGTGTTCCTGGTCCAGAACAACGGCTACGCGATCTCCGTGCCGCTCAGCGCCCAGTCCGCCGCCCCGACCCTGGCCCACAAGGCCGTCGGCTACGGGATGCCCGGTCGGCTGGTCGACGGCAACGACGCACCGGCCGTGCACAGCGTGCTCGCCGAGGCGGTCGAGCGGGCCCGGACCGGCGGCGGGCCGACCCTGGTCGAGGCGCTCACCTACCGGGTCGAGGCGCACACCAACGCCGACGACGCCACCCGGTACCGCAACGAGGCCGAGGTCGCCGCCTGGCGGGAGCGCGACCCGATCCTGCTGATGGAGCGCTCCCTGCGGGAGCTCGGGGTGCTGGACGACGCCCTGGTGCAGGAGGCGGCCGAGGAGGCGGAGGCGCTGGCGGCCCGGATGCGCGCCGAGTTCCACGCCGAGCCCGAGCTGGACCCGATGTCCCTGTTCGCCCACGTCTACGCCGAGCCGACCCCGCAACTGCGCGAGCAGGCGGCGCAGTTGGCCGAGGAGCTGGCCGCCGAGGCCGAGGTGCAGCACTGATGACCCCCCACCTGTCGTCCACCCCCACCCTGGGCGGGGCCGCGAAGAGGCGCTCCTCCGCCGCGGCGGAGCACGGCGCCGGTGCCCGTACCGCCAGCATGGCGCAGGCGCTCAACTCCGCGCTGCGCGACGCCATGCGCGAGGACCCGGCCGTGCACGTGCTCGGCGAGGACGTCGGCGCGCTCGGCGGTGTCTTCCGGATCACCGACGGGCTGGCCGCCGAGTTCGGCCAGGACCGCTGCCTGGACACCCCGCTGGCCGAGGCGGGCATCCTCGGCACCGCCGTGGGCATGGCCATGTACGGGCTGCGCCCGGTGGTCGAGATGCAGTTCGACGCCTTCGCCTACCCGGCGCTGGAGCAGCTGTTCTCGCACGTCGCCAAGATGCGCAACCGCACGGCCGGCCGGCTGCCGCTGCCGATCACCGTGCGCATCCCGTACGGCGGCGGCATCGGCGGCGTCGAGCACCACAGCGACGCCTCCGAGGCGTACTACGCCGCGACCCCCGGCCTGCACGTGGTCACTCCGGCGACGGTGGCCGACGCGTACGGGCTGCTGCGGGCCTCGATCGCCTCGGACGATCCGGTGGTCTTCCTGGAGCCCAAGCGGATGTACTGGGGCAAGGCCGAGTTCGACCCGGCCGTGCCCGTCGAGCCGGTCGGGCGGGCCGTCCTCCGGCGGACCGGGACCTCCGCCGTGCTGATCACCTACGGTCCCTCGCTGCCGGTCTGCCTGGAGGCGGCCGAGGTGGCGAAGGCCGAGGGCCGCGACCTCGCGGTGCTGGACCTGCGCTCCCTGGTGCCGTTCGACGACGAGACGGTCTGCCGGGTGGTGCGTTCGATCGGCCGGGCCGTGGTGGTGCACGAGGCCGGCGGCTTCGGCGGGACCGGTGCGGAGATCGCCGCCCGGGTCACCGAGCGCTGCTTCCACCACCTGGCCGCACCGGTGCTGCGGGTCACCGGCTTCGACATCCCGTACCCGCCGCCGATGCTGGAGCACCACCACCTGCCCGGGGTGGACCGGATCCTGGACGCGGTCGCCCGGCTGCAGTGGGAGGACTGAGGATGATGCCCGTCGTACGGGAGTTCACCCTGCCGGACCTCGGTGAGGGGCTCACCGGGGCCGAGGTGGTGCGCTGGCTGGTGGAGGTCGGCGAGGTGATCGCGGTCGACCAGCCGGTGGTGGAGGTGGAGACCGCGAAGGCGGTGGTCGAGGTGCCCTGTCCGTACGGCGGGGTGGTGACCGCGCTGTTCGGCGAGCCGGGCGAGGAGGTGGCGGTCGGCGCGCCGCTGGTGACGGTCGCGGTGTCGCCGGGCGAGGGCGTGCCCCCGCTCGCGGCGGTTCCGGCGGCCGGATCGGAGCTCGCCGCCGCGGTGGAGCGGCCGCTGGTCGGGTACGGGGTCGCGGAGCCGGCGCGGGCCGGCCGGCGGCGGCGGGTCGGGGGCTCCGCCTCCGGGGTGCCGGTGGCCGTGCGGACGGAGGCGGTCGCTCCGGTGGCCGTGCGGACGCCTTCCCCTTCCTCGTCCCCTTCCCCTTCCCCTTCCCCGTCGCCGGTGGCGGCCGTGGCGGCGGGTCCGGGTGTGCTGCCCGTGATCTCGCCGCTGGTGCGGCGGCTGGCCCGGGAGCAGGGCGTCGACCTGGCGGCGGTCACCGGTAGCGGCCCGGACGGGCTGATCATGCGTGCGGACGTCGAACGGGCGGTCGCGGCGAAGGTGGCTGCCCCGTCGGTCGGTCCGGCGCTCGTTCCGACCACGACGGCGACGGACTCCGCCGCGGAGGTCGTGCCGCTGCGCGGTCTGCGGAAGGCGGTGGCCGAGAAGCTCAGCCGCAGCCACCGGGAGATTCCCGCCGCGACCTGCTGGGTGGATGCCGATGCGACCGAACTGATGGCGCTGCGGCGCCAGTTGAACGCGACGCCGGGGCCGAAGGTGAGCGTGCTGGCCCTGCTCGCCCGGATCTGCACCGCCGCGCTGGAGCGCTTCCCCGAGCTCAACTCCAGTGTGACCGGCGATGGTTCGGGAATCCTGCGGCACTCCGCCGTGCACCTGGGCTTCGCCGCGCAGGGTGAGCGCGGACTGGTGGTGCCGGTGGTGCGGGATGCACACCGGCTCTCCACCGATCAACTCGGCGCCGAGCTGGGCCGGTTGACGGAGGCGGCGCGGACCGGGGCGATCGCCCCGGCCGAGCTGACCGGTGGCACGTTCACCCTGAACAACTACGGGGTGTTCGGCGTGGACGGCTCCACCCCGATCCTCAACCACCCCGAGGCGGCGATGCTCGGTGTCGGGCGGATCGTCGCCAAACCCTGGGTCCACCAGGGGGAGTTGGCGGTTCGTGAGGTGACCCAGCTGTCCTTCACCTTCGACCACCGGGTCTGTGACGGCGGCACGGCGGGCGGGTTCCTGCGGTTCGTCGCGGACTGTGTGGAGCGGCCGGGGGTGCTGCTGCGGCAGCTCTGAGCAGGGAGGGGTCGCCCTGGGTGGTGGACTGACCACCCGGGGTGCCCGTGGATCGAGTGAGAGTAGCGCGTACGAGGGGCGGGTGTCCGGGATTCGCGCGACTTGTCGGATGAGCACTTCGGGCGTGCCACGCTGCCTAGGCGTTAACAGGGACAAGCCAGGTGGTGGCACAGGCCGGCCGGAGGCGAAACGATTCTCTTGGGTACTCGAAACGTTGCGGTGAAGTCCCGCAGAACTCTCCTGGTCCGTACCGGACACGGTTCGGCGGCGGCCGCGGCCGTTCCGGGGCTGCCGGACGCGGCGCCTGTGCTGCCCCCGGCGCCGCTGGACCCGCCGGACCTCCCGCCGGCGGTCCCGCCGACGGGTCCGGCCCTCGGTACGCCGGAGGCCCTGCCGGGGGCGGCGGCCGACGCCCGGCCGGTGCAGGCCGTCCGTCCGGTGATCCCGGACCCGCCGACCGCTCCGCCCGTCATCCCGCCGCCGCCCGCGGTACCGCCCGCCGTGCCCCCGGCCCTCCCATCGGCCGTCCCGTCGGCGCCGCTCGCGTCCGTACCGCATCCGACCGGGGCGTATCCGACCGGGCCGGTGACGGGGCCGGCGATCGGGCCGGTGATAGAGCCGCTGTTCACCCGCGCGCCCGGCCTCAACTGGGCCGGTCCGGGCGACCAGTGGTCCCGTGCCTGGGCGCTGCAGACGCTCGGCGACGCCGGCGCGGACGCCGCCCCCGGCGCCGCCGCCCTCGCGTCCGCGGACCCGGCGCCCGCACCCGGTCTGCGGACGGCGGCCGACCCGCGCACCGCCGTCGATCCGCGGATCGCCTACGCCCCGCCCGCGGTCCCCGCCGCCGCGGCCGAACAGCCGCCCACCGCACGGGACATCGAGCTGATCAGGACCAGCCTGGCGGTGGTCGAGCCGGTCGCCGACCGCGCCACCGCCCACTTCTACGCGCTGATCTTCCTGCACCACCCCGAGGTCCGCGCGCTCTTCCCGGCCGCGATGGACGTCCAGCGGGACCGCCTCTTCCGCGCCCTGCTGATGGCCGCCCGCAGCGCCGACGACCCCGACGCTCTGCGCACCCGCCTGGGCGCGCTCGGCCGGGGCCACCGCCGGTACGGCACCCTGACCGACCACTACGGTCCGGTCGGCGAGTGCCTGGTGGCCGCGCTGGCCCGGTACGCGGGCACCCGGTGGACCGCCGAGACGGAGCTGGCCTGGCGCCGGGTCTACCGGCTGGTCTCCTCGATCATGATCGAGGCCGCCGAGGCGGACGCCCGCACCGCGCCGGCCTGGTGGCAGGGCGAGGTGGTCGCGCACGAGCTCCGCACCCCGGACGTCGCGGTGCTCACCGTCCGCCCCGACCAGGCGTACCCGTACCGGGCCGGGCAGTACACCAGCCTGGAGACGCCTTGGTGGCCGCGGGTCTGGCGGCACTTCTCGTTCGCCTCGGCGCCCCGGCCGGACGGTCTGCTGACCTTCCACGTCAAGGCGGTGCAGGCGGGCTGGGTGAGCAACGCGCTGGTGCACCGGGCCGCGCCGGGGGACGTCCTTCGGCTCGGCCCGGCGGCCGGCGGGATGACCGTCGACCACGGCACCGGCGCGGACCTGCTGCTGCTGGGCGGCGGCACCGGTATCGCCCCGGTCCGGGCACTGGTCGAGGAGGTGGCCGAGCACGGCGCCGCGGGTCGTTCGGTGGAGGTCTTCTACGGGGCCAGGCGGGCCGCCGAGCTGTACGAGCTGGCGGCGCTGCGCGAGCTGGCCGGCCGGCACGGCTGGCTCTCGGTGCGCCCGGTGCTGTCCGGTCCAGGGCCGCTGCCGCCCGTCGCCGGGCCGCCCGTCGCCGGGCCGGTCGGACGGCTGTCGGAGGCGGGTCTGCTCACGGGCGAACTCCCTGAGGTGGTGGGCAGGTTCGGCCCGTGGACCGGACGCGACGCGTTCCTCAGCGGTCCGCCCGCGATGGTCCGGCGCGCGGTCGGCGTGCTGCTGCGTGCCGGGGTCCCGGCGGAGCGGATCCGGCACGACCTGGTGGGCGACCAGGCGGCGGGGTAGCGGCGCCCGGGCTCCACCGGTCCGGCCGGACCGGGACCGGGCGGCGTCAGGCCAGGTCGGGGGCGAGCAGCGCGCGGATGCCCTCGATGTTGGCGGCCAGGTACGCCCGCAGGCTCGGCGGCACCACGTTGACCGAGGTGACGCCCTCGCGGGTGAAGGGCACCCGGACCACCTCGTACCCGCCGTTCGGCGCGTCCACCTCGGGCCCGTGGCGGCGGCTGAGGTCCATCGAGGCGAGCCGGCAGACGAAGAAGTGCTGCACCTTGACCCCGTGCGGGTGGAGCAGGGTGCCGTCGTCGTGGTGGGTGTGGCTGATGGTGTCGACGAAGGCGGGCACGGCGTCGACCACCTTGCCGCCGAGCTCCTCGTCGACCTCGCGGTGCAGGGCCTCGACCACGGTGCGGTCGTCGCGTTCGACGCCGCCGCCCGGGGTGATCCAGTACGGGTGCGGTGAGCCCGGCCGGGTGCGCTTGATCAGCACGATCGAGGCCGGTCCGTAGGGGTCGGCCGGGTCCACTTCCAGCAGGATCGCCCGGGCGGTTCGTTTGACGACGGGGCGAGGCGGGGTGCGCATGGCGGCCTCCGGTGCTGGAGCGTTGTGCGGGAGTCTCCCGCGGCCCGGCGGGGCCGAAACGCGGCCCGCCCGGGGTGCGTCCGTTCGGGGCGGACTCGGAGCCGGGATGGATCTTGGATAGTGAAGATGAACCTTAAACTGATCTTTGAATCACAGGTTATCGTGCTATCCATTCTTTGATTCAAAGGATTTTATCGAGTGAACGGTGCCAGAGTGATTGCGGGGATGTCGTGGCTGTGCTGCAATGAGCGACTATCGGGCAAATCGGAGCGATTCACTCCGCATGCCCTCCTGTGCAATGACTCGGGCTGGGGGCTGGGCGTGGCCATGGATCGGATCGCAGGGCGCGCGTCGGCGCCGTCGCGGCAGCCCACCCTGATCGCCTCGGTCCAGCGGGCGCTGCGACTGCTGGAGGCGGTCGGCGGGTTCCTCCAGGGGGCCACCGCCAAGCAGCTCGCCCGCGCCGCCGGACTCCCCCTCGGCACCACCTACCACCTGCTGCGCACCCTGACCCACGAGGGCTACCTGCGGCGGGCCGACGGCCGCTTCTACTACGGCGATTCCGTCGACGGGATAGGCCGGGCCGACGACCGGCAGTCCGAACGGTCCGACCTGCGCGCCCGGATGGAACGGTTACGCGACGAACTGGGCGCCGCCGTCTACTTCGCGCTCTACCGGGACGGCGAGGTCACCGTGGTCGACGTCGCGGCCGGGGCGCACCAGCCCGCCGTCGAACCGTGGGCCGACTTCCGGGTCACCGCCCACGCCCACGCCATCGGCCAGTGCCTGCTGGGCCAACTGCCGGAGGAGGCCCGGCGCGACCACCTCGCCCGCCACCCCCCGGTCGGCCTCACGCCCTCGACCCTCGCCGACGAGTCCGCCGTCCTGCGCCGGCTCGCCGCGCTCAGGCCCACCATGCCGGTGGTCGAGCGTCAGGAGTACGCGCTCGGCACCGTCTGCGCGGCCGTCCCCATCACGGTCGGCTCGGTGGTCGCCACGATGGCGCTCTCGCTGCCGCTCGACCAGGCCGACCGGCTCACCGCCGCCGCCGGGCGACTGCGCCGCAGCGTCGGCGCGATGACGCCGTCGTTCGTGCTCTGACGCCGCCCGCCCCGCCCGGCCGACCCCGGGCGGCGGCCCTCGTTCACCATTTGAAAAAGCACGTCTTGTCCCCTACGTCCCCAAACGTGGACCATGAGGACGGACGAACCGCCCGCACTCCCTCCCCTCCCTCGTCAGCGAACTTCTGTCAGCGAACTGCACCGTCCGGCCACCTGCGGGACCCACAGCACGCACGGCCGGGCAGAACGAGAGGTACCGGCGCCATGCAGCACAGCACAGTCCAGGGCCACCTGATGATGAACCTGGTGGTCTCGCACGAGCTCTCCTTCCGCATCGTGGTCGACCTCGGCTACGACCCCGCCGACCCGTACGCGATCCGCTTCACCTTCCACCTGCCCGGCGACGAGCCGGTGACCTGGGTGTTCGCGCGCGAGCTGCTGCTCGACGGGATCGGCCGGCCGGCGGGCGAGGGCGACGTGCACATCCACCCGGTCGGCGGGGAGCTCGCCGAGGTGTGCGTCGTGCTGCACTCCCCCGAGGGGGACGCGGTGCTGCGCGCCTCGGCACCGCCGCTGGTCGCCTTCCTGGCCCGCACCGACCGGCTGGTGCCGATGGGCCAGGAGGCCACCGCCGGCGAACTCGACGCCCAGCTCGCACTCATCCTCCGGGGGCACGAGAACGCCGGGTGACCGTCCGCGTTCCGACGGAGCGGCCGGCACCCGGGCCGGAGGCGGGGAATGAGGAAGGGCCCCTGCCCGGTCGTCACCGGGTGGGGGCCCTTCCTCGCGGGCGGGCACGGCGGCTCGCTCAGTCGTCGTCGAGGGCGAGGCTGAGGCCCCAGGAGACCAGGCTGATGATCAGGGCGCCGAACAGCGCGGCCCAGAAGCCGTCGACGTGGAAGTCGAGGTCGAGCTTGTCCGAGGCCCAGGAGGTCAGCCAGAGCATCAGCGCGTTCACGATGAACGTGAACAGGCCCAGGGTGAGGATGAACAGCGGGAAGGAGAAGAACTTCACCACCGGCTTGATCAGCCAGTTCACCACCCCGAAGAGCAGCGCCACGGCGATCACCGTGAGCGTCTTGTGCTGCCAGTCGTCCCCGGTCAGCGAGATCGCGGGGACGATCCAGGCGGCGACCCAGATGGCCGCCGCGTTGATCAGTGTCTTGATGAGGAAACCCTTCATGGGGCCAGCGTCCCAGGTCGGTCAAGGGGCGGGCGAGGCCTCCGGGGCACATGGTGGTGTTGAATGCCCCTGGACCGAGGCCCGGACGAGGAGGGGAGCCCCCGATGAAGGTGTTCCGGTTGGACGCGCTGGATGCCGAGCGCGCCGCCAACGACGGTGCGTACCTGCGGTTCCTGCGCGAGCCCCGGATGTCCGCCGGCCTCTACGCGCTCTCCCCCGGCGCGACCGACCCGCAGACCGCGCACACCCAGGACGAGATCTACCAGGTGGTCAGCGGCCGGGCCGAGCTGACCGTGGGGGACGAGACCACCACGGTGGGCCGGGGCACCGTCGTCTACGTGCCGGCCGGGGTGCCGCACCGGTTCCACCACGTCACCGAGGAACTCCGGGTGCTGGTGGTGTTCTCCCCGCCGGAGGACTGACCCCGGGCCCCCCGGGGGTCCGGACCCGGCGGTTAGGGTCGGGGCATGAGCCTGAGCCTGACGGAAGAACTCTGGGCGGCGATCGAGCCGGTCTACGCCGAGATCCTCGACCACCCCTTCATCGCCGGCCTCACCGACGGCACCCTGCCGCGCGAGGCGTTCCGCCACTTCGTCGTGCAGGACTCGCACTACCTGCGCGACTACGCCCGTGCGCTCGCCGTCTGCGCCGCCAAGGCGCCCGGCGAGGAGGTGCGGGCCTTCGCCGACGACGCGATCGGCGCGCTGGCGGCGGAGCAGGGCATGCACGCCGAGTTCCTGGACGCCTTCGGCGACACCGCCGAGGAGGCCGCCGCCGAACCGGTGCTGCCCACCACCCGCGCCTACACCAGCTACCTGCTCGCCACCGTCTACGGCGGCTCGTTCGCGGAGGCGGTCGGCGCGGTGCTGCCCTGCTACTGGATCTACGCCCGGGTCGGTGAGCGGCTGCTCGCCCAGGGGTCCCCGGAGCCGCTCTACGCGAAGTGGATCGCCACCTACGGCGACGAGGCGTTCCAGTCGGTGGTGCGGCGGGTGCTGGCGCTCACCGACCGGCTCGGCGAGGAGATCTCCCCGGCCGAACGGCGGCGCGTGGTCGAGCACTTCGTCACCACCTCGCGGTACGAGTGGATGTTCTGGGACGCCGCGTGGCGGCGGGAGGCCTGGCCCGTCTGACCCCGCCGCGGGCCGTTCCCGCAGGTCGTCCCCGGTGCTCCGGCGGGTGCTCCGCCGGGGCTCCGGGCGGGGGCCGGTCCGGGGGTTCCCCCGGGGTCCGGGGTAAGGGGGATCTCCGGGTTCTCTCCGGGCCGTCGGCTCTCGTTCGGCCACTTGCGTCGCCGTACGATCGAAGTACCGAGAACGAGCGGGATGCGGCACCGGACGGCAGCCGACCCCAAGGGGAGAGAAGGAACGGACATGGCTGAGCTCTGGAAGTCGCTGCCCTCGTGGGTGCGGAACATCGTGGTCCCGGTACTGGTGCTGGTACTCGCCTGGAACGTCATCGGACTGGCGTTCAGCCTCGTCGGCGCCCTGCTGAGCCTGGCCGTCAAGCTGCTGGTGGTGGTCGGCATCGCCGCCGCCGTGGTGATCCTGGTGAAGAAGGCCGCCAGGAACTGAGCCCGCCCGTCACGGACGCCCGCACCCTCACCGGGGGTGCGGGCGTCCGCCGTTGTCGAGCAGCAGGACGGTGTCGAGGTCCCACAGCGGGCGCCAGCCCTGGGTGCGGGCGCGGGCCAGGTCCAGGGTGACGCTGCGGGAGAGCTGGTCGACCGCGTACGGCGTCAGGCCGGGGACCCGCCCGGTGCGGGCGGCCAGCCGGGCCAGCGGCACCGGGACGTGGTGGAGCCGGGCCCGGACGCCGTGGGCGGCGAGCACCGCGCGGACCGTCTCGTCACGCCGGTAGTGGCGGGCGTCCGCGATGTTGTAGGCGCCCGGTGCCCAGGGACGGCGGCCGGGCCGGCCGGCGCCGACGGCGGCCAGACAGGCGTCGGCGAGGTTGTGCACGGCGGTGAGGCTGAGCCGGACGTCCCCGCCGGGCAGCAGCAGCCGCCCGTACCGCACCCGTTCCAGCAGCCGCGGCACCAGGTGCGGGTCCCCGGGCCCGTAGACGGCGCGCGGGCGCAGCACGACCGCCCCCGCCGCGAGCGCGAGCCGTTCGCCGGCCGCCTTGGTGCGCCCGTACGCGTTGAGGTGGCCGCCCGCGGTGGGGTGGTGCTCCTGGACGGACTCCCGGCCGATCCGGGGGTCGTAGACGCTGGCGCTGGAGACCCAGACGACCGGCAGGTCGCCGGCGGCGCGCAGCAGGCGCTCGGTGCCGGTGACGTTCACGGCGTACTGCCCGGCCTCGGCGGCGGAACCCGGGGGCAGGTCGGCGACGGCGGCGGCGCAGTGCACCACGGCGTCGACGCCGGTGAGGTCGGGGTCGGCGGTGGCGGCGTCCCAGTGGACGTGGCGGCCGACCGGGCCCGGGCGGCGGCCGTGGCAGACCACGTCGAGGCCGTGGGCGACGGCGGCGCGGGCGACGTGCGAGCCGCAGAAGCCGCTCGCGCCGGTGACGGCTATCCGCATCGGGGGGCTCCTCGGTCGGGGGCGGTGCCGGGGTCGGGGCTGGGGCCTGGCGCCGGAGTGCGGGTGCGCCGGACGGTGAGCTCCGCCCAGCCGGGGAGGGCGGCGCGGCGGTCGGCCCGGGCGCGGGTGACCACCGGGCGGTACGGGGCGAGGGCGAGCAGGAGGTCGGCGAGCAGGGCCCGGGCCGCACCGGCGCCGGGGCAGGCGTGCGGTCCGGCGCCGAAGACGGCCTGGGTGGCGGCCGGTCCGGGGGTCGGCACCGGCCGGTGGGCGAGGGCGGCGTGCCGGGCGACCAGGACCAGCCGGTCGCCGGCCCGGATCCGGTGGCCGGCCAGCACGGCGTCGGCCGCGGCCACCCGGGGGAGCAGCGGTGAGGGAGAGGTGAGGCGGAGCAGTTCGGCGGCGAGGGCGGGAGCGGTGGCGGCGTCCACCGACGGCCAGAGTCCGGCGTCCGCGCACCAGGCGGCCGCCCGGGGGAGGGCGGCGACGGTGGTGTTGACGGCGGCCACCGCGATCATCGCGTCCAGTGGGTCGGGGAGCAGCACGGCCAGCTCGGTGGCGCGGGCGGTGGCGCGGGCGGCGGAGGCCCGGGCGGCGCGGGGTGTGCGGGGGCCGGGCAGGTGGTCGCGGGCGGCGGCTGCGGCGGCCCGGGTGGCGGTACCGGCCAGGGCGTGCGGGCAGGCCGTGGAGCCCGTCAGCGCGGCAGCCGTCACCCCGGCCAACTCCTCTGCCAGCGAGACGAGTTCGATCGGTCCGTCGGCGAGTGCCGGGATCCGGTCGGCGAGCACGGCCTGCCAGTGCGGCCGGATCCGCTCCACCGCCGCCGAGCCGAGGTCGCTCGCCAGCGTCCGCCGGGCGGACCGGTGTTCGGCGCCGTCCTGGTCGAACAGGAGGCCGCCGTCGGTGAGTCGGGCGGCGGCCCCGCCGGTGGTGCCCGGGGCGGTGCGGTCGAGCGGGATCCGGGTGAGCGCCTCGCGGTAGGCCTCGGCGCCGTGCACCAGGACGGTGCGGCCGAGCCGGACCACCGGGCGCCGCCGGGTGACGGCGAGCAGGGCGAACAGGACGGGGTGGCTGCGGAGGTAGACCAGGCGGTCGCGCCGCCGGGCGGTGCGGTCCGGGGCGGCGAGCTCGGTGGCGCCGAGCCCGGCGCTGCTGCCTTCGCGGTCGGCGGCGGGCGCGCCCCGGTCGAGCCCGCTCATCCGGACAACTCCCTCGCGCAGTAGGCGGATGCGGCCGTCCGGTCGGGCTTGCGGGAGCGGCCGGCCAGGGGGACCTCACCGAACAGTACGGCGTCCGGACGGGCCGCGCCCATCCGGCCCAGCGGCCCCTCCAGCGCGGCCCGCAGCCGGCCGGGGTCGGTGCCGCGGACGGGCTGGACGAGGGCGACCAGCCGCTCGTCGCCGTCCCCGGCCGGGATGCCGACCAGCACCGCGAGTTCGACGCCCGGCAGGTGCAGCGCCGGTTCGTAGAGGCCCGGGTAGATGTTCTCCGCGCGGCGCAGCACCATGTCCTTCAGCCGGCCGGCGAGGACGATCCGGCCGTCCGCCCCGAGCGCGGCACGGTCGCCGGTGCGCACCCACGGGTCGGGCTCCTCACCGAGGTAGCGGTGGCGGGCGCCGGGGCCGGTGAGCAGGAGTTCGCCGTCCGGACCGAGGTCGGTGCGGACGCCCGGCAGCGGGGCCCCGACCAGGTCGCCGGGCCCGGTGAAGGCGCTCTTCTCGGCCTCCTCGACGGCCGCCGCCGGGAACAGTTCGGTGAGCGCGTACACCCCCCACGCCTGCTCGGCGCCGGCCCGCTTGACCCGGCGGAGCAGGTCGGCGTCGGCCGGCGCCGAGCCGGTCCAGACCCGGCCGGTGAACCGGGCCCCGGCGGCCAGGGCGGCGCGCAGCTGCGGTGGGGTGAGGTAGGTGTGGGCCGGTGCCAGCCGGGCGAGTTGGCGGGCCAGCGCGCCCGGTGTGCGGGCCGGCAGCGCGACGGCGGCGCCCGCGGCGAGGGCCGGGGCCAGGACGAAGAAGGTGCCGCCCAGGACGGTCGTCCCCGCGCGCGGTTCGACCAGGTCGGTGACCGTCCGCAGTCCGGCGGCCAGGCCGTCCCGGGTGTGCACCACGGCGCGCGGGCGGGCGGTGGTGCCGGAGGTGAAGACGATGACGGCGTCGGCGTCGCGGCCGTGGCCGTCGTGGCCCGGGACGCGGGGCACGGAGGCGCCGAACCGGCCGGTCCGCAGCCGGGGCGCGCAGCCGGGCAGGCGCCGGCCGAGGGTGGCGACCGGGCCGAGCGCGCCCAGCGGGGGCAGCGCGAGACCGGCGCGGCGGGCCAGCGGCCCGGCCCAGCCGGCCACCGCCTGGGCGGCGGCGTCGGCGAGCACCAGGGCGGGCTGGGCCAGCGCCAGCCGGGAGGCCAGGACGTCGGGCCCGGCGGCCGGGTCGAGGACGGCGGTCCGCAGGCCGAGCCGGTGCGCGGCGAGCAGGACGGCGAGCGCCCGGGGGCCGGGGCGGACGGCGACGCCGAGGGTGTCGCCGGCTCCGAGGCCGCGGGCGTGCAGGGCGGTGGCGTAGGTGCCGGCGAGGTCGGCGAGTTCGCCGCGCCGGATCCCGACCCGGGTGGTGCCGAGCCGGGTGTGCCGCAGCACGGCCGGGCGGTCGGGGTGGACGGTGCGCAGGGCGTGGGCGAGCCGGTCGAGCATGGGTTTCCTCGGCGAGGGAGTCTGGCGGGGTCGGGGTCGGGGTCGGGGTCGGGGTCGGGCCGGTGGCCCGGGGGCGGGGCGGGGCGCCGTCGCGCTCAGCGGACGTCGACGGAGCGCGGGCCGGCGCCGCGCTCCAGGTACCAGCGCGCGGTGCCGACCACCCCGTAGGCGCGGATCCGGCGGGTGGAGTTCTGCACCACCATGTCCCGGCGGTGCACGATCGCGGTGGAGTGCCGGCGGACCCTGTTGATGAACGTCCGGTCGGTGGGCGAGGGGCGGCGCGGCATGCCGCCGACCGCCCGGTACAGCTCGGCGGTGATCGCCATGTTGTTGCCGGCGTGCATCCGGTACGGGGTGAGGTAGCCGTGCCGGCGGCGGTGCGCGGGCCGGATCCGGCCGAAGAACGCGCCCAGGGCGACCAGCACCCGGAAGACGGTGCGGCCCGCCGGCCCGTGCTCGTCCCGGCGGGCGGTGACCCGTCCGCAGACCAGCCCGCCGCAGGCGAGCAGTCCGGCCCGGGCGGCCGCGCTCCAGCCGGGTTCGGGCAGGCAGTCGGCGTCGGTGCGGGCGAGCAGGGTGGCTCCGCGGGCGATGGCGTGCCGGAAGGCGGTGTCGACCGCCGAGCCGACGCCCTTCTCCGGCTCGACCAGCACCTCGACCGGGAAGGGCGCCCGGGCGGCGAAGGCCCGGACGGCGGCGACGGTGCCGTCGGTGGAGCCGTTGTCGGCGACCAGCAGGGTGAACTCCCGGTCCCGCTGGGCGGCGAGGGCGTTCAGGGCGTCGGCGATCCGGGCCTCCTCCTGGTAGGCGGGGACGACGACCCAGAGTTCATGGCCGGCCGCGGGGGCCGGGGCGGCTCCGGGCGCGGGCGGGGTGTTCACGACGCCTCCCAGACCATCGTCATCAGGCTGACGCCGCCGCCCAGGCCGATCAGCAGTACCTTGTCCCCCGGGTTCAACTCGTGCTGTATTCGATCCAGTTGGATGCCGAGCGTCGCGCTGGCGACATTGCCCAGCTCGGGCACGGTGACCACCAGCTTCTCCGCCGGCACGCCGGTGAGCTCGACGAACCGCTCCAGGTAGGGGAGGGTCACCTGGTGCACCAGGACCCGGGCGTAGTCGTCCCAGCCGAGGCCGGTGCGGGCGGCCACCCGGGTCAGGATGTGACCGCCGATCCGCTCGAAGACCCCGCGCAACTCCTTTCCACTGCCCCGGAAGTAGCTGTACTCGTCGCCGCGCGGGTGGCGTGAGCCGCCGCCCGGGATGCCGCCGACCTCCCAGTGCTCGGAGGCGGTCTCGGTCTCGACGTCGAGGATGCCGCCGCGCTCCACCGCCTCGACCACCACGGCCGCGCCGGCGTCGCCGAAGGTGTACCCGGCGAACCCGTCGCGGAAGGCGGCGAGGCCGTCCGGGTCGCGCCGCATCGCCCGGCTCGGCGTCTCGCCGGTGACCACCAGCGCCCTCCGGGCCCGGCCGGCGAGGATCATCGCGCGGGCCAGGTCGATGCCGTTGAGGAAGCTGTTGCAGGCGTTGCTGACGTCCAGCGCGTGGGCGCGGGAGCCGAGTTCGGCCTGCACGAGGTGGGCGGTGGCGGGCTCGCAGACGTCCCGGGTGGCGGAGGCGTACAGCAGCAGGTCGAGGTCGAGCGGGTCCAGCCCGCGGGCGGTGAGCGCGCGCCGGGCGGCGCCGACGGCGAGGGTGGAGGCGTACTCCCCCTCGGCCGCGAAGTGCCGGGTGACGATGCCGGTCGCCTTCTCGAAGGTCCGCTCCGGCAGGCGGAGCCGGCCGCCGGCCGTGACCTCGTCCTGGAGCTGCTGGGAGGTCAGGCGGCGGGCGGGGAGGTGGGCTCCGACGGCGGTGATGCCGATCCGCGCGGTGGCTGCAGGGTGCATACCCCCATCGTCCTGCGGACGCGCCCGCGCCCACCTGAGTACCCGTACTCAGGTGGGCGCGGGCGGGCTACCCAACCGCGTCACTCCTCCCCGGGCACCCGGTCCACCGGGACCTGCTGGGCCGGGACGGTACGCACGGCGGTGCCGGGCGACGGTGCCGGTGCCGGTGCCGGTGCGGCCTCCGGACCGATCGTGGTCAGCAGCTGCCGGGCCAGACCGAGTCCGGTGCCGCCCATGGTGAGCGCCTTGGCGAACAACTCGCCCATCCCGTCGGCGCCGTTGAGCAGCACCATGTGCTCGACGTTGCCGAAGGACTCGGCGGCGGCCAGCACGATGTCGGGCCACTTCTCCGCCAACTCCTGTGCCACCAGGGCCTCCTGGTTCTCGGCCAGCGCCTCGGCCCGGGCCTTGAGGCCCTCGGCCCTGGCGAGCCCGAGCGCCCGGACCGCCTCCGCGTCCGCCAGGCCGCGGGCCTCGGCGGACGCGGCCTCCGCCTCACCGGTGGCCCTGGTCGCCTCGGCGGCGGCCAGACCGCGCAGCTTGGTGGCCTCCGCCTCGGCCTGGGCCGCGATCCGGACCCGGCCCGCCTCGGCCGCGGCCTTCAGCTCGGTCTCCTGGGCCTGGGCCTGCGCGGCGGAGATCCGGGCGTCGCGGTCGGCGTCCGCCGTGGTCCGGGTGTCGTAGGCGCGGGCGTCGGCCGGCTTGCGGACGTCGATCTGGAGCTGCTGCTCCTTGCGCTGGGCCTCCAACTCGGCGACCCGGGTCTCCTGGACCACCACCTGCTGCCGGGCGGCGGCGTCGGCGAGCGGTCCGGCCTGCCGGGCCCGGGCGCTGGCGGTGTCCATCTCGGCCTGGTACGAGGCCTGTTGGATCTCGCTGTTGCGGGTCGCCTCGGCCTTCCGGGCGGCCGCCTCCTGCTCGGCCTCGGTGGCCAGCCGGTCGGCGTCGGCCTGGGCGATCCGGGCGTCCCGCTGGACGGCTGCGGCGTGCGGGATGGCGAGGTTCTTGATGTAGCCGGTCGGGTCGATGATCTCCTGGATCTGCAGGGTGTCGATGATCAGCCCGAGCTTCTCCATCTCCAGGCCCGAGGCGGCCCTGGTCTCCCCGGTGAGCCGCTCGCGGTCGCGGATCATGTCCTCGACGGTGAGCCCGCCGACGATCGACCGCAGGTGGCCGGCGAAGACGTTGTGGACCCGCTGGCTGATCAGTTTCTGCTGGTCGAGGAAGCGCCGGGCGGCGTTGGCGATCGACACGTCGTCGTCGCCGACCTTGAAGATCACCACGCCCTTCACCCGTACCGGGATGCCCTGCGTGGTGACGCACTCGACGTTCAGTTCGGCCTCGTTGAGGTCCAGCGAGAGCCGCCGGACGCCCTGGAGGCCGGGGGTGACGAGGGTCCCCCGGCCGGTGACGATCCGGAAGCCCAGTCCGTCGCCGACCCCCTCGGTCCGGTGCCGGGAACCCGAGATGATCAGCGCCTCGTTCGGCTCCGCCACCCGCCACATGAGCTTGAAGAGTGTGATCCCGATGAGCAGCACGGCGGCCACTGCTCCGGGGATGAGATAAACCATGGTTCAACTCCCCCTTCCGGCGCAGGAGATGCGCCGATTCGGATTGTCCGCTCGGGCCAATCCGATGGAAAGGGAAGTGACATGGCGGACTGTCACAAGGTCGTCACGGGCCGATCGGGGCCACGTAGACGGTGCGCGGCGGCTGGTACTCGATCACCAGCACCGGGGTGCCGACCGGCAGCCGGTCCCCCGGAACGGCGAGGTAGGCGAGGAACGCCTCGGCGCCCTGGCGTTCGGGGACGTGCACCATCACCTCGCCGACCAGCCCCGTGCCGACCACCCCGGTGACCCGTCCCGTGCTTCCGACCACGCCGGCCTCCCTCTCGTCGTCCCCCGCCGTCGACCCCGGCGTCGACCCGGTGACTGCCAGTCTGCCCGTCCGGGGCCCGCTTGCCCGTCCACTCGGCCGTCCACTCGGCGGTCCGCCCGGCCGTCCGCCCGTCGCGGGCTGTCCGGCGCGTCACCCGGCGGCCACCGCCCCGACCCCCTCTGGACCTCCGGCGATCGGCTCGCTACGGTGTTGGACGTCATGCGCAGGCAACACCGCCTGCGGACACGGGAGCTCGGAGCACCGGGCTGAGAGGGCGCTGACCGGAACGTCACTGGACGTGCCGACCGCTGCGTCGACCGCAGGAACCTGACCGGGTAATGCCGGCGTAGGGAGTAGAAGGTCTGATGACCACGTTCGACGCACAGCCGCAGCCTGCCCGGAACTCCGCCGCCTCCAGTGCCGGCACCGGCTACCCGACCCCGGCATGGCGCAAGGCCTACCGCGACGGATCCCGCCCCGACCTGCGCGTTCCGTACCGCGAGGTCGTGCTCACCAACGGGAGGACCGTCCCGCTCTACGACACCTCCGGGCCGTACACCGACCCGGCCTACGAACCCGACGTGCGGCGCGGCCTGCCGGCCCTGCGCGACTCCTGGATCCGCCAGCGCGGCGACGTGGAGGAGTACGACGGCCGGGAGGCCCGCCCCGAGGACGACGGCATCAAGCACACCTCGCCGCGCGGCGGGAACCTGCGGAACCTGGACGCGGTGTTCCCCGGACGGCCCCGCCGCCCGCTGCGCGGCCGGGGCGCCGCCGTCACCCAGCTGGCCTACGCCAAGCGCGGGACGGTGACGCCCGAGATGGAGTTCGTGGCCCTGCGCGAGGGCCTGGAGCCCGAGTTCGTGCGGGAGCAGGTCGCCCGCGGCCGTGCCGTCATCCCGGTCAACGTGAACCACCCCGAGGTCGAGCCCGCCATCATCGGCACCGACTTCCTGGTGAAGATCAACGCCAACATCGGCAACTCCGCCGTCACCTCCTCGATCGAGGAGGAGGTGGAGAAGATGACCTGGGCCACCCGCTGGGGCGCCGACACGGTCATGGACCTCTCCACCGGCCGCAACATCCACACCACCCGCGAGTGGATCCTGCGCAACTCCCCCGTGCCGATCGGCACCGTGCCGCTCTACCAGGCGCTGGAGAAGGTCGACGGCCGGGCCGAGGAACTCAGCTGGGACGTCTACCGCGACACGATCATCGAGCAGTGCGAGCAGGGCGTCGACTACATGACGGTCCACGCCGGCGTGCTGCTCCGGTACGTCCCGCTGACGGCCCGTCGCAAGACCGGCATCGTTTCGCGCGGCGGCTCGATCATGGCCGCCTGGTGCCTGGCGCACCACCAGGAGAACTTCCTCCACACCAACTTCGAGGAGCTCTGCGACATCCTCGCGGCCTACGACGTCACCTTCTCGCTGGGTGACGGCCTGCGGCCCGGCTCGATCGCCGACGCCAACGACGAGGCGCAGTTCGCCGAGCTGCAGACGCTGGGCGAGCTGGGCCGGATCGCCCGCGCCAAGGACGTCCAGGTGATGATCGAGGGCCCGGGACACGTCCCGATGCACAAGATCAAGGAGAACATGGACCTCCAGAAGGAGATCTGCGACGACGCCCCGTTCTACACCCTCGGCCCGCTCACCACGGACGTCGCGCCCGCGTACGACCACATCACCTCGGGCATCGGCGCCGCGATGATCGCCTGGTGGGGCACGGCGATGCTCTGCTACGTCACGCCCAAGGAGCACCTGGGGCTGCCCAACCGGGACGACGTGAAGACCGGCGTCATCACCTACAAGATCGCCGCGCACGCCGCCGACCTCGCCAAGGGCCACCCGGGCGCGCAGGACTGGGACGACGCGCTCTCCGACGCCCGCTTCGAGTTCCGCTGGGAGGACCAGTTCAACCTGGCCCTCGACCCGGAGACGGCCCGCGAGTTCCACGACGAGACCCTCCCCGCCGAGCCCGCCAAGACGGCCCACTTCTGCTCCATGTGCGGGCCGAAGTTCTGCTCGATGAAGATCTCCCACCAGATCCGCGAGGAGCACGGGGACGGATCGACCGCGGTGGCGACGGAGTTCGACGCGGAGGCGCTGGCCGGCATGCAGGCCAAGTCCGAGGAGTTCGCCGCCCAGGGCAACCGGGTCTACCTCCCGCTGGCCGACTGACGCTCCTGCCCTTGGACGAGCCCTCCCCCGGACACCGGTGGAGGGCTCGTCATCGAATCGGCCGGCCCTGGTGTCTGCATTTTGCAGCTAGTGATGCTAGAGTGCAGATATGACGGCACTCACCATCCGGGATGTCCCGGACGATCAGATCCAGACCCTGAAGGTCCGCGCCGCCCAGGCCGGCAAGTCGCTCCAGGCATTCATGCAGGACCTGATCGCAAGAGAAGCGTCCAAGCCCACGATGGCGGAGATGATGGAGCGGCTGAACCGGGAGACCACCGCCCGTGTCAGCGCCACCGACATCGTCGCTGCCATCGACGAGGGGCGAGCCGGGCGTTGATCGTCATCGACTGTTCCGCTCTGGTTCTCGTCCTCACGGCCCACGGCCCCGACGGAGAACTCATCCGGAGCCGTGTGGCCGAGGCGGGGGACGCCTACGCTCCCACCCTCCTGGACTACGAGATCCAGTCGGCCCTCCTCGGCATGCAGCATGGCGGCAAGCTGACCGAGAGGGAGGTGGAGAGGGCGGTCGTCGCCTACCAGCTGCTTCCCATCGTCAAACGGGAGACGCTGCCGTTCTGGGGCAGGGTGAGGAAGCTGCACGACAACCTCAGTGCCTACGACGCCCAGTACGTCGCCCTGGCGGAAGCCCTCGGCGTTCCGCTGATCACCAGCGACGCGAGGATCAAGCGCAGTGGGTCGGCGAAGTGCGACATCGAGGTCTTCGCTTCGATTCGCCCCTAGGTTCCGTCCGGTCGATCATGTGCGGAGCCAGATAACAAGGGCTGCTGCGGTGACGGTGCCGAGGTAGACGTATCCGCGTTTGTCGTATCGGGTGGCGACGGCTCGGGCGTGCTTGAGCTTGTTGATGGCCCGTTCGACGGTGTTGCGCTTCTTGTATCGCTCCTCGTCGAAGCCTGGTGGCCGTCCGCCGCGTGAGCCTTTGCGCAGGCGGGCGGCGCGGCTGTCCGTCTTCTCGGGGATGGTGTGCCGGATTCCGCGCCTGCGCAGGCAGGCGCGGCACGGCCGGTTGCTGTAGGCCTTGTCGGCGGCCAGGCTGTCGGGTCTCTTGCGGGGCCTGCCCGGGCCGGTCCGCGGGACCCGGATCTTCTCCAGGACGGGTTCGAACTGTGTGCAGTCCGCCCGCTGTCCCGCGGTGATGATCAGGGACAGCGGGCGGCAGCGGCCGTCCGCGCTCAGGTGGACCTTGGTGGTGAAGCCGCCGCGCGAGCGGCCCAGGCCCTCGCCTCCCGCACCACCTCCGCCAGGCGGTCGACGAGGCTCTGCCACGGCGTCTCGTCCTGGTGTTCTCCCTGCCCATCCCCCTTTGGTCCAAGGGCTGGTGGCGGGTCGCTCCGGGCGCCGGCCGCGTGCTGGTGTGCGCGCACGACGGTGGAGTCGACCGAGATGTCCCAGTCGATGTCGCCGGCCGCGTCGGCCGCGGCCTGGACCTGTTGCAGCAGGCGTTCCCAGGTGCCGTCGGCCGACCACAGCCGATGGCGCTCGTAGACCGTCTTCCAGGGCCCGAACCGCTCGGGCAGATCGCGCCAGTGCACCCCGGTCCGCACCCGGTGAAGAATCCCGTCGATCACCTGCCGGTGGTCCCGCCACCGGCCACAACGCCTATTGCTGACCGGCAGGAACGGCCTCAGCCGTTCCCACTCGGCATCCGTCAGATCTCCCCGCCCCATGCCCGAACCAACGAACAAGACGGGCGATAGTCACATGATCGGCCGGACAAGTCCTAGCCGGTACGGCCCTTCCGCGTTTCCCCCGGACGCCGGTGCCCCCGGACGGCGACGGCCGTCCGGGGGCACCGGTGACGGGTCAGCCCCGGGCCTGGGTCCGGCGGCGCTTCGTGTAGAGGACCGCGCCCGCGCCGAGCAGCACCAGGACGCCGCCCGTACCGAGCAGGGCGCCGGTGTTTCCGGCGCCGGTGGCCGCCAGGTGGGTACCGGCCGCGGTGGAGGTCGGGGAGGGGGAGGTGTGCGCCGCCGGGACGGCCTGGTTGCCGGGCGCGGTGGTCGGGGCCGTGGCCGTGGCCGCAGCCGTGGCGGGCGCCGTGCCGGGGGTCGTGGCCTTCGACGGGGCGGTGGTCGCGCCGGCACCGGGCGCGGTGGACGGCGCGCCCGGGCTGGGCTGGGCGGTGGAGGCGGACGGCTGGGGGGACGGGACGGGGGTGCCGTCCACGGTCAGCGACGCCTTGATGATGGTGTAGACCGGGCCCTGGTCGGTGTCCGGGAGGAGGCTGAGCGTCTCGGACAGGCTGTTCCACTCCCCGGTGTAGCCGTTCAGCGACAGCCGCAGCGGGTAGTGGTGGGTCGCGCCCTTGCCGAGACCGCCGGTCACGGGAGGCAGCTTCCAGACGTTGTCGGTGCCGGGGACGGTGACCCAGGAGCCGCCCTGCTTCACCTCCAGCTTGAGGTCGGCCGGGACCTTGCGGGAGCCGTCGCCGAAGCGGAGCGTCGGGGTGATCGCCGCTTCGACGGGCCCGCCGTTGTTGGTCAGGAGGAGGTCGGTCTCGAACGGCTTCCGGTACGACACGGTGCCCTGGAGGTCGGCGAAGTCCTGGTGGAGGGCGCCCGTGGGGGCGGCGACCGGCAGGGTCAGCGGGGCGCTGTTGGTGCTGTCGCCCTCGTCGTTGAGCAGCGTGACGGTCAGCGCGGTGACGTCGGCCGGGAGCGAGGCCTTGACGTCGAAGGAGACCGCCCAGGTGTAGGTCGTGCGGGCCGGCACGGTGAAGGGCTTGGAGGCCATCCCGCCCTTGGGCACGATGGCGCCGGCGAAGCCGTCGTTCCCCCAGGTCGCGATGTCCCAGGTGTCGGGTGCGGAGATCGCCTTGGCATCGAGTTCGATCCAGGTCCACGACTTGGTGTCGCCGCCCACCGGCTTCACGGCCACCGCCGGGTGGAACCGCTGCTCCTGGTCGGAGTCGTTGGTCACGGTCATGGTCAGGGCCGCACCGACGCCGCCGCGGGTCAGCGGGGCCTGTCCCGCGTTCGGCTCCAGGGTGGCCACCAGCGGCTTGGCGGCGTTCGGGGCCGGGGCGGTCGCGGGGGCGGCGGCCGGGGCGGTCGGGGTGGTGCCGACGGCCGGGGCCTGGGCATGGGCGGTCGCCGGGACGAGCGCGGCGGCGCCGACGGCGATCACCAGCGTGGTGGCGGCGAGGAGGCGGGCGTGGGCGGACGAGCGCACGGACAAGGTGGTGTTCCCCCGGGTGAAGAACCGAATGCGGATGTGTGCCGAGGACCGCTCCGTGGCCTCTGAACGGGCGCTACGGGTGCGACAGGAAGATCCTCTCGGCAGCAGCGTATGCGTACCGAGGCGCATTCGTCACCACGGTTCTCCGCCACCGCGGTGGGACGGACCGCGGATCGTCCGCCGACGGCCTCGTCCGGGTTTCCGCCGGGTGGACGGGGCACTGACGAACGGTGTCGTCGGTGGTCGAGGCCGCGCCGGACCCCTGTACCGGCGCGGCCCCGACCCGTTCACGGGCCTGCCGTCGAGCGGTTCAGGCGGCGTCCTCCGGGTACCAGCGGAGTTCGACGGTGTTGCCGTCCGGGTCCTGGACGTAGACGGAGGTGGCGGTGCCGCGCGCGCCGTAGCGGGGGACGGGGCCCTCCAGGACGGTGAAGACGCCGGAGTCGATGACCTCCTGCCAGTCGAGCGGGTCGACGGTGAGGCAGATGTGGTCGACGTTGGACCCGCCGCGGGGGCCGCCGGTCAGGTCGATGATGGTCTCGGGGGTGATCCGGATCGAGGGGAAGGGGGCCTGTCCGGCCCGCCACTCGTCGACGCGGACGGGCTCCAGGCCGAGCAGGCCGGCGTAGAACTCCAGCGAGCGCTCGACGTCGCCGACGTTGAGCACGAGGTGGTCGAAGGCCTTGACGCGGACGGCGGTCATGGGGGGCTCCAGGCTGGGAGGCGGTACCGGGTGGTGTCCTCTACGATCCGCCGGGCGGCCGGTGCCATCAAGGCGGGATCGGTCAAGGATCGTTGAGCCGGGGTAAACGCCGGAGAGGGGTGGGGCCGGTGCTGGAACGGCTGGAGGTCGAGGTCTTCCTGACGCTCGCCGAGGAACTGCACTTCGGCCGGACGGCCGAGCGCCTGCTGCTCACCACCGGCCGGATCAGCCAGGTGGTGCGGCAGCTCGAACGGAGGGTCGGCGGTCCGCTGTTCGAGCGGACCAGCCGGACGGTCCGGATCACCCCGGTGGGCCGGCGGCTGGCGGACGACCTGGCGCCGCTGGTGACGGGGATGGAGGAGGCGGTGCGCCGGGCGGTGGACGCGAACCGCGGCGTCACCGGGGAGCTGCGGGTGGCCTTCCTCGGGGAGGGGACGGCGCCGGTGCTGCTGAAGGCGGTGGCGCTGTTCACCGCACGGCACCCGGACTGCCGGGTGGACGTCCGCGAGGCCCAGTTGGCGAACACCCGCTCCGGCCTGCTGGACGGTTCGGTGGACGTCCTGATCGCGTCCTACCCGTTCGACGGGATGGCCTGCGGGCCGGTGCTGATGACCGAGCGCCGGGTGCTGGCGGTGGCGGCCGGCCATCCGCTGGCGGGCGAGGAGTCGGTGTCGCTGGAGGTGCTCGCGGACCATCCGGTGGTGCAGTACCCGGCGGTGACCTCGGCGGCCTTCAAACGGGACCGCACGCCCGACCGCACGCCGTCCGGGCGTCCGGTGCCGAAGGGCCCGGCCGGCGGGACCTTCTCCGAGATGCTGACCCTGGTCGCGCTCGGCCGGGGTGTGCTGCCGGTCGGGGAGCACTCCCGGCAGTACTACCCGCGGCCCGACCTCGCCTACGTGCCGATCCGCGACGCGCCGCCGATCGAGCGCGGGCCCGTCTGGCTGGAGGGCAACACCAACGCCCGGGTGCGGGAGTTCGTCCGGGCGGCCGCGGAGGTCGCGGTGCCGTAGGGCCGGGGGGAGGTCGGGGGAGGGCCTCACGGGCGCCGCACCGGGGTCGGGCGGTCCGGGCTGTTCAGGGCTGGTCCGGCGGTTCAGGCGGCGAGTACGGCGGACGGCCGGCGGGCGGCGTCCCCGGTGCGGCGCCGGTAGTAGTGCACGGTCAGGACGGCGAGCAGCGGGCCCCAGAGGCCGAGCGGCAGGTAGGACGCCCAGAAGAGGACGGTCTGGTAGCCGTGGGTGACGAGGCCGCTCGACTCGCCGGTGAGGTCCAGTCCGAAGGCGCCCATCAGCAGGGAGTACGGGAGGATCATCAGCGCGACGGCGCCGAGGCCGGCGGGGACCACCGCGGCCGGGACCGGGACGGGGCGTCCGCCGAGGAACGGGATCCAGCGCGGCCACCGTTCGCCCCAGGTGCTGACCAGTCCGAAGGCGAGGAAGGCCAGCGCCTCGCTGACCAGGCTGAGCACGATCACGAACCACCACAGGCCCCCGGACTCCGGGTCCGCCCCGGCGGCCGGCTCCAGCAGCGGGGCGCCGAAGGTGAACGCGGCGATCCGCCAGAGGCCCGCGGGCAGTGCGGTCAGGCTGGTGGCCCAGGCGGTCCGCACGGCCCAGCGCGGCACTCCGGGGGCGGTCCGGCCGTGCAGCTTCTCCAGGGTGGTGTGGGTGTTCATCGCGTCCCCTCGGGTCGGCGGGCGGCGGTGGCCCGGCTGGTTCCGACGATTCCAGTGCGGGGCGGTCGGGGACGTCGTCACCGGGGGTGAACCGCCTCCCCCGGCGGGGGGAGGGCCGAGGCGGCGAGGAGGAGGCCGGGGAGGCCGGGGAGGGCGAAGGAGCGGAGAGCGGAGCCGGAGATGTGAGGTGCATTTGTCGATTTGTGTCGAATGGCCTTGCCGAAATAGTTGGTTGACATTCCAACATGAAGATCAGATAGTCTGCCGCCCGCGTGAGGGGGGGAATCCTCGCGCAGCCGCCAGGGAAATGCGCGGCCGATTCGGACTTCCGGGGTTGATGTGAGAATTCGTCATGTGCTCATGGCCGCTGCGCTGGTGGCGTCCCCGCTCGCGCTCGTCGTCCCCGCCCAGGCGGCGCCCGGCGCCTCCCCCCACAGCGTGCGGATCGACGGGTTCGCCTCCGTCGAGCCCGGCGGCGGCTGGTCCGAGGGGACGCTGACGGTGAAGAACGACGCCGACCAGGCGGCCACCGCCGAGCACCTGGTCGTCTACATCGGCTCCCAGCAGCTCGGTGTCGACCAGGTCGTCGCCGAGTACGCGGACGGCGAGTCCGGTGCCTGGCAGCCGGTGAAGCTCGTGGCGCAGGACCTGGGCGGCGGCACCGGCGGCCACGAGGGGACGGCCGCCGACCTGACCGGTGCCGCGGTGGAGGTCCAGCCGCACGCCGCGCGGACCTTCAAGCTCCGGCTCAAGCTGGTGCAGTCCGCGCAGCCCGGTCCGGTCACGGACCTCGACCTGGAGGCCTTCCTGACTCCCGCGTTCGGCCGGGACGGACAGGCCGGGGAATGGGTCTCGCGCACCGGGAAGACGGTCAAGGTGACCGGCCTCTCCACCACGATCGAGGGGCTGCCGAAGCCGGTCCCGGCGGACGGGAAGCCGCACGCCTTCAAGGTCTCGATCAAGTCCGCCAACGGGTTCGACTGGCACCTCCGGGCGCCGTCCTTCTTCCTCTGGGCGGGCCAGGAGGTCGGCTCGATGGAGGGCCCGGCCGCCTGTGACGCCCGGGTGGAGGTCCAGGACTCGCGGGACGGCAGCTGGCACAAGGTCCCGCTGGGCGCGGTCGGCATGGTCGGCGGCTCCGTCGACACGACGAAGTGGGCGTCCGGCCCGGTCGGCAACCGGTCGCTCGACGTCCGGATCACCCTCGGGAAGAACTTCAAGGTCAACACCCAGGACAGCAAGCTGGCCTTCGGCTACTACCCGGGCGCGGGCCCGGTGCTGCTGTGGACCGAGCAGGCGCTCAGCACGACGCCGGTCGACGGCGCCCCCGCCTGCGTGGACACGGACGCGGCCTCCCCGGCCGCGACCGGCACGCCGAGCAAGGCGGCCACGCCCGCCGCGACCACGCCGGCCGCGACCCCGGCCGCCGCGACCCCGTCGGCGACCAAGGCCGCCGTCACGCCGGCCGCCGTCACGCCGACGGCCGCCAAGCCGTCCCCCGCGAAGGCGGCCGGGCCCGAGCTGGCCGACACCGGCTCCTCGGACCCCGTCGTCCCGGCGGCCGTCGCGGCCACGCTGCTGGCGGTCGGCGGCGCCGCGCTGGTGCTGACCCGACGGGCCCGGCGCCGCAGCAGCTGACCCGCGACCGGCCCGGTTCCGCGGCCCGCTCCCCGGAGGCCGTCCTCCCGGGAGCGGGCCGTGTCCGTCGGAGCGCGTCCGGCGGGCCGCCCCGGTCGTCGGTCAGCGGTCGTCGGGGCCGGTGAGGGCGTGCGAGGCGACTCCGTCGCCGCCGGACCCGCCGCCGGCCGACCCGCCGGCCCGGGCGGCGGCGGCCAGGTAGGGGGGCAGGGCCCGCCCCCGCAGCGCGCGCTGCCAGTCGGCCCGGGCGTCGGCGAGTTCGGCGGCGAGCTCCGGATCGGCGCCGGCCGGGACGGGCGCGGCGGAGCCGTCCCGCAGGGCGGTGAGGATCAGCCCGACGATGCCCACGGCCATCGCGGCCACCCCGGCGGCGAGCGCCAGCCAGCCCGCGGTGAGCAGGGAGCGGCCGAGCGCGAGGTCCGGGTCGGCGGCGCGCAGGCCGTAGCCGAGCAGGAGCAGCACGAGTGCGGCGGCCCAGGCGAGGATCGGGGTGAGCACGGTGAGCACGGGGATGAGCCCCGCTCCGCCGTCGGCCGAGCTCAGCTGGGCGAGCAGCCCGGGCGCGGTGTGTTCGCCGGCCGGGCCGGGCGGTCCGTGCGGGGACGGCGCGGCGTGCAGGTTCTCGCGCAGGCGCAGGTAGTGCTCGTACTCGGTGGCCGCCGGGGCGGCGGCGGTGTCGGCCTCGTGCAGTGCGCGGGCGCGCAGCTGGTCGGAGGTGGGCGCGCCGGGCGCGCGCAGGGCGGTGAGGACGGTGTCGTCGCGCAGTGCTTCGTCGAGGAGGCGCTCGAAGTCCGGGCGGTCCTCGGCGAGCAGGTGCGGGGCGTCGTTCATGGGGACCCCGTTCATGCAGAACCCCGTTCGCTCCGCCCCGCACGTGAGCGGGGCCGGGGCGCGGAGACGGGCCGCCACACGGGCGGCCGGGTGTGGTGTGTCCCTGATGGTAGGGGCGGGTGGGGCCGGATCGACAGTGGCTTTCCGGAATTTCGCGCCCCGGCCGCGCGGGCGCTCCGGTCCGGGCGCCGGGAACGCACGTTCGGCCGACGCTGCGTCAAACGGTCGGGGCCGGACCGTGAACGGTCCGGCCCCGTGGTGTTCCGGGCGTCAGATGGGCAGCCTGGCGACGAGCAGCCGGCCGTCCATGGTGACTCCGCCGTCCATGGCGACGGCCAGGTCGTCCGCGTAGACGTACGGGCCGGGGATGTGCGGCGGCAGGCCGTCGTCGGAGTGGACCGCTCCGGTGAGGTACGGGATCGGGCTGTGCCCGTGCACGACCCGCGCGCCGCCGTAGGAGGCCAGCAGTTCGCGGACGGCCGTCGGGCCGGAGTCGCCGCGGAAGGCGAAGCGCTTGGTGAAGCGCCGGAAGCAGTCCCACCACTCGTCGACGCCCTCGTCCGCGAGCAGGTCGTGGACGGCGTCGTTCACCTCGGCGATGGACTCGCCGTACTCCAGGTACGCGGTGGTGTCGGAGTGCAGCAGCAGGTGGCCGTCCTCCAGCGCGATGGCGGGCAGCCGGGAGAGCCAGCTGATGTGGTGGGCCTCCAGCCGTTCCAGGTCGTGCTGCTGGCCGCCGTTGAGCCGCCAGGCGGCGAGGAAGGAGGCGGTGCCGGCGGTGGACTGGACGGGCTCGTCGCCGTACCGGGCGGCGCCGAGGAAGAGCAGTTCGTGATTGCCCATCAGGGCGCGGCAGTAGCCGCCGGCGGCGGCGGCCTCGGCGGCGAGCTGCATGACCAGGTCGATGACGCCGATGCCGTCCGGGCCGCGGTCGGTGAAGTCGCCGAGGAACCAGATCCGGGAGCGGCCGGCGGACCAGTGGCCGTCGGCGTCGATCAGGCCCTGGTGGCGCAGGGCGGCGAGGAGTTCGTCGAGGTAGCCGTGGACGTCGCCGACGACGTAGAGCGGGCCGGGCGGCTCACCGGGGCCGGGGGCCGGGTAGGGGTGGTAGGCCAGGCCCGGTTCGGCGAGCGGGGGGCCGAGTTCGATGGTCGGCGGGTCGTCGCCCTGCCCTTCCCGGTGGTCGGGGTGGTTCTGGTGGCCGGCGTGCGCGTGCGCGGGGCGGTCGGCCGGCGCCGGCGGTTCGTAGCCCGCTTCGTAGCCGGGGTGCCCGCCGTGGGAGCCGTGGCCGTCGCCGTGCGGGCCGTGGCCGTCGGCGTGGGCGCCGGGGTGGCCGTCGACGGGTCCGTGGGCGTGCACGGTCTGGCCGCCGGGGCCGGTGCCGTGCTCCGCCCCGGGGGCCGGCCAGTGCTGTTCGAGGTACCGGGCTCCGCCGTAGCCGCTGTAGGTCTCGGCCTCGTACGGGGTCTCGGAGTAGCCGACGGCGGGCTCCGGTTCGTAATAGGTGCCGTATGGCAGCACGTCGAGGTCCGGCTGGTGGCGGGGGCCTGAGTCCGGGTGTTCAGGCCCGGGGAAGCGGTCCTCGGGTGTCATTCGCCCATCATAGGAAGACCACTCTCCCGGCGTCGTCACCTGGTGGGTATCCAATCCTCCGGAGCGTCAGCCGGGCGGTCCGTCAGGTCCGTTTTGTCCCGACTGGGCATGGTCTAGACCGCGACCCCGAGGGGCGCCGTCGCGGGGTCACACCTCGCCCGGCGGGCGGGGCGGGCTGACCGTGGTGCGCGGGCTCCGCCGTTGCGAGGACGCGCGGACGATGAGCTCGGTGGGCATCAGGGTGCCGGGCGGCGGTCCGGTGCCGGCGGTGCGGAAACGGGGCGGGAAGAGCCGGGCGATGTCGACGCCGGTGCCGGAGTCCACTCCCTCGATGGCGTCGATGAGCAGGTTGACCACCGTGGTGCCGATCCGGCGGGGCTTGAGCGAGAGCGTGGTGATCGGCGGCTCGGTGGTGGCGTAGACGTCGCTCTCGCTGCAGCAGACCAGCAGCAGGTCGTCCGGCACCCGCAGCCCGTACCGGCGGGCGGCGGCGAGCAGGTCGGTGCCGTTGGGGTCGAAGAGGCCGTAGACGGCGTCCGGGCGGTCGGGGCGGGCGAGCAGCCGGTCGGCGGCGACGGCGCCGGCGGCCGGGTCGTGCGCGGGGTAGGTCTCGTAGACCGGCTCCTGGCCGACCTTGGCGCACCAGCCGAGGTAGGCCTCGGTGGAGAGCCGGGTGTAGGTGTCGGTGCTGGTGCCGGTGAGCAGGCCGATCCGGCGGGCGCCGGCCTCGGAGAGGTGGTCGAGGATGCCGAGCACGGCGGCCTCGTGGTCGTTGTCGACCCAGGCGGTGACCGGGCAGTTGCCGGGCTTGCCGTCGCTCACCACCGGGACGCCGGACCGGTACAGCTCGCTGACCAGCGGGTCCTGGTCGGGTGGGTCGATCACCACGGTGCCGTCGAGGGCGATGTTGCCCCAGACGTCGTGCCGGGAGGAGGCGGGCAGCACCACCAGCGCGTAGCCGCGGCCGAGGGCGGCGCTGGTGGCGGCCCGGGCCATCTCGGCGAAGTAGGCGAACTCGGTGAAGGTGAACGGCTCTTCGCCGTAGGTGGTGACGGTCAGGCCGATCAGGCCGGACCGTCCGGTGCGCAGGGTTCGGGCGGCCGCCGAGGGTCGGTATCCGAGGCGCTCGGCGACTTCGCGCACCCGGCTTCTGGTCTCGTCGGGCAGGCGGCCCTTCCCGTTCAGCGCGTCGGAGACGGTGGTGATCGACACTCCGGCGGCTGCTGCCACATCCCGGATGCCGGCCCGCTCCAGACGCCGTGAGGTGGTGGGTCGCCGACCGCTCTGGTTGGCTGCTGCTGTCATGGCGGACCGATCGTATGGCTCCTGACAAGGGTCTGTGACCGGCGCATCGGGAGCCCTTGGAGATACGTTTCTCCGAGAGTGAGCCTGTGTGCGCCCCTTCGATACCCGCACGAAACCAGCCGTCTTACCTCTGACATGTGCCATAGGAACCCGCCAGAATGGCTGATCTGCGTCTGTAACCCGACCGGGCATCTCACTCCTACGGGTGAGCGCGATCGGTATCGTTCAGGGCACCCGACCGGGGTGGACCGGGTGCGTTCCGACTTCCCGGGCACGGCGGTGATCCCGACCGTGGCGGGCGAACGCAGCGGAGACTACGAAGGAGAACGACCGTGACCGCAGCACAGGGCCCCCGCCTGAGGCCGACGCTGGACGGCATCCCCACCTACAAGCCCGGCAAGCCCGCCGGCGCCGACGCCTACAAGCTGTCCTCCAACGAGAACCCGTACGAGCCGCTGCCCGGCGTCCTGGAGGCCGCGGTCGCCGCCGCGGGCAAGCTCAACCGGTACCCGGACATGGCCGTCACCGAGCTCACCGCCGAGCTGGCGGAGCACTTCGGCGTCCCCGCCGAGCACATCGCCACCGGCACCGGCTCCGTCGGCGTGGCCCAGTCGCTGATCCTCTCCGCCGCCGGCCCCGGCGACGAGGTGATGTTCGCCTGGCGCTCCTTCGAGGCCTACCCGATCATCACCCAGGTCGCCGGCGCGACCCCGGTCCCGGTGCCGCTGACCGAGGGCGGCGACCACGACCTCGACGCGATGCTCGCCGCGGTCACCGAGCGGACCCGGCTGATCTTCGTCTGCAACCCGAACAACCCCACCGGCAACGTGATCCACCGCGCCGAGCTGGAGCGCTTCCTGGACGCCGTCCCGGCCGACGTCCTGATCGTCATCGACGAGGCGTACATCGAGTTCATCCGCGACCCCGAGGTGCCCAACGGCATCGACCTCTACCGCGACCGCCCCAACGTCTGCGTGCTGCGCACCTTCTCCAAGGCGTACGGCCTGGCCGGTCTGCGGGTCGGCTTCGCGATCGCGCACGAGCCGGTGGCGGGCGCGCTGCGCAAGACCGCGGTGCCGTTCGGCGTCACCCAGCTCTCCCAGGACGCGGCCGTCGCCTCGCTGCGCGCCGAGGAGGCCCTGATGGTCCGGGTGGAGGCCCTGGTCGAGGAGCGGAACCGGGTGGTCGCCGGGCTGCGCGCCCAGGGCTGGGAGATCCCGGACTCGCAGGCGAACTTCGTCTGGCTGGCGCTCGGCGAGCGCTCGCAGGACTTCGCGGCCGCGTGCGCCGAGGCCGGCGTGATCGTCCGGCCGTTCCCGGAGGGCGTGCGGATCTCGATCGGCGAGGTCGAGGGCAACTCGATCTTCCTCGCGGTGGCGGAGGCGTTCCGCAAGGAGCTCTGACCGTACGCTCCGCGGCGTTCCGGGAGCCGGGTCCGGCGGCAGTGCGCCGCCGCGGCCCGGCTCCCGTCCGTTCGGGGGCCCTCCCGTCTCTTCGGTGCCCTCCGCCCGGCCGGGCCGGGCCGTGTGGCGGCTCCGCGGGGCCGCTCCGTCCGGACGGATCAGGAGTGGCTGTGGATGGCTGGGAGACTCCTGGGAGATCGGTCAACGGCCGGTCCTGCGGCGGCCAAGACGGGCGCCCGGACCGGGCGTGCCGTGCCGGATCGTCCCGGTTCGGCCGGTCAGCCATCTCCCAGCCGGCGTCCAGGACGACCCAAGAGCGCCCCGGGAAGCTGTCCGCCATGAAGGTGTTCCCGCGACGGCGAGGGGCCGTCCTCGTCAACTCCGCGCTCGGCGTGGCGCTGCTCGGCGTCGCAGCCCTGGCGTACACCACGCTGGACGACGGCGGCGACCGGCAGACCGCCAAGGCCCCGGCCCGGACGGCGACCGTGGCCAAGGGCACGGTCCTGGCCACGGTGTCCGGAACCGGCACCCTGGCGTCGCCGACCGACGCGGCCCAGGACTTCACCACGGGCGGACGGCTCACCGCCGTCAAGGTCGCGGTGGGCGACACGGTGGCCAAGGGCCAGGTGCTGGCGACCGTCGACACCACCGCGGCCCGGCAGCAGGTGGACGCCGCGCAGTCCGCGCTGAACACGGCGCAGGTCAACCTCACCAAGGCCCGGGCGGGCGTCACCACGACGACCGTCCAGCAGCTGCCGGCGAAGTCCGCGGCCGCGGGGGCCGGCTCCGCCGCCGGTTCGGCGGGCGGCGGGACGGCGGGCCGCGGGGCGGGCGGGAGCAGCGCGTCCGCCCCGCAGGCCGACCCGTCCGCGCAGACCGGTCCGTCCGCGCAGGCCGCCGTGCCGGCGCCGCAGGCCGTCGCCCCGGAGCCGCAGACCACCACGATCACCACCACCAAGGTCGACGACGCCGCGGTCGCCCAGGCCGAACAGCAGGTCGCCACCGCGCAGACCAACCTCGCCAACGCCCAGGCGGCACTCACCGGCACGACGCTCACCGCCTCCGTGGACGGCACGGTCGCCTCCGTGTCGGCCAAGGTCGGCGACACCGTCGGGACGACCGGCGGCGGCTCCACCACCGCCAAGTCGACCTCCTCGGGCACCGGCGCCCCCAGCGGCTTCATCGTGCTGACCAACCCGACCGGGATGCAGGTCACCGCCAACTTCTCCGAGCTGGACTCGTTGAAGCTGAAGAAGGGCGAGGCGGCCACCGTCACGCTGAACGCGCAGTCCGACACCAAGCTCGACGCCACCGTGCTGGCGGTCAGCCCGCTGCCGGTGAGCGGCAGCGGCGGCGGCTCGGCCGCCGTCCAGTACGCGGCGACGCTCCAGATCACCGGGGACACCACCAAGCTGCGCACCGGGCTCAGCGCGACCGTCTCGGTGGTCACCGGCGAGGCGGGCGACGCGCTCTCGCTGCCCACCGCGGCCCTGTCCGGCACCGGTGCGAGCCGGACCGCCACCCTGGTGCACCCGGACGGCAGCACCGAGCGGGTCGGCGTCGGGGTCGGCGTGGTGGGGGACACCACCGTGCAGGTGCTCTCCGGGCTCAGCGAGGGCGACCAGGTCGAGCTGGCCTCCACCAGCGGGTCGAACGGGTTCCCCAACGGCTCCTTCCCCGGCGCGAACGGCGGCCAGGGCGGTCGCGGTGCGGGCGCGGGCGCCGGGAGCGCGGGCGTGGCCGGGGTCGGCGGTGTGGCGGGCGGTGCCGGCGGCGCGGCCGGCGGCGCGGGTGCCGGCCGGGGCGGTGGCCGCTGATGCCCCGCGCCATCGTCCCGGTCCACCCGGGAGCGGTCCGCCCGGGAGCGGTCCGCCCGGGAGCGGCCCCGCAGGGAGCGGCCCCGCCGGTCATCCGGATCCGCCGGCTCACCAAGTCCTACGGCCACGGCGACGCGACCGTGCACGCGCTGCGGGGCCCGGACGACCCGGTCACCGGCGAGCCGCTGGGCGTCGACCTGGACGTCGAGCAGGGCGACTTCGTCGCGGTGATGGGCAGCTCCGGCTCCGGCAAGTCCACGCTGATGAACATCCTCGGCTGCCTCGACGTGCCGACCTCCGGCCGCTACCTGCTGGACGGCACCGACGTCGGGCACCTGGACGAGCAGCAGCTCGCGCTGGTCCGCAACCGCAGGATCGGCTTCATCTTCCAGTCCTTCAACCTGGTCCCCCGCACCACCGCGCTGGCCCAGGTCGAGCTCCCGCTCGCCTACGCGGGCGTCCGCGCCGCCGAACGCCGCCGCCGGGCGCTCGCGGCGCTCTCCCTGGTCGGCCTGGCCGAGCGCTCCGGGCACCGGCCCAACGAACTCTCCGGCGGCCAGCAGCAGCGCGTGGCGGTCGCCCGCGCCCTGGTCACCGCGCCCGCGATGCTGCTCGCCGACGAGCCCACCGGGAACCTGGACAGCCGCTCGACCGACGAGGTGCTCGCGATCATCGACGGACTCAACGCCACCGGCCGCACGGTCGTGCTGATCACCCACGAGGACGAGGTCGCCCGGCACGCCAAGCGGGTGGTCCGGCTGGTGGACGGCGCGGTCGTCGCCGACGTCCGCCAGGCCCCGGTGGGCGGACCGCCGCCAGCCCTGCGCGGGGCGGGGGTGCCCGCGTGATCCTCTGGCAGATGCTCCGCTTCGCCGTCGGCGGCCTCGCCGCCAACAAGGTGCGCTCCGCCCTCACCATGCTCGGCGTGCTGATCGGCGTCGCCGCGGTGATCCTGCTGCTCGCCGTCGGCAACGGCTCCTCGGTCGCGGTGAAGGAGTCGATCACCTCGCTCGGCACCAACGCGCTGACCGTCACCTCCGGGTCGTCCTTCGGGGGCGCGCGGTCCGCCGCCGGGGCGAGGAAGCTCACGGTCGCCGACGCGAAGGCCCTGGCGACGGACGCCGACGCCGCGCACGCGGTCAAGTCCGTGGCGCCCGTGGTGACCGCCTCCGGCACCGCCCTGTACGGGGACGTCTCGTACAGCCCGGGCTCGATCGTCGGCACCTACCCCGCGTACTTCGAGACCGCCAACCAGAAGGTCGCGCACGGCGAGTACTTCACCCAGGACGACGTGCTCGACTCCCGCAAGGTCGCGGTGCTCGGCTCGACCACCGCCAAGCAGCTCTTCGCCGCCGAGGACCCGGTCGGGAGGACCGTCACCGTCGGCGGTACCCCGTTCACCGTGGTCGGCGTGCTCCAGGCCAAGGGCGGCACCGGCTTCACCGACCCGGACGACGTGCTGATCGCCCCGCTGCCGACCGTGCAGAACGCGTTCACCGGCTTCGGCGCGGTCAACCAGATCCTGGTGCAGGCGAGTTCGGCGGAGTCCACCGCGCAGGCGCAGGAGGAGATCACCCGTGTCCTGCTCGGGACCCACGCGATCGCCGACCCGAGCAAGGCGGACTTCCGGATCAGCAGCCAGGCCTCGCTGCTCACCGCCCGGGAGTCCACCACCAGGACCTTCACCGTGCTGCTCGGCGCGGTCGCGGCGATCTCGCTGCTGGTCGGCGGCATCGGGATCACCAACATCATGCTCGTCACCGTCACCGAGCGGACCAGGGAGATCGGCATCCGCAAGGCGCTCGGCGCCCCGCGGGCGGTGATCCTCGGGCAGTTCCTGACCGAGGCGACGCTGCTGTCGGTGATCGGGGCCGGGCTCGGCGTACTGGCCGGGCTCGCCGGATCGCACTTCAGGATCGTCGGCATCGAGCCGGTGGTGATCCCCGAGTCGGTGCTCGGGGCGTTCGGCACCGCCGTCGCCGTCGGCCTGTTCTTCGGCGGCTACCCCGCCAACCGGGCCGCCTCGCTGCGCCCCATCGACGCCCTCCGCCACGAGTGACCAAGGACCGCAGACCATGAGCGACGAGATCGAGCCGCGCACCCCCGCCGAGCAGGTCGCCCTGCTCTCCACCCCGCCGGACGCCCGTGACGTCAGCGGCGAGCTGGCCGCGCCGCCGCGCCGCCGGCTGCCCTGGGCGTCGCTGGTCCTGGCCGGTGCGGTGATCGCCACGGCGGCGTTCGCCGGCGGCGCCTGGTACCAGCGGGACCACGGCTCCGGCTCCGGCCGGACGGCCGCCGCGGGCGGGCAGCAGCCCAGGGCGGCGGCCAGTGGCTTCGGGGCGAACGGCAACCGCCGGAACGGCCAGGGCGGCCAGGGGACGGGGACCGGCCAGGGCGGTCAGGGACAGGGCGGCCAGGGCGGTCAGGGCGGCGGATTCACCCGGGGCACCGTCAAGGCCGTCGACGGCACCACCGTCTACCTGACCGACGCCAACGGCAACACCGTGAAGGTGACCACCGGCGACACCACCAGGGTCCAGCTCAACAAGGAGGGCAAGGTCACCGACCTCCAGCCCGGCCAGAGCGTCACCGTGGTCGGCACCCCCGCCGCCGACGGCGGCTACGCCGCGACCCAGCTGGTCGAGGGCGCCACCGGCTTCGGGGCCGGCGGCTCAGCCGGCGCCGGCACCCGGAACCCGTCCGGGGGCTGACCCCGCGGGGCGCGACCGGGAACCCGCCCCAGGCGGGAGCTCCCGGGCCAGCCCCGGCCCCCGGACGTCCCGCGCGGCCCGGTCCGACCTCCTCCGGGGGCCGGGCCGCGCGGCCCCGACCGACCGGTCCCGGCCCGCCGCCTCGGCTCGCGGCAGCCGTGCGCACACCACCCAAGCCGACCCTGTGGGCCCGTCCGTGTAAAACCGCCCGATAAGGTGTTAATCCAACATTCATCGATGGCTCATAGCCTCCCCGGGCTAGCCTCAAGCTGAACGCCATCGTCCGACCGGGAGGCGGAACCCCCGTGCAAGGCACTGTTTCCACAGCAGGAACCCCGGCGGTGAACAACGGCGGCCCGGGGGAGGCCTTCCTCCTCGTCGTCGACGACGAGCCGAACATCCGCGAGCTGCTCTCCGCCTCGCTCCGCTTCTCCGGCTTCCGGGTCGCCTCCGCGGCCAGCGGGGCCGAGGCCCTCGAACTGATCGCCGCCGAGCGGCCCGACCTGGTCGTCCTCGACGTGATGCTCCCCGACCTCGACGGCTTCACCGTCGTCGAACGGCTCCGCGAGCAGACCAGCCGGGGCCTCATAGCCGGCCCCGTCCACGGACACCCCGGCGACCACCTGCCGGTGCTCTTCCTGACCGCCAAGGACGGTGTGGGCGACAAGGTCCAGGGCCTGGCCGTCGGCGCGGACGACTACGTCACCAAGCCGTTCAGCCTGGAGGAGCTGATCGCCCGGATCCGCGCCATCCTGCGCCGCTCCGGCGGACCGGCCGAGGACGGCCGGCTGATCGTCGCCGACCTCACCCTCGACCCGGTCGCCCACGAGGTCACCCGCGGCGGCACCGCCGTCGCGCTCTCCCCGACCGAGTTCAAGCTGCTGCACTACCTGATGGCCAACGTCGGCCGGGTGGTCTCCAAGGCGCAGATCCTCGACCACGTCTGGGCCTACGACTTCGGCGGCGACCTCTCCATCGTCGAGTCGTACATCTCCTACCTGCGCCGCAAGCTCGACTCCGGCCCGGCCCACGGCCCCAAGCTGATCCACACGGTGCGCGGCATCGGGTACGCGCTGCGCCGCCCGCCGCAGGCCTGACCGGCCACCGCCCCGCATGCGCCGCCGGCCGCTCCCGCTGACCACGCTGCTCCGCCGACCGTCCCGGACGCTCGGCCGGCTGTCGCTGCGCGCCCGCCTGCTGGTGCTCGCGCTCGTCCTGGTCACCACCGGCCTGGTGATCAGCGACGCCGTGGTCCTCGGCACCGTCCGGGTCCAGCTGGTCCAGCGGCTCGACGAACAGCTGCAGCGGTTCGGCGAGCCGCTCGCCCGCCGCGCCCCGACCCGGCAGAACTGGCAGGAGAGCAAGCAGCAGCAGCCCGCCGTCGCCGCCGTCGGCGGGCTCGGGGCCGGGGCCGGGGCCGGTGCCGGCGGCGGCATCGGCGGCGGGGGCGGGGGCGGTACCGGAACCGGCGGCGGCAAGCGCGCCGGAGCACCGTTCCTGGCCGCGCTGCCCAGCCAGTACCTGGTCCAGTACCTCGCGGCGGACGGCAAGGTGCAGCTCGTCGTCCGCCAGCCCGTCTCCGAGAACGACCCGGCTCCGCAGCTGGCCGGCTTCGACCCCGCGGCCACCGACCCCGAAGCCCCCTTCGACCTGCCCGACCAGCGCGGTCAGCGCAGCTGGCGGGCGCTGGTCCTGCCGCTCCAGCGGCCGCCCGCCCAGTCGGGCAGCGTGTTCGCCGCACCGGCCCCCGCCTACCTGATGGTGGCCGTCTCCCGCGAGGACATCGACGGCACCCTCGCCCGGATGCACCGGGCCTTCGTCGGCATCGGCGGCGCCGTGCTCGTCCTGATCGCCGCCCTCGGCTTCTTCGCCGTCCGGGCCGGGCTGCGGCCGCTCGGCCGGATCGAGGAGGGCGCCGAACGGATCGCCGCGGGCGACCTCTCCCACCGGATGCCCGAGTTCGACCCGCGCACCGAGGTGGGCCGGCTGTCCGTCGCGCTCAACGGCATGCTCACCCAGATCGAGGCCGCGTTCGCCGCCCGGGCCGAGTCCGAGGCCCGGATGCGGCGGTTCGTCGCCGACGCCTCGCACGAGCTGCGCACACCGCTGGCCGGCATCCGCGGCTTCGCCGAGCTGTACCGGATGGGTGCGCTCCCCGCCGAGGCCGACGTCAAGCGCACCATGGGCCGGATCGAGAACGAGGCCGTCCGGATGGGCACCCTGGTCGAGGACCTGCTGGTGCTCGCCCGGCTCGACGAGGAGCGCCCGCTCGACCTCGCCCCGATGGACCTGCGCACCCTCGCCGCCGACGCCCTGCACGACCTCACCGCGCTCGACCCGTCCCGTCCGGTCGCGCTCACCGGCCCCGCCGGCACCGGTGCGCCCGGGCCGGCGCCCGTCCTCGGCGACGAGGCCCGGCTCCGCCAGGTGGTCACCAACCTGGTCGGCAACGCGGTCAAGCACACCCCGCCCGGCACCCCGGTGCGGATCGGGGTCGGCACCGACGGCGGGCTCTGCCTGCTGGAGGTCGCCGACTCCGGTCCCGGCCTCACCGCGGACCAGGCGGCCCTGGTGTTCCACCGCTTCTACCGCGTCGACGCCTCCCGCAGCCGCCCCGACAAGCGCGGCGGCGCCGGCCTCGGCCTCGCCATCGCGACCGCCCTCACCCACGCCCACGGCGGCACCCTCACCCTCCACACCGCCCCGGGCGCCGGCGCCACCTTCCGCCTCGAACTCCCCCACCAGCGCTGAAACCCCCCCCGATCAGGTGAACCCGGTTGGTTCACACCGCCCCTCCGCCGATCGCGTGCGACCGTACGGCTGCGGCTTGTGTGGGATCACGCGGGCTGATCACACTGGACGGGAATGAGGGGTGTCTCAATGTTCGCGCTCGTAGCCGAGGAGACCATCGTGAACCTGGACCAGGCGCTGTGGCAGGTGTGGAAGGCCATGGATGTTCCCGAGGGCTTCCACGCGGAGATCATTGAGGGAGCCATTGAGATGTCACCTGCAGGCGGGGCCCGGCACATGACGATCAATCGGCGGATCCTGCTCGCACTACATGATCATTTGCGGGGTACCGGATGGGCTCCGGGGAACGACGGCAACGTCATCAGCGGACTCAAGGTCACGATCCCCGACGTCTACGTCGCGCCTGACGACCTGGAGGAGATCGTTCACCCCGAGGGCCTGGGGATTCTGGCTTCGGGCGTCGCTCTCATGGTCGAGACCGTTTCACCGGGCCACAAGAACCGCCAGCGCGACCGGGTCCTCAAGCTCCGCGCCTACGCCACCGCGGGCATTCCGGTCTACGTGATCATCGACGACTTCGACGACGGCGGCGCCGTCACCGTCCTCACCGGCCCCGACCCCGAGCGCGGCGCGTACGCCGCCTCGGTGCGGACGCCCTACGGCGAGGACGCGCTGATCCCCGAGGGCCCGGCGAAGGGGTTCGCGATCGGCCCGGAGGTCACCGGGGGGCGTCGGGCGTGAGGGGTTCGTCCAGCAGGCCCTGGGCGAGCAGGCCGGCCTGGAAGCGGGAGGAGGCGCCGAGGGCCGTCATCAGGTCGGCGACCCGGCGCCGGTAGGTGCGCAGCGAGACGCCGAGCAGCCGGGCGCCGGTCTCGTCGGTGTGGCCGGCGGCGAGGGTGCGCAGGATGAGGCGGGCCTGCCCGGACAGCGGCGGCGGGGCGGTGCCGCAGCCGGCGAGGTCGGTGGCCGCCTCCCAGGCGGCGCGGAAGAGCGAGCGCACGCCGTCGACGACCTCCGGGGTGTTCACCACCGTGTACGTGCGGACGCCGCGGACCGGGGGCCCGGCCAGGATCGCGGTGCGCCGGTCGATGACGATCGCCTCGCGGGTGAGCGGGCCGTCGGAGATCCGGACCTCGATGCCGGAGTCGGCGATCCGCAGCAGCCGCCGGTGTGACTCGGGGTCGGCGAGGGCGCGCCGGGTGTAGAGCTTGCGCATCGTGAGACCGGGGACGACGTGCGGCCGCTTGCCCTCGCGGAAGGCCGCGTTGACGCCCGCCGACCAGGTCATCAGGTCGGCGGCCGCGACCAGGAACTCCTCGCGCGAGGCGACGAAGAGGTGTCCGGCCAGCCGGACGAGCTCACTCTCGCCGTGCAGGGTGATGATCCGATCGGTACTCATGGCAGCAACCTGCCAGATCGGCGGGCGGCTCCGCGAGCCCGTTCGAGGCTTGGTGCCATGACGACCACACCCACACCCGATGTCTCCGCCGCCGGTACCTTCCTCCTCGGCGGCGACCTGCCGGTCTCCCGGATGGGCTTCGGCGCGATGAAGCTGCCCTCCCACGACTGGCACGGTCCCGCCTGCGACCCCGAGCAGAGCCGCGAGGTGCTGCGGCGGGCCGCCGAGCTGGGCGTCGACCACATCGACACCGCCTGGTTCTACTTCTACCGGGACGTCTCCGCCAACGGCCTGATCCGGCAGGCCCTGCACCCCTACCGGGACGACCTGGTGATCGCCACCAAGATCGGCCCGGGCCGTGACCCGGAGGGCGAATGGCTCGCCCCGGCCGACCGGGACGGCCTGCGCGCGGCCGTCCACCGCAACCTGCGCGAGCTCGGCGTGGACCGGCTCGACCTCGTCTACCTGCGCCGGATGCCCAGCCAGTCCTCGATCGCCGAACCCTTCGCCGCCCTGGCCGAGCTGCGCGCGGAGGGCCTGATCCGGCACCTCGGCGTCAGCAACGTCGACGCCGGCCAGCTGGCCGAGGCGGAGGCGCTGGCGCCGGTGGTCGCGGTGCAGAACAAGTTCAGCGTGCTGGAGCACACCCGGGACGGCGACCGGCTGCTGGCCGACTGCGAGGCCAGGGGGATCGCCTTCGTCCCCTTCTACCCGCTCGGCGGCACCGGGGTGCCCGACCACCCGGCGCTGCGCCGGGTCGCGGAGCGCCACGGCGCCACCCGGGCCCAGGTGATGGTGGCCTGGCTGCTCGCGCTCTCGCCGGCGATCCTCGCCATCCCGGGCACCTCCTCGCCGGCCCACCTGGTGGAGAACATCGCCGCCGCGGGGCTGCGTCTGGACGCCGTCGACCTGGCGGAGCTGGGGGCGCTCGCCGAGGAGCACGCCGCGAGGACGTGACCGGGCGGGTGCCGGGTGGGTGCCGGGGGCGGGTGCCGGGCGGGTGCCGGGGGCGGGTGCCGGGGGTGCGCCGGGGCGGGCCGGGCGGGTCACCATCCGGTATGACGGTCCCACTATCGCTGGGCGAGTTTTCCCGGCGGTCCGTCGGGAATGCCGCCCCCGGCACGGGAAGGCCCAGCAGCCCCTTGGAGAGTCCGGATGGCGTCGTCACCCCCCAGCCCAGCGGCCGGACCGGCGGTCTCGTTCCGGCGCGACCTCGGCGAGTGGCGGATCGTGCTCGTCGCCTGGCGGCTGCTGGTGCTGCAGGCCTCCCACCCGGCCGTCGGGGCCGGGATGGCCGAGCACTCCACCTACCGGGGCCACCCGTGGCGCCGGATCGAGCACACCCTCGGCAGCGGACGGCGGCTGTTCCAGGCGGACGAGGAGCAGCTGTGGCGCGAGGTCCAGCGCCTCGACCGGGCGCACCGGCGGATCCGCGGCACCGCAGGGGACGGCCGCGCGTACGACGCCCACGACCCGGCCACCCGGGCCTGGGTGCTGCTCACCCTCTTCGAATCGGTCGCCGCCATGCGGGAGTTGGGCGGCGACCCGTACAGCCCTGACGAACTGGAGGAGCTGTACCGGGAGTTCACCGGGATCGCGGGCGTGTTCGGGCTGTCCGACGGGGTGTTGCCGCCGACCGCCGCCGACCTGCCGGCCTACCTGGTCCGCACGGCCTCCGAGGAGCTGGAGTTCACCGAGGCGGCCCGGTACCTGCTGTACGACATGCTGCACGAGGCGCCCTGCCCGCGGCGGTTGCGGTTCCTCGGCCCGGTCGGCTGGCGACTGGCGCGGGCGGTGATCGGCCGGCTGGTGACCGCGCTGACCGTCGCCGACCTCCCGCCGGTCTACCGGGCGCGGTTCGGCCTGGTCCGCACCCGTCGTGCGGCCGTCCTCTCCCGGCTGCTGCACCACGGCGGGCGCGTCGTGATGACCGGGCTGCCGGACCGCTTCCGCTACCGGTCCGCCGCGGGCCGGCCGCCCGCGAAGCCCGGGCGGCCGTCCGGCCGGGACACCCGGCCGCCCCGGCTGGACCGGTTCTTCCGGGAGGTCCTCGACCAGACCGGGGACGGCCACCTGACCGCCCGCGACCTCCAGGCGATGGCGCACAACGTCTGCTGGCGGCTGGAGCTCTCGGAGGAGGGCGAGTCGCGGGTGTACGCCGCGTTCGAGGGCTGGTGGGAGCAGCTGCGCGCGACCATGGACGCCGACGGGGACGGCCGGATCAGCCGGACCGAGTTCGTCGCGGCGACCCTGGCCGGCTGCGACCGGGACCCGGCCTACCTGGAGGGCGGGCTGCTCCCCGCGCTGCGGGCCGTGCTGGCCGCGGCCGACACCGACCAGGACGGCCGGCTGGACTTCGCGGAGTACCGCGTGATGTTCGGCGGCCGTCGTGTCCATCCGGCGGAACTCTCGCACGGGTTCCGGCAGTTGGACACCGACGGCGACGGCGTCATCACGGCGGAGGAGTTCCTCCGGGCGTTCGTCGACTTCTTCACCGCCCGCGCCCCCTCGGCCCCCGGCACCCAGCTCCTCGGCCGGGCGTAGCGGGGGAGCCGGGCGCAGCCCGCGGGCCCGGACCGCGGCCCCGGTCGGCGCGGGGGCGGCGTGCTCCGGATGGTCCGGTTCGGGAGGGCCGGCGGCTGTCAATGCGCCGGATCGTCCAAGAGCGCCTCCCCACCCGCCCGGCCGCTCGTTGTGGCCGGGCGGGCGGCTTCGCAGACTGTGCGCACGGCATCACCGCCGCTCAGTAGCCGGTATCACGCACCCCGCCCGCAAATCACCCGTAAGGATGATGGATACTGACCCTTGTGAACGTGTTCACGTTCACAAGCGGACAAGCTTGCGCGGTTCGGCAACGGTCTACGGCTATAGATGAAGTTTGTCCTAAATGTGACCTCATGGGTCGGTTGGAGAGAGGGCGACGTGGAACTGGCAATCGCTCACGAGACCATCGCGCGATGGCAATTCGGCATCACCACCGTCTACCACTTCCTCTTCGTCCCGCTCACCATCAGCCTCGCCGCCATCGTGGCCGGGCTGGAGACCGCCTGGGTGCGGACGGACAAGGAGAAGTACTTCCACGCCACCAAGTTCTGGGGCAAGCTCTTCCTGATCAACATCGCCATGGGCGTGGTCACCGGCATCGTCCAGGAGTTCCAGTTCGGCATGAACTGGTCCGACTACTCCCGCTTCGTCGGCGACGTCTTCGGCGCCCCGCTCGCGATGGAGGCGCTGATCGCCTTCTTCTTCGAGTCGACCTTCATCGGGCTCTGGATCTTCGGCTGGGACAAGCTGCCGAGGAAGCTGCACTGCGCCTGCATGTGGATGGTGTCGCTCGGCACCGTGCTCTCCGCCTACTTCATCCTGGCGGCCAACTCCTGGATGCAGCACCCGGTGGGCTACACCGTCGACCCGGTCACCGGGAAGGCCCAGCTCACCGACATCGTCCGGGTGCTCTTCCAGGACACCACCGTCACCGTGGTGCTGCACACCCTGACCGCCGCCTTCCTCACCGGCGCGGCGTTCATGGTCGGCATCGCCTCGTTCCACCTCTGGAAGGCCAAGCGCAAGCCGGAGACGGCCGACGTCAAGAAGGTCGCCGTGATGCGGACCTCGCTGCGGCTCGGCCTCGTCCTCGCGGTGGTCTTCGGCCTGGGCACCGCCCTCAGCGGCGACTCGCTCGCCAAGGTGATGTTCCGCCAGCAGCCGATGAAGATGGCCGCCGCCGAGGCGCTCTGGGACACCCAGGCCCCCGCGCCGTTCTCGATCTTCGCGGTCGGCGACGTCGGCAAGGGCCACAACTCGGTGGAGCTGGAGATCCCCGGGATACTGTCCTTCCTCGCCAACAGCGACTTCAGCTCGTCCGTCCCCGGCATCAACGACACCGCGAACGCCGAGGCCGCCAAGTACGGCGGCGACCCGAAGGACTACATCCCCAGCATCTTCGTGACCTACTGGGGCTTCCGCCTCATGATCGGCTTCGGGATGACCTCCTTCGTGGCGGGGGCGATCGGCCTCTGGACCACCCGGAGGAAGTGGCTGGTGGCACCGGAGTTCCGGACCGGGGACACCGAGGTGCCGAGACTGATGCTCACCCCCGGGCGCGAACTCGGTCCGTTCCTCACCAAGTGGAGCTGGCGGATCGGCATCCTCACCATGGGCTTCCCGCTGATCGCCAACAGCTTCGGCTGGATCTTCACCGAGATGGGCCGTCAGCCCTGGGCGGTGTTCGGGCTGATGACCACCGCGAGCGCGGTCTCGCCGAACGTGAGCGTCGGCACCCAGATCGGTGCGCTGGCCACCTTCACCACCCTGTACGCGATCCTCGCCGTCGTCGAGGTGCGGCTGCTGGTCAAGTACGCCAAGGCCGGTCCGGTGACCTCCGAGCAACCGCCCACCGAGGACCCGACGCTGCGCGGCCCGTCCTCGGACGACGACGCCGACAAGCCGCTCGCCTTCGCCTACTGAGGACCGGTAGACCATGGAACTCCACGACGTCTGGTTCGTCCTGATCGCCGTCCTCTGGACCGGCTACTTCTTCCTGGAGGGCTTCGACTTCGGCATCGGCATCCTGACCAAGCCGCTCGCCCGCAACACCGCCGAGCGGCGGGTGCTGATCAACACCATCGGCCCGGTCTGGGACGGCAACGAGGTCTGGCTGCTGACCGCCGGCGGCGCGACCTTCGCGGCCTTCCCCGACTGGTACGCGACCCTGTTCAGCGGCTTCTACATCCCGCTGCTGCTGATCCTGGTCTGCCTGATCGTCCGCGGCGTGGCCTTCGAGTACCGGGCCAAGCGGTCCGAGCCGCGCTGGCAGCGGAACTGGGAGGAGGCGATCTTCTGGACCTCGCTGATCCCCGCCTTCCTCTGGGGCGTCGCCTTCGCCAACATCGTCCGCGGCGTCGACATCGACGCCCAGAAGAACTACGTCGGCACCTTCTGGGACCTGCTCAACCCGTACGCCCTGCTCGGCGGCCTGGTGACGCTCAGCCTGTTCACCTTCCACGGCGCGGTCTTCGCGGCGCTCAAGACGGTCGGCGAGATCCGCGACCGGGCCCGGACGGCGGCCCTCGGGCTCGGCCTGGCGGCCGCGGCGCTGGCGGTGGTCTTCCTGCTCTGGACCCAGGCCGACAGCGGCAACGGCTGGAGCCTCGCCGCCCTGGTGGCCGCCGTGCTCGCGCTGGTCGGCGCCCTGGTCGCCAACCAGCTGGGCCGCGAGGGCTGGGCCTTCGTCCTCTCCGGGGCGACCATCGTGGCCGCCGTCGCGATGCTCTTCCTCTCGCTCTTCCCGGACGTCATGCCGTCCAGCCTGAACGAGAGCTGGAGCCTGACGGTGACCAACGCCGCCTCCTCGGCCTACACGCTCAAGCTGATGACCGTCGTGGCCGCCGTCTTCACCCCGCTCGTCCTGCTCTACCAGGGCTGGACGTACTGGGTGTTCCGCAAGCGGATCGGCGTCCAGCACATCCCCGGGCACGACCCGGCCGCCGCGCTCGACCAGGCCTGACGCCGTGAAGCCGGTCGACCCCCGACTCCTCGGGTACGCCCGCACCACCCGCGCCTTCCTCGCCGGATCGGTCCTGCTCGGCGGGGCCGGCGCGGCCCTGGTGGTCCTCCAGGCGAGCCTGATCGCCGAGATCGTGGTCCGCGGCTTCCAGCAGCGGGCCGGGCTCGACGAACTCGGCACACCGCTGGTGCTGCTCGTCCTCACCGCGGTCGGCCGCGGGCTGGTCGGCTGGCTCACCGAACTGACCGCGCACCGGTCCGTCGCCCGGGTGAAGTCCACCCTGCGGCGCCGGCTGCTCGACCACGCCACCGCGCTCGGCCCGGCCTACCTGGCGGGCCGGCGCACCGGCGAACTCACCACCCTCGCGACCCGGGGCGTCGACGCGCTCGACGACTACTTCGCCCGCTACCTCCCGCAGCTGGCGCTCGCCGTCGTCGTCCCGGTGATCGTGCTGCTGCGGATCGTCGGCGCCGACTTCACCTCCGCCGCGATCATCGCCGGCACGCTTCCGCTGATCCCGCTCTTCATGGTGCTGATCGGCATGGCCACCCAGGCCCGGATGGACCGGCAGTGGTCCGCCCTGTCCCGGCTCTCGCACCACTTCCTGGACGTGGTCGCCGGCCTCCCCACGCTCAAGGTGTTCAACCGGGCCCGCGCCCAGGCCGCCACCGTCGCCCGGATCACCGCCGACTACCGCCGGGCCACCCTGCGCACCCTGCGGATCGCCTTCATCTCCTCGTTCGCGCTGGAGCTGCTCTCCACCCTCTCGGTCGCGCTGGTCGCGGTCTCGATCGGCTTCCGGCTGGTCGACGGCACGCTCGACCTGCAGACCGGGCTGATGATCCTGATCCTCGCCCCCGAGGTCTACTTCCCGATCCGGCAGGTCGGCGCGCTCTACCACTCCAGCGTCGAGGGCCTCACCGCCGCCGACGAGATCTTCCGGGTCCTGGAGACGGAGCGACCCGCCGCCGGCACCGCCCCGGCGCCCGCCCTGGCCGGGGCGACCCTCCGGCTCGACGGGCTCACCGTGGCCTACCCCGGCCGCACCGCGCCCGCCCTGGACGACGCCTCGCTCACCCTGCGCCCGGGCGAGACCGTCGCCCTCACCGGCCCGAGCGGCGCCGGCAAGTCCACCCTGCTCGGCGTCCTGCTCGGCCTCACCGCGCCGGACGCCGGCAGCGTCCGGATCACCGCCGCCGACGGCCGGACGCACGACCTCGCCGACCTCGCGCCGGAGAGCTGGCAGCGGCAGATCGCCTGGGTGCCGCAGCACCCGTACCTGTTCGCCGGCACCGTCGCCGAGAACCTGGCGCTCCACCGGCCCGACGCCGCCGACGCCGAACTGCGGGAGGCCCTGCGGGCCGCGCACGCCCTCGACTTCGTGGAACGCCTGCCGCAGGGACTCGCCACCGTGCTCGGCGAGGACGGCGCGGGACTCTCCGCCGGGCAGCGGCAGCGGCTCGCCCTCGCCCGGGTGCTGCTCGCCGACGACCGCCCGCTCGTCCTGCTCGACGAGCCGACCGCCAACCTGGACGGCGAGTCCGAGGCGGCGGTCGTCGGGACCGTCCGGGCGCTGGCCGCAGACCCGGCGCGCACCGTGCTGCTGGTCGCGCACCGCCCCGCGCTGCTGGCGGCGGCCGACCGGCGGGTCCGGCTGGCGGGCCCGGCCGCGGGGCCCGCCGACGGGTCGGCCGCCGGACCCGCCGTCCCGGCCCGGGCCGCGGTGCCCGCCCACCGGGACCGGCCCACGCCGGAGGCGCCGCCGGAGGACGACGCACCCGGCGCGGAGGCCGTCCGGCCCCGGCTGGCGCTCTCCGTCCTGCTCGGCGCGCTCGCCCTCGGCTGCGCCGTCGCCCTGATGGCCACCTCCGGCTACCTCATCTCCTACGCCTCCGAGATGCCGCCCGTCCTCTACCTGATGATGGCCGTCACCTCCGTCCGGGCCTTCGGCATCGGCCGCAGCGTCTTCCGCTACGCCGAGCGGCTGGTCTCGCACGACGCCGTGCTGCGCACCCTCGGCACCCTGCGCGCCGCCGTCCACCGCAAGCTCACCGTGCTCGCCCCGGCCGGGCTGCCCGCCTTCCGGCGCGGCGACCTGCTCTCCCGGCTGGTCGCCGACGTCGACGCCGTCCAGGACCACTACCTGCGCTGGCGGCTGCCGGCCGCCGTGGCCGCCCTGGTGTCGCTGGCCGCGGCGCTGGCGATGGGGGCCTTCCTGCCCGCCGCCGGGCTGGTCCTCGGGCTGGGCCTGCTGCTGGCCGGCGCCGTCGTCCCCGCACTGGCCGCCCGCTGGTCGGCAGGCGCCGAGCGCCGGCAGGCGCCCGCCCGGGGCCGGCTGGCCACCGCCGTGGTCGACGCGCTCAGCGGGACGGCCGAGCTCACCGTCGCCGGAGCGCTGCCCGGCCGGCTCGCCGCCGTCCGCGCCGCCGACGCCACCCTGACCGGCCTGGCCGCCCGCTCGGCCGCCACCGCCGCGCTCGGCACCGGCCTGATCTCGCTGCTCACCGGCCTCACGGTGGCCGCCGCCGCGGCCGTCGGCCTGCAGGGCGTCCGGGCGGGCACGCTGGCGCCGGTCTGCCTGGCGGTGGTCGTGCTGACCCCGCTGGCGGCCTTCGAAGCGGTCACCGGGATGCCGCTCGCCGTCCAGGCCCGCCGGCGCAGCAGGGCCGCCGCGGCCCGGCTCGCCGAGGTGCTGGACGCGCCGCCCGCCGTCGCCGAGCCCGCCGCCCCGGCGGCGCTGCCGGAGCGGCCGTTCCCGATCGCGGTCCGCGGGCTGACCGCCCGGCACCCCGGGCAGCAGGCCGACGCGCTGGCCGGCGTCGACCTGGACCTCACCGCCGGGCGGCGGATCGCGGTGGTCGGCGCGTCCGGCTCCGGCAAGACGACGCTCGCCCAGGCGCTGCTCCGCTTCCTGGACCAGAGCTCCGGCAGCGTCGTGCTCGCCGCGGGCCGTCCACAGGCTGTGGACAGCCGGGCGCTCGCCGGGGACGACGTCCGCCGGGTGATCGGCCTCTGCGCCCAGGACGCACACGTCTTCGACAGCTCGCTCCGGGAGAACCTGCGCCTCGCCCGGCCCTCGGCGGGCGAGGAGGAGCTGTGCGCCGCCCTGGCCGCCGCCCGGCTGCTGGACTGGACGCGGACCCTGCCGGACGGGCTGGACACCATGGTCGGGGAGCACGGCGCCCGCCTCTCCGGCGGCCAGCGGCAGCGGCTGGCCCTGGCGAGGGCGCTGCTCGCGGACTTCCCGGTGCTGGTCCTGGACGAGCCCGCGGAGCACCTGGACCTGCCCACCGCGGACGCGCTCACCGCCGACCTGCTGTCCGCCACGGCGGGGCGGACGACGGTCCTGATCACCCACCGGCTGGCCGGGCTGGACGACTCGACGGTGGACGAGGTGCTGGTACTGGACGGCGGCCGGGTGGTCGAGCGGGGCGGGTGGTCGGAGCTGCTGGCGGTGCCGGACGGGCGGCTGCGGGCGATGCGGGAGCGCGAGCGGGAGGCGGACGGGCTGCTGGTGCCGGTGGCGGCCTGATCATCCGATCGTCGCGTCGCTACTTCGGCGGAAAACCGTACAAACTACGCTCGTCACCATGGACCCCACGCCATCCCTGCCCGACCCCGCGGTTCCCGCCGACCCCGCGGTGCCCGTTGTGCCCCCTGCGCCCGCCGTACCCGCCGGGCCCGCGGCTCCGGAGGCCTCGGCCGTGCCGGCCGCGCCCGCCGCGTCCGCCGCGCCCGCGGGACCTGCGGAGCCCGAGCCGGCGCCGACGGGGGCCGGGCCGACGGGGGCCGGGCCGGGGCCCGACCCGGCACCGCACCGGGTGCCCGAGATCTCCTCGCTCGGCCTGGACACCCTGGTCACCGAGGTCGCCGAGCGGCTGCAGTCCGCCGCCGCCGTCACCGACCGGATGCAGCGGCTGCTGGAGGCCGTCGTCTCGGTCGGCGCCGGCCTCGACCTGCACGCCACCCTGCACCGGATCGCCACCGGCGCCGCCGAGCTGGTCGACGCCCGGTACGCGGCCCTCGGGGTGATCGCCCCCGGCGGCCACGGGCTGTCCGACTTCATCCACGTGGGGATCGACGACGCCACCGCCGCCGAGATCGGCGAGCTCCCGGTCGGCCGGGGCATCCTCGGCGCGCTGATCGACCGCCCCGAGCCGCTGCGGCTGAGCGACCTGGGCGCGGACGCGCGCTCGTACGGATTCCCGCCGCACCACCCGGCGATGAAGACCTTCCTCGGCGAGCCGATCCGGATCCGCGACGAGGTGTTCGGCAACCTCTACCTGACGGAGAAGCAGGGCGGCGGCGCCTTCACCCCCGAGGACGAGCAGGTGGTGCACGCGCTGGCCGCGGCCGCCGGTGTCGCGATCGAGAACTCCCGCCTCTACGAGGAGGGCAGGCGCCGCGAGCGGTGGATCGCCGGGGCCGCCGCCGTCACCACCGCACTGCTCTCCACCGACGAGGCCGAGGTCGCGCTGACCGTCGCCGCCGAGCAGGTCCGGGAGCTCGCCGACGCCGCGCTCGGCATGATCCTGCTGCCGACCGCGGACGCCGACGCCGACACCGGGTCCGGCACCGGACCCGGCACCGCCCAGATGAGGGTCGCCCACGCCTCCGGGGAGGCCGCCGAGTTCGTCCGCGGCGAGCTGCTCCCGCCGGACAGCTTCGCCTCCCGGCTGCTGGAGGGCGAGAGCGTCCACCTCGACGACATGTCCACCGACCCGACCGTGGTGATCCGGCTCGCCCGCAGCTTCGGTCCGTCGCTCGCCGTGCCGATGGTCGCCGCCGGCCGGGTGCTCGGCGGCCTCTGCGTCTGGCGCCCGCGCGGGGCGGTGCCGTTCAGCGAGGCCGAGAAGCAGCTCGCCGAGACCTTCGCCTCGCAGGCCGCGCTGGCCCTGCGGCTCGCCGAGGGCCAGCGGGACCAGCAGCGGCTCGCCGTCTTCCAGGACCGCGACCGGATCGCCCGGGACCTGCACGACCTGGTGATCCAGCGGCTGTTCGCGACCGGGATGATGCTGGAGGGCGCGGCCCGGCGGGCCGTGGTGCCGGAGGTGAAGGTCCGGATCGGCCAGGCGGTGGACGAACTGGACGCCACCATCCAGGAGGTCCGCACCACCATCTACGCCCTCCAGCACGACAACCACGGCGATGCTCCCGACACCCTGCGCACCAGGGTGCTGCGCGAGTGCAGCCAGGCCGCCGCGGCGCTCGGCTTCAAGCCGTCGGTCTCGTTCACGGGCCCGGTGGAGAGCCTGGTCGGCGAGAAGACCGGGCGTCAACTCCTGGCCGCTCTGCGCGAGATGCTCTCCAACACGGCGCGCCACGCGCGGGCGTCCCGGGTCGGTGTGGAGGTCGAGGCGACCGTGCACCTGGACGACGCCGGCCGCCCGGTGGGCGGCGACCCGGAGTCGCTCGACCGGGGCGGCCGTCCCGGCGTCCTGCTGACCGTCACCGACGACGGCGTCGGCATCCCCGAGGGCGGCCGGCGCAGCGGCCTGCGCAACCTGACCCGGCGTGCCGAGGCGCTCGGCGGGGACGCCTGGCACGAGCCCGGGCCGTACGGGAGGGGCACCCGGGTGCGGTGGACCGCCCGACTCTGAACACACGTCCAGGTGGTGGGCCCTGTTCGAACTGTTTGTGGACGGTGCGGAACGGCCCCGGGGGTGGTTGGCGCGCGGTTGGTGTGCACCCGGTGAAAGTTTAACGAGGGAGAACTTCGCGGCCAACGGAGCAAGTTGTGCATTTCCCGGCCTTCCGGGGGTCTCGTGTGCACACATAGCTTTACTCCCGTCTCGGAGAGGTACCGGACTGTGGGGGAGCAGTGGACGCGTCGAACCGCGATCACACCGCAGCAGGGGTGAGTCGAGGGGGGTTTCGGGCGGAACGTGCACCGGACGGGCGGTACCGCTGGCAGCTGAAGGCACCCAACGGCCGGGTCGTGGCCGTGACCCCGGCCGCGTACGACACGGCCGGGGAGGCGGAGCGCGGCTTCGACGGCTTACGGGCCGGGGCCGAGGGCCTCACCGCCCGGATCACGCACGTCCGGGACGGCATCGGGTGGGTCTGGGTCATCCCCGGCTCCCGCGCGCTGCCCGAAGTGCGGTCCAGCCGCGCCTACGAGCGGTACGCGACCTGCCAGAACGCCTTCCGCCGGTTCGTCGTGCTGCTCGCCAAGCAGCCGGCCCTCGAACTCCCGGACCGGGTAGCGACCCTGAGACTCCCCGATGGCCGCTGAGCGGCGCGGGCCGAAGCTCCTGACCGTCCCCGCCGGGGACCGCTCCCTCGGCTGGGCGCTGCGCGCCGCCAACGGGCGGCAGCTCGGCGTCGGCGTGCGCACCTACCGCGGTGAGGCGGAACTCGCCGACGCCCTGCGGGAACTGATCATCGAACGGGCCGCGCTACGATGTACCGTCGGGCAGTCCGAGGCGCGGCTCTGGGTCTGGACGGCGTACCTGCCGCTCCGCACCACCCGCCCGGGCGCCGCCGACGCGGCCGGCCCGGTGGCGCGCAGCGCCCGCGGCTACCTGAGACGGGACCAGTGCCAGGCCGGGGTCGAGGGCTTCCGGGCCGGACTGCAGCACCTGGGGCAGGAGCTGCGCCGGCTCGGGCGCGACGGGCAGTGGCCCTGGTAGTCCGGGCACAGCCCGTTCCGGCCCCTCGTGGGCCCGCCCCTCCCGCATGGCCCGCATGGCCCGTGTCGCCCCGGCGCGCGTGCGGCCCCGCCGTTTCCCCAGCTCGACCACCTCGTACCGTGTCCGCGGTGCCGCTCCGAGTCCGCCCCCTTTCCCCCTCTTCCGGTGAAGCGCAGGTTTCCGGCAAACCCCCGAGTCGACACCTGGAGAAGAACGTCATCGGCCTCCGACCTGCGGATTTACCACCCTCCGCGGCTGGGCTGACCAGTCACTAAACCTCTCTGAACCGAGATATCGACAATCCCCCGCCACCCCGGACCACCCTTCCGACGGAACCGCGCCGACCGACAGGATCGGCACTGCCGGAGAGGCCGCCGCGGACGCGGTCAGCCGGCCCCGGGACTGACAACCAGTACCCGGGCAAGCGATGTACGTCTCTCCCACCGGAGGAACAGGAACATGCGCAAGACCGCTGCCAAGCTGCTCGCCGCCGCCGCCCTCGCGACCTCGGTCGTCACCGTCGCGAGCGGCACCGCCGTCGCCGACCCGTCGACGCTGCCGACCCTGCCGCTCGCCCAGGACATCGTGGGCGTCGGCTCGGACACCACCCAGGCCGTCCTGAACGGCCTCTCGGCCGGCTACAACGCCTCCCTGCCCGTTGGCAGCACCCTGCCGCGCCTCTACAGCTGGGACGCGACCGGCTCCTCGACGATCGTCACCAAGACCGGTGCCATCACCACCCCCGCGTTCAACCGCCCGAACGGCTCCGGCGCCGGCATCACCGCGCTGAACAACACCACCAGCACCACGGTGGACTTCGCCCGCTCCTCGCGCGGCCCGCAGACCGGTGACCCGGCCACCGACATCTTCGTCACCCTGGGCAAGGACGCGGTCTCCTGGGCGGCCAAGTCGGGCGGCAACGCGCCGTCCAACCTGACCACCGCCCAGCTCAAGGGCATCTACGAGTGCACCATCACCAACTGGACGCAGATCAGCGCGTCCCTGCCGAACGCCACCATCAAGCCCTTCCTGCCGCAGACCAACTCCGGCACCCGGTCCTTCTTCCTGAAGGCCATCGGCGGCGCCACCGCCGTCGTCCCGGGCACCTGCGTCACGGCCAACCCGCTCGTCCAGGAGAACCAGGGCACCGACCCGGTCCTGAACGACGTCAACGCGGTCGTTCCCTACTCCGTCGCCCACTACATCGGCCAGGTCTTCAACGGCCACGCCTCGGGCAGCGACGCCCAGGGCCCGCTGACCATCCGCGACATCAACAGCATCGCGCCGGTCAGCACCGCCACCCCGAAGGTCATCAACTCCTCCTTCGCCGCCACCGCCTACGGCCGCGTGATCTACAACGTGGTCCGCGAGGCCGAGTGGACCGCGACCGACGCCCACGGCACCGCGCTGCGTGCCATCTTCGGTGTCGGCGGCTGGATCTGCACCACCAACGGTGCGGGCTCCGCGATCATCAAGGACCACGGCTTCCTGGCCCTCCCGAACGGCGCCTGCGGCTCGACCACCCACGCCTGATCCACCGCGCCACCTGTGTGAACTGCACCATCCGGCGGCCCCGGGCCTCGCGCCCGTGGCCGCCGGCCACACCGGACCACCGCCGCACAGGGAGCAGGGGAACGATGCGAGAGACCATGGGCAGACTGCTCGCCGTCGCCGCGATCACCGGCTCGCTGGCGGGCCTGACCTCCGGGGCAGCCACGGCCGACCAGCCCGTGACCCCGAAGCCGAGCGACATCGTCGGCGTCGGGGCGCAGACCACCGGGCCGCTGTTCAACGAGCTGTCCACCGGTTACAACGGGTTCCTGACGGGGAACGGTGACACGACCTCGCCGAGGCTCTACAGCTTCGACTCGACGGGGTCCGCGACGATCGTCCCGAACCAGGGGGCGCAGCCGATCGGCCGGCCGACGGGGGCCAACTCCGGTCTGAGCGCGCTCAACGCGATACCCAGCGACATCGACTTCGTCCGTACGGACCGGGCTCCGCAGGTGGGTGACCCTGCGTCGAACCTCTTCGTCGCCTTCGCGAAGGACGCCGTCTCCTGGGCGGCCAAGGACGGCGGCAACGCCCCGCCGAACCTGACCACCGCCCAGCTCAAGGGCATCTACAACTGCACCATCACCAACTGGCAGCAGATCGACCCGGCGCTGCCGAACGCGACCATCAAGCCCTACCTCCCGGACGCGGGCTCCGGAACGCGGTCGTTCTTCCTCAACGCGATCGGCCTCCAGCTGTGGAGCCTCTGCGTGACGACCGGTCCCAGTGAGAACCAGGGCGTCGACCCGCAGCTGAACGACCCGAACGCGGTGTTCCCCTACTCGGTCGGCCACTACATCGGCCAGGTCTACTACGGGCACAGCACCCCGCAGGACTCCGCCGGCCCGCTGACCATCCGGAACATCAACGGCGTCGCGCCGGTCAGCCCGGGGACCAACACGACCAACTACGCCTTCGCTGCGACGGCGTTCGGGCGGGTCCTCTACAACGTCGTGCGGCAGGCCGAGTGGACGGCCACCTCCACGCAGGGCACCGCACTGCGCGCGATCTTCGGCTCCTCGGGCTACATCTGCGCCAAGGCCGGCCCCGTCGTCAGGAGCTACGGCTTCCTCACGCTGCCCTCCGTGGCCTGCGGTTCCACCACGCACTCCTGACCGACCCGCCGTGCGGCCGCGCCGGCCGCCCACCCTCGACGACTTCCTCCGGAGGACCGGAATCATGCGCAAGGCCTTCCTCAGGCTCCTGGTGAGCAGTGTTCTCGCCTGTTCACTCGCCGGTGGTGTCAGCGGTACCGCTACCGCCGATCCCGCCGGGACCCCGCGGGCCGAGGACATCGTCGGGGTCGGTGGCCACACGACCGGGCCGGTGCTCAGCGCGCTCTCCGCGGCGTACAACGCCCACCTGGCCGGCACCGGCGACACGGTCTCGCCGCGGCTCTACAGCTGGGACGCCTTCGGGCCTTCGCCGATCGTTCCGAAGGCGGGTTCCACGCCGATCGGCAGGCCGATCGGTGCCGAGGCGGGGCTGATCGCGCTGGACGGCAGGCCGACCGGCGGCGCGGCGGGCCTGAGCGCGCTGAACGGCACCACCGGTGGGACCGTGGACTTCGCCAGAGTGGAGCGGCCGCCGAGTTACACCGCCGGCGACCCGGCTTCGGACCTCTTCGTCGCGTTGGGCAAGGACGCGGTGTCCTGGGCGGCCAAGGACGGCGGGCACGCGCCGCCGAACCTGAGCACGGCGCAGCTCAAGGGCATCTACGAGTGCACCGTCACCAACTGGCGACAGATCGATCCGTCGTTGCCCAACGCCGTCATCAAGCCCTACCTCCCGCACTACGGGGCGGCCCTCAAGTGGGTCTTCCTGAAAGCTCTCGGTGGTAGCGGGACAGCGATCCAACCGGGAGCGTGCGTGGTCTCCGGAGTCCAGGAGGACCAGGGGACCGACCCGGTCCTGAACGATCCGGACGTCGTCGTCCCGTACTCCGTCGGCCACTACATCGGCCAGGTGTTCGGCGGCCGTTCGCAGGGCAGCGACGCCGCGGGTCCGCTGACCGTCCGCAGTGTCAACGGGATCGCACCAGTCGCCGACACGGCTGCCGGCAAGAGCATCAACACGGCCTTCGCCGTGACCGCCTACGGCCATGCGATCTACAACGTGGTCCGATCGGAGGAGTGGAACGGCACGGGTGCGCACAGCGCGGCCCTGCGGAACATCTTCGGCACCTCGGGTTGGATCTGCGGCACCGCCGGCGCCGAGGTGATCCGGAGCTACGGCTTCCTGGCACTCCCGACGATGGCCTGCGGTTCCGTCACCCACAGCTGACCGGTCCGGTTACTCTCGCCCGCCGTGGGCATCCGGCAGTGGCCCACGGTCCGCAGGAGAGCGGCTCAGCACAGAAGCTTCGGACGTTCGGCCCCGCCGGGCAGTGCGGGACGGGACGACCGTCGAGGCGACCTCCTGGCCGCCTGCTCCACCCAGCACAACATCTCATCTCTCCTTAGGAGTCCAGCATGTCCCGTACCCGCGCCCGTCTCGCCGCCACTGGTGCCGTCGTCGTCCTCGCCGTCACCGGTATGAGTGGTGCGGCCGTCGCCGACACGGCCCCGGCGAGCACGCCGTCCACCGGCAGCGCGGTGGTCAACTCCAGCACCGCTTTCCTCAAGGACCAGGCGCTCAACGGCATCGTCGTCATCCCGCTGCCGACCGCGTCCCCCTCGTACGACAGCGTCACCGGTATCTCCACCACCTTCCCCGTGACCGCCGGTTCGGCGAACCTCTCCGGTTACTACGGCGACATCGACCTCGGTGGCGGCCTGCTCTTCGTCAACGTCTTCACCGGCAAGAGCGCCACCTTCAAGAAGCTGCACTTCAGCGTCGACAACTGGCAGATCACCGGCGTGCCGGTCGGCGGCACCGAGTCGGTCGCCCTGCTGGACCCGGCCGGCAACAGCCAGATCGGCCGCAACGGCACCACCCAGACGCTCGCTTCCTCCGACCTTCAGATCGACGCCGCCGGTGCGCAGTACCTGGACTCCAAGCTCAACACCTCCTTCTTCAAGGGCGGCCAGTCGGTCGGCTCCTTCGCGCTGACCTTCACCCAGGGCAGCTGACCAGCAGTCCGGTACCGACTGCCGTAGAACGACGGGCCCGCGCCACCGCGCGGGCCCGCTCGCATGCGGAGTTCCCAACTCCGGTACGGAGTCGTCGCGTTGTGTTCTCGTACATCCGGTCGACCTGATCCGGCCATGTCCGGATGGCCGAATAGTAGGCAACCGGAGCCGTCACCCTTCAACGCGACCATTCCCTCGTGCCGCCCTCGTGCGCGGCTCGCGATTCCCGGAGGTACCCGCCATGAGAATCCGCGTACCCGACCCGAGAGACAGAGGGCGGTGGCGCCGGCGACTACCGGCGTTGGCGCTCGTATGGGCGGTGGTGGCGGCACTGGTGACGGTCCCGGTCGGGCTCGGGACGGTGACCGAAGCGCGCGCCGCGTCGTCGAAGACGGTACCGGGGCCGAGGGTTTGGGTGCCGGGCGCGGAGCCGGGAACGGGCAGCTACGGTCTGGCGGGGAGCGTCACCGTCGCACAGACCGAGAACCTCCAGGACCAGGTGATCCAGGTCTCGTGGAGCGGCTTCACGCCGACCGTGAAGCTCGACGGAACCCCGGCCACCAGCGCCCAGCCGCGGGACCCGACCATTCTCTACCCGGTGCGGATCTACCAGTGCCGCGGGGTGGACCCGGCACCCGGCGACTGCTACGGCAACGGACTCTACGGCGGCGACCCGGCGCTCGGGTTCGAACAGCCCTTCCCGGGGCCGGGTAAGAGCGCGCCGGACCTGCCGACGAACATGCGGATCGCCCCGACCGGCGCCGACGGGTCCGGCTCGGCCGAGATCGAGGTCCGGTCCGCCCGCCTCAGCCCGTCCCTCGGGTGCGACTCCCGGCACCGCTGCTCCATCGTCGTGGAACCCAACTACGGTGGCGACGCGGTGGACATGTACCAGGAGCACGACGGCGTCGCGGACTGCGACCGCCACATCTACGACATCGACGGTGTCTTCAACTTCGCCAGCGACTTCCCCATCGAAGGCTCCACGAACTGGAAGAGCCAGGCGTACGCCGGGGAGCAGTGCGCGTGGAAGAACCGGACGGTCATCCCGATCGACTTCACCGCCACGCCGGACGACTGCAAGATGGCGCAGCCCGACGTCGCGGTGGCCGGCCTGGAGATGGCCAACCGCGCCATGCAGCAGTGGATCACCGGTCTCTGCCTCGCCTCCTCCCCGCTGGCCGTGCAGTACAGCTCCGGCGGCGGTGAGCCGCAGGCCCGGCAGGGCTTCCTGCGCGGCAGCCGCATCGACGTCGCGCTGACCGCGCTCCCGGACCGGGAGACCCCGGTGCGACCGTACGTCTACTCGCCCGTCGCGAACAGCGGTATCTCGATCGGCTACCTGGTGGACGACGCGTCCGGGCGGCAGATCCGCGACATGCGGCTCAACGCCCGACTGGTCGCGAAGATGCTGACCCAGAGCTACAAGACCGCCGGGCTGATCGTCATGCCCTCGGTCGAGGGGAATCCGAGCTGCATCTTCACCGATGAGGAGTTCCTCTCGCTGAACCGGCTCTCGGCGGCCAGCGGTCTCACCTGGCCGTCCTGCAGCGGCCCCGAGAAGTCCCTGCCGATCGTGCTGGGCACGTCGACCGACGTCACCAACCAGCTGACCTCGTGGATCGCGAACGACCCCGAGGCCGCACGGTTCCTGGAGGGCGAGCGCGACCCGTGGGGCACCCGGGTCAACTCGCGCTACCTGCGCCCGGACTTCCCCGGCTTCCCGATCGACCAGCTGATCCGGCAGGACGACACCGGCGCCGTGGACAAGCCCGGTGAGGAGCCGCTGCCCGACCACCTGAAGCACTGGAAGCAGTACGAGTGGAACCCCCTCCAGACCAGCCTGAACGATGTGCTGAGGCACATGCAGCAGGGTCAGGTGACGGCCAAGCACGCGGTCCTGGATGGTGAGGGGAACCACAGCTCGCTGCCTGCCCAGCCGATCGGCGAGCGGACGCTCTTCGCGGTCCTGGACAGTGCACAGGCCAAGGCATACGCCATCCCGGAGGCATCACTCCAGAACGCGGCCGGCACCTTCGTGTCGCCGACGCGGGACACCATCCAGGCAGCGGTGGCGGACATGCCGCTGGACGTCGTCACCGGCACGCAGCAGCTGCCCTACGGGCAGTCGGACACGGCCTACTCCCGGGACCAGCGCGCGTACCCGCTGGCCATGGTGCAGTACGCGATGGTGCCGACCGGCAACCTGGCGGCGGAGAAGGCGGTTGCGGTCGCGAAGTTCCTCGGGACGGTCGCCGACACCGGCCAGATGTACGGCGTCGAGCCGGGCCGCCTGCCCGAGGGCTTCCTCGCGCTGACCAAGGCGCAGCGGGCGCAGGCCCAGGACGCGGTGAAGCACGTGACCGCGCAGGACGGCACGTGGCCGGGGAACCAGAAGCCCCCGACCAAGCCGGGCGGCGGGGAGACCCCCTCCACGACCGGTGGAACGGATGGCGGAACGACGAGCACCGGCGGCACTTCGACGGGCGGGACCTCGACGGGCGGCACCTCGACCGGCGGGACCTCGACTGGTGGGACCTCGGGTACGGGCGGTAGCGGTAGCACCGGCACGACCGGTACCGACACCACGCCGGTCACGGACAACGGCAGCACTGGGTCCACCTCCGGTTCGTCGGGAAGCTCCGGTTCGTCCGGTACTTCGGGCGGCACTGACACGTCCGGTACTTCGGGCGGTACGGGTACTTCCGGTACCAGCGGTGCGACAGGCGGCGTGCCCGCCCCGGCGGCGACCGCCCCCGCCGCTGCCAAGCCGGCGGCGAGCGCGGCACCGACCAAGAACGGCGCCCCGCTCGCGGCGGCGCCGGTGGCGGCCGGTTCGCCGTCGGCGGACCGGTCGGGCAGCGCCCGGCTGCTGCTGCCGATCGCCCTGATCGCCGGCCTGGTGCTGCTGGTCGGCGGCCCGGCGGCGCTCGTTCTGGGCGGCACCCCGGCCGGCGCGCGGCTGACCGCCGCCACCCGCGGGGTCTGGGCGCGGATCCGCCGCAGCCCCTGACACCGCCCGGTCGGTGAGGACTCGGCGGGGCCGCCGTCCCGGCCCCGCCGAGTCCGCGTCCCGGCGCCTTCTCCTCCCGGGGAGATCGCGCCCGGCCTCCTCACCGCCCCCCGTGACCCCTGGACCGAGCAGTTCCCACCGAGCGCGCCGGAGAGCAGACCATGACAGCCGCCGCCGAGCCCGCGGCACCGTTCGCCGAGGCTCCACGCCAGCCCGACCCCGACGTACCCCGCACCATCACCGCCCCCGCCACGCCCGGCGACCGGGTGTTCCGCGGCATGCTGCGGACCGCGGGCCTCTCGGTCTTCGCGATCATGGGGCTGATCGCGTTCTTCCTGATCCTGCGCGGCGCCGAGGCTCTGCGCGTGGTCGGTTTCGACTTCTTCACCGAGAAGAAGTGGCAGACCCAGGCCGGTAACTTCGGCATCGCCGCCGTGCTGCCGAACGGCATCCTGATCGCCCTCATCGCACTGGTGATCGCCGTTCCCGTCGCGATCACCACGGCGGTCTTCATCTCCGAGTACGCGCCGGTGCGGCTTCGCGCGACGCTGATCTCGCTGGTCGACCTGATGGCGGCGATCCCCAGCATCGTCTACGGGCTCTGGGGACTGTTCTTCCTCCAGCCGCAGATCATCGGGCTCGCGCGCTGGGCGTCCAACCACCTCGGCGACGCGATCCCCTTCCTCAAGGTGCGTACCGGCGACATCGCGACCTCCTACACCTCGTCGACCTTCGTCGCGGGCGTGGTGGTCTCCCTGATGATCATTCCGATCATCATCTCGCTCAGTCGTGAGGTGTTCTCGCAGGCCCCGCAGGGCGAGCGCGAGGGCGCGTACGCGCTGGGCTCCACCCGCTGGGGGATGGTGCGCACGGTGGTGCTGCCGTTCGGGCGGGGCGGTGTGATCGGGGCCGTGATGCTCGGCTTCGGCCGCGCGATGGGCGAGACCATCGCCGTCGCCCTGATCATCTCGCCGAGCTTCAAGACCATGACCCACGTGCTGGAGAACGGCGGCAACTCGATCTCCGCGCTGATCGCGCTGCGGTTCGGCGAGTCGGACGCACTGGCCCTCTCTGCGCTGATGCTGGCAGGCCTGGTCCTGTTCGGGATCACCCTGCTGGTCAACGTCGTGGCGAGCTTCGTGATCTCCCGCTCCCGCTCCGGCGCGGCGACGGCGGACTGAGCCGTGGCCGACCAGACACCCAAGGCAGATCCGAGGTCCGCGGCGAGCCGCAGTACCCGCCACCGGCTCCACCGGCCGCTGCCGCCCCGTTGTGAAGGGACGCACCGATGACCACCCTCGACAGGCCGCCCGCTGCGGCACCATCGGTGCCCCCGCCGGACGAGTCGCACGCCGTTCCCGACCCGAAGGCCCCGCGCCCGGAACGGAAGCTGAAGCTCGGCGGGACGACCCGCGCCGACCTCTTCACGATCGCCGGCGCGCTGGTCGGCGCGCTGGGACTGGACTGGGTGCTGTACGAGCGGGTGCTTCCGTTCAGCGGCGCCTTCGGCTTCCTGTTCTGCTGGTACCTGCTCTTCCTCGTCGGCTACTTCCTCCTCGGCCGGATGCAGTGGGGCTCCCTCCTGGTCCGGGAACGGCTTGTTGCCGTGGTCGCCTGGAGCTCCGGCCTGCTCGTCGTCGGGTTGATCGCCGACCAGATCGGCTACGTCGCGTCCAAGGGGTACGAGGCGGCCCAGCACGGGAACTTCTTCACCGAGACGATGGTGAGCACGGCCTCGCTCTCCCCGATCACCTCCGGCGGCGCGCTCCACGCTGTCGTCGGCTCCCTCGAACAGCTCGGCCTGGCCACGCTGTTCGCCGTTCCGCTGGGCATCGCGGCGGCCGTCTTCATGTCGGAGATCGGCGGCCGGCTGGCCCGTCCGGTCCGGACGCTGGTGGAGGCGATGACGGCGCTGCCGTCGATCGTCGCAGGCCTCTTCATCCTGGGCATCGTCATCCTCACCTTCGGGTTCGAGAAGAGCGGCTTCGCGGCCTCGCTGGCGCTGATGGTGATGATGATGCCGATCGTCACGCGGGCCGCCGAGGTCGTCATCCGCCTGGTGCCGGGCACCCTGCGGGAGGCCTCGTACGCGCTCGGCGGCAGCCAGTGGCGGACCGTCTGGAACGTCGTGCTACCGACCGCGCGGCGCGGCCTGGTGACTGCCGTGGTGCTGGGCATGGCGCGCGCGGTGGGTGAGACCTCGCCGGTCCTGCTGACGGCCGGGTTCACCTCGCGCCTCAATGCCAACCCGCTGGAGGGGCAGCAGATCTCGCTGCCCCTCTACATCTGGAGCTACGTCAAGCTGCCGGTCCCCGAGATGACCGCGCGCGCCTTCGCCGCCGGTCTGACCCTGATGGCGGTGGTGCTGATCCTCTTCGTCACCGCCCGCTTGCTCGGCGGACGCGGTCCGGGCGAGATCAGCCGCCGTCAGAAGCGCAAGCTCGCGCGCGCCGCCCAGGCCGCCGAGCAGGACCGGATCCCGGCCGGCCACCTCGGCCAGCCCGCCGCCGTCACCGGGGAGTACTGATGTTCCGACCGACCACCCTCAGCACAAGAGGAGTTCCCATGTCGCGGGAGGCCGAACGCCGCCGCCTGGCGCGCCCGTTGGCCATACTGATGTCGACCCTGATCGCCGCCGGATCGGCGTTGCTGGGGCAGGCCGCTCCGGCACACGCGGCTTCCGTCGCGCTCACCGCCAGTGGCTCCAGCTGGGCCTACCCGGCGATCGACCAGTGGCGTCAGGACGTCGGACCCCAGGGCATCCAGATCGACTTCAGCGCCGTCGGTTCGGCCCGGGGCCGCAAGGAGTGGTCCATCGGGCAGAACGACTTCACCGCCTCCGACGTACCGTTCCGGACCAAGCCGGACGACGGCGCGAGCGACGCGGTCAAGCGCAGCGGCAACGCCGGTGTGGAGAACCCGGTGTACGGCTACTCCTACGTCCCGATCACCGCCGGTGGTACGGCGCTGATGTACAACCTGAAGATCGGTGGCAAGCAGGTCCGCGACCTGCGTCTGTCGCCGCAGACCATCATGGACATCTTCACCAGCAAGATCACCAACTGGAACGACCCGAAGGTCACCGCCGAATACGGGAGGGCGCTGCCCAACCTGCCGATCACCCCGGTGATCCGGTCGGACGGTTCCGGTGCGACGGCGCAGTTCACCCGGTGGATGAGCCACACCTTCCCCGCCCAGTGGGACGAGTACTGCAAGTCCGTCAACGGCGTCACCTGCGGTGAGTTCACCGAGTTCTTCCCGCCGTCCGGCCGGATGACCGCCCAGAACGGCTCGGACACGGTGGCTGGCTACATCAAGGCCAGCTCGGGCGACGGCACCATCGGCTACGACGAGTACGCGTTCGCCAAGCGCAGCGACTGGCCGGTGGTGAAGGTCCTCAACCCGGCCGGCTACTTCACCCTGCCGACCGCCTCCAACGTCGCCATCGCGCTCACCGCCGCCAAGATCCGCGGTGTGGACGACGCCACCCCGCCGGACGACCCGAACTACCTCCAGCAGAACCTGGACGAGGTTTACACCAACGCGGACGCACGCTCCTACCCGCTCTCCAGCTACAGCTACCTGGTCGTGCCGCGGGCCAACTCCCTCAAGTCGCTCCCGCGTTTCAGTAACGACAAGGGCGGTGCACTGAGCAAGTTCCTCTCCTACGTGCTCTGCCAGGGCCAGGGCGAGGCGGACGACCTCGGCTACTCGCCCATCCCGCGCGGCCTGGTCCGTGGCGGACTGCTCCAGGCCCAGAACATCCCCGGCAACGCCAGTCCGGTCGACCCCAACACCCTCTCCAACTGCAACAACCCGACCTTCAACTCCGCCGGCCGGCTGACCATCCTGGACAACGCCCCGCAGCCCAGCGCCTGTGACGCCAAGGGGCAGCCGCTCGACTGCAAGATCGTGGACGGCAAGCCGTCGACGGGCGGCGCCTCAGGCTCGGGCGGCAACTCCGGCGGCGCGGCGGCCACCGGCGGCGGCGCGGGCGGCGCGGCAGCGGGCGGCGCCGCCGCCTCCGGTGGCGCGGCGGCGACTGGCGGCGGCAGTGGCTCCACCGGGACCACCGGCAACAAGGCAGGCACCACCGGCAAGACCGGTACCACCCAGACGCCCGGTTCCACCGGTGGTTCGGCCACCGGTGGCGGTTCGGCCACCGGCGGTGCCGCGGCCTCCGGCGGTGCGGCCACCGGCGGCGGTGCGGCCACCGGAGGCACTGGCGAGGCGGCGCCCGGCGATCCCGCCGCGGCCGCCGACCCGAACGCCGTGCCGGCCGACGGCGAGGGCGCGGCCGAGGAGACCGTCGACCCGCAGACCGGCCAGGTGGTCGCGCGCGGCCGCGGGGGTGCCGCCACCGAGATCGCGGCCAACGTCGTGGAGGTCGGCGGCCGTCCCGAGGACTGGACGCTGAGCACCCTCACCGCGCTCGAACTGCTCGCCGTGGTGATCGTCCCGCCGCTGCTCGGGCGGCGCCTGCTGCGCCGTCGCACCGACAACGGCGGCCGGTCATGACGGCCCCGGCACTGGAGAAGCCGACCGCCCCGGCGCAGCCCGGGCCGGCCCCGGCCGCCGCGCCGAGTGCCCCCGGGACCGCGCCCAAGCCGGCGGGGCCGGACGGGCCGTCCGGCCCCGGCCGGACCGCCGGGCGGATCCGGTTCCTCCAGGGGGCCTGGGCGGTGAGCCTGCTGGCGGCGATCACCCTGGGCTTCGTCGGCTACCTCTTCACCCTCTCGCACGTCCAGGAGAAGCACTTCCAGTCGACCGCCTACAAGTCCTTCCGGGACCAGCTGGCCAAGGCCACCGCCCCGACCGGCGCGGCCGGGAGCGGCGACCCGGTCGCTCTGCTGGACATCCCGGCGATCGGGCTGCACCACGTGGTCGTGGTGGAGGGCACCACCGGCCGGGACCTCATGCGCGGTCCCGGCCACCGGCGGGACACCGCGCTGCCCGGGCAGGCCGGCGTCGCGGTGCTCTTCGGGCGCGGCGCGACCTTCGGGGCGCCGTTCGCCGAGCTGACCAAGCTCCGGGTCGGCGACAAGATCGAGGCCACCACCGGGCAGGGCAAGTTCACCTACACGGTCAACGTGTACGGCGACGAGGACCACCCGATCGCCGACCCGGCCCGCAACCGGATGGTGCTGGTCACCGGGGACTCCGACTGGATCCCGCGCTCGACGGTGATGATCGGCGCCCGGCTGGACGACGACCCGCAGGCCAACCCGGGCGGCCGGCCCCGCACCGTGCCCTACGACAAGGCGCTGGCCGCCGACAAGGGCGCGCTGGCCACGCTGCAGCTGTGGACGCTCGGCCTGCTCGGCGCGGTGGTCGCCGCGATCGTGCTGGCCCGGTACTGGCACCGCTCGGCCGCCTACCTCAGCCTCGCGCCGGTGGTGGGCGCGCTGCTCTGGGCGGTCTACGAGAACGCCGCCGCCCTGCTGCCCAACCTCTACTGACGCGCGCCCGGAGGACCGTACCGATGACGGATGCACCGATGACCGACGTACCGCCCGGCCAGGCCCCGGCCGCCGGACCGGCCGAGACCACGATCACCCTTCCCGCCGTCCAGCCCGACGCCGGCGGCTACCCGGGGCACGACGGGCAGCAGTTGCTGTACCCGCAGGACGCGCACTACGAGACCTACGGCGAGGAGCCCCCGCTGGCCGGGCTGGAGACCCGTGACGTCTCCGCCTGGTTCGGCTCGCACAAGGTGCTGGAGCGGGTCTCGCTCGCCATGCCGGCCGGTGAGGTGACCGCGCTGATCGGCCCGTCCGGCTGCGGCAAGTCCACCTACCTGCGCATCCTCAACCGGATGCACGAGATGATCCGCGGCGCCGCGCTCTCCGGCGAGGTGCTGCTGGACGGCGACGACGTCTACCGGCCCGGCCGGCGTCCGACCGAGGTCCGCCGCCGGATCGGCATGGTGTTCCAGCGGCCCAACCCGTTCCCGGCGATGTCCATCCAGGACAACGTCTCCAGCGGGCTGAAGCTGGCCGGCATCAAGGTCTCCAAGGACGAGCGCGAGCACCTGGTGGAGACCAGCCTGCGCCGGGCCGGCCTCTGGGACGAGGTCTCCAACCGGCTGCACACCCCCGGCGGTTCGCTCTCCGGCGGACAGCAGCAGCGCCTCTGCATCGCACGGTCGCTGGCCGTCTCGCCGGACATCCTGCTGATGGACGAGCCGTGCTCGGCGCTCGACCCGACCTCGACCCGGCGCGTCGAGGAGACCATCGCGGAGCTGCGCGGGCGGCTCACCATCGTGATCGTCACCCACAACATGCAGCAGGCGCAGCGGGTCTCGCAGTCCTGCGCGTTCTTCCTGGCCACCCACGACACGCCCGGCCGGATCGTGGAGGCGGGTCCGACCGAGCAGGTGTTCCAGAACCCGCGCGACCAGCGGACCTCGGACTACGTCAACGGGCGCTTCGGGTAGAGCACCGGACCACCCTGCGGGGTGGGTCCGTTCACCGGCCGGCGGGCTCGCTCCGCCGGCCGGTGCGGTTTTCCGGCGGGGCCGTGTGCGGCAGGTGGTCCTCGTCCGCCGGGCGGGCCCGGTTCAGCGGCCGGGGAGGCCGAGCAACTGCTCCAGCACCGCCGCCACACCGTCCTGCTCGTTGCTCACCGTGTGCAGCGGCACCGCCGCCAGCACCTGCGGATGGGCGTTGGCCACGGCGTACGCGGTGCCGGCCCAGGCCAGCATCTCCAGGTCGTTCGGCATGTCGCCGAAGGCCACCACCTCGCTCCGGTCGATCCCGCGCCCGGCGCACCAACGGGCCAGCGTGCTGGCCTTGGTGACGCCGGGCGCACTGATCTCCAGCAGCGGGATCGGTGCCGAGCGGGTGATCTCGGCCAAGTGCCCGGCCGCCTCCCGCGCCTCGCCGAGCAGCTTGTCCGGGTCGAGGTCCGGGTGCTTGGCGAGCAGCTTGAACAGCCCGCGCACCGCTCCGCCCGTGCCCAGCAGCTCCTCCGCCGGGCCGATCGGGTGGTTCTCGTCCTGGCCCCACATCCGCACCTCGTACCCGGGCTCGCGGGCGAACCCGGCCGGGTACTCGAAGGCGAACGCGGTGCCCGGGAGCTTCTCCCGCAGCCGCCCGACGACGGCCAGCGCGGTCTCGGCGTCCAGCGGGAACGACTCCAGGAGCTCGCCGCGCCGCACGTCGACCACCGCGCCGCCGTTCGAGCAGATCGCCACCCCGTGGCCGCCGATGTGCGGGCTCACCTGCTTCATCCAGCGCGGCGGCCGGCCGGTCACGAACACCACCTGGACCCCGGCCGCCTCGGCGGCGGCGAGGGCGGCGGCGGTCCGCCCGGTCACGGTGCCGCCGGAGCAGAGCAGGGTGCCGTCCAGGTCGGTGGCGATCAGCCGGGGAGCGGTGCGCGGTGTGGTCACCGGTCCATCTTCGCCCACCCGGGCCGGGAGGTCACCGGCGCGGTGGCCGATGTGGCCATCGTCGCGGTGGCCCCCCGGCGGCCGGGTGGACGGCCGTGCGGTGCCGCGGCGGCTACGCCACCCCGAGGGTCAGGCCGACGGTGTGCACCTGCCCACCGGTCCGGAACTGGAGGAACAGCCGCCAGTCACCGGCCGCCGGCATCTCGGCGTGGAAGGTCAGCGCCGGGCCGCCGGTGCCGCCGTCCTGCGCCCGGGCCTCCGGGTGGAGGTGGGCGAAGGCCTGGTCGCCGGCACGGAACGCGGTCAGGTGGGCGAAGGTCTCCAGGTACGGCTGGAGGTCGGTGACCGGCCTGCCGTCCTTGCCGAAGGTCACCTTCAGCTCGCCCGCCTTCCCGGCGACGGGGGAGCCCTCGACGGTGACGGTGTACCCGTCCACCGTCGCGGTGCCGGTCGCGGCGGGCAGTGCGGCGGCGGCGTCCGCACCCTCGCCGGGGACGGCGAGCGTCCGGCTGAGCACCAGGCCGGTGCCGCTGCCGGGGCCGGCGTCAGGGACGAACGAGGCGTACACCCGCCAGGTGCCGGCGGTGAGCGCGGCCAGCGGGGCGGTCCAGGTGCCGTCGGCGGCCATCTCGGGGTGGAGGTGCTGGAAGCCGGTCAGGTCGGAGCGGACGGCGTAGAAGTGCATCCGCTTGGTCTGGTCGGGCTGGTAGGCGGTGAGCCGTCCGCCGTCGGGAGCGGTGACGGCGAACCGGTACTCGGCGGGGGTCCCGGCGGGGAGCGTCCCGGTGTCGGAGGTGAGGCGGTAGCCGTTCCGCTCGGTGGGCGGTGCGGCGGCGCCCGGGGTGGTGGTGCCGGGGGTGGTGGTGCCGGGGGTGGTGGTGCCGGGGGTGGCGGCGTCCGGCGCGGGGGCCTCCGGCGTGCTGGGCATCTGGTGGCCCTGGTGGGCGTCGGCGGGGGAGGCGGTGGCGGCCGCGGTCGTCGCGGTGCCGGGTGCCGGTGCGCCGTGGTCCATCCCGCTCATCGCGGCGGAGCCGCAGGCGGTCAGGGCGGCCGCCAGGACGGCGGCGCCGGCGGCGAGCGCGAGGGTGCGGGTGCGGGTGTCGCGAGTCATCGTTCGAGGTGTCTTCCGGTGCGTGCGGACAGGACGCGGCGCGCCCGGCCCCTCGGGGGAGCCCGGCGCGGGTCCGGTCAGGTCCGGGAGACGCACACCTGGGAGAGCAGACGCCGACCGGCGGCGGGCGGCCCGCGCGGCTCGTCGGCCCGACGTCCGGGCGGCCCGTCCGGCGGGCTCAGCGCGACCGGTACGGCGGGCGCTCCGGCGGACGGCGGTGCGGCGGGCAGTCCGGCGCCGTCCCGGTCCCGGGCGGTCACGCAGGAGGCGGCCGCCGTCGGCGCCCCGTCCCCGTGCGCCGTTCGCGGCCCGTCCAGGGCGGGTGGCCCGTCCGGCACGGGCGGCCCGTCCGGCGTGTGAAGGTGCGGGACGGCCGCCGCCGGTGCCGCCGCCGTCATCGCCGGTGCCGGGGCCGCCGCCGGCTCGTGGCAGCCGGCGGCCGCCGTCGGAGAACCGTGCATCAGGAACAGTCCGGCGAGCAGCGCGCAGAGCACCAGCAGCCGGGCCGCGGCCCCGCCGGCCCCACGCGCCCGCCCACCATCCGCCGTCACGCGCCGAGAATACCCCCAGCCGGTATTCGTCCCCCGTAAATGCGGCTCGGTGCGGGTGTGTTTCGGTCCCCGCTGCGCCAGTTCCGGCCGATTGGCCCGCTCCCGGAGTGTCCCGACCCCGCTGACCGGGCAGGACTCTCCTCGGCCACCCCGTCGGCAGGAAGAGCCATGCCAACTCGCCAGCTTCGAGACGAGCGCCCACCGACCACCCCCGAGGACGACCCGCCCCCGTCCCGTGAACCCGTCCTGCTCGGCGACATCCTCTTCGAGACCCTCGCCGACCTCGCCCGCCGCGCCACCCCGTCGACCCCGGTCCACCTCCCCGCGCAGCGCCCCCACCCCTGAGCCCCCGGCCCCGGTCCCTGCCCCCGTAGTCCGGGCCCCGCCCCCGCAGTCCGGGGCCCGAGTCGGGGCTGCCGGTCAGGCGCGGAGGCGGCTCAGTGCCGCGGTGGCGATGCCCTCGACGGAGGCCGGGGCGCCGGCGGACCGGCCGCTGAGCTCGACGATGCCGACCCTGGTGCCGCTGCGCAGGACCGCGACCCCGCCGCTGACCGTGCCGTCGCCGCTGTAGGACGGGTACCAGCGGGCGGTCCCGCCGGTGACGGTCAGGGTGTGGGCCGCGCCGTAGTGCCAGTGGCCGGCGGGCTCGTCCTGGCAGTCCTGGACGAGCGCGACGAGCTGCTTCTCCCAGGCGTCGGCCGCGGTCCCGGTGGGAGCGCTCGCAGCCGACTCGGTCAGGAGGCCTTCGGTGTCGAAGGTCCAGTTCACGGACGCGTACGCGGTGGCCCTGCCCTTGGTCAGGTCGCGCATCGTCTCCTCGCCGGAGCACGCGGACAGCCCCTGGCGCCCGGTCAGCGAGACGGTCGCGCCGACCGGGTTCAGGCCCTGCTGGAAGTAGTCCTCGCTCTGGAGGAGGTCGGCGGAGCCGAGCCCGGGCGCGGCGACCGCGACCGCGGCAGCGGCCGGGTGGGAGGCGGTGGCCGGGGCGGCGGCGACCGCCGGGGTGGCGGCGACCGCGGCCGCGGCCGGGTGCGCGGACCCGCCGGCGGTGGCCGACTGGGTGCCGACGACGCTGACCGTGATCAGTGCGGCGGCGAAGCAGGCCGCGGCGGCGACCCGGTTGCGGCGAACGGACTTCTGCTGGACGGCCTGGTTCTCGGTCATCTGGTCCCCCTGCTGGTCGGGACGCCTGCTGCGTCCTCGTACGACCGGGGAGATGTCGCCGGAGGAGGGAAAGTTGGAGCCCCGACCGGCTGTTTCACAGCTGTGACAGAGCGGTCCTGACGACGCGGTCCATCGCGGCCGTCCCCAGGCAGGCACCGACCTCCAGCACCCCGTAGTGGCTGCCGCTGCGCAGCACGGCGATGCCGCCGCAGGGCTCCTTGCCCTCGGGCGCTGCGCCGGTGGTGTTGAGGATTCCCGGGTAGGCGCCCATCCAGCTCGCGGTGACGTCCGGGGCGAGCTGCACCGTCGTGGTCTTGCCGTAGACCCAGTGCCCCGGCGGTTCCGCCTGGCAGGGCTCCTCCTCCAGCAGCAGGCGCGCGGCGAAGTTCCTTGCCAGGGAAGGGTTCCGGGCCTCGGCGGTGACCTCGCGGGCGACCTGGTCGCCGGGGTCGTCGGCCACCGTGGGGTCGTCCGGGTCGGCGCGGGAGCCGGTCATCAGTCCGCGGAAGTGGGCACCGGGCCCGCCCAGGGTCTGGGTGAGGGTCTTCTCGCCGGAGCAGGCCGCGTTGGCGTAGGCCCCGTCGCCGTACCGGTCGGCGACGTGGATCCGCGCGGCGTCGACGTCCGGGCTGAACGCCGCGGGTCCCAGGAGGTTCGCGGTCGTCACCGGTCCGGTCGCACCGGCCGGCGAGGCGGAGCCGGAGGGCGAGGCCGAAATCGAGGGTGAGGCCGAGGGCGTCAGGCCGGACACGCCGGGCGTCGCGAGAGCGGACGCGCCCTGGGCCTCCCCGCCGACCGCGGCACCCGACCGCGCTGCCGGGTGCGCGGTGGCGCCGGGGGGCGGTGGCAGGACGAACCGGCCGGTCGCCAGCCCGAGCGCGGCGGCTGCCACCAGGGCGGCGACGGCGGCCCGGGGCCGGACGGCGGCGAGTCCGCCGCCCGCCGCGGGACCGCCGTTCACAGACCGGTGACCAGGCGCTCGCGCATGAAGCGGCGGGCCTGGTGGATACGGTCCTTGACCGTCCCCAGCGGGGCGTCCAGCTCGTCGGCCACCTGGGCGTAGGTCAGGTCGCCCAGGTCGCGCAGCACGAAGGACTCCACCAGGGCGGGGTGCTGCTGCTCCAGCGCGGCCAGGGCCTCCATCAGGTCGAGCCTGGTCCCGGCGATGACACTGGTGGTCCGCGGGTCGACGGACTCGGGGAGGTCGGCGTGGCTGTCCTCGGCGCGCCGGCGCATCGAGCGGTAGGTGGACCGGGCGGCGTTCGAGGCGATCACCGTCACCCAGCCCAGGAAGGAGCCGTGGCCGCCGTACCCGCCCAGGTGCGTGCTGATGGACAGCAGCGCGTCCTGCGCGGCCTCCTCCGCGTCGGCGTGGTGAGGCAGGAAGCGCGAGCAGCGGCGCAGCACCACCGGCCGCAGCTTGGCCAGCAGGTACTCCATCGACCCCGGCTCCCCCGCCTGAGCAGCCGCCACGAGCCGCTCCAGCTCGCCTTCCTCGAACACCCGGATCCCCCGTATCGTCCCGCCCGGCATCCCCGTCGAATGGGAGTTCCACACTCCCCCCGACTCCGGCAGAATGCTGCCACATGCGCAAGCTCGGCCGTTACCTCCTCCTGGAGCGGCTCGGAGCCGGTTCCTTCGCGACGGTCTGGAAGGCCTACGATCCGGAGCTCGACACCGAGGTCGCGGTGAAAGTGCTGGCCGAGAACTGGGCCGCCAACGCCGATGTGCGCGAGCGGTTCCTGACGGAGGCGCGGCTGCTGCGCCGGATCGCCAGCCCGCGGGTGGTCCGGGTGCACGACGTCGGGGTGCAGGAGGACCGGCCCTACTTCGTCATGGACCACGTACGCGGCGGCACCCTGGCGGACCGGGTCGGCCGGTGCGACCCGCAGGAGGCGCTGCGGCTGGCCGCGGAGGCGGGCTACGCGGTCCAGGTCCTGCACGAGGCGGGCGTGGTGCACCGCGACGTCAAGCCGTCCAACCTGCTGCTCGCCACCGGCCCCGCGCCCGCCGCGGTGCTGGTGGCGGACCTGGGCAGCGCCAAGCAACTGGCCGACGCGTCCGGGCTGACGGTGACCACGGGCACGCCCGCGTACATGGCACCGGAACAGGCCTTCCAGACCGGCGGGTTCGACGGGAGGGCCGACGTGTACGCGCTGGCCGTCGTGGCCTACGAGCTGCTGACCGGGCAGAAGCCGTTCGGCCCGGGCGGACGCGCCACGGCCCTGATGACCGACGGACCGACCGCCTCGACGCTGCCGGCCCTCCCGGCCGGGGCGGAGGTCCCACCGCACGTCGCCGTGCTGCTCCGGGCCGCGATGTCCGTCGAGCCGGCGGACCGCCCGCCGACCGCCCAGGCCTTCGCGGACGCCCTGCTGGCTCCGGCGCCGCAGCCCGGGCCCCCGGGGCGTGTCCGGGAAGGCCCCGGGTGGCTGACCCCGCGCGCGGTCTGCCTGGCGTCGGGCACGGTGTTCACGGCGGCGACCCTGCTGGGCTGGCTGCAGCGCTGAACCCGACGGGGAGCCGGTCCGCACCGGCGGCCGCGCCCCGGAGCCGAACCCGGCCGGTGCCCACCCCGACGGCAGCCCCGACGGCAGCCGGGCGGATCCGGCCGGGGGCGCTGGTCACCTCGGTCAATTCTTTTTCACCTATCGCAGCCTGAGCTGCGGAAACGACCTGGAGCCCACACGCTGCGTCTCCCTAGGCCCGTCAGGGCTCACCTGGATGGAATCGGATCTCGCCTGGCGGGCGACCTGAGCCGCCCGGTGGCCAGGGCGGACTTGGCGGCAGCTGTTGACCCAGCGGCGTGGGTCGGTCCTCGTCGACAGCGCCGTCTGTCTCCCGAGCGGGGAAGGCTGCCCCAGCGCGGTCGACCTGGCTGAACCGGAGCAGCTCCTTCCTGATGGTCAAAGTCGCTCATCTTCTGGGCAAGTTGGAAGATCCGACGGTTGCTCACCACAAGTGCGCTACGGTGAGAGCGGCAAGGAGTCCGGGACAGCGCCTGGATCACCGCTGATCTATTCAAGGCACGGAGCGTCGGAAAGCACCCTCGCCACCGCCTTCTTCCCCCGTGACTCACGTGACCAGCGGGCTGCCATCAGCACGGTGGTCGAAAGGTGCCCACTGTGACCATCTACTCCCAGCATGCGAACCGCGGGAAATCGCAGATCCTCGCGACCTACCAGGGCCCGGACGGGGTTGCATCGTCCACTGTGACGAGCCTGAGCAGCCCTGCTCTCGCGGCGCCGATCGTTGATGCGCTCAACCGGATCTCCGCCCTGGCCACTGTCCCGTTGAGTGTTTTCGATCGCCGCAATCGCGGTGTGAACCGCTACCCGCGAACGCACCTCGCAGCGCTTACCAACCGGGACTTGCGCGCCGATCTCCTGAACGGCTCGCACAGCCTGTGGTACGAGTACACATGCCTGCAACTTCACCAAGCGCTCGTCGACTTGGATGCTGCACTGGCGGCCGTGCCCCCGCCTGTCCTGACCGCGATCGAGGCGGAACTGGGGACAGAGGAGCGCGGGCTGCGCGATGCGTTGGCGGAGTACTCGGAGGGAATCCCCGTTCCTGAGACGGAGAGCCGGCGGGACTGGGAATTCGGCTACCCGTTCGTGGCCTATGACGGCGGGATGCAGATGCTGAGCCGCGAGGTCCGGAAGCAGCTGGATCGCCTCGAAGAGGGGATCTCACCCGAGCAGCGGATGCAGGCCGTTGCGGACCTGCGGGTGCTGGTGACGGCCTATTCTCAATGCTCCAGCGAGCAGGCCGCGCTGGATTACACCCCTGTCGGTATCTTCACGGAACCGTACGATTCGGACGGCTACTACATGTCGATCCTTGCGCCGGAGCCCGGCAACAAGGACGCCGACTCTTGGGAGATCGAGATCGGCCGCTGGCGACCGGATGACCCTGACGACCCGGAGTGCAGTAGCGCGACTGGCATCGTGGCGATTCGCTGCGAACTGCCTACGTCACCGGAGGCATCCCAGCTCGTCGGCCTGCTGGACAAGGTTGAGCAACAGTCAGTCCTACTCGCCAAGTGGGCCGAGTCGCTCGTCGGGGCGACGCTCGATGGAACCGAATTCGTGGTCACCCAGGGCCGTGACGGCTGAGCATCGCGTTTGTCCGCCGGCGGCCTTGCGACCGTCGGCGGACAACACTGCAACGCTGGCCTTGATCAGCCCAGTTGGGCGAGGCCCTCGGTGGCGATCTTCTCGAAGACGGCGAGGTCGTTCTCGAAGATGGAGTCCGGCACCGGCCAGTGGATGACCAGCTCGGTGATGCCCAGCTCCTGGTACTTGCCGGCCCAGTCGACGAAGGCGTCGAGGGACTGCAGGGGCTTCTCGGCCGTCGAGCCCTGGAGCAGGACCTTCTCCAGCTCGCGGACGTCGCGGCCCGCCGCCTCGCAGGCGGCGGTCAGCTTCGCCAGCTGCGCGGCGATCACCTCGGGTGCCTGCTCGACCGGTACGTCCGCCGGGCCGCGCGGGTCGCCGTAGGTGACCCAGCCCTGCCCGTACTCGGCGGCCAGGCGGAGCCCGCGCGGGCCGGTCGCGGCGACGTAGAACGGGACCCGGGGCGTCTGCACGCAGCCGGGGATGTTCCGTGCCTCGACGGCCGAGTAGTACGTGCCCTCGCGGGTCGTGGCGTCGTTGGTCAGCAGCTCGTCCAGCAGCGGCAGGAACTCGGCGAACCGGTCCGCCCGATCCTTCGGCGACCACGCCTCCTGCCCCATCGCCGTCGCGTCGAACCCGACCCCGCCGACCCCGATCCCCAGCGTCAGCCGGCCGCCGGACACGTCGTCCAGCGTGATCAGCTCCTTCGCCAACGTCACCGGGTGGCGAAAGTTCGGTGACGTGACGAGGGTCCCCAACCGGAGCCGCTCGGTCGCCGTTGCCGCTGCCGTCAGCGTCGGGATCGACCCGAACCACGGTTCGTCCCGGAAGCTCCGCCAAGACAGGTGGTCGTAGGTGTACGCGGCGTGGAAGCCGAGGTCGTCGGCTCGACGCCAGATCTTCTGCCCCTCGCTCCACCGGTGGATGGGGAGGATCACGGTACTCAGACGCATGTCGTCGACCCTAACCGGACCTGGCCGGACGCATCGGTGGCGTGCCGGGCAGGCGCGGATCAAGTAGTGGTGTGTGCAGGCCGCCCACCGGTCATCGCCGATCGCAGGGCGGTTCTGACGCGTGCAGCACCCGCAGTCGCTACGTCCGCACCCCCGCCCACCGCGATGGTCCGGGTTGCGAGGCCCGCGCAGGGACGGCAGATGCCCGGCCGGGGCACCGGGTCGTGGCACTTGGCGCACTCGGCGTACCGGGGTGCTGTGGGCTTCACGGGGGCCTGGACGGGTGGCATCCTGCGCTCCAGGTGGTTGCGGAGCACCGCCACCGCCGAGTGCACCGGGGTCGGCAGGCCGGGCAGCAGGGCTTGGGCGAGGTCTGCGGGGGTACATCCGCGCTCCAGCCACTGCGCGATCTGCGGGGCGAGCGTCCGCGCCTCGGCCTCTCCAAGGTGCAGGCGCGGCTCCGGGCGGATCACCCCGAACAGCGTGGCGACCCCCTCACGGACCTGCTCGTCCTACCTTGTTCCAATATGGAGGTGTGCAGGGGTGGCGCAACCGGCGGCCAGGAGCCACGACAGGCGGTGAACGATGGATCGTGCGACCGACCCGGTGGCCAGCGAGGTCGCGGTGAGACGCTTCTCTGCCGATGACTCCGTGGAGGAGTTGACCACCCTGCTTCATCGCGCCTACGCCGATCACGCTGCAGCAGGGCGGGCCTTCTTTGCCTCCTACCAGTCGGTGGAGGACACGGCCATCCGACTTGGAAGGGGTGAGTGCTGGCTGGCACTGCAGGGAGCCGTGCTGGTGGGAACCGTGACGCTGGCGGCCCGGTACAAGGTGCAGGACGGGTACCCAGCCCCGGCGGGAGCGGGCTCGTTCTGGCAACTGGCGGTGGATCCCGCGTACTGCAGGACGGGTCTCGGGCAACGGCTGTTGACCCTGGCGGAGGAGCGTATCGCCGCTCTTGGGGCGACCGAGGCGGTCATCGATACGTCGGTCGAAGCGATCGAGTTGGTCGGCTGGTACCGCCGACGGGGATACGACCCGATTGGCACCTGGCGGTGGGATGTGACCAACTACGAGAGCGTCGTTCTTCTGAAGACCCTGCCTGCAGGCTGACCGCCGGATACGGAAGGGCTGCGGTCGCGTCCCCAAATCGGGGACGCGACCGCAGCCGAGGCCGTCCGCCCCGTGCTCGACCTGCCCATCGAGCAGCGGAACTTCGGCATCACCAGCAGTGCCCAGCGCGTCCACGCCGCGCTGCCGTCCAGTGGTCGTAGTGCCGGCGGAGCGGCGGTTGACCTGCGCGAGGAGATCGAGGCGTTCACCGCCAACCCGACATCGGTCCTCATCCGGTGACCGCGCAGGTAGGCTCCGCGGCCATGACCTCAGTCCACCTGGCCGGCCCCCGCCTGGTACTTCGCGAGATCGAGCACGAGGACACCGACGCCCTCCTGGCCGTCTACGGCGACCCCGAGGCCACCCGGCACCTCAGCTTCGAGCCCCGCACCCGCGACCAGGTCCAGGCGATCGTCGACCGCTCGATGCAATCGGCGACGGACAGCCCGAGGACCGAGTACGGCCTCGCCGTCACCCACCTCGGCGACCACCGGCTGATCGGGTACGCCCGCCTGGCCACCGAGCCTCAGCAGGCCGCCACCATCGGCTTCGCCCTCCATCAAGCGGAGTGGGGCAAGGGGCTCGGCACCGAGACCGTCCACCTCCTGTGCGCACTCGGCTTCAACGCCCTCGGCCTGCACCGAATCTGGGCCGCCCGCTCTCCGCTCAACGAGGCGTCCGCGCGGACGCTCCTCCGCGTCGGCATGACCGAGGAAGGCCGCATCCGCGACCACGTCTTCGTCAACGGAGCATGGCGTGACTCGATCACCTACTCGGTCCTGGAGCACGAGTGGACACCGATCGAGGGGCTGCGGGCCCCCGACGCGATCGTGCCCGATGCCACGAAGGCACTCTCCCGGGATGACCCGCCTGACGACGTGTCGCACGGAGGGTGAAGCCGTGCTGACCGAGCTAGTGGTGCCGCACATGGTGATCCCTGGCATCACCGAGTTCGCTCGTGGGGGATTTCCCGACCCGCCAGCCACCGACGACGGCAACCACTGGGTCGACGGCGGAGAAGCCGCTGGAGTCGGTGGACGCCTTCGTGGACTGGGCCGGGCGCTACCGGGAGCTGGGCATCACCGAGCTGGTGATCCACTGGCCGGTCCCGGACTCGATCTTCGAGAACGACCCGGAGGTCTTCGAGCGGATCGCCACCGAGGGCCTCGCCCAGCTCGGCTGACCGCGGGCCCGCCGGTGCGCGGCGGACCGTCAGGTGCCCGGCCGGTCCCCGGTGGAGAGGGGCCGGCCGGGCGGGCCGGGAGGAGCGGATCCCCTAGGGGACGGCGGGGCGGATGTCATACCGCAGCAGCAGAGGTGCTCGTCATCCGAGCTCATGGCCCGGACGGGACCCGGCCACTACCTTGGGCAGGTGTCCACTGTCATCAAGACGGACGGCCTCACCAAGAGGTTCCCCCGGGTGACCGCCCTCGATCAGCTCACCGTTGAGGTGGAGCCCGGGGTGGTCGGTCTGGTGGGGGCGAACGGGGCGGGCAAGTCCACACTCATCAAGATCCTGCTCGGGCTGGCCCCGGCGACCTCGGGGACCGGGCAGGTGCTCGGCCTCGACATCGCCACCCAGGGGTCGGAGATCCGCGAGCAGGTCGGCTACATGCCCGAGCACGACTGCCTCCCGCCGGACGTGTCGGCCACCGAGTTCGTGGTGCACATGGCGCGGATGGCCGGGCTGCCCGCCGCCGCGGCGCGCGAGCGGACGGCGGACACGCTCCGCCACGTCGGGCTGTACGAGGAGCGGTACCGGCCGATGGGCGGGTACTCGACCGGCATGAAGCAGCGGGTCAAGCTGGCGCAGGCGCTGGTGCACGACCCGAAGCTGGTGCTGCTGGACGAGCCCACCAACGGGCTGGACCCGGTCGGCCGGGACGAGATGCTGGCGCTGATCCGCCGCGTGCACACCGACTTCGGCATCTCGGTCCTGGTCACCACCCACCTGCTGGGCGAGCTGGAGCGGACCTGCGACCACCTGGTGGTCATCGACGGCGGCAAGCTGCTGCGGTCCTCGTCGACCGCCTCCTTCACCGGTGCCACGGCGATGCTCGCCGTCGAGGTGACCGACCACCCGGAGGACGCGGGGCTCGACGCGAGCGCCGCCGTGCGGGCGCGGCTGGCCGCGGCCGGGCTCGCGGTGGAGGCGGAGGGGCCGCGGATCCTGCTGGTCCGGCTGGCCGGTGACGACACCTACGACACCATCCGGGACGCGGTCGCGACCCTCGGTCTGGGGCTGGTCCGGCTGGAGCAGCGACGGCACCGGGTCGCCGAGCTGTTCACGGACGGCGGCGCGGACACCGGCGCGGACGGCGCCGACCGCGCGGACACCGGCCCGGTCGACGACGGCCGCCGGCAGAACGAGGGAGGTATCGCAGATGTCGTCGTCTCCTGAGACCAGGCCGACCGACACCGGCGTCATCCACGACATCGGCTACCGCGGCTACACCGGCCCCCGGCTGGGCCGGGCGTACGCCACCCGCTCGCTGTTCACCCAGAGCCTGCGCGCCGCGTACGGCCTCGGGCGGTCCGGCAAGTCCAAGGTGCTGCCGATGATCGTGCTGGGCGCGGTCGCCGTGCCCGCCGTGATGATCGTGGTGATCACCGTCGCCGGCCGGCAGACCGAACTGTCGATGGACTACGCGGAGTACCTGAGCGGGATCGGGCTGATCGTCTCGATCTTCCTGGCCTCGCAGGCGCCGGTGCTGTTCTCGCGCGACCTGCGCCACCACACCGTGCCGCTGTACTTCTCCCGCCCGATCACCCGCACCGACTACGTCCGCGCCAAGTTCGCCGCGATGGTCTGCGCCCAGCTGCTGCTGATGCTCGTCCCGCTGCTGGTGCTGTACGTCGGCGCGCTGCTCAGCGGGCTGAGCTTCGGCCACGAGACCACGCACTTCCTGTACGGCCTGGTCGCGGCGGTGCTGTACGCCCTGGTGCCGACCTCGGTCGCCGTGGTCGTCGCCGCCGCCACGCCGCGCCGCGGTTTCGGCGTCGCCGCGATCATGGGCTACCTGGCGATCAGCACGGTGGTCGTCGCGGTCGTGATCGGCATCAGCATGGGCACCGTCGACGGCGGGGTCTCGGACTCCGCGCAGTGGGCCGCGCTGCTGTCGCCGGGCGGCCTGGTGGAGAGCCTGACCAACCAGCTGTTCGACCTCGGCGGCGGTCCCGACCGGATGCACGCGCCGGGCGGGCTCGGGGTGGTGGCCTTCACCGCCGTCGCCGCCGCGATGGTGGCGGGCTCGTACCGGCTGCTGCTGCGCCGCTACCGCGGCATCTGACCAACCGAATCTGAGAGGGCGTCATGGCCACCATCACCATCGACAAGGTCTCCCGCTGGTTCGGGAACGTGGTCGCCGTCAACGACGTCAGCATGGCGATCGGTCCTGGCATCACGGGTCTGCTCGGCCCCAACGGCGCCGGGAAGTCGACCCTCATCCACATGATGAGCGGGTTCCTCGCCCCCTCGACCGGGGCGGTCACGCTGGACGGCACGCCGATCTGGCGCAACCAGCAGGTGTACCGGCAGATCGGGCTGGTCCCCGAGCGGGAGTCGATGTACGACTACCTGACCGGTTGGGAGTTCGTGCTCGCCAACGCCGAACTGCACGGCCTCCCCCACCCGGGCGCCGCCGCCCGGAAGGCGCTGGCCCTGGTCGAGATGGAGTACGCGCAGGAGCGGAAGACCGGCACCTACTCCAAGGGCATGAAGCAGCGCGTCAAGATGGCGTCGGCGCTGGTCCACGACCCCGCCGTGCTGCTGCTCGACGAGCCGTTCAACGGGATGGACCCGCGGCAGCGGCTCCAGCTGATGGAACTGCTGCGCCGGTTCGGGGCGGACGGACGGACGGTGCTGTTCTCCTCGCACATCCTGGAGGAGGTCGAGCAGCTGGCCCGGCACATCGAGGTCGTGGTGGCCGGGCGGCACGCGGCCTCCGGGGACTTCCGGAAGATCCGCCGGCTGATGACCGACCGCCCGCACCGCTACCTGGTCCGTTCCAGCGACGACCGCCGGCTGGCGGCGGCACTGATCGCCGACCCGTCGACGGCCGGCATCGAGCTGGACTGGCAGGAGAAGGCGCTGCGCATCCAGGCGGTGAACTTCCAGGGGTTCACCACGCTGCTGCCGAAGGTCGCCCAGCAGGCCGGCATCCGGCTGTACACCGTGGCGCCCGCGGACGAGTCGCTGGAGAGCGTCTTCTCGTACCTCGTCTCCGCGTAGCCCCTGGGCGGAGCGGCCCCGGCGCGCCCGCCGCGCTCCCGTCCCCGCCCCCGCCCCCCGACCAGCCCCGCCCGCACCCGCTCCGGGTCCGGACCCGCCCCGCTCCGGACCCGTCCGCGGACCGGACCCCGTACGGACCCCAGGAAGGCCGACCCACCATGAACCCGACCGTCGCCAGGCTGACGCTGCGCGGCCTGCTGGGCCGCCGCCGCGGCTTGCTGCTGCTGGTGGTCCCCGCCCTGCTGCTGCTCGTCTCGGTCATCGCCGCCGGCGCCAGCGGGGACAAGCACGACCTGACCGTCAAGATCCTCGGCCAGCTCGGCCTCGGCACCCTCCTGCCGATCCTCGGCCTGGTGGTCGGCACCGGCGCCATCGCCACCGAGATCGACGACGGCTCGATCGTCTACCTGCTGGCCAAGCCGCTGCCGCGCTGGAAGATCATCACCACCAAGCTGGCCGTGGCGATCGGCACCACCTGGGTCTTCGCGGCCGTCCCGACACTGATCGCCGGCCTGGTGCTGTACGGCACCAAGGACGGCGTGGCGCTCGGCTACACCGCCGCCACCCTGGTGGCGGGGGCCGCCTACAGCTCGCTGTTCCTGCTGCTCGGCGTGGTCACCCGGCACGCGGTGGTGGCCGGGCTGGCGTACGCGCTGGTCTGGGAGTCGCTGATCGGCACCTACGTCGAGGGCGCACGGACGCTCAGCGTCCAGCAGTGGGGCATGTCGGTGGCGAAGGCGGTCGCCGCGGACGGCGCGGTCACCGCCGAGGTGGCGCTCGGCGTGGCCGTTCCGCTGCTGCTGGTGGCCACAGTGGCGGCGGCGGCGTTCGCCTCGGTGAGGCTGGCCGGACTGACCCTGGCCGGCGAGGAGTAGGGCGCCCGGACCGGCCGCGTGGCCCGCGGGCCGCTCCCGGACGGCGTCGGGCCGCCCTGCAGCAGCAGCGGCGGGCCCGAGCGGTACGGCGGGGCGCCCTGCAACGGCGGGCCCTTCGGTGTCGGTCCCTCAGAGCGTCCGGTTGCGCCCCGCGCCCCAGCCGGCGACGGCCACGACGGTGACCAGGACCAGCATCAGGGTGAGCGGCACGGTCCAGCCGCCGGTCGCCTGGCGCAGCGCGCCGGCACCGACCGGTCCCGCCGCGGCGACCAGGTAGCCGACCGCCTGGGACATCCCGCCCAGCTGGGCGGCGCCGGCGGCGCTGTCGGTCCGCAGCACGATGAAGGCGAGTCCGAGGCCCAGCGAACCGCCCTGGGCGACGCCCAGGATGGTGGCCGCCACCCAGGCGCCGGGCACCGGCGCGATCAGCAGGACGGCGATGCCGACGCCGTTCAGCACCGCCATCACGAGGGCGAGCGCCCGCTGGCTGGTCATCCGGCCGGCCATCAGCGGGACGAGGAAGGCGCCGGCCACCTGGACCAGGTTGGAGAAGGCGAAGACCAGGCCGGCCTCGCCGCGGGCCATCCCGTGGTCGGCCAGGATCGTCGGCATCCACGCGACCAGGGTGTAGACGAGCAGCGACGAGATGCCCATGAAGAGGCTGATCTGCCAGGCCAGCGGCGACCGCCAGATCCCCTCGATCGGCCGGCCCGCCGCGGCCGGGGCGGGCCCGGACGCAGACGAGGACGAGGACGCGGACGTCGCCGGGGCCGACCGTCCGGCCCGCGTCCGCAGCACCTGCGGCAGCCAGGCCACCGCGGCGACCAGGGCCAGCAGCGACCAGGCCCCGAGCGAGGCCTGCCAGCCGCCGCCGAGCGCGTGCTCCAGCGGCACCGAGAGGCCGGCCGCGAGGGTCGCGCCGACCAGCATCGTGGTCGAGTAGACGCCCGTCATCGCGGCGGCCTTGCCCGGGAACTCGCGCTTGACCAGGCCGGGCATGGAGACGTTCAGCACGGCGATCGCCACGCCGATCACCACGCAGCCGGCGTACAGCGCGGCCACCGACGGCAGGACCCGCAGCAGCACGCCCGCGCCGAGCACCAGCACCGCGCCCAGCACCACCCGCTCGGTGCCGAACCGCCGGGTCAGCCGGGGGGTGAGGGGAGCGCCGACACCCTGGAAGAGCACCGGCACGGTGGTGATCAGGCCGCTGGCGGTGGCGGAGAGGCCGAACGTGTGCTGGATCTCGCCGACCATCGGCGAGATCGCCGCCAGGCAGGCGCGCATGTTCAGGGCGACGAGCAGGATGCCGGTCAGCAGCAGGGCGGGGTGGGCGAGCCGGCTGCGGACGGGGAGCGCGGAGGAGGAGGTGGTGACCACCGGCTGCTGGGCACGGGTGACGGCCATGGGGCGTGCTGCTCTTTCGGGAAACGGTTCCGGGGACGCGGAAGGGCGGGACCGCGGAAGGTGCGGGCGTGGAAGAGGGCGTCGCCGCGGAGGGCGCGGGCGTCGGGGTGCGGGCGCGGAGGGTGCGGCCGGGCGAGGGAGCCGGGCCGCGGAGGGGCTTGGGGCCGGTTACTTCCGGGCCGCGATGGCGGCGAGGAGCTGCTCGACGGCCGCGGTCGGCTCGGCGAGCAGCGCGCGACAGGCCGCCTCGGCGCGGTCCGGGTCACCGCTCTCGATCGCGTCCACCAGCGCCTCGTGGGTGGCCACGACCACCTCCGGCATCTCGTGGTCGCCGAAGGCCGTCCGCATCGACTCCCGCACCGAGGCGCCGAAGTAGCGGTACACCTCGGCCAGCGCCGGGTTGTGCGCCGCCTCGACGACGGCGGTGTGGAACTCCAGGTCGTGTTCGACGGTCGCCTCGCGGCCGGCCCGCTCGGGGTGCGAGGCGATCACCTCGGCCTCGCGGGCCAGCGCGGCCCGCATCCGGACGATGTCCTCGGGCGTGTGCCGCAGCGCGGCCAGCCGGGCGCCCTCGGCCTCCAGCGCGGCACGGACCTCCAGGACGTCCCGCACGCCGGAGCGCTGGACCCCGCGGAGGACGGCCGCCGGGTCGCTGGTGGAGCGGACGAAGGTGCCCTCGCCCTGGCGGGAGACCAGCATGCCGGCGTGCACCAGCACCCGGATCGCCTCCCGGACGGTGTTCCGGCCGACGCCCAGCCGCTCGGCGAGCTCGTGCTCGGTCGGGATCTGTGCTCCGACCGGCCAGACGCCGGTGCTCAGCTGCTCCCGCAGCTGCTCGATCGCGGTGTCCACGAGGGAGCGCCGCCCGGCGGTCTGCAGTGTGTGGTTGCTGCTGTTCGCGCTGGTCACGACGGTCCTCCCCGGTCTGCGGCGGCCCTGGGCGAGCCGGTCATCGGTCATCCTACAACCGCTTGCCCGGTCATCCTACAACTGGGGATGAACGGAGGGGGAACCGTCGCTTCCGGAGTCGTGACACCGCGGGCCGGTCCTCCGCCGCCGTTCGACGGGGAGGACCGGCCCGGAGCCGTCACATCAGGTCGGTGAGGTCGGGCCCCAGCCCGTCGATCAGGTCGGGGTCCTCCAGGCCGTGGCCCTCGGCCTTGCCGAAGTAGGTCCGCTCGCCCGGCTCGGCCTCGACGCCGAGCAGGTCGTCCAGCTCCCGCAGGGCCGCCGCCAGCCGGGGCGCGTTGTTCGCGTGGACGGCCGGGTGCGGACGGCCGCGGAAGTCGCACCGGCCCCAGACGTCGTGGTGCACGGAGAGCTCGGCGTAGGGGCTGCCGATCTCGTCCGGCGACACCATAAGCTCGACTAGGCGGTACTCGTTGCGGCGGTTGCCGTCCGCGTCGAGCCACACGCCGTTCCCCAGCACGAGGATCTCGCCCATCTCGGCGTCCGGGTGGCCCGCCGGTCGGCAGGCCCGGACCGCGTCGGCGAGGGACGGGTCGGTGAGGGACGGGTCGGTGAGGGAGCCGGTCGGAACGCCGAGGCGGCTGTCGATGCCGAGGCCGCCGGAGTGTGATCCCCGACGGCTCCGGCCGGGCCCGGCGTCCCGTCACGACCGGGCGAGTTCCCGGAGCTTCCAGAATTCGTCCACCTCGGCCGTCTCGGACGACGCCGCCCGCCCTGCGACGGAGTCCTCGGCGGACGCCGCCAGCCGGTTCAGGGCCTCTGCGGGAGCCAGGCCGCGGTCGAAGGAGGCCTGAAGGCGATCGAGCCAGAGCAGGCCCGCCCGGTAGCCGTCGAGGTCGGCCACGTCGCACGGCTCGAAGCTCGCGGCACTCTCGGCATCGGAGGCCCACAGGTACCCCAGGGTCCCCTGCTCGCCGACCACCGGCACATACCGCACCGGACCGGAGGCCTGGCGCCCGTAGCCGGGGGTGAACGTCGGGGCCTGGCTGAAGACGGTGTTCCGGTAGGGGACCTCGAACCGCCCCCACACGTCGGAGGGCGAACCGTCGGTGTCCTCGAACTGGTTCTCCGCCCCCGTTTCGGTGGGAACGGCGAACCAGGTCGAGTCGTCGGGGTCGACCTCCAGGTCAAGTGCCTCGGAGATCTCCGCCAGGGCCGAGGCGAGGCGAGGCCCGTTCGCGGCGAACAGCGCCTCCTGCGCGTGCCCGCGGAGGTCGAAGGGCAGCCAGGCGTCGGAGTAGGTCGTGAGTCCCACGTTGAAGAACCCTTCGGACGCCTCCACCGACAGGGTGAACAGGCCCTCCTCCGCCCGGGCGTCGCGGCCGGTCTCCACGATGCCATCGCAGGTCGCGAACAGTTCGACGGTGCCGATCTCGCCGGGAGTGAGCGCCGCCCCGATCCGAGCGGTCAGGGACTCGGGAGCCCCCGAGTCCACCACAGCGAGTGCGCCGACCTGGAAGTCCGACCGGACCAGGAAGTCGCGGTGACCCGGCTCCGGGACGCACACGGTCACCCGGCCCAGGTGTGGAGTGCCCAACCGGTGCCGGTCGAGGGCCCGCAGGGCCAGGACGAACCGGCGTACGGCCTCGCCCACCAGATCGGTCCGGTGCCCGGGTTCACCCCAGTACCATCGCGCTACGGGCGTGCTGGTGATCAAGGACGGCCTCCTGGCATGAAGTCGGCGCCGGGCGGATACATGATCGTGCCGTCCTCGACGCGGAGTACAACGATGACACCCTTCTCGGAGTGGATCCTGGCGAGGTCATCCTTGATGCCCGTCGCCAGGAGGTCCGCCAGGCTCCCCTTGGTGTCGACGACGAACACCTTGACGTCCGCGGCCGAGTCCGCGAGCTGCCCGATGTTCTGCCACATCTTCTGGGTGACCTTCTTGGGGTTCGCGACCTCCTTGAACTGGTACCCGTAGATGGTGCCGTCGGCGTCGCGGGCCATGACGTCCATGTCGGTCTTCGGCCCGGTCCGTACGCCCGGCTTGATCTCCACGTCCTTCTTGACCTCGAAGCTGATGTCGCTGACCCCGTTCCTCTCCAGTCGGTCGGCCAGGCGCAGTTGCTCGATGCCGCCCGACATTTTGTCTGCCTGACTGAAGCTGGACACCACCTGATCGAAGTTCAACCGGCCCTTGAACCGGCCGGAGGCGATCAGGTCCGCCATCTCCTGACCGGCGGGGTGGTGGGCCAGGTTGTTCAAGGCCTTCTCGACGTCGGCCGGCTTCGCGTTCGAGCCGCGGAGGTTGTCGCGAATCCGCTGTTCGGTCTCGCCTCCGCGTTCGAAGGGCCGGGGCTCCTCGGTGGGCAGCCGACCGTCGCCGTCGTGGCCTCCGGGGCCGTCGCCTCCGGGGCCGTCGTGGCCTCCGGGGCCGTCGTTGCCTCCGGGGCCGTTGCTTCCGGGGCCGTCGTTGCCTCCGGGGCCGTTGCTTCCGGGGCCGTCGTGGCTTCCGGGGCCGTCGTTGAGCCCCGACCCTCCGGGGGGCTCGTGGCTCGCAGAGGGCCCGCGGCCGGCGAGGTCGTCCGCGTGGCCACCGGGCAGGTGGTCCGCGCCGCCACGCGGAACCGTGTCCGGTACGCCGTTGTCGGCGACGCCGACGGGGTCCGAGACGTGGTGGCCGCCGACGGTGACGAGCTGCGGGGTCTCGACCTTGACCGGGGTCTCGACCTTGACCGGGGTCTCGACCTTGACGGGGGGTTGGGTCTTGGGGGGTGTGTGGTTGTTGGCGGGTGTGTCGACGATGTCGGGTTTGGCGGCGTCGGCGTGTTGGGTGATGTTGCCGCCGGCGTCGTAGATGTTGCCTTTGGGGTCCATGAAGCGGGGTGGGCCGTCGACGGGGAGTTTGACGGTGCCGGTGGGCAGGGTGGTGGTGTTCTTGGGGAATTTGACGGTGTCGTCGCCGACTTTGAAGGCGCCGTCGGGGACGGCGAGGCCCTTGGGGATGCGGATGGTGCCGTCGGGGAGTTTGAGGGCGCCTTCGGGCAGGGCGATGGCTTTGTCGATGTTGATGGTGGGGACTTCGAATTTTCCGAGGCCTTTGAGGCCGGCCATGACGTCGCCGACTTTGACGATGCCGGCGCCGGCGCCTTTGAAGAGGTAGGTCATGGGGTCGATGACCTTGCCGGCTTTGCCGGCGAGGGAGATGGCCTTGGCGGCTGCGCCGGCTTTGCCGGCGCCGGAGGCGGCTCCGCCGGCTCCGCCGGTGAAGACGGTGGTGAGGACGTTGAAGGTGACGGCGCCAGCGGCGCGGGAGGGGTTGGAGCCCCATTGGTCCCAGGCGAGGAGGGCTTTGCCGGTTTCCTTCATGGCGGTGCGGGAGTCGCGTAGCCAGGAGGGGAGTTTGTCGTCGGGGACGGCGAGGAAGAGGGGTCCGACGCCGGGGACGGCGGTGATGGCGAGGCCGGTGGCGAGTTTGGCGAGGCCGGTCCAGGCTTGTCCGGCGGCGTCCCAGCCTTGGAAGCCGACGAGGGTGCCGAGGCCGACGAGGGTGCCCCAGACGCCGTCGACGATGACGCCTTTGCCGAATTCCCAGGCGTGTTCCCAGACCTGCCACCAGGGGATGGATTCCTCGACGGCTTCGCCCCAGGGGAGGGTTTTGGACTGCTTCAACGCTTCGGCGTCGTAGCCGTACATGTCCTTGGCGTTGGTGCCGTCGTTGACTTTGAGGGGGGTTCCGCCGACGAGGGCGACGATTTTGGCGTGGGCGGCGCGTTCGACGGCTTGGAACTGGGTCCAGACTTCGGCGATCTCGTTGCGGCGGTCGTTGTTCTCGTCGACGAGGTCGCCGTCCTCGCGCCATTTGTCGTCGGCGTTGGCCTTGTTGCGGAAGGTCTCGGCTTCGTGTTTGAGGTGTTCGAGTTTTTTGACGATGGGGGCGGCGTCGCGGCTGTAGGTGCCGAGGGCGCCGGCGATGGTGCACAGGTCGGTGGAGAGTTTGAGGCCGAGGTCGGCGACGGGTTTGGTGGTGGCGAAGAGTTGTTCGGCTTCGGGGGCCTGGTAGAAGGCGCGCAGGCCGCCGAAGCTGGTGTGGATGTTGCCGGTCGCGGTGGAGATCGCCGGGCCGCTGGTGGAGATGGCCTTGACGTTGGCGTCCAGCAACGCGAGGTTCCCGGTGAACACCGGGACCTCACCCGGGTTGACCGGCTTGTTGTCCGTCACTTCCCGCCCCCGTAACGCTGTCCCCGCCCGCCCTGCGGCTCCCTGTTCCGAACCACCATCAACAACCCCCGTTGTCCGGCCGATCCGCACGTCCGCGCGGTCGGCGCCCAGCCGGTGCGGGCCCGCTCGGCCGACGCCGGCGGCGGCCGCCATCGCGTGCGTCGCCGTCTGCCGTGCCGTGCCGTGGTCCTGCTCCAGCGTGGTCGCTCAACCGATCAGACAATCACATCCAAAATTTATCAACTGCCCGCCGCTCCCGAGCCGGTCGGTCGGTAGCGTGACGAAGTCATGACGTACCCGCCCCCTCCGCCGCCCCCTCCGCCGGGCGGCCCGGCAGGCGGCCCGGCAGGCGGTCGGGCGGGCTTCCGGTCCTGGCCACCGGTCCGGCGGGCGGCTCCGGCGGCGGTGGGTGCTGAGGCCGGCCCTACCGGTGGTCTGGTATGACGGAGCCGGTCCACACCCCTGATTCGAGGAGAGCGTCCGCATGGTGTTCAAGAAGCTGCTCGGTGCCCTGGGCGTCGGCGGTCCCGGCGTCGACACCGTCCTGACCACGCCGGTCGTCCAGCCCGGCGGGACCCTGCACGGGACGGTCGAGCTGACCGGGGGGACGGTGGAGGCCGACATCCGGGGGATCACCCTGACGCTGGTCGCCCGGGTGGAGATCGAGCACGAGGAGGGCGAGAGCACCGGGCTCTACCCGTTCGCCCGCTTCTCGGTGACCCAGCCGCTGAAGCTGGCCGCGGGCGAGAACCGGTCCATCCCGTTCGCGGTCCAGGTGCCGTGGGAGACGCCGGTCACCACCATCGCCGGGCAGCGCCTGCACGGCATGCAGCTCGGCGTGCGGACCGAGGTCGACATCGCCGGGGCGCTGGACAAGGGCGACTCCGACCCGCTTGAGGTCGAGCCCCTGCCGGTCCAGCGCCGCGTGCTGGAGACGCTGCTCCAGCTCGGCTTCCGCTTCCGCTCGGCCGACCTGGAGGCCGGGCACATCCGCGGCACCGGCCAGACGCTGCCGTTCTACCAGGAGATCGAGTACTCCTCGGCGCCGCAGTACGCGCACGCCTGCAACTCGCTGGAGGTCAGCTTCGTGACCACCGCCCACCGGGTGGAGGTGGTCCTGGAGGCGGACAAGCGCGGCGGTCTGTTCGGCGGTGGCGGGGACGTCATCCGCACCCACGTGGTCGACCACGGCCAGGCCGACCAGGACCTGACGTCGCTGGTCGACGGCTGGATCCGTTCGGCGCTCTGATCCCGCGGGGGGAGGCGGGGCGGCGGGCCGTCCCGCCTCCCCCCGGCCGTTCCGCTCGCCCGTCCGGTCTGTCCCGGTCGGACGGGCGGTCCGGGGCGGACGGTCAGCCGTAGGAGACGTTGCCGCAGATGTCGTCGTCGCCGGACCGGGCCTCGTTGACCACCTCGGCGGGCAGCGGAGCCGGGGCACCGGACGGGCCGGAGGCGGCCGCGGACGCGGAGGCCGCCGAGGCCGCGGCTCCGGCGGCGTAGTCCCGGCCGAGCACCAGGCTGATCCCGGCGGCCGTCCCGGGCGCCGCCGCCGATCCCGGGAACAGCGCGGCGACCTTCTCCGCGTTGGCCCGCTGCCCGGCCCCGTACTCGACGGTGGTGGTCGTCCGGGCCGTGCTGCTCGCGGTGCGGAGCCCCGTTACGGTGACCCGGGCCGCCCGGAGCGTCTCGGCGGCCCGGGCGGCCAGACCGGGCGCGGTGGTGCCGTTGAGGACGGCGACCCGGATCGGCGCCCCGTCGGTGGTGAGCGGCGTGGGCGAGGGCGTGGCCGACGGCGGGGCCGCCTCGGGGGACGGGGAGGCGGGCGCGTCCTCCTGCCGTCCGGTGGCGTCCTGGCCGTCGAGGGTCCGGTCGGCCTGGAGGGTCTTCCACAGGTTGTCGACCGCGGGGTGCACCAGGTCGATCCGCGCGCCGTTGTAACGCCAGGGCGTGGTCAGGAACTTGACGTCGTGCAGGTCGATGTCCCGGAGTGAGAGCGCGAAGTCCACCAGTTTGGCCGCCGAGTCGAGCCCCGGGTCCACGGTCATCGACCGGGTGGCCGCGTCGGCCAGCGGCAGCAGCGTGCCGGGGCTCAGCCCCTGGCTCTTGATCTTGGCCAGCAGCGAGGCCAGGAAGGCCTGCTGACGCTTCATCCGGCCGATGTCGGAGTCGTCGCCGATGCCGTGCCGCAGCCGGACGTAGTCCAGGGCCTGCTGGCCGGAGACCCGCTGGCGGCCCTTGGGGAGCACCACCCTGCCCTTCCGGCCCAGGCCGGGGTTGATGTTGCCCTCGTGGATGTCGTTGGGGAGGCAGACGTCGACCCCGCCCACCGCCCCGGTCATCGCGGCGAAGCCCTGGAAGTTGACCTCGATCGTGTGGTCGACCCGGATACCGGTGAGCTTCTCCACGGTGTTCTGCGTGCAGGCCGGGTTGCCGGACTCCGCGTTTCCCACGGAGAAGGCCGAGTTGAACATCTGGCCGGGCTGTTCCCTGGTCCACTTCCCGTTCGGGAGCCGGCACCGGGGGATGGTGACCAGGGCGTCGCGCGGGATGGAGACGCCCACCGCGTGCCGGTGGTCGGCGTGGACGTGCAGCAGGATCGTGGTGTCGGAGCGGGCACCGCCCTCGTTGCCGCCGCCGAGGTCGCTGTTCCGGCCGGAGCGGGAGTCCGAGCCGATCAGCAGCAGGTTGACCGGCCGGTTGCCGTGGGCGTCGGCGGTCGGTTCGGGCGGGCGGTCCGTGGCGATGGCGTCCGGGTCGAAGGAACGGATGTTGCCGTTCAGCTTGTAGTACACCGCGCCGCCGGCACCGGCCAGGACGACGAGCACCCCGGCCACCGACCAGGCGATGATCCGCCGGGCGCCGCGCCGGGCGTCCCGGGCGGGGTGGCGCCGGGTGTTCCGCGGTCCGTCCGGCCAGGTGTCCGGGTCGGGGCGGCGGCCGACCCGGACGGGCCGGTCCTGTACGGCGCTCCCCTGGCCCGCGCCGCCCTGGCCCGTGCCACCCGGTGCGGCCCTGCCCTGGACGCCCTTGCCCATGACGGTCTTGCCCGGAGCGCCCTTGCCGGGCGCGCCCCGGCCCTGGGCGGCCCGCCGGGCCTCGGCCCGGCCTCCGGGACGCGGCGCCGGTACGCGGCCCGGCCCGTCCTCGGGCCGGCCGGTGCGGACGCCGCCGTCGGCTCGCCGTCGCCCACCCGGTTCCGGCGGCCCCTCGCTCCACTGGCCTGACATTGGCGCGAACCTCTCAGCGGCGGAAGCGGCAATCCTGGGAGCATACAAACTCTCGGGGCTGCGCTCGGCCGCCGAACCCGGCCGTACCGGGCCGACCCGCCGGTTCGCCGCAACGGCTCACCCGAACGGCTGAACCGGCAGGCGCGGCAGGGAGGTTCACCCCAGCGGGTAGAGCCGTTCCAGCACCACCGCGACGCCGTCCTCGTCATGGCCCACGGTGACCTCGTCGGCGACCGCGAGCAGCTCCTCGTGCGCGTTGGCCATGGCGACGCCGTGCCGGGCCCAGCCGAACATCGGTACGTCGTTGGGCATGTCGCCGAAGGCGATGGTGTCGGCGGCGGTCACGCCCAGCCGGCGGGCGGCGACGGCCAGGCCGGTGGCCTTGGAGAGGCCGAGCGGCAGCAGCTCGACGATGCCCGCGCCGGCCATCACCACGCCGACCAGGTCACCGGCGGTGCGGCGGGCGGCCTCGGCGAGGGCGTCGTCGGTCAGGCCGTGGTGCTGGATGTACAGCTTGGAGACCGGGGCGGCGAGCAGTTCGTCCTTGGCGGCCCGGACGACCGGCAGGTGGGAGCCGATCTGCAGCTCGTAGCCGGGGCCGGCCAGGACGGCGCCCTCCAGCCCGTCCTGGCTGGCGGCGACGGCCAGCGGGCCGGTCTCCGCCTCGATCTTGGCGATGGCCAGCGCGGCCAGCCGCCGGTCCAGGGTGAGCGAGGTGAGCAGCCTGTGCGCGCCCGCGTCGTAGACCTGGGCGCCCTGGCCGCAGACCGCTATGCCCCGGTAGCCGATCTGGTCGAAGACCGGGCGGGCCCAGGGGGCCGAGCGGCCGGTGACGATGATGTGCAGCGCACCGGCGCGGGTGGCGGAGGCCAGCGCGGCGCGGGTGCGCTCGGAGACGCTCTCCGCGCTGTTCAGCAGGGTGCCGTCGAGGTCGGTGGCGACCAGTCGGTAGGGCAGGCCGCCGCCGTCGGCGGGGGAGACGGGGCTGGGGCTGGTGGTGCTCATGGGCCGTGCGTCTCCCGGGAGTTGCTTCGGGTGTCGGCACGGCACCACCGACCCGCGGCGCTGCGGTCCTGTCGTGCCGTGCCTTGTCGTGCCTTGTCGTGCCTTGTCGTGCCGCGGTCCCGGCGACCGGTCCTGCGGCCGGCGGTCCCGAGGTCGGCGGTCCTGCGGTGCGCTGTGCCGGGGCGACGGGCGCCCCGGCACCACGGGGTGCTACTTGACGGGCTCCAGGACGGTGCGCCCGCCGAGGTACGGCCGCAGCGCCTCCGGGAGGACCACCGAGCCGTCGGCCTGCTGGTGGTTCTCCAGGATCGCCACGATGGTGCGCGGGACGGCGACCAGGGTGCCGTTCAGCGTGGCCAGCGGGCGCACCTTGCCCTCCTCGCGCATCCGGATGGCGAGGCGGCGGGACTGGTACTCGGTGGTGTTCGAGGTCGAGGTGACCTCGCGGTACTTGCCCTGGGTCGGGATCCAGGCCTCGATGTCGAACTTGCGCGCGGCCGAGGCGCCGAGGTCGCCGGAGGCGACGTCGATGACCCGGTACGGCAGCTCCAGGGCGTTGAGGAAGTCCTTCTCCCACTGGAGCAGCCGGCGGTGCTCGTTCTCGGCGTCCTCGGGAGTGGTGTAGACGAACATCTCCACCTTCTCGAACTGGTGGACGCGGATGATGCCGCGGGTGTCCTTGCCGTAGGTGCCGGCCTCGCGGCGGAAGCAGGACGAGTAGCCGGCGTAGCGCAGCGGCAGCTTCTCGGCGTCGATGATCTCGTCCATGTGGTACGCGGCGAGCGGGACCTCGCTGGTGCCGACGAGGTAGCGGTCGTCGCCCTCCAGGAAGTACACGTTCTCGGCGGCCTGGCCGAGGAAGCCGGTGCCGTCCATGGCGGCCGGGCGGACCAGGGCCGGGGTGATCATCGGGGTGAAGCCGGCCGCGGTGGCCTGGGCGATCGCCATGTTGACCAGGGCGAGCTCCAGCAGCGCGCCAGGACCGGTCAGGTAGTACGACCGGGCACCGGCGACCTTGGCGCCGCGCTCGGTGTCGATCGCGCCGAGGATCTGCCCCAGCTCGACGTGGTCACGGGGCTCGAAGCCCTCGGCGGCGAAGTCGCGCGGGGTGCCGATCTCCTCCAGGGTGACGAAGTCCTCCTCGCCGCCGACCGGTGCGGCCGGGTCGATGAGGTTCGCCAGCGAGCGGAGCAGGCGCTCGGCCTCCTCCTTGGCGCCGGTCTGCTCGGCGTCGGCGGCCTTGACCTCGGCGGCCAGCTCCTTGGTGCGCTGGAGCAGGGCGGCCTTCTCGTCGCCCTGGGCCTTGGCGACGAGCTTGCCGAGCGACTTCTGCTCGTTGCGCAGTTCGTCGAAGCGCGTGCCCGAGGACCGGCGGCGCTCGTCGGCGGAGAGGAGGGCGTCGACCAGGTCGACGTCCTCGCCACGGACGCGCTGCGAAGCGCGCACTCGGTCAGGGTCCTCACGGAGCAGGCGAAGGTCAATCACGCGCCCAAGCCTACCGGGCGGGGACCCGTCCACCGGTACCGGTTTTCCCCTGGGGATAACTCGCGCCGACCTGTGGATAACCGCTGTGGGGAGCGGCTCGCCGGACGGTTATCCACAGGCCCGGAGGGCGGGCTGTGGATCGTGGGGAGGCTCCGATGGGCGAAGGATCGAACCTGGGAATTGAGGTTTCAAACCTCATTTGACCTTCCCGGGTGAGGGAATTGAAGCACTCAGACGGGTGATTTGCTGGCACTCGGGTGACTCTGGTCCGATTAGTCATCTCTGCGACGCAAACCGATGATCCGACCGATACCTGCAGTGGCTATACCGGTTTGTCGACTCATCCCCAGACCTGTGGATAACTTTCGGCTGTGGACAGTGCCCACCCCTGTGGACAAGCGGGTTCCGGCGGCGGCCGCCCTGTGGACAGTCGGCGGGAGGGCGGCGGAAGGCCGGTGCGGTCACCCGCACCGGCCCGGGAACGCAGTCGAAAACGGTCGGAAAAGGACAGGGGGATAAAGGCCGACGCTCAGATGTCGCCGCGGCCGTCGAGGCAGCGGGAGAGCCAGTCGGCGGCCGCGCTGAAATCCGCGTCCGTGGTGCCGGGCCGCTGGTGCTTCGAGACCTGCTGGTCGGCCCGCGGATAGGAGCCGAGGAACCGCACCTGCGGGGAGATCCGCTTGAGGCCCATCATCGCCTCGGCCACCCTGCGGTCGCTGAGGTGCCCCTCGCAGTCGATCAGGAAGCAGTAGTTGCCGAGCCCCTCACCGGTCGGCCGGGACTCGATCCGCATCAGGTTGACCCCGCGCACGGCGAACTCCTGGAGCAGCTCCAGCAGCGCGCCCGGGTGGTCGTCCGGCAGCCAGACCACCATCGAGGTCTTGTCCGCGCCGGTCGGCGAGGAGACCCGCCCCGGCCGGCCGACCAGGACGAAGCGGGTGGTCGCGCTCTGCGCGTCCACGATGTCCTTGACCAGCGGGTCCAGGCCGTAGATCGGTGCGGCGAACTCGCCCGCGAACGCGCCGTCGTAGCGGCCCTCGGCCACCAGGCGGGCGCCGTCCGCGTTGGAGGCGGCCGACTCCCAGTGCGCGTCCGGCAGGTTGGCGGCCAGCCAGCGGCGGACCTGCGCCTGGGCCACCGGGTGGCTGGTGACGGTCTTGATGTCGGACAGCCCGGTGCCCGGCCGGACCAGCAGCGCGAAGGTGATCGGCAGCAGCACCTCGCGGTAGATCATCAGCGGGGCGCCGGCCGCCAGTTCGTCGTTGGTCGCCGTGACGGCGCCCTCGACCGAGTTCTCGATCGGCACGAACGCGCCCGACGCCTCGCCGCCGCGCACCGCGTCCAGCACCAGCTGCACCGAGGACATCGGCACCAGCTCCCGGGTGGCCGCCTCGGGCAGGGTGCGCAGGGCCGCCTCGGTAAAGGTGCCCGCCGGCCCGAGGTACGTGTAGCGGGTTGCCGACATGACGCCTCCAAGGGGACAAGGGACCGAGCGGGGAGAGAAGGGGCGGCCGGTGCGCCGGGCGACCGGCGCGGTGGACCGCCGCGGACCGGCGGACCGCCGTCGAGCTGCGGCCCCCCGGGGGGTCGGCGGACCGTCGGAAACGGCGGACTGCCGAAAGGAGCCACCTTAGTCACTTCCCCCGCCGCCCACGATCGCGTTTCGCTCCGTGGGCGGCGCGGTGGTACGGCGGCGGGGACGGTGGCGCGGCCGTGGCCGGGTCGGTTGGTCAGCCGGGGCGGGCCGGTCAGTCCAGCAGGGTCTGCCCGACGTAGCCGCCCTCCGGTGCGCCCGGCGGGACGGCGTACAGCCCGCTCGCCTCGTGCCGCAGGAAGCGGGAGAGGCCGTCGCCCCGGGCCAGTTTGCGCTGCACCGGGGTGAAGCCCCTGCGCGGATCGGCCTGGAAGGCGAGGAACAGCAGCCCGGCGTCCGGCGAGCCGTCGGGGAGCAGGCCGTCGTGGTACGAGAACCCGCGCCGCAGCATCGCGGCCCCGCCGTTGGCGGCCGGCGCCGCGACCCGGATGTGCGCGTCGGCGGGGACGGCCAGCGAGCCGTCCGGCCCCTGCGCGCCGAGGTCCACGGGGGTGGACTCGCCGGCACCGTCGGGCGCGCCGAGCGGCGCGCCGTCCGACTTGCGCCGTCCGATCACCCGCTCCTGGCGGTCGACCGGCAGCGCCTCCCAGTTGTCCAGCAGCATACGGATCCGCCGGAAGACCAGGAACGAGCCGCCGGCCAGCCAGGCGGGCTGGTCGCTCCCGGCGGCGCAGAACACCTTGGCGGCGAAGCCCTCCTCGCCGGGCCTGGGGTTGTTGGTGCCGTCGACCTGGCCCATCAGGTTGCGCCCGGTCATCGGGTGCGGGGTGGCACCGGGCGTCCGGGCGAAGCCGGACGACTGCCAGCGCAGTGCCGCGGTGCCGGCCGCCTGGCGCTGGAGGACCCGCAGGGCGTGGACGGCGACCAGCGCGTCGTCGGCGCCGATCTGGACGAACAGGTCGCCGTCGCCGCGGGCCGGGTCGAGCGCGTCGGCGGGGAAGGCGGGCAGCGGTTCCAGCCCGGCCGGGCGGCGGCCGGCCAGACCGGCCTTGTCGAACAGGCCGGCGCCGAAGCCGAAGGTGACGGTGAGCGAGCAGGGTCCGGCGTCGAGGGCCACCTGGTTCTCGAACTCGTCGGCCGGTTCGCCGGCGGCCAGCCGGGCGGCCGTCCGGGACCAGCGCCGCAGCAGGGCGCGCAGCCCGTCCCGCCCGGCCGCGCCGGCGAGGTCGAAGGCGGCCAGCTGGACGCGCGCCTGCTGCGGTTCGAGGATGCCCGCCTGGTGCTCGCCGTGGAACGGCGACCGGGCCGTGCCGAGCGTGCGGGCCGAGCCGTCCGGGCCGGACGGACCACCGGTGCCGTCCGGCCCGGAGCGGTCCAGGACGACCGCCCCGGCGGCGCCCGCGCCCACCCCGACCACCAGACCGGCCCCGGCCGTCCCGAGCAGCGCCCGCCGGGTGAGGCCGGCGCGGCCCCCGGCCGCTCCGGTGCCGCCGTCCGCACCCGCGGTGTCCGGCGTGGCGGTGCCGGCGGTGGTGCCGGTGGTGCTGGTGGTGCCCTTCGTGCTCTTGGTGCTCTCGGTGCTCTCCATGGCGGTGATCCGATCTAACCGATCTTCAGCTGCTTGATCTCGGTGGTCTGGTCGATCTCGGAGGATCTGACCAGCACCGACACCACCCAGTTCCCGGTCAGCGGCAGTTGCGCGGTTCCGGTCCAGCGCCCGGTGCCCTCGGCGGTCAGCGGGACGGTGAGCGGGCCGAGGTCGCGGTCCGGCAGGGTGAAGGCGAGCTCCACCTCCGGCACCTCGACCGGCTGCCCGTCCGCGCCGTCCAGCTTGAGGTGCACCTCGTTCGACCCGGTCCGGGCCGGGTTGAGGGTGACGGTCGCGGTGCCCTTGGCGTTCGGCGTCCGGCCCTTGGTGTCGTACGGGAGCCTGAGCTCCAGGGTCTGGCCGGGCACCGTCTGCGGTGCCGCGGTGCCGCCGGTCCCGGGAGCCGCTCCGCCGGTCACCGGCGCGGTGCCGCCCGCGGCCCCGGCCGCGATCTCGCCCGCGACCCGCCCGGGCGGCGAGTTGGTGAGCATCGTGGTGACCACCAGCACGGCCACCGCGACCACGGCCTCGACCAGCACCGAACGGCGCAGCCCGGCCCGGTTCGGGGTGAGCCCGCGGTCCCGGCCGGCGTTCTCCCGGGCGGTCCGCTGCCGCGCCAGCTGCGCCCGTCGGAGCGGGTCGTCGGAGCCGTCCGGCTCCCCCGCCCCGGCGTCGGACAGGGCGGCGGCCGGGGCGCCGGACGGCACGAGGACCGCCTCCGCCTCGGCCGGGGCGGCGCGCAGCCGGGCCAGCCAGGAGCGGGAGAACCAGGCGACGCCGAGCATGGCGACCACGCAGCCGCTCTTCACGAGCAGCAGCCGGCCGTACTCGGTGCCGGTCAGCGCGCCCCAGCTGCCGAGGCCGCGCCAGGACTGGTAGACCCCGGTGCCGGCCAGCACCACGACCGAGCCGAGCGCGATCTTCGAGAACCGTTCCGCGGCGTCCGCGCCGATCCCCTCGCGGAGTCCGACCAGCATCGCGGCCAGGCCGCCGAGCCAGAGGGCCATGGCGATCAGGTGGAGCATGCCGAGCGGTACCGACAGCCAGACCTGGATGCCCACCGAGGCGTGGTCGGCGCCGACCCAGGTCGCCGAGAGGGCGACCGCCAGCACGAGCCCGGCCACCCCGAGCCCCAGCCGGGCCTCGCGCTGCGGCCGTTCGGCGACCCGCTGCTCCAGCTCCCGCAGTTCGGCCTCCTCCGGGTCCTCGTCCCGGCGGGCCCTCCCGCCGCCGGCCGCGCCGCGGTCCGCCGGGTCCGCGGAGTCCGCGGCGTCCGCCCGGTCCGCCCGGTCCGCCGTTCCGCCGCCCGCCGGGTGCGCGGCCGGCTGCCCGAGCTGACCGACCAGCAGCGACAGGAAGACCCCGCTCGCCGCGAGCAGCAGCAGCCGGGCCGCCAGCGCGGTGCCGATCCGCTCGTCCAGCGTGGCGCGGATCAGTGACAGGTCGAAGGCCTTCGAGACCCCCGAGCCCCGCTCGTACGGGCCGCGCAGCATCAGCACCGCGACGGTGGAGACCAGCAGTGCCACCCAGCCGGTCATCAGCAGCCGCTGGACCGGGCGCCGGGCCACGCCGGCCGGCCAGCAGACCAGCACGAACCCGGCCGCGCCGACGAGCAGCGCGAACGCCCCGTAGGCGACGGTGCGCCCGGTGCCGTAGAGCGCGGCTACCACGTCGTCGGCCTCGGCGCTCTGCAGTGCGGTGGCGGAGACGGTGGTGGCCGAGGGGGCGCCGATGGAGAAGGTGAACGCGCCGCCGATCGGGTGCGAGTCCTCGGAGACGGCCCGCCAGGCGACCGTGTACGTGCCGTCGGCCAGCCCGCTGTTCAGCCCGACCCGGGCGGTGTTGTCCTTGCCGTCGGCGTGCACGGGGCCGCCGGTGTCGACGGCCTTGCCGGCAGGGTCGAGCACCCGGACGGAGTCCCCGGAGAGCGAGACGGCCTCGCTGAAGGTCAGCGTGACGGCCTGCGGCGCGGTGGGGAGCACCGCGTTCTGCACCGGGTCGGTGGACTGCAGGGCGGCGTGGGCGGAGGCCGGTCCGGCACCGCCGAGCACCAGCGCGAGCACCGCGCCGAGCACGCCGAGCAGCCCGGCGATCCGGCGTCCGGTGATCCGGCGTCCGGCGATCCGGTGCCCTGCGATCCGGTGCCCGGGGCCGCGGCGCCGGGTGGTCCGGCGCCCGGGGGACGGTGGCAGCACGGCCTTCAGCATCTCGTGGATCCCTTACTGCTGGCCGGGGCGGTAGGTGAGCTCCTTGACCGGGACCTTCACCGAGATGGTGCCGGTCCGGGCGAAGGTCAGGTCGAGTTCGAGCTCGTCCCCCACGGCGGGCGACTTCTGCCAGTCCATGATCATCAGATGGGTGCCGCCGCGGGCGAGCTGCAGCGCGCCGTGCGCGGGGACGGCCAGCTTCTCCACGTGCTCCATGGTGGTCGCGGTGGAGCGGTGCATGGTGACCGAGCCGGCGCCGGGGCTGGACACCGCCAGCAGCTCGTCCTGCTCGCCGCCGTCGTTGCGCACCGTCAGGTAGCCGGCCGCCATCCCGCCGGCCGGCGGCAGCGGGATGTAGGAGTCGGCGACGCTCAGCCGCGCCGGTCCGCTCCCCTGCACCGCGCCGCCGGCACCGTCCTGACCGCCCGCTCCGCAGGCGACCAGGAAGGCGCCGCCGCCCAGTGCCGTCGCCAGCACCGCCCCCGCGAGTGCCGTCCGGCGGAAGCCGACGGCGCCCCGGGGCCCGGCGGCCCGGCGGACGGCGGGTCGACCGGTGCCCTTCATGCGGCGACCCCCCTGGCCAGCAGCGGCAGGTCGTGCTCGAAGACCTTCTCCTCGGTGCCGCTGAGGTAGAGGACGTGCGCCTTGTCGTCGGAGGGCAGGAACGCCAGCACCTGGGCGCCGTGGGTGGAGGTGACGGTGCCGTCGCCGTTGACCACCGGGTCCTCGATCATGATGCCGAGCGCCCTGGCGGCCGTCTTCACCTTGGCGAGGTCGCCGGTGAGGCCTATGAAGTCGCTGCCCATCGAGTCGAGCCAGGTGCGCAGCACCTGCGGGGTGTCGCGCTGCGGGTCGGTGGAGACGAACACGACGTTGACCTTCTGCCGTTCCTCCGCGGGGAGCGCCTTCATCGCGACGCCGATGTCCCCCATGGTGGTCGGGCAGACGTCCGGGCAGCTGGTGTAGCCGAAGAACAGCAGGGTCGGCTTGCCGGCGGTCTGCTTGCGCAGGTCGTACGGCTGGCCGGCGGTGTCGGTCAGCTGGAGGTCCGGCTTCTCGAAGTTCTTGCCGAGCACGGTGCCCTGGTAGGGCGAGTCGGGCTTCTGCTGGGTGACCTTGGCGGGGCCGGTGGTGCCGCCGTCGGAGCCGCAGGCGGTCAGGGTGAGCGCGGCGGCGAGGGCTACGGCGGCGGCGCCGGCCAGTCGGGGGGTGCGGGCGGTGCGGAGGGTGCGGGGCATGGGAGGTCCGATCGTGCGCGGTGGATCACCGGCGGGGCCGTACCCGGGGCGCGGGTACGGCCGGCGGCGGGTGCGGCCCCGCCGGTGCTGAGGTCAGGAGGCCGAGCCGCTGTCCTTGCGGCGCAGGCCGATGATGCCGAACGCGGTGCCGATCACACCGACCACGATGCCGACGACGCCCAGCACGCGGGCGGTGGAGTCGCTGGACTTCGTGTCGGCGGCGGCCTCGCTCTTGCTGCCGGAGTCGCCGTGGCCGTGGCCGTCGGCGGCGGCCGACGGGGAGGCGGTGGCGGTCACGCCGTGGCCGTCGGCCGAGGTGGACTTGGTCAGCTTCAGCACGGGCGCGGGCTTGGCCGGCTCGGGCTGGCCGTCCTTGGCCTCGTCGATCCAGCGGACCACGTCGCCGTTGTCGTAGCTCTGCAGCGCCTTGAAGACCAGGTTGTCGGAGTCGGTCGGCAGCGGGCCGAGCGAGACGCGGAACTCCTGGAACTGGCCGGGGGCGATCTTCACGCCCGCGTCGGCGGTCCAGGTGATCTTGGAGACGGCCTCGTTGACGTCGTTGCCGTGCACCTTGATCGGCTTGTCGAGCTTGGACTTCTCGACGACGGCGGTCCAGCCCGGCAGCGGCTGGGTCCGCACCGAGGCCAGCGGGTGGTCGAGCGGGAGGTTGATCTCCAGCTTCACGGTGCCGGCGGCGTCGTTCTCGTTCGGCACCCGGAAGTCGACGGCGGTGTAGCCGCCCTGCTCGGCGCTGCCCGGGTTCACCGTCACGTGGGCGGAGGCGGGACCGGCCAGCACCACCACGGAGGCGGCGGCGGCGAGGGCGACGGCGGCGATACGGCGGGAGGAAAGGGAACGCATGGTTTCGGTGGTCTCCGATCGGAGGCTCTGCGGCAGGCCCGCTCCCGGGCACGGGGCTTCCGTGCCACGGCGGGGCCGCGCGGCGTGGGGACGAGAGTGGGGGAGGCCGCAGGACCGCACGAGCTGGCGGGTACGGCTCGGCTGCTGCGTACACCCGGACGGGCACCGATGGGGGAGGTGCCGCCGACGGCGGGTCAGTACGCGAGCGCCCCGAGCGGCGGCCCGCGCCGCACCACGCTGTGCCGCAGCGCGGCACCGGCCGGCAGCGGGTCGTCCCCGCCGCGGCCGCCGGACCGGCGGACCGGGCCGCCGGGCGTGCCGAGCAGGCCGCGCAGCAGGACCGCGGCCAGTGCGAAGGCCGTCCGCAGCGGGGTCGCCCAGCGCTCCCGGGCCGCGGTGGCGGTGATCCGCAGCAGCCGCCAGAGCGCCGCCTCGCCGCGCCGCAGCCACCAGCCGGCCACCAGGGCGGCGGTCAGGTGGCCCAGGAGCATCGACGGCGTCATCCCGAGCACGCCGCCCTGCCACCACGGCGCGGCCGCGTACGCCTGCGGGTCCAGGCCCGCGCCGGCGACCAGCTGTTCGGCGGTCGGACCGCCGGGCAGGCCGATCAGGGTGCCGGGCCGGGCCTCGTTGCAGATCAGCCGTCCGGCCACCTGCGGCAGGGTCAGCGGGCCCGAACCCAGCGGACCGCCGTGGTGCGCGCCGCCACCGGCGGCCGTGTGGCCGCCGAAGGAGTGGAAGAGGACGTGCAGCCCGAACTGCCCGGCGCCGAGCGCGGCGGCGATCGCGGTGAGCGAGCGCTCCCGCCCGCCGAGGGCGACGGCCGCCAGCAGGACGCCCGTGAAACCGGCCGCGAGGGCCGGCAGGGCCACGTTCCCGCCGCCCGCCAGGGCGTGCCCGGCGGCCGCGATCAGCGTGCACACCAGGGCGAACGGGACCGCCCGGGCAAGCCGCAGGTCCCAGGCGGCGGCCCCCACCGGTGCGTCCGGTACGGGGGCGCCCGGGTGCGGGGCGGCGGCGGGGGCAGTCATGGCCGGGCCATCATCTCATCGCCTACCACCGCCGGACCGGCAGGGTGGGAAATCCCTACGAATGCCCCGTTCGGCCCCGGCGCACGGGCCCGGACGTGCGCCGCTCGGCACAGAGCCGTCCCCCAGTCCATCCGCCGAACGGGCGGTAGCGGACCTCCGGCACGGTTCACCCCGGCATCCCCCGGAGATACCTCGTTATATGTGGAGCCGCAGCCAGGAGGGACCTCCCGTGGACATCTGGTGGACTCTGCACCTCAAGCGCGACCCGGCCAGCGTGCCGCTGGCCCGCCGCATACTGCTCGGCGCGATGGCGACCGCGGGCGTCGACCCGCAGATCGCCCACGACCTCGGCGTCGCGCTCAGCGAGGCCTGCGCCAACGCCGTCGAGCACGGCACCGGCGGGCGGCCCGACGACGGCTACCAGGTCACCGCCTCGATCAGCGGCGACCTGCTGCGGATCGAGGTGACGGACTCGGGCCCCGGCCTGCCCGCCCCGCCCGCGCCGCCCGCCCCGGGCGGCCACGCGTCGCGCCGCCCGTCCCCCGCCCAGGCGCCGCCGGCCCGGCCGGTCCCGCGCCGCCGCAGCCGGCGCGGGCGCGCCACCGTTCCCGGGCCGCTGCTCACCGCGCACCGCCCGCGCCGCGACGGCCGCCCCTACGACACCCACGTCCTGCCGGCCGGGTCCCCGCCCGCGGACCCGGTGCCCACCCTCCGGCCGGTGGACCTCGACCTCCTGCCCGAGCTCACCGCCGAATCGGGCCGCGGGCTCTTCCTCATCCACGCCCTCACCGACCACGTCCGGCTCCGCAACCACCCGCTCGGCGGGGCGATCGTGAGCTTCGACAAGATCCTGAAGTGGCAGGACGACGCCTTGCTGCGCGCCGCGTCCTGAGTCCGGGCCGCGGGGACCGTCGCCGGGGCGTCGCGGATGCGGCCGCCGCCGCGCCCGGTCGGGCGGGACCCCGGGGCGCGGAACGGCGGCGTCCCGCCCGCGCGGGTGCGCGGACGGGACGGGACCTGACGGACCTGGCCTGGTCGGCGGGTCAGTCGCGGGCGGCCCTGCGGCGGCGGGCGACGAGGACGGCGCCGCCGCCGAGGGCGATCGCGGCGATGCCGGTGGCGGCCAGCGGCACGGTGCCGGAGCTGCTGCCGGTCTCGGCGAGGCGGCCACCGGGGGTGGTGCCGGGGCCGCGGGTGCCGGTCGGGACGGCGCCGGTGGCGCTCGGCGACGCCGAGGCGGTCGGAGAGGAGCTCGGGGAGGAGCTCGGGGAGGAGCTCGCGGTGGGCGAGGCGCTCGTCGAGGAGGTGGGCCCGGTGGTCGGCTCGTCACGGAAGGTGACCCGGCTGGTGGACGATCCGGTCATCCGGTTGCAGGTGTACTTCACGTTGGTGGGTCCGACCCCGTACGGGAGCACCTCGGAGGCGCCGGAGACCGAGAGGGTGTAGCCCTCGGCCTTCACCGCCGGATCGGCGGTGATCCGGAGCGTCACGGTGTACATCTCGTGCGACGGGATCGAGATCGGGTGGCGACCGAGGGACGCCGCCCCGGTGACGGGGTCCGTCACGACCGGGCTCCAGAAGGTGTCGAACTGGAGCCGCGCCTCGACCTTGGGCGGGACGGCGCCCTTCGCGCTCCTGACCACGGCGTCGATCCGGAAGTCGGTGATCGTCGCCGAACTGGTGTTGTAGAAGGAGACGGCCATGTCCCGCCACGACCCGTTGGTGTCGAGGGTGACGCCGTGCACCGGCATCGGCTCCTCGCGCACGTACATGCAGCCGCTGGGCAGGGTCGAGGTGGCCGTGGGGGTGCCGGTCGGCGTCGGGGTGCCGGTCGCCGAGGGCGTGGTGCCGGCGGACGGCGTGGTGGTCGCCGACGGGCTCGTCGCCGCGGTCGGGCCGTCGGTCGGCTCGCCGGTGGCCGTGGCGGTGGCCGACGGCGTGGTGGTCGCGGTCGGGGTGCCGGACTCCGACGGGGTGACGGCGGTCGGCGCGCCGGTCGTCGCGGTCGCCGAGGGACCCGGCGTGGGGTCGTCGGCGGCGAGTGCGCCGGCTGTCCCGGAGACCATCGCGCCCGCGGTGAGGACGAGCAGGGCGGCGGCGGCCGTCAGACGAGAGGTTCGCACGATCACGGCTCCGGCTGTGAGTAGCGGTCGGGACGGGGTGGATCCGATGAGAAGACGTGTAGAGGGCGCGAACGGTTGTGCGCGCCCTCTCCACGGTTCCCCGAAGCGGCGTCAGCTGTGCGCGCCCGCCTTGCGGCGGCGGAGCACGAACAGCGTCCCGGCGCCGGCGGCGAGCACCGCGGCGCCGCCGACGGCGAGCGGCAGGGTGGTCGAGCTGGAACCGGTCTCGGCCAGGTGCGGACCGGCGGGCGCGGAGGAGGCCTTGGCGGACGGCGACGCGGACGGCGAGGTGGAGCCGGCCGCCGACGCGGTGCCGGTGGTCGCCGTACCGGGCGCGGCCAGCTTGAAGGTGCCCTCGTAGTAGCTGATGTACTGGGTGCAGGCGTTCTTGTCGGCCGTCGCCGGGTGGGGCAGCACGGCGTTGTCCATGGCGGTGTCGCCACCGCCGAAGTTGCCCCCGAACTCGCCGATCGGGGCCTTGCCGGTGGCCGCGATGCGGAACTGGAGGGTGACCTTCTCGCCCTTGCCCAGCTTGTACGTGCCGGTGTTCAGCGCGCGGTCGTCGATGGCGACGGACTTCCAGTCCTGCCCGGGGGCGCGGAACTGGACGCTGAAGAAGTCCTTGCTCCACTCGACCGGGTGGGAGGCGCCCTCCGGGATGTGGTCGGTCAGGTAGAGGTAGGTGGCGAAGTTCGGCAGCTCGACGCCGCTGGTGTTCTCCCAGGTCACGGTGGTCTCGTGGACCGCGCCCGGAGTGGTGGTGCCGCCCCAGAGCCCGTTGCCGGTGACCTTGATGTCGGCCTGGTGGACGCCGCCCCGGCAGGCGCCCGGTGTGGCGGTCGCGGGGAGGCTGGGGCGGACGGGGGGCCGGGTGGCCGAGGGGGTGCCGGAGGGGCTCGGCGAGGCGGAGGCGCTCGGGGCGCCGGTCTCACCCGGCGAGGCGGAGGCGCCCGGGGTGCCGGTCGCCGACGGGGTGCCGGTCGGGGCCGGGGAGTCCGTGGCCGTCGCGGTGGCGCTCGGGGTGGCCGTCGGGGACGGCGAGACGGCCACGGCACCGGCGGTGGCCGCGCCGACCGTCGTGCCGAGGGAGAGCGCGAGCAGCGTGGACGCAGCCAGGAGGCGGGATGAGCGCACGGTCTTTTGCTCCAAGTTCGGGCGAATTCTGTCTGAATTGAGGCGACTTGACGCCTGGTTCTGATCACCGGCGGGTCGCAGGAGCGGCACCCTACCGGTGGGCGGGCGAAGGTTTTCGGACGGGGTGGCCTGATGGGGCCACCGCGCGCCCTACCCTGGCGCGATGGGTGCGGTGGGTGAGTGGGACCTCCGGCGGCTGAGGGTGCTGCGGGCGGTCGACGAGTGCGGGACGGTCACGGCGGCGGCCGAGCGCCTCCGCCTGTCGCCGTCGGCGGTTTCGCAACAGGTGTCGGCGCTGGCGCGGCAGTTGGGCGCGCCGATGCTGGAGCCGTACGGGCGGCGGGTCAGGCTCACCCCGGCCGCGCGGCTGGTGCTGCGCCATGCCGAGCTGGTCTTCGGGCAGTTGGAGCGGGCCGAGGCCGAGCTGGCGGGCTACCTGCACGGCGAGGCCGGTGAGGTCCGGGTGGGTGCGTTCGCGACCGCGATCGGCGGGCTGCTCGTCCCGGCCGTCTCCCGGTTGCGCGCCGCCGCACCGGGGCTGACGGTACGGGTGGTGGAGGCGGAGGCCGCGGAGGCGGTCCGGCTGCTGGCGGCGGGGGACGTCGATCTGGCGCTGTCGCTGGCGGTCGGACCGGACGCCCGCGACCCCCGGTTCGTCGGGACGGTGCTGCTCAGCGACCCGCTGGACGTGGCGCTGCCGCCCGGGCACCCGCTGGCCGGGGCACCGGGGCTGCGGCTGGCGGACCTCGCCGAGGAGCCGTGGATCTACGGGGCCGCCGGGCCGTGGTGGGAGATCACCCGCGCGGCCTGTGCGGAGGCCGGGTTCACGCCGGAGCGGGCGCACACGGCGGCCGACTGGACGGCGATCCTGGCGATGGTGGCGGCCGGGCTCGGGGTGGCGCTGGTGCCCCGGCTGGCCTCGGCCGGGCGCGGCGGCGGGGCGGTGGTCCGGGCGCTGCCCGAGGACCTGCCGGCCCGCCGGGTGGTCGCCGCCGTCAGGGCGGGGACGGAGCGGACGCCGCCGCTGCGGCGGGTGCTGGCGGAGCTGTCGGCGGTGGCGAGGACCGTTCAGTCGGAGTGAACGGTGTGCTCAGTTCTTTGTGATGGACCTGATCGGACGGGCGGGGCGATGGTGGATCCATGACCGCCGAAGCGCACCGCCCAGCCCCATCCCCAGCCCCAGCCCTCTCCAGCGAGGTGCCCGCGCCCTCCGCCGAGGTGCCCTCCGGCTCCGATGCCGGTGACGACGCCCGGCCGTACGGGGGCGGGGACCCGTACGGCGACTACCGCGCCGCGGAGTTCGGCTTCACCGCGCTGACCGACCTCGCCGACCGCCGGCTCGGCGGGGCGGTGATCGCCGCCAACGACGAGCTGTTCGCCGAACGGGAGAACCTGCTGCTGCCCGCCCGGGCCGAGTTCCGCCCGCACACCTTCGGCAACAAGGGCCAGGTCATGGACGGTTGGGAGACCAGGCGGCGGCGCGGCACCGGCGCCGCCCGTCCGCACCCGACCGCCGACGACCACGACTGGGCACTGATCCGCCTGGGGGTGCCGGGAGTCGTGCACGGCGTCGTGGTCGACACCGCGCACTTCCGTGCCAACCAGCCGCGCCGGATCAGCGTCGAGGGCGCCGAACTGCCCGGCACCCCGGGCCCGGAGGAACTGCTGGACCCGGCCACCGTCTGGCACCCGCTGGTCCCCCGCTCGCCGGTGCGCGGCCACGCCGCCAACGGCTTCGCCGTCACGGACCGCCGCCGCTTCACCCACCTCCGGCTCGGCCAGTACCCGGACGGCGGCATCGCCCGGTTCCGGGTGCACGGCGAGGCCCGCCCCGACCCGGCCTGGCTGGCCGCACTCGGCACCTTCGACCTGGCGGCGATCGAGAACGGCGGCTCCGTCGAGGACGCCTCGGACCGCTTCTTCTCCGCCCCGGCCAACCTGTCCCTGCCCGGCAAGTCCCGTGAGATGGGCGACGGTTGGGAGAACCGGCGGCGCCGGGACGGGGGCCGTGACTGGGTCCGGCTGCGGCTGGCCGGCCGGGGCGCGATCCGGGCGGTGGAGATCGACACCGGCTACTACGTCGGGAACGCGGCCGGCTGGGCGGCCCTGTACGGGCGGGACGAGCACGCCGCCGACCCGGAGGAGTGGTTCGAACTGGTGCCGCGCACCCGGCTGCAGCCCGACGCCGTCCACCGGCTGGTGCTCGACGCGCCGCGTCCGGCGACCCACGTCCGGCTCGACGTCCTCCCCGACGGCGGGATAGCCCGGCTGCGGCTGTACGGCGGCCTGGTCTGACCCGGCCGCCCCCGGTTGCCGGGACCCCGGAGCGGCCGGACGATGGGGGCATGATGCACCAGATGCGTGCCGAGTACGGCGACGGCGGCGAGTCCGCCGGGGTGCGGCTCTGGCACATGGTCCGCGGGACCGAGAGCGTGGCGATGTGCGGCCGGGAGCTCGCCGCGGGAGCGGCGTCCCGGGAGGCGGTGGACTGGGGGAAGACCCCCGAACTCTGCTGCCACACCTGTGGCGCGTACTTCCTGCGCGAGGCCCCCTACCTGGGTGCCGAGCACCCGTAGCGAGCCCGCGTTGCGAGCACCGGCCGCGACCGCGCCGCGAACGGCGACCGCCCAGCGAACGGCGACCGCGCCGTGAACGCGCGTGACCGCCCGGGGAAGGGCGGCGAACGCGCTGGTCGACGGCCGGGTGACGGGTCTGCCCGGGTCCGGGCGGGCCGTCCGGCGCGGGCCGGGGCTACCGTGGTCGGCATGGAGGAGTCCCTGGTCCGGCCCCGGTCGTTGATCCGCGAGGCCGCCGCACTGAGGGCCGGAGTGCCCACCCTGGCCGTCCACGTCGACCGGCTCTGCGCCCGGATCGATCGGATCGACCCGCTGATCCACGCCTTCGTCGCCGAGCCCGGCCGCACCGACCGGCTGCAGGCCGAGGCCCGCGCGCTCACCGCCCGCCACCCCGATCCGGCGACCGCACCGCCGCTGTACGGCGTGGCCGTCGGGGTCAAGGACATCGTCCGCGTGGACGGCCTGCCCACGCACGCCGGGTCGGCGCTGCCGCCCGGCGTGCTGGCCGGCCCGCAGGCCACCGTGGTGGACCGGCTGCGGGCGGCGGGCGCGCTGGTGGCGGGCAAGACGGTCACCGCCGAGTTCGCGGGCAGCGCGCCCGGGCCGACCCGCAATCCGCACCATCCCGGGCACACCCCCGGCGGCTCCAGCAGCGGGTCGGCGGCGGCGGTCGCGGCGGGTCTGGTGCCGCTGGCGATCGGCACCCAGACGGTCGGCTCGGTGATCCGGCCGGCCGCCTACTGCGGGGTGGTGGGGTTCCGGCCGACGTACGGGCGGATCCCCGCCGACGGGGTGGTCCCGAACGCGCCGAGCCTCGACACCCTGGGCCTGTTCACCGCGGACCTGGCCGGCGTCGCGCTGGCCGCGCCGCTGCTCTGCGACGACTGGGCCGCCCCGGACGCCGCGGACGGCTCGGGTGACCTCCGCGGCCCCGTCCTGGGCGTCCCGGTCGGGAGCTACCTGGAACGCGCCCGCCCGGAGGCGCTGAAGGCCTTCCGGGAGCAGCTGGACCGGCTCTCCGCCCGGGGGTTGACGGTCCGTCACATCGACCTGCTGCCCGACTTCGACGAGCTCGCCCGGCAGTTGCAGGTCGTCAACCGGTTCGAGACGGCCGCGAGCCACGCCGACTGGTTCACCCGGTTCGGCGGCCTCTACCGCCCGGAGACCGCGGCGGGCATCCGGCACGGCCGGGCCGTCGACCCGGCCGACCGGGAGGCCGCGCTGCGGGCCCGGGAGCGCTTCCGGGAGCGGCTCGCCGAACAACGGCGGCGGGCCGGGGTGGACCTGCTGCTGGCCCCCTCGGCGACCGGCCCGGCGCCGCTCGGCCTGGACAGCACCGGCGACGCGGTGATGTCGCTGCCGTGGAGCTACGCGGGGCTCCCCGCGCTCAGCCTGCCCGCCGGGGTGACGGCGGAGGGGCTGCCGCTGGGCCTCCAGGTGGTCGGCGAGGCGTGGGGGGACGAGCGGCTGCTCGCCCGGGCGGCCGTGCTGGAGCGGGTGCTGGACGGGAGTTGACGAAGGGTTCCGGGCGGCCGGGGTCGTCCGAGTGGCGGGGTCGTCCGGGGGGTGGCCCGGGCGTCAGGCGAGGGCGGGCGAGTCCGGGTCGGTGGCGTCCGCCCGCAGCCGGTGCAGGACGGCGCGCCCGGCCCGGTCGTACGGGGTGCCGTCGTCGAAGAGCAGCGCCTGCGCGTTGGCGCTCTCCAGCAGGGCGATCAGGGTGAACGCGATGTCCTCCAGGTCCGCGGTGGACCGGAGTTCGCCGGTGGCCCGGGCCTCCCCGAGCAGGCCGAGGACGGTCGCGTGCCACTCGTGCCAGCTGGCCGCGATGGCGTCGCGCAGCGGGCCGGGGCGGGCGTCGAACTCGGCGGTGACCTCGTAGAAGAAACAGCCGCCGGGGAAGACCCGGGCCCGTGAGTAGGCGAGCCAGGAGTCGCAGAGCCGCCGGACCTTGCCGAGGCCGGGAGCGTCCTGCCGGACCGGTTCGAGCACCGCGTCCGCGAAGATCCGCCGGGCGGCCCGGACGGTGGCCAGCTGGAGCTCCTCCTTGGAGCCGAAGCCGGCGAACACCCCGCTCTTGCTGAGGCCGAGGTCGGTGGCGAGCCGGCCGATCGACAGCGCGTCCAGCCCCTCGACGGAGGCGATCTCGACGGCGCGGCGCAGCACCGTCCGCCGGGTCTCCTCGCCGCGCAGGACCCGCCCGTCCGTGGTCGATCCGGCCACCGTTCACCTCGGTTCTCGTCTGCTCCCGTGCCGCCAGGGTAGCGGGGGAGAGGCGGTGCCCGGGTGGAAAAAAGCACGAACGGTCGTGCTAATGTCTCGGCGAGTTCGGCTCTTGCCCCTCGGCACCGACAGGGAGATCCGTATGGACCCGGCCGTCGCACTGATCCGCACCACTCTGAACGCCGCCTCGCTCGCCGCCCCGGGACTCGCCGGCCGGGCTGCGTTCGAGCTGTACCGCCACCCCGTCCGGCGCGGCCGGGTCCGCACCCGCGAACGCGAGGTGCACGACCGGGCCGTCACCGAGTCGCTCACCCACCGCGGCGAACGCGTCGCGGTCTACCGCTGGGGCGACGGCGCCCGGCCGGTCCTGCTGCTGCACGGCTGGCAGTCCCGGGCCTCCCGGTTCGCCGGGTTCGTCCCCCGGCTGACCGCGCTCGGCCTCACCCCGATCGGCTTCGACGCCCCCGGGCACGGCGACTCGGGCGGCCGCACCGCCACCGTGCTCGACTGCCGCGAGATCGCGCTCCGGCTCCAGGAGCGCCACGGCGCCTTCGAGGCGGTCATCGCGCACTCGCTCGGCGTCAACGCGGCCTTCCTGGCGCTGCGCGGCGGCCTGCGGGCGGGCCGGCTGGTCGCCGTCGCGGGGGTCGCCGAAGTCTCCTGCCTGCCGGCCGCGTTCTGCGAGCGGCTCGGACTGAACGCCACCGTCGAGCGGGAGCTGCGCCGCCGGGCGGAGAGCGGTGCGATGTTCCCCGGAGTGGCGGACGTCGCGGCCCACTTCGACGCGGCCCGCAGCCCCGAGGAGGTCCCGCTGCCGATCCTGGTGGCGCACGACGAGGACGACGACGTGGTCCCGTTCGGGCACGCCCGCCGGCTCGCGGCCGCCTACGGGGACCGGCTGGAGCTGCTGGCCACCAGGGGGCTCGGCCACCGCCGGATCCTCACCGAGCCGACCGTCGTCGACAACGCCGTGGGCTTCCTGGCCGCCGGGCAGGAGACGGCGGGCGGGCACATCCCCGCGCCGGGCCCGGCTCCCGCGCGCGGCCCGGCTCCCGCGTCCCGGCCCGCCTCCGCGCCCGGTCGGGAGGTGGACGCGGCATGAGCCTGATCGAACTGCACACCCGGTCACTGGAGTTGGCCGCCGAGCTGATCGACACCGTGCAGCCGGAGCAACTGGTGCTCCCGACGCCGTGCGCCGACTGGTCGCTCCGCCGGCTGATGGAGCACGTGGTCGGCCAGCACCGGGGCTTCGCCGCCGCGGCCCGCGGCGCCGGGCCCGATCGGGCGCTCTGGCGGGACGCGCCGGTCGGCGCCGACCCGGGCGGGGCCTTCCGCGGCTCGGCGGCGGAGCTGACGGCGGCGTTCACCGCCGCGGCGGGCACTCCGGGGCGGTCGAGGCTCTGGCTGCCGGAGATCCGCGACGGCGGCCCGTTCCCGCTGGACCTCGCGGTCGGCTTCCACCTGCTGGACACCCTCGTCCACGCCTGGGACGTGGCGGCGGCCCTGGGCCCGTCGTCCGCGGCCGGGATCGCGGCCGCGGTGGAGGCCGAGCCGCCACTCGCCGGGGCGCTGCTGGCGGTGGCCGAGGTCGTCCCGGCCGCGCCGGCCGACCGGGGGCCGGGCCGCGCCTTCGCCCCCGGCCGGGCGCCGGCCACCGCGGCCGGGTCGTTCGGCCGCGCGCTCGCCCTGCTCGGCCGGGACCCGGACTGGGCCCCGCCCGCCCGGTAGCCGTCCGTCCGGGGCAGTCCGTGGCGGACGCCCGGTGCTGAAGTGCCCGGTGCCGGAGTACCCGGCACCGGAGCGGCGGGCGCCGGCCGGCCCGGCGTCCGCCGCGGGGCCCGCAGGTCGTGGGGCCTGCCGGCCGTCGTGTGACCGGCCTACCGGTCGTCCCGCCGCTCGTCCGGGAACCGCGGCCCGCCGATCAGGAAGAGCAGGGCGGCGGTCGGGAAGCCGATCGCGGCGGCCACCAGCACGATGAACTCCCAGAACATCCGTCGCTCCTCGTCCTCGTCCGTGCGGTCGTCAGCACCGGAGGCGGGATCCCCCCGAAGGAGACCCCAAACCCGATCGGCCCTGAATGGCCGAATTGTCCACTCGCTATCCGACGGTATGGCCGAATTTCCTCCGCTGCCACCGGGCGGCACGCCGTGGCACGCGCACGGGTCTGGGCGCACGCCCCGCTCTGCGGCCACACTGTCGGGATGCAGGTACAGCTCGCAGGGGAAGCACGGCGGCCGGACCGCGAGAGCGAGGACTTCGCGGCCGCCACATCGGAGGCGCTCGTCCTGCTCGACGGTTCGAGCTCGCCGACCGGACTGGCCTCCGGGTGCCGCCACGGCACCCCCTGGTACGTCCGCAGACTGGGGGTGCACCTGCTGGCCAGGCTCACCGACCGGGCGGACCGATCGATCGCCGAGTGCCTGGCCGACGCCATCGCGGAGACGGCCGCGCTGCACGGCGGCCGGTGCGACCTCGCCCACCCCAACACGCCCGCCGCGATGGTGGTCGCGGCCCGGCGGCACGGGAGCGCGCTGGAGTACCTGGTGCTCGGCGACTCGCTGCTGGTGCTGGAGCCGAAGGACGGCCCGCCGCGGGTGATCGGCGACAACCAGCGGTTCCCCGGTGGCGAGGAGCTGCGCAGGCAGGTCTGGTCGACGGTGCCCGGGTCGGCGGAGCGCGCCGCGCTCTACCTGGAGTACGTGACGGCCGTCCGGGCGGCCCGGAACTCGGGCAACGGCCCGTGGATCGCCGCGGCCAGTCCGAAGGCGGCCTCGCACGCCGAGACCGGCTTCGTCCCGCTGGCCGCGCTGCGCGCGGTGGCGGCCCTGAGCGACGGCGCCTCGCGCTTCACCGAGCGCTTCGGCCTGGGGAGCTGGGGCGACGCGCTGCGGCTGCTCGCCGAGTCGGGGCCGGCCGAACTGATCGCCCAGGTGCGGGCGGTGGAGCGGGCGGACGCCTCCTGCGAGCGCTGGCCGCGGGGCAAGGCGCACGACGACGCCGCGGCCCTCTACGCCCTGCTGTAGCGGCGGCCGCAAGGGGACGGGCGGCCGAACGAGCGGAGAAGGCCTCCTCCGGCGCTCTCCTCCCGCGCTCTCCTCCCCTGGCCTGCTCCCGTGCTCCGCACCCCGCGAGACTCGGGTGCGGCGGACACCGGCGCTCCCATCGGCACGGCTCGGTGGCCGAGCCGTGCGGATCGGCTGCACCGGTCCATCGGCCGACCCACCGGTCATCGGCGGTTCCGATGCGCCCTGGCGCGGCCACGGACAAGCGGGTGATCATCGTATGACGTCATGTCATATTCCTCTGCCGAGAAGGTGGTCACCATGCTGGTCGACTGGCCCGCCGAGACGTTCGTGCTACGCCTGCACCGCATTCCCGGCCTGGTGGCGGGTGCCGCGCCGGGCAGCCCGGAGGGCACCCCCGTGGTGCTCGGACCCGAGACCGGCGGCGACGGCGAGCAGTGGGTGGCCGAGCGGTTCCGGGTGATCAACCACCGGATCCGCCATGTGGCCACCGGCCTCTACCTGACCGCCGAGGGGACGGGCAAGGGCGCCACGGTCACCCTGCGGCCCAAGTTCCCGGACACCGGCAGCGATCCCTCGTACTGGCGGCAGGCGTGGCGGGCCTTCGTCCAGCGCGACACCGGCCGGCTGATGGCCCTCCACGACTCCTCCAACTGCCTCCTCGGCCTGGCCGAGCCGGGTGCCGACCGGCCGGGTGGGCCACTGATCCTGGAGAAGGGTGCCGGGGCCGAGGACCGCGCCTGCACCGCGTGGGCGCCCGCGCCGGTCGCTCCGCCGAAGCCCGCACCCGCCCCGGCGCCGAAGGCCACCGACCTGCCGGTGGGGACGGGCCGGGTCCGGGTGCCGGCCCGCCGCTACGAGAAGCACGTGCGGACCATCGAGCAGATCTTCGACGAGACCAGCTTCCGGGAGGTCCCCGGCGAGCTCCTCGCGCCGGGCACCCGCATCGAGGCCTTCGACTTCGACCAGCACTCCCAGGGCGACTGGTACAAGGAGGGGCGGGAGGGCACCCTCGTGACCTTCACGGACAGCTACGACACGGCGGGCGCCGTGCGCAGGGCCTTCCACCGGCTGCCGGGGGAACCCGCCCGCTACGTGGACTCCGCCGAGGTCGACGTCCACTACGTCCCGCCGAAGCTCGTCGCCCGCACCAACTTCCCCGCCGCGCTCTTCGACCGCATCGGCGGCAGCGACGCCATCTTCCGGACCCCGTACCGGCTGCCCAACGGACACGGCTTCTACAACCAGCCCGAGCGCCGCGAGGGCCTCTACTTCCCGAAGCGCGACGGCGCCGGCACCGTCGTGCAGTGGAACAAGACCTGGATGGCGGACAACGACACCGAGTCCAAGGTCTTCCTCTGCTTCGACGGCCGCTACTTCATCGACCAGATGGACGTCACCTGGGCCGACGGCGAGAAGAGCTGAACCGGCACCCCGCCCCGCCGCACCGGGCCCTGAACGCCCCCCGCCCCCCCGCGCGGCGGGCGCCGGTGCCGTCGGGGGGGGCCGAGCGCACGCCCTGCCGGGCGGGAACGCGGCGGCCGTGCGGGCCCACCCGGAAGGGCGGGCCCGCACGGCCGGGGAAGCGACCCTCAGTGGCCGTCGGCGGGGATGGTGCCGAGGCGGCCGGCCTGGAAGTCCTCCATGGCCTGCTGGAGTTCGCGGTGGCTGTTCATGACGAACGGGCCGTAGTGGGCGACGGGCTCCCGGATCGGCCGACCGCCCAGGAGGACGACCTCGAAGTTGGCGCTGCGGGAGTCCTGCGCCTCGTCCGCCCGGATGGTGAGGGAGTCGCCCTCGCCGAAGACGACGGACTGCCCCATCCGGAACGGGCGGCGCTCGGTGCCTGCCGAGCCGGTGCCGGCCAGGCCGTAGGCGAGGGCGTTGAAGTCGGACCGCCAGGGCAGGGTGATCTGGGCGCCGGGGTTGATCGAGGCGTGGATCATGGTGATCGGTGTGTGGGTGGCACCGGGGCCTTGGTGGCCGTCGATCTCGCCCGCGATCACCCGGAGCAGCGCGCCGCCGTCCTCGGTGCTGAGCAGCTTGACGCTGCCGCCGCGGATGTCCTGGTACTTCGGGGCGATCATCTTGTCCGCGGCGGGCAGGTTCACCCACAGCTGGAGGCCGTGGAAGAGGCCGCCGGACATCACCAGCGACTCCGGCGGGCTCTCGATGTGCAGCAGGCCGGAGCCGGCCGTCATCCACTGGGTGTCGCCGTCGGTGATGGTGCCGCCGCCGCCGTGGGAGTCCTGGTGGATGAACGTCCCGTCGATGATGTAGGTGACGGTCTCGAAGCCGCGGTGCGGGTGCCAGGGGGTGCCCTTCGGCTCCCCGGCGGCGTAGTCCACCTCGCCCATCTGGTCCATCATGATGAACGGGTCGAGGTACTTGGTGTTGATCTTCGCGAAGGCGCGGCGGACCGGGAAGCCCTCGCCCTCGAAGCCCTCGGGGGCGGTGACCACCGTGAGTACCGGACGGGCGCCGGTGGCGGCGGGGTCGGGGGTGGCGACGCGCGGGAGGATCAACGGGTTGTCGACGGTCACGGCGGGCATGTCGGCCTCCTTCGGGGTTCTCCTCTGGCCTACGTCCACGAGATTAGTTCAATCCTCAACAAGAAGCAAGTTGAATTTTGAACCACTTGGACGCGACGGAGCCGCGGGGCTCCCCCTCATCCTGGGCTAGCCGTACATGCGGCGCATGGTGAAGTCGACCATCTGCTCGACCGCCTTGGCGTCGAACACCATCCGGTGCTCGCCCTCCATGTCCAGCGCGAAGCCGTACCCCGTCGGCAGCAGGTCCAGGACCTCGGCGCCGGTGACGGTGAAGTGCTTGGAGTCCTTGCCGGCGTACCGGCGCAGCTCCTTCAGCGAGCTGAACATCGGGATCACCGGCGTCGGCGTGTTGTGCAGCGCCAGGAAGCCGGGGCGCTCGCCGCGCGGACAGTGCACCTTGGAGGTGATGAAGATGGCCTGGAAGTCCTCCACCGCCATCGAGCCGGTGGTGAAGGCCCGGACGGCGTCCGCGAGTGAGGGCGGGGACGGTTCCGGGTAGAGGGACTGCTGTGCACCCGGTGGCTGCTCGCCGTACTGGCCGGGGCCGGGCATGCCGTTCATGCCCGGCTGCGGTCCCGCCTGCTGGTAGGGATCGCCCGGGTACGCGTTCTGGTCATAGCCGTACACACGGACAGGCTATCGGGAGCGCGGCCACCCGTGCGGGCGTCGATCCTGACAAGGAGTGGTCGGTCCGGCTTGTGGGACGTGACCACGTTCATAGCGGATTCCGCCGAGGTTTCACCGGCGGGGGCTTGAAACAAGTTACCGCCGGGTAGCATCATGGAGCGTACTGGTGGGTACGGGGCGCCCGAACGCGGCGGTCTCCCGGAAGCGACGAACCGGAGAAAACGGCCATGGGTCACTACAAGTCCAACCTGCGGGACGTGGAGTTCAACCTCTTCGAGGTGTTCGGCCGCGAGCAGGTGTACGGCACCGGACCGTTCGCGGACATGGACGTCGAGACCGCGAAGAACATCCTGAGCGAGATCGCGCGCCTCGCCGAGAACGACCTCGCCGCGTCCTTCACCGACACCGACCGCAACCCGCCCGTCTTCGACCCGGAGACCAGCACCGCGCCGATCCCGGCCGCGTTCAAGAAGAGCTACCAGACCTTCATGGACGCCGAGTGGTGGCGCCTGGGCATCCCGGAGTCGATCGGCGGCCAGGTCACCCCGAACTCGCTGATCTGGGCGTTCGCCGAGCAGATCCTCGGCTCGAACCCGGCCATCTGGATGTACTCCTCCGGCCCGGCCTTCGCCGGCGTCATCGCCGAGGAGGGCACCCCGGAGCAGCTGGAGGTCGCCAAGCGGATGACCGACCGCCTCTGGGGCTCCACCATGGTCCTCACCGAGCCCGACGCGGGCTCCGACGTGGGCGCCGGCCGCACCAAGGCGATCAAGCAGGAGGACGGCTCCTGGCACATCGAGGGTGTGAAGCGCTTCATCACCTCGGGCGAGCACGACATGTCCGAGAACATCATCCACCTGGTGCTGGCCCGCCCCGAGGGCGGCAAGCCGGGCACCAAGGGCCTGGGCCTCTTCATCGTCCCCAAGTTCGACTTCGACTGGGAGACCGGCGAGCTCGGCGAGCGCAACGGCGTCTACGCCACCAACGTCGAGCACAAGATGGGCCTCAAGGCCTCCAACACCTGCGAGATGACCTTCGGCGCCAAGCACCCGGCCAAGGGCTGGCTGCTCGGCGAGACCGTCGACGGCATCCGCCAGATGTTCAAGATCATCGAGTTCGCCCGCATGATGGTCGGCACGAAGGCCATCGCCACCCTCTCCACCGGCTACCTGAACGCCCTGGAGTACGCCAAGGAGCGCGTGCAGGGCGCGGACATCTCGCAGTTCCTGGACAAGACCGCCCCGCGCGTCACCATCACCCACCACCCGGACGTGCGCCGCTCGCTGCTGACCCAGAAGGCGTACGCCGAGGGCATGCGCGCGCTGGTCCTGTTCACCGCGTCCACCCAGGACGACATGGCCGCCGCCCGCCTGCGCGGCGAGCACGACGAGGCCGCCGAGCGCCTCAACGACCTGCTCCTCCCGATCGTCAAGGGCTACGGCTCGGAGAAGTCCTACGAGCAGCTCGCCCAGTCCCTGCAGACCTTCGGCGGCTCCGGCTACCTGCAGGAGTACCCGATCGAGCAGTACATCCGGGACGCCAAGATCGACACCCTCTACGAGGGCACCACGGCCATCCAGGGCCAGGACTTCTTCTTCCGCAAGATCGTCAAGGACGGCGGCCAGGCGCTCACCGCCCTGTCCGAGCAGATCCAGAAGTTCCTCGCCTCCGCTGCGGGCGGCGACGCCCTGGCCACCGAGCGCGAGCTGCTCGCCAAGGCCGCCGGCGACCTGGAGGCCATCATCGGCAAGCTCCTCGCCGACCTCTCCTCGGTCGAGCAGGACGTCAAGAACATGTACAAGGTGGGCCTCAACACGACCCGCCTGCTGATGGTCTCCGGCGACGTCGTGGTCGGCTGGCTGCTGCTCCGCCAGGCCGCGGTGGCCCTGGCCAAGCTGGAGGCCGGCGCCTCGGAGAAGGACGTCCCCTTCTACCAGGGCAAGGTCGCGGGGGCCCGCTTCTTCGCCAGGAACATCCTGCCGACCGTCGCCCCGCAGCGCCTGATCGCCGAGGGCATCGACAACGAGATCATGGAGCTCGCGGAGGAGGCGTTCTGACGCCGCCCCCACTGACCGCCTGACCCAACCCTCACGCCGAAGGGCCCGGTGCACCCCGGGCCCTTCGGCGTACCCGGGCCCCTTGGGCCGCTCGGGTCCCGGTCCGTACGGGCCCGGTCGGTACGGGCCCTCCGGCGTACCCGGGCCAGGGCGCGTCCGGCTCGCCCGGGAGTGTCCGGCCGGTCCCCGGCCGGGTCCCCGGCGGGAGCCCGGACGCCGCCCTGACGCGGCGCCACCAGGACGGCCCCCGTCGCCGGACGCGGCGGGAAGCACCCCGGCGGACACCCGTCCTGCCGTCAGTTCACGGTTCAGTCTGCGTTCTGCATCCGTTGGGCTGCTCCGAGTGTCATGTCCGTGTACGGGCATATGCTCAAGGTGCGAAGCCGATCCCCCATTTCGGCTACAGCCCTCCCTCGACCCAGGAGCAGCATGTCGACCGCCGCCCGCCAGGCCTTCTTCGACCGGACGCACACCGATGATCTGATCGCCTTCCTCGGAACCTCGCCGTCGCCCTACCACGCGGTCGCGAGCGCCGCCGAGCGACTGGAGAAAGCGGGCTTCCGGCAGGTCCTGGAAACGGACGCCTGGGACGCGACGGCCGGCGGTCGGTACGTCGTCCGCGGTGGCGCCCTGATCGCCTGGTACGTGCCGGACGGCGCGGGCCCGGAGACACCGTTCCGGGTGGTGGGCACCCATACCGACTCACCGAATCTGAGGGTCAAGCCCATCCCCGACACCGGTACGGCCGGCTGGCGCCAGGTCGCGGTGGAGATCTACGGCGGGGTGCCGCTCAACACCTGGCTCGACCGGGACCTCGGCCTCTCCGGCCGGCTCACGCTGCGCGACGGCAGCAAGCGCCTGGTGCAGCTGGACGAGCCCCTGCTGCGCGTGCCGCAGCTGGCGATCCACCTCGACCGGCAGGTCAACGAGGGCATGAAGCTGGACAAGCAGCGCCACCTCACCCCGATCTGGGGCCTCGGCCCGGTCGACGAGGGCTCGCTGATCGAGTACGTCGCCCGGCGCGCCGGGGTCGAGGCGGCCGAGGTCGCCGGCTGGGACCTCATGACGCACGACGTGCAGCCCGCCTCCTACCTCGGCCGGGACCGCGAACTGCTGGCGGGCCCCCGACTGGACAACCTGCTCTCGGTGCACGCCGCCACCGCCGCACTGGCCGCCGTCGCCACCGCGGCCGAGACGGGAGGCCTCCGGCCGCCCTACATCCCGGTGCTGGCCGCCTTCGACCACGAGGAGACCGGCAGCGAGTCGGACACCGGCGCGCAGAGCCCGCTGCTCGGCAACGTGCTGGAGCGCACCGTGTACGCGCGCGGCGGCGGCGTGGAGGAGCGCGCCCGCGCGCTGGCAGGCACCGTCTGCCTCTCCTCCGACATGGGGCACGCCGTCCACCCGAACTACAGCGAGCGGCACGAGCCGGGCCACCACCCGATGCCGAACGCCGGGCCGATCCTGAAGGTCAACGTCAACAACCGGTACGCGACGGACGGCGTCGGCCGCGCGGTGTTCACGGCGGCCTGCGAGAAGGCCGGCGTGCCGTGGCAGACCTTCGTCTCCAACAACGCCATGCCCTGCGGCACGACGATCGGCCCGATCACGGCGGCCCGGCTCGGCATCCAGACCGTGGACTGCGGAATCGCGGCGCTCTCGATGCACTCGGCCCGCGAGCTCTGCGGGGCGGACGACCCGTACCTGCTGGCCGCCGCGATCAAGGCCTTCCTGGAGGGCTGAGCGCGGCCGCCCGGCGGTCACGGCACGCGGGAGGGGCCCGGCGGATCCGCCGGGCCCCTCCGTCGTTCGCGGTGGTCCTACTCCAAGCGCCCTGTTCCAGGACCTGCTCCAGGCCCTATTCCAGGCCCGCCAGCACCAGCGGCAGGCGGCGGGCGCCGTCGGCGGCGAGCTTCACCGGCACCCCCCAGTCCTGCTGGTGGACGTGGCAGGCCGGGTACTCGATCTCCGGGTCGTCGTCGCAGGACGCCGCCATCGCCGAGACGTGCAGCACGCCCTCGGTCACCCGGTCGGAGAGGACCAGCTCACGGGAGAGCGCGGTGTCCGCGCCCGCGCCGGAGACCAGCAGCTCGGGCGGCGTGGCACTGACCAGCAGCCGGGTGGACGGGCCGTACCGCTCGTCCAGCTTCTGGCCGGTGGGCGCGGAGAAGACCACGTCCAGCCGGAACGCGCCCGGGGCGACCTCGGTGGCGGCCCGCCGGGTGCGGTGGGCGACCGCGTCGACCCGGACCGCCTCCTCGGGCAGCCGCAGCCTGGTCAGCCGGTGCCGGGCCGACTCGACCACCACGATGTCGCCGTCGACCAGCACGGCACCGGACGGCTCGCGCAGGTCGGTGGCGAGCGTGGTGACCTCGCCGCTCGCCGGGTCGAAGCGGCGCAGCGCGTGGTTGTAGGTGTCGCTGACGGCCACCGAGCCGTCCGGCAGCACGGTGACGCCCAGCGGGTGCTGGAAGAGCGCCTGACCGGCCTCGCCGTCCCGGTGCCCGAAGTCGAACAGGCCGGTGCCGACGGCGGACCGCACGGCCTTGGTTTCACGTGAAACCCAGCGCAGCGACGAGGTCTCCGAGTCGGCGACCCAGAGCCGCTCGCCGTCCGCCGAGACGGCCAGGCCGGAGGGCTGGGCGAACCAGGCCTCGGCGGCCGGCCCGTCGACCAGGCCCTCGTTGGTGGTGCCCGCCGCGACGCCGACCGTGCCGGCGGCCGGGTCGTACGCCCAGAGCTGGTGCACGCCGGCCATCGCGATCCACACCTTGCCGTCGAACCAGGCGACGTCCCACGGCGAGGAGAGGTCCACCTCGCGGGCCGGGCCGTCGGTGGCCGAGCCCTGCCACCACTGCCGGCCGGTGCCGGCCAGCGTGGTCACCGCGCCGTCGGCGAGCCGGACGCCGCGCAGCGCGTGGTTCACGGTGTCGGCCACCACCACGTCGTACGCGGAGCCGGACGGGAGCAGCGCGAGCCCCTGCGGCTCGCTGAACCGCGGGCTGGTGCCGTCGACCAGGCCGCGTACGCCGTCACCGATCCGGCGCACCACGGTCTCGCCGTCCGCCTCCAGCTCGACCAGCGAGTGGTGGCCGGAGTCCGCCACCAGGAAGTGGCCGTCCGGCAGCCGGATCGCCTTCCCGGGGAACCTGAGGTCCCCGGCGGCGGGCTCGGGCGCCACGTACGGGCCGTCGCCGCGCCGCAGCGTGCCCTTGGCCGCGTGCTCCGCCTCCAGCTCCTCGACCAGCCGGGCGATGGCGTGCGCGTGCCCCTCTCCGGCGTGCTGGGCGACCACGTACCCCTCGGGGTCGATCACCACCAGCGTCGGCCAGGCCCGCACCGCGTACTGCTTCCAGGTGACGAGCGCCGGGTCGTCCAGCACGGGGTGGTGCACCTCGTAGCGGGCGACGGCGTCGACCACGGCCTGGTGGTCGGCCTCGTGCACGAACTTGGGGGAGTGCACGCCGACGATCACCACGGTGTCGCGGTGCTTCTCCTCCAGCTCCCGCAGTTCGTCGAGGACGTGCAGACAGTTGATGCAGCAGAACGTCCAGAAGTCCAGGACGGTGATCTTGCCCCGGAAGTCGGCGAGGGTGAGCTCCTTGCCGCCGGTGTTCAGCCAACCGCCTGCCCCGACCAGCTCGGGGGCGCGTACACGTGCACGAGATGCCATGAGCCAATGAAACAGCACCACCCCGCCCCGCATTCCGGACGGGCCGGTCTCACGCGGAGGAGCGCGGCCTGCGCTGGTGCTTGCCCGCCTTGTAGGCGTCGACCGACTTCCGTGACGAACGCCAGACCCCGTCCGGCCCCTGCGCGGCGTTCAGACGGCCGCGCTGCGCCGCCTGCCGGAGGGCCGCGAGGGAGAGCTCCCCGTCGACGAGCGCGGCGAGCGGCACCATCCGGGCGGGACCGGCCACGTTGGGGACGATGAACCGGTTGAGGTTGTCCTCCATCGCCCGCGCGACGAGTTCTCCGAGGGCTCCGCAGTCGCCCGCGTCAGCCCTGCGGAGCGCGGCCAGGTAGGCGTCCCGCTGGCGCTTGAGGATGATGATCGGTGGATACCCGAGCCGTACGAGGACGAGGTTCATGACGAGTCGGCCGGTTCGGCCGTTGCCGTCGAGGAACGGGTGGATGCGTTCGAACCCGTTGTGGATCCGGGCCAGCTCCTCCGGCAGCGGGCGCCCGAGGTCCTGGCCCGCCTCGATCCGCCGGCCGAGGCCGCAGACGTCGGCGACCCACTGCTCGGCCTGCGCCGGTACCAGCGGCCAGGGCGGCGGTGTCATTCCCTCGGCGAAGGGGGCGATGTCGTGCTCACGGAAGTTGCCGGGCCCCTCCCGGTCTCCCGCCTCGGGGTGGGGGGCGACGTTCCAGACCGGGGTCATGGCCACGTGGTGGACGTGGCGGATCTCGCCGAGGGTGACGAGGCGGCCGTCGTGCCAGGAGTCCGGCTCCAGCGCCTGGCCGTAGACCCAGCGCGCGGCGTCGGCGTAGCCCTGGACCTCGTTGTACTCGCTGAGCGGCTTCGCCCCGACGGCCCGGCCCTGGTCCAGGAGCGCCTGGACCTCGCGGAGCACCAGCGTGTTGCCCTCCAGGGCGGTGGAGTGGTGCGCCTCCTCGTGCCAGATGTCGTCCCAGATCTCCCGGGCCTCCCTGGGGCTGGGGAGCCCGCCGAAGCGCTCGTTCAACTCGGCCAGCGCTCCGCTGAGCCGGTTGTAGACGGTGCTGCGGCTGGGCCTGCCTCGTCCGGCCACCGTTGTTCCTCCCCCGGAGTTGATACATGCCCGGAACGGCCAATTGAACTTATCAACTTCGAGGAGGCCGGAGCCCGGATCACGCCGGTTTTCACTCGAGAGTGGGACGGGCCGGTCGGAGCGGTTCGGGAGGGGCGGGGGGTCAGGTGATGATGTGGGGGAGGAAGCGGGCGCCCTGGTGGGTGATGGGGCTGTCGTCGGTCTCGCGGATGCCGAGGCCCGCCGACTCGCCGTCCACCACCCAGGTGCCGAGCACCGGGCGGTTGCCGTCGAAGTCGGGCAGCGGGTGGAGCTGCTGGTAGCAGTGGCCCTCCGCGCCGTAGCGGTCCGGGTCGCCGGCCCACTCGGCGAGGCGGGTCTCCCGGCCGCCCGGTTCGACGATCCGGACGCCGGCGCCCTCGCGGCCGAGCAGCGGTTTGGCCGCGTAGCCGGGCCCGTCCGGGTCGGCGAGTTCGCGCGGGCCGTCCAGGTAGGCGGGCAGCAGGTTGGGGTGGCCCGGGAACAGCTCCCAGAGCACGGCCAGCAGCGCCTTGTTGGAGAGCAGCATCTTCCAGGCCGGCTCGATCCACAGCGTGGAGCCGGTGGAGCCCCCGTGGTCGATGACGTCCAGCAGCTGCGCGCCGAACTCGTCCGAGGCCAGCCACTCCCACGGGTAGAGCTTGAAGGCGGCCCGGACGAAGCGGTGTTCGAGGTCGACGAAGCGGCCGGAGAGCGGGTCCCAGCCGATGTCCTCCATGGCGATGCCGACGGTCTCGATCCCGGCCTGCTCGGCGCACTCCTGGAGGTAGAGGGTGGTCATCCAGTCCTCGCCCTCGGTGTCGCCGCGCGAGTGCGCGAAGTGCACCGGGCCGGGCGGCAGCAGGTGCTTCTGCCGGGCCCAGGAGGCGACCAGCCGCTCGTGCAGCGAGTTCCACTGGTCGGCGCCGGGGAACCGCTCCTCCATCCAGAACCACTGCGGGCCGGCCGCCTCGATCAGCGAGGTGGGGGTGTCGGCGTTGTACTCGAACAGCTTCGCCGGACCGGCGCCGTCGTACGCGAGGTCGAACCGCCCGTAGACGGCGGGCTGTTCGTCGCGACGGCGCCAGGACTCGGCGACCGCGTCGGCCAGCCGGGGATCGGTGATGCCGTAGTCGGCGAACCGGCCGGTGCGGACCACGTGGTCGGCGGCGGCGAGGCACAGCTCGTGCAGCTCCTCGACGACCTCCTCCAGGGCCTCCACCTCGGGCAGTGAGAACTCGTAGTACGCGGACTCGTCCCAGTAGGCGTGCGGGCCGCCCTGGTTGCACGGGTCGGAGCACATCGCGTAGATCAGGCCCTGGCCCTCCACGGTGGCCAGCCAGTCCGGGCGCGGGGCGATGGTGCGGCGGCGCACGGCGGATCAGCCCCCGCCCGAGCCGCTGGAGCCGGACGGGCAGCCGAAGCCGCCGCGCTTGGTGGCGGCCTTGTCGAAGGTGCCGCCGAGCGCCGTGGCGGAGCCGGAGCCGCAGTAGTACCAGCGGCCGGCGGCGGCCCCGGCGGCGGTGCCGCCGGTGCAGGAGTGCCGGTCCAGCACCTTGAGGGTGCCGGGGTCGACGCAGCGGCTCGGCGGGTTGCTCCCGGAGGAGGACGAGCAGCCGGACAGGGCCAGGGCCAGCGTGCCGACCATGCCGAGGGTGACGAAGCCCGAGCGGCGCCGGCCGGCCGGCGCCGCGCCGGGAGCCGGGGCGGCGGGTGCCGGGACGGCGGGCGGTGTCGCGGCGTCCGGAATCCGGGCGGGTGCGTCCGGTCTCGGAGCGGGGGCGGCTGGCAGCGGCTGCGTCATGGCGCCCGATGGTACGCGCGGTGCCGGATGGTACGGGAGGGGACCCCGTTACCCGGCCGCGGCAGGGCCCGATGGGTTATCTTTTGCCGATCCTTGACCGTGGGACCGCGCCTGGCGACGGGCGGTCCCGTGACGTACGTGGAACCGGGGGCAGACACCCATGAACGACATCCTGCACGGTCTCGGCGCGGCGGCCGCCTTCGGCGGCGTCGGCGTGGTGCTGCTGCTCCTCGGCATCGTGCTGGTGGACGTGCTGACGCCGGGCAAGCTCGGTCGGCAGATCTGGGTGGAGCGCAACCGCAACGCGGCCGTGCTGCTCAGCTCGGCGCTGCTCGGCATAGGCGGCATCGTCTTCACCGCGATCCTCTACACCTACGAGGACTTCGGGAAGGGCCTGGCCTCCACCGTCTGCTTCGGCGTGCTCGGCCTGGTGCTGATGGCCGTCGCGTTCTGGGTGGTGGACGTGCTGACGCCGGGCAAGCTCGGCGCGATCCTGGTCGACCCGGAGCCGCACCCGGCGGTCTGGGTGACGGCCAGCTGCAACCTCGCGGTGGCGGCGATCGTCTCGGCCTCGATCGCCTGAGGAGGGTCGGACGGCCCGGTGGCCGTCAGGCGGTCGACCGGGCCGGTGCCGGACGGGGCCCCGGCCCCGCTCCGGGGTGCGGCCCCGCACCTGGGTGCGGCTCGCCGCCCAGCACGTGCTCGCGGCCCCAGGCGCCCAGCGGGGCCAGCGCCTCGTTGAGCCGCGCCCCGACCGCCGTGAGCGAGTACTCGACCCGCGGCGGCACCTCGTCGTAGGCCTCGCGGTGCACGACGCCGTCCGCCTCCAGCTCGCGCAGGTGGGCGGCGAGCACCTTCTCGGTGATCCCCGGCACCAGCCGTCGCAGCTCGCCGAACCGGCAGTCCGGCCGCTCGGCCAGCGCCCAGAGGATCAGTACCTTCCACTTGCCGCCGATCACGTCCATCGCGGCGTCGATCCCGCACACGTACGCGCCGGGCCTCGGTACGGTCGCCAATGCCCCCACCCCTCCGACCTGTTCGCTCACCCCAGGGTAACCACCCACTCCGAAGTGCGTACTTGAGCGTTCGGGTGGTGGGCGGCGAGCCTGGCCGACATGACAGAGAACGCGGTCGACACCGCTCCGAAGACCCCCGTCACCCTGCTCGGCCTCGGCGCGATGGGCGCCGCGCTGGCCGACGCCTGGCTCGCCGCCGGGCACCCGCTGACCGTCTGGAACCGCACCGCCGCCCGCGCCGAACCGTTCGCCGACCGGGGGGCCGCCGTCGCCGGCACGGCGGCCGGGGCGGTCGCCGCGAACCGGCTGGTGGTGGTCTGCCTGCTCGACGACGCCTCGGTCGAGGAGGCCCTGGCCGGTGCCGACCTGACCGGCCGGGATGTCGTCAACCTGGTCACCGGCACCCCCGGCCAGGCCCGTGCCCGGGCGGCCTGGGCGGCGGAGCGCGGCGCCCGGTACCTGGACGGCGGGATCATGGCCGTCCCGCCGATGATCGGGATCCCGGCGGCCGGCCCGTACGTCTTCTACAGCGGCTCGTCCGAGCTGTTCGAGGAGCACCGGGCGACCCTGGCGGTCCCGGCCGGCACCAGCTGGGTCGGTGAGGACCCGGGGTTCGCCGCCCTGCACGACGTGGCGCTGCTGAGCGCGATGTACGGCATGTTCGCCGGGGTGGCGCACGCCTTCGCGCTCGCCCGGTCCGCGTCCGTCGCCCCGGGCAGCCTCGCCCCGGCGCTCACCTCCTGGCTCACCGCGATGACCCGCTCGGTGGCGACCACCGCGGAGCAACTGGAGGCCGGCGACTACACCGTGGGCGTCGTGTCCAACCTCGCCATGCAGACGGCCGGCGTGCCGACCTTCCTGCGCACCGCGGAGGAGCAGGGCGTCAGCCCGGAGCTGCTGACGCCCTACTTCGGCCTGATGGAGCGGCGCCTGGGCGAGGACGGGCGGAACGGTGCGGAGGACCTGACCGGCGTGATCGATCTGCTCCGGCAATAGGCGATAGGCGATAGGCGAAAGGCGGCAGGCACCGGGCGGCAGGTGGCCGGTCAGCCGGCGGCCGGGCGGTCGGCGGTGGTGCGGCGGCGGAGGGCGGGGTCGGTCAGGGCCGGGGGCTTCCAGACGCCGTCCGGGTGGTAGACGTCGGTGCCCGGCGCGACGACGGCGTCGATCCGGTCGAGGGTCGCGTCGTCGAGCACCAGGTCGGCCCCCTTGAGGGCCGACTCCAGCTGGCCGAGGGTGCGCGGGCCGATGATCACCGAGGTCACCGCCGGGTGCGCGAGCGGGAAGGCGAGGGCCAGTTCGGGCAGCGTGCGGCCGAGGTCCTCGGCGATGGCCGTGAACTCCTCGACGGCGTCCAGCTTGGCCATGGTCACCGGTAGCGCCGGGTCGAACCGGGCCGGGGTGAGGGCGGCCCGGCCGCTGCTCAGGTCGATCGGCCGGTCCTTGCGGTAACGGCCGGTCAGGAAGCCGGAGGCGAGCGGGGACCAGGTCAGCGCGCCCATGCCGAGCCGCCGCACGGTCGGCAGGACGTCCCGTTCGACGCCGCGGGCGAGCAGCGAGTACGGCGGCTGCTCGGTGCGGAAGCGGGCCAGGCCGCGCCGCTCGGCGACGTGGTGGGCCTCGACGATCTCCTCGGCCGGGAAGGTCGAGCAGCCGAAGGCGAGGATCTTGCCGGCCCGGACGAGGTCGCCGAGTACCGACAGGGTCTCCTCGATGTCGGTGCCGTGGTCGGGCCGGTGCACCTGGTAGAGGTCGATCCGGTCGGTGCGCAGTCGGCGCAGGCTCTCCTCGACCTCCCGGACGATCCACCGCCGGGAGTTGCCGCTCCGGTTGCGGCCCTGGCCCATCGGGAAGTGCACCTTGGTGGCGAGCACGACGTCGTCGCGGTCGCCCCGGGCCTGCAGGGCCTTGCCGACGATCTCCTCGGACTCGCCGCCGGAGTACATGTCGGCGGTGTCGACGAAGTTGATGCCCGAGTCGAGGGCGGCGCCGATGATCCGGGCGCAGTCGTCGTGGTCGGGGTTGCCGACCGCGCCGAACATCATCGTGCCGAGGCAGTAGGTGCTGACCTCGATGCCGGTGCCGCCGAGGATGCGGTAGCGCATGGTGCTAATCCCCCTGCTGGTGTGGGTGGTTGGTGGGTGCCGCGGGTGTCGCGGGTGCCGCGGGTGGGGCGGGTGTCGCCGGTGCCGACGCTACGGGCTGGAGCGCACTCCAGGGCAAGGGCGGGGGCGGACCGGTGGGCGGCGGCTCCCGGTCGGGCACCCGGTCGGGCACCCGGTCGGGCTCCCCCTGGTGGGTGAGCGGCTTCGTCCGGGCGGAGGAGGCCCGGCCGGGGTGCCCGCTGCGAGCGTGGGGGCATGACGACGACGAGCGGGCGGGCGTACGGGCGGCCACCGGTCCGGCGGAGGCCGGCGGCGTGGCTGACCGACGGACGGGCCGCGGCCGGGTGGGGTGTCGCGTACGCGGCCCTCGGCGCGGGCTGCGCGGTCAGCGGGACGGCGCTGTTCGGCGCGGCCCGGGTGGGGTGGGTGGTGGCGGCGGTGGGTCTGGCGTCCGCTGCCACCGGTGTCGCGGTGGCCCGGTCGGGGCTGCGCCCGGTGCTGCGGACGGCGCTCCTGGCGCTCTGCTGCCTGGCCGGCGCGGGCGCGTTCAGCCTGCTGATGGACGTGATCACGCTGCTCTTCGGCCAGGGCGTGGACAGTGTGCCGGGCGCGGTGCAGCACGCGCTGGCGGCGCTCGGCGCGGGCCTGCTCGCGGGGACGGCCCGGGTCGGGACGGCTGTTCCGGGCGTACCGGCGGCTGCGCGCGCGGGTTCTCCGGCCGGGCCCCCGCACGCGCCCCCGGATGCTCCCCCGGAGGCGTCGTCGCCGGTCCGACTGGCGGCTTGGGCCGGGACCCTGGGCTTCGTCCCGTACGTCGTGATGAAGCTGGTCTGGGCGTTCGGCGGCACCTTCGCCGGGGTGAGCGGCGCCGAGATGCTCGCCGCCTCCGAACGCAACGGGGCCTCCGGGCTCTGGCTCACCCTGGAGTCCTGGGGGCTGGACGCGACCGCGCTGCTGGCGGCGCTCGGCGTCTTCCTGCTCTGGGGGCTGGTCCGCCCGTGGGGGCTGGTGTTCCCGCGCTGGACCCTGCCGCTGAGCGGCCGCCGGGTGCCGCGCTGGCTGCCGCTCGCGCCCGCGCTGCTGGGAGCGGGCACGCTCGCGCCGTACGGGGTGGTCGGCGTGGGGTACGCGGCGCTCGCGACGGTGGGCCTGATCGAGGTCCGGTCCGGTGACTTCCCGACGGCGGAGGGGGCCTTGCTGGTGAGCTGGATCGGCCTCGGCGCGTTCGCGGTGTACGGGGTGGCGCTGGCGGTGGCCGCCCGCTCGTACTGGCGGCGCACCGGCTGAGCGGCGCACCGGCTGAGCGGGGCGCGGGTCGGACGGCGGGTGTTGCCGAAACCGCAACGAAAGTTGCCCGGGAAGCACCGGTCGCGCAGCCTGGCGGTGGAGGTGATCGCCGTGGGCGACAAGCAGATCCGACCGATCCGACCCGGCTCCGAGGGGGTGGCCCCCGACGGCTACGACGTGGTGGTGGTCGGCGCGGGAGCCGCCGGGCTGAACGCGGCACTGGTGCTGACCAGGGCCCGTCGCCGGGTCGCCGTGGTGGACTCCGGCCGGCCGCGCAACGCCCCCGCCGCGCAGCTGCGGGGCTTCCTCTCGCGGGACGGCATGGCCCCGGCCGCGCTGCTGGCGGTCGGCCGCGAGGAGGTCGCCGGCTACGGGGGCGACCTGATCGACGCCGAGGTGGAGCGCATCGAGCCGCTCCCGGACACCGCCGTCGGCCCCGGCCTCCCGGACGCCGGTGCGCCCGGCTCCGACCTCCCCCGCCCCGGTGCTTCCGGCTTCCGCGTCCGCCTGGCCGGCGGCCCGGTGCTGCGGGCCCGCCGGGTGGTGGTCGCGACCGGTCTGTCCGACGGGCTGCCGGAGCTGCCCGGCCTGGCCGAGCGGTGGGGCCGTGACGTGCTGCACTGCCCGTACTGCCACGGCTACGAGGTCCGCGACCGGCCGCTCGGCGTGCTGGGCACCCACCCGGGCGCGGTGCAGCAGGCGCTGCTGGTCCGGCAGTGGTCGGCGGACGTGGTGTTCCTCCCGCACACCGTGGAGCCGTCCGAGGCCGACCTGGCCCGGCTGGCCGCCCGGGGCGTGCGAGTCGTCGAGGGCCCGGTCGAGCGGGTGCTCGTCGAGGACGACCGGCTGAGCGGCGTCCGACTCGCCGACGGCCGGGTGGTCCCCCGCGAGGCGGTCTTCGTCTTCCCGCACATGGCGCCCCGGGACGCGCCGCTGTTCGGCCTCGCCTGCGAACGGGACGCGCAGGGCTGGGTCACCACCGACGGCACCGGCCGCACCAGCGTGCCCGGCGTCTGGGCGGCGGGCAACGTCGCCGACCCGCGCGCCCAGGTGGTCACCGCCGCCGGAGCCGGTGCCGCTGCCGCCTTCGCGATCAACCACGACCTGGTGGACGAGGAGGTCGAGCGGGCGCTCGCCGCGGCCACCGCCCCTGCTCCCGTCTCCGCCTCCACGGCCACCGCCGCCGTACCGCAGTGAAGTCCACCCCCGACCGATCGGAGTACGCCATGCCGCACGACCATTCCCCGCAGACCCCCGGACACCAGCACGGCAACGGCCACGGCCACGCGCACGGCGGCGGCAGCGGCCACGCGCACGGCGGCGGTCACGCCCACGGTCACCACCAGGGCCCCGGGACCGACTTCGACTGGGACGCCCTCGCCACCCACCTGGAGCGCGAGGCCGAACTCCAGAGCCCTGCCGTCACCGAGGCCGCGCACTGGCTGAGCGGGCTCCTGGACGGTGCCGCCGTCCGCCGCGTGCTCGACGTCGGCAGTGGTCCCGGGGTGATCGCGGGCCTGCTCGCGGACGCCTTCCCGGCCGCGGAGGTGGTCGCCGTCGACCAGTCCGCAGCCCTGCTGGACCGCGCCCGGACCCGTTCGGCGGGCCGCGTCGCCACCCGGCAGGCCGACCTTCCGGACGACTTCGCCGCGCTCGGCACCGCGGACCTGATCTGGTCCGCCAACGCGATCCACCACCTGGGCGACCAGCAGGCCGCGTTGACCGCCCTGGCCGGGGCGCTGCGCCCGGGCGGCGTCCTGGCCGTGGCCGAACGCGGCCTGCCGGCGCGGTTCCTCCCCCGCGACCTCGGGGTCGGACGCCCCGGCCTCCAGGCCCGGCTGGACGCCGCCCACGAGGACACCTTCAGCCGGATGCGCGCCGAACTGCCCGGTACGGTCACGGCGGTGGAGGACTGGACGGCGATGCTGGCGGCGGCCGGCCTCGTCCCGAGCGGGACGCGCACCTTCCTCACCGACCACCCCGCCCCGCTGGACCGTGCGGCGCGCGAGTACCTGCACGTGAACCTCTCGCGGCGCCGCGACCAGCTGGCGGAGCAGCTGGACGACGCGGACCGTTCGGCCCTCGACGCCCTGCTCGACCCGGAGGCCCCCACCGGCATCCTGGTCCGGCCGGACGCCTTCTACCTCGCGGCCGTCACCGTCCACACCGCCCGGGCGGCCTGAGCGCGGTAGCCGGGTGGGGCCGGTCCCGCCCGGCGGGGCCGGTCCCACCCCGTCCCGCACCGCCGGTCAGTGGGCGGGCGGGGTCCAGTCGGCGGGCAGACCGGACCGGGCGAGGACGTCGGCGGCGGGCCGCCGCTCGACGACGGCGCCGGGGCGGGCGGAGACGCGCATCGCCCCGCCGGGGAGGACGAGCGGGGGTTCGCTCGTGCCGGCGGGGCGACGGAGGGGGAGTGGCGGGGACGGAGCGGCCGGTCGTCCTCGCACCCGCCCGACTCCCCTGTGGTGGGGCGGGGTTGAGGTCAGTCGGGACGGCGGAGCCCGGGGTCCGTCACCGGTCGGTCACCGGTCCGGCTTCCGGTGGCGGCCGGTGCCCTTGCGCAGCAGCGGCACCGGGGTGTCCGCCTGCGGGAAGACGGTGGCCGGCCCCGCCGCCTCGTCGGGCCGGACGATCAGCGGGTACGCCTCCGCGTAGCTCTCCGCCACCGCGACCGGCTGCCAGGCGAAGCCGTCCCACTCCACGACCAGCCGCGGTGCGTCCCGGAACAGGTGCGCCCCGCGTCTGGGCCCCGGAGCCAGGGTGATCGCGTCGCGCGTGCCGGGTGCTCGTCGGCGGCGCGCCCGCCTCGCGTACCACTCGGCCAGCGGTTCGTCCTCGGCGTCCATCGCCGCCTCCCTCGGGGATCGGTCGGGGACGGCCAGTCTTGCGGATCGGGATCGGACGGACGATTCCACGATCGGGTGAAATCCGTTGTGCGGTCAGATCCCTGACGCCAGCTTGAGGGTGACCGCACCGGCGATGATCGAGGCGAACGAGATCAGCTTGGGGAGCGTGATCCGCTCCTTGTAGATCAGTGCGCCCAGGACGACGGTGCCGATCGAGCCCAGCCCCGTCCAGATCGTGTATCCGACGCTGACGTCGAGGGTGCGGAGCGCGAGGCTCAGTGTGTAGATGCCCCCGGCGGCGGCGGTCAGGGTGAGGACGGAGGGCCAGAGTCGGGTGAACCCCTTGGTGGCGTTGGTGCCGAGGGCGAAGACGATCTCGAAGACGACGGCGATTGCGAGGAAGGCCCAGGCCATGACGGTGCAACTCTCTCTCGTGGGGTGCATGGGGTGCGTGGGTGCGGTGCGGTTGTGATGGCGGTGCGCGGTGCGGGCGTGGCGACGGGGCGGGCGCGGCGGTGCGGGTGCCGCGGTGGGCGCGGCCGTCAGGCGGTGGTGACGCCGGTGGCGGCGGTCGTCGGGGCCGCGGCCGCGGGCTGCTGTGCGGTCGGGGCCGCCTTGCCCGCCCCGCCCAGCCGGTCGGCGAGCTTGAGGCCCAGGACGCCGCCGATGATGAGCACGAAGGCGACGGCCTTCCCCGCGTTCATCTCCTCGTCGAAGATCACGGTGCCGAGGACGACCGTCCCCACCGAGCCGATCCCGGTCCAGACGGTGTAGCCGACGCCGACGTCGAGGGTCCTGAGCGCGAGGCTGAGGAAGAAGATCCCGCCGGCCGCGGCCGCTGCGGTGAGGAGGGACGGGACCAGTTCGGTGAAGCCGTGGGTGGCGTTGGTGGAGAGGGCGAAGACCACCTCGAAGACCGAGGCGATGAGCAGGTGGATCCAGGCCATGGGAAGAACCCCCCCGGGGTCTTGGTATTTGCATGTATGTGCAAGCAGATCGACTGGGCAAGAGCATGCATGTACAAGTAACATCGTGTCAACCCGCCGGCTCGATCCGACCGCCACGACCGCCACGGCCGACCGCCCGACCCGACCACCCGCACCGCCCGGACAGGAGCGCCCGATGCCCACCCGACCCAGCCAAGCCGCCCCGGACCCTGTCCCCGCCCCCGTCGCCGACGGCGCCCCCGCCCCGGCCGACGCCCGCATGTGGGGTCGGATCACGGCGCTGCACGCCCAGGTCGAGGGCCGCCTCGCCACCGCCCTCCAGCGCCGGCACGGCCTCGGCCTCTCCGAGTACCGCGCCCTCGGCCTGCTCAGCGAGGCCGCCAAGAGCGAACTGCGGATGCAGGACCTCGCCACCGGGCTCGGCCTCAACCAGAGCTCCGTGACCCGCCTGGTCGCCCGTCTGAACGCGGCCGACTTCACCTACCGGGACCTCTGCCCCGACGACAAGCGCGGCGTCTACACCGTCCTGACCGATGCCGGGCGCGACCGCCACCGCGCGGCCCGCAGCACCTACGAGGAGACGCTCACCGCCGCCCTCGACGAGGCCGCCGGCGCCGCCCCCGACCTCGCCCCGCTCCTCGACACCGCCCGCCGCTCCCTCGGCTGAACCCGGGCCGGAGCGCCGCCCCCGGCCAGCCGACGGGTGCCCGGGCCCAGGCACGGGAACGGGCACGGGCCCAGGCGCGGGCACGGGCCGGGGAACGGGAACGGGCACCGGAACGCCGAAGGGCGCGGCCGCCCGCCCCGTCCAGGACGGAGACGGACGGCCGCGCCGTCCCGGCGGTGGGTGGCCCCCCGCCCGGTGTTCGTCTGCTCCCGCCTACTCGCCGCCGCCGAAGCGCGCCGTCCAGGCGGCCAGGTCCTCGTCCGTGATCTTCGCGAACAGCACCGGCGGCACGGTGAACGGCGTCCCGGCCGGGACGGCGTCCAGCGCCCGCGCCTCCTCCGGGCCCACCCAGCGGCGGGTGCGCGCGGGGGCGTCGGCCGGCAGCTCGAACGCCCCGCGCATCGCCTCCGCCGCCGTCGGGATGAACGGCTCCGACACCACCGCGTACAGGTGGATCAGGTTCATCGCCGTCCGGAGCGTCAGCGCCGCCGCCTCCGGGTCGGTCTTCACCTGCAGCCAGGGCGCCTTCTCGTCCAGGTACGCGTTGCCCGCGCTCCACAGGGCCCGCAGGGCCTGCGCCGCCTTGCGGAAGTTGAGCGCCTCCAGCTGCGTCTCGTAGTCGGCCAGCAGTTCGGCGATCTGCGCGCCCAGCCGCTCCTCCGGCTCGCCCGCCGCGTTCCCGGCCGGCACGTCGTCACCGAAGCGCTTGCGGCTGAACGAGAGCACCCGGTTGACGAAGTTGCCGAGCGTGTCGGCGAGGTCCTTGTTGACGGTGGCGGCGAAGAGGTCCCAGGTGAAGCTGGAGTCGTCCGACTCGGGGGCGTGCGCCATCAGGAAGTAGCGCCAGTAGTCGGCCGGCAGCAGTTCCAGCGCGACGTCCGTGAAGATGCCCCGCTTCTGGCTGGTGGAGAACTTCCCGCCGTAGTACGTCAGCCAGTTGAAGGCCTTGACGTAGTCGACCTTCTTCCACGGCCGGCGGGAGCCGAGGATCGTCGCCGGGAACATCACCGTGTGGAACGGGACGTTGTCCTTGGCCATGAACTCGGTGTAGCGGACGGTCTCGTCGACCTCGTACCACCAGGACTTCCAGTCCCGCGTCCCGCCCTCGGCCGCCGCGTCCGACCACTCCTTGGTGGCGCCGATGTACTCGATCGGGGCGTCGAACCAGACGTAGAAGACCTTGCCCGCGGCCGCCAGCTCCGGCCACACGTCGGCCGGCACCGGCACGCCCCACTCCAGGTCACGGGTGATCGCCCGGTCCTGGAGGCCCTCCGTCAGCCACTTGCGGGCGATCGAGGAGGCGAGCACCGGCCACTGGTCGCCGTGCTCGGCGACCCACTGCTCCACCTGGTCGGTGAGCTTCGACTGGAGCAGGAACAGGTGCTTGGTCTCCCGCACCTCCAGGTCCGAGCTGCCGCTGATCGCCGACCGCGGCTCCAGCAGGTCCGTCGGGTCCAGGACGCGGGTGCAGTTCTCGCACTGGTCGCCGCGCGCCTTGTCGTAGCCGCAGTGCGGGCAGGTGCCGACGATGTAGCGGTCCGGCAGGAAGCGGCCGTCCGCGACCGAGTACACCTGGCGGATCGCCCGCTCCTCGATGTACCCGTTGGCGTGCAGCTCGCGGGCGATCTCCTGGGTGATCTCCCGGTTCTGCACCGAGGAGCTGCGCCCGAAGTAGTCGAACGACAGCCGGAAGCCGTCGTAGACCGCCTTCTGCTGGTCGTGCGCCCGCGCGCAGAACTCCGCCACCGGCAGCCCGGCCTCCTGGGCGGCCAGTTCGGCCGGGGTCCCGTGCTCGTCGGTCGCGCAGATGTAGAGCACCTCGTGCCCGCGCTGGCGCAGGTACCGGGAGTAGACGTCCGCCGGCAGCATGGACCCGACCATGTTGCCCAGGTGCTTGATCCCGTTGATGTAGGGGAGGGCGCTGGTGATCAGGTGCCGAGCCATCCTCGGATGCTCCGATTTCTCCCGCACGCACCCCTACCCCGGAGTGCCGTGACAGGCGCAGGGTTCTGGGGCCGCGACGGGGGCCCGGCACGCACGCCGGCTCCCGGGCTGCCGCACAGAGCGGGTTCCACTGTGGGCGGCCCCAATCCTAGCGAAACCACCCGTGCCCCTTCGCCCGCATTCACCGCCGGTCCGCCGCCCCGTCCACCTGGACCAGCGCGTGCCGTCCGGAGGTCCGCCAGGGCGTCCCCGCGGCGTCCAGCCGGTCGAGCGTCGCCGCGTCCACCCCCACCAGGACGTCCGACTTGAGCGTGCGCAGCGCCGCGACGGGCGAGGGGAAGTGAGCGGTCGTCGCGGCGAAGGGCGTGGTCGGCGGCCAGTGCCGGTCGCCGACCAGCCGGCGGTAGTTGAGGTCCCCCTTGAGGACGGTGAGCGCCGCCCCGGCGAACTCCGCCCGCAGGCCGGCGGGCATCGCCTCGTACGGCAGCGGCGCGCAGAAGAACGGGTCGGTCCGGACGGCCAGCGTGCCGTCCTCCACCGCCCGCCGCAGCCGCCGCCCGGCCGCCGTGGCCTCCAGGCGCCCGAGCGCCGCCAGCACGTCGGCCATCGTCGCGTCCGAGACGAAGTACGGCTGCGGCTTCACGAAGAGGGCGACCTCGGCCGCGAGCCCGTGCTCCAGCAGGTGGTCGATCAGTGCGAGGTCCGGCAGCAGTTCGGGCCCGGCGTTGTCGGCCACCACGCAGACCCGTCCGCCCCGGCCGCGTTCCAGCGCCGACCAGAAGGCCGCCGAGTCGTCCGCCACCAGTGCGTCCGTCCCGGCCCGCGGCCCCTCGCCCGCGGTGATCCGGAAGCCCAGGTCGGCCCGGTTGCCCCAGAGCGCGGAGGCCAGCAGCTCCTGCGGGCCGGCACCGAACCCGTCGACCGCCGCGCCGGCCAGCTCGGCGGCCTTGAGCGGGCCGTAGGGGTCGATCCCGCGCCAGACGCCGGTGCCGAAGTAGCCGGTCGCCTCCAGCAGCCGCCGGTGGAAGTAGCTCTCCGCCCACAGGAACGGCGCCGCGCCCCACGGCCGCCCCCAGAGCCCCTCTCCCCAGGCCAGCCACTCGGCATGGTCGGGGGCGTCCTCGGGCAGCGGCTCCAGGACTCCGGCGGTGCTCTCCGCCAGCAGCCGTTCCAGCTCCGCCCGCTGCCGCGCGCCGTAGGGCAGCGCGGCCAGGACGTCGTCCACCAGGCGGGGGTGCCGTTCGTGGAACACCGCCCGTGCGAACGATCCGGGTACGTCGCTGCGAATCACCGCTGCCTCGGTCATGGCGCGACCTTAGGACACATCCGGTGGACCGGGCCGGACGCCGATGCGGCCGCGGGCGTCGCGGACCGGGGCCGACGTGACGGCCGTCCTGCCCGAACTCCACGGCGGGGGGCCGAACATGGCGGTCCCCGGGCTTCCTCCGCAGCTCCCGGCGGTCCGGAGCCGGAGGTGGCTCGAACGTGTGGGCGGGGGCTTGACCTCCTCGCCGCTTTGGCCGATGACTGGGGTGTGGAACTCATCGGGCTTCGTGGCGAGGCGGTTGGGGCCGCGGCGGCGGTCGATCGCTGATGGCTGTCGTGCTGCTGACGGGACTGCTGGTGTCGGTGCTCTTCGTCGGGGTGGTGGCGCAGATCATCGCGAGCCGTCAGCCGCGGGAACGCCGCTCCGCCGGAGGGGACTTGGTCCCGGGCCGCTCCTCCGTCAACAGCGAGAAGTAGGCGTTGCGCGGCCGGGCCCGGTGGCGCGGGTCCTGGCGGGGGCGGGCGGGGCCGGAGCCGGGGCCGGTGCCGGTCCGACCGGTGAAGTAGCCGTCTTTCAGGGCGTGTTGATCCCGACCGGTCCGGCGGCCAGCCGCTCCTCAAGGCGTGCCCGCGCGCCCGGCCATTCCTCCCGCAGCATCGAGAAGTACGCGCTGTCCCGCCAGACCCCCGAGTGCCGGCGCTTGTCGCGGCGGTGGATGCCCTCGAAGCTCGCGCCGAGGCGCAGGATCGCGTTGCGCGAGCGGTCGTTGAGCGCGTCCGTCTTCCAGAACACCCGCCCCATGCCCAGCTCCTCGAACGCGTACGTGAGCAGCATCAGCTTGGACTCGGTGTTGAGGCCGGTCCGCCAGACCGAGCGGGCGTTCCAGGTGCCGCCGATCTCGACCAGCTCGTCCTCGGCGTGGAAGTCGTAGAAGCCGGTGATGCCGACGGCCCGCCCCGAGGCGAGGTCGACGGCGGCGAACTTCACGGCCGTCCCGGCGGCGACCTCGGCGAGGCGGACGTCGAGGATCGCGCCCAGCTCCTCCTCGGTGGTCGGGGCGGCGAACGGGATCCAGCGCCAGACGTCCGGGTCCTGGCCGATGGAGGCCCACAGCTCGGGGAGGTGGTGGCGGCCGAGCGGTTCCAGGCGGACGTGGCGGCCGGTGAGCGTGACGGGGGCGGGGAGCTTCGCAGTCATGATCGAGAAGGTAGCGCGCGAATGCACTAGATGCAATGCATCATTGCGCTAGTGCAAAGGCGTGAGGGCGGAGAAAGGCCCTGCGGACCGCGATGGTCCGCAGGGCCCTCCTCCGCTCGTCGGCCGCCGCGGTCGACGCCGGGGCCGACGGCAGGGGATCAGATGAACGAGTTGATCTGGATCGTCTCGTACCGGCCCGGGCCGACGCCGATGGCGGAGATCGGGGCGCCGGACATCTCCTCCAGCGCCTTCACGTACGCCTGGGCGTTCTTCGGCAGGTCGCCGAAGGTCTTCGCGCCGCTGATGTCCTCGGTCCAGCCCGGCAGCGTCTCGTAGATCGGCTTGGCGTGGTGGAAGTCCGACTGGTTGTACGGGAGCTCCTCGACCCGCTTCCCGTCGATCTCGTACGCGACGCAGACCGGGATCTGCTCCCAGCCGGTCAGCACGTCGAGCTTGGTGAGGAAGAAGTCGGTGAGGCCGTTGACCCGGGTCGCGTAGCGCGCGATGACCGCGTCGAACCAGCCGCAGCGGCGGTCGCGGCCGGTGGTCACACCGCGCTCGCCGCCGATCCGGCGCAGGGCCTCGCCGTCGGCGTCCAGCAGCTCGGTCGGGAACGGGCCCGAGCCGACGCGGGTGGTGTACGCCTTCAGGATGCCGATGACCCGGTCGATCTTGGTGGGGCCGATGCCGGCGCCGGTGCAGGCGCCGCCCGCGGTCGGGTTCGACGAGGTCACGAAGGGGTACGTGCCGTGGTCGACGTCGAGCAGGGTGCCCTGGCCGCCCTCCAGCAGGACGACCTTGTTCGCCTTCAGCGCCTCGTCGAGCACCAGGGTGGTGTCGGCCAGGAAGGGCTTGATCTTGTCCGCGTAGCCGAGGTACTCCTCCAGCACCAGCTCGGCCGGGATGGCGCGGCGGTTGTAGAGCTTGACCAGCAGCTGGTTCTTGTCGTGCAGCGCGGCTTCGATCTTCTGCTGCAGGATCGACTCGTCGAAGAGGTCCTGGACCCGGATGCCCACGCGGTTGATCTTGTCCGCGTAGGTCGGGCCGATGCCGCGGCCGGTGGTGCCGATCCGGCGCTTGCCGAGGAAGCGCTCGGTGACCTTGTCCAGGGTCCGGTGGTACGGCGTGATCAGGTGGGCGTTGCCCGAGATCAGCAGCTTGGAGGTGTCGATGCCGCGCTCGTTCAGGCCGCTGAGCTCGGAGAGCAGCACGCCCGGGTCGATCACGACGCCGTTGCCGATCACCGGCGTCACGTTCGGGCTGAGGATGCCGGAAGGGAGCAGGTGCAGGGCATACTTCTGGTCGCCGATGACCACCGTGTGACCGGCGTTGTTGCCGCCCTGGTAGCGGACGACGTAGTCGACGGAGCCGCCGAGGAGGTCGGTCGCCTTCCCCTTGCCCTCGTCTCCCCACTGAGCGCCAACGAGCACGAGTGCCGGCACAGGCGTACACCCCTTCCGGTTGGGGCATCCTGCGTAGGCCGCAGTCTGCCCCGAGATAGACGAAGCCCCTGGCGCAATAGCGCAAGGGGCTCTTGCACCGAGAGATTACCTGAGGAAGGACCGGTTGTGTCGTCCCTGTCCACGCCTGCAACCGGCGGCCCCGAGCCGCTTCTGCTGCTCCTCGACCCGGCGGCCCGGCAGACCGACGGCGAGTCGGTGCGGATCGCGAAGGACGTTCTCTCCGGCGGGGCGGACGTCAAGGTGGCGTACCCGGAGAGTCCGTCCGAGCTCGACCGGGTGCTTTCGCACCGGGGGCGGAGGCGACCGGTGGTGATCGGTTCCGACCTGGCCCTGCAGCGGGTGCTCCAGGCGCTGCACCGCCAGCGTGAGCTGGGTTCGGACGCGGTGGGGGTGGTCCCGGTGGGCCGGCCGGACGAGCTGTCGGCGTCCCGGGCGCTGGGCGTCCCGGGGGCCCCGGTGGCGGCGGCGCGGGCGGTGCTGTCGGGGGTGCCGCGGAAGCTCGACCTGCTGGTGGACGACGGGGGCGGGGTGGCGCTCGGCGGGGTGCGGATCCCGGGGGGAGGGACGCGTCGGCCGGTCGGCCGTTCGAGCGGTTGGCGTTCGCTATGGGCGAAACTGGCTGCGGCCGAGCAGGGGACCGTACTCACCGCCGCCGAGGCCCGGGGCGAGGGCAGGGGCGAGACCAGGGGCGAGCACGGCTCCCGGCTCCGGGTCGAGGCGGACGGCCGGCTGCTCGTGGACGTCCACCGCCCGGTCCGGGCCGTCCAGGTGACGCTGCCCGCCGGCGAGGCGCTCGGCGAGGGCGTGCTGGAGGTCGTGGTCCGCACGCCCGGCGCCCTGCTGCGGGCCCGGGCGGCCAGCGTCTCGGTGGTCGGGCGCGGGTTCGGCTACGAGGCGGACGGTCACCCGGTCGGCCCGGTCCGGGCGCGCACCTGGACCGTCCACCCCGGCTGCTGGGGCCTGCTGCTGCCCGCTGCGTAGTCGCCGCGGAGCGCAGCGCTACCCCCGGGGCGCCGGGCGCCCCGGGAAGCCCCGGGTGAGCAGGCTCACGTTGGGCGAACGGCGGCCGAACGCGGGGCGAAGGGCCGTCCGTGCACGGAATTCGCCAACGGGCGCGAACCGCAAGGCCAACCGCGTGCGCGGGGAATGCGGGGCGGCCGAAATCCACAACGGGTAAGGGGTTTTGTCTACGCGCGTTACCGTCCGACCGACCGACAATCCCGCCCGCCCGGGTTCCGGAAGCCTGTGCCAACTGCCCTAGACTCGAAGGCGTGCCACGTGGTGACGGAAGACTCAACCACGATCTTCTTCCCGGTGAGAAAGGCCCCCAGGACGCTTGCGGCGTCTTCGGTGTCTGGGCTCCCGGCGAGGAGGTCGCCAAGCTCACGTTCTTCGGCCTTTACGCCCTGCAGCACCGCGGTCAGGAATCCGCGGGCATCGCAGTGAGCAATGGCTCCCAGATTCTCGTCTTCAAGGACATGGGACTCGTCTCCCAGGTCTTCGACGAGGCCTCCCTGGGGTCGTTGCACGGGCATATCGCCGTCGGACACGCCCGCTACTCGACCACCGGTTCCTCGGTCTGGGAGAACGCCCAGCCGACCTTCCGGGCGACCGTCCACGGTTCGCTGGCCCTCGGGCACAACGGAAACCTGGTGAACACCGCCGAACTGGCGGCCATGGTCGCCGAACTCCCCGGTGAGGAGCACGTCTCCCGCTCCGGGCGGTCGGCCGCGACCAACGACACCGACCTGGTGACCGCGCTGCTCGCCGGCCACCCGGACCTCTCCATCGAGGAGACGGCCAAGCTCGTCCTGCCCAAGGTCAAGGGCGCCTTCTCGCTCGTCTTCATGGACGAGCACACGCTCTACGCCGCCCGCGACCCGCAGGGCATCCGCCCGCTGGTGCTGGGCCGGCTGGAGCGCGGCTGGGTGGTCGCCTCCGAGACGGCGGCGCTGGACATCTGCGGCGCCTCCTTCATCCGCGAGGTCGAGCCGGGCGAGCTCATCGCCATCGACGAGAACGGCATGCGCACCTCGCGGTTCGCCGAGGCCAGGCCCAAGGGCTGCGTCTTCGAGTACGTCTACCTGGCGCGCCCGGACACCTCCATCGCCGGCCGCAACGTGCACCTCTCCCGCGTGGAGATGGGCCGCAGGCTGGCCGCCGAGGCCCCGGCCGACGCCGACCTGGTGATAGCGACGCCCGAGTCCGGCACCCCCGCCGCGATCGGCTACGCCGAGGCCAGCGGCATCCCCTACGGCTCCGGCCTGGTGAAGAACGCCTACGTGGGCCGCACCTTCATCCAGCCCAGCCAGACCATCCGCCAGCTCGGCATCCGGCTCAAGCTGAACCCGCTGCGCGAGGTCATCCAGGGCAAGCGCCTGGTCGTGGTCGACGACTCGATCGTCCGCGGCAACACCCAGCGCGCCCTGGTCAAGATGCTCCGCGAGGCGGGCGCCGCCGAGGTCCACATCCGGATCTCGTCGCCGCCGGTCAAGTGGCCGTGCTTCTTCGGCATCGACTTCGCCACCCGCGCGGAGCTGATCGCGAACGGCATGACCATCGAGGAGATCGGCCGCACCCTCGGCGCGGACTCGCTCTCCTACATCTCGATCGACGGCATGATCGAGGCCACCAAGCAGCCGAAGGACCGGCTCTGCCGGGCCTGCTTCGACGGCGAGTACCCGATGGAGCTGCCGGACCCGGCGCTGCTCGGCAAGCTCCTGCTGGAGGCCGAGATCAAGGGCGGCCAGCAGCAGCCGGCGGTCCGCGGCAAGCCGACCAGCGGCAGCGACCTGGACGGCGTCCAGTCGCTGCTCGGCGGAGCGGGCGCGGCCGACGCGCTGCGCCGCCCGTAACGACCCGTGTGGGGTCCCGGCTCCCCGGGGCCCCACCGCTGTTCCAACCCCCACTGACCCGAAAGGGCCGCACCGCAGTGACCACGAACCAGAACGGCGCCACCTACGCCGCCGCCGGCGTCGACATCGAGGCGGGCGACCGCGCCGTCGAGCTCATGAAGCAGTGGGTGAAGAAGGCGAGCCGCCCCGAGGTGGTCGGCGGCCTCGGCGGCTTCGCCGGACTCTTCGACGCGTCCGCCTTCAAGCGCTACGAGCGGCCCCTGCTGGCCTCGGCCACCGACGGCGTGGGCACCAAGGTGGCGATCGCCGCCGCCATGGACAAGCACGACACGATCGGCCACGACCTGGTCGGCATGGTCGTCGACGACCTGGTGGTCTGCGGGGCCGAGCCGCTCTTCATGACCGACTACATCTGCGTCGGCAAGGTCGTCCCGGAGCGGGTCGCGGCGATCGTCAAGGGCATCGCCGAGGGCTGCGCCCTGGCCGGCTGCGCCCTGGTCGGCGGCGAGACCGCCGAGCACCCGGGCCTGCTCGGGCCGGACGAGTACGACGTCGCGGGCGCCGGTACCGGTGTGGTCGAGGCGGACGCGCTGCTGGGCGCCGAGCGCGTCCGGGCCGGCGACGTGGTGATCGCGATGGCCGCCTCCGGCCTGCACTCCAACGGCTACTCGCTGGTCCGCCACGTGCTGCTGAACGAGGCCGGCTGGAAGCTCGACCGCAAGGTCGAGGAGTTCGGCCGGACGCTCGGCGAGGAGCTGCTGGAGCCGACCCGGATCTACTCGCTGGACTGCCTGGCGCTGACCCGGGCCACCGAGGTCCACGCCTTCTCGCACGTCACCGGCGGCGGCCTGGCGGCCAACCTGGCCCGGGTCATCCCGGACGGCCTGCACGCCCGCCTGGACCGCGGCACCTGGACCCCGCTGCCGGTCTTCCAGACCGTCGCCCGGGTCGGCAAGGTGGCCACCCTGGAGATCGAGAAGACGCTCAACATGGGCATCGGCATGGTCGCGGTCGTCCCGCCGCACTCGGTCGACGTGGTGCTGTCGATCCTGGAGGACCGCGGCGTCGAGTCCTGGCTGCTGGGCGACATCGTCGAGCGGGCCGACGGGCACGACGGCGGCGCGGCGCTGTACAACGCGTACGAGGGCTTCACCGCGGGCTGACCGCGGACGCAGGAGGGGCCCCGTCGGCAGTGCGCCGGCGGGGCCCTTCCGCGTCCGCCGGGCGGCGCGGGACGGTCCTCAGGGCGCGGGGCGCACCGGACGGCGGGGTCGCGCGGGGGAGGGCGCCGCACGCGGGGGCGTGGTCGCGCGCGAGGGGCGCGGCCGTGCGCGGGAACGCCGAAGGACCGGCCCGGTGCACTGGGCACCGAGGCCGGTCCGGTCAGACTGGGAGACTACGCGCGACGGCGGGCCTGGGAGGGCCCGGTACCCGACTCGGTGTCGTCGTCCTCGCCGTCATCGGCGTAACGAGCCGCGTACTCCGCGTAGGGGTCGTCGTCCTCGTCCTCTTCGATCGGCTCCGGCTCGATCGGGGAGGTGGAGGGCGATACGCCCAGCTCGCTGGAGAGACGATTGGCGTCGAACCCGCCGCTGTTGTACTTCAGCTCGCGGGCGACCTTCGTCTGCTTGGCCTTGGCCCGGCCGCGCCCCATGGGTCGACCCCCTCAACGATGGGGCTCACGGCCCCGAGTCTGACACGTGTTCATGATCAAGAGCGGCCTGCCCGAATGGGGAGAACCGTCCCTTGGAGCATTAACGGTACCTGTTTCTGCCGCTGGACGGTACGTCGTCGGTGTGACGTGGCGCGCACCTGCCGCACCCGCGACCAGGTCGTCCCAGGTCAGGGGAGGTTTTGCGGCTTTCTGCACGCTGTCCGGAGGTGTCTCAGGTCCGTTGTTCCCGCATCGATTATCCCCCCAAGGGGGACGTTGGATCACCCGATCGGGCGCAGAAGTGAGAATCCGGTTCCACATTGTGATGCGCGGGGGGCGGAAGTGGACGCCCCCCGCGCATCACGGGTCCTCCCGGCGGGGCCGGGGCGGGATCAGCCCCGGCGGGCCCCCGGCAGCAGCACCGAGCGGAGCGCACTGATCTCGCGCATCCGCTTCTCGGCCAGGCGGTCGGCGGCGACGGCCGGCGGCACGCCGTCGGAGGCGGCCCGGGTGAAGATCTCCAGGGTGGTGTCGAAGATCTTCGTCGCCTTGTTCTTGGCGCGCTCGAAGTTGAAGCCCTCGATCTCGTCGGCGACCTGGATGACGCCGCCGGAGTTCACCAGGTAGTCCGGGGCGTAGAGGATGCCGCGGTCGGCGAGGTCCTTCTCGACGCCCGGGTGGGCCAGCTGGTTGTTGGCGGCGCCGCAGACCACGACGGTGCCGTACTCGCCCAGCGCGGCCACCGAGTCGTCGGTGAGGGCGCCGCCGAGGGCGCAGGGGGCGTAGACGTCCAGCTTGGCCTGGAGCAGCGCGGCGGTGTCGGCGACGACCTCCACCTCCGGGTGGGCGGCGCGCACGCGGTTCACGGCCGTCTCCGAGACGTCGGTGACGACGACCGTGGCGCCGTCCGCGACGAGGTGGCCGACCAGGTAGTGGCCGACCTTGCCGACGCCCGCGACGCCGACCCGCTTGCCGCGCAGGGTCGGCTGGCCCCAGCGGGCCTGGGCCGAGGCGCGCATGCCCTGGAAGACGCCGAACGCGGTCAGGATGGAGGAGTCGCCGGCGCCGCCGTTCTCGGGCGAGCGGCCGGTCACGAACTCGGTCTCGCGCGCGACGACGTCCATGTCCTGGACGTAGGTGCCGACGTCGCAGGCGGTGATGTAGCGGCCGCGCAGCGACTCGACGAAGCGGCCGTAGGCGCGGAGCATCGCCTCGTTCTTGTCCTTGTTCGGGTCGCCGATGATGACGGCCTTGCCGCCGCCGAGGTCGAGCCCGGCCAGCGCGTTCTTGTAGGACATGCCGCGCGACAGGTTGAGGGCGTCCTCCAGTGCCGCCTCCTCGGAGGCGTACGGGAAGAAGCGGGTGCCGCCGAGGGCGGGGCCCAGGGCGGTGGAGTGGACGGCGATGATCGCCTTGAGTCCGGAGGAGCGGTCGTGGCAGAGCACGACCTGCTCGTGGCCGTCGCCGTTGGCGCCGTCCTGGGGGGTGCCGAAGATCCTGCCGAGCACGCCGGGTGCGGAGTGCGTGGTGGATGCGGTCTGTACGTCGGTCACTGTGGTGACTCCAGTAGTTCCGAGGCCCGCTGCTGTGGTGCGGGCGCCTAGGGCGAAGCGTAGTCGCGGGGGAGCCGCCGGTCCGTCCCCTTGCCGAAGCTCGGGCCGGTTGTCCGAAGGGTGAGACGGGCAGGCCGGGACGCTGCGCGGACCGTCCGCGGACCCGGTCCGCGGACGACGCGGGAGTGCGTCCGCGAACCGCGCCCTCCCGGACGGCGGGGGCGCGTGGGAGCATGCAGGACGTGACCGTCGTACGCACCTCCGTGCTGCCGCCCTACGCCGCGCACCTGCGGGTCTACGAACCGCTGGCCGCGTACCCGGAGCCCGAGCGGGCGCACTGGCAGGCCTACGCGGCGGAGCACGGGCCGGACGCGGCGGAGGCCGGGGGGTCGGTGGCGGCCGCGGTGCTGGAGGAGCAGCGCTCGGCGCTGGCCGGGGTGGTCGGCCGGACGCCCCGGGCGCTGCCGGAGCGGGAGAGCGGGCGGGCCTTCGTCCGGGCCGTGGACGGGGTCCTGTACGTCTGTCCGTGGGCGACCAGGCTGCGGAGCTGGCAGGCGCTGGAGGAGCTGCGGGCGGGGGCTCCGGTGGCCCTGGTGGACACCGCGCTGCCGCCGGCGGCCCGGGAGGCGGCGGAGGCGGACCGGGAGCGCTGGCGGGCCGAGCACCCGGACGCGCGGCCGTGGATCCTCACCAGCCGCTGGGAGGTGCCGGTGCGCTGGTTCCTGCCGTTCGGGGAGGAGGACCGCTGCTTCGTCCCCGCAGGAGTGGGGGAGGGGGAATCGGGGGAACGGAACGGGGGAGAAGGGGTTCGGGGGGAGAAGGCGTCGTTGTTCTACCTGACGCCGATGGCGCAGGCGCGCCGGCGGGTGGCCCGGGCGTACCGGGCGCTGCGCGAGGCGGTGCCGGAGGGGGAGCTGGTGCGGGGCGCGGAACAGGTGGGGCGGTGGCTGGAGGAGTTCCACCCGCGGTCGCTGGTGGAGCTGGACTACGGGGGGCTGGTGCACCTGCTGGGGCCGGAGCGGCTGTCGGCGGACCGTTCGGCGGGGGAGCTGGAGGACGGGCTGCGGGCACTGCGGGCCGGGGACACCGCGGAGGCGCTGCGGGCGTACGAGGAGCTGACGGTGCGCTGGCGGCGGGTGCTGGCGCTGCGGTACGCGAACTAGCGGTGCGCGCCCGGCTGAGGGGCTGTCACCACGGGTCCGGGCGGGCGTCGGTGGTACTTGTAAGACTGTAAGAGTCCTACGGCCCGTCCTGCATGACCAAGGTCCCGGTTCGGGTCAATACCTGTCGAACGTGACACTACTCACCGTTGACGCGAACTTACCCCTATGTGCAAAAATGGGACAACCAGCCCAACTTCACGTGAGCGTGCCCACTTTTGGGTGGTTCTGGAGTCGATGCGCGCTTTGCGGGGAAACGGGGGATCTGGTCCCCTCGTAACCGAATGTCACTATTAGGTGACTGCCCGTTATGGGGTGGTCCATCGCCATCCGTCAGCCTTGAACCCGTGAGGGGTCAATTTTGGCGGTTTGGTCGATAGGGCTGGACGGATGGTGTAGTTGTAGACACCAGGACAAGCCGTTCGTCCTATTACCGACTCGGCCCGTCTATGCCATTTCGGGCATCGCGGGCCAAGGTGCAGAATTTGAAGGATAGAACCGCCCTGGTTCGGTTCTCCCGAGGAGGCCGCTCATGACCGCTCGTACCCCTGATGCCGAGCCCCTGCTGACGCCGGCAGAGGTCGCCACCATGTTCCGCGTGGACCCGAAGACCGTGACGCGCTGGGCCAAGGCCGGCAAGCTCACGTCCATTCGCACGCTCGGCGGTCACCGCCGCTATCGCGAGGCGGAGGTGCGCGCCCTGCTGGCCGGTATTCCGGCTCAGCGCACCGAGGCCTGACCGGCCGAAGGCGCAAGGCTCTCGAAAGGGGCCGCTTACCGGACTCCGCCGGGTCCGGTAAGCGGCCCCTTTCTTTGTTTCTACACGCCTGTCGTTGTGGCGCACCCCGGCCGGAATGTTGAACTCCGGATAACGATCTGAGGTGGATGGGGTGGGGGGGATTTACTGTTAATGACAGTACAATTTTACATATTAAATTAGTGCCCTCTTGGCAGGGTGTTCGAACGGTCGGTTCCCGGAAGGGGTGGGTGACGACCGTCACACGCACGGTCACTTGTGGTCTAGACCTAGACCGGGGTAAAGGGGGCGTCAGGCCAAACGCAAGAGGCCCGGAACCAAACGGTTCCGGGCCTCTCGACTACGGCGATCCCGACGGGACTTGAACCCGCGACCTCCACCTTGACAGGGTGGCGAGCTAACCAACTGCTCCACGGGACCAGAGTGTTCTGATCTCGTTCACTCGCTTTGCTGCGCTGCGAACAAGACAGATCGTAGCCCATGGTGGGCCCCCAGGTCGAACTGGCTCCTGGGGGCCCCGGCCCGCTGAGCTGGGGCGGGCTCAGAGTGACGCCCGGGCGGCCTCCATCGCCTTCATGATCCGCTTCTCGGAGACCGGTGACGGCGTGCCCAGCGACTGGGCGAAGAAGCTGACCCGCAGCTCCTCGATCATCCAGCGGATCGCCCGCACCTCCTCGGAGGGCTGCTGCCCGGCCGGTACGGCCGCCAGGAGCTCCCCGTAGGCCCGCTGCACCTGCTGGACCTTCAGCAGCTGCAGGGAGTCCCGCTGCGGGTGGTTGGGCAGCGCCTCCAGCCGGCGGTCCACCGCGAGCAGGTACCGCTTGAGGTCCGGCAGCCGCTGCCAGCCGGTCGCCGTGACGAAGCCCGGGTGCACCAGCGAGGCCAGGTGCAGCCGGACGTCGTTCACCGCGTTCAGCAGCACCGGGCTGCTCACCGACTTCAGCCGGGTCGACGCCTTGTGGAAGGCGATCAGCGCGGTGGCCGTCTTCAGCGTGGTGTCCGCCGACAGGTCGTACAGGTCGGCCCGGACCTTGTCGTGCAGCGCGGTGAACGCCGCCTCGTCCCAGGCCGGCCCGCCGGCCCGGGCCATCAGCCGGTCGGCCGCGCAGGCCACCACGTCCTCGAACATCGCCGGGATCGACCCGTGCGGGTTGTACGACAGCGCCAGCTTCGCCTGGTTGCCCAGCCGGCCCTGGATCGCCTTGGCGGGCGAGGTGGTGGTCAGCATCAGCAGCCGCCGGGTGCCCGCCCACATCGCCTGCGCCTGCGCCTGCGGGGTGTCGAACAGCTTGACGCCGACCGTGTCCCCCTCGTCCACCAGCGCCGGGTAGGCGCGCAGCGAATGGCCCCGGGAACGCTGCTCGAAGGTGCGCTGGAGCACCGGCAGGGCGGCCGGCCAGGCGGTCAGCCCGGACTGCTCGATGCCCTGCCCGGAGGCCGCCGAGGAGAGCGTCTCCTTCAGCTTCGGCTTCAGGCTCAGCCGCAGCTCCTCCAGGTCCTTGGACTCGGCGAGCTTCTTGCGGCCGTCCACCACCCTGAAGGTCACCTTGAGGTGGTCCGGGACGCGCTCCTCGTCCCAGGCCTCCGGCGGGACGGTGATCGCCGTCATCCGCTTGAGCACGTGCTCCAGGGTCGGCAGCAGCGGCTCCTGGCGGTCCTTCAGCTCGCGCAGCGCCGCCCTGGCGAAGTCGGGGGCCGGGACGAAGTTGCGCCGGACCGCCTTGGGCAGGGACTTGATCCAGGCGGTGAGCAGCTCCTCGCGCAGGCCCGGGATCTGCCAGTCGAAGCCCTCCGCGGTGACCTGGTTGAGCACCGGCAGCGGGATGTGGACGGTCACGCCGTCCGCGTCGCTGCCCGGCTCGAACTGGTAGGTCAGCTTGAAGCGGAGCTTCCCCTGCTGCCAGTAGTCCGGGTAGTCGTCCTCGGTGACGCCGTCCGCGGCGTCGTTGATCAGCATCGACTTCTCGAAGCTCAGCAGGTCCGGCTGGTCGTGCCGGGTCTTCTTCCACCAGGAGTCGAAGTGCCGGGTGGAGACGATCCCGTCGGGGAGCCGGCTGTCGTAGAAGTCGAACAGGGTCTGGTCGTCGACCATGATGTCCCGGCGGCGGGCCCGGTTCTCCAGCTCCTCGACCTCGCTGAGCAGCTTCCGGTTCTCCGCGAAGAACCGGTGGTGGGTCTCCCAGTCGCCCTCGACCAGCGCGTTGCGGATGAACAGCTCGCGGCAGAGCTCCGGATCGATCCGGCCGTAGTTGACCTTCCGCTGGGCCACCACCGGCACCCCGTAGAGGGTGACCCGCTCGTACGCCAGCACCGCGCCGGACTTCTTCTCCCAGTGCGGCTCGCTGTAGTTGCGCTTCACCAGGTGGCCGGCCAGCGGCTCCACCCACTCCGGCTCGATCTTGGCGTTGATCCGCGCCCAGAGCCGGGAGGTCTCCACCAGCTCGGCGGACATCACCCAGCGCGGCGGCTTCTTGAACAGGCCCGAGCCGGGGAAGACCGCGAACCGGGCGCCGCGGGCGCCGCCGTACTCGCGCTTCTCCACGTCGAACAGGCCGATGTGGGAGAGCAGGCCGGCCAGCAGCGACTGGTGGATCCGGTCGGCGTCCGGCTCGGCGTCCTCGTGCGGCTCCTCGATCGTGACGCCGAGCTGCTTGGCGACCGTGCGCAGCTGGGAGTAGATGTCCTGCCACTCCCGTATCCGCAGGTAGTTGAGGAACTCGGCCTTGCACATCCGGCGGAACGCCGAGGAGGACAGCTCCCGCTGCTGCTCGCGCACGTACCGCCACATGGCGAGGAAGGCGAGGAAGTCGGAGGTCTCGGAGTTGAACCGGCGGTGCCGTTCGTCGGCCGCCTGGCGCTTCTCGGCGGGCCGCTCGCGCGGGTCCTGGATGGAGAGCGCGGCGGCGATCACCATGACGTCGCGGACGCAGCCGTTGCGGTCCGCCTCCAGGACCATCCGGGCCATCCGCGGGTCCACCGGGAGCTGGGCCAGCTTGCGGCCGAGCGGGGTGAGCCGCTTGCGGACGTCCTTCTCCTCCGGGTCGAGCGCGCCCAGCTCGTGCAGGAGGCTGACGCCGTCCTTGATGTTGCGCGAGTCCGGCGGGTCGAGGAACGGGAAGGCGGCGATGTCGCCGAGTCCCGCGGCGGTCATCTGGAGGATGACCGAGGCCAGGTTGGTGCGCAGGATCTCGGCGTCGGTGAACTCGGGCCGGGAGAGGAAGTCCTCCTCCGAGTAGAGCCGGATGCAGATGCCGTCCGAGGTCCGGCCGCAGCGGCCCTTGCGCTGGTTGGCGCTGGCCTGGCTGACCGCCTCGATCGGGAGGCGCTGGACCTTGGTGCGGTGGCTGTAGCGCGAGATCCGGGCGGTGCCCGGGTCGATCACGTACTTGATGCCCGGGACGGTGAGGCTGGTCTCGGCGACGTTGGTGGCCAGCACGATCCGGCGGGAGCCGGACCGCTGGAAGACCTTGTGCTGCTCGGCCGAGCTCAGCCGGGCGTAGAGCGGGAGGATCTCGGTGGACCTCAGCTTCAGCTTGCCGAGCGCGTCGGCGGTGTCGCGGATCTCCCGCTCGCCGGAGAGGAAGACCAGGATGTCGCCCGGGCCCTCGGCCTGCAGCTCCTGGGCGGCCTCGCAGATCGCCTGGATCTGGTCGCGGTCGCGGTCCACCTCGTCGGCGTCGCCGTCGTCGGCCTCGTCGGTGACCGGGCGGTAGCGGACCTCGACCGGGTAGGTGCGGCCGGAGACCTCGACGATCGGGGCCTCGCCGAAGTGCCGGGCGAACCGCTCCGGGTCGATGGTCGCCGAGGTGATGATCACCTTGAGGTCGGGGCGGCGGGGCAGCAGCTGCTTGAGGTAGCCGAGCAGGAAGTCGATGTTGAGGCTGCGCTCGTGCGCCTCGTCGATGATCAGAGTGTCGTACTGGCGCAGCTCGCGGTCGGTCTGGATCTCCGCCAGCAGGATGCCGTCGGTCATCAGCTTGACCAGGGTGTCCGGCCCGACCTGGTCGGTGAACCGGACCTTCCAGCCCACCGCCTCGCCCAGCGGGCTGTGCAGCTCCTCGGCGACCCGCTCGGCCACCGTGCGGGCGGCGATCCGGCGGGGCTGGGTGTGGCCGATCAGGCCCCGCACCCCGCGGCCCAGCTCCAGGCAGATCTTCGGGATCTGGGTGGTCTTCCCGGAGCCGGTCTCACCCGCCACGATCACCACCTGGTGGTCGCGGACGGCTTCGAGGATCTCGTCCTTCTTCTGGCTGACCGGCAGCTCGGCGGGGTACTCGATCACGGGCACGGCGGCCCGGCGGCGCTCGACGACCAGCTCGGCGCGCTCGATGTCGCCGGCGATCTCGGTGGCGATCTGGCGACGGGCCTCGGGCTTGCGGACCTTGCGGGCGCCTTCCAGCCGGCGGCCGATCCGTACCTGGTCGCGCAGGGTCAGCTCGGGCAGGCGCGCGGCCAGCTCGCCGATCCCGGGACCCTGGTCCTCGGTGGACGCGTCGGCGGACTGGACTGCGGGAGAACTCACGGCGGGCATCCCTCTAGGTTCGCAAGGAGATGCGGCGGAGCGCACCTCGGTTTTCGAGCGCCTCCAGTGTCACAGGGGACGGCGGTCCGCTGCCAACGGCGGCCCGGTGGCGGCACCGGGCGCGCGGCGGGCGGGTACTCCGGGGCCGGGGACCGGGCCGGGCCAGGGGGGAGCGGCCGGGGGGCGGCCGGGGGGCGGGGGAGCGGCCGGGGAACGGCGGCGGGCCCCGTCCGGACGGTCCGGACGGGGCCCGCGGTGCGGCGGTGCGTGCGTGCGCGGGGCAGGGGCGGCGGTCAGTCCTGCGCGATGAAGTCGCCGACCAGCCGGACCCACTCGGCGGGCTTCTCGTAGACCACCACGTGGCCGCTCTCGATCTCGGCGTAGCTGCTGCCGGTGATCCCCTCGGCCAGCTCCCGGGTCAGCTCGACCGGGACGGTGGCGTCCTTGGTGCAGCCGATCACCAGGGTGCGGGCGGTGATCCGGGGCAGCAGGTCGCGGATGTCGGCGCGCAGGTTGAGGTCGATGTGGCGCAGCGCGCCGTCGGTGGGCTGGTTGCCCTTGATGATGCCCTCGACGGCCTCCGCGGGGAGGCTGTTGAGGTGGTCGCGGCTGAACGCGGTCAGGGTGCCGAACCGGCCGAAGGCGTCGCTGTCGGCCCGGGTGCCGAGCCAGGTGGCCATGTGGTTGCGCAGGTAGGCGTCGTCCGGGCGGGTCCAGCCGGCCGTCAGCACCAGGCTGCGCACCAGGTCGGGCCGGGTGGCGGCGACGGCGGCGGCGACCACGGAGCCGAGCGAGAAGCCGACCAGGTCGACCGGGCCGTTGCCGGCCTCCTCGATCACACCGATGATCTGCTCGGCGAGCAGCTCGACGGTCAGCTCGCCGCCGTCGTCCTCGGTGTCGCCGCAGCCGGCGTAGTCCGGCAGGACGACGGTGCGGGAGCCGGTGAAGTCGGCGGCGAGGTGGCCGAAGGTGCCCGCGGCGCCGAAGCCGGTGCCGTGCACGAAGACCAGGCCCGGGCCGGAGCCGTCCACCTGGTAGGAGACGCGGGCGCTGGGAGTGGAGGCGATGGGCATGGTGGCGGTTCTCCTCGGAGTGTCGGGGTCGCGGTGGGACGGACGTCCGTCTGGGACGGACGTGTGAACGGGACGGGCGTGCGGGTGGGACGGACGTCCGTGTCGGACGGACGTGCCGGCCGGGCCGGTCAGGCCAGGCTCTCGGCGGGGGTCTCGGCGGCGGCCACCGGGCGCGGGGCGCGTTCGAAGCCGAACGCGACCAGGACCAGGACGACGATCCCGCCGGTGGCGACCAGGACGGCGGTGCGCAGGCCGTCGGTCGTGGCCGAGCGGAACGCCTCCCCGGTCAGTCCGGAGGTGCCGGAGTTGGCGATCGCCACCAGGACGCCCAGGCCGACCGCGCTGCCGACCTGCTGGCCGGTGGAGACGATGCCGGAGGCGATGCCCTGTTCGTAGGGGTGCACCCCGGTCGCGGAGGCCGAGAACATCGTGGTGAAGATGACGCCCTGGCAGAGGCTGAGCACGACCAGGCCGGGCAGCAGCGAGACGTACGAGCCGTCCGGTTCCATCGCCAGGGCCATCACGGCGGTGCCGAGCGCGCCGAGGACGAAGGAGGCGGCCAGGGTGGTGCGGGCGCCGAACCGGGTGGCCAGCCGGCCGCCCAGCATCGAGCCGAGGAAGCCGCAGGCCATCGGGATCAGGAAGGCCACGCCGGTGCGCAGCGCGCTGTACTCGTGCACGGTCTGGAAGTAGACGGTCAGGAAGTACAGCAGGGTGCCGAAGGAGGCCATGAAGAGGAAGGTGGTGACCACGCCGGTGGAGAGGTTGCGGTTGCGGAAGAGCCGCAGCGGCATCAGCGGGTCGGCGGTGCGGGCCTCGATCGCCAGGAAGGCGGCGACCAGGGCGAGGCCCAGGACGGCGGTGGTCAGCACCAGCGGCGAGGTCCAGCCGGAGGCGGGTGCCTGGACCAGCGTGAAGACCACCAGGGTGGCGCCGGCGGTGGCGGTCAGTGCGCCGGGCAGGTCGAAGGAGCGGCCCTGCTCGCGCGGCCCGTCGGCGCGGATCAGCCGCGGGGCGAGCAGCGCGGCGCCGCCGGCGAGCGGCACGTTGACGTAGAAGACCGCCTCCCAGCCGAAGGCCGAGGTCAGCACGCCGCCGGCCAGCGAGCCGATGATCATGCCGCTGGCGCCGGCCGCCGCCCAGACCGAGAGCGCCCGGTTGCGCTCGCGGCCCTCGGCGAAGCTGGTGACCACCAGGGCGAGGGTGGCGGGGAAGAGGAAGGCGCCGCCGAGCCCCTGGAGGGCGCGGGCCGCGACCAGCAGGCCCTGGGCGGTGGCCAGTCCGCCGATCAGCGAGGAGCCGGCGTACAGCAGCAGGCCGAGGACGAACATCCGGCGGCGTCCGAACAGGTCGGAGGCGCGGCCGCCGAAGAGCAGGAACCCGCCGAAGGCCACCGCGTAGGCGCTGACCACCCACTGCAGGTTCTGGGCGGAGAAGCCGAGGCCGTCGCCGATCTCGGGGAGTGCCACGTAGACGATGTTGTAGTCGATCGACACGATCAACTGGGCGAACGCCAGCAGGGCCAGGAGGAGACCCGAGTGACGCGGCCCGGACGCCTGCTCGGCGCCGGCGGACGGGGGCATGGGGGGACGGCCTTTCGGGGACGGGGACGGGGAGGCGGTCGGGACGGGGCGTCGCGGACGGGCGGTGCGGGGCGCTACAGGTCGGGCCGCAGGACGGCCCGGCGGCCGTTCAGCCCGCCCTTCTCCAGCCGCCGGTGGGTCTCGGCGGCGGCGGCGAGCGGGTGGGTCTCCAGGGCGCGCGGCCGCAGCCGGCCGGCGGCGAGCAGGCGGTTGATCGTGGCGGCGGCCTCGGCGAGTTCACCGGTGCCGGCGTGCGAGATGACGAACCCGCGGATCGAACCGTCCTTCATGTAGAGCTGTCCGGCGGGGAGTTCGGGGCGTGAGCGGGCGCCGGCGAGCAGCACGATCCGGCCGCGCGGGGCGAGCAGGTCGACGGCGGTGGCGAGGTCGTTGGTGCCGGAGGTGTCGAGGTGGACGTCGATGCCGTCCGGGCAGGCGGCCCGGATCCGGTCGGGCAGGTCGGGGGAGCGGTAGTCGAGGACCTCGGTGGCGCCGAGGCCCCGGCAGTGGTCGGCGTCGGCGGCGCTCGCGGTGGCGACCACCCGGGCGCCGGCCTCGACGGCCAGCACGATCAGGGCGCCGCCCACGTTGCCGCCCCCGCCGGCCACCAGGACGGTCTCGCCGGCCCGCAGCCCGCCGTGGGCGAACAGGGCGAGGTGGGCGGTGGCGGCCGGGTGGACCACGGCGACCGCGCCGGTCCCGTCCACGCCCGGGGGCAGGTGGTAGAGCCGGTCGGCGGGGACGACGGCCCGTTCGGCCGTCGGGCCCTGCCGCCCGCCGTGGCCGAGGCTGTTGGACCAGACCCGGTCACCGGGGGTGAAGCCGGGGGCGCCCGGGCCGGCCTCCGCGACGGTGCCCACGAGGTCCCGCCCGATCACGAACGGGAAGGGCACCGGGGTGCGGAAGAGCCCCGAGCGGACGAAGGTGTCGACCGGGTTGACCGAGACCGCGGCCACGTCGACCAGGACATCGGTGGGCCCGGGGACCGGCTCGGGGAGTTCGCCGTAGCGGATGTCCGTTGCCGGTCCGTGCTGGGTGATGAACGCTGCGTGCATGGGGCCGATCCTCCGGGAGGGACGGGCGGTCTGCGCCGAGACACGGCATCGTTCGTCAACTCCTTTGTCCCGGACGGAAAGGCGGAAGGGGCCGGGTTGTCCCCCGACCTGACATAGATGCTACACCGATCGGTGCAATCTCTCATCTGCACCGAGTAGTTTACTTAGGTCTCGGGTCGGGCCGGCGCCATCGGTCCGGTCCACAGGCCCGACACCCTCAAGGACGGAACCATGGCCACCGACCGACTCCTCGCCCAGCCCGGGCCGACGCCCGACAGCGGGAGCGGACAGCAGTCGCAGCGCCCCTTCACCAGTCGTCTGCCGTCGCTGACCGGCCTGCGCTTCCCCGCCGCCCTTGCGGTCTTCGCCTACCACGCGGCCCTCCCCATCCCGACCCTGCGGCTCTTCGCCGACGACGGCACCGAGTTCCGCTTCGTCGACATCGCCGACCAGGCCGGCGGGCTCGGCGTCGCCTTCTTCTTCGTGCTCAGCGGCTTCGTGCTCACCTGGTCGGCCCGCGCCGACGACACGGCCACCGGGTTCTGGCGGCGAAGAATGGTCAAGATCGTCCCGAACTACGTGGTCGCCTGGGCGCTGGCCATGGTGCTGTTCGCGAGCACCTACACGCCGGCCAGGACCGCGATCGTCAACCTGCTGATGCTCCAGGTCTGGATACCCGACTTCAACACCTACTTCAGCGTCGACCCGCCGAGCTGGTCGCTGGGCGCCGAAGCCGTCTTCTACCTCTCCTTCCCCTTCCTGCACCGGGTGTTCCGGAAGATCCGCCCGGAGCGGCTGGTGTTCTGGATCGCCGGGGCGGTCGCGGCCATCGTCGCCACCCCCGCCGTCGCCTACCTGCTGCTGCCCGACACCCCGGGCGTCCCCGGCGGCTACGAGGGCTCGGTCTCGCAGTACTGGTTCAGCTACGTGCTGCCGCCGGTCCGGATGCTGGACTTCGCGCTCGGCATGCTGGTCGCCCACGCGGTGCGCAGCGGCCGCTGGCGCAACATCGGGATGGTCTGGTCCGGCCTGCTGCTGGTGGCCGGCTACATCGCCACCCACTACGTGCCCTACCTGTACGCCCAGCGGGTCGTCACGGTCGTCCCGATCGCCCTGCTCATCGCGGCCGCCGCGATCGCCGACAACGAGGGGCGGTTCACGGTCTTCCGCAACCGGGCGATGACCTGGCTCGGCGAGATCTCCTTCGCCTTCTACCTGCTGCACTTCATCGTGCTGACCGAACTGCGTGACCTGCTCGGCACCAGGATGTTCTCCACGGTGGAGGGAATCGGCCTGCTGCTCTTCGCGATCGCGGCGACCGTGCTGGTGTCCTGGGTGCTCTACCGGCTGGTCGAGGCCCCGATCACCCGGCGGTTCTCCACCCCGCGCCGCGGCCGGCCCGCCGTCCGGAACGACTGACAGGCCCGGGGCGGACCCGCGACAGGCACGCCTCCGACCCGCGACAGACCCACGACAGACCCGCGACAGACCGTGATGGACCGTCAAGAAAGCGAGCCGTTCCCATGGGCAAGATCCTCGTCACCGGGGCGACCGGCCAGGTCGGCGCCGAGGTGCTGGCGCAGCTGCTGGCGGCCGGCGCCGACGTCCGGGCCGGCGCCCGGACCCCGGAGAAGCTGGCCCCGACCACCGCGGCCGAGACGGCCGTGCTCGACCTGACCGACCCGGAGACCTACGGACCGGCGCTGGCCGGGGTCGAGAAGGTCTTCCTCTACGCGGTGCCGCAGGGGACCGAGGGCTTCCTCGCGGCGGCGAAGGAGGCGGGCGTGCGGCACGTCGTGGTGCTCTCCTCGCAGACCGTGGTGGACGCCTTCCCGGTGCAGCGGCCGATCGTCGAGATGCACCGGGCGGTCGAGGCGGCCGTGGTCGCCTCCGGCATCCCCCACACCCTCCTGCGGCCGCACAACTTCGCCACCAACATCCTGATGTGGGGGTGGCCGGAGTCGATCCGCGCCGAGGGGCGGATCCGCTTCCCGTACCCCGGGTCGCACAGCGACGCGATCCACGAGAAGGACATCGCCGCGGTCGCCGTGGTCGCGCTGACCCAGCCCGGCCACGAGAACCAGGCGTACTTCATCAGCGGCCCGGCCTCGATCACCCAGCGCGAGCAGCTGGCCGTCCTGGCCGAGACGCTCGGCCGGCCGCTGGAGTTCGAGGAGCTCACCGACGCGCAGGCGCGCGAGGCGCTGGCCCCGATCGTGCCGGTCTGGGTGATGGACGCGGTGGTCGGCTACTGGGAGGGCTCCGACGGCGTCCCCACCGAGGTCTCGGACACGGTGGAGAAGCTCACCGGCCGGCCGGCCCGGACCTTCGCGGAGTGGGCCCGCGACCACGTGGCGGACTTCACCGCCTGACCCGTCCCGGCCGGGCGCCGTCCTCGCGGGGGCGGCCGGCCGGTGCCCGCCCGGCCGCCGGTGCCGGATCCGCCGCGACCGGCGGCTCCGGGGCCGGCGCCCGGAACCCGGCGGCCGGGAGCCCGGTGGCCGGGCCACCACCGCGAGCGCCGGACGGGTGGGCTGCGCACCTTAGCGGGAGGGGGCGCGGCGCCTAGCGTGAGGACGGCGCAGCCATCCGCGCATTCGAGGGGGATCAATGAGCGGTCTCGCCCTGGGCACCGGCCTTCCGGTGCACGGCCTTCCGGTGCACGGCCTTCCGGTGCACGGCGTCCTGGCGTCCGGCGCCCCGGCGTCCGGAGCGCCCGCGCACGGCGTCCTGGCGTCCGGCGTCCCGGTGCACGGCCTCCCGGGGCAGGCCGCTCCGGCGTCCGGCCCTCCGGCGGCCCGGCAGCTGCCGGGCGGGCCCGGCCCGGGCCTCGACGCCTCGCACGACGTCCTGCTCCGGGAACTGTGCGCCGTGCTGTTCGCCTCGCTGCCCCGCAGCGACCAGCGGCAGAAGGGCGTCCAGTACCTGCGCGGACTGCTCGGCGCGCGCGGCCGCAAGTCGATCCGGAACATCGCCACGGTGGTCGGCGGCCAGGCCGCCGAACAGAGCCTGCACCACTTCATCACCAGCTCCACCTGGGACTGGGGGCCGGTCCGCCAGGCGCTGGCCCAGCACCTCGCCCGGATCGCCCCGCCGCAGGCGTACGTGCTGCGGCCCATGGTGATCCCGAAGGCCGGCGACCACTCGGTGGGCGTGGACCGCCGGTTCATCCCGGCCCTCGGCCAGGTGCTCAACGCCCAGCAGGCGGTCGGGGTCTGGGCCGCCTCGGAGAGCTTCAGCGGCCCGGTCAACTGGCGCCTGCACCTGCCGCAGGCGTGGCTGGACAACGAGCCCAGACGCAGCCAGGCGCTGATCCCGGACGAGGTGGACGCGGAGACCCTCGGCGACTGCGCGCTGGAGGCGGTGCTCGGGCTGCCGGCCCGCTGGGGCCTGCCGCTGCGCCCGGTGGTGACGGACGCCCGGGACACGGACGGGCTGCGGATGGTGCGCCGGCTGCGGGCCGAGCGGCTGCCGATGCTGGTCCGGGTCGGCGGCTCGTTCCCGCTGCTGCCGGTGGGGCCGGTGCTGCCGGGCCGGCCGCCCGGCCCGGGGCCCGCCTACCGGCTGATGACGGCGGCCCGGGAGCTGCGCCGGCCGGTGGTCTGGTCGGGCCCGGCCGGCGGGCTGCGCAACGGTCTGATCGCCTCGGTCCCGGTCCGGCTGCCCGGACGCGGTACGGGCTCCGGCCGTGACGGGCGGGGCGGCGGGGAGCTGGCGCTGGTCGGGGTGGGCGCGCCCGGGCGGCTCTGGCCGGCCGAGCTCTGGCTCACCGACCTGGTGGACCTCCCGGCGGCCGCCCTGGTCCGGCTGGCCCGGCTGACCGACCGGGTGGCCCGGGACTTCGCCAGGACCGCCGACCGGGTCGGGGTGCGGGACTTCGCCGGGCGCTCGTTCAGCGGCTGGCACCGGCACATCACGCTGGCCTCGGCGGCCCACGCGGTGGCGGTGCTGGCCCGCGGGGACGACCGGCGGGTGTGACGCCGCGTCAGACCGCCCGGCCTGGCGGGTCGTTGCGCGCGGCACGGTCCAGCAGGACGCGCCGCACGCTGCAGAGCTTGAGCGCCAGCTGGACCTCGAAGGCCCGCTCGGGCTTCTGCCAGTCCGGGCCGAGCAGTTCGCCGATCCGCTCCAGCCGCCGGGCCACCGTGTTGGGGTGGACGTGCAGCTTCTGCGCGGCGTGGGTCGGACTGTTGCCGGTCTCGAAGTACGCCTGGAGCGTGCGGGTCAGCTCGGTGAGCCGCTGCCGGTCGTAGTCGAGGACCGGACCGACGGCCGACTCGATGAATCCCTCGATGTCATGGTTGTCCGCCAACAGTACGCCCACGAAGCCGAGTTCACGGACGGATGCGGCGCGGCCGACGGCGCCGAGCGAGGTCATCGCGTCGAGGCAGCGCAGTGCCTCCTGGTAGCCGTGGAACACCGAGGTCGGATCGGAGACCGGGCCGGCCGCGCTGACCGTCACCGGGATGCCGAGCAGCGGGGTCAGCTCCTCCGAGACGGCGCGCGCGGCCGTCCCCGGATCACTGCCGGGCAGCAGCAGGACGGCCCGGCCGTTGTGGACCCGCTTCAGCCCGCTCATCCGGTGGGCGTACAGGTTGGCCCAGGTGGCGGCCTTGCCCTGGGCCTCCCCCTCGGGCCGGGCCACCACCAGGACGTGTGCGGTGGAGAGGTCGATGCCCAGTCGGCGGGCGCGCAGCGCGAGTTGCTGCGGCGGGCGCTGCGGGCTGGCCAGCAGCTCGTCGAGGAGCTCGTCCCGGACGTGGCCGGGCGGCCCGACCGGCCCGGCGGCCCGGCCGCCCTCCAGCAGCAGCGCCACCGCGACGGCCTGCGCCACGCTCTGGCAGAACTCCGCGGCCAGGTCGGCCCGCCCGTTGGCCGGGCGGGCCAGCAGGGTGCCCAGGTCGGTGGAGCCGGCACGGACCGGGGCGGCCCAGAGCGGGCCCGCCAGCCGGACCGGCCGGCCGGCGGCGTGGGTGTCCACCGCGGTGGCGACCACGGTGGGTTCGTCCAGCTCGGGCAGGTCGCCGGCCGAGGCGACCACCGTGCCGTCGGTGGCGTACACCCGCAGGCCGAGGTCGAGGCGGCGGCCGGCGTCCCGGACCAGGGCGTGCGGGTCGCCGCCGGAGAGCGCCAGGTCGACCAGGGCGCGGTGGGCCGCCCCGAGTTCGCCGAGGGGCCCGTCGGGCGGCGGTCCGGCGGCCGGCCGGGCGGCGAGCTCCAGGAGCCGGGCCTTCTCGACCGCCACCCCGGCGAGGTCGCCGAGTGCGGCCAGCAGCGAGATCTCGTCGGTGGTGAAGCGGCGGACCTTGCGTTCGGCGGCGTACAGCACGCCGAACGGGCGGGCGCGGTGGCCGAGCGGGACGGCCACCACGGCGTGCAGGCCCTCGGCGCGGACCGCCTCGTCGATCACCGGGCTGTGCCGGATCCGGTCGTCGGCCAGGTAGTCCGGGGTCCAGAACGGCGCGGGGTCGGCGAGCACGCCGGCGCCCAGGCCGAAGCCTTCGGGGATCCGCAGGCCGACGGCGAGGCACCCGGCCGGGCCGTCGGTGGTGCGGATCCGGATCTGCCCGTGCTCCTCGTCGACCGTGGTCAGGTAGGCCACGTCGGTGCCCAGCAGCAGCCGGGCCCGGCGGGTGATCACCCTCAGCAGGCCGTCCAGGTCGTACGGCAGCGCCAGGTCGCGGGCGGTGTCGGCGAGCGCGGCGAGTCCGGCCTCGCGCCGGCGGCGGCGCTGCGACTGTGAGCGTATGGAGAGGCCGAGCTGTTCGATCCGGCCCAGCGCCTCCCGTTCCCGGGGTGACGCACAGATCTTCCGGGCCTGCTCGACCAGCTCCTCCAGCTGGGCGGCGGGCGCCTCGCTGGCCAGCAACTCCAGGACGTTGAACGCGATTGAGTCGGCCGACCGTCGCGTCATGACCTTCCCTCCCCCCAGGCCCTCCCGAGCAGAAGGAGTGCGTGACGGCCTGCAAATCGGAAGGTATGCGGGGGCGGATGTTCCCGTCAAGCACAGGTCCGGGCCGGTCGCCGGGCCGTCGGCGCGGTGCCCGGCGGCGCCGGACGGGTGGAGGTGATGGTTCGTCAAAGATCCTCAGGTGCCCCGGAGTCGGGCCGGTTCGCTGTCTCCGTGCAGGTCGGCCGGGCGGGCCAGCCGGGTGGCGGCCGAGGCGTGCAGCCGCAGCCAGTGGTCGATCAGCCGCGGCACGCTGTCCTCCTCCAGCCGCCGCACCACCGCGCAGTAGTCGATGCCGAGCCGGCCCAACCGGTCGAGCACCGCCTGGGCCGCCTCGTGCCGGCCCATCAGGGTGTCGCCGTCGAGGCGGAGCATGCGGACCGCCTCGTCCAGCACCGGCCGGGTCATCGCGTGCGCGGTGCCCCAGGAGACCAGGCCGGCCACGTACCGGGCCTGCGCGGCGGCGGCGCCGGCCAGCGCGGAGTCGGTCCACAGCAGCCGCTGCGGCCGGGCCCCGGAGGCGCGCAGGGTGCGCCAGCGGCCGTCGCCCAGCCGCTCCTCGTACGCCCGGTACATCAGCCGGGCCGCCGCCTGGGCGGTCAGGCCGCGCAGCGCGAGGGCGTCCGGGGTGCCGAGGGCGGTCAGCCGCCGGTCGATCTCCTGGTCGACCCGGCCGACCGGCAGCGACGCCACCGAGGCGATCGCCGCCAGCGGCCGGCCGGCCGCCAGCGCCTGTTCCAGGCCGTCGAAGTAGGCGTCCACCACCTGCCCGTAGCGGTGCACCGAGAACAGCCCGGTCGCGTGCACCCCGAGGCCGAGGCCGACGCAGTCGCGGATCGCGCCCAGCCCCTCGGGGGTGGCCGGGATCTTCACCAGCAGATTGGGCCGGTCCACCGCGCGGGCCAGTTCGACGGCCTCGGCGGTGGTCGCCGCCGGATCGTGGGCCAGCCGCGGGTCGAGGTCCGCCGAGACCAGGCCGTCGTGGCCGTGGGCGGTGCGGAAGACGTCCAGGAACTGGTCGCAGACCAGCCGCAGGTCGTGCACCGAGGCGGCCCACACCGAGCCCTCGGGGGAGACGTCGTGCCCGGCGAGCCGGGCGAGCTGCTCGGCGTAGACCGGGTCCCGGCGCAGCCGGCCGGCCAGCAGCGCCGGGTTGGTGGTGGCGCCGCGCAGGCCGGTCTCGTCGATCAGCCGGCCGAGCAGGCCCGAGGTGGCCAGGCCGCGGTGGATCCCGTCCAGCCAGGGGGAGACGCCTTCGGCGATCAGCGGCCGCAGGTCTCGTCGACTGGGTGGGGCGGCCGGCGGTTTCTTCACTGCGGGATCACTGCTCCTCGGCTCTGCGGCGGCCCGAAAACGGTGCCGGGCACCGAGGATAGGGAGCAATTCGTGCCCGGAAAAGTCACTTCCCCGGTCAATGTCAGGTCGGGTCGAACGGGACATCTGATGAGTATTTGATGGACTGCGACGCCACCTGACGAAGTGCCGGGAACTCCGTTGGCCGACCCGCTGTCCACCGTCAAGGATCAGCTGAACGCGCCCCCGTCACCGAGGAGTTCGCTGCCATGACCACCATTGCCGTCATCTATTACTCGTCGACCGGAAATGTCGCCCGGCTGGCCGGGGCGGCGGCGGCCGCCGCGGAGAAGGCCGGTGCCGAGGTGCGGCTGCGCCGGATCGCGGACCTCCCCGACGACACCTACGTGCCCGGGACCGAGGACGCCGCGCGGGAGCTGCGGGAGCGCACCGCGGACGTCCCCGTGGCCGACCTCGCCGACCTGGCCTGGGCGGACGGCATCCTGGTCGGCACCCCGGTCCGGTTCGGCCTGCCGGCCGCGCCGGTCCTGCGGTTCGTCGACTCCACCGCGCCGCTGTCGATCCCGGGCGGGCTGGCGAACAAGGCGGTCTCGGCGTTCACCTCGGGCTCCGCGCCGCGCGGCGGCCACGAGACCACGATCCTGGCGCTGCACAACGTGTTCTGTCACTGGGGCTCGCTGATCCTGGCCACCGGCTCCACCGACCCGGTGCTGTTCCAGCCCAACAACGGCAACCCGTACGGCGCCAGCGCGGTCTCCCGGAACGTGCCCGGGCAGGTCCACGAGGAGAACATCGCCGCCGTCGAGTACCAGGCCCGCCGCGTGGTCCGGGTCGCCGGCCTGGTCCGGGGCCTCGACACGCCCTGAGTACCGGGGCCGTGGACCTGGCACAGGCCGGCCCCCAACCGTGAGGGAGACGTCAGTGGACAACCTGCTCGTGGGATCGCTCGCCGGCCGCCCCGCAAGACAGCAGCCGGACTGGCCGAATCTCTTCGAACTCGATTCCGTCAAAAAGGAGTTGGCCGAAAAACCCGCCTTGGTGGCGGCCGCCGACGTGCACCGCCTGCGCACGCTGCTCGGCGAGGTCGCCGAAGGCCGCGCACACGTGCTCCAGGCCGGCGACTGCGCCGAGGACCCCCTGGAGTGCACCGCCGGGGACGTCGCCCGCAAGGCCGGGCTGCTGGACGCCCTGGCCGGCCTCCTGAAGATCGCCACCCACCGCCCGGTGGTGCGGATCGGCCGGATCGCCGGCCAGTTCGCCAAGCCCCGCTCACACCCCACCGAACGCTGCGACGGCGTCGAACTCCCCGTCTACCGGGGCCACATGGTCAACGGGCCGGAACCCGACCCGGTCCAGCGCACCCCCGACCCGCGCCGCCTGCTGACCGGCTACGACGCCGCCCGGCAGGCCATGGTCCACCTCGGCCGGCTCGCCCCCGGCGAACCCTCCGCCGCCTGCCCGCCGGTGTGGACCAGCCACGAGGCCCTGCTGCTCGACTACGAACTGCCGCTGGTCCGCCGCGACGAGGAGGGCCGACCGCTGCTCGCCTCCACGCACTTCCCGTGGATCGGCGAACGGACCCGGCAGCCCGACGGCGCCCACGTCGCGCTGCTCGCCCGGGTGGCCAACCCGGTCGGCTGCAAGGTCGGCCCGGGCACGACCCCGGACGAGCTGCTCCGGCTCTGCGCCCTGCTCGACCCCGGCCGGGAGCCGGGCCGCCTCACCCTGATCGCCCGGCTGGGCGCCGACCGCGTCGCCCAGGTCCTCCCCGGGCTGGTCCGGGCCGTGCGGGCCGCCGGACACCCGGTGGTCTGGCTCACCGACCCGATGCACGGCAACACCTTCAGCCGGCCCGACGGCCTGAAGACCCGCCTGGTGGAGACCGTCGTCCGGGAGGTCGAGGGCTTCCAGCAGGTGGTCCGCGCCGAGGGCGGCACCGCCGGGGGCCTGCACCTGGAGACCACGCCCGACGACGTCACCGAGTGCGCCGACGACGAGGCCGGGCTCGGCCGGGTCGGCGACAAGTACACGAGCTTCTGCGACCCGCGGCTCAACCCGGGCCAGGCGATCGCCGTGGTGTCCGCCTGGCGCGCCTGACCCGGGCACGGCACCCGGCGGACCACCCCGCCCGGCGCGATCACCGCGCACAGCGGACCACCCCGCACGTCCCCGTCCCCCGTACGCCCCCGTCCCACCCACGACCCCGCGTGCACAACCCCCAACCCACACCGCCGGCCCGCACCCCCGGGCCGACCCCAGGGAGGTCTGGCACATGCAGAACAAGGTGGCACTCATCACCGGCGCGGCCGGCGGCATCGGCGCCGCCGTGGCCCGGGCCCTGGCCGCCCGCGGCGTCCTGGTCGCCGCCGTCGACCGGGACGCCGGCCGCCTCGCCGAACTGGCGGGCAAACTCACCGCCGAGGGCCTGACCGTCGTCGCGGTACCCGCCGACGTCACCGACAGCGCCTCCGTCGAGGAGGCCGTCGACACGGCCGAACGGCGGCTGGGCCCGATCGACTACCTGGTCAACACCGCCGGCGTGCTCCGCCTCGGCGAGGTCCGCGACTTCACCGACGAGGACTGGCGCAGCACCTTCTCGGTCAACGCCGACGGCGTCTTCCGGGTCTCCCGCGCCGTGGTCAACCGGATGATCCCGCGCCGCAGCGGCGCGATCGTCACGGTGGCCTCCAACGCCGCCGCCACCCCGCGCAGCGAGATGGCCGCCTACGCGGCGTCCAAGGCCGCGGCGACCCTCTTCACCAAGAGCCTCGGCCTGGAGGTCGCCCGGTACGGCATCCGCTGCAACCTGGTCGCGCCCGGCTCCACCGACACGCCGATGCTCAGCTCCATGTGGCACGACGAGAGCGGCCGCGCCGGCACCCTGGAGGGCCGGCCGTCCGCCTACCGGGTCGGCATCCCGCTCGGCAAGCTCGCCGAGCCGGAGGACGTCGCCCACGCCGTCGTCTTCCTGCTCTCCGACGAGGCCGGCCACATCACCCTGCACGACCTCACGGTGGACGGGGGTGCCGGGCTCGGTGCGTAATGGCCTCCCCACCCCGACACGGCGGCCGGGCCTGCCGGCGATCGCCCCCTACCCGCTGCCCACCGCCGCCGAGCTGCCGCCCAACACGGCGGACTGGACACTCGACCCGGGCCGCGCGGTCCTGCTCGTGCACGACATGCAGCGCTACTTCCTGGCGCCGTTCGGCGAGGACGGCCCGCTGCTCGCCCACACCGTCCGGCTCCGCGACTGGGCCCGCGCGCACGGCGTGCCGGTCGCCTACACCGCGCAGCCCGGCGGCATGACCCCCGAACAGCGCGGCCTGCTGGCTGACTTCTGGGGCCCGGGGATGCAGGCGTCGCCCGCGGACCGGGAGATCGTCGACCGGCTCGCCCCCGGCCCGGACGACTGGCTGGTCACCAAATGGCGCTACAGCGCCTTCTTCAACAACGACCTGCTGGCCCGGCTGCGCGCCGCCGGCCGCGACCAGCTGGTGCTCTGCGGCGTGTACGCGCACGTCGGGGTGCTGATGACGGCGGTGGAGGCGTTCACGAACGACATCCAGACCTTCCTGGTGGCCGACGCGGTGGCCGACTTCACGGCCGAGGACCACCGGATGGCCCTCGACTACGCGGCCCGGCGCTGCGCCGTGGTGCTGACCGCGGACTCGGTCACCGGCGGTCCGGCGGCGCAGCGGCGCGACGCGGCCCCGTCGAGCGCCGGGACGGTGACCGGATGAGCGAGCTGCTGGACCGGGTGCTGGCCGGGCACCCGCCGGCCTTCGCACTGCTGCACCGCCCGGAGGCCACCGGGTCGGGCCTGGTGGACCTGCTGGTGGGCGAGGTGTCCGAGCCGGCCACCCTGGCGGACCTCCCGCTGTCCGCCGAACCCGCCGGGAACGGCCACGAACTGCTGGCGCTGGTCCCGTACCGGCAGATCGCCGAGCGCGGCTTCGAGGCGGCCGACGACGGCACCCCGCTGCTCGCGCTGACCGTCACCGAGCAGGCCGTGCTGCCGCTCGCCGAACTGCTCGCCCGGCTGCCGGACGTGCCGATCACCCTGGCCGGCGGCCGCTTCGACTCCGACGACGAGGAGTACGCGGAGACCGTCCGCCGGGTGATCGGCGAGGAGATCGGCGAGGGCACCGGCGCCAACTTCGTGGTCAAGCGCTCGTTCGTCGCCGAGATCACCGGCTACACCCCGGCCGCCGCGCTGACGCTCTTCCGCCGGCTGCTCCAGCGGGAGACCGGCGCCTACTGGACCTTCGCGGTGCACACCGGGGAGCGGACCCTGGTCGGCGCCACCCCCGAGCGGCACATCAGCGTGCACGGCGGGCGGGCGGTGATGAACCCGATCAGCGGCACCTACCGGTACCCGGAGCGGGGGCCGGACCTCGACGGCCTGATGGACTTCCTGGCCGACCGCAAGGAGGCCGAGGAGCTCTTCATGGTGGTCGACGAGGAGCTCAAGATGATGGCCCGGATCTGCACGGCGGGCGGCCGGGTGGTCGGCCCGTACCTGAAGGAGATGGCCCGGCTCGCGCACACCGAGTACTTCATCGAGGGCCGGACGGACCGGGACCCGCGCGAGGTGCTGCGCGAGACGCTGTTCGCCCCGACGGTGACCGGCAGCCCGCTGGAGTCGGCCGCCCGGGTGATCGCCAAGTACGAGCCGGCCGGGCGGGGTTACTACAGCGGGGTGGTCGCGCTGATCGGCCGGGACGCGGAGGGCGCGCGGGCGCTGGACTCCGGCATCCTGATCCGCACCGCGGACATCGACGCGGCCGGACGGCTGCGGATCGGGGTCGGCGCGACGCTGGTCCGGCACTCCGACCCGGACTCCGAGGTGGCCGAGACCAGGGCCAAGGCGGCGGGGCTGCTCGCCGCGCTGGAGGACGGCGGCCGGGGCCGGTTCGGCGCCCATCCGAAGGTCCGCGAGGCGCTGGCCGGGCGGAACCGCGCGCTGGCCGGCTTCTGGCTCGCCGACGGCGGTGGTGACGGCGGCGACGACGGTGGCGACGACGGTGGCCTCGGCGGCGTCGGCGGCGGTGCGCTGGCCGGGGAGGTCGGCGAGGGCGGCGAGAGATCCGGCGAACGGTCCTACCGGAGAGCGGAGTTGGCCGGACGGCGGGTGCTCGTGGTGGACGCCGAGGACACCTTCACCGCGATGATCGACCACCAGCTGCGGGCACTCGGCCTCGACGTCACCGTCCGGCGGTTCGACCGGCCGTACGGGCTGGCCGGGTCCGACCTGGTGGTGCTGGGCCCCGGCCCGGGCGACCCGCGCGACACCGCCCACCCGAAGATCGCCCATCTCCGTTCCCGCGTCAGGGAGTTGATCTCCGACGGTCGGCCGTTCCTGGCGGTCTGCCTGAGCCACCAGGTGCTCTGCGCGGAACTCGGCCTGCCGCTGGTCCGCCGGGAGGCGCCCAACCAGGGCGTCCAGCGGGAGATCGACCTGTTCGGTGCCGGGGAGCGGGTCGGCTTCTACAACACCTTCGCCGCCTCCTGGACCGAAGGAACGGGTACGGAAGGCGAATTCGGGTTTCCCGGCGGCACCGTCCGGGTCGCCCGGGACGCCGCCACCGGAGAGGTGCACGCGCTGCGCGGTCCGGGCTTCGCCTCGGTGCAGTTCCACGCCGAGTCGGTGCTCACCCGCGACGGCGTACGGATCACCGGGGACCTGATCGCCCACGCGCTGGGCGGTCCGGCCCGGCGCGTGGGCGGCCCGGCCGATTCCGCGGCCACCTGACAAGGCCGGCACCGGCCCTGTGGCCCGGCCATTCCCGGGACCCCGACGACCCGTCGGTGTCCGGCGCCCGAGCAGACCGAGGGGAAAAGGATGATAACGACGGGAATTCCCGGGAAGGGTCGCACACATTCGGGAATCGCCGTCCTGGGAACCGGCTCGTACCTGCCGGCCCGGGTGGTGAGCAATTCCGAGGCCGCCGCCCCCGCGGGCGTCACCGGGGAATGGATCGCGCGGAAGACCGGAATCTCCCGGCGCCGCCGTGCCGAGCCGGACCAGGCCGCCAGCGACCTCGCGGTGGCGGCCGGCCGGGCCGCCCTGGCGGACGCCGGGGTCCGCCCGGCCGACCTGGCGCTGATCATGGTCGCCACCTCCACCCCCGACTCCCCGCAGCCGCCGACCGCCAGCGTGGTCGCCGACCGGCTCGGCGCCGCCCCCGGCACCGCCGCCTTCGACGTCAACGCGGTCTGCAGCGGCTTCGTGTTCGCCCTCACCGCCGCCGAGCGGATGCTCACCGACGCCGCCCCCGGGTACGCGCTGGTGATCGGGGCCGACGTCTACTCGCGGATCCTCGACCCCACCGACCGGCGGACCGCCGTGCTGTTCGGCGACGGCGCCGGCGCGGTGGTGCTCGGCCCGGCCCCGGAGCCCGGCCGGGGCCTGCTTGCCGGCCGGCTGGCCGGGTTCGGCGCCGACCGCGGGCTGATCGGCGTCCCGGCCGGGGGGAGCCGGCTGCCCGCCAGCGCCGACACCCTCGCCCGGGGCCTGCACTGGTTCCGGATGGACGGCCGCGGTGTGCGCGAGTTCGTCGAGACCCGGCTGCCGGAGGCCGTCCGGTCCTTCCTGGCCGACGCCGGGTTCGCGCCCGGCGACCTGGCCGGGTTCGTGCCCCACCAGGCCAACGGGCTGCTGCTCGCCGACCTCGCCGACCGGCTCGGCATCCCGGCCGCCCGCACCTGCACCACCGTCGAGGAGTACGGCAACACCGGCTCGGCCTCGATCGCCGTCACCCTCGACCGGGCCGCCAGGGCGGGCCGTTTCGCCGCCGGGGACCTGGTGCTGCTGGCCGGCTTCGGCGGCGGCATGGCGATCGGCCTCGCGCTGCTGCGCTGGTGACCGCACCGCCGCCGCTTCGCCCCGCCACCGCACCGCCCGTCCCGCTCCGCCCCCGCTCCGCCCCCGCTCCGCCTCACCTGCCAGACCCACCGCCCGCCGGACCCACCACCTGCCACACCGACCGCCCGCCACACCGACCGACAAGGAGATCACCGTGCTGGACGACGCCATGGTGGACGCGTACCTCGCCCGGATCGGCGCCGAACGGCCCGAGCGGGCCGACCTCGCCGCGCTCACCCGCATCCAGGAGCGGCACGTGCTGTCCGTGCCGTTCGAGAACCTCGGCTACCACCTCGACGAGCCGATCCACATGGACGAGCAGGTCCTCGACAAGATCGTCCGCCAGCGCCGCGGCGGCGGCTGCTACGAGGTCAACCCGGCCCTCTCGTTCCTGCTCACCGCACTCGGCTACCAGGTCGAGATCCTCCCCGGCCGGGTCCACCGCCCCGGCGGCACGCTCGGCGCGGCCATGTGCCACCTGGCCCTGCGGGTCACCGTCGACGGCGAACAGTGGCTGGTGGACACCGGCTTCGGCCGCAACAGCCGGCACCCGCTCCGGCTGGCCTCCCGCGAGGTCCAGCACGACCCGGACGGCGACTTCCTGCTCGCCGACGTCGAGGGCGGCGGCTTCGACGTGCTGCTCAACGGCAAGCCGCTGTACCGGCTGGAGGACCGCCCGGTCCGCATCGAGGACTTCCGCCCCACCCTCTGGTGGTACCGCACCGCGCCCGAATCCCCGTTCCTGCAGGACGTGTTCTGCTCGCTGCGGACCGAGGACGGCCGGATCACGCTCAAGGGCAACCAGCTCTCCACGGTGGCCGGCAGCGAGCGCTCCAGCGAGGAGTTCGTCGGCGACGCCGCCGTCCTGGAGGCCTACAAGACCCACTTCGGGTTCAGCCTGGACCGGCTGCCCGACCAGCCGGACGGCGGCGTCACCGCCGGCGTCCAGACGGGATGACCGCCATGACCACCAGCGAACCCCGTACCGCGGCCGGGCACCGCGCGGCCCCGGCGCCCACCGACCCGGCCCGGCTGCCCGCCGTCTTCGCCGAGGCCTTCAACACCGGCGACCAGACGGCCGTCGAGGAGCTCTTCGAGCCCGGCGCGGTGTTCGTCGACCGCCCCGGCGTGGTGGTGACCGGCGACGAACGGCGCGCCGCGACCGCCCGCTTCCTCGCGCTCGGCCTGCCGATCCGGATCACCCTGCGGCACTGCTACGTCAACGGCGACCTCGCCCTGCTGATCGGCGACTACCTGATCGAGGGCGAGGGACCGGACGGGCCGGTCCGCTCCGAGGGCACCGCCACCGACGTCGCCCGGCGCGGCGCCGACGGCCGCTGGCGCTACGCCATCGACAACCCGCCCGGCACCGACCGCTGACCCCCCACCCCTGGAAGGACCGCTGTGTCTCCTGCCGCCGATCCCGCCGCCGACCCGGTGCTGGACCTCCCGTTCGACGCCGTGCCCGACCCCGAGGAGTACCTGCGCGCCGCCATGCGCTGGCACTTCTCGCCCGGGACCGGTTCCCCGTTCTGGCTCTCCCGGGCCGCCTCCCTCGGCTTCGACCCGCTCACCGAGGTCCGCACCCACGCGGACCTCGCCAGGTTCCCCAACCTCGCCAACGAACTGCGCACGGCCCGCGTGGAGGACCTCGTCCCGCGCGGCTACGGCGACCGCCCCGGGGTGGTCGGCGTCTACGAGAGCGGCGGCACCACCGGCGCGCCCAAGCGGATCGTGCTGCTGCGCGACTGGCTGGACCGGCTGCTCGGCTGGTCCAGCGCCCAGCTCGACGGCCACGGCGTGCCGCAGGGCGTCAACTGGCTCGTCGTCGCGCCCACCGGCCCGCACATGGTCGGCGACGTCATCAAGGCCCAGACCGCCTACCGGGGCGGCCTGTCCTTCACCGTCGACCTCGACCCGCGCTGGGTGAAGAAGCTGATCTCCGAGGGCAAGGCCGCCGAGGCCGGCGCGTACGCCGAGCACATCGTCGACCAGGTCGCCCACGTGCTGGAGACCCAGGACGTGGGGGTGCTGATGTGCACCCCGCCGGTGCTGGAGCGGATCGCCCGGCGGGACGGCCTCGCCAAGCTCGTCGCCGAGAAGATCCGGGCGATCAACTGGGTCGGCACCCAGATGGACCCCGACACGCGGCACCTGTACCGCACCGAGATCTTCCCGGACGCCGTGCTCTACAGCGGCTACGGCTCGACCATGATCCTCGGCAACGCCAGCGAGCGGCACGGGCTGACCGACGACGACCCCTGCGTCTACGACCCGTACTCGCCGTACATGAGCTTCGGGGTGGTCGACCCGGAGAGCGGCCGGACGGTCGGCTTCGGCGAGCGCGGGCAGGTGGTCATGCACCACGTCTCCAAGAGCCTGCTGATGCCCAACAACCTGGAGCGCGACCTCGGCACCAGGATCGCCCCGCTGCCGGGGCAGCTCGGCGACTCGGTGGCGGACATCGCCCCGGTCCGGGAGTTCGACGACGAGACCGTGATCGAAGGGGTCTACTGATGGCCGATCCGCTGCAGCCGCCCGGACCCGCGGCAGGGCCCGCGCCCGGACCCGCGCCCGGACCCGCGGCCGGAGCCGACGCCCCGGGGACCTCCGGCCTCCTGCAACTGGACGCGCTCGGCCCCGGCGAACCGTTCCGGGCCCGCCGGCGGACCGTCGTCCCCGACGTCACGGGCGCGCCGTTCGCCGAACTCAGCCTCGTGCCGCGGCTGTTCGTCACCAGGGCGATGCGGGCGCTGCACGCCGCCGAGTCCCTCCCGGCCGCCGAGCGGTTCGCCGCCCTGGCCCGGGCCGGGCGGATCTTCACCGAGGAGACCATCGACGGCCTCGGCCCCGCCGCCTACCAGCGGGCCGTGGCCCGGGTCTCCGGCGTGCCGATCGGCGTCGTGCGGGACGCCGTCCGCGCCATCGCCGACTCGGCCCGGAAGGCCGGCTGGTCCGCCCACCGGGCCCAGCCGGTCGGCGCGGTGAGCGACTGGCGGGACGCCGCGACCATCGACGGCAGCGCCGTCTGGACCAGGCGCGGCAACGTCTTCGCCGTCCACGCGGCGGGCAACCACCCCGGCCCGCACGGGCTCTGGCTGGAGGCGCTGGCCCTCGGCTACCGGGTCGCCGTCCGCCCCTCCCGGCGCGAGCCGCTCACCCCGCACCGGCTGGTCACCGCGCTGCGGCTGGCCGGCTTCGGCACCGACCAGGTGGTGCTGCTGCCCACCGACCACGAGGCCGCCGACGAGATCCTGCACGGCGCCGACCTCGGCATGGTCTACGGCGGCGACGAGGTGGTCCGCAAGTACGCGGGGAGCACCGTGCTGCCGCAGGGCCCGGGCCGGTCCAAGATCCTGCTCACCCGGGACACCGACTGGCGCGCCCACCTGGACACGATCGTCGACTCGATCAGCCACCAGGGCGGCGTCGCCTGTATCAACGCCACCACCGTGCTGGTCGAGGGCGACCCGGCGCCGCTCGCCCGGGCGATCGCCGAGCGGCTGGCGGTCATCCCCAGCCTGCCGCCGGAGGACGAGAAGGCGCAGCTCGCCGTGCAGCCGGTGGCGGAGGCCCGGGCGATCGAGGCCTTCCTGCTGCGCCGCGCGGCCGGCACCCGGGCCTGGCTCGGCGGGGACGGCGTGGTCGCCGAACTCGGCGACGGCAGCGCGGTGCTGCGGCCCGCCGTGCACCAGCTGGACCGGCCCGACGCGGAGCAGGCCGGTCTCGAACTCGCCTTCCCCTGCGTCTGGGTGGCGCCCTGGACCCCCGAGGCGGGGGTCGCCCCGCTGCGCGATTCCCTGGTGCTGACGGCGTTCACCCGGGACGACGCGCTGTTCGACCGGCTGCTCCGGGAGCCGAGCATCAGCAACGTCTACCGGGGCGACCACCCGACGTACTGGCTCCGGCCCGGGGTGCCGCACGACGGCTACCTGGGGGAGTTCCTGATGCGGACCAAGACGGTCATCCGGGACTGAACCGTGCCGACGGCCGGAAGGCCCCCGGTCCGCGCGGACCGGGGGCCTTCCGGCGTACTCGTGGGGATCAGGAACGGAGCGCCCGGTCCACCAGGGCGCCGGCCGCGCCGGTGTACCCGGCCGGATCGCACAGCCCGGCGATCTCCTCCGGAGTGAACCGGCCCGCCAGCTCGGCCTGTTCGGCGAGGACGTCGGCCAGCGGCCGGCCCTCCCGGTCCGCCGTCAGCGAGACGTCGGTGAGCAGCTGCTTGGCCACCGCCTTGCCGAGCTTCGGCGCCAGCCGGGCCGCGATCCGCTCGGAGACCAGCTGTCCGCCGGTGAGCCCGAGGTTCGCCGCCATCCGCTCGGGCCGGACGAGCAGCCCCTCGGCCAGCTCCACCGAGGTGTGCGCGGCGCCGCCGGCCAGCCGCAGGCACTCGCGCAGCAGCAGCCACTCGGCGTGCCAGGCGCCGCCGGAACGCTCGTCCTCGGTCACCAGGCACTGGGTGAGGCCGGCGGCCAGCACCGGGACCTGGAGCGCGGCGCTGCGCAGCAGGGTGGCCAGCACCGGGTTGCGCTTGTGCGGCATCGCGGAGGAGGCGCCGCGGCCGGCCACGGCCGGCTCGACCACCTCGCCGACCTCGGTCCGGGTCAGCGACTGCACGTCCACCGCGAGCTTGCCGAGCGCGCCGGCGGTGAAGGCCAGCGCGGCGGCGAGGTCGGCCATCGGGGTGCGCAGGGCGTGCCAGGGCAGTGCCGGGCGGGCCAGCCCGGTCTCCGCCGCGAACGCGTCCACCAGCCGGTCCAGGTAGGCGCCGGGGTCGACGTCCGGGTCCGGGCCGTCCAGCCGGGCGTACTCCAGGTAGCCGGCCAGGGTGCCGGCCGCGCCGCCCAGGGACACCGGCAGGCCGTCGGCCAGGACGGCCGCCAGCCGCCGGTCGGCGTCGAGGACGAGCTGCCGCCAGCCGGCCGCCTTGAGGCCGAAGGTGGTCGGCACCGCCTGGAGGGCCAGGGTGCGTCCGGCCAGCACGGTGTCCCGGTGCTCGGCGGCGAGGGCGGCGAGCGCACGGGCGGTGCGGTCGAGGTCGGCCCGGATCAGCCGCAGCGCGCGGGCCGCCACCAGCATCGCGCCGGTGTCGAAGATGTCCTGGCTGGTCGAACCGCGGTGCACGTACTCGGCGGCGGACGGGTCCTCGGCGGCCACCACCCGGGTCAGCGCCTGGACCAGGCCGACCACCGGGTTGGCGGTCTCCCGGGAGGCCAGCGCCAGCGCCCGGACGTCGAACCGCTCGGCCCGGGCGGCCGCGGTGATCGCGGCGGCGGCCGGGCCGGGGACGGTGCCGAGCCCGGCCTGGGCGCGGGCCAGCGCGGCCTCGGCGTCCAGCATGGCCTGCAGCCAGGCCCGGTCGCCCACGGCGCGTTCGACCGGGGTGCCGGCGCGGACGGGGGAGAGCAGCCCGGAGTCCTGGTCGGCGTCCGGGCCGGTTCCGGCCTCGGTACCGGGTCCGGCCTCCGTCCCGGCCTTCGCCGGATCCTGACGGTCCGTCATATCACCACGCCTCTCAGGTCGGTCTCGTCCGGCTGCGGCCGGACCGCCTCCGGCACCTCGGACACCAGCGGCAGCGCCAGCACCGCGCGGGCGATCGCGTCCGAGTCGCCGAGGGTCACGGAGTCCACGCCGGGGCGGATGCCCGCGGCGGTCACCCAGTGCACCGACTCGGTCGGTATGCCGTACGCGAAGCGGCGCGGGTGCGCGCGTCCGCGGGCGTCCAGCAGCCGGTAGGGACGCTCGGTGACGGCGAGCCCGCCGGTCTGGTAGCCGTTCCCGTGGTCCCCGCCGATCCGGTACGTGGTGCACTGCTCGGTCTCCAGCAGGTGCTGCAGCAGCGGGTCGTCGGTGCGCCGGAGGTCGGGTTCGGGCAGCCGGGCCTCGATCAGCACCGTGGAGCGGACCGGTTCGCCCGGCACGGCGGCGGAGCGCGCGGTGAAGGCCGGGTCCACCGGGTCGATCCGGATCTCGGTGCCCGGGCCGAGCAGTTCCAGCACCCCGGCCTCGACGAGGGCGATCAGCTGCTCGATCCGCTCGGTCGGCGGGCCGATCGAGAGGAAGGCGTTCAGCGGGGTGTACCAGCCCTCCAGGTCGTCGCGGTGCGAGCCGCCGTCCAGGCCGCCGTGGTCGACCGCGAGCCGGACTTCGTTGCGCAGGTCGCGCAGTACGTCCAGGGCGGCCTTGAGCGGGCCGCTCACGTTGCCGGCCCGGGCCTCGGCGACGTCCCGGCGCAGGTAGTCGAGCAGCCAGTCGCGGAAGTCCGCCCGGTCGGCGAACTCGCGGCCGGCGTAGGGCCGGGAGAGCCGTTCCCAGCTCCAGCGGTCGGCCTCGGCGATGCCGTGGGCGTCGAGCACCGCGGCCGGGTCGTCGGCGGTGAGGAACCGCTCGGTGAACTCCTCGCGCTCGGCTCCGCGCGCCTGCGCGGTGAGCAGCGCCCCGTAGTAGACGCCCTCCACCTCGCGGGAGATCAGCGGCCACAGGTCGTCGGTGAACCGGGCCGGCTCGCCCGATCGTGCCCTTTCGCGCAGCCGGGCGATGACCTCGGGGGTGAGCAGCCGGGGCAGGTACCGCCCGAACGCGCCTTTCTCGTTCTCGCCGCGCGCGTGGTACGGGACGCCCCGCCGGGAGGTGGCGTAGAGGCGCGGCTCGGTGCCGGACGGCCGGTAGACCAGCCTGCCGGCCGTCGGTCCGGCCCCTTCCGGCCCGCCGCCCCCCGGTCCGCCGACGTCCCCCGCGGGGCGGGCGTCGACCCGTTCGAAGCGGCCGCCGCGGCCGAGGGTGAACAGCGCCATGTGGTCGAAGAAGTTGAGGCCGAGCCCGCGCAGCAGCACGGTCTGGCCGGGCCGGGCGGCCACGTGGACGTCGGCCGGGTTGGCGGGGGTGACGTAGGTCAGGTGGTGGATCCGGGCCAGGCTGGCGGTGCGGGCCTCGCGCGGGGTGAGCCGGGCCGGTACGTGGCCCTGGGCCAGCACGATGGCGTCCAGCCGGTTGAGCCGGGTGCCGTCCTCCAGCCGGACGCCCTGCGGGCCGCCGGGGACGCCGTGCGCGTCCGCCATCGCGACGGCCCGGGAGCGGTGCACCCGGACGGTCATGGAGGGCGGGGCGGCGGCGACCACGGCGAGGAACGCGTCGTGCAGGTACTGCCCGTAGAAGGCCCGGGTCGGGTAGGTGTTGGGGCCCAGTTCGGCGGCCTCGGCCAGGGTCCGTTCGTCGTGGCCGGCCGGGTGTTCGCCCTTGGTCAGGGACTCGGCCCACTCGTAGAGGCTGGGACCGGGTTCGATCGGTCCCTCCACCCGGACGCTGTCGTCGGTGTAGACGGTGATCTGTGAGGCCACCGTGTTCATCAGGAGGTGCCGGGACTGGTCGGTGCGCCAGACCCGTCCCGCCCCCGGCGCCGCCGGATCGACGACGTGCACGGTGACGGCGCACCCGGCGGGCGTCTTCCGTTCGTTGGCGCAGAGCCGCTCCAATACCGAGAGGCCGCGCGGACCTGCGCCGATGACGCAGATCTGGAGATGGCGATCGATCATGCCCACGGCTCGCCATCGTAGTTGTGGCGATCTGTTGATGAAAAGGTCTTGACTCCGTGCATCCAGGCCACATGCTCGTGCAACTCGTCCTCGGAGAGCCCTCCGAGCAGCTTGTTCCGGGCCGCCGCGGCCTCCCCGGCGGGGTGCCAGAGCCGGATCGACTCGCGGGACGCCCGCTGGATCGCCGCGGTACGGGCGCGCCGTTCGGCCGCGAATCGTTCCAGGACGTCCGGGAGTTCAGTGGACTGGACCATCAACTCGCCCAGCAGGACGGCATCCTCCAGTGCCTGGCAGGCGCCCTGCGCCGCGTAGTGCAGCATCGGATGGGCGGCGTCGCCGAGCAGCGCGACCCGGCCGTCGGTCCAGCCGTCCACCGGATCGCGGTCCACCAGCACCCAGGACCGCCACTCCTCGCCGAGCGCGAGCAGCCGGCGGGCCGCGGGCGCGGTGAGCCCGGCCAGCTGCGCGTGGACCAGCTCCCCGTCGACCGCGACGCCGGCCAGCGCCTCGGTGGCGCCGTTGTCCCGGGAGGCGGCCAGGTTGAGGAAGGCACCGCCGGCGATCGGGTAGTGGACGAAGTGGCAGTGCGGGCCGGCCCACCAGGTGACCGAGGCGGGCAGCCGCAACTCCTCGGGCACCCGCTCCATCGGGACGATCGCCCGGTAGACGGTGATGCCGGAGATCCTCGGCCCGCCGTCGCCGACGAGCTGGGCGCGGACCGCCGAGTGGATGCCGTCGGCCCCGATCAGCACGTCGCCGGCGACCGTCCCGCCGCCGCCCAGCAGCGCCGCGGCGCCGTGGCCGTCCTGCCGGTAGCCGGTGACGGCGGTCGCGGCGCGCAGGTCGATCCGCGGGTCGGCCAGGCAGGCCCTGAGCAGCAGCCCGTGCAGCTCGGCGCGGTGCACCACCACGTACGGGTTGCCGAACCGGCGCCGGTAGCGGTCGGTGAGGGTCAGGCTGGTGACGTGCTCGCCGGTCACGCCGTCCATGAAGCGGAGCTCGGCCATGTGCACGCCGGCGGCCCGGACGGCGTCGCCGAGGCCGAGCCGCTCCAGGGCGAGGATGCCGTTGGGGGCGATCTGGATGCCGGCCCCGATCTCGGCGAACTCCGGGGCCCGCTCCAGGACGACGGCCCGGTGGCCGGCCCGGCTGACGGCCAGGGCGGTGGCCAGGCCGCCGATCCCGCCGCCGACCACGAGGACCGTGGCCGGCGCGGTGGGGGCGGCGGCCGTGGCGGCGGAGGGGGTGTCGGGGAGCGCGTTCATCGGCCCGCCCCGCCGTCCTCGGCGGCCGCCAGCCGGCGGGCCAGCTCCAGCCGCTTGATCTTGGTGGTGGCGGTGGCCGGCAGTTCGCCCAGCTTCCACTGCACCGGCTCGGCCATCGGCGGCAGGCCCGCGGCGGCGGCCCGCCAGGCGGTGCGGTCGAGCGGCCGGTCGTCCTTGGTACAGACGACCGGGACCGGCCGCCCGTCGGGCCCGGGGATGATGACCACCTCGGCGAGGTCGGCCAGCCGGGCGAACAGGGTGTCCTCGGCGGCCAGGGTGGAGCCGAAGCCCTCGATCACGTCGACCTCGCGGTCCAGCAGGTGCACGCAGCCCCACCGGGTGCGGTAGCCGACGTCGCCCATCCGCCACCAGCCGTCGTTGACCTGCTTGTCGTACCGGTCCTGCTCGCCGAGGTAGGTGACGATCCGGCCGTCGCTGCGGACCTCGATGAACCCCGGGTTCTCGGCCGACGGGGGCGCCCCGTTCCGGCTGACCACCCGGACCTCCGTGAAGCCCGGGAACGGCATGCCCACGCAGCGGCCGTCCGCGTCCAGGCCGCGCCGTTTGGAGAAGGACCGGACCACCACCGGGCCGACCTCGCTCTGCCCGTACAGCTGGCCGAACACCGGGGCGGTCCGCTCGGAGGCGTTCAGCATGGTCTGCACGGTGCGCGGGTGGATCGCGTCGAAGGTGGAGGAGAACAGCTTGACGTTGGCCAGCGGGCGGCGCGGGTCGTCGGCCAGCTCCTCCCACTCCATGAAGGAGTTGGGGTGCGCCTCCAGGATGCCCGGCCGCAGCCGGGCGAACAGGTCGCCGACGTGCCGGGGGTCGGAGTCGGCCAGCACCAGGATCGGGAAGCCCCGGAACAGCGAGATCGCCAGGGCGGTGACCAGCCGCGAGTGGACGAAGGAGACGTGCATCGCGATCGTCTCGCGGCCGGGGACCAGCGGTCGGACGACGGTCGCCTGCGGGCGGTACCGGGCCTCCAGGGTCCGCCCGGTGTGCACGGCCAGTTTGGGCGTGCCGGTGGTGCCGGAGGTGTGGGTGATCAGCGTCGGGTGCTCCGGCGGCATCGTCACCGGCGCGACCCGGGGCGAGCCGGCCAGCCCGGCCAGCCCGATCCCGTCGGGGTGGCTGCCGCCGGTCAGCAGGACGGTGTCGGCCAGCGCGAACACCTCGGCCGGCAGCTCCTGTTCGAGCTTCTCCTGGTCGGTGACGAGGAACGGCTCGTCGGTGCGGCGGATCAGTTCGGCGACGGTCGCGCCGTCCAGCTTCGGGGACAGCAGCACCGGGACGGCGCCGGTCCGCGCCACCGCGCAGGCGAGCAGGGTGATGTCGAAGCTGTTCGACTTGTAGACCACCACCCGGCGGCCCGGGCGGACCCGGGCCGCCCAGAGGCGGGAGGCGAAGTCGTCGACCAGGTCGGCGATCTCGGCGACGGTGGCCCGCCGGCCCAGGTCGGGGGCGATGTCGAGGTCGTGGTCGAGGATCACCACGTTCGCGCCGTGCCGGACGGCTGCCCGCTCGAAGAGCGTGCCCAGCCGGATGCCCCGGTTGGCAATGCGCTGAAGTAGCACCGTTCCGCCCTCTCGTGGGTTCGGAATTGCTTTCGGGGAGGCTCGGGTGAGCCTGTCAAAGGGCGCTGTTCAGGGATGGCTTTCAGGGATTGCTTTCGGGGATGGCGTTCAGGGGGGCTTTCGGGGGACTTCCGTGGGCGCCGGGGCCCGCCGCCGGGGAATTCCGCCGTGGAGCGGAGCGGTGCGGCGCGGTGGGGTACGGGGCGGGCGCCGGCCGGGCGCGGTCGCGCGGTGCTGCGTCAGCCCTTCTCGATGACCCGCCTGACGCGCTCCAGGGTCACGCCGAGGTCGCCCGCGACCTTCCCGCCCCACTCGGCGAAGAACCGCCGCTTCTCGTCGGCGTCCATCCCGGCGGTGATGCCGCGGATGCCCTCGGTGGCGGTGCCCATCCGGAAGTGGTGCACCAGCACGCTGCCGTCCCCGTCGGCCTCGATGTCGAAGGCCCAGACGCTGTCCTGGGCCCGTCCGCCGCTGTCCCGCATGGCCCAGCGGAAGGTCCGGCCCGGTTCGGCCGCCAGCACCTCGGCGTGGGTGAACCAGGTGCCGCGGACCACCGGCGCCCAGGAGACCACGTCGGGGCTGCGCAGGTTCTCGCCGCGGAACACCGAACCGACCGCTCCGGGCTCGCCGGAGACCCAGATCCCGCCCTGGCATTCCGGGCTCCACTCGCCGCTGCGCGGGAGGTCGCTGATCACCGAATAGACCTCGGCCGGACCGGCGGAAATCCGGAGTTCGGCGCGGGACTCGAAAAGGGGCGCGATTTCTGCGGTGTTTTCTCCCATGGCCGGAATCCTGGGCGGCGGCGCGCGGGAGGGTCAAAGGTCGTCCGGCGGGTCCGTCAAGTCCGGTGGTGGACCTGACAGATCAGCGTCCGGCCGGTCGGGCGGCGGCCGGCGGCCCGGTACGCTCCCGGCGCGCGGCCGGGGCGGGTGGGCGTGCGGCGGGTGCGGGGCGGGGTGGGCCGGTGTGGTGCGGGGCGGGCGCGGTGCGCGGCGACCGGCGCGCCTACAGCTCCAGGCCGAAGTGCAGCGCGGTGACCGCCATCCGGTGCGCGTGGTAGAACCGGTGCGCCCCGTGGTTGGCCGTCCCCGAGTCCAGCTCGATCCGCACGCAGCCGGCCGCCCGGGCCCGCTCCCGGAGGACGGCGAAGAGCCGCCCGCCGACCCCGGTGGACCGCGCCGCGGGGGCGGTCACCAGGTCGTCGACGAAGAACAGCCGCCCGCGGCTGGTGGCCAGCACCCGGTGCGCGGCCACCGCCAGGCAGCGCCCGCGGGAGTCGTACGCCGCCGTGAAGACCAGCCCCTGCCGGTGCGCCTCGGCGGCGAACGCGGCGAACCCGTCCGGGCCGAGCGCCGGCCGCAGCGCGCCGATCAGCGGTGCGACGTCGCGGGTCAGCGCCGGTGTCCCCGGCGCCACGTCGACGACGGTCAGTTCCATCCTGCCGGCCCCCTGGCGGTCTGGCGGTCCCGGCGGCCACGCGGTCCCGGCCGGGTGCTGCGGTCCCGGCGGCTACGCGGCCGCGCCGGGTGCGCGGTACACCTTGAGGAACGCCGTGACCCCGCTCGCCACGACCTCGGCGATCCGCTGCGCCGGCATCGGGATCGCGCCGTAGAAGGTGGGCTGGGCGACGGCGATGAAGGTCAGCAGGTTGAGGTGGCGGGCCGCCTCGTCCGGGTCCGGCACCAGCAGCAGCCCGCGTTCGGCGAACTCGGTCATCCAGTGGGTCAGCACCCGGTGCGTCTCGCGGGGTCCGGCCTCCTGCCAGGCCTCCAGCACGGCCGGGCGGATGTGCAGCGCCTCCGCCTCGATCGTCCGGACGAGTGCCCAGTGCTCGGCGAAGGTGGTCAGCGACCCGACCCGGTCCAGGCCGAAGTCGATCAGGTCGCCGCGCAGGTCGACGATCTTCCGCAGGTGCCGGTCGGCGATCTTCGCCTGGGTGGCGGCCACCGTGGAGGCGCCCTCCAGGATCACCGACTGGAACAGCTGCTCCTTGTCGGCGAAGTGGTTGTAGATGGTCCGCTTGGAGACGCCGGCCTCGGCGGCGATGGCGTCCACGCTGGTGCGGGTGAAGCCCTCCCGGCCGAACACGGTGCGTGCCGCGCGGGCGATGGCCACCCGCTTCTCCGGCATGCCCCGGTGGCCGGCGGCCGTGGCCTGGCCGGCCGGGGCGGCCCGGTCCTGGGCGGCCGTGGCCTGGGCGGCCTGGGCCGGAGTGGCCGAAACCGGTGCCGTCGCGGTCTGTTCGACCATCGGAATACCCTCCTTGCAGTGCACTACATCGTGTAGTTTACGACATGCTTGACGTGAAGCGGACTTGAAGTCCTACGCTCGGTGGCACGTCCAGAACCACCCGGAGGGAAGCGTTCCATGGCCGTTCAGCTGAACCACACGATCGTTCCGGCGCGCGACGACAAGGAGTCCGCGCGCTTCCTCGCCGACATCCTGGGCCTCGCCGACCCGGTCTACAGCGAGCCCTTCCAGATCGTCCGGCTCAGCAACGACGTCGCCCTCGACGTCATGCAGGTCGACGGCCCGGTCCCCGCCGGGCACTACGCCTTCCTCGTCGACGACGCCGAGTTCGACGAGATCCTCGACCGGGTCCGGGCCCGCGGCCTCACCTACTGGGCCGACCCGTTCCACCGCCACCCCGGCCGCACCAACGACTGGTTCGGCGGGCGCGGCGCCTACTTCGAGGACCCGAGCGGCCACAACCTGGAGATCATGACCCGCGCCTCCGACGCCGGCCGCTGAGTTCCGCCCCGCGTCCCCGCCCGTCCGGCCGCCGCGGCCCCGGGGGAGGCGGCGTCCGGGACCGCCCCGACGGCGGCGGTCCCGGACGCCCTTGCCATGACGTACCGTCAGGACCCCTGCGGCGCCGACCTGACAGAGAGCGCAACCGGACGGGATTGCTCCGCCCGCGACCGGGTTAGCCTCCCGGCATGATCGAGACCACAGGACCGGTGTACCGGCCGGGCGACGACGGCTACGACGCCCAGCGGACCGGCTACAACCTCGCGTTGGACCACCACCCCGCACTGGTGGTGGCCGCCGCCGACGCCGACGACGTCGCGGCCGCCGTCCGGTACGCCGAAGGCCACGGCCTCGCCGTCGCCGTCCGCGCCACCGGCCACGGCATCTCCGTACCCACCGACGGCCAGCTCGTCATCAGCACCGCCGGGCTGAAGGGCGTCACGGTCGACCCGGCCGCCCGCACCGCGACCCTCGGGGCCGGCGTCCGCTGGCACGAGGTGCTCGCCGCCACCGCGCCGCACGGCCTCGCGCCGCTCAGCGGCTCCAACCCCGACGTCGGCGCCGTCGGCTACACCCTCGGCGGCGGCATCGGCCTCCTCGGCCGCCGCTACGGCTACGCCGCCGACCACGTCCGCCGCCTCGACGTGGTCACCGCCGACGGCCGGCTGCGCACCGCCACCCCCGACACCGAACCCGACCTGTTCTGGGCCCTGCGCGGCGGCAAGGACAACTTCGGCGTCGTCGTCGCCATGGAGATCGACCTCGTCCCCGTCGCCGGCCTGCTCGGCGGCGGCCTCTACTTCCCCGCCGAGTCCGCCTCCGCCGCGCTGCACGGCTGGGCCGAGTGGAGCCGGACCGTCCCCGAGGAACTCGCCACCTCCGCCCAGCTGATCCGCTACCCCGACCTGCCCGTGCTGCCCGAACCGCTCCGCGGCCGCTACGCCGCCGTCCTCCGGGTGGCCTGGAGCGGCCCCACCGGCGAGGGGGAGGACTGGATCAAGCCGCTGCGGGCCCTCGGCACCCCGCTCCTCGACACCATCCGCGAGCTGCCCTTCCAGGACGCCGGCACCATCCACCACGAGCCGCCGTTCGCGCACCCCGCGTACGACCGCAACAGCGCGCTGCGCGAGCTCGCCCCCGAGACCGTGGACACCGTCCTCGACGTCGCCGGGCCGGACGCCGACAGCCCGCTGATCGTCGAGATCCGCCTCCAGGGCGGCGCCTACTCCCGCGAACCGGCCGTGCCGAACGCGGTCGGCGGCCGCGACGCCGGCTACCTGGCCTTCTCCACCAGCCTGATCGAACCGGGCGGCCTCGACGCACTGCGCACCGCCCACCGCACCCTGCACGAGCGCCTGGGCCCGTGGTCCACCGGCGGCGCCTTCGCCAACTTCTTCGGCTTCGACGCCGCCGACCCGGAGACCGTCCGCACCGCCTACCCCGAGGCCGTCCACCGCCGGCTCGCCGAGCTCAAGGCGGTGTACGACCCGGGGAACCTCTTCCGCCTGAACTTCAACATCCCGCCCGCCGTCTGACCGTCCGCGCCCCCCGCGTACCGTTTCCGCACGTCTTCTCGTCCACATTCCCCGGGTCCGGGCAACGGTTGGCGGCCGTCCCGGGCTCTGGGAGGGCGAGGAGGTGCTCATGGGAGCCAAGAAGGCCGAGCGGGACTTCGAGTTCAACGCGTTCATGACCGGTGCCTGGCCACGCCTGATGCGGACGGCGTTCCTGCTGGCGGGGGACCGCTACCTGGCGGAGGACCTGGCCCAGACGGCGCTGGAGCGGACGTACGCGGCCTGGGGGAGGGTCACCCGGGCCGACGAGCCGTACGCCTACGTGCGGCGGATCCTGATCAACGAACACGCCCGCCGGTTCCGGCGGAAGCCGCCCGAGCGGCTGGTCACCGCCGTGCCGGAGCAGGTCGGCCCGGACGGCTTCGCACAGCTCGACGACCGCGCCGCGCTCGTCGCGGCACTCGGCACCCTGCCGCCCGGGCAGCGCCAGGCGGTGGTGCTGCGCTACTGGGAGGACCTCAGCGAGTCCCAGGCCGCCGCGGCCATGGGCTGCTCGGTGGGCACGGTCAAGAGCCAGGCCTCGAAGGGGATCGCCAAGCTGCGCGAGCTCTCCTCACTCAACACCAGGACGAGCATCGGAGGTGCGGCGTGAACCGTGACGAGACAGGGTCGGCCGGAGCGGTCGAGGGGGCGGAGGCGGTGGTCCGGGAGTTGTCCGGACTGGCGGGGACGGTGCGGATCGGCCCCGTGCCGTACGCCGCGGTCCAGGCCGGCGGGCGCCGCCGGGTGGTGCGGCGGCGGTCCCTGCTGACGGGGGTGATGGCGCTCGCCGTGGTCGCCGGGGTCGGCGGCGTCGCCGCCGTCAACGGCGGCGTCAACCCCTCCGCCGGGCCCGGGCCGCTGGCCGCGGCGTCGGCGCCCCTCGCCCCGGGGGCGCAGTCCGCGCAGGCCCCGGCCACCGCGGCCGGGCAGAGCACCGCGCCCGGGCAGACGGCCACTCCCGCCCCCGCGGACCCGCTCACCCCCGTCCGGGTCCGGATGGCGTCGGGCACCAAGGACGGCAAGCCGTGGACCGCCTGGGCGGCCCTCTGGCCGGCCGTCTCCAAGGAGCAGGCCCTCCAGCAGGCCGAACTGATCTGGCAGGAGGACAAGGCGGCCGGCGCCACCGACTCCCCGCCCACCCAGGACTACGTCGACCAGTACCGGCACGCCGGTCACGACCAGGTGGTCTTCTACCTGGTCATGGACGGCAAGCGGGTCTCGCGGTCCCAGCAGAGCGAGCAGCCCGCCCGGGGCGTCACCCCGTTCTGGGGCACCCCGCCGCCCGGCTCCACCCCGCCCGGCTGGGTCGACGACCTGTTCGGCGGCGTGGCCTTCCACGCGTGGGCCAAGAACGGCGCCGACGACCCGTTCTACGGCGCCCCCGCGGTGGGGTTCTTCCCGGTCGGCCCCGAGGCCGCCCGGGCCGAGGCGAAGTGGGCCGACGGCACCGTCACCCAGCCGCCGATCGTCACCATCGGCGACTCCCCGGTCCGCTGGTTCGCCGTGGTCGGCGAGCCGGACTCCTACAAGGCCGCCCTCTACCGCGCCGACGGCACCCCCTACGCCACCCAGAAGGGCTGACCCGGCCGTCCGGGGCGCCGGGTGCGCGGATCCGTGGTCGGAGCGGCCCGCAGCCGCCCCGGGTACGGCCCCGCGCAGCCCGGCCGCCCCGGCCGCGCACCGCCGGGGACCGAGCCGCACCCACCCCCGGCAGCGCACGCAGAAGGCCCCGGAGAGCGCTTGGGTTCAAGGGGTCGTCGCAACACCACTTGGTTTTAGGTGGTGAGTAGATCACGTAGACGCTCGGCTGGGGTATCCCAGCCGAGCGTCTTGCGTGGGCGGCCGTTGAGTTCTTGGGCGACGTGTTCGAGGTCTTCGGTGCTGTGCGGGCTGAGGTCGGTTCCCTTCGGGAAGTACTGCCGCAGGAGCCCGTTCGTGTTCTCGTTCGAGCCGCGTTGCCAGGGTGAGGCGGGGTCGCAGAAGTAGACGGGCATGCCGGTGGCCATGGTGAACTGCCTGTGGCGTGCCATCTCGCCGCCCTGGTCCCAGGTGAGGGAGCCGCGCAGGTGGGCGGGCAGGGTCTGGATGGTGCGGACGAGGCCGTCGCGGACGGTCTCGGCGTCGTGGGCACCGCCCGGCAGGTGGACCAGCATGGTGTAACGGGTGCTGCGCTCGACCAGGGTGGCGATCGCGGAGCGGCCGCCCGCGCCGATGATCAGGTCCCCTTCCCAGTGACCGGGCACGGCCCGGTCCTCGACGTCGGCGGGTCGGTCGCTGATCATCACCATCGGGTCGATGAACCGCGGGGTGCGCCGCTCGGGGTCGCGGCGGGGTTTGCGGCGGGTCCGGCCGGAGCGGACGGCTGCCTGTACTTCCCGTTTCAGGCCGCCACGGGCCTGGAAATACAGCGCCTGGTAGATCGTTTCCACGCTCACCCGCATGCTCTCGTCGTCGGGATGCTCCGTCGGTAGAGCGTGGCAGATCTGTTCCGGTGACCACCGGACGCGCAGTCTGTCCTGCACGAAGCCGCGCAGTCGTCCCTCGCGCAGCAGCTTGCGCTCCTTGGGCCGGGGCCTGCGTGCGGCGGCCGCCCGGTGGGCCGCGTAGGGCTGGTATCCCTTGCTGCCCGAGTTCGCGTCGATCTCCCGCTTGACCGTGCTCGCCGGCCGCCCCAGGGCCCGTCCGATCGCCCGCAACGACTGACCCAGCGCCTGGAGATCCCGTATTTGTTCGCGCTCGGCCAGTGTCAGGAACCGCGGATGCAGTTGCTGTTCCAGGGCTTCCAGGCCCACTGGTGCTGTGGTCACGCCGCCCATCGTGACGGTCCCGGTGGTGTAGTCGACACGGCGGCCGTCGGTGTAGGTGCGCGTGGTGCGGGTCTTCTTGACGCCCCAGTCCCAGTCCTTGGCCGTGCGCTCGTTCACGCCGATCTGCCGGGCCGCCGCCCGGCGTGCGACACCGGCGGCCCGAAGCCGCTCGTACTCATCGCGACCGGGGTGCCGCCGCGGCAGGCGCACCGAGCTCTGTCCGGCCTTCCGGGCCCAGCCGAAGGCGGTGTTCCGGTTCATCCCCAGCTCACGCGCCACCACGGTCACGTTCCCCACGGCATCCAGCCGCGCAAGGAAACGCTCCCTCAACCCCGAAAGATCATCGCGTCCAACGCCCACGGTCCCCGCAACTCCCATCGATCACGGGTGTTGCGAGGACCGTTAGAACCCAAGGCGAACTCTCCGGGGCCTTCCCAGTACGGTGGCGTTGGCGTCAACCGGTGCTCGTCGGAGCCGCGGTTCTTGGCAGGCCAAGGGTGAGCACATGCCGCTGATCCCAGCTGCTGTGACCGCGATCAACGCCGCGCTACGTCCCTACCGAGACCCCTCGCCGGTGCCGCACCATCCGCGGCCGGCTCGGGCATGGTGGTGCTGCCGCTCCAGCCGCCAGGTGCAGAGGTGGCAGGCCGCGAGTGTGATGGTCTCGCCTTCGACGGTGAGTGTGCCCAACTCGGCGACTTGGGTGACTTCCTCGCACTTGAAGTAGAACCCGGTCGTACAGGCGAAGCGGAGTCGGAACTCGGCGGGCGGGTTCCGGTTACGTCGTGGCTTCACGTTCCGTCGCTCCAGCTCGACCGAGGTAGGGGAGGGACATGGCGGAGGTGACGTCGTGGCGGTGGATCTCGCGCTCGATGACGAAGGCGACTTCGGGCCACGGCAGGGCCATCGGTGAGGTGAGGTTCCAGAATGCGTGGCTGGACCGAACCAGGGCGCTGACTCCGAGAGGTGCGGCGTCGGCGGGAACGGCAGAGAGGATGCGGCGCAGTACGCCGCCGGCCCCTCGTACCGCAGGGGCGATGCCGCTTCCGACGAGCAGCGTCGCGGTTCGAACGGCGTCGAGCACGTCGGCGGCCACACCGGCCGTAGCGAAGCGGCCGAAGGCCAGTTCCCGCCAGGGGCGACGGGTCCGGGCCCAGGCCAGGCGCTCAAGGCCGGAGCCCAGGTCCACCGCCATGCAGCTGGGATCCGCGGCATTCCAGAGCAGGACGATGTCACCGATGGGAAGTTCCAGGTGCCGGAAGTGCACCGTGAGACCGCAGACTTCACGGCGTTGCCAGACGGCGTTGCGGCCGTGGATGGTGAGGTGTCTGGCGTGGAGGCCGATGCCGGACAAGAGCGTGAGCCAGTGGTCGAAAATCCCGGTGAACTCGGCCGGCCGAGTGACGGGTTCGATGCGCGAGATGTTGACGAACGAGGTGAGGAATCCCTCCCCCAAGGCGCCTACGTGGTCCCGCTCGCCGGTCAGTCGGACGACCGGCTGGGGGAGGTAGCCACGGCGGAAGACGTACGGCTTGCCGTCCTTGAGGAGGGGATCGAGCGCCTGGACGGCGGAGATCGTCAACTCGGTGTCCCGGCCCCACCGCATGGGCAGCGGTCTCGCGCGGGTGACGCCCGCCGCACGAAAGCCGCTGTCCAACTGCTGCAGCAGACCGCCCCACTGGAGCGGTCGAGTCGTCGGTCGGTACGGCGTCCCCCGGTCGCGGTGACGGATCTCGAAGCGGCCGGCGGCGCCGTGCTCGATCTCCCACTTCCGTCCGAGCCCGAGGAGGTCGAGCGGGCTCGACGGTGGGTCCGCGGTCAGCACGGCCTGGTCGCCAGAGCCCGGAAGTGCCGCTCGGGGTCGAACCGGCTCAGCCCGATGGCCTGCACGGTCGGCGCGTCCAGTTCCAGACACCGCTCGATCGCAGTGGCGAGCACCAGGGCCGCGTCCTCGTCGTCGTGCTCAGGATCGGCTCTGGCAACGGCTCCGGTGCTCTCGCACAGAGCCGCCTCCGCACAGGTGCCGTCTCGCCAGCAGAGCGCGGCGACGGGCGTACCGGCACGCAGGGACTCCCCGAACACGGCGGCGCCGGCCTCCACGTAGCTCCGTGCGCAGGTGTAGACGTAGACCGAGGCGTCGGAGAACGCGGCCGTCTTGGCCGCCCCTCCGACCTCACCGACCCAGCTGACGTGATCAGCCGCGAAGAGTGCCTCGTGACGGCGCACGTAGTCGTTGTCGAAGACCGGTCCGACGATGCGTATCCGCCGGCCGAGCAACTGGGCTGCGCGCACCGCGAGGTGCGGCGCCTTCTCCTCGTCGATCCGGCCGAGCCAGACGAGGTCGCGGCCGGGCCCGGCGGGCGGTTCGGCTTCACCGAGCCCGAGGTGGACCGCGTGCTCCAGCAGCGGCGTGTGGGCGGCGTACAGCCTCGCCATCTCGGGCGAGTAGCAGTAAAGCCGGGAGCGCTTCGCGTCGAAGGCGTCGGCGGCGTGCCGGAAGACCGGCGAGTGCTGGAAGGTCGCGACGTCGCAGTCGAGATCGGCCCAGACCCGACGCCACCCGGGGAGCGACGGGTACTCGTGTCCGACCACGAGCAGGTCGTAGCCGGTGGAACGCAGGTCACGAGTCTGCCGGGTACCCGGCTGGAGGTCCTCCAGGCGGACCGGGCGCAACGCCCAGTCGTCTGCGAGGTCGGTCCTCCAGCCGGGGCCGAGGAGGTGTACGTCGGCGCCTGCGGCTCGGGCGCCTTCCGCCACTGCCCAGAGCCAGCGTTCGATCCCGCCGTAGCCGACGGGCGGGAAGGTGTAGCTGCTGGGGAAGTCGCAGATGCCGACTAACACTTATGCCTCCGTTGTTCCGTCCGCCGAGATCCGGCGGAATCCGAGGTAGGGCACCAGGGCCTCGGGCAGGACGATGGAGCCGTCCTGTTGCTGGCACTGTTCGAGAAGGGCGGCCAGGGTGCGGCCGATGGGCAGTCCGGAGCCGTTGAGGGTGGCGACGGGCTTGGTCTTGCCGTGCTCGTCCCGGGTGCGGATGCCTGCGCGGCGGGACTGGAAGGTGCCGCAGTCCGAGACGGAGGAGATCTCGCGGTAGGTCTGCTGGCTGGGCAGCCAGACCTCGATGTCGTAGGTGATCTGGGCGGAGAAGCCGAGGTCGCCGGCGGCGAGCTGGACGACCCGGTAGGCCAGTCCGAGCTCCTTGAGGCAGGCTTCGGCGTGGCTGAGCATCTTCTCCAGCTCGGCCTGGGAGTCCTCGGGGTCGCAGATGCGGACCATCTCGACCTTGGAGAACTGGTGCTGGCGCAGGATGCCGCGGGTGTCGCGGCCGTAGGAGCCGGCTTCCGAGCGGAAGCACGGGGTGTGCGCGGTGAGGGCCAGGGGGAGTTCGGCGGGCGGGATGATCTCGTCCGCGTAGAGGTTGGTGAGCGGGACCTCGGCGGTCGGGATCAGGAAGAGCTCGCGTTCCCCCATACCCGTGGCGAAGAGGTCCTCCTCGAACTTCGGCAGCTGGCCGGTGCCGGTCATGGTCTGCCGGGTGACGAGGTAGGGGACGGCGTGCTCGACGTAGCCGTGTCGCTTGGTGTGCAGGTCCAGGAAGAGCGTCGCCAGGGCACGCTCGATGGCGGCGCCGGCACCGCGCGAGACGCTGAACCGGGAGCCGGAGAGCTTGCTGGCACGGGCGAAGTCGAGGATGCCGAGGGCCTCACCGAGGTCCACGTGGTCCTTCGGCTCGAAGGAGAAGGACGGCGGCGCGCCGACGCGCCGGATCTCGACGGCGTGCTCGTCCGAGTCGCCCTCGGGGGTGCTGTCGAGGGGCAGGTTGGGAATGGTCAGCAGGAAGTCGCGCAACTCCTGCTGCACCTGCTCCTGCTCCGCCTCGGCCGACCGGATCTCTTCCTTGAGCTCGCGGGCCCGGTCCTTCAGCGTCTCGGTGTCGCCGCCCTGGCGGGCCGTCTGCTGGACCTCCTGGGCGACCCGCTTCGACTCGGCCCGCAGCTCGTCCACGCGGGTGATGAGCTGGGAGCGGCTGGACTGAAGAGACTCCAACGCAGAGAGATCCAGGGTGTAGCCGCGGCGGGCGAGGCGGCGGACCGCCTCGGAGCCCATCTCGATGAGGGCGCGGGGATCATGCATGGGAGTTCTTCTCCTCCAGCTGGACAGATGGTCCATCGAAGGTAGCAAGCGTGCGCTGGTCCTCCGGCCGCGATGACCATCCGCCTGCTAGGGCGGTCTGCTGTTCCTCCGCATCCAGGATTTCGAGCAGGGCCGTGATCAGGTCTTCGAGTTCGCCGTCCTCGATCCGGACCAGGTACAGGCAGGGCACCTCGTCGAAAAAGATCGGCATGGCCTCCCCGGGGGCGTCGCGCGAGGTCCGTCCGTGCCATCGCAGCACGGAGGCCAGCAGGCCGTGCGCGACGACCGTCCGAGGCGGGGGCAGCTGGCGTGCGCTCCGCAGGCCGGCAAGCATTCTGCGGATGGCCTCGCGCTGGGACTCGGCGGCCCCCGGCGGGTTCTCCCACGGTCCGGCGGTGACGAGCCAGCGCGCGTACTCCGTGAAGAGGCCGCCTTCGAAATGCCCGTAGTCGACTTCGTTCAGGGCGGGCTCGACCCTGACGGGCTGATCGGCATCGCCCATCAGCAGCCGGGCTGTCTCACCCGTCCGGGCGAACACCGAGGTGAGCCAGATCTTCGGCTGAACGGCAGCGAGCACGCCGCTACCGGTCCGGCAGGCGGCGCGTCCCGCCGAATCCAGTGGAAGATCGACAGTCGGGTCGCCGTTGACCCGGTGAGCCGCGCTGTAGTGGGTACTGGAATGGCGCAGGAGGTAGGTGGTCACGTCCGGCCGCCCTGCTTCGGCACCGCAGCGAGACCGAGGTCGCCGGCCAGCTCTGCGATCACCCGCTCCATCACGGAGGCGCGGTGGTCCCCCAGCGCGCGGTAGTAGAGGAGCCCGTCCACGCAGAGTGCGAGGCTCCAGTGGCGGAGCCGCCGCGGATCCAGGCCGGCGGTGGTGGCAGCGATCTCGAAGCGGTCCCGGGTGTCCGTGCCCAGGTTGTAGTAGACGGTCCAGAACGCCCAGTCGAAGACCTCGTCGCCGACCATCGGCAGGGGGTCCGCCAGGACCGGCGCCTGGCGGTCGTCGAAGAGGACGTTCTCGCGGTAGACGTCCGCGTGAAGGACCGCCGCCCGTGCCGCGTCCGGGCGCAGTCCGGTGACCAAGCGCTCGCCGAGCCTCGCCCAGTCGACCTCAAGCTGGGGGCGTTGCGCCGCCAGGCGTCGGTGCACTCGCGGGAGCAACTCGCATTCGAGGAAGTCGTGGAGGCTGGGAAGTGCTGCGGCCGTGATGTTCGCGCCCCGACCGAGACGATGCAGTTGCCGCAGAGCGGTGGCCACCGCCTCGTACTCGTGCGTCTCCGGTCCGACGGAACCGCCGGGTACGGCTGCCACCATCTCCAGGGCGGCGACGCCGAGGTCGTCCGCGCGTCTGAGCACCCTGACGGCCGGTCCGGCCGCCCAGATCCCCAGCGCGATCATCTCGTTGCGGTAGCGGCTGTGGTCGGGCCATGCCTTCAACAGGACCTCGTGCCCGCTGGTTCGCTCGCGTGCCAGCATGACCAGGGAGGCGTGGCCGGCGTCGTGGTAGCTGTCGAGGGTCAACTGCCAGCGGCGTGCGGCTTCGTCGAAGAGCTCGGGGGCGCGGGCCAGCCACCCGTGGACCTCCGGACCGTAGTGCTCCCGGAGCCGCCGCCAAGCGCTGCGCGGGGGCAGGAGCGTGGGCGATTCGGAGTGCATCAGCTGAGCCGGACGCCGCGGTGGACCAGCTCGGCGGTGAGCTCCGGGAAGCCCCCGAGGGCCAGGGCGACCTGGGCCTGTACCTTCTCGATCTCCGGGTCCTCGGCCGCGAGTCGGACCAGGACCTTCCAGGGTTGGTCGAGCCGCTGGCCGGTCGCGCTGACCAGGTGCACCTCGGCGTAGCTGCCGGTCTCGTCGTACAGGCGCTGGGCGAGGCGGGTGGCCGCGAGGTTGTAGAGCTTCCCGACGTGGTACACGGGGTTCTTGCCGCTGGCCCCTTCCAGGTTCATCGGGCGGAGCGGGGTGATCAGGCCGTTGACCCGGTTGCCGCGGCCGACGACGCCCTCGTCGCCCGACTCGATGGAGCTGCCGGTGTAGGTCAGGTAGAGCTCGTCCTTCTCGGGGACGTCACGGGCGTTGAGGAGGAAGGTGATCTCGACGCCGGGGAGGTGCTGCTCGGCGAACCGGGCGCACTCGGCCAGGACCTCCTCCTTGTTGGAGAGGTACGAGGCCCGGTCGGGCACGTGCTCGGACTTCTGCGGGACGCACAGGACGGCCTCGGCCTTGGCGCCGTCGAAGTGACCCATCAGCTTCACGTCGGAGCCGCACCAGGGGTTCGCCCGGGTGAACTCGCTCACTCCGGAGAGGTGGTTGACGAGCGCATGGGCGAACTGCTCGAAGGGGGCCATCGGAGCCCAGCCGGTGCCGAGCGAGGTGTCGTTGGCGAGCAGGGTGTGGCGCTCGCGCAGGTCGTCCACCGAACGGGGCGCGAACCAGCGCGAACGGTCGGTACCGCTCTCGTCGGTGACCACGGCGCCGGGGCTGGGATTGCTGGTGATGTTGAAGACCGGGTCGAGGTGGCCGACGAGCTCGGGCAGCCGGTCGTGGAAGAAAGCCGTGACGGCCTGCTCGACCAGCTCCCGTACCGGGATGTCCTCGCCGCCGCAGGCGTACGCGGCCCGACCGTTGACCAGTACCTTCACCGGAGCCGTCATCCGGCCGGCGCCGTAGCGGACCTCGCAGGAGCCGCCGAGCAGCGCGAGCTTGTCGAAGTTGTGGTGGAGCACGGCGCCGAAGCGGTCGAGCGTGTAGCGGCTGTAGGCGCGGGAGAGCTCCTCGGCCAGGTGGTCGGCGAGGGTGTCGGGGTGGCCGAGCCCCTTGCGTTCCAGCAGGACGAGGTCGGTGGGGATCGGACGCCCGCTCTCGATGGTGATGCTGCTGTTCTGCACGGTCGTGCTGACTCGCTGCATGGTGATCTCCTCTTCCGTCGGTCCGGCTACGGCAGGCAGGGCGTGCGCCTTCGTCGCGCGCTGATGTGCCGAACACCTGCCCGTCAGACCCGTAGCGGTGTGTAATGGGCGTTGAGCGCTCGGAGACATTCAGCCCTGCCGGTGAGCCGCCCGACCAGTGCCGGCATTCGGACAGCGACGGCTGTCCACAAGAGACGCCCTGGGGGATACGTGCCGCGACCACTCAAGCCTCTGGACCCCACCCGATCCGCGGCCCACTGGTTCGGCGCGGAACTTCAGTACTGGCGGAAGCTCAGGGGGTTGAGCCAGGAGGGGCTCGGGCAGTCCGTTCACCTGAGTGGGGACCTGATCAGCAAGATCGAGCGGGCGGAACGGCCCTGCAAGCTTCACCACGCCCAGGCGTTAGATACGGCCCTGGACACCGGCGGAGTTCTCGCGCGAAGCGTCGTGCTGGCCGAGGCCGAATTGGACAACCGCTCAGGGGTAATGGACAAACCGCGCAACGGGGCCGTCAAGCCTCCCCGAGGGGGAGTGCGCGGGGGCACGCTGGAAATGCCACCGCCAGCCTTCGAGCGGAATGAGTCCGACCCCGTGGAACGACGCGACTTCCTTGCCGTGACCAGTGCAGCTCTCGCCGCCGGCCCCCTGGCCCAGCTCCTGACCTCCACCCCGGCCACCGCGGTACCCGCAGTGGTTCGGCCCGCCGATGTCGAGCAGATCCGCACCGCGGCGACCACACTGCGCAGCTGGGACAACCTCTACGGCGGCGCCGGCGTCGTCCGTGACACGGCGCTCGCCCAACTGCGCTGGGCTGCCGGTCTCCTGAACAGTCGCTGCCCCACTTCGCTGCGGGCCGAACTGTTCGGAGCCGTCAGCCGGCTGGCGACCGTCGTCGGCGCATCGGCCTTCGATGCCTTCGCCCACGAGGACGCCCACCGGCTCTTCGCCTTCGCCACGTCGTGCGCCGAGGAAGTGGACAACTGGCCGCTACGCGCCATCTCCTACAACCTCCGCTCCCGCCAGGCCATCTGGCGTGGAGATCCGGACGCCGGTCTCACCTTCGCCGAGCTCGGCCTGGCCCGCGCCGACCGACTCTCCCCTGCCGAACAGTCCATGCTCCACAACGCTCGCGCACGGGCCCTGGCGAAGATGGGTCGTGCCCAGCAGACCCTGGCCGCGATCGGTGCGTCCGACGATTCGTTCACCTCGATCACCCCGGCCGCCGAGGGACCGTGGATGGCGTACTACGACGGCGCCCAGCACGACGGCGACACCGGCCACGCCCTGTTCGACCTCGCCCTCGCAGGCCACCCGCCACAGGAAGCCCTCCGACGACTCCAGGCAGCGGTCGACGGCCACGGCGACGGATTCGCCAGATCCCGCGCGTTCTCCCGAACCAAGCTCGCCACGCTCCAGATGGCTGCGGGTGATCCTGAGCAGGCGTTGGCCGAGGGCCGCAGCGCCCTCGCGGAGGTCGGCGACCTCCGTTCGCTGCGTGCCGACCACGAGCTGGCTGAACTCGGTCGGGTCGCCCATCGCCACCGCAACCTCGTCGACATCCGGGACCTGCGGGAACAGATCGCCGCGACGGTGGCAGCGTGAGCAACATCGAGGACTCCCACTCCCTACTGCTCAAGGCGTGCGCGACGGTCGGCCTGTCCGCAGCGGGAGCCGAGCCGATCCGGATCGGGGAGAACGCGCTGTGGAGACTGCCGCTGGGGATCGTGGCTCGCATCAGCCGCCTTGGGCAGTCGGCTGCCGCTGGGCGCGAACTGGCGGTCGCACGCTGGCTTCGCGACTGCGGGGTTCCTACGGTTCGCCCGCTTGAGCACCTGCGGGAGCCACTGGATGTCGACGACAACCCCGTGACCTTCTGGCACGAACTGCCCCCGCACCGGCCAGGAACCGCCGCCGACATCGCGCCGCTCCTCCGGCGTGTCCACGAACTCGCCGTTCCTGACGTTCCGCTGGGCCGGCTCGACCCGTTCGTTCGGCTGGCCGTCAGGATCGACGGGGCGGCCACCCTCGGCGACACGCAGCGGCAGTGGCTGCGCGACCGCTTGGCGGGTCTCCAAGCAGCGTGGCGGAGCCTCCCGCCCGGCCTGCCTGCGAGCGTCATTCACGGTGATGCGTGGGGCGGCAATGTGGCGGTCACACCGACCACCACCTACCTGCTCGACTTCGAACGAACCTCCCTCGGGCCTCCCGAGTGGGATCTCACCGCTACCGCCGTCGGCTTCGGTACCTTCGGCACCGTTTCGGACAGGGAGTACACCGCCTTCTGCGAGGCGTACGGTGCCGACGTGATGACCTGGGCCGGCTACCCGGTACTGCGGAGTATCCGTGAGCTCCGGGTCACCTGCTTCGCCCTCCAGCACGCGGCGGCCGATCCGGCTCGACACCGGGCGGAAGCCCACTACCGTCTCTCCTGTTTGCAGGGGCAGAACGGTCCACGCCCGTGGGGCTGGACAGCTGTCAGCTGAGATGTCGGTGAGAGGGACGGGCCCGACCGAGATGACTGCACCCGTGATCCGCAGCGATGTCCCCGGAGCCTTCGCTTGGGGTGTCTTCCACGAACGCCACCCCGTGCTCGTCCAGCAGGTCCTCGACGCGCTGCCGTACGGACCGGGCTAGCGAGCCGCAGTGGGGTGCCTCGCCGAGAGCACCGGCGGTGCTGCAGCCGCTCAGCATCAGCGCCCACGACCACCGGCGGTGGCTGGAGCGGGGTGAGGGCGTATTCGGACGGTCGTGGGCGAGGCACCGGTTCCTGTCGGCCGAGAGCTACGTCTACCGCAGCTTGCCGGGGGTGAATACGGCACTCTGAGCGGGAGTGCGTGTTCGCGGCCCCATCCGCGGGCTGCAGTCGTGACCCGTTTGCCCTGGTCGCCGCCGCAGGGGAGGGAGGAGCGCTGCTCTCTTACGGGGCGCCCTGCCTGCTCCGTGGTTGGTGGGACCCCGGGCTGGAGGTGTGTACCTCCCGGGAAGTCGACAGCGGGCCCCGGCGGGGCTCGGGTGTGATGTGCATCACTTGATCCCGATCGCCGTGCTGGGGCCCTGGCCGAGTGGTCCGGGTTCGCCATGATTCGGAGCCGTTGGCGTCAACGGACACGAAAACGCCCCCGAAGCGAGCTGCTTCGAGGGCATCGTGCCTGGTCAGGCTATGTGGCCAGGGCCGGGGTCGAACCGGCGACCTTCCGCTTTTCAGGCGGACGCTCGTACCAACTGAGCTACCTGGCCGTACTGCACCGTCTCTTGCGAGACGAGCGATCCCGACGGGACTTGAACCCGCGACCTCCACCTTGACAGGGTGGCGAGCTAACCAACTGCTCCACGGGACCTTAGGTGGTGTCGCTCCACCAGGTCTTGCGTTACTGCACTGTACTACGGCCGTACTGCGGTACTGCGTGCCCCCAACGGGATTCGAACCCGTGCTACCGCCTTGAAAGGGCGGCGTCCTGGGCCACTAGACGATGAGGGCTTGCGGCCTGTCCCGCTGTTTCCAGCGTTCGGGGACGTCGAGAAGCATATGGGATGCCGGGCGGATCGCCAAAACGGGTTTCGGCCAGGTGGGGGGCGGGGTGCCGGCGGGGCCCCGGGAGGGGGTGGCGGCGGGGGCCGCCGGAGGGCGGGGGTCAGGCCCAGCCGAGCTCGTCGAGCTCGTGGTCGTCGAAGCCGAAGTGGTGGGCGACCTCGTGGATCACCGTGGTGCGGACCTCCTCGACGACCTGTTCGCGGGAGTCGCAGAGGCGGAGGGTCGGGCCGCGGTAGACGAGGATCCGGTCCGGCAGGACGCCGGCGTACCACTCGCCGCGTTCGGTGAGGGGGGTGCCCTCGTAGAGGCCGAGGAGTTCCGGGTCGGCGGGGTCGGGTTCGTCCTCGACGAAGACCGCGACGTTGTCCATCATGGCCGCGAGCTGCGGCGGGATCTGGTCGAGGGCGTCGCTGACCAGTACCTCGAACTCTTCCCGGGTCATCTCCACCGGATCATTGTCGGGTCTGGGGTGACGGTGTGCCAGGCGGCCCGGGGCGGTGTTTCATGGGGCTCATGGTGACCTCGGAGGGTGTGGTGCCGGGCGGCCCGGTGGAGGAGCCGCCGCGGGCCGCGTCCGGGCGGCGGGCGCCGGTGCTGCGGGGGCAGGGGCCGGTGGTGGCCGTGGTGGCGGTCGGCGGGGCGTTGGGGGCGTCGGCGCGGTACGGGGCCGGGCTGCTGTGGCCGGACGGTCCGGCGGCCTTCCCGTGGACGACGCTGCTGGTGAACGTGGTCGGGTGCGCGCTGATCGGGGTGCTGCTGGTGCTGGTCACCGAGGGGCGGCCGGTGCATCCGCTGGTGCGGCCGTTCCTCGGGACCGGGGTCCTGGGCGGGTTCACGACCTTCTCGACGTACGCGGTGGACATCCGCCGGCTGGTGGGGGAGGGGCGGCCGGGCGCCGCCGCGGCCTACCTCGGGGTGACGCTGCTGGCGGCCCTGGCGGCGGTCTGGGCGGCGGCCGGGGTGACGCGCCGTCTGGTCCGGCGCGGCGCGGGGAGGGCCGTGTGACGGGGCGCGAGCGGGGGGCCGGGCGGGAGCGGGGTGCGGGACCGCCGCGGCTGGGCGGGGCGGCGCTGCGGCTGACGGTCCTGGTCGGCGAGAACGACCGGCACCGGCACCGCCCGCTGTACAGCGAGGTGGTGCACCGGGCGCGGGCGGCCGGGCTGGCCGGGGCGAGCGTGTTCCGGGGGATCGAGGGGTTCGGGGCGTCGTCCCTGGTGCACACGGCGCGGTTGCTGTCGCTGAGCGAGGACCTGCCGGTGGCGGTGGTGATCGTGGACACCGAGGAGCGGGTGCGGGCCTTCCTGCCGCTGCTGGACGGGCTGGTGGCGGAGGGACTGGTGGTGCTGGACCGGTGCGAGGTGGTCCGGTACGCGGGGCGCGGCGGGGCCGGTGCGGGTGCTGGCGCGGCCGGGCCGTCCGACGGCGGCGGCGGGGAGGCGGGGGCGTGAACTGGCTGCTGGTGGTCGTCGGCGCGGCGGTCGGCGCGCCGCTGCGGTACCTGACCGACCGGGCGGTGCAGTCCCGGCACGACTCGGTGTTCCCGTGGGGGACGTTCACCGTGAACGTGGCCGGCTGCCTGGTGCTCGGGCTGCTGACCGGGGCGGCGGCGGCCGGCGCCGCGTCCTCGCACGTCCGGCTGCTGCTCGGGACGGGGTTCTGCGGGGCGCTGACCACCTACTCGACCTTCTCGTACGAGACGCTGCGGCTGGTGGAGGGCGGGGCCGGGCGGTACGCGCTGGCCAATGCGGCCGGCAGCGTGGTGGCGGGCCTGGCGGCGGTCTACGCGGGGGCGGGCCTGGCGACGGCGCTCTGGGGCTGATCCGGGGCGGGCGGGCCGCCGTCGGGGCGTACGCGGGTCCGGCGGGGGAACCCCCGTTCGGCTCCGGGGGCGGCTGCGGCGCTCGTTCGGGTGCTCCCGGTGGTCCGGTCCGTGTCCGTGCGCCGGGGGCGCGCGTTGGGCACCAGAAATGGTGGCCGCGCGCGGTGGGTGGGCGGTCGGGCCGGGGCGGGGTCAGGAGAGGGAGCGCGGTGGCGGCGATGCGTGCGGTCCGTGCGGTGCGTGCGGAGCGGGAGTCGGGCACCCGGGAGCGGGGCTCCCGGGAGGGGTGGCCGGCGGAGCCGGCGGCGGGCGGACGACCGGCGGTGGAGCGCCCGGTGACGGAACGCCCGGTGACGGAACGCCCCGTGATGCCGCGGACGCTCGCGCCGCGGGGGGCCGAGCCGCGGACGGCGGCGGTCCGGACCGGGGTGGTGCGGGCGGCGGCGGTGCTGGCGGTGGCCGGGCTGGGGCTGACCGGCTGCATGTCGGTGGGGCCCGGTGCGGACGAGAAGCACGGCGCGGTGCCGGTGGGCCAGGCCGGAACGGCGGCGAAGCCGGGCGGCGGCTCCTCGGCCTCCCCGGCCGGCGGCGCGCACCAGGGTGGCGCGTCCGGGCGGCCGGAGCGTACGGGGAGCGTGCAGGGGCAGAACGCGCCGGGTGGCGGGCAGCTCGGCCCGGCCGCCGGTGAGCCGCCGGCCATGACGGGCGACCTGACCGGCGTGAACGGCGCACCCGTCGGCGCGGAGCCGGTGCCGGTGGGCGGGCCGGGGGAGGCCGCGCCCGGCGCGAGCGGCGCCGCCGGGGGGCCGAGCGCCAGCCCCGCGCCCCACCCGGGCGCCGGCACGACCACCGGCGGGACGGCCGGCGGCGCGGGCGGCACCGCCGGGGCGGGCCACACCACGGGCGGCACCGGGGCCACCGCCGGAACGGGGCCCGGCACCGGGGACGGCCGTTCCGGCGGCTCGACGGCGTCCGCGCCGGCGGCGAGCCCGAGCGGGCGCCCGCCCGCCTCGCCCGAGCCCGCGCACACCACGCCCGCGCCGAGCGCCACCCCGGCGCCGGAGCCCTCGCCCGCCGCGACGGCCTCCCCGGCGCCCAGCGCGGGAACGGGAGGGCAGTAGCGCGGCCGGCCGGGCTTCGGTTTCCGAGTCCGGCCAGCGCATTTGCCTCTGATCCCCAGGTTCGTCTATGGTGGTAGATCGTTCGTTTGATCCATTTGACTGGCGCCCTAACTCACCTGGCGCCCTTGGCGCGTTCCGGCGATCCGTGGCTGACCGCATAGAGGCGGTTGTGAAACAGAACCCCGGACTTTGGCGCGTGCCACTTCCGGAAGGTTTTAGATGTCTCTCGTTGACGACGCCCGCTTCGCCATGCCTGCGAGCGAGACCGCCGCCGATGCCGCAACCACCGAGCCGACCACCGATTCCCTCGACGCCGCCCAGCCGGCCGTCGAGGCCGACGCCGAGCTGATCGCCGCCGTCGACGAGGTCGACACCACCGACGCCGACGCGACCGACGAGGCCGCGGCCGACGACGCCGCCGAGGCCGAGGAGCCCGCCGAGCCCACCCTCACCTTCGGTGACCTGGGCCTGCCGGACGACATCGTCCGCGCCCTCGCCAAGCGGGGCGTGACCACCCCGTTCCCGATCCAGGCCGCGACCATCCCGGACGCGCTGGCCGGCAAGGACGTGCTGGGCCGCGGCCGCACCGGCTCCGGCAAGACCCTCAGCTTCGGCCTGCCGCTGCTGACCCGCCTCGCCGCCGGCGAGCGGACCCGCGCCAAGCACCCGCGCGGCCTGATCCTCGTCCCGACCCGTGAGCTGGCGATGCAGGTCGCCGACGCCCTGGAGCCCTTCGGCTCGGTGCTCGGCCTGCGGCTCAAGGTGGTCTGCGGCGGTACCTCGATGTCCAACCAGATCTACGCGCTGGAGCGCGGCGTCGACGTCCTCGTCGCCACCCCCGGCCGTCTGCGCGACCTGATCAACCGCGGCTCCGCCAAGCTCGACGACGTCCAGGTCGCCGTCCTCGACGAGGCCGACCAGATGGCCGACATGGGCTTCCTGCCCGAGGTCACCGAGATCCTCGACCAGGTGCCGGCCGGCGGCCAGCGCCTGCTGTTCTCCGCCACCCTGGAGAACGAGATCGACACCCTGGTCAAGCGCTACCTGAACAGCCCGGTCACCCACGAGGTCGACCCGTCGGCCGGCGCGGTGACCACCATGACCCACCACATCCTCGTGGTGAAGCCCAAGGACAAGGCGCCGATCACCAACGCGATCGCCGCCCGCAAGGGCCGGACGATCATCTTCGTCCGCACCCAGATGGGCGCCGACCGCGTCGCCGAGCAGCTCGTCGAGGCCGGCGTGAAGGCCGACGCGCTGCACGGCGGCATGACCCAGGGCGCCCGTACCCGGGTCCTCGGCGACTTCAAGGACGGCTACGTCAACGTCGTCGTCGCCACCGACGTCGCCGCCCGCGGCATCCACGTCGACGGCATCGACCTGGTGCTCAACGTCGACCCGGCCGGCGACCACAAGGACTACCTGCACCGCTCGGGCCGCACCGCCCGCGCCGGCCGCTCCGGCATCGTCGTCACCCTGGTGCTGCCGCACCAGCGCCGCGGTGTCTTCCGCCTGATGGAGGACGCCGGCGTCGACGCCAGCCGCCACATCCTGGACCACGCCTTCGACCCGGAGGTGGCCCGGATCACCGGCGCCCGTTCGCTGGTCGAGGTCCAGGCGGAGAGCGCCTCCAACATCGCCGGTGCCGCCGAGCGCGAGGTCGCCGACATGGCCCGCCAGCTGGAGCGGGCCCAGCGCCGCGCCTCCGAGCTGCGCGACGAGGCCGACCGGCTGTCCGCGCGGGCCGCTCGCGAGCGGGCCGACCTGGGCATCGTGGACGAGGCCCCGGCCGCCGAGGCCGAGGGCGAGGCCGTGACCGGCGAGACCGTCGCGGTCGAGTCGGCCGCGCCCGCCGCGGTCGCCGAGGAGCGCGCGCCGTCGTACCGCGAGGCGCGCAACGAGCGCCCGGCGTTCCGCGAGGACCGTCCGGCGTTCAACCGCGACCGTGACGACCGTGGTGGCCGTTCCGGTGGCTTCAACCGTGACCGTGACGACCGTGGCGGCTTCAACCGCGACCGTGGGGACCGTCCGGCGTTCAACCGCGACCGCGATGACCGTGGTGGCCGTTCCGGTGGCTTCAACCGTGACCGTGACGACCGTGGCGGCTTCAACCGCGACCGTGGGGACCGTCCGGCGTTCAACCGCGACCGCGATGACCGTGGTGGCCGTTCCGGTGGCTTCAACCGTGACCGTGACGACCGTGGCGGCTTCAACCGCGACCGTGGGGACCGTCCGGCGTTCAACCGCGACCGCGATGACCGTGGTGGCCGTTCCGGTGGCTTCAACCGTGACCGTGACGACCGCGGCGGCTTCAACCGCGACCGCGACGACCGCGGCGGCCGTTCCTTCGGCGACCGTCCGGCCCGTTCCTTCGGCGACCGTCCGGCCTTCGGCCGTGACCGCGACGAGCGCGGCGGCGCCGGCGCGAGCAGCAGCCGTCCGTTCTCCCGCCGCGACGACCACCGCTCCGGTGGCCGCCCGCAGGCCGGTGGCGGCTTCAACCGCGACCGTGACGACCGCGGCGGCCGCTCCGGCGGCTTCAACTCGGGCGGTTTCAACCGCGACGACCGCAAGCCGCGCTGGAAGAACTGACGTCGTAGCGCCGCGGCCTCCGGGTGAGGCCGCGGGGCGTGGCGACTGAGCGTCGACGAAGGGCCCGCTCCACTCCGGTGGGGCGGGCCCTTCGGCGTTCCCGGGCGCAGGCGGGCCGGGCGGTCCGGGCGTGTCGGTCAGTCCGGTCGGGCGGATCGGGCCGGTCGGGCGGGGGTTCCCGCCGGTCGCGGGGAACGGCCGGGACGGCCCCGGGCCCGTTGTTCTGGGGGTGAGAATAACCAGTGGCGCCGGGTGGCCGGCGTCCCCTACGGTCGCCGACATGAGCAGCAGAATGCGCAACGTGGCGACGGAGAACGAGGGGATCGCCGAGCGGGGGAGCTACCGGGCGCCCGGGGGCGGGCTCGTCGACCTGGCCGGGCCGTTGGCGGCGGCCCGCGCCGGGACGGTGTCGTACGCCCCGGCGGAGCTGGACGCGCTGGTGTCGGCCGGAGGGCCGGGCCCCGGGCCGCTGGCGGGCGCGGTCGAGGTCACGGCCGAGGGCAGCATCCCGGCGGCCCGGCGGCTGGTCGAGGCGGGGGCCGGTCCGGTCGGGGTGCTCAACTTCGCCTCCGCGCGGAACCCGGGCGGCGGCTACCTGCGGGGCTCCCGCGCCCAGGAGGAGGACCTCTGCCGCAGCGCCCTGCTGTACACCTGCCTGGTGGAGGCACCGGACTACTACGAGGCGCACCGGGCCTCCCGCGACCTCAGGTACAGCCACCGGGTGATCGTCTCGCCCGGGGTGCCGGTGATCCGGGGCGAGGGCGGCGAGCTGCTGGCCCGCCCGTACCCGGTCACCTTCCTGACCTCGCCGGCCCCGAACGCGGGCCAGCTGGCGCTGCGTGCGGAGGCCGCGGCGGCGGGCACGGGGGCGGGGGCCGACGCGGACCCGGACCCGGAGGGCGCGGAGCTGAACGGGGCCGTGGACGCGAACGGCGCGGTGGACGTCCGGGGGGTGCTCGCCGAGCGGGCCGAGCGGGTGCTCGCGGCGGCGGCGCAGCACGGGATACGCGCGCTGGTGCTGGGGGCGTGGGGCTGCGGGGTGTTCCGCAACGACCCGGCCCAGGTGGCGGAGGCCTTCGAGGGCGCACTGGCCCGGTACGGAGCCGCCTTCGACCGGGTGGTGTTCGCGGTCTGGGACCGGACGCCGGTCTCGCCGAACCGGGCCGCGTTCGAGGCCCGGTTCGGCCGCTGACCGTGCCGCCGACCGTGCCGCCGACGGGCGGCAGGTGGGCCCCGGCGGCCGCCCGACGTGCGGCTGCCGGGGCGTGCCGCCGGGGCGTCAGTCCTTGCGGGTGACGACCGCCGACGTGACGGCGGAGGCTGCGACGACCACGCCGGTGACGGCGAACACGGACGGCCAGGAGCCGATCCGCTTGGCCAGCGGGTGCGAGCCGCCGAACGCGGCCACGTACAGCCCGGTCAGGGCGGCCGCGGTGGCCGCACCGGAACGCCGGTGCCACTGCGTGGCGGCGCCCGCGCCGGCCACGGCCAGGACGGCGCCGCCCAGTTGGCGCTTGCCGGTCCAGCGGGCCACGCCGTAGCCGCCGACCAGACCGCCCGCCGCGGTCAGCGCGGCCGGCGCGGCGGACGTGAGCGCGTTCGGGATCCTCGCCATCGTCGACTCCACTCCTCAAGCAGACTCCTCGGGCCTCCGACCATAACCCGGCCGCACCGCCCGCCCGCCTTCGGCCGTTCCCCGCCTACCGCCTACCGCCTACCGCCTACCGCCTGCCGCCTGGCCCGGGGCGGCTCCGGACCGGACCGCTGCCCGCCCGCCGTCCGCTACCGGACCGCCTGCCCGAAGCCTTGCGCCGGGGCGGCCGAGGCGAGCCGCGACGCGGCCTCGGCCGGGGCCAGCACCCGCTCCAGCCGGAGCTCCCCGGGCACCTCCTCGACGAACCGCCCGGCCGCCCAGCTCCGTTCGTACGGCTGCGGGTCCAGGACGAGGGTGCGGACACCGTCCACCACCGGGACGTCCTCCGGCATGCCCTCGTTCCAGATCCAGCCGCCGTCCGGTGCGACCAGGTTGAACGCGCCGGTGGCGGTGACCCGGTGCCGCCCGTCCACCCGCCCGGTCCGGCTGAGCGTGACGACCTCCGGGGCCGGCCGGGTGCCGGGCAGGTGGCCGCCGCCGATCAGCACCTCGGCGAGCAGCGTGTGCAGCTGGAAGTTGTCGGTCAGCCCGTCCATCCGGAGCAGGTAGCCGGTGCCGGTCGGGCGGTGCAGGACCAGCAGCGGCTCGTCGTCGAGCGCGGCCGCGAGGTACCGCAGGCCCTTGAGGTCGTGCCGGTCGCCGGAGTACCGGTCGATCAGCCCGGTCAGGACGTCCGTCACGCCGGACTCCCGGGCCGTGCGGCGGACGGCGGCGTGGGTGTAGAGCGCGAACGCGGCCCGCTGCCACAGCGAGAGCGTCCACCAGCCGATCACGGCCCGGTGGGCGTGCCACTCGTCCAGCCGCCCCGGTTCCTCGATCCGGGCGTGGGCGCGGCCGGGGCTGTCCCGGTCCGGGTCGTCCCCGTCCGGGTCGGGCAGGTCGTCCGGGCCGCCGTCGCCGGTCTCCTTCCAGCGCTCCAGGAGCAGCAGCGCGCCGGTCAGCGCCTCGCGCAGCCCGGCCAGGATGTGGTCGGCGCAGGCCACCGGGTCGGCGCCGCGCTCCACGCAGGCGCCCACCATCATCGCCAGGTGGGCGCGCTGGAACGGCGGGGTGTCCGGCAGCAGCGAGGCCAGCCGCGGGCCGACCGCCGCCGACTCCTGCTCCCCGGCCGGTCCGAGCAGTCCGCCGAGCCGCCGCAGCGCCGCGTCGAACCGCTCGCCGCCGCCGGCGTCGTGCAGCGTCGCGACGGCTGTCTCGAACTCGGCCACCGCCCCTGCGAGGGAGGTCGGCTGACGGTCCGACGGCCCGGTGCGGCCGTCCTGCGGGGTATGAGGGTCGAACACCATTCGCGGCAGCATAGAGGCCCGCCCGCGCGGAGCCGTCGTCGGGTCCGGGCCGTCCGCTGGTCCGGGCCGTCTCCCGGCCCGGCCTCGACCGCCGCCCGGCCGACGGCCCCTGGGCGGGCCCGTCCACCGCCCCGTCCGTCCGGTGGAATCCCCCGCGCGGCCCGACGCCGGTGCCCCATACTCTCGCGAGTGACCGCGACCCCAGCCCGTAGCCACCCCGCCGGTGCCCCCGCCGCCACGGCCGCCACGGCCCGCACCGGACCGGCCGCCGCCTTCGCCGCTCCCGGACCGGCCGCCGCCACCGGCGGCGAACCGGCGCTGCGCGCGAGCCCGTTGGAGCTCTTCCTCGACCTCGTCTTCGTCTTCACCGTCACCCAGCTCACCGACAGCCTCGCCCACCACCTCACCCCGGGCGGCCTCACCCAGGTCCTGGTGATGCTGGCGGTGATCTGGTGGATGTACGACGCGTTCATCTGGCTGACCAACGCCATGCCGCCGCGCACCCACGGCCGGCGGAGCCTGCTGCTGCTGGCGATGGCGGGCTTCCTGCTGATCTCGCTCGCCGTCCCGCACGCCTTCGAGGGCAGCGGGGTCGTCTTCGGCTGGGCGTACCTCCTGGTGGTGGCCGTGCACACCGGCATGTTCGCGGTGTCCGGCGTGGCCCTGGAGCCGGTGCTGCGGATGGGCGGGCTCAACCTGGTCAACACCGCGATGGTGGTGACCGGCGGCTACCTCACCGGCTCCGGCCAGCTCGTCCTCTGGGCGGCGGCCTTCGCCCTGCAGTTCGCCATACCCCGGCTGGTCGACCTGCCCAGCTTCCAGCTGCGCGCCGACCACTTCGTCGAGCGGCACGGACTGATCGTGATCATCGCGTTCGGTGAGTCGGTGATCGCCATCGGCGTCGGCGCGGGCACCGCCGACCTGACCGCCCCGCTGGTCGCCGTCGCCGTGCTGAGCCTCGCCGTCTGCGTCGGCCTCTGGTGGGCGTACTTCGGCCACGACGACGACGTGCGCGCCGAGCACCACATGGCCGGGGTGCCCTCGGAGGAGCGCAACCGGCTCGCCATCAGCGTCTACAACCTGGGCCACTACGGGCTGTTGCTCGGCGTGCTGCTGTTCGCCGCCGGGGTGAAGTCCGCCGTCGCCCACCCGGGTGCGCCGGTCACCGCCGCCCAGGCCGGGGCGCTGGCCGGCGGCGTCGCCGTCTTCCTCGTCGCCAACGCCGCCGGCCGCCGCACCTTCGGCCTCGGTCCGAACCTGCCGCGGCTGCTGGCCGCCGCCCTGGTGACGGCCACCGTGCCGCTCGGCACCAGCGCCTCCGCCCTGGTGCAGGTCGGCGCCGTCGTCCTCGTCCTGGCCGCCGCGTTCGCCTGGGAGCACCGGGCTGTCACAGCCCGGTGAGAGACTCCACCCGTGACTGACCACGCGATCACCGACGGCCTCTACCGGATCCGGAACGCCGCCGGCGGCCTGCTGCTGGAGATCGCCGGCGGCAGCCGCCGCAGCGGCGCCAAGGCGGTGCTCGGCGCGGAGGACGGCTCCGACGCGCAACTCTGGCGGCTGAGCGCCGTCCACCCCGGCGGCGCGCTGTTCCACGTCGAGAACGTGGCCGGCGGCAAGCGCCTGGACGTCACCGGGGCCTCCCCGGAGAACGGCGTCCCGGTCCAGCAGTGGTCCGCCAACGCGTTCGGCGCCCAGGAGTGGCTGGTCGAGCACCACCTCGACGACCCCGGCACGTACACCCTCACCAGCTTCGTCAGCGGCAAGGCCCTGACCGCCCCGGACGGCCCGGCCACCGAGCCGCCCACCCCCGTCCACCAGTGGGAGGACACCGACTCGCCCACCCAGTGGTGGCGCCTGGAACGGCAGTAGCCGGCCGTGGCGGCCCGTGGCGGCCCGTGGCCGGTCAGTCGGGGACGAAGCCGCCGTGCTTGAAGACCGACCGGTCGTGCCAGCCCAGGAAGTCGTACGCGCGCGCCGAGAGCGGGCGGTCGGGGAGGGCCACCGGGAGGTCGACGAGGGCCAGCACGGCCCGGCCGGCGGGTGAGTCGGTCCGGTAGTGCGGGGAGACGCGGACGGTCCGGTCCTCCGTCACCCCGAGCACGCCGAAGTCGAACAGGGCGTGGTGCAGGGAGCAGAGGGCGAGCGCGTTGTCGACCACGTCCGGGCCGCCCTGGCTGTGCCACCGGACGTGGGCGGCCTCGATCCCCACGGTGGCGCGGCCGAGCCGGCCGTCGTACCCGCAGACCGCGCAGGCGTGGCCGAACGCCCGCAGGACGTCGGCGGCGAAGCCGGCGGCCCGGACCCGCCGCCGGGTGATCCGGTACGCCGGCCCGTCCGGGTCGGGGAGTTCCAGGTCGGGGAGCTCCGGGCCGGGGAGCTCCAGGTCGGCGACGTCCAGCTCGGGCAGGGCGACGTCCGCCTGTCCGCAGATCGCCGCCTCCAGGGTTGGGGTGAAGTGCCGGTCCAGCAGGAGCCGGACGGCGACGGCGAGGGCCGACGGGTCCTCGGCGAGCAGCCGCTCGACCTCCGGCCGCAGCCGGCCCACCGCCCCGACCCGCCGCAGCGCGGCACCGCTGCCCCCGACGTCGTTCGGGTCGAGCGCCCGCCCGGCGGCGTCCCGCAGCGTCCAGAGGCCGCGTTCCAGGTGGACGAACGGCATGGCGGCACGCTGGACGGCGGTGGCGCGGCCGACGGCGGGCCCGTAGTCGTTGATCAGCCGGCTGACCGGCTCCTCGGCCTCCGCGTACGTCACCTCGCTGGTGCCGAGGCGGGCGTGGCGGCCGAGCAGCCAGAGCAGCAGCAGCGGTTTGTGCGGGGCCCGGACGCCGCCGCTCCGCGCCTGCCTGATGCCGGACAGGGCGGTGAGCAGTTCGCCGCGCCTCACGCCCCTGCCTCCCTCCCCGGCCGCTTCGTCCTCCCCTGTGTCCCGGTCCGACGGGACTTCGCCGACACGCCTAGCCCAAGAGGTTGGACCGGAGGGCGTCGAGGTCCTCGTCGGTGGCGCCGTGGGCGTGCAGGTAGGCGGTGAGGGAGCCGTGGTGGGCGCGGATCCACTCGAAGGACGAGACGAGCAGTTCCTCCGAGATGGGCCGGGAGACGCGCTCGGTGCCGGTCTCGTCGAGGTAGGGGGTGGGCCCGTCGAGGAGGCCGAGCCCGGCGTTGGAGCGCAGGAAGTCGGCGAGGACGTCGGCCTCGGAGGCGCCCAGCAGCTCCTGGACGACGGCGATGGTGAGCCCGGTGCGGTCCTTGCCGACGGCGCAGTGGACGACGGCGGGCAGGGCGCCGGGGGTGCCGAGCCGGCGGATCGCGGCGACCAGCGAGGGGCCGGCGGTCGCGGCCATGAACGGGTACAGCTCCGCCTGGCCCTCCGGCCAGGGCCGGTCGGTGTCCTCCCGGTTGGCGGGCAGGGTGGGGAGGCTGTGCGCCTCGTGGTCCAGCCCGTGCCGCAGGTCGGGCCAGACCTCCAGCTCGAACGGGCTGCGCAGGTCGATCACGGTGCGCAGGCCGAGCGCCTTGAGCCGCTGGGCGCCCTCGGGGGCGAGGGTGTGGAACGAGCCGGAGCGGTAGAGCACTCCGCGCCGGAGCGAGCCGACGCCTCCGGCGTCACGGAAGTTGCGCACCCCGGGGATGTCGATGAAGGCGGACGGCAGGTCGGGTTCACGGTCCGGCAGGTCGTCGGTCATGGCCCTTACCGTACGGGCGCGGACGGCGCAGGGGGAAGGAATCCGGGACACTGCGGTCACCCCCCCCGGCCCGCCGCCCGTCGCGCCGATCGGCGCCGCGGTACCGGTCAGCGGCCGCCGGACACGTCCAGGAAAGCCCCGGTGGTGTACGAGGAGGCCGGCGACAGCAGGAACAGGATCGCCTCGGCGACCTCCTCCGCCTCCCCGCCCCGCCGCATCGGCAGGTTCGGGGCGACCCGGTCGACCCGGCCGGGTTCGCCGCCCAGCGCGTGGATCCCGGTGTGGATCAGCCCCGGGCGGACCGCGTTGACCCGGATGCCCTCGGCGGCCACCTCCAGGGAGAGCCCGCGGGTCATCGTGTCGACGGCGGCCTTGGCGGCCGCGTAGTCCACGTACTCGTTGGGCGAGCCGAGCCGGGCCGCCGCCGAGGAGACGTTGACGATCGCGCCGCCGTGCCCGCCGTGCCGGGTGGACATCCGGCGGACGGCCTGGGCGGCGCACAGGAAGGGGCCGGTGATGTTCGCGGCCCAGATCCGGTTGAGGCGCTCCTCGTCGATGTCCTCCAGCCGGCCCTGCTTCTCCAGTGTCCCGGCGTTGTTCACCAGTGCGGTGAGCGGGCCGAGTTCGGCGTCGACGACGGCGAACAGCCGCTCCACCTCGGCGCTGCGGGTGACGTCGGCCCGGACGGCGAGCGCCGTGCCGCCCTCGGCCCGGACCGCGTCCACCACGGCGGCGGCGGACGCCTCGTCGGAGCGGTAGTTGACGCAGACGCGGTAGCCGCGGCGGCCGGCCAGCAGCGCGGTGGCGGCGCCGATGCCGCGCCCGGCACCGGTGATCAGGACGACGTCGGGGCGGTCGGTCTGCTCGGAAGCGGTAACGGTCGACATGCTCCGCACCCTACCCTTCTCCGCGCCCCGCCCCGCACAGCCGCCGTCGGCGCAGGCCCGGTCCCAACTCGGCGGCGGTGCAGCGATCTTGGACGCCCGGCAGGGGCCGGATCCGGACGGTGCCGCAGGTCCCGTCCGGCCCGGGCCGACCGCGGCCGCTCCGTTCGGGGGCTGCCGCCGCTCCGGTCCCGCTCCGGTCCCGGTCCCGGCCCTGGTCCCGGAAACCGCTCGCCCGGCGGGTCCCCGTCGGGGGAGACTGCGGGCCGGGAGCCGACGAAGGGAACCCCATGTCCGCCACCTCCGACACCGTCCTGCCGTCCGGTACCGCCTTGTCGTCCGCCAGCGCCCTGCCGTCCGGCACCGTCCTGCTGTCCGGCATCGTCGGCTCGACCGCGTACGGGCTGGCCCACGCCGGTTCCGACATCGACCGCCTCGGCCTGTTCGCCGCGCCGACCGAGGGCTTCCACGGCCTGCACCGCCCGGCCGAGTCGCACGTCACCACCGCGCCCGACCGGACCCTGCACGAGGCGGCCAAGTGGTGCCGCCTCGCGCTGAGCTGCAATCCCACCGCCTCCGAACTCGTCTGGCTGCCCGAGGAGCTGTACGAGGTCCGCACCCCGCTGGGCGACGAACTGATCGGCATACGCCGCTCCTTCCTGAGTGCCCGGGCCGTCCGCAACGCCTACCTCGGTTACGCCACCCAGCAGTTCAGGAAGCTGCTGACCCGGGACACCACCGACCCGGCGACCCGGGCCCGGGCCGCCAAGCACGCCCGCCACCTGGTCCGGCTGCTCGAACAGGCCGTCCACCTCCACGAGACCGGCCACAACCTCGTCCGCCTCCCCGATCCGGAGCGCGTGCGCGGCCTCGGCGAACGCATCGCCGACGAACCCGCCGTCGCCGAACGCCTGCTCGCGGACACCGCCGACCGCCTCGACCGCCCCGGCATGCTGCCCGACCGCCCCGACGAGCGCCCCGCCGACGCCTGGCTCCACCGCGTCCGCGCGGCCCACTACACCTCGCCGGTCACGTCGGCCCCCTGACCCCGGCGCGCCTCCGCAATCCACTGGCGGAGCCCCTCCCCCCACCGGGTAGGATCGCCGTGGCCTGCTCCACCCGGCGCGGGCCGCGGGGCGCTAGCTCAATTGGCAGAGCTGCGGACTTTTAATCCGTAGGTTCAGGGTTCGAGCCCCTGGCGCCCCACCACGTGCGACCGCCCCTCTACCTGCTGAGTAGCTAGCAAGCGGAGGGGCGGTCGCTTTCATGTTTGGGTCTGGCGGCGCCTCTGCTGGCTCGCTGCTGGCCCGGAGGACTTGTGCCTACCGGGCGGCGCGCTGCCGGATGTCCTCGCCGAGGCGGCCGACCAGTTCGGCGAGTAGGCGCTGGTACTCCAGTGCTTCGACCTGGCGTCCGTCCCGCAGGCGCGCCCGTACTGTCGCCGCAGTGACCATGACGTCATCGCACGCGTCCGCTGGATCGAAGGTGCGGGTCCTGAGGCTCCATCCGGGAGGCTTCAGCTGAGACGAGTCGGTCATTCCGGTGCTCCTCGGGGGAATCCTGATGCAGGGATTCGGCAGCGTGTAGCGTACACGGCCGATCGAATATGAGTTCGAGATATTGATCCCCCCCCCAGTTGTGCTGATCATTCGCTGCCGCGCGACCCTGGCCAGCGCACCGCCGTACGCCAGCCAGGGAGTCAGTGCCAGATGGTCAGCAGTAGCACGCACAGCAGCACGAGGGCCGCGACCGAGACTGCTGCGGCAGCCGTCAGCTGGGGCGAGTCCCGACGCGGCGGACAGTGCTCCACCACTGCGGTGTACGGGGTGAGGTCGTACAGCCACCGGCCCCGCCCGTACCTGCCGCAGATGGCGCACCTGCCGTACCCGGTCCGAGCGGGCACCGGCTTGCCGCCGGCCAGGCTCACCGGGCGTCCGCGTGGGTCGCGGTCGGTGCCGGTACAGCGGCATGGCCGGCCTTCCCCTGGTAGTCGCCGCGGGCCAGCTCTCTGCCGATCCAGGACTGCGCGCTCGCCGCGATGCCCCACCGCAGGACGTGTCCGTCCTCGCGGACCGGCTCGCCCGTCGTGGTGTCGTGCACCACCCACAGCCCCGGATTCCGTCCCTGCCGGGGCTGCTGCACCACGCGGTACCGCTCGCCGTGCCGCTGCCTGGCAGTCCGACCGTCGCCGCGGCGGACACGGATGATGATCCGCCGGTTCGAGAAGACGACCGGAAAGTCGAGCACCCCGCCATCGAGCGACGCCTCCACCATCTCAGTCGCGCCGGTGCCGAAGAGCAAGCGCACGGCGGCGCACTGCTGCTCCCCGAGGTCCAGCTTCCGGACAGCCTGCCAGACCGCGGTCAGAGCAGCCATCGGCGGCAGCGTTGTCGGGTCCAAGAGGCCGTCGACACTCACGGTCCAGTTCTCGTCCGCGGTCAGGCCCACGTACCCCTCCTCAACTCCATGGCGGCAAGGGCGACCTGGCCGCACTCATGGAGCCAGCGTGCCGACGGCGGCCGACGCAGGGCAGCGTGTGCGCGGGCCGTGTCCGCGCACTCCAGTTCACACCCCGTGTGAACCGCGGTGCCCTACCCTGCTGACACAGCATCAGCAGGAGGTGCCTGGTGGAGCCGAATCCGCTGCTCGACGCACTCATCGATGAGTCTGGCATGTCGCATGCTGGCCTCGCTGCCCGCATCAACGCGTGCGCCGGGTCTGGCTATGACCACACAGCCATCGCCCGGTGGATCAAGGGGCAGGTGCCCCGCGGTGCCGTGCCCGATGCGGTCTGCGCCGTGCTCGGCGAGAAGCTCGGTCGTCCCCTCACCCTCGACGACATCGGGATGGGACGCCCCGGGTCGGCGGCCCCACCAGCGCTCGCCGGGTACCTCGATCGGGCGACAGCCTTATGGAGGTCGGACGGACAGGCGCGCCCAGAGGTGCAGGCTGTCCAGGCGGTCACCGGCACTGCTGCGATTACGCCTGTCTGGGAGTGGGAGAACCCTCCGCATGATCGGGACGTCTCCCGAGCGGGCACCCTGCACGTCGGCGCGTCGGATGTGCAGATGCTGCGGGCTGCCCGCAGCCGGTACGAACAGATGTACCGAGGTGCCGGCGGAGTCGCTACCAAAGCGCGCGTCGTCGCATTCCTCACCGAGCACACCGCCCCGCTTGTACGGGGCACCTACACCGACGCCGTCGGCCGGGACCTACTCCGCGCGGCTGGGGGTCTCGCTGCGGTCGCGGGGATCTGTTCGTACGACGCGGACGCCCAGGGACTGGCCCAGCGCTACTTCCACCAGGCACTCCGGCTTGCCAAGGCCTCTGGAGACCGTGCCTTCGGTGGGTACGTGATAGCCCTGCTCGTCAACCAGGCGCTGTTCCTCAGGGACTACCGCCAGGCCGTCGCCTTTGCCGAGGCCGGCATCCGGTCCGCCGGACCGCACATCAGTCCGGCCCTGGCCACCGACCTGCACGCGATGCAGGCCAAGAGCTACGCGCGCATGGGCGACGTCGTGGCGGCTCATGCGGCGATGAGCCGGGCCGAGAGTGCCGCCAGCCGGATCCGGCGTGACGAGGAGCCGCCGGAGACCGGCTATGTCCAGCCCGGCCTGGTCGAGGCGCAGCTGGCCGAGACCTTGATCAGTCTCGGGGACTGGAGGTCAGCACAGAAGTACGCCGAGGAGGCCGTGCAGACGCAGGCGCACGCCCGCGGCCGGGTTCACCGGCTCGCTACCCTGACCACCGTCGACCTCGGGCGGGGAGATGCCGAACAGGCCGCCGCCCACGCGGTCGGCGCGCTGGGCCTCGCCACCGGAATGGAGAGCCGGCGGCTGCGCGATCGGTTCGTGGCGCTCCGGCGGCAGCTGGCTATTCACCACACCGCGGCGACACGCGATGCAGTCGACCGGATCGACGACGCGCTCTCGGTACCCCTGTGACGGGGCTGGGATACTGCCCCGGACGGCGGCCAGCAGGACAGAGGAGCACAGGGTGTCGGTGTGGCGGAATCTGAGCGAGCGCACAGTCTATGAGAACCCGTGGCTGCGGGTGAATCTCGCGGACGTCGAGCTGCCCGACGGGCGCCACCTCGACCACTATGTCCTCCGTCAGCGCCCGGTTGCCCTCGCCACCGCCGTCAACGAACAGGGCGAGGTGCTGCTGCTCTGGAGGCACCGCTTCATCACCGACAGCTGGGGATGGGAGCTGGCCGCCGGCGTCGTCGAGGACGGCGAGAGCCTAGAGGAGGCCGCCGCGCGGGAGATGCTCGAAGAAACCGGCTGGCGGCCGGGCCCTCTCCAACACCTTCTCACCGTGGAGCCATCGAACGGCCTCGCAGACGGTCGACACCACATCTACTGGGCCGACCGGGCCGAGTACGTCGGGCACCCTGAGGACGATTTCGAGTCTGAGCGGCGCGAGTGGGTGCCGCTGTCCGCCGTCCCGGGCCTTGTGGCCAAGGGCGAGATCCGGTCCGCAAACGCCGTCGCGGGACTCTTGATGCTGCACCAGATCCGAGGATCCTGACTCCTTCGGCGCTGGCACGCCGGTAGGGTCCCGCCATCACACACCCAGCGTCCCAGGGGGGACCATGCGCACCCGTACCACCGGCCTCGCCCTCGCGGCGGCCCTGCTCGTCGCCGGCCTGACCGCGTGCTCCAGCTCGGCACCGAGTACCGACGCGAAGTCCAGCACGCCGGCCGCGACGTCGGCGCCGCCCGCTGCGGCCGTGCCCGAGACCACCGCGCCCGCTCAGGCCCCGGCGCCCGCCGGGACGACGGCGGCCGCGCCCGCATCGGCCGGGCCGGGCGGGCTCCCACCGAAGCCGGACGCCGCCACCCAGGCGAAGTACCTCGCGGCCCTGGCCGCCATCGACCCGGAGATCGTAGACGGCAAGCCGGACCGGGCCGTATCCAGGGGCCGGGACCAGTGCAGCTCCGTGGCACAGGGCAAGGACCAGGCCGCGCTCATCGAGCTGACCAGCAAGCGCTTCACCAGCGCGGGCCACCCCGGGGGCTTCGGGCCTGAGAAGAGCACGAAGATTTTGGAGGCCGTGCGCAAGCACATCTGCCCGGCGCCTTAACCGGCTACATCCCGTCGAGGCCGGCCGCGCGGAGCTTCTCCCACAGTGCGGCCACCGTCTCCACGGTAGGCGCTTCCAGGACCCGCTTGGCCGCATCGTCGACCGCGGCCCGCTCCTCCGGCGGCAGGTCCCGGGCCCGGGCTGAGATCTGGTCGAGGTGCGCGGTGTAGCCCGGCAGCGGGGAGTCCGGCAGTGAGGTCCAGTGGTCGTCGTCCATGCGGCCATGATGGCCCCGCCCGGTGTCCGGTCGGGCCAGAACGCAGCAATGCGCCCCGCCCGGCATGCCGGGCGGGGCGCGTGGCTTATCGGTCCTGGAGGTCTTTGACGGCGTCCTCGATGCGGTCGACCGCGTCCCGAAGCGACTTACCTGAGTTGCGACCCAGCTCGTGCTCGATGGCCGCGATGCGCTCCATCACACCCGGCCGGGCAGGTACGCCCGGACGGGCCGGGGTCCCCTGCCAGTCCTCGGACCAGGCATCCAGGGCAGCGTGCAGACGCCGGACGGTACGCCAGAGCACGGCGAGCAGCGCCAGCACGGCACCGAGCGCGGTGGCCCAGGCCGCGAGCGCGTCGACCTGGAGAACACCAGTCTCGGCGAGGCCGGTCACCGGCGGCTCGCCGGGTCGTGCCGGGCCGGCAGCAGCGAAGCCGTCTCCGGATGGCCGAGGAAGCGTCCAAGGGCGCCCTTGACGACGGAAAGGCCGGCGGGGACGGCCGCGACGGCGGCGGCCTGGACGCTGGACAGCCCGGTGATCCCGCCGACCAGCAGCAGACCGATGGCGCTCTCCAGGTAGGTGGCGGCGGTGCGCTCGGCGAGGTCGACCGCGTAGCGGGGTATGCGGATCATGATGGTGCTCTCCGATCAGTCGGTGACGTTGAAGCGGCCCGGCGCGAGCCGCTCCAGGGAGCGGCGGCCGGGGATCCCGTCCGCCGCGGTGCCGGTGTAGCCGAGGGAGCGCTGGAACGCGGCGTACGCCTGCACCGTCCGGCTGCCGAAGCTGCCTTCCACCCACCGAGGGTCGAGGAACCCGTCGTCGGCCAGGGCCCGCTCGACGACCAACGCCTCGGCGCCGTACGTCTGGTGGCCCTGCGCCGCTCCCGGGTCGGTCCTCGCGGCGGCGATGATGTGGGCGAGGGAGACGGCCGGCGTGCCGGGCAGGTGGCCTAGCAGCAGCTGGAGGGTGACGATGCCGGGCACGCCGTCCGCGGCGTCGCCGGTGTAGCCGAGACTCTGCTGGTAGGCCTGGTAGTTGAGGGTGTCCGGGTCCCGCCAGTCCTGATCCGGACCGACCTGGTACGCCGCTCCGTAGCCCTGCCGGACGAGGGCCTGCCCGACCTCCAGGACCTGCGGGCCGTGCGCTCCGTAGCCGTACTCCAGGCCGTTGATGGTCGTCCGGTAGCGGACCGGGCCCGGTCCGGCGGGCGGGGCGGGCGCCGGCGGCGGGGTGGTGCCGGTCGCGGCCGCGATGATGCTGGGCATCACGACGTCGTGGAACTGCCGGAGCCGGACGGGCCCGGGGCAGGCCGTCCCGCCGTCCGACCACTCCGGGAACATCCGGTGCACCCCGAAGCCGGGCGCGTCCCAGGACGGGCAGACCCGCAGCGGGATGCCGTGCCGCTGGTGGAGCCAGACCCCGAGGGCGATCAGCGCGGCGATCTGGGCGTCGGTCCACGGGTCGGTGGCCTGGTCGTCGCTGGCGGTCTCGACGCTCACGGCGCCGGTGCCGTCGGCGCGCCGGTTGGCGTGCATGTTGGCGTCGGCGCGGGTCTCGGTGCCGACGAACTGCCCGACGCTGCCGTCGTATCCGACACCGAAGTGCGACTCCAGGCGGGTGGAGTCCCGCCAGTACTCGAACATCCGCCGGGGCCTCCACGGCGCGGCGACGCTGTGGAAGATCGCCTGTGTCGGCGTGATCGCGGGCTGCTCGTCCGACTCGGGTTGGAGTTCCATCTTCTCGGCCGGCTCGTACCAGGCCATGGGTGCCTCCTGGGCATGGGAAAGCCCCCGGGCCAGAAGGCGCCGGGGGCGATGGATTGGTCGTCAGGCGATGCGCTGAAGCCGCAGCCAGGACAGGGGGTGGAGGGTCGTGGGAGTCGCGTGGGCCGTGCGCTGCGCCCAGCGAAGGCGCATCAGGCCGCCGCTGCTGGCGGTCACCAGGTGTCCGACGGGGTGTAGGGAGGTCAGGGCGCCGCCGACGCCGTACGTGCCGGCTTCGAGCGGCGTGCCGACCACCGTGCTGTTGGAGGCGTAGGCGGCGGCGCCGCCGGGCGCGGCCCCGTTGATGGCCCAGCGCATCGCGGCACCGCCGGGAATACCCCAGTCGGCCCGCAGGTCGCCGGCGTTGTACTGGCCGGCGTAGAAGACCGCGCCGTCGAGAACGTAGGTCGCGTTGGCCTCGACGGGCAGGAAGAGGTGGGTGTCGTCCACCAGCACGGTCGAGTTGGTGACCGACTGGGCTGCGGCCTTCACGACCACGGCAGGGATCATGCTCGCGAGCCGTGCGGCGGTGATGCGCTCACCGGCTCGCCATTGGGGGTACGGCACGGGGGGCTCCTACAGGGCGAGGATGGCCGGCTGCCACAGCCGCACGTCGGCGTCGGCGGGCAAGGCCTTGACGACGCCGTTGACGTGGCGGGTGACGGTGGCGGTCTGCGGGCTGGTGGTGCCGGACATCGCGGTGACGGTGACGCGCTCGCCCGCGATCGCGAGGTCCAGCGGGTACTCGGCCGGGTCGGTCGTCCACAGCGGCCCGGCGGCCGTGGCGATGGACAGTGAGGTGGCGGTGGAGGAGACACCGGCGCCGAGCGTGCTGCCGTTGGTGTCTGCCCGGCCGACGACCAGGTCGTCGAGGACCGCGACCGCCCACGGCCCGGCCGGGGTGCAGTTGAACTCGATGATCCAGTCGTAGGCGCCGAGGGTCTCGGTGTAGCCCTGGACGAGGAGGTCGACCTCGCCGGGGCCGTCGGCCAGCGGGAGGCCGGTGAGGCGGATGAGGTCGCCGATGTCGACCGCGCTGGCTGCCGCGAGCAGGTGCGGCGCGGCGGCGAGGTCGACGCGCACCACCGGGTAGCGGGCCGCGTCCCACGTGCCGACGTGCAGCCTCCAGGAGGCGATGTCCTCCAGTTGGGTGTCCCGGTAGAGGCCGAGCTCGGGGCTGTCGGAGTACCTCCCCACGCCGCCGGGCGGGGGGAGGACGGACAGGGGGCCGGTGGCCTCGGTCGCTCGCGCGGAGGAGCCGCCGCGCCTGGACACCGTGATGTCGTTGCGGGTGGCCTGGTCGTCGTCCACGGGCTCCAGCGGCGGTGCGATCTCGCCTGCCCCGTAGTCCAGGACCAGGGCCGGGGCCTGGTTGTAGCTCAGGGAAGCCGGGCGGTAGTGCAGGGCCACGGCGTCGCGGCTCTCGGTGAGGTAGCCGCCGTCGACCTCGGCGGCCTCCTCCAGCAGGGCGAGCAGCGGCGCCGGTTGCTGGGGGCCGAGTGCGACCTGGTCCTCGACCCGCCCGACGACGCTGGCCGGCACCCCCTCCTCCGCGCACAGCCGCGCGACCCGCTGAGACGGCCGGTCGCCGTCGAAACCGTTGTCGGCGCCGGCGTAGCGGTCGGTGGCGCCGGCGGGCATCACGCTCAGGTGGCCGAGCTGCATGTCCCCCAGGACCGCCTCGAACTGCGTGTCGATGCTCACCGGCCGGCCGATGCTGCCGGTGAACACGTCGCTCATGAAGCCGACCGCGGCGACATCGGTCGCGCCGATCTGGAACCAGGTCAGGCTCCACGCAACGGTGGGTCCGGCCTGGCTGACCTCCAGGCGGAGCCGGGTCCACGCGCCGACGGCGAAGTCCGGGCTGGCGCCCTTGTTGACGACGACCGTGCCGTCCGAGGCCGTGCCGTAGACGACCATGTACGCCGAGTCGACGCTGATGGTCCAGGTCGTGACGCTGCCGGTACTGGCGATGCGCAGCAGGTCCGGGAAGGACGACGGGGCGGCGAGGGCGGGCAGGTAGTAGACCATCTCGATCCGCCACCCGCCTGCGAGGGCGGCCGAGGCGGGGATGGGCCCGACCAGGGTGGCGTTCTCGGTGACGCGCGGCAGGGGGAGGGATCCGGTGGGGCCGTCGTCCGCGGCGAACTCCAGGCCGGTGGCGCGCAGCGGCTGGACGCCGGGCAGCGGGGAGTAGGCCTGGGTGGATCCGCGGGCGTCCTCAAGGGGCCAGTACGCTACGGCGCCGCTCGCTCCGAGCGAGCGGCGCAGCGGGGAGGCGAGCGGGTCCGCGCCCTGGCCCAGCCGGCGCTTGATGCCAGCGGCCTCGGTGGGGATCCACGCGTCGGTGCCGGAGACGTCGCGGCGGGTCGGCCAGGACGAGATCTCGCCGGTGAGGCGGGTGTGGCGCGTCTGCGGGATCAGGGCGGCGCCGTAGAGGGTCCAGGTGCGGCCGGCGGAGTCGGTGAAGACGCCGGTGCCGGGGGCCTGGGCGGTGAAGTCCGGTGAGGCCACCAGGGTTCCGCCGATGCCGGAGCGGACCTCGGCTCCGTGGGCCCGGCCGGACAGGGCGGTCTGGGTCTGCCCGGGGTTGTCGCCGACGACGAGGGGCGCGGTGCCGGCGTAGATGCTGGTGGTGCCGGCGGCGGTGATCGGGTCGCCCAGCTGCGCCCACGGTCCGGCCAGGGTCGCCGCGGTCCAGAACGTGACCGTGTGCCGGCCCGCGCCGTCGTCGACGTCGAGTGCGGCGCGGATGGCCACCCGTCCGGACGTCGACGCCGGGACGGGCAGGGTCGCGGTGCGCTCGGTGATCGCGGTTCCGTCGGTGCTCCACCGCAGGGCCGGCCGGTCCTCGATCAGGGTGAGCTGCCAGGACCGCTGGGCGCCCGTGAGGTACTCGTACTTGGAGATGAGCTCGATGGGGCCGCCGGCGGTGAGGACGGTGACGTCGACCCGGACGTCGAGGTCGCCGGTGATGTCGAGCGCGGCGGTGTCGGGCGTGCCGGCGCCGCTTCCGGCGCCGGGCAGCTCGAGGTAGGTCGGCAGGGGGCCGAGCGCGGCCGCGCCGGCGGAGATCCGGACCGGGACGTTGCGGCCGATGCGCCCGTAGTAGGGGCCCATGGCGTTGCGGGGGCTGTACGCCCCGGTCCGGTTGTCGATGGTCAGTGCGCACCTGCCGGGGTCGATGCGGGAGCCTTCGTCGTGGCGGCCGCGCTCGATGGTGACCGGGTCGCGTAGGTAGACGTCGCCGGTGATGTCCACCCACGTTCCCCCCAGCTGCACTTCGACCTGGACGTCGAGCGGTGTGTCCGGGAACGCCATGGTGGCTCCCCCTTCCTGGTCAGGTGAACGCGGCCTGGGCGGACCCGCCGCCGTCGAGGCGGACGATGCTGCGCATGAGCCGTCGGAGCTGGGAGTCGGCGCCGGTCACGTCGATGACGACGCGTACGGTGCCGCCTCCTCCTCCGGCGACCGCGCGGGTCAGAGGGGTGACCGTCGCGCCGCCCGGCAGGGAGAGCAGCTCGGGGCCGGCCTCGCCGACCAGCACGGTGCCGGACCCGGTGATGTGGCCGCCCTTGGCGAGCATCGGGATCCTGGGCATGGAGAAACCGCTGCCGCCGACGCCGGGGATCCAGTCCGGCAGCGTGAAGCTGAGCCGTCCGGCCGTTCGATTCCAGAGCGAGGCGATCTGGTTGAACCCCCAGCGGAAGGGGGAGACGAGGATTTCGCCGAGGGCCGTGAAACCGGAGGCGATCCGGCCGGGCATGCCGGTGATGTAGTCGAGCACGGCCGACGCGCCGCTCTTGATCGAATCCCAGTTCCGGGTGATCGCGAGGACGGCCCACCCGATCGGGCCGGTGAGGATCCCGAGCAGCAGCGGCCAGTTCTGGGACACCCAGTCCCAGACCCACTTGATCCCTGACCAGACGACTTGCCAGCAGGAGGTGACGATGTCGCGGAAGGTCTCGGACTTCTGCCAGAGGAGGACGACGGCGGCGACCAGGGCGACGACCGCGATGATGATCAAGCCCACGGGGTTGGCGGACAGGGCGGCGTTCCAGGCCCACTGTGCGACGGTCGCCGCGGTCTGGATGCCGGTCCAGACGGCCTGGGCTGCGGCCCAGGCCATGGTGGCGCCCTGGACGATGAGGATGGCGCCGGCGATGACGCCGAGGGTGATCGCGATCGGCTGGAGCCAGGATGAGTGCTCCTGGCCGAAGGTGATCAGCGTGGCGCCGACCTCGGCCAGCTTCACGGTCGCCTCCCTCTTGAAGCGCTCGATGGCGGCGCTGGGGTTGTCGCCGACGGTCTTCGCCATCTGGTCTGCGGCGCCCGCGACTTGGCCGATCGCGGAGGTCGCCGTGGACGGGTCGAGCGCGAACAGGGCTTTCTGCATGTCCTCGGCCTTGGTGCCGAACAGGCTCAGGGCGATGCTGCTCTGATCGACCGGGTTCTTGACCGCGCGGAGCTTGTCGAAGACCTGGTCGAGCGCGGTGGCGGCGGCCGGGCCGCCGTCGATGAACGCGCGCTGCATGGCCTTGGCGTTCAGGCCCAGCGCCTGGAATCCCTCGGCGGACGCCTTGCTGCCGCTCTGGGCGATCAGCGTGAATTCCTTCAGGGAGTCGGCGACGGTGTCGGCGTCGCGGGCGCCGGCCTTGAGTCCCTGGGAGAGGAGGCCGGTGGCGGTCGCGCCGTCCAGGCCGAGCTGCCGGAACTGGGTGCTGTACTCCGTGATCGTGTCCAGGAAGTCGCCCGACTTGTCGACGCCGCCCTGATACCCGGCGGTGATGATGTCGAACGCCTCGTCGGCGTTCTTCGCCAGGCCCGTCTTCATGAGCTGACCGGCGGCCGCGGTGGATCCGGCGACGTCGGCGTCCATCGCCTTGCCGAGGGCGAGTGCCTTGGTGGTGATCCGCTCCAGGCCGGCGGCGGCGGCATCCCCGCCTATGTTCTGGGTGACGCCCCGGATCGCCTCGTTGACGTCGGCCGCGCTCTCGCCCCACGCGTCCTTGTAGACGTTCGCGCTCACCTTGCCCAGCTCGGCGGCGCGCTCGGCGCCGACGCCGAGCTGGGCGGCCAGCTTGCTGCTGGCGGCGGACATGTCGAGGGACTCGGCGACACCGACGCCGAGCGCCCCGGCGACGCCGGCGGAGATGCCGGTTGCCGCGGTGGCCAACTTCTCCTTCAGCTGCCCGAGGACCGCCGATGCCTTGTCCTTCGCGACGAGGTTGAAGACCAGTGAGGTGTCCGACACGGGATCACCTCCTCATCGTCTGCGGCCTGCGGCCTGGTTGGCCTCGGTGACGTACTTCTCGTAGGCGTCGAGCCAGTCGTGCAGTCGATCGACCTCCTCGGCGGTGAGGAGCTGCCACTCCCAGGGGCGGACGCCGAGCAGGTGGGCAGCGTCGCCGAGTCGCCTTAGCCGGCGATCGGCGGCAGGACTTTTCCCTCGGGCTCCTCGTAGGCCTCGGCGATTTCCTTGTCGAGCTGCGCGAGGACGGCGGCCCTCTGGTCGGCCGGGGCGTTGTCGGCGGCCTCCGCGCGGATTTCCTCCAGCTCGGCCTTGCTGTGCTCCAGCGTCAGCTCGTCCCAGGCGAAGTCGACGTCGTCGAATTTGAGGGTCGGGTGCTCGCGCTTGAGGAGGATGAACAGCAGGGCCCTGCGGCACAGGGCGTTGCCCCGGACGACGCCATGGGTGAAGTCGGAGAAGTCGCGGCCGGTGAGCTTCTCCAGGCGCTCGCGCTCGGCGGACATGAGCTTGGTGGGCTGGTACTTGAAGCGGCGGGGTTCGTCGGAGCCCTCGGGCTGGTAGACGAGGTACATGGGCGGGGTGTCTCCTATCGGGCCCGGTCGGCGATGCGCCGGGCCATCTCTTCCATCGCTTCGTGGACGGCCCGGCGGTAGCGGTCGCTGCCCGGCTCCATGGCCCGGTCGAACCAGTCCGTCTTGCCCTGCTGCGTGCGCCAGGTGCCGCGGCCGAAGATCTGCACGCGCCAGCCGCTGGAGGCCTGGGTGCGCTTCGCCGCGTTGGCGAAGCCGCGGATGCCCGGGGTCTTGCGGGCCTTGACGCGGGCGCCGGTCCACCGGCCGCCCAGCTTCACCTCGGGGCGGATGCGCTTGGCGATGGCCGAGCGCAGCGCGGGCGCCTCGGTCATGGCCGCGGACATCGACATGATGCCGGTCCTGGCCTGGTCGGACGCCGGCTTGAGCGCGTCGCGCATGCCCTTCGCGAGGTCCTTGCGTAGCTGCTTGCCGTCCTCCTCGGCGCGCAGCGCGGCGGTGAGCGCGTCGAAGCCCTCGAAGCTGACGGAGACGTCGACGGGGGGTTGGCCGGTCATCAGCTGGTGGCGCGGACGACCGCGCCCGAGGTGGGGTAGGTGACGCCGACGCTGGCCTCGTCGCCGACGCTTCCGGAGATCGACCCCCACTCCTTGACCAGCACGCTCCCGGTGTACTTGGGGTTGGAGGTGCTGACGGCGGCCTGGTCGGGCCGGATCTCGAACGGGACGACGGTGCCGATCAGCGGCCACATGATCGAGTCGAGCTTGGTGGCGGCGAAGTCGTTCAGGAGCTCAAGCGCGAGGGACCCGGACTTGAGGCCGCCGATGACCAGCTTCCATCCAGCCGAGATGTAGGTCGTGACGTCCTTCTCCTCGACCTCGACCGCGACTTCGGCTTTCCGCGCGTACTCGTTGAGGACGTTGGCGTTGAGGCTGAGGTACACGCCGGTGAGGACCATGGTGGGCATGCGGGGGTGCTCCTTTCAGGCAAGGCCGAGGGCGGCGACGAAGGTGAACGAGGGGGTGGTGCCGGCCACCGTCCAGGCGACGCGCCACCAGTCATCTGCGACCGGGCCGGGGACGGCGAGGGCCTGGCCGCCGAGGCCGGTCACAGCGGTGAACGTCGCCCTGGTGGTCGCCGAGGTGAAGCCCGCGTTGTCGTCGGACTCGACGCGGGCGGTGAGGGACGGGGTGGTGCCGGCCGCGGAGAGGACGTGCAGCGTGGCGTAGAGGCTGCGGCCGGCCGGGACGGCGCCGAGCTGGAGCGCGGTACCGGCGCCGCTGCTGGAGCGGGCGGTGCCCGGTGGGTGGGCGATCTGCCCGCGCGCGGTGACTCCGCTGCCGGAGCCGTTGCCGCTCCAGGGGGCGAGGTCGCCGACGGTCCCGCCGAGCGAGTAGTCGGTACTCAGGGCCTGGGTGAGGTAGGCGAGGGATCCGGCGGTCGCGAGGTGGGGGCAGACGGTCCAGGGGCCGGTGCCGCCGAGCCGGGCCCACGTGGCGTCGTCGACCATGCCGGGGTCCCCGGCCTCCCAGAAACCGGAGGCGGTGATCTTGCTGGTACGCAGGCCTCCCTGGACCTGCTTCCAGCCGCCGGAGCCGTAGGTCGTGCGGTCCTTCTCCTCGGCCTCGCTGGACAGCTCGACCTTGTTGGAGGTGCTGGTGAGGTCGGCGCCGACGACGAACAGGCGTACATCGGTGAGCACTTGGGGCATGTCAGCTCCTCCCGTCGCCGATGACGCGGATGATGAGCTCGGCGCCGACGTACTGGACGCCGGCGTGCTCGTACCAGCGGTAGCCCTGGACGCGTTCGAGCCTCAGGTCGTGCGCGAGGCCGCCGAGGGCGGGCTCTCCCGGGCCGCCGCGGGCGGCCTCGATCGCGGCCTTGAGGCTGGCCGGTCCGGCGCCGGACAGCAGCGCGTCGAGCAGCTGCTGGGCGGCGCGGTCGTCGCCGCGTCCGACCAGCACGCGACAGGTGATCTCCAGCTCGTCGAGCGCCCGGCCCATCGCCTTGTCGAAGTCGACGCTCACCTCGCCGGTGAAGAAGTGCGGCTCACTGACGGAGTCGGGGGTGTAGCCGGTGGCGGTGAGCTTGCGGACGCCGGCCGGGAGTTGGACGGTGCGGGCGGCGTCGGCGAGGGCGGCGCGGACGGCGGCGATCTGCATCGGCGCGGTCTCCTCTCGGGTCAGCCCATGCCGGGCAGTTGGAGGCGCTCGACCAGGGCGGCGACGTCCGGGTCGACCCGGGACAGGCGCACGACGCCCCACTCGGCGGAGCCGGTGACCCCGTCGGGGCTGTCCTTGCGCCGGTACAGGCGCAGGGCCTGGATCTGGGCGGCCTGGGCCACTTCGACGGGGACGGCCGGCCAGCCGAAGCGGGCTGTGACCCGCACGCGGGTGCCACGGGTGCCCCAGCGGCCGGAGGGCAGGACGAGGGAGGTGATCGGGGCGCCGTCGAGGTGCGCGTTGTCGGGCGCGGTGAGGTAGCCGGTGACCGGGCTCCAGGTGGCGCCGCTGCCGGTCTCGACGGCCAGGCCGTCGAGGGCGCCGATGTCGTCGACGACCAGGCGGTCGCCGTCGTCGTCGGCGGCCACGCGCCCGGTGAGGCTGTAGACGCGCTGGACCGGCGCCGGGTCGAGCCAGAACCGGCGGCCGGTGAGGCGCTCGATACCTCGGCTCGCGGCGCCGAGGGCCTGGGTGAGCAGTGCGTCCGAGGTCGCGTCGGCGTCCGCCAGGTTCAGCATCGCCTTGACCGTGGCGAGGTCGGCGTACTCGTGGGCCACGGTCATCAGCCCTTCGCACTGCCGCCGCCCGCGCCGGAGCGGGCACCGCCGCGGGCGGCCTTGGCGGCGGGCGTGCTCGGGGCGGCGGCCGAAGCGGGCCCGGGTTGGGCGGCGATCTGCAGGCCGCTGTCGGCGGTACGGCCGGCCGGGCCGGTCTCGTCGACGACGGGCGGCGTGAGCTCCTCCGCGTCGGGTTCGTAGCCGAGCTGGATCAGCTGCTCGTCGACCTGGGCGACGCGGTCGTCCAGGCCCCGCCTCTCGTAGCCGTCCCGCTCGCGGCGCAGGGCAGCGATCATCCGGTCGCTCATGGTGGGGGCCTCCTCAGTTCGGCAGGACGTAGACGGCGGCGGAGAAGGTGAAGCTGGGGGTGGTGCCAGCGATCACCGCTGCGACCCGGACGTAGTTCTTGGTGACCGTCGCGAAGGCGGTGCGGGTGCCGGCGGCGGTGAGCTGCGCGGCGCCGCTGCCCGTCACGGCCGTCCAGGAAGAGCCGTCGGCGGACTCCTCCAGGGCGACGTCGAGGGTGGGGGTGGTGCCGGTGGCGGTGGTGCAGTGGACGCCGAGCAGCACGGTGGTGGCCTGGCCGGCGGCGGCGACGGGGCCGCTGGTGACCGAGGCCGTCCGGGCGGCGGGGGCGAGGGCGAGATCGGCAAGGACGGGGCGAAGGGCCATGGCCGGTTCCAGTCTGGGCGGGGCGGCCGGGCCGGGAGGGCCCGGCCGCCGGGGGATCAGAAGGTGGGGGCGACCAGGCCGGTGCCGGTGACCTTCTGCGTGCCGCCGGTGTAGCGGCCGAAGGTGTAGGCGAAGTAGGAGTAAGCGACCAGCAGCACGCCGAGGTTGGCGGCCTTGGGCTGCTCGGCGCGGATGAACAGCGGCGCGTTGGGGTCCTCCCACAGGTGGCACTCGGCGGCGGGGACGACGTACAGCTCGTCCTCGTTCGTGCCGGCCCCGAGGTTGGTGGCGACGTTGTTGTCGACGATCACCTCCAGGCCGCAGGGCAGGACGCCGCGCGGGCCGGAGCCGTAGGAGCTGGCCGCGTTCGCCTGCCCGGCGACCTGCACCGGCAGGTTGGTCCAGTTGACCATCGGCCAGACCGAGGACATCTGACTGGTCAGCCAGTACCAGCGGCGGGAGTTCATCACCGCGTGGGTGGGCTTGCCCATCGCGAGGAGCGCGGCCTCCACGCCGGCCGCCGCGCCGAGGATCTTCGGGTACAGCTCGGCGCCGGTGGGCGAGGCGTCGGTGTAGGTCACGGCGCCCGCCATGGCGGACAGGCCGGTGCTGGCCTGGTTGATGAGCGTGTTGTCGAGGGTGGTGGCGACCCGGTTGAACAGATCCTGGAGGGTGACGTCCTCGATGCCGGTCCCGCGGTCGATGGCCTGGCGGGAGACGGTCTGCTGGCCGGAGGCGGTCTGCACCGGGATGGGCAGCTCGGTGTCGTCCATGTTCGTCTCGGACACCGCGTCGTTCTGGTTCGCCTGGAGGGCGGCCGAGGAGGCGGTGGTGATCCGGGAGATCGTCACCGACATGCCCTGCTCGGGCAGCGGGTGGGTGTTGCAGATGTCGGCGAAGGGCCTCAGCGCGGCGGTGGCCGGGGCGTAGAGGTCGGTGAGGTACTGCGGGACGGTCAGGCCGGCGAAGTTGCCGGTGCCGACCGCGCGCTGGAGGTACTGGGCGCGCTCGACGCGCTCCTCGCGCATGTGCTGGGCCAGGCGGGCGCTCGCCTCGACGTCCTGGAACATGAACTGCCGGGAGATGTCCATCAGGAACCCCTTGCCGTAGGGGTCCTGGTCGCGGCGGTAGGTGCGCTCCTCGGAGCCGATGCGGGCGGCCTGGTCGTAGGCCGGCTTGCGGGTCTGGGTGGGTTGGACGTTGCGCTGGGCCTCGGCGCGCTCCTGCTCGTCGGCCTTGACCTTGCGGGCGTTGGCCAGCTTCACGTTGATGCCGGCCTCGTCGGCCTTGGCCTGGTCGCGGGCGGCGAAGCACTGGCTGACGCGCTCGTCCTCCTCCGGGGTGAGGTTGGAGCGGCCCTCCTGCCCGGCCTTGGAGATGATCAGCTCCACCTCCTTGATGGCCTTGGTGCCGCGCTTCTGCGCGGCCTCCAGCTCGACCTCGATGCCGGCGATGAGATCGTCGATGACGGGCATGGTGGTGTCCTTCGGTCAGATCGGGTGTGGGTGTGGGCGGCCGCGGGCCGGGCGATCTGCCGGGTGCGGGCCGGTGCCTCCGGGCGATCTGCCGGACGGCGGGGGTGGTCAGGGAGGCCGGTCAGTCCGTGGCCTTGGCGACCAGGAGCTGGGTGGTCAGCAGGGACAGCGACCGGCCCTGCGGCACTGCGGCCGGAGCCAGGCCTGGCGCGGGGGCGGGCGCCGGCGGCGGGCCGGCGGGTGCGGGCTGGGTGCGGGCATCGGCGAGGTCGGGCCGCTGGCCGAGCAGCGTGTAGGCCTCGCGGGCCACCAGCGGCGGGAGGTTGGGGATGGACGCGAGGAACTCGCCCGACCTGCTCGCCACGCTGGTGTGCGGGTTGGCGCCGTAGGTGACGGGGCCGACGTCGCCGCGGTCGAGGTCGAACTCCTCGATGCGGTACTCGGTGTAGTCCGGTGACCAGACGCCGCGGGTGATGCGGAACTGGAAGCTCTGCTCCCTGACGTCGTCGTCCTCGATCGCCTGGACGAGTAGCTGCACGTCCGCGCGCTTCGGGTTGAGCCAGGCGCGTTGGCCCAGGCCCTGGTCGTCCTCCCAGAGTTCGAGCCGGCCGTTGCGGGTGCCGGCCATCGGGGTGCCGGCGTGGTTGAAGCGGAACACGACCTCGGGGTTCGCGCCGAGGGTCTTCTCGGCGGCGCCGGCGGAGACGACCTCGGTGTAGGGGCCGTACCAGTCCCACATCTCGTAGCCGCGCTCGTACGCCGAGGCGTACCCCTCGACCTGGTAGTACTCCAGGCCGTCGGCGCGGATCGTCTTCTTCGCCCGCAGTTGCGAGCCGAAGCGGACGTCGGCGGCCTCGGGCCGGTCGCGCGGCGTGTCGCGCTGGGCGAGGCCAGCCTGGGCCCGGGACTGGGCGGCGGCGGCCCGCAGGGCCTGCGGGTTCATGGGGTACCTCCGGGCGGGACGGCAGGCGCGGGCGCCTGGGTGGGCGGCGGGTTGCGGCTGCCGAACAGCCGGTCGAACTCGGCGTACTGGGCGGCGGTGAACGGCGCGCGGTCTTCGAGCGCGCGGGCCTCGGACGGGGCGAGGATCCTCGCCTCGATCTGGGTACGCAGGGTCTGCGAGCGGGTGGCCGGGTCCATGCGCAGCAGCGCGCCGGCGTTCAGCTTCACGAACCTGGGCCGGGAGGAGAGGCGGCTGAGCGCGTTCTCGCGGCGCACGACGGCGGGCCCGAGGTTCATGATCAGGAACTGCAGGTTGCGCTGGCTGATGTTGGCGTAGGTCAGCGAGGTGCCGCCGACCGCCGCGTCGATCAGGTCACCGGGGCAGTCGAAGAACCGCGCGGTGTCCGCGATGCCGAACTGCTTGGCCTCCACCCAGGCGCCGCCGGCCTGTTCGGCCTGGATCATCCTGTACTCCCAGTCCGCCCCGGCGACGAACAGGTCGCGGTTCGCGGTGGCGGCCTTGAACCGGCTCTTCACCTCGGCGGCCTGCTGCGGGTTGATGGCCTTGGCGGTGTTCTTCAGCATCGCGGCTGGCATGCCGCCGGTGCCGAACCAGTCGAGGGCGAAGTCCTGGATGGACAGGTACTCGGCGATCGACCAGGCCGCGTACGCGACCGGGGACAGGCCGAGGGGGAAGCCGGCGACGGTGTACTGCCGCTCGTGCCAGACCTCGTGCGGCTCGTAGTCGGTGCCGCCGATCCGGTACTTGGTGATCTCGCCGCCGCGGCCTTTCACGCTGACCTCGCCGAGCGGCACGAGGTCGATGCGGGCTGGGAAGCCCAGGCCGTCGAGGGCGGTGATCAGCCCGAAGGCGTTGCCCGCCCGGTCGAGGTCGAACTGGCTGGAGTAGAGCCATTCCTGCATGTCGACCTTCTCGCCGCCGGGGTTGACCAGCACCGGTGGCTTGGTGACCTCGACCTGGATGCCGTTCACCTTGCGGTAGAGGTCGACGGGCATGCTGCTGATCATGTTGGCGCGCAGGCGCAGGCACGCCCACACCGCGGAGTGCCGCAGCGCGGTCTCGTTCGTCACCCGGGCCGTGCCGCGCGCGGCGTCCGGCCGGGGCGGGACCAGCTGGGAGGCGCTCGTGCCCGGGGCGGACCTGCGGTGGAACAGGCTCACGCGCCGCCACCTCCGTCCTGGTCGGTGCGGCGGGCGGCCAGCCAGGAACCGGTGAGCACCACCGCGCCGGCCGCGCCGAGTGCCGCCGGTCCGGCCAGCGGCCACAGGGCGGCGGCCGCGGCGGCCGCCAGGAGCAGCAGGCCCAGGGCGTCGAGCAGGGTGGTGATGTGCCGCATCGCGGCCTCCTTCTCAGAACACGCTGTCCATCACGTCGTAGTCGGCGGTCACCAGGTGGGCCCGCGCTTCGTACGCCCAGCGGGCGAGGGTGACGGCGACCAGCGGGGAGATGTCGACCGTCGAGATCCGTCGGCCCCAGGCCCACGCGTCGCCGAGCGGCCGGGTCTTGGCGCCCCGGATCGCGGCCACCACAGCGTCCTGGCCGATGTGCCGCAGGGTGCTCTGCTTCACCGCGTCGACCAGTTGGCCGCAGCTGGCCGCGACGTCCTGGGCGAGCGGCAGAGCGAGCTGCCCGCGCTCGGGGTGCTCCGGGTCGTCCGGCGCCTCGATGCCGCGCTTGCTCAGCTCGACCAGCAGCGATCCGGCCGGGCCCTTGGCGTCGAGGCCGATCGCCACCGGCTTGTGCCGCTCGCGCAGCTGGACCAGGCGGTCGACCAGCCAGTCGGTGCCGGGGCGGCGGTCGACGAGCTCGGCGTGGCCGAGGCCGTCCTCGCGCAGCCCGTACATCGCGATCGACGCGAAGTCCCGTGAGGGGGTGATGTCGACGGCGAACGCGACGTCGCCCGACCGGCGCGAGGCCGGGTCGGCCAGCGCCTCCCAGGCCTCCGGGGCCAGCGGCCCCGCGGCCCCGTCGGCGACCCGTGGCAGCCAACCGCCCAGGCGCTCGACCATGAACTTCTCGCCGAGGCCGGACGGCAGGGACTCGCCCCGGACGAACTCCTCGCTCATGCGCCGGCCCATGGACGGATTGCACCGGTACCAGAGGTCGACGTCCCGGGCGGCCGCCTTGCGGTGCTCCGGGTCGGTCGGGTCGAGGTCGGTGCCCCAGTCCATGTGCATCATCCGCGGGTCCACACCGGCCTCGCCGTCCTCGCGCAGTCCGTAGCACCACGCGTCCGGGGTCAGCGGCGGCGTGCCGAAGAACCACAGCTGCGGGTCGGGCCGCGCGGCCATCGTCGGCAGCTGGGCGGCCATCTGCTCGGCCGTGATCGCCTGGGCCTCGTCCATCACGTTCTTGTCGCCGGAGAAGCCGCGGCCGGACCCCTGGCTGCGGGCGAGGAACCGAAGCCGACCGCCGCCCGCCGCCCGGGTCAGCTCGATGCCCTGCTCGCCGTTGGCCTGCCAGTACCGGTTGACCCGGCGGTCGAGGTCCGGCGTGTTCTGGACCAGCTCCTTGATCCGCAGGAAGCCTTCCTGCGCGGTCTTGTACTCGTGCGCCGAGTGGAGGATCAGCCGCTCCTTGGTGAGGAACAGCCACCCGAGCTCCAGCGCCTCGATGATGCCGCCCTTGCCGTTCTGGCGCGGCACCCAGACGGAGTTCTTGAACGACGCCTGGGTGCCGCCCTCCCGCTCGCCCAAGCCGTGGGTGAGGACGAACTGCTGCCAGGGGTCGAGGATCAGGCCGGCCGACGCGGCGAGGTCGATGAACTCAGGGGCCGCGCTGCTGACCGCCGGCGGGTAGGTCGCCACCCTGGGCGTCTGCACGCCGTGCCGCACGGCGGGCGGAGAGGTCGTCAACGGCGCTCACCTCCTTGCCTCCGGGCAGGGACTCCAGCTCGGCGAGTGTGGCCCGGAGCTCCTTCGAGAGCTGGGCGACCACGGGGCCCGAGGACTCCTCCAGCTCGGCGGCCAGCCTGTCGCGGACCGCTTCCAGCGCGGCCCGCCGGTCACCCGATGTGACAGCTCCGAGCACGTCGCCGCTCATGATCACCTCGGTTCGAATCAGCGGGGAGAGAGGCGGGGGAATGGGCGCGGGGCCTCCCGGCCGCCCCTGGCTAAAAACCCGGCGGCCCCGAGGCCCGACCACGCGTCACGTCTCGTCACCATGGCTCTGACGTCGTCATCGGCCTGGTGACGGGGCCCGTCCCTCGCTCCTGGTTGCAGTGCCTGCCGCAGGTCGGGCACGGAGTCAGCGCGCCGTGAGCGGGGCGCATCAGGTGCGGGTCGACCGGCTGGTCGGGGTGCAGCGAGACCGGGCCGAGGTGGTCCGCCTCACCCGCCCCGGGGTGCCCGCACAGGTGGCAGACGGTGCCGTAGATCGCGAACATCTGAGCGCGGGCCCGCCGGTAAGGGCGGCCCTTGCGGTGGCGGGTGGGTCCGGCCAAGGGGTGCCTCCTCCCGGCAGGGGGGTGGGGGGTGCCTCGGAGGGGGGTGGGGGTGTAGCCGCGCGGGCGGGCTACGGCGTCTCCAGCGCGGTGACACGGGCCTCCACCGCAGTCATCCGTGACTCCAGGCTGGCCACCCGGTTGAGCGCGTCGGTGATGTAGGCGTTCACGGTCGTGAACCCCGACTCGACGGCGGACACCCGCGCGGCAAGCGCGTCGTAGGAGGCCTGCGTCCCCCACCCGTCGGCGCCCGCGGGCCCGCGCTCGCCCTGCGGCCCCTGTGCCCCCTGCTGGCCCTGGAGCCCTTGCTCGCCCTGCGGGCCGCGGGGCCCGGTGACGACCGTGTACTCCCCGGCAGCCGGCGCGGTCGGGGTGATGGCCGCGAGGTAGACCACCGGCGTGGCCGCGGGAAGGGCGAGCGGGTAGCTGCGGCCGGGGGCGTCGTGCCAGTGCTCGGTGACGCGGTAGGTCCAGCCGGTGGGCTGGATACCGGTGGAGTCGACGGCGAGCAGGGTGATGGGGGCGGGGGTCGTGCCGTCGTAGTGGACGACGACGGGCCCGGCGATCAGGGCGCCAGCCGTCGCTGCGGTGATGACGGCCGGCTCGGGCTCGAACAGGATGCTTCCGCGCCGGGGGGTGCCGTCGCCCCGGATGCCGGAGGGAAGGTGGACTGTGACGGACTGGAGGCCGGCGGGGAGTGGCACGTCAGCTCCTCCAAGCCGAGTACCAGCGTGCGAGCCGGAGGACGAGGCGCCCGCGCCAGGTGCGGCCGAGCGCGGTCTCCAGGTCTCGCTGAACCCGGGCGAGGGCGAGCTCGGCGCCCGCCCACCTGATGCCCACCGGGGCGCTCACTGTTCGTCCGATCCGGCGGCCGGGGCGCCGGAGGCGGCGGCAGGCCTGACAGGGCCGACCATCTGGACGTCGCTCGGCACGCAGCCGTTGAGCAGCAGGCGGACGGACGTCCGTACCGGCCAAGCCCAGGTGCCGGGCTCGGTGCCCTCGGCGCGGCTGGTCACCCACAGTCCGTCGGCGCCGTCGAGGGCGACCTGGAGGTTGCACAGGTCCCTGGGCCCGACGCGGACGACGGTCGCGGGGAAGACGTCGCCGGCGGCGGCGCGGTTGCCGAGCGAGGCGACGTCGAGACGCTCGCGGATCGCGCGTCCGGCTCGGCGGCGGTTGACCGTGTTGGCGTCGTCCTGGGTGAGCGTGTAGTGGACGATGCGTCCGATGGTGGGCTGCTGCACGCGGTGCCTCCCGGGCATGACGAAGGGCCCCGCGGCGGTTGCCGTGGGGCCCTCGGTGTCTGTGGTCCGCGTGCGTCTGGGCATGCGGCGTCGCTCAAAGCGTGGCGCACCTGTTCGATCTTGTCAACGGGCCCGTTGGCCAGGGCGGCTGGGTTTGGCCGCGTGGCGGGCGTCCAGGACATCGGTCACGCGGTAGATCGGGCGCATCGGGGTGCCGCCACACCTTGTGAGGATGCCGCGTCGGACCCAGTCGCGGATGGTGGCGGGGTCCACGCCGACGGCGAGGGCGGCGAGGCTGGTGGTGAGGTAGCCGGGGGGTAGTGAGAGGTACTCCACTCGACCAGTGTGCCTGGTGGGCGGGTTGGCCACCCTAGGGTGCGGTCAGAGCGTGCATCCCTCCGCGTGCCGCTTGGCGCCGCTCAGGGTCTGCCGCTGCACGCTGGTGGTGAGCTTGCCGCTGGTGTCGTGGGTGTCGGCGCCCTCCCCGCCGCAGAGCTCGCATTCCCAGGTGAACATCCGTCGCCCGGTTCGGGGGTCGGTGTAGCTGTAGGCGATGACGTTGAGCACGGTCCCGGTTCCGGCGTCGCCAGCGGCGACGGGGAAGCTGGAGATCTTGGCTCCGCCTCGGTCGGTGCGCGTCGTGGGCTTGATGTACATGGTGTCTCCTCGTGGGTCGTGTTCGTCGGCTCGCCCTTGATCCACATCCCCTCTCGGGGAGCGTTAAACGGGGCGGTAAACGGTAAGCGGTAAACGCGTGACCTGCGGATTTACCGCTACCCGGCGGCGGCGCGAGGGGCGGGGGAGGGGTACTCCCCCGGGCCCGCCTCGTCGTCGGCGGTGATGTCCGGGACCAGGTGGGCGGGCAGCCGCGGCTGGTGGCCGAGGGCGGCGGCGAGCCTGTCGTAGCGGACGCCGAGGGCGGATGGGGGGACGGCGCTCTTGAGCTTGACGACGTCGGTGGGGACCCCGGCGTCACGGAGCGTACTGGGGAAGGTCTTGGTGGTGGCGCCGATGAACCGGCCGTCCCGCTGGAGGGCGACCAGGATGTCGGCGACGTGGACGCCGGTGCGGCCGTCGAGGTCGGCGAGGGCGACCAGCTGCTCGACGTACAGACGGAGTTCCTCGCGCCAGGCGCCGGCGTCGACCGCGACCGGCTTGGGGACGACCTCGGCCGGGGCGTCGGCCAGGACGTGCGGGGTGGCGGCGATCAGCTCAGCCGGGACGGGACGGACGGTCAACTCGAAGGGCCGATCGCCGCGGGCGAGGCACGCGCCGACGGCGCCGACGACGGAGAACAGGAACACGCTGCCCGACCACATCCAGGACCCGGCGACGACGGCGGTCGGCGGCAGGGTGAGGACCAGGCACCGCACGGCGGCGGTGCGGTGGCGGCGGTGGCGGATCTGCCCGGGGTCGAGGACCGGGGCGGTGAACTCCGCCAGCGCGCTGATCGCGGCGTCGTGCCGCTGCGCCTCCTGGTCGGCGGCGACGAGTGCGGTCTGGTCGGCGGGGACCAGGCCGCCGTTCAGCTCGGCGCGCTGGCGGAGGCGGCGGCCCCTCTTGTGGGCGGCGCGGGCCTGGCGGGCGTGCTCGGCAACCGCGGCTGCGTGGGCCTCGGCACGGGCCTTGACGATGCGCCGGGTGATCTCCTCCGGCCCGATGGTGTGGCCACCGGCCCAGTGGGCCAGGGCGACGGCGATGTGTCCGGCGCCGGCGCCCGTGCGGGCCAGGGTCGGCGGGGTCCCGGTCCTGGGGGCGGGCTGCTGGGTGTCGGGTGCGGTGGACATCAGCCGATCACCGAGTCTCCGAGCCAGGAGACGAGCGGGATGCTGACCTTGGCGGTCCAGCCGCCGACAGAGGAAGCGATGCCCCAGGTGGCGCCGGTGACGCAGCCGGAGACGGCGAGCAGGCGGGGCTGCCAGCCCTTGGCGAACCAGATGGACAGGCCGAGGCCGAAGACGGCGGTCAGGGCGAGCCAGGAGCCGGAGTAGGAGAGCACCTCAGTGACGGCGATCGGCGTCTTGGCGGCGTCGTTCGTGCCGAGGGCGACACTGCCGATGTCCTGGCCGGTCCTGTTGCCCGAGCCGGTGAGGGCACCGGCGGCCTTGTTGACGGCGCCGCCGGTGACGGCGGAGGCCAGGACCATGGTCACGGCCGCGCCGGCCCAGGGCATCCACACGGCCCGGGGCCTGAGCGCCTGGAGGGTGTGCCCGTTCTTGAAGTACAAAACCATGCCGGTGCCCAGGGCGGTGCAGAGTCCGAACGCGGAGCCGGCACGGTTGACGGTGTCGGTGACGGTGAAGAGGTCCATCAGTTCTCCAGGAGCCAGGCGATGATCGCGTTGCGGACGGGGGCGGCGTAGAGGGTGCCGGTGACGGCGGCGACCAGGACGGCGGCCGCGGCGCGGCGGACGAGGGGCCGCACCTTGCCGTTGGTGGCGACGACGCCGGCGTAGATGCCGGTCATGAAGGCGAGGCCGATCGGGGCCTGCGGGCCGTAGAGGCCGAGCAGGGGGAGCGCGGCGTTCGTGGTCCACCAGGGGCCGAGGGCCGCGCCGGCGGCGGCGGTTGCGGTGGTCTTCAGCGGGTGCCGGAGGAGCGTCGCCCGCCGGACGCGGGCCCAGTCGACGGCGTGGTGGTGGTCGGTCGGGAGCTGGGGGATGTTCTCGGTGCTCACGGTCAGCGGTCCCTTCGGTGGCCGACGCCGCCGGTGCGGAGCCAGGCGGCGGTGCCGGCGTCGATGCGGCGGATCTCGCGTTCGCGTCGGCGGCGGGCGGCCGCGGTTCGGCCGGGCGGGGGCTCGGCGGGCGGGGTGCCGGTGAGCTTGGACCAGAGGCCCATGGCTATCTCCAGGTGATGATCAAGGCGAGGAAGGCGGCCCAGAGGGCGAGGGCTCCGGCGAAGCGGAGCGTGTGCCGGACCGGGTGCTCGGCGATGCGGTAGACCCCGGCGAAGGCGAGGGCGGCGGTGCCCGCGAAGAGGAGCTGGAGCACGGGGCGCCCCTTCAACCGGCGACGCGGTCGATGGTCCGGCGGACGGTGTCGCGCTTCACGTCGGGTCCGTGGACTCGTCGGACAGCGGACAGGACAGCGTCGAGGTCCGGTCCGGTGGTCCGGACAGCGGCCTTGACGGTGTCCGTGATGGTGTCGTCCGCGGCGTGGGGAACGAGCGCGAGCACGTCCCCTGAGCTGCTGTCCGTACTGTCCGCCTGCTGTCCGGACAGCAGACGGACAGTGTCCGCGTCGGTCTCGATGCCGATACGGGCGAGCTGCTCGACGATGTCCTCGGGCCAGGCGCCCGGGCTGACCGAGATCGCCGCGCGGACAGCGGAGCGGACCGTCGGCGAGACGGGGACGGGCTGTCCGGACGGCCTGTCCGGGTCTGGGACGGGCTCGATGGCCGGGGCAGCGGTGTAAGCGGCGCGGTACGCGGCAGCCTGGGCACGGGAGCGCAGCAGTTCGACGTCGAGGCGGGCGTCGAGGAGCTCGGCGTCGGCGCTCTCGCGGCGCTCGCGCACCCAGGCCTGGGCCCCGGGCGACAGCGGCTTCGTCGTGTGGGCGATGACGAGGCTCCACACGACCTTGGCGATCGCGGAGACGCTGGCGCCGATGATGCCGGTGGCGAAGGCGTGCTCGACGGCCGACAGCCAGCCGTGGACGCAGACGGCGGCCATCGCGAGGACCAGGGCGATCCAGCCGAAGGTGCGGGGCGCGCGGGCCTTCTCCGGGTCGTCACGGGCGAGCCATTCCAGGATCATGCAGATGATCCACGCGGCGTCGAACGCAACGGCGGCGCTGTAGCCGATGACGGGGTCGACGGCGCCAGCGAGGAGGTCGCCGATGCTGGCGGTGGACCACGCCACGGCGACGGCCAGGAGGACGCCGGTGCCGGTGCTGGCGGTGGCGAGGCCGCCGCGGCGCCAGTCGCGGGGGACCGGAACCGGGTAGGTCTCGGTGTCGGTGCGGGTGGTGCCGTCGGGGGCGGTCCAGGTGATGGGGCGTTCGCACAGGACGGTACGGGTGAGGATGGGCACGGTGGCTCCGAGCGTGGTGATGTGGTGGCCCGGGGCCGAGGGGATGTCTGCACCTCGGCCCCGGGCGGTGGAAGGGGCGGTGACCACGGCGCCTTCGCGCTGGCACTTCCGCCGGGTGGGGCTACGTCAGCGGACCGGGGTGTGCTTGCGCCAGGGGTTGCCGCAGCCGCACGGGCAGGTCGGGGCGGTCACTGGCCGACGTTCGGCGGGTCGGTGATCGTCCAGCCCTCGACGAGAATGCCGTCGACCTCGGCGGTCAGGATCCAGTGCACCCGCTCGCCCTCGTGCCGCTGGGGGACCAGGTCGCCGCCGATGGTCTCCGCCCAGGACTTCAGCGCCGCGAGGTCCAGGTGGGCGTAGAGGTTGATCGTCGGCTGGTCCGGGGACCACGTGGGGCAGCTGACCTGAATCCGGGCCGGCAGCGGCGTGAGGACGGTGAGCAGGTGGCCGGCCAGAGCGTGCCCGGCCTGGTAGGCCGCGCGGCGGGGGTCGGTACTCATGCGGCGACCGCCGTCCGGGCCGGGACGGGCTTCGGCCGGCCGACGGTCGCCGGGGTCCGGCGCAGCGTGTCGCCCGGCTCGCGCTTCGGCAGCGGCTCGGCGGCGGCCAGCGCGGCCTCGCCGTTCCACTCGGCCCGGGCCCGGGCGGCCGCGAGCGCCGCGGCCTCGAACTCGGCGAGCGCGGCCCGGCGGAGCAGCGCGGCGCGGTCGCGGCGGATCGCCGCCCGGGTGAGCACCTCGGGCGCCTTCGCGCTGGCCAGCGCGCCGCACGCGGCGACGTACCGCTGGGTGAGGACCTTGTAGGCGGTACACGCCTCGGTCAGGGCCTGCTCGGCCTGCTCGACCTCGGCCAGCAGTGCGGCGAGGTGCGGCGAGGCGAAGGAGGGAGCGGCGATGGCGCTCACGGCGGCCGCGGTGAAGTCGGTGACCGACTCCCAGGCGGAGCGCTTGCGGAAGTGGGCGGCGATGGCGCGCTCGGCGATGGTCTGGAGCAGCGCCCGGGGGTGCTCGATCCGAAGCCCGTTCTCCAGGCTGCGCCAGAGGCTGAGGAACGTCTCGCTGGTGAGGTCCTCGGCGAGGTGGCGGTCGGTGCGGAAGAGGTGCGCCGCGATGTACGTGGTGATCTGCCGGGAGTGGGCCCGGTAGAGCTCCTCGAACTGCTCGCGGGGGGTGAGCGTCGGCACGGCCGACAGCATGGGAGCATTGCTCACAGCTGGGTCTCCTTGTTTGCGCAAGGGGGTCTGGTCAGGCCCGGCAGGGGAGGTCGAAGACCCCTGTCGGGCCGTTTGTTGCACCACTGGGTGGCTAGCCACCACTCTAGGCGCGGCTATGGACCGGTGGCAAGCCACCGTGAGAGGATTTCTGCATGCCGTCAGTCCACAAGTTCCCCGCGAAGACGTTCCGGCCCGAGCCGGAGCTCTACGACAAGGCCAAGGCGGCCGTCGCCGAGGTCGGGTCGGACATGAACGCGCACCTGGTCAGCTTCCTCCGGTGGCTGACTCACGAGACGGACCAGCTGCCGGCCCGGCCGGACGGGCCGACCAGACCGAAGAGCTGAGCTCCGGTCAGGCGGCCTTCGCCAGGTCCAGCCACGCCGACGGCGGGTAGGCCGTCGAGCACCACGTACACCGGATCTCCGGCACCCCCGGCGTCGCCCGCAGGACCGCGCCGCACGCATCGCCGTCCACCACCGCAGTGCAGGTGCCAGCACGCACCGACCGCGCCCGCGGGTCCACGATGCTGAGCGCGGCACCGTGGTGCGCCCGGACCTCGGCCGCGAACACGCCGGCCTCCGGCCAGCTGGCCGCCATGGCGGGCAGCTGCTCGCGCAGGGACCGAACCGCGCGAAGCAGGCGCCCCCGGTAGTCCCCGAACGGGGCGGGCCACCGGATCCCGGCGTCCTCGCACCAGGCCTGCCGCCACTCCTCCAGCACGGTCACCATCCCACCCGGCCCCCGGATGTCCAACACCTCCTCCGACACCGGCATCGGCGCGTCCGGGCTGGCGCTGCGTGAACCGACTGCGGTGGACACCTGTGAAGACGGGCGCAGCCATTCCTCCAGGACCGCGTACAGGCCCGGCATCTCTCGCAGCCGGTCGTCGGTCCGGTCGGTGCAGGGCTGACACAGGTAGGCGCCGTACCGGGTCGGGTCGTCGCACGAGAGGCAGGTGTCCACGGGGTTACCTCCTGGTGGGGCTGGGTTGGTTGTGGATCTGGATAGCGTGGTGAAGGTCCCTGCCGCCGAGCTTGCGGATGGCGCGCTGGAGGGTGGCCCGGACGGCGCTGGTGGTGACGTCGAGGTGGAGGGCGATCTGTGCGGGGTCGAGGCCGGCGGTGGCGTAGCGCATCGCGTCGGCCTCGCGCTGGGTGAGGGGGCGGGTCACCGCGTGCCGCCGTCCTGGCCGAGCACCGCGCGGGCCACCGCGAGGGCGTGGTCCGGCCACTGGCGGGCGTTGAACTCGGCCTGCTGGGCCGGGTCGTCTGGCCAGACCTCGGCGGCACCCAGTTGGGCGGAGCGGAAGCGGTGAGCGGCGGCGTCCAGCCAGTCGGCGATCAGCAGCCCGAGGGCCGGGTCCATGGCGGCGATCCACTCGCCGTACGGGCGGATGATGCTGGGCACTCGGGTGCGACCGCCGATGGACGCGCGGGTGCCGGCGACGGTGTGGCCGTCCTCGGTGCGGACGGCGCCGGATCCTCCGCGCTCGGGGTGGTCGCGGTGCTGGGTGTAGGTCCAGTCGGGGGCGCCGTGGGCGGTGGCGGCGGTGTGGAGGTCTCGGAGCCGCTGGGCTGCGGCGGCGAGCAGGTCGGCGGGGGTCTGGTCGGGCATCGGGTGCTCCTCGGTCAGGGGTTGGGCCTGCCGCCCGGGCGGGGGCGGCAGGCGGGGCGGGTCAGCTCTGGGCAGCGATCAGCAGCCAGCCGGGCGCGCTCATCAGGCCCACGCCGCAGGCCTTCGCGGCGGCGTGCAGGTGCTCGTCCCAGAACGACGAGTGCAGCGGGTTGAGGTCGGCGGCGGTCAGACGCTCCGGGTCGTCGAGGTCGGCCTCGGCGCAGTACGTGACCAGGTAGAGCTTGTCGTTGTCGTAGCTGCCGGCTTCGAGGTGGCCGACGCTGTCGCGGTGCTGGTCGGGGTAGATAACGGCCGCGTTGTAGGTGGCGAGCGGCTTGTCGAGGTCGTCGCCGTAGCGGACGCCGGTGATGGGGGCGCCGTACGCGAGGTAGGCGCTGGTGTGGATGCCCATGGCGGTCTCCTTCGGGGTGGGGCCGCCCGCGGGGTGCGGGCGGCCGGTGACGGGCGTCAGTGGTGGTCAGCGGCGGCGTGCTCGGGGCAGAGGTCGCGGCGGCGGCCGAACCGCCAGCCGCGGGCCTTCAGGTGGCGGCGGAGTTCCCGGTGCGTGTCGACCCGGACCGGGTGGCTCCACTCGGTGGTGCACTGCTCGCCGTCGCCGCCGTGGTGGTCGCAGCGGATGGCGAGGTACGTCTCGGCGCTCACGTGGCGGCCCCGGCGGGCACGGGGGTGGGCAGGACGTGCTCAATGCGACGGATGGTGGTCTCGCGGCGGGTGTGGATGCCCATGGTGCTCTCCTTCGGGGTGGGGCCGCCCGCGGGGTGCGGGCAGCCGTTGACGGGCGTCAGACGAACAGGTCCAGCTGCAGTGGGACGTCGGTGCCCACCGGGGCCGGGCCGATCTCGCCGGCCAGGTGCCAGTCGATCAGGGCTTGGGCGTCGTCCTGGGTGCTGCACCAGCCGGTGTGGTTGGGGCGGGTGATGATGCTGCGGCAGCAGTGGGCCCACCACATGCCTGCGCAGGTGTAGGTGCTCTGCTGGATGAGGGGTTCGTGGTGAGTCCTCGCTGGGCCGTCCATGGCGGGCCTCTCAGCTGGCCGGGTTGTGGGCGCGGACCCAGTTGTTCATCTCGTTGCCGAGCTGGTGCAGGACGGCGAACGCCGGGTGGGTGTCCTCGCCGCCGTTGTCGTAGTGCCACTTGCGGCGATGGGCCTCGGCGGCAAAGTGGAGGATGCGGCCCAAGGCGATCTCGCGCTCCCGGCGCTCGGCGGCCAGCTCGGTCTCCAGTTGGCGGACGCGGGCCTCGGCGCGCTGGCGGGCCTCGTGCGGGGTGAGCGCGCCGGGCGCGTGCCGCTGCACGACGAGCGTGTAGACCTCCGGCGACTCGGCGATCTTGACGTCGAGCTCCAGCCGCGTCTCCGAGTAGTTCGGGGCGTCGCCGAGCAAGGCCCGGGCCGCGGCAACGTAGGCGGCGACGAAGTCACGGCCGCCCGCGAGGTCCATCTCCCAGCGGCCAGCGCGGAAGTCGGCCCACTTGATGCCGAGCTGCCTCTCCTGGTTCTGCATCCACCGTTCGCGAGCGGCCGCGTCCCGGCCGCCGAGCTCGGTGAGCAACTCCGCCTGCTGCTCGCGTAGCAGACGGACGCCGGCGCGGAGGAGTGCGTGCTCGTCCGGGGTGAGGGGGCGGTGGTCGGTGTGGCCGATGAGGTGGTCGAGCTGCTCGGCGGTCGGCGGGAGAGGGTTCATCGGAGGGTCCTTCCTACGCGGGCGAGGGCTCGGCGGCCGCGGCGAGTAAGCGGCGGCTCGACGGCGGTGGTGGAGTCGAAGAGGCGGACGATGACTGCGAAGTCCGCGTGGATGGCGGCCTGCGAGCGGAGCGGGCGGGCCTGGTACCCGTGAGCGGAGCGACACGCGTTGCGGAGCATCCACAGGCCGAGGGCCGAGGCAGGCCCGCAGACGGCGAGGACGAGCCAGGCGGTGTTCACGCGGCGGTCCTGGTGGAGAGGGCACGGCGGCGCTGGGCCTCGGTCTCGCCGCCGCACGCGCCGGCCTGGCCGGTGGCCCGGGCCCAGGCCCGGCAGGCGAGCATGTGCGGGCAGTCGTGGCAGAGGTCCGCCGCTCGCAGCTGCTCCGTGTAGACGCTCGACGTCCACAGGTCCGGATCGGTGGTGCGGCAGGGCAACGTCAGGTCGTCGACGTTCAGCGGCAGCGGGGACGCGGCGCGCGCCGATCCGGGAGTGATCGCGGCCATCGGGGTTCTCCTTTCGAGTGGTTGGATGGGAACCGGGCGGGCCTACTAGGGGTGGGCCCGCCCCGGTCAGGCGGCGACGGCGGACGCTCGGACCCACGGGTCGAGCAGGGCCGTGGCCTGGGCGATGTCGAGCGCATCGGAGACGTCGCCAGCGGTCCATCCGGGGCCGACCCGAACCCGCCGGTATCGGCACAGCTGCAGCTGCTTCGGAGAGGCCGGCCGGGCCCGCCAGGCGGAGGTGCGCAGCGTCAGAGCGCGTCCCTCGCGGCCGCGGGCGCCGATCTCGGCCCACCGCATCGCGTCGGCCTGGGTGAAGTCGCGGTCAAGGGCCGGAGGCTGGACGCCGCCGTCCTCGGACCAGCGGCGGATCCGGTAGAGGCTGGCCGCGCTCGGCACGAGGAAGTAGAACGCGCGGCCGGCCGGGATGAACCAGAGGCCGCCGCCGGTCCGGAGCCAACGCACCCGGGAGTGGTGGAACAGGTCGATGTCCTCCCAGCCGACCGCGAGCGCGGGCGCGGTGCCGGGCTTCGTAGACTCGGGCTCGGCGGGCTCAGCCGCGGCCTCGGCCAGCGACTGGTTCTCGCGCAGCGCGCCGACGTTCCGGCCGGTGAGGTCGACGATGGACGCGAGCTTGTGCCGGGTCGAGCTGCCCATCACGTCGAGGACCAGGGCGTCGACCTTGCCGGGCGACGGACGGAGCACACGGCCGACCATCTGGACGTACAGGCCAGGGGACTTGGTGGGCCGGGCGATCACCGCGCAGGACGCCCACGGCGCGTCGAACCCCTCGGTCAACACCATGCAGTTGGTGAGGACCTGCACGTCGCCCGCCTTGTAGCGGCCGAGGGTGGCGAGGCGGTCGTCGCGGGGCATGTCGCCCCAGACGGCGGCCGCGGTGATACCGGCGGCTGTGAGGGCCTCGGCCATGCCGTGGGCGGTGGCGACGGTCGGGGTGAACACCACCCCGGGGCGGTCGGCGGCGTGCTCGACGTAGGCGTCGGCGACGACCCGGGCGGCGCCGGAGTCCTCCAGGGCCTGGCCGAGCTGGCTGTCCTGGAGGTCGCCGGCACGGGTCTTCACCTTGTCGAGGTCGAGCCCACCGACCCGGACCCGCTTGCCCCGGACGTCGACGAGGTGGCCGTCGGCCATCAGGTCGAGGATGTCGAGCTGGAACACGATGTCCTGCCAGACGTCGGCCAAGCCCCCGTCGGTCCGCGTCATCGTCGCGGTGAAGCCAGCCACCGGCACGCTCGACCAGGCGCCGAAGTGGTCGAGCACCTCGACGTAGGAGTCGGCGGCGGCGTGGTGGCACTCGTCCACGACGACCAGGCCGACGCCGGTGATCGCGGCCCGCCGCTTCCGCACGGCCAGGGTCTGGATGCTCGCGACGATCACGTCCACGCCGCGGTGCTCGTCTCGGCCGGCCTTGACGACGCCGACCTTCAGGTGCGGGGCGATGGCACGGATCTTGGCGGCGGCCTGCTGGATGAGCTCCTCACGGTGGGCGATGACCAGGGCCCGGCGGCCGGTCTGCTGGTGCATGCGACTGATCAGGTGGGACAGGACGACGGTCTTCCCGGCGCCGGTCGGCAGGACGACGGCGAGCCGGTTCGCGTCGGCGGCCTGCCAGCCGTCGATGAGCTTGGAGATGGCCTCGCGCTGGTACGGGCGGAGGTCGAAGGACATGGGACACCTCGATTCGATGCTGGAGCTCTGCGGGGAGTGCGGGAAGTGCGGGAAGTGGTTGCGGGTGTTCCTCATTGGGACCGTCCGCGCTCTGACCTGGTGCTTTGCGGGTATGCGGGGAGTTGCGGGGAGTTCTCTCTAACCCCTTGTGCCGGAGGCTCTTTCGAGTCGCCGTGATCGGTATGGCGTATCTGTGATGCGCGACGGGTGTGTGTTGTACGTGCGGTAGAAGGAGCGGTGGTGACTCCCCGCAACTCCCCGCCTCCCCGCATCGGCGCTGGTCGCGGCCTTGCGGGATCCCTGCGCAACTCCCCGCAGGCATGGGCGAGACACCCGCACTCCCCGCATCGGCCGTCACGGTCAGGTCTCGTGCGTGGCGGTGCCGCGGCCGGTGTGGACGTCGACCCGCCAGAGGTTCTGCTTCTTGTGCGAGTCGTAGACCCGGGCCAGCTTGTGGGTGCCGAAGAACCGGCCTTCGCGGGCCTTGAGCCAGAGGCCGAGCTGCTTCGTTGACGGAGCCTCACCGTCCCGCAGGCGCGGGACGTGGTCGGGCAGGCCGCCGATCAGTCGGCCGACCTGGACCGGGTCGGTGCCGATCGTCTCGCGCCAGATCTCCAGGAACGCTGTCCACTCGGCTTCTTCGTCGTCCTGGTCGAGGGCGTTGTCCTGATCGGCGTTGAAGCCAGAGACGCCGAGGTAGCCGAGGAGGCCGGCCAGCATGGTTGCCCACTCGGAGTAGTCGCCCTTCCGGGTGCGGACGAGCGGGGCCCCAGCGGTGAGCCAGGCCCTCACGAGCGTCACCAGTGCGGCCACGAGCGTGGACGCGTGGGCGCGGAGCCAGGGACGGAGATCGCCGATCGTGAAGCCGTCGCGCTGGTCCGGATCCGGGCAGTTGGGGTTCAGGCGCACCCAGAAGACTCGGCGCCGGTTGTCGCCGCTGGTGCGAAGGGCGTTGCCGGTGGCAACCCACACCCGGTCGTTGCGCATGACCACCCTGCCGGTGGCGCCGAGGACTCGGTCGCCCCACTGCTCGTCGGTGAGCAGTGCGGACAGGACGGGGCTCTTCATGATGTGGCCGGTGGGCAGGTTGTCGAACGCCACCACGGGCTGGCCGGTGGTGTAGAGCTGCGTCGTGATCGACTTCCTCAGCTCGGTGTCGTTCTCGGGCCAGGGAGTACCCGCGACCCCGTAGCAGTGCCCCAGCAAGTCCTTCAACAGGGACTTTCCGGAGCCCGGGGCCGTTGCGGTGATGACGAACATGGGAGTAGGGCCGTGGAAGTACGGGCGCAGGATGGGCGTTAGGAGCGCGGCCAGGTAGTGGGCCCGGTCGGAGTCGGCAACCCACGGGAAGTCGGCGAGCACCTGGCCCAGGACGATCTCCCGGGCCCGGTCCAGGCTCTCGGTGGTGACGGTTGGCTGGAGCCGCCGGACCGGCACCCGAGGCTGGAGGTAGAGGCCGGTGACGCGGTCGTATCCGGGGTCAGTGACCAGGGTCCCGTCCGGCCGGACCACGGGCGACGTCACGATGCCGCGCAGGGGAGGTAGCGACCAGTCCTTCCGGCCGAGGATTGTGCCGCAGCTCTTCGGCATCAGGAGCTCGCGCTCCTCGGTCGGGACGCCGTCCGCGTCCTTCTTCACCACGTAGGTGGTGACGTGGTCCGCGAGGTAGGCACGCAGGTTGTCCGTCGCCAGCTGGTGGACGACGGGGTCGCCCATGTCGTCGAGGTGCACCCAGCACGGGCCCGACGACCGCTTGTAGAGGTCGGGCAGGCGGCCCGCAGCCATGAGCGCGAGGATCCCGTCGATCCCGTCGGCCTCGTTCGTGATGTCGAGCTGGGGCCGGTCCGGGACGGCGTGGAGGTGGCGGTCCTGTGCCTCCCCGCCCTCGGGCTCGTACGCGGGGTCGAGGGCGGCCGATCCGTCGGACCACATCTCGACCGGACGGGCCGGTGCGAGACGGCGGCGCTCCGGCTCGGACCCGTACCCCTGGCGCCGGAGCGCGCCCGCAGCGGCCCTGTGGTCGCCGTTGTGGTTGAGCAGGGCGTAGGCGCCGAACTTGGTGTAGGGCACCTCGGCCTGGAACTCGGAGGAGGTGGTGAAGACGTACAAGCGGTCGGCGGCCGGGTCGCGGCCGGTCGTGGCCTTCGCGCCGCGGGTTCCGTCGGCCCAACCCCAGTAGGTGGTACGGCCGCTGGTCCGGATCGGGCGGAAGATGCCATGAAGGATCTCCTCCCACAACGCGCGCTGCTCGAAGTCCTCGCCGGGCCGCAGCCCTCCGCCGGGCAGCGGGGGTCGGCTGCGGCCCGGTGCCGTCGATGCCGTCTCGGGCTTGGGCAGGGCGTCGACCATCCGGCAGACGTCGCGGACGGCCTCCATGTGGTCGGCGTCGACGGTGGGGATGGTGGCCGGCCCTCCGGCGATCCGGACGTACGGCAGGCCGGAGGCGTGAACGGTGCCGCCGGACGGCTCGGTGAGTCCGTACCCACCCTCGCCGCGCGTCTCGATGAGCACGCGCAGGATGCGGCTGTTCGGCTTCTCGGCGAGACGCTGCCGTTCTTCTGGGGTGTACTCGTCCTCGCGTGCCAGCCGTTGAGCCAACTTCGTGTTCGGGGGGACCAGCCCCCCCTCGACGCGGACCCGGTAGTGGATGCCGCCCGACGGCGACTCGGTTGCCCACCCCGTCCGGATCGCAGTCCAGACGTCGCCGAGGCCCGAGGCGTCCATGACCTCGTTGACCTCGTTGAGGACTCCTTCACGGACAGCGAGGCCCTCGAACTCGATCATCTCGACGCTGCCGGACACCCCGCCGTAGACGACGGCGATGCCGGCTGCCCTGTCCGGGGCGAACCAGCGGTCGTGCTCCTCCGGGGTGGAGCTGGTGGTCTTGTACGGCGTCCAGCTGCGAACGTCTGCGGCTTTGCTGCCGTCCGCCCTGATGGGCAGGACGCAAAGACCGACGTCGTGATACTCACGAGCGGCGTCGCGCAGGCTGATCTGCTGCTCGGTGTTGGGCAACGGGGCTCTCCGGTTGATCTTGGCGTGGGGAGGGCGCGGGGCCGAGGCGTCCTGCCCGGTCTGCGGGCGGGCGCTACTGGGCGGGGGCGTCGTGCTGTGTGACGGCGATCCCGTCGAGCCCGAGGAACGCCAGCAGGTCGCTGCGGCGGCAGAAGTAGCGGCCTTGGATGGGGACGACCTCGACCGGGAACTCGCCTGCGCGCGCCAACTTGTAGGCCGACGGGCGGGAGAGGCCGCCGCACGCGGCGGCTCCGGACGGCCAGACGGGGACGAGAGCGGGCAGCGCGAGGACCTGGTCGGTGGTCAACGGGTCGACCCGAGTGGCGGAGCTGCGGGCGGTGGTCACGAGGCGGCCCCCGCTTCGTCCGGGCCCGCGCTGCTGTCCGGGTCTGCCGAGACCAGCTCGTCGACCGTGGCGCCGTACACCTGGGCGAGGGCGATCAGGGAGGTCGTTGCGGGTTCGACGAGGCCACGGCGCAGCCGGGAGACGGTCGACTGGGCGAGGCCACTGCGCCGGGCGATGGCGTAGCCGGTCAGGTCGCCCTTCTCGGCCGCGAGCCGCATCAGGTGGTCGTCCCGTAGGTGGAACTTGGCCATGTACACGCTCCCTGGTCAGAGGTCATATTTCCTTCCTCGCAAGGAAGCTACGCCACTACTTCCTTATGAGCAAGTAGAAACATCCCAGCCATGCAGGGAGTCGTTGTCAGTCACGCGTGCCATGCTTGTTTGCGCGCAAGTACTTGCGCGCTACCGTGAGCATGGGAAGGGGCTCGATGAGAGGTGGATTGATCATGGAAGACGTTCAGAAGGAGGCCGCGAGGGCGGCGAGGGCCGTTGCGTTCGGCGACCTCGTTCGCAGCGGCGCCATCCGCGCCGGGTACGACCTCGCGCCCCGCGGCGGCGGGCGTACTGCGCTCGCCAATGACACGGGCATGCCACTTGCGACGGTCAGCAGGATGCTCTCCGGGCAAACGATCCCCGACCCACGGTTTATGGTCCCGCTCGCGGACGCGATCGACGTCGATGTTCTTGACCTGTTCATTGCCGCTGGCCTACTGCCACGCGGGACCGGGCCCGGGCGTCCACGACCATTCACAGCGACGGACGCAGCGCATAGTCTGGGGATCACCGAACCGGGCAAGGTCTCGGTTTTCAGTGCCATGGTGCAGGCGCTGCTGGGCGAAAAAGATACTGGCAAACCGGCAAAGTAGGTGGCGTGAAAGCAATACCCTCTAGATTTGCTGTAGTGCGCGGTGCGGTGCGCATGGACGATATTCCTGCTGCACGGCTGCGGGTTTACTTCGTTCTGGCTCTGGTCATTACGGGCAGCCAGTTCTCCGTGGCTCTCTTCAGTGATGTAGAGGGAGGCGGCGCGCTCAATATCATGTTCACAGTGACGTTTATTCTGTACGTCGCCCTCGCGATCCGTTTGGCTACCGCCCTGGCCAGGCGCCGTATGGTGAGCGAAGAGGAAGCACTTCGTCAGGGCATGCGGACCATGGATATCGAGCACGCCGTACAGCTCGCGAGCCTCCAGGCAGCGGCTCAGGATGAAATCGCGAAAGCTGCGGCCCGCGCTTTCGCGGAAGGCTACTTGGCTGGTCGCTCCGGGTCTTGGCTGATCGAGCTTGACCGCGAGCTCGATTCCCTCGACAGTCCGGACAGCGAGTTCCCGTAGGCAATCTGAGGAGTGACGTGGCTGGGTCTCGGCGTGGGGGTGGCGTCTATAAGCGGTGTGAATGCCGAGCTGAGGATGGGAAGCTTCTCGGGTCGGCTTGCACGAGGCTGTCGAGGAAGACCCACGGGTCGCCGGCCATTCGCCAGGAACTCCCGGCTGACCGTGACGGCCGGCGCCGTACCTTTCGCCGCACCGGCTATGACACCGTCACCAAGGCACAGGAAGCCCTCGACAAGGTCAGGGCGATCCTCGACATGGCCAAGGGCGACGAGGACGCCGAGCAGCGCGTCGCGGCCCTCCTCGTCGACATTGCGAAGAACCGCGCGCCCATCCCCGACACCGCCGAGGTCCAGCGCCGCCTCGGCGTCGGCATCCCCCTCGACGGCAAGACCACCGTCGGTGACTGGCTCGACACCTGGCTCGCGGGCAAGAAGACCCGCAAGACCACCACCAACGGCTACGAGTCACATATCCGAGTGCACCTCAAGCCCCACCTCGGGCACCTCCGGCTCGACCGCCTCAACGCCGGCCACCTGGTCGAGATGTTCGACGCCATCGCGGACGAGAACGAGACCATCGCCGCGGAGAACCAGGCCCGACGCGAACAGGCCGCCCGCTGCCGAGCCGGCCGTCCCGGGGTCCCCACCCCGGAGGAGAGGGCCCGGATCGCGGGGGAGCGCGCGAAGCTCGCCGAGATGAAGCCGTTCCGGCGCATCACCGGGCCGGCCACCCGCCAGCGCATCCGGTCCACCCTGCGGGCCGCGCTCAACACCGCCATCGTGCGCCAGCTCATCACGCACAACCCGGCCGAGCACCTGGAGATGACCTCCGGGAAGCGACCGAAAGCCGTCCTGTGGACCGAGCAGCACGTGCAGCGGTGGCAGCTGACCGGCGAGAAGCCGTCCCCGGTCATGGTGTGGACCCTCCCCCAACTCGGAGAGTTCCTCGACGCCGCCGAGGAAGACCGCCTCTACGCCTTCTTCCACCTGGTCGCCTTCCGAGGCCTTCGTCGTGGTGAAGGCGTTGGCCACGACTGGCACAACACCGACCTCGACCGCGCCGAGCTCACTGTCGCGAAGGAGATTGTCCAGGACGGGTGGACGCCCATGGAGACCGAGCCCAAGACCGACGGTAGCGCGGCGACGATCGCCCTCGACTCCGTCACCGTCCAGGTCCTCCGCGAGCACCGTGTGTGCCAACTCGCCGAGCGAGACCGCCAACTCGCTGCCCGGGCCGAGTTCCTTGCCGCCGGCGGAGATCTGGAGAAGGCGCCGTCCTGGACCGACACCGGGAAGGTGTTCATCCAGGAGGACGGGACCTGGTTGCACCCGCAGATGGTGACCGACGCGTTCCACCGAATCCGTAAGGCGGCCGGCCTGCCGCCGATCAACCTGCGCGACCTTCGTCACCAGGCGGCCACTGTGATCCACGCGGGCGGCGGCGACATCCACGTCATCAAGGAGACGTTGAGGCACTCGACGGTCACCTTGACGTCGGACACCTACACGACGTTGCTGCCGGAGGTCGACAAGGAGGTCGCCGAGCGCGCGGCCGGCATGGTGCCGCGGGCGCGCCGGAAGCCGGTGCGCGGCGAGGAAGGACAGGACCCGGACGCGGGAGCGGGAGAGGTTCCGGGGGCGCCCGCGGGGTAGGATCGGGAGCAGCGCGGTAGCTACTTCGGAGCCCTGTCGGCCAGGCGAAAGCCCAGCTCGGCAGGGCTCTTCTGCTGGCCCGCTGCTGGCCCGAACGCACTGTAACGGGGCATCACGAGGGTAGTCCGGAATGGACGAGTCGTCACGCCACACCCTCTCTGACCAGTAGTGCAAGGCACGGGGCGGTATGAGGAAGCACAGAGCATCACGGCCACATTCAGACTTTTAATCCGTAGGTTCAGGGTTCGAGCCCCTGGCGCCCCACCCTCCAGGCCCAGGTCGGACGGCATCCGACCTGGGCCTTCCGGCTTCCCCGGCCCGGGTGGGGGCACCTCGTCGGGCCGGCGGCGCGTCAGGCCGAGGGCGTCGATCGCCCCGGACGGTGCGGTGGCCGACGCGGCCGAGCACTGTCCGACGGAGACGATCACGGTGCGCGACACCGCGCCCCGGGGAGTCGTCGTGCCGCTGGACCGAGTCCAGCCCGGCCCGCCCCGCCCCGGCGCGTTCCGGGCCCACCCGCCCCGCCGCACCACCACGCCGCCGCCGTGGGCGCTCCGGGGCCGGATCAGGCGCTCGTGACCGGCAGCAGGGCGCACTCGCGGCACGCCCGCGCGGAGGCGGCCATTCTCGTGTGGAAGGCGATGGTGACCACGCCCGCGACGGTGGTCAGCAGCCAGCTCGTCGCCAGGACGGAGGCGACGGTGAGGGTCAGCGCGCTGAGGGCCAGGGCGGCCGCGGCGGTGGTGCCCGTCCAGGCGACCGCCAGCGGAAGCCGTTCCGGGGTGGGCAGCCGACGGGCGAGCACGCCGGTGGCGGCGAGGAAGCCGGCGGCCAGCAGCGCGGTGAGTGCGGCGACGCCGCCCAGGTGGAGGACCACGAGCTGCGCCGGGTCCGGCAGCGGTCGGCCCGCCCGGCGGCCGTGGGCCTCCACGAAGTACCAGCACAGGAACAGGAACGGGACGATCAGGACCACCGTGCGCGCGGTGTGGCGGGCCTGGGCGATGGTCAGCTCCCGTTGGAAGTCGGGCGCGATCTCGGCGACCGTGCCGAACTCGTCGACCGCCTGGCGGGCGGCGGCCGGGTCGGGCCCGGGGCCGGGTGACAGGTCGCGGACGGCGTCGAGCAGGCCCTCGCGCAGCTCGGCCACCATCCTGGCCTTGACCCGGGCGGGGCCGTGCAGGGCGGCCGTCAGGTCCGCGAGGTGGGCCTCGACGGGGTCCGCGGCCGTGACCGCCGCGACGGCGTCGGCCCCGGGGGCCTTCACGTCGCGTGCCCGGGGGCCCGTACGGGTTCGAGTACCGAGCCGATCGCGGTGGTGAACTCCCGCCACAGCGTCCGCTCGGCGTCGAGGCCGCGCCGGCCGGCGTCGGTGAGTTCGTAGCAGCGCCGCCGCCGCTCGCCCGACGACTCCCACGCGCTGCGCAGCAGTCCGAGGCGCTCCAGGCGGTTGAGTGCCGGGTAGATGGTGCCCTTGCGCAGCTCCAGGGCGCCGTTGCTGCGCTCCTGGACCGCGGTGATGATCGCGTAGCCGTGCAGTGGGCCGGTCTCCAGGACGGACAGCAGCAGTCCGTCCAGATGCCCGCGTACCGCATCCGTCTTCATAGTCAGGCAGCCTACCCAAGCGGCGCGCCGGTGTGCTAGTTATGGATTGGTAGCCAACCTATTGCCAGCCGATCCAAGGACACCCGGTGACCAAGCTGCTGCTCTCGCTCCACGTCCTGGCCGCGATCCTCGCCATCGGCCCGATCGCCGTGGCGGCCTCGATGTTCCCCCGCTTCGCCCGGCCCTCGGGCCCCGACGCCGAGGGGCCCCCGGAGCGCAGCGGCGCGATCGCCGGGATCCTCCATCGGATCTGCCGGGGCTACACCGTCGTCGGCGTCGCCGTCCCCGTCTTCGGGATCGCGACCGGCGCCCGGCTCGGCGTCCTGACCGACGCCTGGCTGCTCACCTCGATCGCGCTCACGGCCGTCGCCGCGGCGCTGCTGCTGATGTCGATCATCCCCGGACAGGCGCGACTGCTCGCCGCCCCCGGCGGGCCGGCCGCCCCCGTCACCGGCGCCCCCGAGGGAACCGGTGGCGCCGAGGGCGCGGGCGGGGCCGAGGGCGCGGCGACCGGCTCCGGCACGGCGCGGGAACTCCGCTCGGCGGCGACCCGGCTGGGCATGACGACCGGGATCTTCAACCTGCTGTGGGCGGCCGTCGTCGTCCTGATGATCGTCCGCCCCGGCTCCACCACGGGGGCCTGACACCGTGCGGACCCTCCGGATCGCGGCCGCCGTCGAAGCCGCCTCGCTGACCCTCCTGTTGCTCAACCTCCTCACCGTGCACACCAAGGCGATCACCTCGATGGGTGGCCCGGTCCACGGCACGGCCTACCTGGCCACCGTCCTGTCCGTGTGGCTCACCCCCGCCCTGGCCCTCCCTGGCGCCAAGTGGCGGGCGTTCGTCCCCGGCTTCGGGGGACTGCTCGTCCTGCGGCTGCTGAGCCGCCCGGCGACCGGCGCACCGACCCACTGACGCGAAGCCGGCGACAAGGAGCGGCACGGCCACCCCCGACGCAGCAGTCGGAGCGGCCACCCCGGCCGAGGCCCTGAAGGTCGGGCGGCCTCCAGCAGCCGCCCGACCTGGTGGTCGGTGCCCGCGACGCCGCCGACCGGCAGCCCGTCGCCGACTCCCGGGCCGCCCCCTTCATCTGGTACCGGCAGACCCTCCACCGAGCCCCGTCCCGGTCACGGCTTCCACCGGGATCAGGTGGGGAATTCGCCGACCCAGAAGCGGTCGAGGATGTACTTGGGGAGGTAGCCGGACTCGACGTCGATGGGGAACCTGCCGTCGTAGGCGAGGCAGGCCATGGCGAACGGGCCGAGGGGGAGGGCGCCGTCGATGTCGGTGGCGCGGTCCTCGTCCAGGGTCCAGTAGGCCTTGTGGAGTTCGAGGGCCTTGGCGAGAGCGGGGCCGAACTCGTCCTGGCGTCCGCGCACGAAGTTGTAGAACACGTTGAGCGGGGGGTACATGATCCCCTGCAGCGCGTCGACCGGGGTGTTCGGCGAGGCTTCGGGGGTGGAGGTCTCGAAGGCGGCGGTCAGCTTCTCGACCAGGTCGTCGCGCTGGAGCCAGTAGGTCTGCTGGACGTCGACCCAGTGGAAGACGAACTCGTCGTAGGCGCTCTCGGCCGCGCGCAGCCGCTCCAGCGGGATCTCGGCGAGCCGGGTCATCCGCTGCCGATCACGGCAGATGACGGCCAGCCAGAACGCGCTGAACCAGTTCCCGGCGTTGGCGAACTTCCGCAGCCCGATCGCCGGGATGGTGCGCTCCTTGTCGAGCACGAAGCACGAGACGGTGCCACCCTCCTCCGCCCCGGTCGCGGCGAACAGGGCGTCGCCGATCTGCATCGCGGTGACGGCGGCTTCCCAGGTCTGCAGCCGGCTCCCCTCCGGATCGGCCGCGATGTGGGCCTGGAGCGCGAGGACGGCGTTGCTGAACGCATAGTCGATCATGTCGGCCGAGGTTTCGAGCTCGTCGACGTACCGGGCGACCTGCGTGCTGATCCGGTCGGCGAGTTCCTGGGCGTCGGGGCGGGGCACCAGATGCCGGGCAACGGTCACGGTCACGGAAGGGTCCCCTTGCTGATGTCGAACCTCCGGTACAGAAGGCCATTGTAGCTACCGGTGTTCTCGCCGCCCTTGACGACGACGTAGTCGAGCTTGCCGTCCCTGAGTGCCACGCGGATCTTCTCCGCGAGCACGGTCTCACCGCGCTTGTTCATCTCCCGCAGGATGTCGAGGAAGTACTCGCGGCTTCCCTGGGAAACGGCCTGGCCCTTGACGCCCGGCATGCCGGAGGGAGACGGGAGGTCGCGCTTGCCGAGATCCGTCTTGGGGCTGCTCTTGGCTTCGATGACCAGGACGCGGCCGTCCTCGTGGACCCACACCTGGTCGAACTGGTCGGCGCCACTCTTCGGGCCGAGGAGAGGCTGGCTCTCGAAGCCCTTGTAGTGCTCGGCGACGTAGTGGTGCTGGGCGGCGCCCTCGCCGAAGGCTTCGGTCGCGCCCCCCATCTCGGTGTGGGATGCCCGGTAGACGCCCTTGGAGTCCGGATGACCGGTGCGGTTCATCCAGTCCTCGACGAGATTGTCCCATTTGATGGCGTTCTGCTGCTTCAGCGCGAGGTCGTCGAGGATCTTGAGCCGGACCGGATCCGTGACCTTGTCCGGGCCCAGCGGGACGTAGTCAGGGTCGAGGTAGTGCGGGTCCGGAGCCTCGGGGGCGTCCTTCGCGCGGATCCAAGGGGCGTCCTCCGACAGCCTGGTGAGCTGCGGCGGCGGGAACCCGCTCTCGTCGATCGGCTTTCCGCTCAGGCGGCGGCCGAGGATGTTGTAGTGGTCCTCGAAGTAGCCGGGTTCCTCGTTCGCCCGGTAGACCTGGATCTCCTCGATCTGGCCCTTGTCGAGCCGGCCGCGCTCCCCGTACGGGTTCGGGCCGTCGAGCATGTGCGCCGGGCGGGGCACGGGCTGGCGCGGGGTCGCGGCGTTGTCGCCGGCGCCGGCCGCGTTGTCGGCCGTGCCGGCCGCGCCCGTACCGCCGCCCTCGCGGCCGCGGGCGAGACCGTCGAGCGCGTCCAGGCCCGGGGCGGTCGGACGGGTGCCGGGCGGGACGTCGTGGCCGCCGCCGCCGGGTCCGTCGTTGCCGTGCGAGCCGCCGCCGCCGGGCCCGTCGTTGCCGTGCGAGCCGCCGGTGCCCGGACCGTCGCCGCCGTGGGTGCCCGGGGTGACGGGGCCGTCGCCGCTGCCGCCGCGCGGCGCGTTGAGGTCGTTGGTGGGGCCGTGGCCGGCGTGGCCGCCGGGGAGGTTGTCGCCCGGGTTGACGCGGCCGGTGGGGAAGGTGTCCGCGGGGTTGACCCGTCCGGTCGGGAAGTCGCCGGGCTCGACCCGTCCGGTGGGGACGTGGTCGCCGACGTGGACGGGGTCGGAGATGCCGGAGGTGAGGCGGATGCCGTCGTCCCCGCCGCGGGCGCCGACACCGGCGAGCTCGCGGGTGTCGACCTTGACGGGGGGTTGGGTCTTGGGGGGTGTGTGGTTCTTGGCGGGTGTGTCGACGATGTCGGGTTTGGCGGCGTCGGCGTGTTGGGTGATGTTGCCGCCGGCGTCGTAGATGTTGCCCTTGGGGTCCATGAAGCGGGGTGGGCCGTCGACGGGGAGTTTGACGGTGCCGGTGGGCAGGGTGGTGGTGTTCTTGGGGAATTTGACGGTGTCGTCGCCGACTTTGAAGGCGCCGTCGGGGACGGCGAGGCCCTTGGGGATGCGGACGGTGCCGTCGGGGAGTTTGAGGGCGCCTTCGGGCAGGGCGATGGCTTTGTCGATGTTGATGGTGGGGACTTCGAACTTGCCGAGGCCTTTGAGGCCGGCCATGACGTCGCCGACTTTGACGATGCCGGCGCCGGCGCCCTTGAAGAGGTAGGTCATGGGGTCGATGACCTTGCCGGCTTTGCCGGCGAGGGAGATGGCCTTGGCGGCTGCGCCGGCTTTGCCGGCGCCGGAGGCGGCGCCGCCTGCGCCGCCGGTGAAGACGGTGGTGAGGACGTTGAAGGTGACGGCGCCGGCGGCGCGGGAGGGGTTGGAGCCCCATTGGTCCCAGGCGAGGAGGGCTTTGCCGGTTTCCTTCATGGCGGTGCGGGAGTCGCGTAGCCAGGAGGGGAGTTTGTCGTCGGGGACGGCGAGGAAGAGGGGTCCGACGCCGGGGACGGCGGTGATGGCGAGGCCGGTGGCGAGTTTGGCGAGGCCGGTCCAGGCTTGTCCGGCGGCGTCCCAGCCTTGGAAGCCGACGAGGGTGCCGAGGCCGACGAGGGTGCCCCAGACGCCGTCGACGATGACGCCTTTGCCGAATTCCCAGGCGTGTTCCCAGACCTGCCACCAGGGGATGGATTCCTCGACGGCTTCGCCCCAGGGGAGGGTTTTGGACTGCTTCAACGCTTCGGCGTCGTAGCCGTACATGTCCTTGGCGTTGGTGCCGTCGTTGACTTTGAGGGGGGTTCCGCCGACGAGGGCGACGATTTTGGCGTGGGCGGCGCGTTCGACGGCTTGGAACTGGGTCCAGACTTCGGCGATCTCGTTGCGGCGGTCGTTGTTCTCGTCGACGAGGTCGCCGTCCTCGCGCCATTTGTCGTCGGCGTTGGCCTTGTTGCGGAAGGTCTCGGCTTCGTGTTTGAGGTGTTCGAGTTTTTTGACGATGGGGGCGGCGTCGCGGCTGTAGGTGCCGAGGGCGCCGGCGATGGTGCACAGGTCGGTGGAGAGTTTGAGGCCGAGGTCGGCGACGGGTTTGGTGGTGGCGAAGAGTTGTTCGGCTTCGGGGGCCTGGTAGAAGGCGCGCAGGCCGCCGAAGCTGGTGTGGATGTTGCCGGTCGCGGTGGAGATCGCCGGGCCGCTGGTGGAGATGGCCTTGACGTTGGCGTCCAGCAGCGCGAGGTTCCCGGTGAACACCGGGACCTCACCCGGGTTGACCGGCTTGTTGTCCGTCACTTGTTGCCCCCCGGCTGCCCGCGCAGGGCCTCCAGGTTGACGGCCCGCGCCGCGTCCTGGGCCTGCTTGGCCGCGGTCAGGTCACCCTCGATGTACTCGTTGGTGGCGGTCACCGCACCGCGGATGCACGCCTCGATCCGCTCCGACATCGACTTGAGCTCGGCCTTCCGGCCCTCCAGGTACTGGCTCAGCGCCGCCGCCACCGGACCCATCGCCTTCTGCGACAGCGGCGGTGCGCCGACCGGAACCGGCCCCTGGAGGCGCGTCTCGGCCTGCGAACCGGGCACGGCGGTGCCCGCGTTCTGGGCGGCCTGGGACAGGTTCGTCATCAGGGTGTTCAGAGCCTTCTCCAGATCACCCGCGTGCCCGCCGACAGTCTTCAACTGACCCTGCACACCCTGCGGCTTGATGTCCCAAGACGCCATCAACGACCCCCGTTGGTTCTACCGAAAGACCTTCCCCGGCTCCTGCCGGGGCCTTGCTCAGCCGATGTTGGCGACGGCCGCCTTCGCGCGCGCCAGCGTCTGCTGCGCGGTGCCGTCGTTCTGCTCCAGCGTGGTCTTGAGCAGCTGGATGATGTTGCGCACCTCCTGGGAGGCGTTCTTCCAGCGGAGTTCCTTGGCGTGGTAGTCGTCGGCCACGCCGTCGGCGGTGAAGTCCGCCATCGCGGCCTTGACCTGCGCGTCACGCGCCGCGATCACCTGCTCCAGCTGGCCGATGACCAGCTGGATGTTGCGCTGCGCCTCGGTCGAGGCGCCCGAGTCGTACGAACGGCGGTCCGTGCCACCGGCCATCACACATCACTCCCCGTTGTGGATCCGAAGGTTCCGAGGCCTCCGGAGGGTTCCGAAGGTCCGGAGGGTTCCGAGGGCTTCCGAGGGCTTTCGAAGGCTCTCGACGAAGGCCCTGCGCCCGACCGTCAGCGGCTGCCGGAGAACCGGGCCGCGTCGAAGTTCGCCGACGCCATCTGCTTCTTCGCGTTCTGGCCCTGCTCCTGGTCGCCGGAGCCGAAGGCCTGCTCCATGCCCGACTGGCCGCCCAGGATGGCCGACAGCGAGGCGTTCAGCGCCTGCGTGATCTCGTCCGACCGCGACTTGAACGAGTCGAAGGCGACCTTGCCCTGGCCGTTGAACTTGCCCTCCAGCGGCTGGGCGGCCTGCACCAGCTGCTTGATCAGGGTGCCCAGGTCACCGCTCGACGTCCGGGACCCGGACATCAGCTTCGTCAGCGCCTGCGTCCCCATGTCGAACTTCATACCGCTCCCCCGTCCGCTCGACCGCATGAATGTCTATCCAACTTGCTACCAACGTTCTATCAAGTCATACCGACAGCGCAAGCCGGTAGAGGGTTACCGTGACGAACGTATGACAAGGTGAATGATTCTTCACGCGCCCTTCAAATGCCTCATCAGCCGCTCGAAGTCGGTCCAGCCCGAGAGGTCCGACGGGTCCCCGGGCAGCGGGTAGTAGTAGGCGGAGCGGGTCTTCGGGCCGAGCGGCACCGGCTGCTGCGCCAGCGGCGTGCGGCGGGCGCGGTCGTCCGGCATCGCCCGGACCTCCTCCGCGCCGAGCACGAAGGCCAGCGGGACCCCCGGCCCCTCGAAGCGCGGCGGAACGGCCAGGTCCCGCCGGGCCCTGCGCAGTTGGAGGAGCATCGACTGGAGCCGGTGCCGGGTCACCAGGGCCTCGGCGAGCCCCGGCAGCGCGTCCAGCGGCGGCTCCTCGTCGGCGCCGTAGCCGAACGCCAGGGTCACGTCCTCCTCGACGCCCGCCTTGGTCCGGGTGACCTTCAGGGTGGCGATGCCCGGCCGCTCCGGGCTGCCGACGACCACGAACCAGGTCGGCTCGGGCGCCCGGGCGTGCGCGAGGTCGGTCAACCGCCCGAGCGACCACGGCAGGTTGGCGGGTTCGGCGGTGCCCCAGCCGGCCGGGGGCTCCCCGGTGAGCTCCCGCCAGACCGTCTCCAGGGCGCCGCCGAGGACCAGCCGGTCGTCCGCGGGGTGGACCGTCCGGAAGGTGACCGCCAGCTGCCGTTCGGCGGAGGCCGTGACCTCCTGGTACGCGGCCGCCACCGGGGTGCGCGGGTCGTCGGCCGTCGCGCCCGCCGGGACCACGGTCGCGAACATGCCCTCCTGCCAGCGCAGTACGGCTCCTGAGAGCCCGTCGTAGTAGCCGTCCCGCTCGTCCTGGACGACCCAGCGGGACGGCCAGCCGGGCAGGCTCGCGAGCACCGCGGGGGAGAGCGTCGTCCCGGCCGGGGTGACGATCTGCAGCCCCCGGCTGCTGGCGGCGGCGGCCCGGAAGGCGTCGGAGAGCCAGGCGGTCATCGCGACCACCGGGCGGTCCATGATGACGACGGCGACCTTGTCGGTCAGCACGTCGACGGCGGGCTGGGCCGCGGCGGGCGCCGGGGCCGCGCTCAGGCCCGCGGTCTCCACCACGGCCGTCGACCGGGCGTCCTGCGGCGGCCAGGCGCTGCCCCCGGACAGCGAGGCGAGCCGGGCCGCGAAGGTGCCGGCGAGCCGCTCCGCGTCCGGGACGCCGGTGGTGGCACGGGCCTCGGTCCACCAGAACGGGACCCGCGGCGGGTCCGCGCCGAGCAGCCGCTCGGCCTCGCCCCGGACCTGCACCAGCAGCGGCGCCTCGACGGAGAGCAGCGGCCGGCCCTGCTCGTCGCAGAGCTGGATGACCGCGTCCTCGCCCGTCGTGTCCACCAGTTTGTCGGGGCCGCCGGAGAGCAGGCCGGCGAGCACGCTCCACGGGTCGGGCATCCGCGGGGTGAGGGTGATGACGTCCTTGGTCATGGGGTCGTGAGGTCCTTCGGGGTGGACGGCGGCGGTGCGGGGACGGGATCGGGGACCGGGCGGCGGTGGCGCTAGTCGGGGGTGCGGACGGTCTGGATCAGGCGGTTCTCCTGGCCCCGCCGGACCAGCACCCCGCGGCCCGCGGGCTGCTGGGAGGCGTACACCCCGGGGAACAGCTGGCCCTCGCCGCGGTCGCCCGCCATCACCACGGCCGTCGCCCCCGACTCGCGCAGGGCCTGCACCAGCGGCTCGTACATGCCGCGCGAGGCGCCGGCGACCCGGCGGGTCAGCACGAAGTGCAGCCCGATGTCGGCGGCCGAGGGCAGGTAGGGCAGGAACGGTTCGAGCGGGCTCTGGCCGGCCGTGGTGAGCACGTCGTAGTCGTCGACGAGCACCACGATCCGCGGGCCGCCGCCCCAGCCGCCGGACTCCAGGGCGTCCAGCGGCGCGTTCTCGTCGGGCAGCCGCCGCTCCAGCTCGGTGGAGACGCCGGCGGCCAGGCCCGCGCACATCCGGGCGTTGTAGGCGTAGCCGCCGCTGTACTCCTCCGGGATCACGCCGCGCAGGCTGCGCCGCGGGTCCATGACGGCGAAGACCAGCTCGTCCTCGCCGTACCGCTCGATCAGGCCGCGGGCGAGGGTCTTCAGCAGGTTGCTCTTCCCGCACTCGCTGTCGCCCATCACCAGCAGGTGCTGGTCGTGCCGGAAGAGGTCGAGCACGACGGGCTCCAGCGCCGCCTGGTCGAGGCCGATCGGCACCCGCTTCGGCTCGGCGACCGGCCCGGGGAGCAGGTGCGGTTCGAGGACGTGCGGCAGCACCCGTACCGGCTGGGCCACTTCGCCGCTCCAGGTGGCGCGGACGGTGCGGGCCGTCTGCTCCAGCACGGTGCCCAGCTCCGCGGTGTCGGCGATCCCGTCGGTCCGGGGCAGGGCGGCCTGGGCGAAGAGCCGGCCGTCGGTCAGGACGCGGCCGGGCTCGTCGGCGGAGAGGGTCGCGGCGAGCTTGCGGTCGATGCTGGTCTCGGTGGGGTCGTTGAGCCGCAGTTCCACGCGGGTGCCGAAGTTCGACTGGGTGGCGATGCGCACGTCGTTCCAGCGGAGCATGCCGGCCACGACGTGGATGCCGTAGCCGCCGCCGCGCTTGAGGACGTCGACGACGGCGTCGTCCAGGTCCTCGAAGTCGTCGCGCAGCGCGCCGAAGCCGTCGATGACGAGGACGATCTCGGCGGAGGCCAGCTGGGGCAGCCGGCCGGCCGCGTGCAGGGTGCGCAGCTGCTCGACGGAGTCGATGGTGTGGTCCCGGAAGACGTTCTCCCGGGTGGTGAGCATGGTCCGCACCTCCTCGACGGTGCGGGCCGCCCGTTCGCGGTCGGCGCGGCCGGCGATGCCGCCGACGTGCGGCAGCCCGGAGAGGGCCTGGAGGCCGCCGCCGACCAGGTCGAGGCCGTAGACGCCGACCTCCTGCGGGGTGTGGGTCAGGGCGAGGGACAGGACCAGGGTGCGCAGCAGCGTGGTCTTGCCGGACTGCGGGCCGCCGATGACGGCGGCGTGGCCGCCCGCCACGGTGAGGTCGAGGAACCACTCGCCCTGCCACTGCTTCGCCGGGTCGTCGAGCAGGCCGAGCGGCACCTGGAGCCGGCCGCGCCGCCGGGTGAGCTGCATGCCGCGCGGGCCGACGTCCAGCGGGCCGGCGACGGCGTCGAGCGGGACGGCGGGGGGCAGCGGCGGCAGCCAGATCTGCCGGGCCTGGGCGGCGGCGTGCTCCAGCTGTCCGACGATGACGCCGAGTTCGGTCGGGCCGGTCTCGCGGCGGCGGCCGGTCGGCTCCTGCGGGCCGTGCTCGGCGGCCTTGGAGAGGCTGTTGAAGGCCGGGTACTCCAGGGCGAGCGGTCCGCTCCCCTCCTCCTCGGCGCGCTTCACCGGGCCCCGGTAGCCGCCGGAGACGTAGCTGGCCTTGAAGCGCTCGTAGTGGCTGGTGTCGACCTTGAGGTAGCCGAAGCCGGGCAGCGGCGGGAGGTGGAAGGCGTCCGTGGTGTCCAGGACGGTGCGGGACTCGTCGGCGGAGAAGGTCCGCAGGCCCAGCCGGTAGGACAGGTAGGTGTCCAGGCCCTTCAGGTTGCCGCCCTCGATGCGCTGGCTGGACAGCAGCAGGTGCACGCCGATGGAGCGGCCGATCCGGCCGATCGACAGGAAGAGGTCGATGAAGTCGGGCTTGGCGGTGAGGAGTTCGCCGAACTCGTCGATGACGATGAACAGGTGCGGCAGCGGGTCGAGGTCGGGCCGACGCTCGGCGCGCAGCGCGGCGTAGGCGCCGATGTCGGCGACGTTCCCCGCGTCCTTGAGGACCTGCTGGCGGCGCTTGACCTCGCCCGCGAGCGAGGCGTGGACGCGCTCGACCAGGCCGGCCTGGTTCTCCAGGTTGGTGATGACGCCGGCGACGTGCGGCAGCTGCGCGAACGGGGCGAAGGTCGCACCGCCCTTGTAGTCGACCAGGACCAGGGCGAGGTCCTCCGGCGGGTGCGTGGCGACCAGGGCGAGCACCAGGGTGCGGAGCAGCTCGGACTTGCCGGAGCCGGTGGCGCCGACGCAGAGGCCGTGCGGGCCCATGCCGAGCTCGGAGGACTCCTTCAGGTCGAGCAGGACGGGTTCGCGGGAGTCGCTGATGCCGATGGGGACGCGGAGGAAGGCGCGTTCGCCGCGCGGCGCCCACAGCCGGTCGAGGTCGAGGCGGGCGACGTCGTCGATGCCGAGCAGGTCGGCGAAGTCGACGGGGCCGGACAGCGGGGCGTCGACGAGCGACTCCGCGGAGAGCCGCAGCGGGGCGAGCATCCGGGCGAGGCCCTCGGCGAAGGGGACGCCGACCTCGTCCACGGTGCCGTGGGCGCTGATCGGCTGCTCCTCGCGCAGGTCCTCGATGTACACCCGGTCGCCGTCGACGGTGATCCGCAGGCCGATCTGCCCGGGTTCCTGGATCCGCTGTTCGAGCAGGTGCAGGACGGTGACGCCCATCTCGCGCAGTCCGACCGCCTCGTCGGGGAGCGGCAGGTCGACGGCGTCCTCGCCGTGCCCGTCGGCGACGACGAGCAGCCGGGAGGTCATGGCCAGCGCGTCCCGGCCGGACAGGCCGCGGCGCACCTCGGCCGCGTAGGAGGCGCGGCGGCGCAGTTCGGGGCCGAGCTGGTGGGCGAGCTGGGCCACGGAGGGGGCGATGCGGCGGGCGGCGACGGGGCCGTCGAGCTGTTCGGTGTCGAGCAGGTGGGGCATCCACTTGGCCCACTCCCAGTCGGCGAGCCGGTCGCCGGGCACGGCGAGCGCGACGGTCACGTCGTCGGGCGCGTGCAGGGCGGCGGTCTGGACGAGCAGGGCGCGGGCGACCCGCAGGCAGTCCTCGCGGGGGCCGACGACGCTGATGTCGCCGACGCGGTCGAGCGGGACGGTGAGCGGGAGTTCGGTGCCGGTGCGGAAGCGGGTGGTGAGCGCGGAGGCCTCGTTGAGCATGAAGCGGTCCGGCGGGGTGAGGACGGACGAGCTCTGCTGGCCGATCCGCAGGTCGCGGACGGGCATCTCGCCGGTGCCGACGCGGACCCGCAGGAAGTCGCCGTCGACGCGGCGGCGCTCCCACAGCCGGGCCGGGTCGCGGACGATGTCGTACAGGGCGGGCGGCGGCGGGTTGAGGACGCCGGCGTGCTCGCCGAGGGTGCGCTCCTCGGCGGAGAGCTCCTCGCGGAGGTCCTCCAGGTAGGAGAGGTAGGCCTCGCGCTGGGTGCGGCGGGTGCGCTGGGCCTTGCCGCGCTGGGAGAAGACCAGGCCGAGGGAGCCGATCACGGTGACGACGAGGACCAGGGCGCCGAGGGCGGCGAACTGGCTGTTGCGGACCATCGTCATCATCACGACCGAGGACATCACGCCGGCCACCGGCAGCAGTGACATCGCGATGTTGCCGGCCTTCCCCTCGGGGAGGTTGGGCGGTGCCTCGATGGTGCGGGCCTCGGGGGCGGCCGGCGGCCGGACCGTCCTGGCCGGGCGGTGGATCAGTCGGGTACTCATCGTCAGTGGCGCTTCTGGGAGAGCTGGAAGACGTCGGCGGCGAGCCGGGTGGCGGTCGTCCTGGTCGCCCGGGTGAGCAGGTCGGTGCGGATGGCGCCGCCGGCCGCGAGGTGGCGGTCGTACGGCAGGACGTGGACGGGTGTCCCGGTGGAGCGGAGGGTGCGCACCGCGGCGTCGAGGTCCAGGCCCGGGTGCGGGGTCTGCTCGGTGAGCACGACGACGGTGCCGGCGATGACGTGCGGCGGCAGGCCGCGCATCCACTGGAGGACCTCGTGAGTGCTGGCGACGCCGTCGAGGGTCGCGGGGGTGGTCAGCACGCGGGCCTGGGAGGCGGAGAGCGCGACCCGGGCGACCTCGGCGGGCAGCGTCTGGCAGTCGACGACGGTGATGCCGAAGTAGCGGCGCAGGGCGACCATCACCCGCTGGTAGCCGCGGGCGTCCAGCATCGCGCCGATCTGGCCCTGGCTGCCGGGCAGCAGCCAGGAGTTGTTGCGGAGCTGGACGAGGTAGCCGGTGACGTCGAGCAGCGACATCTGCGGCTTGACGATGTCGGCGACGTCGCTGGTGGTCCACCGGACGGTCTCGGCGCCGAGCTTGACGGGCAGCGAGCCGAGCGCCGGGTCGGCCTCGACGAAGAGGACCGGGTCCTTGCGGTAGTGGGCGTACGTGGTGCCGAGCAGGGCCGCGACGGTGGACTTGCCGGCGCCGCCGCGGATGGAGGTGACGGCGATCTGCCGGCCGGTGGTGACCGGCTGCTGGAGGATCTCGGCGGTGCGGGTGGCCTCGGCGACCTCGCGGGCGGCGGACTTGGAGACGTTCTTCCAGACGGCGCGGACGGCGCGGGTCGCGAAGGGCTCCCCGCTGCGGGGCTTGCGGGCGAGGGCGGCCAGGTTCCGGTCGACGGTGGGGCGGGCGTCGGGGGAGCGGGGTGCCACGGCCGGCGGTGGCGGGCCGTGGTCGGCGGGCTGCCCGGCGGCCTGCGGCGGGACCTGCCCGTGGGCCTGCCCGGCCCCGTCCGCCGGGGCGGTGAGCGACTGGGCGAAGGCCTGCGCGGCGGCGGCCTGGGCCTGGTCCAGGGCCTGCGCCTGGGTCGGGTCGGGCGTCGGGGCCCTCAGATCGCGCAGGACGTCGCCCTGCCAGTTGTCGCCGTTCGGCATGTCTGCCCCTGCCCCTTCCACTCCACGTACCGCCCCGCCCGGAGCTCCTGTGCGTTGACTCGGAAACCGACCCGGAGGCCGGTTCAGAACTTGTCGAGCAGCTGCCCGTACACCCCGAACACCCCGACGGCCAGCGGGAAGAGCCCGACCATGCCGACGGACTCGACGAGGTCGGCCAGGCGCCGCAGCCGGACCTGGGTGTGCTCGGGCGGCTGGACCGCGAGGACCAGCAGCGGCAGCAGCGCGGCGGCGCACAGCACCGCCAGCGCCCCGGCGCCCCCGTCGTGCCGCATCCACAGCAGCACCAGGCGCACCACGAGGACCCCGGCGGCGGTGAGCAGCGCCACCACCTCGGCGACCAGCGGGAAGGCCCGGGCCCGGGACAGCAGCACCACGGCGACCAGCGCCGGCAGCGCCACGGTCCACCCGTCGGGGTCGTCGGCCAGGGTGAGGAGCCAGCCCGCGCCGGCGGCCGAGACCGCGGTCGCGATGGTCGCGAGCGCGAGCCCGCGGTGGGTGGCGGCGAGTGCGTTGCCCACCTCGTGGCGGCTGACGGACGCTCCGCCGGAGCGGCGGTCGTCGAGGGCGGTGAGGCCCGAGCCCATCAGCGCGAGGCGCGGTAGGAGTCCGAGCAGCACCACGGAGAACACCGCCATCACGGCGCCGATCCGGGCCGGGTCGGTCTGGACGGCGGCGACGGCCTCCCACACGGCGGTGACGACGGCGACGGCGACGGCGCCGATCAGGCCGCCGCGGCCGAGCGGGGAGAGGACGCCGAGCAGGGCGACCGTCACGGTCAGCGCGCCCGCGACGGCGGCCAGCCGTGCGCTCGGGGGCCAGCCGAAGGCGTCGGCGGCCGCCCATGCGCCGAGGACGCCGAGTCCGCCCGAGGCGAGCAGGAGCGCGGTGGCCAGGACCCGGTTGCCCTTCCCGACCCGGGAGACGAGGGCTCCGACGGCGGCCAGGGCGGCCGCGAGGCCCAGCAGCACCCCGGCGAGCGCGTCGAGGGCGAACTCGCGCCGGGCGAGCAGGGCGGCGGTGACGGCGAAGGCGACGGTCGCGACGCCCGCGCTGCCCCTCCGGGCGGCCGGGCGCCAGCGCCAGGCCTGGAGGTTGAGGTCGTCGGCGACCAGGTCGATCACGTCGTGGACGACCGGGGCGGGCGGCGCGGAGTGGGTCCGCACCAGGCGGAGGACGGCGCCGTCGGCCACGCCCGCCGACTCCAGGGTGCTGTCGTGCGGCAGCGCGGAGCCGTCCGGCGTCATCAGCTGACGCGCCATGGGCCGGGACGCGGTCCGGTCGTCGAGCAGCTGCAGGATGTCCGGGAGCAGCATCCCGATCGGGGTGTCGGCGGGCAGGACCACGTCGGCCTGGCGCCGCTCCCCGATCAGGGTCACCCTGCTCTGCCGTGCCGGGGAAGTCGTTGCTGTGCTCACCACTTGTCGGAACCTATCATCGCGCCGTTCTCGACCTCTCGGTCCAGTCTCTCGGTCCAGTGCTGCTGCGTCCGGGGCGCCCGGGGGCGCCCGGGGCTCCTACGGTCCGCTCGGTCGGGGTGACTGCGCGGGGTCCGCCGGCGGAGCCGGGAGCGGTGATCCGGACGGCCCCGTGTAGGGCTGCACCTGGCGCTGCTGCTGCTTCTCCTGCTCCGCCTTCTGCTTCGCCAGCGTCGTCTGGAGGAAGGACCAGCCGACGCATCCCGCGCACAGGACGGCCGCGATGGCGATCCCGGCGAACACCTTCCCGAGCCGTTCGTCCGCCGCGCGGCGCACCCGATCCGCGCCGAACAGCAGTGAGTCCCGCATCCTGCGGCGTCGTACCGCCACGGACTCCAGGAGCTGACTGTCGTAGTCCCGTGCCATTTGCCGCCTGCCGTCTCCCCCGTGTGCTGCCTGTGCAACATAAAGCATGCACCCGTCACTGGACACCCCCGGCGGCGTGCGGACACCGTGCGTACTCCGGCGCCGGGCGACCGTGCGCGGCGGGGCGGAAGCACGAACCGCAGACCCCCCGCACACACGACCTCCACCGGGGTTCGGGGTCCGTCACATCCGGAGTCCGCGGTCACGGTGGCGGCGCGTCCGGGGAGGCGCGGCTCCGTCGGGGCGGCCCCCTCGTTCCAGCGGTGCCGCCGCCGCGTTCCCGAGCGTGGTGTCGATCGATTCCCGCACCCGGGTGAGCTCCTGCCCGGAATATCCCTCGTATTCTCCTCGGGGCTGATCGGGCACTTCCCGACGGGCGGCGGTCGGGACTTCCGCCTCCACTTCGACTCGGACGGCACCGGCCCCAACCAGTACATCAAGCGCCTGACCGGAGCCGATTTCGACGACCGATTGAAGAACGACAACGCGTCGCAGTGTTTCGACTTCCTCCAGTACCGCCCCTCCTGGGGATTCCGGAGCACCGGCGCCGCGGAGGCGGACGGGCCGACCGCGGGCCGGGGCGGGCGAGCCGGGCGCGCGGAGCCCGAACAACGGCTCCGCGCGCCCGGATTTCCCGTGCGGCCGCACAACTCGGCGGCGGCATCGGTGACTCCTCGCGCGGGTTCCCGAATGCGGCACCCCTGAAGGAGAGTTGCAGGGGGAATCACTCCGATTGTGTGATCCATGCCACGGAAACGTGCTTCCGGTGCAACCTCGTCGCCACTCCGGTCGTCTCCGAAGTGGGCGTGTCGTGCGAGACCTGCGGCAGCTGCTCCCCAGGCCGGGCCTGGGCAGGCTGTTCGGCAAGTGAGGAGTGCACGGGTGGAAGGTCGGCAGGGAGAGGGCGGGCTCCACGCGGCTCAGCCGCGTCCGGGGAGCGGGACGGGCGGGGAGCCGACCGGCGGCCGACCGGGCGCCGGCGGCGCCGCGGTGCCCCCGCCCCGCGAGGGCGGCAGGTCCGAGGCACGTCGCGCGGCGCAGTCGCGGGGCGGCCGGGGCACACGCGCCAAGCCCTCCGGCCGACGCGCCGCAGGCCGCGGGCGGAAGCCCGAACGCAACGTCAAGAAGATCGCGGCCTGGTCGGCGGCCGGCGCGCTGGTGCTGATGGCCGGCACCGGCGGCGCGATCTACTGGAAGCTCAACGGCAACATCAAGTCCTTCGGCAAGGACGGTGTCGCCGCCGAGCGCCCGGCCGAGGCGCCGGCGGACGCCAACGGGAACAAGCCGGTCAACATCCTGCTGATCGGCTCCGACAGCCGCGGCAAGAACAACTCCGACCTGGGCGGCGGCAAGGACGGCGGTGCCCGCTCCGACACCACGATCCTGCTGCACGTCTACGCCGATCACAAGCACGCGGTGGGCATCTCCATACCGCGCAACGCCGTCGTCGCGCTGCCCAAGTGCAAGCTGCCGAACGGCCAGTGGTCCAAGGAGCGGACCACACTCTTCAACGAGGCCTTCTCGACCGGTGGAACGGACGACGGCAACCCGGCCTGCACCCAGAACGCCGTCGAGAAGCTCACCGGCATCTTCATCAACCACACCATCATGGTGGACTTCCAGGGGTTCGCCGCGATGACCAAGGCGGTCGACGGCGTCGATGTCTGCCTGCCGGAGGACGTCTACGAGAAGGACCTCGACCAGGACCTGCCCAAGAAGGGCGAGGTGATCCTGAAGAAGGGGTCGCAGAAGGTCCAGGGCCAGCAGGCACTCGACTACGTGCGGCTTCGCCACGGCCTGGGCGACGGCTCCGACATCGGCCGGATGAAGCGCCAGCAGGCCTTCCTCAGCTCGCTCTCCTCGAAGATCAAGAAGCAGGGTCTCAACCCCACCAACCTGCTGCCGCTCGCCGACGCCGCCACCAAGTCGCTGACCGTCGACGAGGGGCTCGACTCGGTCGACAAGCTGATGTCCTTCGGTCTCTCGCTCAAGAACATCGACATGCACGACCTCAAGTTCGTCACCGTGCCCTGGCGCTTCCGCAAGCAGGACGTGGACCTCGACATCGTGAAGGAGGACGCCGACAAGCTCTGGGCGACGCTCAAGGCCGACCGCACCCTCGACGGCCAGAACGCCGTCGGCGAGCAGCCCCCGGAGGCCGCCGCCGCGCCGACCACCCCCGCCGCGCCGACCACCCCCGCCGCGCCCGCGACCACCGCCTCCGACACCGCCAACCAGAGCATCAAGGTGGGCGTCTACAACGGCACCACCTCCCGCGGTCTGGACGGCAAGGCGGCCGAGCAGCTGAAGGCGGCCAAGTTCGCCGCCACCAAGATGGGCACGGCGGCCACCACCAAGTACGCGACCACGATGATCGAGTACGGCGCCGGGCAGAAGGCGAACGCGGAGAAGGTCGCCGCACTCTTCCCGGGCGCGACCGTCGAGGCCGGGAAGACCGCGGGGATCACGGTGATCCTGGGCAAGGACTTCGCCGCGGCCGACGGCGGCGCGACGGGCACCACTCCGCCCGGCGCGGGCGCGGGTGCCTCGGCCGTGCCGTCCGCCCCCGCCGTGCCGGACCCGCTGCCCACCAGCGTCACCAACGAGACCCGGTCGGCGGACGACGACATCTGCGACAAGACCATCTACGGTTCCGGCGGCTGACCGGAGGGCCGGGTGACGGGTGCCGGGTGGCAGGAGCCGGGCGACGGGGGCCGGGTGACCGCCCCGGCACGCCCGGTGTGCGGTCGCCCGCCGGGGCGGCGTCCGGTGGCGGGATCGCGGGGGCACGGCGATCGTGGGCCTGTACGGCCCTTCGGCCGCGCGGCCGGACCACGGCCGCGGCGTCCCGGGCGGCCGCGGCGGAGGACCATCGCTTGGGAGGCCCAGGAATGCCCGTAGTCACCGCACCGTACAAGCCCGGCACCCCGTGTTGGGTGGACCTGATGGCGAGCGACCAGCAGGCCGCGCTCGACTTCTACCGCGACCTGTTCGGCTGGCAGGGCGAGGTCGGTCCGCCCGAGTTCGGCGGCTACTCCGTGTGCTCGCTGAACGGCAGGCCGGTCGCCGGGATCATGGCCCGGTCGGCCCCCGAGGGCCAGCCGCTGCCGCCGGTGGGCTGGACCACCTACCTGGCCTCGGACGACGCGGACGCGACCGGCCGGGCGATCACCGGGGCGGGCGGCACGATCCTGTACCCGGTGATGGAGGTCGGCGACACCGGACGGATGCTGGTCGCCGCCGATCCGACCGGCGCGGTCTTCGGGGTCTGGCAGAAGCTGGAGTTCATCGGCGCGGGCGTCGTCAACGAGCCCGGCGCGCTGGTCTGGAACGAGCTCAACACGACCGACACCGAGACGGCCGGCCGCTTCTACCAGCAGGCGCTGGGGCTGCGCCCGGGGACCATCCAGGGCATGGAGGGGTTCTACTCGCTGAACGTCGGCGACCACACGGTGGGCGGCATGCAGCCGGTCGCCGGGTACCTGGCGCCCGGCACGCCCCCGCACTGGATGGCGTACTTCTCGGTGGACGACACCGACTCGACGGTGGACGCCCTGGTCAAGGCCGGCGGGTCGGTGATCCAGCCGCCGTTCGACATGCAGGCCGGGCGGATGGCGGTGGTCCAGGACCCGCAGGGCGCCGTCTTCGCGCTGACCGCCACGCCCGACTCGCCCTGACCGACCCGCCCCGACCGACCCGCACGGGACGGAAGCCGCCCGTTCCCGCGACGCGCCGCCGGAATGGGCGGTGCGGCGCGCGTCGGCGGGTAAGACTGCACCCATGCTGGGGCTACCGGACGACATCCGCGCTTTCCTCTTCGACCTCGACGGGGTGCTCACCCAGACCGCCACGGTGCACGCCGCGGCCTGGAAGGACACCTTCGACACCTTCCTGCGCGCCGAATCGGCCCGCACCGGAGGGCCGTTCGTCCCCTTCGACGCCGTCGCCGACTACGACGCCCACGTGGACGGCCGCCCGAGACTCGACGGCACCCGGGCCTTCCTGCACAGCCGCGGCGTCGACCTGCCCGAGGGCACCGACGCCGACCCGCCGGGCGGCCGCACCGTGCACGGCGTCGCCCGCGCCAAGAACGACACCGTGCTGCGGATGATCCGCGAGCAGGGCGTGCGCCCGTACGAGGGCTCGGTCGCGTACGTGCGCCGGCTGCGCGCGCTCGGGCTGCCCACGGCGGTCGTCTCGTCGAGCGCCAACTGCCGGGACGTGCTGCGCGCCGCCGGCATCGAGGCGTTCTTCGACGTCGTCGTGGACGGCGTCGTCGCCGGACGCGAGGGCCTGCCGGGCAAGCCCGCGCCGGACACCTACCTGGCCGCCGCCCGGGCGCTGGGCGTGGAGCCCGCGCACGCCGCGGTCTTCGAGGACGCGCTGGCCGGGGTGGCCTCCGGCCGGGCCGGCGGCTTCGGCGCGGTGGTCGGGGTGGACCGCACCGGCCAGGCCGAGGAACTGCGCCGCGACGGGGCCACCGTGGTGGTCCGGGACCTCGCCGAACTGATCCCGGGGGAGACGGCATGACCGGCCAGGAACCGTCCTTCGTCGTCGACCCGTGGCAGATCGCCGAACAGGGCCTCGACCTGACCTCGATGGCCCGCGCCGAGTCCGTCTTCGCGCTCTCCAACGGCCACATCGGCCTGCGCGCCAACCTGGACGAGGGCGAGCCGCACGGCCTGCCCGGCACCTACCTGAACGGTGTCTTCGAACTCCGTCCGCTGCCCTACGGGGAGGGCGGGTACGGCTACCCGGAGTCCAGCCAGAGCGTCATCAACGTGACCAACGGAAAGATCATCCGCCTGCTGGTGGACGACGAGCCGTTCGACCTCCGGTACGGCGAACTCCTCAGCCACCGGCGCTGGCTGGACTTCCGGGAGGGGCTGCTGCGGCGCTCCGCCGAGTGGACCTCCCCGGCCGGGCGGACGATCAGGGTCGGCTCCACCCGGCTGGTCTCGCTCACCCAGCGGGCGATCGCCGCCGTCGAGTACACCGTCGAGGCGGTGGACGGCCCGGTGCGGATCGTCCTGCAGTCCGAGCTGGTCGCCAACGAGCAGCTGCCCGGCGGCCCCGAGGGGGACCCGCGGGCCGCCGCCGTGCTGGAGGCGCCGCTGCTCGCCGAGGTGAGCCACGCGGGCGGCACCAAGGCCGTCCTGGTGCACCGCACCCGGTACAGCGGCATCCGGGTCGCGGCCGGGATGGACCACGTCATCGAGGGCCCGGACCGGCTGGACACCGTGGCCGAGTCCGAGGCCGACCACTGCCGGATCAGCGTCACCACCGTGCTGCGGCCCGGGGAGCGGCTGCGGCTGGTGAAGTTCATGTCCTACGGCTGGTCGGCGACCCGCTCGCTGCCCGCCGTCCGCGACCAGGTGGAGGCCGCCCTGACCGCCGCCCGGTACACCGGCTGGGACGGTCTGGTGGCCGAACAGGCCGAGTTCCTGAAGGAGTTCTGGGATACCAGCGACATCGAGATCGAGGGCGACGTCGAACTCCAGCAGGCCGTCCGGTTCGCCGTCTTCCACGTCCTCCAGGCCGGTGCCCGGAGCGAGGAGCGCGCCATCCCCGCCAAGGGGCTGACCGGCCCGGGCTACGACGGGCACAGCTTCTGGGACACCGAGACCTTCGTCCTGCCGGTGCTCACCTACTGCCTGCCGTCCGCCGTCAACCAGGCGCTGCGCTGGCGGCACACCACGCTGCCGATGGCCCGCGAGCGGGCGGTCCAACTCGGCCTGGCCGGAGCGGTGTTCCCGTGGCGGACGATCCGCGGCGAGGAGTGCTCGGGCTACTGGCCGGCCGGCACCGCCGCGTTCCACATCGGCGCGGACATCGCGGCCGCCGTCGCCCGCTACGTCCGGGCCACCAGGGACGTCGGGTTCGAGCGCGAGTACGGGCTGGAACTGCTGGTCGAGACGGCCCGGATGTGGCGCTCGCTGGGCCACCACGACGCGGTCGGCAAGTTCCGCATCGAGGGCGTCACCGGGCCGGACGAGTACAGCGCCGTCGCCGACAACAACGTGTTCACCAACCTGATGGCGCAGACCAACCTGCGCGCCGCCGCCGAGGCCGCCGCCCGGCACCCGCGCGAGGCCGCGGAGCTCGGCGTCGACACCGAGGAGACCGCCGCCTGGCGGGACGCCGCCGCCGCGATGTTCGTCCCCTACGACGAGACCCTCGGCGTCCACCCGCAGGCCGACGGCTTCACCGACCACCAGCTCTGGGACTTCGAGAACACCCCGCAGCAGAACTACCCGCTGCTGCTGCACTACCCGTACTTCGACCTCTACCGGAAGCAGGTCGTCAAACAGGCCGACCTGGTGCTCGCCATGCAGGTCCGCGGCGACGCCTTCACCGACGAGCAGAAGGCCCGCAACTTCGCCTACTACGAGCGGCTGACCGTCCGCGACTCCTCGCTCTCCGCCTGCACCCAGGCGGTGATCGCCGCCGAGGTCGGCCAGCTCGACCTCGCGTACGACTACACCGCCGAAGCCGCCCTGATGGACCTGCACGACCTCGGCGGCAACACCCGGGACGGACTGCACATGGCCTCGCTGGCCGGGGCCTGCGTCGCCCTGGTGGCCGGCTTCGGCGGCCTGCGCGACCACGCCGAGACGCTGTCGTTCCGCCCCCGGCTGCCCACCGGGCTGATGCGGCTCAGCTTCTCGCTGCTGGTCCGCGGCCGGCTGCTGGGCGTCCGGATCGGCCACGACGAGACCACGTACACGCTGCGCCGCGGCGAGGTGATCCACCTGCGGCACGACGGCGTGCCGGTGCAGGTGAAGGCCGACGAGCCGGTCTCGCTGCCGACCACCACCCCGCCCGCCCAGGAGCGGTGCAGCCAGCCGCCCGGCCGCGAACCGGCCCGGCGCCAGCCGCAGGCGGGCGTGGCGGGCGGGCGGGTCGGCCCGGGGCCGGAGCACCTGGCGGCGGAGTAGCGGGGCGGCGGGGGCGGTTCACCCGTCCGGGCCCGCTCCGGCTGCGGAGCGGGCCCGGAAGCCGGAGGGTGCTGGTGTCGTGTGGCAGCCGCCGGCCGGTGAAGGAGAACCCCGTGGTGAGTGTGGCCGAGCAGATGGTGGAGGTGCTCCGGCAGGCCGGGGTGGAGCGGGTCTACGGGGTGGTCGGGGACAGCCTCAACCCGGTGGTGGACGCCATCCGCCGGGCCGAGGGCATCGGCTGGGTGCACGTCCGCAACGAGGAGGCCGGCGCCTTCGCGGCCGCCGCGGAGGCCGAGCTGAGCGGCCGCCTCGCGGTCTGCGCGGGCTCCTGCGGCCCCGGCAACACCCACCTCATCCAGGGCCTCTACGACGCCCAGCGCAGCGGGCTGCCGGTGCTCGCGCTGGCCTCGCACATCCCGTCCGGCCAGATCGGCACCGGCTTCTTCCAGGAGACCCACCCCGAGCGGGTGTTCACCGACTGCAGCAGCTGGTGCGAGACCGTCTCCACCCCCGCCCAGCTGCCCCGGCTGCTGCGGATCGCGGTCCAGCACGCGCTCGGCGCGCGCGGCGTCTCGGTGCTGGCCTTCCCCGGCGACGTGGCCGCGCTCCCCGCCGCCGGACCGACCGGCACCAGCAGCTTCCTGACCGAGCAGGCCGTCGCCGCCCCGCCCTGGTCCCAGGTGCAGGCGCTCGCCCAGGCGCTCAACGCCGCCCGCCGGGTCGCCCTGTTCTGCGGCGCGGGCGTACGCGGGGCGCACGCCGAGGTGATGGCGGTCGCGGACGCCCTGCACGCGCCGGTCGGCCACTCCCTGCGCGGCAAGGAGTGGATCCAGTACGACAACCCGTACGACGTCGGTATGAGCGGACTGCTCGGCTACGGTGCCTGTCACGAGGCGCTGCACTCCGCCGACCTCGTCGTCCTGCTCGGCACCGACTTCCCCTACGACTCCTTCCTGCCGCAGGCCAGGACCGTCCAGGTGGACCACGACGCCACCCGGCTCGGCCGCCGCACCCCGCTGGAGCTCGCCGTGCACGGCGACGTCCCGGCCACGCTGCGCGCCGTGCTGCCGCTGCTGGAGCAGAAGACCGACCGGGCCTTCCTGGACGACATGCTGGACAAGCACTGCCGCGCCCTGGAGGACGTGGTCGGCGCCTACACCCGGGACATCGGCAGGCACCTGCCGATCCACCCCGAGTACGTGGCCTCCGTCCTGGACGAGGTGGCCGCCGACGACGCGGTGTTCACCGTCGACACCGGCATGAACAACGTCTGGGCCGCCCGCTACCTGCAGCCCAACGGGCGCCGCCGGGTGATCGGCTCCTTCCTGCACGGCTCGATGGCCAACGCGCTGCCGCACGCGATCGGCGCCCAACTGGCCTGTCCGGGGCGGCAGGTGGTGGCGATGGCCGGCGACGGCGGGATCGGGATGCTGCTGGGCGAACTGCTCACGGTGGCCAAGCACCGGCTGCCGGTGAAGACGGTGGTGTTCAACAACGGCGCACTCGGCATGATCAAGCTGGAGATGCTGGTCTCCGGCTACCCCGAGGCGGAGATCGACAACGGCGACGTCGACTACGCCGGCATCGCCCGGGCGATGGGCATCCCGGCCAAGCGGGTCACCGAACCGGCCCGGGTCCGCGAGGTGCTGGCGGAGGCGCTGGAACGGCCCGGCCCGGCGCTGGTGGACGTGGTCACCGACCCGAACGCGCTCTCCATCCCGCCGCACATCACCGCCGCCCAGCTGAAGGGCTTCGCGCTGGCGGCCGGGCGGACGGTGCTCGCCGGCGGGGTGGGGCGGATGATCGACCTGGCGCGGTCCAACCTGCGGAACATCCCCCGGCCGTAGGGGCTGCGGGGGCCGGGTGGGGGCCCGGGCGGGGGCCGGTGGCCGGGTCGCCCGGGGCACGTCGGGGCACGCCGGAGGGATTTGCCTCTGGGGCAAAATTCTTGCCTGTGCGGCACGTGAGGTGTCCACTGGACACATGAGCACCAGCCCAGCCGGTCCGCCCGCCACCCCCGGCGACCAGCCCGAAGGCCAGTCCGACGACCACGAGGTCCTGGAGGTGGCCGGCCTCGCCGTGAGGCTGCGCGAGCACCGGCTCGGCAGCCGCCTCACGCTGGAGGTCGCCGCCGCCCGGGTCGGGCTCTCCCCAGCCTACTTGTCCCGACTGGAGACCGGGAGACGGCAGCCCTCGCTGCCCGTCCTGCTCGGCCTCGCCCGCGCCTACGGGACCTCCGTCTCCGGCCTGCTCGGCGAGAGCCTGGTCGAACCCGACCCGGTGGTGCGCGGCGGCGCCATCGAACCCGGCCGGGCCGGCGGCTGGGGCTACCGGCGGGCCGGCGCCCCCGGGCGCGCGATGCAGGCCCTGCGCGTGCACGTCCCCCCGGGCGTGCAGGACGCGGTGGTCCGCGTCCACCCCGGGGAGGAGTGGCTGTACGTCCTCCAGGGCCGGCTCAGGCTGACCCTCGGCGACCGCGTCCACCTGCTCGCCGAGGGCGACTCCGCCCACTTCGACTCGCTCACCCCGCACTGCATCGCCGCCGACTCGGCGGACGGGGTCGAGCTGCTCTTCATGCACACCCTGCTGCAGAGCCCCGGCGGCGAACTCTGCCTCGGCGGCGGCCCCGCCCCGCACCACTGACCCGACGTCGGAACACTCGGAGGAGATCTCCCATGGCTGATCCCGCCACCACCGCCCCCGCGACCGCCGCGACCGCCGTCCCCGCAGAACCCGCCGCCCCCGCGGCGGCCCCGAAGACCATCGACGCCGGCAAGTGGGCCAACCGCCGGGTCGGCATCCGACTGGTGATCTACACCGTCGCCACCCACGCCTTCGCGGGCTTCATCCTGCTGCTCTTCGAGCTCGGCAACCGGAACAAGTGACGCCCGGGTCCGCGCCCGTACCGCGCCGGGCAGGCCCCGCGAACCCGCCACCGCCGCGCCCGGGACGCCCCCGCGCCCCGGGCGCGGCGGTGGCTTGCGGCGGCGGACCGGGCTCGGCGGCGGCTGCGCCTTGGCACCGCCCCGAGCCGGGCGCGCCAGCCCCGGCCGCGCGCCTCCCGGGTCGCCCTCACCCCACTCGTGCCCCGGCTCCGGATAGGGCCTGACGGCCACCCCCGGGGGCCACGCCCGCTGCTGCGGTGCCGTCCCGGGCCTGCTCGGGCCCCCGGCTTATGCCCCCGCCTCGCAGAGCAGGGCGCAGAGCGCGTCCAGGGCGGCGAGGAAGGCGTGTTCGGGTGGGGTGCCCCCAGTCCGCTCGCGCCCTGGTGCCGGGGTCGGCGGTGGTCTCTGCCCGGGCATGCCGGCTGCTGCGGTGCCGTCCCGGGCCCGCTCGGGCCCCCGGCTTATGCCCCCGCTTCGCGGAGCAGGGCGCAGAGCGCGTCCAGGGCGGCGGGGAAGGCGTGCTCGGGCGGGGTGCCGTAGCCGACCACCAGGGCGGGCGGCGCGTCCGGGGAGAGCGAGGGGTCGGCCAGGTGCGGGGCGAGGCCGGAGACGACCAGACCCGCGGCCCGGGCCCGGGCGACGAGCTCCGCCTCCGGTCCGGCGCCGGGCGGCAGCTGCAGGACGGCGTGCAGCCCGGCGGCGATCCCGGTGACCCGGACGTGCGGGGCCCGTTCGGCGAGCGCCGCGACCAGCAGGTCCCGGCGCCGCCGGTAGTGCAGCCGGGAGCGTCGGACGTGCCGGTCGTACCGGCCGGAGGTGATCAGCTCGGCGAGGGTCAGCTGGTCGATCACCGGCGACATGGTGTCCGCCACCCGCTTGAGCCGGGCCACCGGTTCGACCAGCGCGTCGGGCAGCGCCAGCCAGGCCAGCCGCAGGCCCGGCGCCAGGCTCTTGGCGGCCGTCCCCCCGTACACCACCCGGTCCGGGTCGAGCGCCTGCATCGCGCCGAGCGGTTGCCGGTCGTACCGGAACTCGCCGTCGTAGTCGTCCTCGATCACGTAGCCGTCGTGCTCGCGGGCCCAGCGGACGGCCGCCGCCCGGCGGTCGGCGGCCAGCGCCGCCCCGGTCGGGAACTGGTGCGCGGGGGTCAGCAGCACGGCGCCGGCCGCCGCCGCGTCGGGCCCGGCCAGCAGGTCGGTGCGCGCGCCGCCCCCGTCCAGCGGCAGCGGTACCAGGGCGAGCCCGGCCGCCCGCAGGACCTCGCGCTGCGGCGGCAGCCCGTACGCCTCCACGGCCACGGCGACGGCGCGGGCGCGCCCGGTGCCGTGGCCGCGCGCGGCGCCGCGCTCGTGCAGGGCGGCGGCGAGCAGGCCGAGGCCCTGGCTGAACCCGGCGCAGATCAGCAGTCGTTCCGGGTCGGTGCGCACCCCGCGGACCCGGGCCAGGTAGTCGGTGAGGGCCCGCCGCAACTCGATCCGGCCCAGCGGGGACCCGTAGTCGAACACGTCGTGCGGAGCCGTGGCCAGCGCCCGCCGGGCGGCGGCCAGCCAGGCCGTGCGCGGGAAGAGCGAGAGGTCCGGACGCCCGGGCAGCAGGTCGTGCCGTCCGGTGGGCCGGATCCCCGGCGGCAGGGCGGCGGGCCGTCCGGCGGGGCGCGGCGTGGCCCGTTCGGCCACCGTGGTGCCTGACCCCTGCCGGGAGCCGAGCCACCCTTCGGCGGTGAGCTGGCCGTACGCCTCCACGACGGTGTTCCGGGCGATCCCGAGGTCCTCGCCGAGGGCGCGGGAGGACGGCAGCCGGGTCCCGGGTGCCAGCCGTCCGTCCTGCACCGCCTCGCGGAGCGCGTCCTCCAGGGCGGCCCGCAGTCCGGCTCCGGCGGCCCGCCGCCCGGTGAGGTCGAGGTGCAGGTCGCCGCCGAAGGCGGTCCAGGATCCGGTCCGCGCGCCGGTCCGGGCGGCGCTCCGACCGCTCCGGGAGTCGGGGCGGGTGTCGGGACCGGAGTCGGCTCGGGGCTCGGTCCCGGTCCCGGGCTCGGTCCCGGGCGAGGTCCGGGCGGTGGGTCGGCGGGCGGTCATGTCGGAATTATCGCCGTCAGCCCCCGCGCCGTCCGATCTCGGATACATTGCGCCGGACCGGGAGGACCACGGTGGGGGTGGCGAACATGGCGCGTCGGTACGGCGGTTCGGGAGGCGGCCCGAGAGGCGGCCCGAGAGGCGGCCCGAGAGGCGGCGGCGGACGGCGGCCCGGCGGCGGAGGGGGCTGTCTGAGCGCCCTCCTCCTGCTGGTCTTCTTCACGGTGCCGGGCTACCTGCTCGCCCTGCCCGTCCTGATCCCCGCCGTCATGAAGAGCCAGACACCGCCGCTGCACACCACCCCCGCCCAGGTGGCGCTCCTGGTCGGCGCCGCCTACCTGGTCGCCCTGCTGCTCGACTGGCAGGCCGGCCGGGGCCGTCGCGCCGCGCCCTGGGTGGTGCCCGCCCGGGCGGCCGCCCTGACCGGGCTCTCCGCGCTGGTGGCCTTCCTGGTCGGCGAGTTCCTCGCACCCCGGGTCCTCGGCGAACAGACCGGAGCCGGGGCCGACGCGTCCGCCCTCCAGTGCGTCGTGGTCGGCGCGGTCGCCTGGGTCTGGCGGCTGCGCGTCCGCTCCTGGGCGGACGCCGCACCGGACCGGTACCGGACCCCGCCGCGCCGCACCGGTACCCGGCCCGGGGCCCGTACCCGCACCGTCGCCCGACCGGGCGCCGGGGAGGTGTGGGTGGCGATGGTGCCGTTCCGCGACCGGGCGGAGGCGGCGCGGCACTACTGCGTGATCCTCCAGGCCCGGGAGGGGTACGCGGAGGTCCTGCAGATCACCAGCAAGGACAAGGACCACCGCGACGACTACATCCGGATGGAGAACGAGGGCTGGAACCGCACCGGCAAGCAGTCCTGGATCGAGGTCGGGATGGTGCCGCGCCGGGTGCCGTACGAGAGCTTCCTCTCGGACCACCCGCAGGGCCCGTGCCCGCCGCGGATCTGGCGGGAGATCCAGCGCCGTCAGGCCGCCCTCGGGCCCGGCGGCCCGCCCCGGCAGCGGCCGCCGGGCGGTGCCTCCGGCGGCCCGTCGGGCGGTCCGTCCGGCGGCTCCTCGGGGCCCGGCCGGCGCCGTCCGCCGAACTCGGGGCGCGGGCGCCAGTCCTGAGCCCCGCACCGGGCCGGTGCCCGCTCAGTTCCAGGTCGCACCGGCCGGCTCCTGGATGGTCGCGTTGATCCGGTTGAAGAAGTTGGTCAGCCCGACCATCAGGATGATCGCGGAGAGCTGCTCCTCGGTGAAGTGGTCCGCCGCCGCGTCCCAGACCGCGTCCGGCACGGCCTGGCCGGAGCGGTCGGCGATCCGGGTCGCGGCCTCGGTCAGCGCCAGGGCCGCGCGCTCCTCGTCGGTGAAGTACGGGGCCTCCCTCCAGGCGGCGACGGCGTGCAGCCGCTCGTCCGTCTCGCCGGCCTTCTTGGCGCCGGTGACGCCCGCGACGACGCAGGCGCTGCACCCGTTGATCTGGCTGGCCCGCAGGTGGACGAGCTCCAGGAGGGTGTGCGGGACCCCGCCCTGGTACATCGCCTTGTAGATGTTCTGGATGCCCTTCATGGCGTCCGGCAGGACCATGGCGGGGTTCTTCATCCGGGCGGTGTGGGTGGTCATCTGATGGTCCTCCAGGTCGGGGGGCCCGCGTGTCCGTCACGCGGACCGGTTAACGTCCGTCAATGCACTGACGGATCCCGACGCGAGGATGTGACAGGTGAACGGGGACGATTTTCTGGCCGCGCGCTTCGAGGAGCACCGGCCCCATCTGAGGGCCGTGGCCTACCGGATGCTCGGCTCGCTCAGCGAGGCCGAGGACGCCGTGCAGGAGGCCTGGTTCAAGCTGGAGCGGGCCGACACGAGCGGGGTCGCCAACCTGGGCGGCTGGCTGACCACCGTGGTCGGCCGGGTCTGCCTGGACCTGCTGCGCGCACGGGTGGCCCGGCGCGAGGACCCGATGCAGGACCGGGACGGCCGGGAGGTCCGGCTGCCCGACCCGGTCATCGGCGGGGCGCAGGCGATCGACCCGGAGCACGAGATCCTGATGGCCGACTCGGTCGGCATCGCGCTGATGATCGTGCTGGAGACGCTGTCCCCGGCGGAGCGGCTCGCGTTCGTGCTGCACGACCTGTTCTCGGTGCCGTTCGACGAGATCGCGCCCGTCCTCGGCCGCACCTCCGCCTCCACCCGCCAGCTCGCCAGCCGTGCCCGCCGCCGCGTCCAGGGAGCGGCGCCCGCGCCCGACGCCGACCTGGCCCTGCGGCGGGAGGTCGTGGAGGCCTTCCTGAGCGCCGCGCGCGGTGGGGACTTCGACGCGCTGCTCGCGATCCTCGACCCGGAGGTGGTGGCCCGCTCCGACGGCGGCGCGCTGCGGCCCGGCCTGGTCCGGCACGGGGCCACCGAGGTGGCTTCCGGGGCGAGCGCGTTCGGGGCCCGGTTCGCCGGGGAGTCCCGCCTGGTACTGGTCAACGGCGAGCCCGCCGTCGCCGTGTTCGCCGAGGGCCGCCCGGTCTCGCTCGCGGCGTTCACCGTCCGCGGCGGCCGGGTGGTCGCGATGGACATCTACACCGACCCGGAGCGCCTGGAGGCACTCGGCCTGACCGCCTGACGGCCGCGCCGCGACCGGGACGTCCCCGAGGGGGCGTCCCGGTCGGGACGGGCACGGGGAGGTCAGATGCCGCCGAACTCTCCGGCCCGGACGCTGTTCACGAAGGCCTGCCAGGCGGTGGGGGTGAAGGTGAGGTCGGGCCCGTCGGGGTCCTTGGAGTCCCGCACCCGTCCCGGGCTGGCGTCATCCACCTCGACGCAGGAGCCACCTTCGCCGTTGCTGTAGCTGCTCTTGCGCCAACGCGACGTGCCCACAGGTGAACTCCTCAGCCCTCAGGGTTGGATGCTGCCGAACTCTCCGGCCCGGACGCTGTCGATGAAGGCCTGCCAGGCGGTGGGGGTGAAGGTGAGGTCGGGCCCGTCGGGGTCCTTGGAGTCCCGCACCCGCCCCGGGCTGGCGTCATCCACCTCGACGCAGGAGGCGCCGCTGCCACCGCTGTAGCTGCTCTTACGCCAACGGGTTTCTCTGGGCATTCTCATGCTCCTCCGCCGCCGACAGGATCAGAGCCAGGGACGCCTCCGGCGACAGTGCGACGGCCCGCAAGAGATCGTAGGCTCGCTCGCACTTGCCCACCAACTCAGTATCGTCGAGGAGTTGACCTGCATGCGGGCCTTCGCTATAGGCGATCGGCGGCGCGTCCCGGAACGTCATCAGGCACAAGAGGCCTTCCAGTAGCGCGTGGGCGCCCGCCTCAAAGGTCACCACTTGGACGACCATCCGCCGCCTGTTGATCAGGTCTGCGATGTGGCGGAGCTGCTCTGCCATGATCGCCCGACTTCCGACGACACGACGGAGGACGGCTTCGTCCAGGATGTACCACAACTTCGTGCCTGTTAGGGCAGTGACGGCTTGAGCCCGTTCCATCCGTGCCGAGACGAGTTCGTCCAATTCCCCTTCGGTGCGGAGCGGCTCGGCGCCGAGGAAGACAGCCCTGGCGTACTCGGGAGTCTGGAGCACACCGGGCACGATGAGCGCGGCGAACTCGCTGATGGTCACAGCGTTCTGCTCGTGTGCCGCGGCGTGTTTGAAGTAGTCGGGGAATCGCGAGAACTCCAGCAGGTCATGCAGCCTCTCCAACACGCCACCTGTTGAGAGTGCCTCATCGATTCTGATCGACAGGTCCAGCTTGGGGACTCGGGCAGCCGTTTCCAATAGTCCGATATACCCACCGGTGACGAAGGTCATCAACCCCAACTTCTCCTGGGAGATCCGCGGGGTGGCGGATTCTCTCACCCTCTTCAGCTCGGAGGCGTAGAACTCCCGCGGTGACTTCCCCGGAGGCAGGATCTTCTCCCTGTCCTTGGCCATCGAGGACCTCCTTCTAACAAATAACAGGTAGTCACTTTCCCGCTTCTCAGCGTAGTCGTGATCCTGCTTTCCTGGAGGGGCAATCGTGGAATTCACCGAAAGGCGCAACTCCCATGTCCTCCAGGCTCAGAAACATCACCGCCGACGACCGCCGTGAGGCGGCCGAGGCCCTCGGCGACCTCAAGGCGACCCTCGCCGCCGCCGGAACGGCTCTCCCCTCCACGGGGATCGACTGGAACTGCGCCTCCGTCACCGGGGTCGTCCTGATCGACCTGGGTGCCGCGCCGACCTCCGTCGTCCTCAAGCTCGTCGATGTGATCCGCGACGGTGTCCGCGCCCGCCGGGAGCAGAGCGAGCGGAAGTCCTGGCGGCCCTCCTCCGGTCTTCCCGTCACCCTCAACACGGCCGGCGGCGTCCCGCTGGCGGCCGAAGTCGTCGCCGTCACCGGCCGGTTGGTGACCGTCCGCCTCGCCGCCAAGTGATCCCGGAAGCGAATCGCACCACATGACCATCGAACCGATCCCCACCCTGGCCACCCCCGTGCGCGGTCAGCTCGTCCACGACCGCCGGACCCGCCGTACCGGCGTCTACATGGACACCGTCGGGGGCCGCCTCTACCTCCGCCCGGTCGGCGGCGGCATCGAGTGGACCACCCGCCCCGAGTACGTCGGCCCCCCGTCGCCCGGCATCCCGCCGGACCCGGGGCGCCGGGCCGGATGAGCCGCCCGCCCCGTGTGCTCCTGATCGCCGCTTCGGCCGCCTCCGTGGCGGCCGGCACGGCGCTCGCCGCGCTCGCCGGCCATTCGGTCCGCCGCCATGGTCCCGGTGCGGCCAACCTGCTCTTCCTCCTGGTGCTCTGCGCGGGCACCCTGGTGGCCAACTCCGCTCTGAGCTGCGTGATCCAGCGCTACTGGGCGGCCCGCCGACGCTGACGCCTCCGCACGAGAAGTCGGCCCGTCCGACTTCTCGTGCAGCCGCCGGGCGCGAAAAGGCGTGGCGGCCCCGGCGACCGGCCGCCACGATGACGGGCGTGACCAGGATCCGCACCGCCACCACGGACGACGCCGCCCTGCTCGCGGGCCTGAACGAAGCGGTTCACGACCTGCACGTCCGGCACCGGCCGGACCTCTTCCTCGCCGCCCCGGAGGCGGAGGCCGCCTTCGCGGAGCGCCTCGCGGACCCGTCCGTCACCGTCCTCATCGCGGCCGGGGACGACGGCGAGGCCGTCGGATACGCGCTCGCCCGGGTCGTCCAGTGGCCGGGCGGTCCGTTCACGGGTCCGGACGAGGTCGCCGTCCTCGACCAGCTGGCGGTCTCGCCCGCCGCGGCGCGCACCGGGGTCGGTTCGGCGCTGCTGGAGGCCGTCCGCGCGGCGGGGCGCGACGCCGGGTGCCGCCGCCTGGTCACCAACGTCTGGGACTTCAACGAGGACGCGCGTGCCTTCTACCGGGCCTCCGGCCTCCGCCCGATGAACCGCATGCTGGACCAGCTCCTCTGAACGCGCACGCCGCCCCCGCCTCCGCGCGAGAAGTCGGCCCGTCCGACTTCTCGCGCAAGGGGACGTATCCGGGCCCGACCCGCTGAGGCGGTGAGACCACGGTCGGCGGGCGGGCCTCCGGTCACCGGACGTGTGCGGCGATGGTCCTCGCGCACTCCATCGACTCGGCGTGCGCGGTGTCCACCTCCAGGTCGTAGCGCACGCCCCGGTGGACCGCGTCCGCCTGGGAGGCGGCCATCCCGATGGTCCGGTCGCCCCTTGCCACCTCGCGGCCCGCGGCCACCGCGCCGTCGCACCGGACGCCGACCCACAGCACGCGCAGCCCGCCCAGGGCCTTCCGCCACCGCTGCTGCGAGTCCGGTCCGCCGAGGAAGACCTCGTCGACGATGACCCGGGCGCCCGCGCGGGCCATCGCGGCGATCCCCTCGATCCACGCCGCTTCCAGCGTGCGGAACTCCGGCCCGACGGTCACCTCACCGTCCGGGGCGAACCCGATGCCGCCGTCCGCCGTCTGCATGGAGGCGGGCATCGCCTCGACCAGCGTGTCCGTCCCGAGGGCCAGCCACGGGTCCGGGAGGACCGCCTGGAGGCAGCGTGCGATCCCGGACTTCCCCGAGCTGGAACCACCGTTGAGAACGATCACCTGTGTCATCACGGCGCCACCGTAGAGGCGCCGGGTCCGTACCCGAAACGGATTTCCGCGCCCCCGGTGCCACCCGCCGCCACCCGCGACCGCCCGGTGGTCTTTCCCGTCACGGCACCGGCGCCGCTCGCGACCTCGCCCTCCTGCGCAGGAAGTCGGACCATTTGACTTCCTGCGCAGGCACTTCGCAGGGCCTCCAGCCGAGGCGATGCGTGGGTGCGTCGGGTGTGCCAGGACTCGGCGGGCTCAGATGCTCCGGATGATTTGCTCGCGTTGGGCATGGAACTCAGCGTCGCTGATGAGGCCTTGGTCTAGCAGTGCCTGGAGCTCGCGGAGCCTGGCCGCCCGGTCGACAGGTTGGTGCGGCGGTGGCGCCGTCGGCATGCCCTGCTGGTACGGGGGAGGCCCGGTGGGCGGACCGGGGTGAGGCGGCGGAGCCGGGTACTGGTGCGGAGCCGGGTACTGGGGTGCCTGACCGTAGTGTGGCCCGGGATGCTGAGGAGGTCCGGGGTAGGGCGGAGGCCCGGGATAGGGCTGGACGTTGACCTGGACGTTCTGCTGAACGTCTGCGGCGTTCTCGTGGAGCATCATCAGGTGGCCGCACGCTCGGCACTTCCGGGCAACCAGTTCGGAGATACCGAACGTCATGGAGGCTGCTCCGGCCCGGCCGGCCGCCCGTCCCATGTTCCCGGCTACCGAGCCGGTGCACTTCGAGCAGTTCTGGCAGCCGGTCTGGACCCTCTTCGCCATGGCGATTCCCGTCCCCTTGAGAGTGTGGAAATTCTAGCCGTCCCGGCCGGACCACGCGGCGGAATGCCTTGGGCGTGGTGGGGCGATGTGTGATCGGTCCGGTCAGGGGAGCGAATCCGTCGGACTGTACGACTGGCGAGCTTCGTTCGCGACCGGGTGGAGGGGTGGTGGCGCAGGCGGTCGGATCGGCCGCGTTCCTGTTCAACAGCCCTTTAGGGGTAGGCGGATGAGACTCCCGACCGGCAAAGGTTCGCATGGCAGACTGTTCGACTGACGGTCCGTTCGGTCGGATCGGACGGAGGGGCGAGGCATGAGTGGTCGGGGGGCCGTGCTCGGGGGGCGCTACACGCTGACGGCGCGGATCGGCGGCGGCGGGATGGGCGCGGTCTGGCGGGCCGACGACGCGGTGCTCGGGCGGCAGGTCGCGGTGAAGATCCTCCATGCGGCGCTGCTGGAGGACGGCACCTTCGCCCAGCGCTTCCGCCGCGAGGCCCAACTGCTCGCCGCCCTCAGCCATCCCGGCATCGTGGACGTGCACGACTACGGCGAGGAGGGACCCGACGGGGACGGCGGGCGGGCCGCCTACATCGTCATGGAGCTGATCGACGGCCGTCCGCTGGACAAGGTGCTCGCCGAGGACGGGCCGCTGGCGCCGGAGCGGGCGCTCGGCCTGCTCGCCGAGGCCCTGGACGCCCTGCACGCGGCGCACCTGCGGGACATCGTGCACCGCGACGTCAAGCCGTCCAACCTGATGCTCCGGGCCGACGACCGGGTGACGGTCACCGACTTCGGCATCGCCCGGGCGATGGCCGGCACCAGGCTCACCGCCTCGCACGCGGTGATCGGCACCGCCCTCTACATGGCACCCGAGCAGGCCGAGGGCAAGGCGATCACGCCCTCCGCCGACCTCTACTCGATCGGCGTGGTCTGCTGGGAACTGCTCACCGGCACGCCGCCGTTCACGGGCGAGAGCATGCTGGAGGTGGCGCTCAAGCACCTCCGGGAGCCGGTGCCGGAGCTGCCGGAGCCGTTCCCGGCGGCGGTCCGGGCGTTCGTCGCGACGGCGCTCGCCAAGCAGCCCGGGGAGCGCTTCGCCGACGCCGCCGCGATGGCGGCCGCCGCCCGTGCGGCGGTGGCCCCGGGCAGGGCGACGGTCCCCGCGGCACCGGCCCCGCCCGCGGGACCCGTCCCGCCGCCCGAGTCGCCGCCCGTCCCGCTCCCCGAGTCGCCTCCCGAGGTCGGCGAGGTCGGCGAGGTCGCGCCCCGGGCGGCCACGGAACCCGGCCGCCGCACCCGTCGGCGCGGCTTCCTGGTACCCGTCGTGCTCCCGCTGGTGATCTCGGTGGGCACGGCCACCGTGCTGCTCATCGACAAGGCGCCGTTCACCTCGGGGGTGCAGGAGCCGGGTTCGGCTCCGTCCACGGTGGTGACCGTCACCGCGACCGTCCCGGCCGCGCCGCTCCCGGGCGCCGGGTCGCCCACGGCCGCGTCGCCCGGCAGTGCGCTGCCCGCCACCCCGCCGGGGACCGGGGCGGCGACCACTCCGCCGCCCACCGCCGCGCCGACGAAGGCGGCCACCGGAGCGGCCCAGACGACCGCACCGCAGAAGCCGTCGGCCACCATCGCACCGCAGCCCGGCGCCCCGGCGCCCGGGGATCCGCCCACGCTCCCCGCCCCCTCGGCCCCGCCGACGATTCCGCGGCCGTCGGCCCCCGCCGCCGGCCAGTCGTCCCAGGCCGCCCCGCCCCCGGCCGCCGCCCCCGCCGCCGGCTGCGGCGGCACCGACTGGGGCTACATCACCAATGTCGGTGACGGTCTGCGCGTCGGTCTCTCCCAGGACGGCCTGGCGGGCGGCCAGGCCGTGGTGATGGGCGGTGCGACCGCCTACGGCTGGGTGCACACCGTCCCGAGCAGCTGGCACCAGTTCAACCCGTGCAAGCTGAGCGCCCCGCCGCTGGTGCAGGAGATGGACGGCAAGGTCATCCTCTCCAACGGCTTCAGCTTCCTGACCAACTGGACGGTCACCGCCGCGACCACCCCGGGCGCCTTCTACCTGAAGGACTACATGGGCCAGAACTGCCTCACCGACAACGGCGCGGGCGCCCAGCTCACCATGACGGTCTGCACCCCGGGCAACAAGGCGCAGGAGTACCGGATCCCGTAGCCGGATGCTCACCGGGATCTCCGCCGGCCCGGCTCCAGGACCATCGGCAGGCCCTTTCGGTCAGGGCCCGGGGCATGCCGTGGTGCGGCGGTCGTGGAGTGTGCTCCGGTGGCTCTTCGAGAGAGGTTCCCGGCGCGCGGCCGGACCCACCGGACCACCGCGACGGGGGTGTTGCCGGCCCCGCACTCCGTTGTGACAGAACCAGGACACCTGGTATGGCACTCTGACGATGCGGGCACAAACCGCCCAGGCAGCGGTTCGTAGGACCGCCTGTTCACGCACGTCACGGGGGAGCTGGAAACAAGTGGGCAAGACACGTATAGCGATGGTCGCGGCAACCGCAGCCGGCATGCTGGCTCTCGCCGCGTGCGGGGGACAGTCCTCGCCGGAGAACAACACCGCGGCCGCCGCCTCCGGCGCTCCCAGCGCAACCGTCAGTGCACCGGCCACCCCGGGGACGACCGCGCCGACCACCCCGGCCGAGCAGCCGTCGGCCACCCCCGAGGCACCCGCGCCGACCACCCCGGCCGCCGGGCCGTCGAGCGCCCCCGCTCCGCAGACGCCGAGCGCCCCGTCGGCCAAGCCCACTGCCAAGCCCACCGCCAAGCCCACGGCCAAGCCCGTCGTGCCGGCTGCCGACTCCTCGGCGAGCGCCAAGCCCTCGGCCGCCGCCTCCGCCAAGCCGTCCGCCGCCGCCAAGCCCACCGCCTCCGCCAAGCCGTCCGCCCCGGCGACCGGTACCCCGAGCCCGGCGGCGCCCACGACCGGCGCCGCGAAGCCGCCGGTCGCGGACGGCAAGTACGACCCGCGCTGCATGACGGGCCGCGCGATGTGCATCGACAAGACCACCAGCACCTTGACCTGGATCATCGACGGTGTCCCGCAGTACTCCTTCGAGGTCCGCTTCGGCTCGGCGGAACTGCCCACCCGCGAGGGTGCGTTCAGCGTGAACTCCAAGTCGAGGAACCACGTCTCCACGCTGTACGGCACCTCGATGCCGTACGCGATGTTCTTCAGCGGTGGTCAGGCCGTGCACTACTCCCCGGACTTCGCCGCCCGTGGCTACAGCGGCGCCTCGCACGGCTGTGTCAACGTCCGGAACAAGGCGCTCATCGGGAAGCTGTTCGACGAGTCCCGGGTCGGCGACAAGGTCATCGTGCACCGTTCCTGACCGAAGTCCCGACCGAGCAGCCGGTCCGCGTACCGGACACGGCAGTGGCCGCCCAGGGTTTCCCGGGCGGCCACGCGGTTTTCACGGTCCTCCGGCCGGACGTGTGGATCACCGATCCACACGGTGCTCGCCGTGTGGCCCGCCGACCTCCTGCGGACTGCTCGACTCGGTCGACTACGGGGTCGCGCTCCCCACCGTGCTGCCTGCGGTGTCAGTCCCCACCTGCCGCCAGCCGCCGTCGCCCTCGACCGGCGCCGGGCCGAAGTCGTAGCGGACGCCCGCCGGCCCGAAGGCGAGCAGGGATATCGACGACGAGCCCCAGATCCGGCCGTCGCCGAACTCGCGCCGCTGCACCAGCGCCGCCGGGTCGTCCAGGGGCAGCCCGTCGCCCGCGACGATCGGCAGCCACCCGCCCCACGCCTCGCCGGTCGGCGCGGCGCCGGGAAGCGGCTCCGGGCGGGCGGTCGCCCCGAAGCGGGCGCGGAAGCGGGCGGCCCGGGCGGCCATCAGCGAGCGGATCCGCTCGGAGGCGGTCCGGTTCTCCGCCATCCCCTCCGGGCCGTCGTTGAGGACGACGCTCAGCCCGGTGGGCAGGTCCAGCTCCGCGAGCCGGCCGCCGGGGCCGCCCCAGCTCAGGACGCGTGCGCCGCCGACCCGCGCGACCACCAGGTGGAACGGGTCGTACCGGTCGAGGTCCAGCCGGTCGATCCGGCCGCCGCGGACGGCGAGCAGCGGCAGTTCGCCGCGGGACTGCCGGGCCCGCGCGGGGGCCGGGGTGCCGAAACCGTTCAGCAGGCAGGCCGCCACCGGCCCCCCACCGGGCTCACCCGGTCCGCCCGTCCCGTCCGTCCCGCCCGTCCTGCCCGTCCCGTCCGGTCCACCGGGCCCGACCGCCAGCCAGGTGCCGCCCGCGAGCAGGTCGAGCCCGCCCACCGCCGTGGGCTGCGCGGGCCAGTGCCGGCCGGGCGGCGCCCACCGCCGTCCGGCGTACTCGTCCCGCACCGCCAGCAGCAGCACCGGTACCGCCGACGACGGCTCGATGCTCACGAACGCCGTACACACGTCCTGTCCCCCTGACCTCGTCCGTCCCGGACGGCGCCGGGAACGCACCGGTACCGCCCTCACCGCGATCCTCGCACGGTCGTTCGTATTCGGGGAGGTGGCCGGAGACGGCCGGAGGGGCCCGGCGGCGGCCGGGGGTGCGCCGGTGCCGACGCCCGTCGTCCATCCGGGCGCCCCGCGAAGTGGCCCACGATTCTCCACCTCGAACGCACCAGGAATGCGGGCCACCACGCCCCTAGGCTGACAGGCATGACGACGACGAACGAGACCCCGGCCGACTCCCCCGTCCCCGCCGCCGCGCAGCGGATCTCCCTCCCCGACCTGGCACCCGACTTCTACAAGGCGATGTTCGCGGTGGAGCGCGCCGCCCGGCAGGGCGTGGACCCGGTCCTCGCCGAACTGGTCAAGGTGCACGCCTCGATGATCAACGGGTGCGCGTTCTGCATCGACATGCACTCCACCGACGCGCTGAAGAACGGCGAGCGGGACCACCGGCTGCTCTCCCTCCCGGCCTGGCGCGAGACCCCCTGGTTCACCGCGCGGGAGCGGGCCGCGCTCGCGCTGACCGAGTCGGTCACGCTGCTCACCGAGGGCCACGTGCCGGACGCCGTCTACCAGGAGGCCGCCGCGCAGTTCGAGCCGGCCGAGCTGGCACAGCTGATCGCCCTGATCATCACCATCAACTCCTGGAACCGGATCGGTGTGACCTCCCGGCTCAGCCCGGCCGCGAAGTAGGGTCCGGGAGCATGACAGCACAGCAGCAAGCCAGGGCCCGCCTGCTCCGCGAACTCCACCGCCCGGGGGAGCCGTTGGTGCTCGCCAACGTCTGGGACGCGGCGAGCGCCCGGCTGGTCGCCGCCGCCGGCGCCCGGGCGGTGGCGACGGCCAGCGCGAGCGTCAGCTGGACGCTCGGCAGCCCGGACGGGGACGCCGCCGACCGGGAGGAGGTGCTGGCCCAGACCGCGCTGATCGTCCGCGCGGTCGGCCTGCCGGTCACCGCCGACCTGGAGAGCGGCTTCGCGGAGACGGCCGCCGGGGTGGGCGAGACCGTCGGCGCCCTGCTCGCCACCGGCGCGGTCGGGGTGAACCTGGAGGACGGCCGGCGGCCCGCCGCCGAGGCGGCCGACCGGATCGCGGCGGCCCGCGCGGCGGCGGACGCGGCCGGGGTGGACCTCTTCGTCAACGGCCGGACGGACGTCTTCCTGCTCGGCCTCGGCGACCCGGAGGGCCGGCTGGACGAGGCGGTCACCCGGCTGCGCGCCTACGTCGAGGCCGGTGCGGACGGCGTGTTCGTGCCCGGTGTGGCCGACCCGGAGGTGATCGCCGCGCTGGTGCGGGCCGTCCCGGCGCCGCTCAACGTGCTGGCCGGGCCGGGCTCGCCGTCCGTGCCGGAGCTGGCGCGGCTGGGCGTGGCCCGGGTCAGCCTGGGACCGGGTCTGGCCCGGGCGGCGTACGCGGCGGTGCGCCGCGCCGCCGCCGAGGTGTACGCGGACGGCACGTACACCGCGCTCGACGGTGGGCTGGGGTACCAGGAGCTGCAGGAACTGAGCGCCCCCGCAGGCGGGTGAGCCGGGCCGGGTGAGCCGGGCCGGGAGCGCCCGGTGCGGACGAGGGCGCCCGGAGCGGACGGGGGCGCACCGGCGTGCAGGTGGGAGCGCCGACGGGAGCACCCGCCGGCGCGTCCCCCGGAGTTCCCGCCGGTGGCGCCGCGGGCCCGGCCCGCGGCGCCACCGGCGGCCGGGTCTCAGAGGCCGTGGCCGATCTGGCCGCTGAGGCCGGGGTGGCTCATCTGGTTGGTGCCGATGGCCTCGATCTCCCCGGCGGCGTGGCCGACCAGCGGCAGGTCCTTCGCCTCGTGGAGGACGAGGTCGGCGGGGGAGAGGGTGAGCCCCTCGGAGAGTCCGCCGAGCGCGTCCGGCGAGGCCGCGGTGGAGGTGGCGGCCGAGGCGACCGGGACGGCGGCGGCGAGACCGGCCAGGGTGAGGGCGGCCAGGGTGGCGAGTTTCTTCATGGAACCCCCAACGACCCGGCCGCCCCGCGGTCACTTCCGGACGGTCAGACGGTCACCCGCAGCGTCCGCACGCTGTTGCTGACGAACGACCCGATCGGCTCCGGCGCCGGGCCCGGTGCGAGGGCCAGCGCGGGGTACCGCTCGAACAGGAACCGCAGCGCCGTCTCCGCCTCCATCCGGGCGAGCCCGGAGCCGAGGCAGAAGTGCGGGCCGTGGCCGAACGACAGGTGCCGGTTCGGCTGCCGGGTGAGGTCGAAGCGGTCCGCGTCCCCGTAGTGCCCGGAGTCCCGCCCGGCGGCCGCGTACGAGGCGAGCAGCGCGTCGCCGCGCCGGATCACGGCGTCCCCGACCGGGATGTCCTCGACCGCGTACCGGAGCGGGAACTGGCCGACCGGCGAGTCGTGGCGCAGCGTCTCCTCCACCACGGCGGACCAGGACGCCGTGCCGCTGCGCACCAGCTCCAGCTGCTCGGGGTGGGCGAGCAGGGCCCGGACGGCGTTGGTGATCAGGTTGAGCGTGGTCTCGTGGCCGGCCACCAGCATCAGCAGCAGGGTGCCGACCAGTTCCTGCTCGCTGAGCCGGTCGTCCTCCTCGCGCGCGGCGATCAGGTCGGTGGTGAGGTCGTCGCCCGGTTCGGCCCGCTTGGCGGCGACCACCGAGGCGAGCAGGGCGAACAGCGACTGCTGGGCGGCGACCGCGGCCTCGGGGGTGGCCGAGCTGGAGACCAGGGTGTCGGAGAGCTCGTGCAGTTCGTCCTGCTGCTTGGGCGGCAGGCCGAGCAGTTCGCCGATCACCTGCATGGGCAGCGGGTAGGCGAAGTGCTCGCGCAGGTCGAACTCGCCCTCCAGACCGGCTATTCGGTCGAGCAGCGCGACGGTGCGGGCCTCGATGGCGGGCTGCAGCTCGGCGACCCGGCGCGGCGTGAACGCCTGGGTGACCAGCCCGCGCAGCCGCCGGTGGTCGTCGCCGTCGGCGGTGATCATGCCGGGGACGGTGACGAAGTTGGTCAGCGGCCAGCCGGCCGGCAGGCGGCCCTCCCGGAACACCGTCCACAGCTGCGGGTTCTTGCCGACGCGGGGGTCGGCGAGCAGCTGCTGGAGGGTGTCGTGGTGGGTCACTGCCCAGACCACCACCCCGCCAGGGAGCTCCACCAGGACCGCCGGGCCGGCTTCCCGGAGCCGGGCGTTCTCCCCGTGCTGGTCCCGTCCGAAGGGGTCGAGCCGGACGGGGCCGTCTGCTCCGGTGCCGGACCCTCCTCGGAGGGGGACGGCTCCGTGGCCGGGGCGGTCGTGCTCGGCGGCAGCGGCGGTGTCCATGCGGTGGGCCTCTCGGGGGCTGGCGGGCGGGGCGGGGTGAAGGCGCTGTAGAGCACCGGCAGGCTGACCAGGGCGCGTGACCACGGCGACGGGCGCCAGGCCAGCTCGCCCGCCGGTACGGCCAGTTGGAGGTCCGGCAGGCGGTGCAGCAGGGTCTCGACGGCGGTCTCGACGATGATCCGGGCCGGCTGCTGGGCCGGGCAGACGTGCTTGCCCGCGCCCCACGCGAGGTGGGCCCGGTTGCCGCCGAGCGCGCCGTGCCCGAGGGCGCCGGTGCCCTGGGCGGCCGGGTCGGCGTTGGCCGCGGCCAGGCCGAGGACGAGCATGTCGCCCCGGCTGATGTACTGGCCGCCGAGGACGGTGTCGCCGGTGGCCCACCGGCCGGGGAAGTTCTGCGTCGGCGGGTCGCGCCAGAGCACCTCCTCCAGCGCGTCCGAGACGGTCAGCCGTCCGCCGGTGAGGGTGGCCCGGAACCGGCGGTCGGTCAGCAGCAGCCGCAGCGTGTTGCCGGTCCAGCAGATGGTGGTCTCGTTGCCGGCGACCATCATCACCACCAGGTGGTGCACCGCCTCCTCGTCGGTCAGCGCGGCCGGGTGGGCCAGCAGCCAGGAGGTCAGGTCGGCGCCGGGGGTGGTCCGGCGGTGCCGGACCAGGTCGACCAGGATCGCCTGGAACTCGGTGTTGGCGCGCACCGACTCGGCGCCGCTGTCGGCGATGTGGCTGATCAGCTGGATCAGGTGCTGGCCGGTCTCGGCGGGCAGGCCGAGCAGCTGGGTGAAGACCAGCAGCGGCAGCCGGCGCGCGTACTGGGCGACCAGGTCGGCGGTGCCGTCCGGGCCCCAGCTGTCGATCAGCGCGTCGGCGGCGGTCTCGGTGGTCTCGCGCAGCTGCCGGTGGTCGATCTGGGCGAGCGTGTCGGCGACGGCGGCGCGCAGCCGCTGGTGCTCGGCGCCGTCCAGGTTGAGCAGGGTGGGGCGCCAGGCGGTCATCGGCTGGAGCCGCGAGTCGGCGGCGAGGCGGCCCTCGGCGGGGACCCGCCAGCGGCGCGAGTCCTTGGAGAACAGCGCCTCGTTGCGGGTGAGTTCGAGCAGTTCGGGGTAGCCGACGACCAGCCAGGCCTCGACCCCGGGCTCCAGCTCGATCGGTGCCACCGGTCCGTACTGGTCGCGCAGCCGGGCGTACAGGCCGTGCGGGTCGTCGGCGACGGCGGTGCCGTACAGCGGGGTGAGCGGCACGCCGACCGGCAGCCCGCCGGGCAGCGCGGCGCCGGGGGGTGCACCGCCCGCGTGCGCCGGGCAGCCGGGCGGCGGGAGCGCGGTGCCGGGCTCGGGGTGCGTCATCGCTGGAGCTCCAGTACGGCCGTGGAGTGCAGGTGGTCGACGAAGTCGATCAGCAGGTCGTACGCGGCCCGCCGGTCCCGTGCGTCGCAGTAGAGGATCGGCGCCTCGGGCAGCAGGTCCAGCGCCGACCGCAGCTCCTCCTCCGGGTAGCTCGGGGTGTCCGGGAAGGTGTTGACGGCCACCGCGAACGGGATCCGCTGCTCCTCCAGCCGGCCGAGCACGTCGAAGGCCTCGTCCGGGCGGCGCAGGTCGACCATGGCGATGGCGCCGAGCGCGCCGCGCGACAGGTCGTCCCAGAGCGGCCAGAACCGCTGCTGGCCCGGAGTGCCGAAGAGGTAGAGGGCGAGCCGGGGGTTGAGCGTGATCCGGCCGAAGTCCAGCGCGACGGTGGTGGTGGTCTTCTCGCCGCGCCCGGTGAGGTCGTCGACGCCGCTGCTGGCGGCGGTCATGGTCTCCTCGGTGCGCAGCGGGGCGATCTCGCTGAGCGAGCCGACCAGCGTGGTCTTGCCGACCCCGAACGGGCCGGTGACGAGGATCTTGACCGCGCCCTGGACGGACGGCGGCAGGTACCGGGGCTCGGCGGGGCGGTCGACGGGCGCACCGGCGGGCGCGCCCGCGAGGGCGTCAGCGGAGTTGGCGGAGGCCAACGAGTACCTCTTCCAGGAGGGTTGTGGGCAGGCGTTCGGCCTGCGGGACGGGCGGGAGCACCTGGACGGCGCCGAGGTCCCAGAGGTCGCCGACCAGCACCTTGACGACGCCTAGCGGCAGCCCCAGGTAGGCGGCCACCTCGGCGACCGACAACAGGCTGCGGCAGAGGTCCAGGATCCGCTGGTGCTCGCGGTTGAGCAGTGCGTCCTCGGGCAGTTCGGGCCGGTCGGGTAAGGCGGTGACCAGACTCTCCACGGCCAGGGCGGTCCGGGTGGGGCGGCTGCGGCCGCCGGTGATGACGTAGGGCCGGACCGGCCCGTTCACCGCTGGTCCCCCGCCGCGAGGTCGGCGCGCGGCGGGCTGGTGAGGTGGGAGCCGATCCGTTCGACCAGGACCTGCATCTGGTAGGCGACCAGCCCGGCGTCCACGGCCTCGGCGGTCACCACGGCCAGGTGGGCGCCGGCGCCGGCGGCGACGATGAAGAGGTAGCCGCCGCCGTACTCGATGATGATCTGGCGGGTCGCGCTGCCGTGGCCGCCGAAGCCCTGGGCGACGCCGCGGGCCAGCGACTGGAGGCCCGAGCAGGCGGCGGCGAGCCGCTCGGCGTCCTCGCGGAGGATGCCCGCGCTGCGTCCGATCTCCAGGCCGTCGTTGGACACCACGACGGCGTGCCGGACCTCCGGGACGGAGACGATGTCGGCGAGCAGCCAGCCGAGGTCAGGGGTGGTGGTCATGGAATTCTCCGGAGCGCTGGGGAAGCTGGGGGGAAGCGGGAAGGGAAGGGTCGTGCGGGGTCGCCTGCGGCCGGCCGGGGTGCCGGTCGCCGTGGCGGGGGGAGCGGGCCTGGTCGGGTCCCTCGGAGCGGCCCGGGGAGGGGGCCTGGGGCCGACCGTGGGACCGGCCCTGCTCCTGGCCCGGGGAGAGGGCTGGGGAGGGGGCTGGGGAGGGGGCCTGGGCCCGGGCGGCCGAGCGGCCGCTGGCCGTGCCGGCCTGGAACATCGCCATGAACGCCTGTGCCTGCTGCGCCGAGCGGTACGGCGGAGCGGGCGCGGGGCTCGGCGCGGCGGCCGGGGCGTGCCGGGTGGCGCGGTCGCGCCGGTGGCTCCGGCGGGGCAGCGGCGGCGGGGTGGTGCCGGCCGCGGCCGCCCGGTCGGTGGACGGGTCGCCGGTGGACGGGGCGCCGGCCGGGTCGGTGCCGGGCGCTCCCGGGGTGCCGGACAGCGGCGGGTAGCCGGCGGCCGGCGGGTACAGCGGCGGGTACCCGGACGGCGCCGGGTAGCCGTACGGGTCCTGCGCGGACTGCGGGCCGGGCTGGTGCTGCCGCCCGTACCCGCCGCCGCCCGGCTGCCCGTGACCGCCCGGCTGTCCGTGACTGCCCGGCTGCCCGTACGCCTCGCGGGGCCCGTACGCGTCCTGGCCGTACGTGCCGTGGCCGTAGGCGTCCTGGCCGTACGCGTTCCCGGTGTGCGCGTCCTCGGGGCGGGGGCCCCGGGCGGGAGCGCCCGGGGACCTGTGCGCGCCCCGGGAGCCGGTCCCGCCCTGCGCGCCGTACGGGCCCGGAGCGCCGTGCCCCGCCTGCCGGCCGGGTTCGGGGGCGCCGGGCGGCGGGGGAGCGGGGGCCCGGTGCGGCCCGGGGCCGAACACCGCGTCGTCCGTGCCGTAGCCCGGGACGGTCGGCGGCAGCGGCTCGGTGAGCAGGGCGTTCGGCAGCAGCACCACGATCCGCACCCCGCCGTACGGCGAGGGCGCGGAGCTGAGGGTGACCCGGAACCCGTACTGCTCGGCGAGCCGGCCGACCGCGGCCAGGCCGAGCTGCGGGACCTCGCCGAGGCGGGAGACCTCCATCGCGGTCCCGCCGGCCAGTGCGGCGGCCGCCTTGGCGACGGCCTGCTCGGGCATGCCGACGCCGCCGTCGTCGATCTCGATGACGGCGCCGTTGTGCACCGGCATCAGGGTGACGAACACCTGGGTGCTGGGCGGGGAGTAGCGGGTGGCGTTGTCCAGCAGTTCGGCGACGGCGTGGATGAGCGCCTCGGCGGCGGCGCCGACCACGGCGGTCTCGATCCGGCTGCGGACCACCACGCGCTGGAACGGCAGGATGCGGGACTGGGCGCCGCGCACCACGTCCTCCAGCGAGACCGGCTCGGGCCAGTGCCGGCCGGCCCGGGCGCCGCAGAGGACGGCCAGGGTCTGGGCGAGCCGGGCCTGCTGGGCGGCGGCGTGGTCCGCCTTGAGCAGGCCCTCCAGCAGGGCCGGGTCGTCGTGGGTGCGTTCCATCTCGTCCAGCAGGGCCTGCTGGTCGTGGGCCATCACGAGGATCCGGCGGGCCACGCTGAGGAACGCCCGCTGGGTGGAGGCGTTGAGCTCCTGCTCCTGCTGGACGGCGGCCAGTTCGGCGCCGCGCCGGGCGAGTTCGGCGGCGAGCTGTTCCTTGAGCCGGTCGTTCTCGCGCTGCTGCTGGACGACCCGGCGGCGCTGGGTGGCGGAGACCGCGCGGTAGCGGGCGGCGGCCACGAAGGCGAGGGCGGCGAGAACGCCGGTTGCCGTTGCGCACCACTGAGTCATCGTCACGCCGCGAATTCTAGGGTGATGATCCTACGAAGGTGTGAACGGATCTCGCCAAGTGACCGGAACTCGTCGATATCCCGTCAATAGCACGCCGGACGACCGTTCTTCGGGCCCGATCCGACGGTCGGCGAACACTTCGGCCGCCCCCCGGCAAGGGCCTTATTGCCCTGATGACAACCGGTGCAACAACAGCAGGGCGACGTCGTCCGGGCGGGAGCGCCGCTCGGTGACGTTCAGGGTGAGCAGGTCGGCCAGCCGCTCCAGGGCCGGCCCCGGAGCCGACCGGACCGGGCCGGTGCCGCCGGCCCACAGCTCCAGCCCGCCGAGCATCCGGTGCACCGACTCGTCGTAGTCCTCCTCCCGGTCCTCCACCAGGCCGTCCGTGTACGCGAGCAGCGTCTCGCCGGGCGCCAGGTGCTCCACCACCAGCGGGTACGACGCGTCCGGGTCGACGCCCAGCGGCGGGCCGCCGGGCAGCTCCAGCTCCACCGCCCGGGCGTCCGCGGTGACCCGGACCGGGGCCGGATGACCCGCGCGGGCCGCCCGCAGCGTCCCGTCGGCGGGATCGAGGGTGAGGTACAGGCAGGTGGCGAACAGCTCGGTGTCCAGCTCGGCGAGCAGCCGGCTCGTCCGGGTCAGCGTGGCGGCCGGGTCGTGCCCGTCGGTGGCGTAGGCGCGCAGGCCGCTGCGCAGCTGCCCCATCACGGCCGTCGCCTCGGCGTTGTGGCCCTGGACGTCGCCGATCACCAGGCCGATCAGGCCGTGCGGCAGTCGCAGCAGGTCGTACCAGTCGCCGCCGATCTGCATGCCCTCGGTGCTCGGCAGGTAGCGGGCGGCGCTGGCGATCCCGGGCAGCCGGGGCAGCGAGCGCGGCAGCATCGCGCGCTGCAGCTCGGTGGCCCGGTGGTGGTGGGTGTCGTACAGCCGGGCGCGCTCCAGGGACTGGGCGAGGATCCCGGCGAAGGCCGAGTAGAGGGTGCGGTCCTCGCGGCCGAAGACGCGTTCGGTGGCGAAGGTGATCAGGCAGGAGCCGACCTGCCGGCCGGAGGCCACCAGCGGCAGCACCGCCCAGGCCGCCGGCGCGAGCGCCCCGCCGGCAGCGGGCCCGTCCGTCGGCTGCCCGTCCGGCGCCTGCCCGTCTGTTGTGCCCTGCCCGTCCGGCGCCTGCCCGTCCGGGCCGCGCGCGCTCCGGCTCGGCTCGCTGAACAGCGGCGCGGAACGGGCCAGCGCGCTCTGCATCACGCCCTCGGAGAGGTCGGCCAGTCGGGTGAGCTCGGAGCGCCGCGCGCCCCCGTAGACGGTGTGCGAGACGGGCAGCAGCCGGCCCTCGTCCACCAGGTCGAGCACGATGCCCGCGGCCCCGAAGGCCGGCCGGGCGACATCGGTGACGGCCGTCGTCACGTCGCGGACGGTGACCGCCCGGGAGAGCGCCCGGGTGAGGGCCAGCAGCAGCGCCGAACGGGCCCCGACCGCGGGGTCGCCGCCCTCCGGGGCGGCCGGGCGCTCCTCGGGGTCGCGGCCGTGGTCCCGGTCGGCGAGCAGCCCGGCGATCCGGACCGGCCGCCGGTGCACGTCCAGCATCACCTCCCCGGTCTCCTCGATCCGGATCACCCCGCCGCCCCGGCGCGGTACCCGGTAGCGGATCCGGTACGGGCCGCCGGTGTCGAGCGCCTCGGCGAGCGCGGCCTGGACGTCCGGCAGGTCCTCGGGGTGGACGAGCAGGTCGAGGTCCGGGGCGGGCGCCGGGCCGCCGCCGTCCGGCAGCGGCCGTCCGACCAGGCGGTGGGCGTGGTCGTCCCAGTAGGTCTCGCCGGTGACCAGGTCGCGTTCGAAGGCACCGTGCCCGGCGGCCCGGACGGCGAGCGAGAGCATCGGCTGGCCCGGTCCGGTGGCCGGGGCCGGGCCTGCCCCGTCGGGACCGGGGCCGGGGCGCACTCCGGCGGGCGCGCGCTGTCCGGTCCGCCCGGCGTGCCCGGCGTGCGCGCCCTGGTCGGACTGCGCCCGGCGCTCGGCCTGCGCGTGGTCGATCAGGTGGGCGAGCCGGTGCGCGCAGGCGTCGCCGAGGGTCTCCAGGACGTCGAGGTCGCGCCGGGGGACGGTCCCCCGGTGGGCGAGGGCGAGGGCCAGCACGCCGAGCGGCTGTTCGTCGACCACCATCGGCAGCGCGATGACGGCGACCATGCCGGTGCCCATTCCGGCGTTCCGGTTGGGGTAGTCGACGCTGGTGCGCTCGGGGCTGAGCAGGTAGGGGCGGCGCAGCCGGAGCGCCGTCGCGGCGGGGAGGTCACCGGTCGGGTCGACGACGCCGTAGCGCTCGTGGGCCCAGTCGGGCAGGCCGTGGGAGGCGGTGAGCCGGAGCATTCCGGCGGAGTCCAGCAGATAGAGCGCGGATCCCTCGCCGGTGATCCAGTTCGGCCCCTCGGAGAGGACGGTGCCGAGCAGTTCGGCGGCGCTGGTGCAGCCGAGCAATAAGCGGACACAGCGCATGGCACTGCGCGCGGTGGGGCTGCTGCGCGGGTCCACGGGATTTCCGGCCTCTCCGGGTCCTTATGGGGCAGTTAATTCTTAATACCTTATTTCCAATGCGGATGAGCGGCGGGCCGGACGGCCGACCGGCGGCGTCGGGCCCCCGGTGGCACCGCTCCGTGGCCGTCGGAAGGTCCCCGGCGGTGACCGCCCGACGGCCGGGCCGATCCGACCCGAGGTGTCCGATTGGTCCCGATCATCCGTTCCGGGCCGCCGGCAGGGAAGCCGGTGGCACGTCGACCCCCTCGCGATCCGGTACCCTTCTCCGTGCAGCACGGGGCTATAGCTCAGACGGTTAGAGCGCTTCCCTGATAAGGAAGAGGCCACAGGTTCAAGTCCTGTTAGCCCCACCGAACCCCGAAGGGCCCGGAGCATCCCCCGCTCCGGGCCCTTCGTCGTGCCCGCGTGCCGTGCCCGCGCCCGGGTTCCAGCCCGGGTCCCCGGCGCCGTCCGCGCCCGGAGCCCGCGGGCGGCCCCGTGCCCGCGGCCTCAGGGCCTGGGCCAGCCGTGCAGCCCCGCCGTCAGTACGGTGATCATCCGCTCCTGGGTGTCCCCCAGGTCCTCGGCGAGCTGGAAGGCGCCGCCGATCGAGAGCGCCGCGAAGCCGTGGGCCAGCGAGCGGAAGGTCCGGGCGGCGTGGATCGCCTCGGAGCCCTCCAGTCCGTACGCGCGGAGCACCGCGACGATCACCCCGACCAGCCGGGCCGCCGCCGCGGTCAGGTCGCCGTCCGGCTGCGGCGCCTGCGGCAGGGCGCCGTACCGGTGCGGGTGCTCGGTGGCGTACGCGTGGTAGGCGCGCAGGACGGCGGCGACGGCGTCGTCCCCGCCGCGGCCGAGGGCGGCCTCGGCGAGCCGGTCCGCCAGCTCCCCGGTCACCCGCACCGCGACCAGTCGGCGCAGTTCGGTGAGGCCGCCGCTGACGTGCTTGTACAGCGAGGGGGTGGCGACGCCGGCGCGGCCGGCGACGGCGGCCAGGGTGAGGGCCTCGGGGCCCTGCTCGTCGATGAGGGCGAGGGCGTGGTCGACGACCTGCTCGGGGGTCAGTCCGACTCGGGGCACGGCGGTTCTCCTGGGCTCGGTGCGGTGCGGGTGCGGCGGCGTTCAGGCCAGGTCGGCGAGGAAGGCCAGCAGGGCGTCGGCGGTGGCCTGCGGGTGGTCGGCCATCGGGTAGTGCCCGGCGCCCTCGATCATCACCTTCCGGGCGCCGAGCGCGGCGGCCTGCCGGTCGGCGACGAGTTCCGGCTTCGAGAAGTCGGGGTCCTTGGATCCCATCACGACCAGCGCCGGGCACCGCACGGCGGCGGTCCAGCCGGTGGGCGCGGAGTCCCCCCGGACGTAGCCGCGGGTGGCGGCCTTCCGGCCGGGGGTGCGCATCGCGGCGACCAGCCCGTCCACGTAGGCGTCGTGGTCGGCGGGCTTGACCGTCGGGTAGGCGAACCTCCGCTGGTACAGGCCCCAGAAGGCCGGCGAGTGGACCAGCAGGGCGCCCATCGCGCCGACCACCGCGCGCTGGAGGGCGTTCGGCGGCGGGTTCTCCACGAAGGCGTCCAGCAGGACGATGCCGGCGACCCTCCCGGGGGCGTCCCCGGCGACCTTCACCACCGAGGCGCCGGTGTACGAGCTGCCGGCCAGGACGGCCCGGTCGATGCCGAGGTGGTCGAGCAGGGCGATCGCGTCGCGGGCGATCGCGGCGGGCGAGTAGTCGTCCCAGGCGATCGAGGACTCGCCGAAGCCGCGCAGGTCCATGGTGACCACCCGGCGGCCGGCGGCGGTCAGCAGCGGCCGCAGGTGCCGGTACGCGGCCCGGCTGTCGAGCATCCCGGGGAGCAGGAGGACGGGGGCGCCCTCGCCGTGGCCGGAGTCGTCGAACGCGATCCGGCCGCCGGGAAGGTCGAGGTGGCGGGTGGCGGGGGCGGTGCCGGTCATGGTGGGCCTCCTCGGTCCGCCGCGGGCGGGGTGCCGCGCGGGTTCGGGTCGTCGGCGTGTGCCGATAGCCATAAAGCTAAGGCTAATAGCCTTAGCCGTCAAGCTATCGACAGCTGTCGACGGCGGTCCGAGGCGGCCGGCCCGATGGGATCCCCCGGGCGGTCCCGGCGGCGGACCCGCCTCAGACTCCCTCCACCTTGAACGGGTCGTGCTCGGCCAGCAGCTTGTCCAGTCGGGCCTGGTCGACCCGGGTGACCAGGTCGGTGGACTCCTGGCGGTCCCGGATCACCTTGGCCAGCGTGAACGCGGAGGTGACGGTGTAGAGCAGGCCGAGGCCGAGGAAGGCCCGGGTCCAGGCCCCGACCGGGAGGTAGGCGATCCCGACGGCGAGGGCGACGGCGGAGACGGCGAAGGACAGCACGGCCTGGACGTAGTACGCGGCCGTGGTGCGGGACTGCATCGGTGCGCTCATGGCGCCAGGATGGCCGCGCCGGCGCCGGCCGCACATGAGTAGGAGTACTCAGATGGGGGGCCGTTCGTTGACGTCCTATCACGTTCGGTAGTGTCAGTTGTCGTCAATCGTCCTAAAACGCCCATCGGGCCGCGTGGTGCCCGGCCGTATCCTGTCGTCCTCAACGGATGGCTTGGAATCGGGGGCCTCTCGGATTAACGTTTGATAACGCAGCGCGGTCCCCAACGCCGTACCCAGACGGCACCGTGCGCCGTCGCTTAATCCCGCCGGTCGGCCCACGGGCAGGCCAGGGAGCCGGGGAACCACGTTCCTTGGGGTGAATCGGCCGGGCCCAGGCCCAGCCGTAGGAGACCTTCCTGCTCCGAACCCGTCAGCTAACCCGGTAGGCGCGAAGGAAGGAAAGGAGCGCGCCTCCGTGGCGTCGACGCACACCCCGGCACACCCGTCCGGCCCCTCTGCCGGCACCCAGCTGCTCGACCACCCCCGCCCCGCGGCCCACCAGGGCCCGTACGGCGGCCCGGCCGACGAGACCGCCCCGGTCGCCGAGACCAACCGGCACCGGATGCCCCGTCAGACCCGCGGAACCGCTCCGCTGCTCGGCGTCACCGCCGTCGCCGCCACCCTGGGCGCCACCGGCTTCGCCTCCGCGACCCCGGCCGCCGCGCCCGCCGTCGAGACGCCGGACGAGGCCCCGGTCGCCCTCTCCGCCGACCCCGGCCTCGCCCTCGCCGCCCGGATCCAGCAGCAGGCCGACAGCCAGCGCACCGCCGCCGAGGAGACCGCCCGGGTGCAGGCCGCCCAGGAGGCCGAGGCCAAGCGCGCCGCCCAGGTCGCCCAGCAGGCGCAGGCCAAGCGCGTCGCCGAGGAGGCCGAGAAGGCCAAGCTCGCCGCCATCAACCTCCCGGTGCGCGACTACCGGCTCTCCGCCCACTACGGCCAGAGCGCCCGCTACTGGGCCCACCTGCACACCGGCCTGGACTTCGCCGCCGACACCGGCACCGCCGTCTACGCCGTCGGCCAGGGCACCATCACCTCGGCCGGCTGGGCCGGCTCCTACGGCTACCGGATCGTCGAGACCCTGCCCGACGGCACCGAGATCTGGTACTGCCACCTCTCCTCGATCATCAAGGGCTCCGGCAAGGTCGTCCCCGGCCAGCAGATCGGCAAGGTCGGCGCCACCGGCAACGTCACCGGCCCGCACCTGCACGTCGAGGTCCGTCCCGGCGGCGGCGCCCCGGTGGACCCGGAGAGCTGGTTCGAGCAGCGCGGCGTCACCCCCTGACCACCCCTCCGGTCACCCGCTGACCGCCCTCCGGTCCCCGCCGCCGCCCCCGGCGGCGGGCGCCGGGCAGTGCACGACGCCGAGGAGCCCCGGCCCGGTCCACCGAGGACCGGACCGGGGCTCCCGCGCACCCGTCACGCCCCGGGCCGCCCCGCCGCCGGCTCCTGCGGCGAAACCCCCGCCGCGTCCGCCGGCGCGTCCTCCGCCGCGTCCTCCGGCGCCGGATCGCCCCACTGCCGCTCGTCGTCCCACTGCCGCTCGTCCCACGCTTCGTCCGAGGACCCGTCCCACGCTTCGTCCGACGGCTCCTCCGGCAGCCCCGCCAGGTACGCGTCGATCTCCGCCTGCCCCGGCTCCGGCGCCAGCTCCGGGAACTCCTCCACCAGCAGCCGCGGCAGCCCCGGCACCGTCCACTCCCCGGCCAGCTCCAGCGCCGCCACGACCGCGGCCTCCTCGAACGCCCCGTAGTCCCCGGACAGCTCCGCCGGCATCGGCCGGCCCAGCGCGTTCAGCGCCGCCAGGTTCCGGTAGCTGCGCTCCATCAGCCCCTGCTCCAGCAGCCGCCGCGCACCGTCCGTGGCCATCCCGACCGCCAGCTCCCTGGTCCCGCCGCCCCAGCCCCCGTCCTCCACCGGGTCCAGCGTGCCGTCCTCCTCCAGCGCCGCGAACGCCGCCAGCCGCTCCTCCTCCGCCAGCCCGCCGAACGCCTCCAGCCAGGACCGCACCGCCGCCTCGTCGGCGGTGTCCACCCCGGCCGCACGCAGCAGCAGCGCGTACAGCCGCGGCCAGGTCACCAGGTCGGCCCGGCGCAGCAGCCCGGCCGCCAGCTCGCCCTGCCATTCGGCCTCCGCGTGCAGCCGCTCCTGCCGCTTGGCGTTCAGCCGCTTCGCGGCCCGCTGGTGGTCGATCAGCAGCCGCACCGCGGCTCCGTACGCCAGCGGGTCCTGCCCCGGCACGGGCTGGACGTACAGGTGCAGCCGCTCGTACAGCAGGTGCTCGACCGCACCCGAGGTCAGTTCGGGCCAGCCGTCGTGCATCCTGCCCCCGCCCAGCTCCAGCAGCGCCAGCACCGCCCGCAGCGGGGCTCCCGGCACCGGCGCACGGCCCTCCGACTCCGCCCAGGAGAGCAGTTCGGCGGCCTTGGTGCGCGGGGCGAGCCGCAGGTCTTCGTCTTCCATAACTCCGAACCGTAACCGCTGGTCGCGAGTAGGGTCGGCAGGCATGGTGCCCATCCGACTCACCGGCCCCCGGCTGGCCATCCGCGAGTTCCACCACACCCCCGAGGACGTCGACGCCCTGTACGCGGTCTTCGGGGACCCGGAGGCCACCCGCTACCTCCCGTTCGAGGTGCGCGACCGCGAGGCCTGCGCCGACCAGATCGAGCAGTACCTGGAGGAGGCGGAGCGCGAGGAGCGGACGGTCTACCGGCTCGCCGTCACCGAACGCGCCGCCGCCGCAGACCCGGCCGACGCCGTCCCGGTCGGCAACGCCGCGCTCGGCCTCGGCGACCACCGCTCCGCCACGCTCGGTTACGCGCTGCGCCGCGACACCTGGGGCCGCGGCTACGCGGGCGAGATCACCGCACTGCTCTGCGGCCTCGCCTTCGGCCCGCTCGGGGTGCACCGGCTGGAGGCCCGGGTGGACGTCCGCAACGCGGCCTCCGTCCGGGTGCTGAGCAGGGCCGGGTTCCAGCTGGAGGGCCGGATCCGGCACGACCTCTGGCTGCACGGCCGCTGGCACGACTCGTACCTGTACGCGCTGCTCTCCGACGAGTGGCCCGGGGCCGGGGCCGCCACTGCAACCGGGGCCGGGGCCGGGGCCGGGTCGCCCCGACCGGAGGGGGGATAACCCCACCCCCGGTTCGCCGGGGAGCCGGATGTCCGCCCGGACGGCGTTTTGGCAGGCTGGAGCAGTCAGCAGGACACGCCGCAGGACGACCGACCCGAGGGACCGAGACCCCGCCATGAGCAGCTACAGCACGCAGCCCAGCGAGTTCGAGGCGTACGAGGCGCACGACGCGTACAAGGCGTACGACCGCCGCGACGCCGCCGCCCGCCGCACCGAGGAGCCGCCGTACGCCTGGCGCGCGCCGTTCACCGCCTACTTCTACCGCGAGCTCGGCTACACCCTGACCGGCCTGCCGGTGGCCGTCGCGGGCTTCACCCTCGCCGTCACCCTGTTCTGCCTGGGCCTCGGCACCTTCGTCACCGTCCTCGGCCTGCCGGTGCTGGCCGCGCTGACCGCCGCCGGCCGCGGCTTCGGCCGGCTGGAGCGGTCCCGGGTCCGCACCATGCTGGCCCTGGACGTGCCCGCCCCGGAGCCGGTCCGGGTCAAGCGGCCGGGCGCCTGGGGCGGCATCACCGCCCGACTCGGGGACGCGGCCGGCTGGAAGGCCGTGCTCCACCAGGTGGTGATGTTCCCGTGGGCGATCCTCAGCCTGGTGGTGTCGACGGTCTTCATGACCGTCGGCTGGTCGCTCGCCCTCTACCCCGTCTACCACTGGGTCTTCCCGACCTTCACGGACTGGCCGGGCTACAAGCTGTTCGACTTCACCGACAGCGACGGCGACCAGCACGTCTTCTTCGTCGAGTCGATGCCGCAGATCGCGGGCGTCTGCCTGGTCGGGCTGCTCTTCGTCTTCGTCACCCCGCAGCTGGTGCGCGGCCTGACCAACGTCAACCGGCTCGCCGCCCGGGGCCTGCTCGGCCGCTGACCGGTCCGCCTGCGCCCTCCCGGTCCGCCTGTGACCTCCCCGCCCTCCTGCGACCTCTCCGCCCTCCTGACCCGACGGCCTCCCGGACCCACCGGCCCCGCCCGCCCCGGACCGCTCCGGGTGCGGGCGGGGCCGGCCCGTGTTCCGATGGCCGGGATGGCCGACCGAACCGCCACCCGCCCCGCCGCCGCCCGCTCCACCGGCGGCCCGTCCGCCGCCGCCTCCGGCCCGTCCGCCCCCGGTGCGTCCGGAGCCCTGGTCACCTCCCGGCCGCTGGACGAGTACTGCGGCCTCTTCGGCCTCACCCGGGCCCGGCTCGCCGCCCTCCCCGGGCCGCTGCTGGACTGCCCCGGCGGCGCGGCCGGCCTGGTGGCCGAGGCCCGCACGCTCGGCTGCCGGGTCATCGCCACCGACCCGGTGTACGCCCGGCCGACCGCCGAGATCACCGCCCGGGCCCTGGCTGCCCGGTCCGCCACCGCCGCCGCGATGGCCGCCCGCCCCCGGCTCTACCCGGAGCCCCGCCACTGCCCGCCCGACCGCTACCTGCGCAGCTGGGACCGGGCCCGCCGGCTGTTCGCCGCCGACCGTGCCGCCCACCCCGAGCAGTACGTCGCCGCCGCGCTGCCCCGCCTGCCGTTCGCGGACGGCACCTTCGCCCTCACCCTCAGCGGCTACCTGGTCTTCGCCTACCCGGAACTGTTCGGGCCGGAGTGGCAGCTCGCCGCGCTGGCCGAACTGGTCCGCGTCACCGCACCCGGCGGCGAGGTCCACGTCCACCCGCTGCACGACGGCGAGGGCCGTCGCAGCACCCGCCTCGACGCCGTCCGGTACGCGCTGGGCGAGCTCCGGATCGCCAGCGAGGTCCGGATCGTCCCGCCCTTCGCCGGTGGCCGCCACCGACGCGTACTGGTCCTCCGACGGGTCGGCAGCCCGCCCCGGAGCCACCACCGGTAGTGGTCACCCGTGGGAGGCGGCCTCATCCCCGTCGTCCGTCGGCGGGACGCCGACCGACGCGGCCGCGGCCTCGGACACCGACCGGTTCACCGCACCGGTCCGGGACCGGCCCGCCCACCGGGGCGGGCGCGCGCCGATGACCGCCGATGTCGCGCGACGTCCGAGCCGCCGGGCCCGGTACGAGGTGCGGCCAGCTGTCCGTCAGCTGTCCTGGCCGTCGACGGCCACCGGCTCGGTTCCCCGGGCCGGTCACCGGCCCGGCCGAGTCGGTCCGGATGTCGGCAGCGGTCGGCGGCTCGTCGCCCGCCTCCTCGACCGGACCCGTGCCGTGGGCGTCATCGGTGGCATCCGGGCGGTCGCCCACCCGCGGGCCGGGGACTCCGCCGAGGACGGGCGCCCGGCGCGTCGGCGCCCGCCCCGATCGGGCCGACGACCGGCCGGTCCCGGCCGGAGTCCCGCTTCGCCGTCCGGCGGAGGAGGGCCTACGGTGCCTCGGACTCCGCCCCCGACGGCTGCGCTGCGGCCGGCCGGCTCCCCGTCGGCTGGGCCTCGCCCGCCGACGGGCCGGCCTGCTGCGGGAGGAAGACCGGCGCGTCCAGGCGGGACAGTATCTTCTCCGCCAGCCAGCTCCGGTCCGACCCGTACGGGATGCCGTCCGGTGCCATCAGCCGGCCCGCCACCGCATCGCGCAGCAGCCGGACCTCCTCGGCCGGCAGCCGGGAGAGCAGCCCGCGGGCCGCCAGCAGCGCGTGGTACTGCTCGAAGCCGGAGCGCGGGCGCTCGATCGCCTCCAGCACGCTCGCCAGGTCGGCCAGCGCCGGATCGCCCTGCATCAGCGCCAGTGCCTGGATCCGCCGGCCCTCCGAGCCGTCCGCGAACAGCTCCCGCACCCGGTCCGCCGTCAGCGCCGAACGCCGCGCCGTCGACCGGACCTCGGCGACCACGTTCTCCGGCCCGGCCGCCGGACCCGCCGGCAGCACCGACCCGGGCAGGTCGCCCGGCCGCTCCGTGCTGGTGCCGACCAGGCCCAGCTGCTGCATCGCCCGCATCCGCAGGTCGTCCGCACCGACCCGGTCGCCCTTGCGGTCCCGGTCCTGTCCGGCCAGGAAGAGGTCGATCGCCTGGTCCGCGCCGGAGAGCACCCGGGGCAGCGCCAGCCGGGTCAGCAGCCACCCGGCCAGGAAGCCCAGCAGCAGGAAGTAGAGGACCAGTGCCGCCGAGAACGGCACCGCGTCGGCGCCGCCGCCCAGTGCGGGTGCGAGCGCCGTCCCCAACTGGTGCAGCCGCTCGCCGAGCGAGCCGAGCTGGGTCAGTCCGACACCGAGCAGCACCTTGGTCAGCCAGTCGGAGACCTGCTCCAGGTTGGTGTTCGGTGCGTACGAGCCGTGTGGTTCGGCGCCGCCGGCGCCGGTGCGCACCCGGGGCACCCCGAAGAGGAAGCCCAGCGCGCCGCCGACCACGGTCGCCGCGCAGGCCACCACCAGTCCGCCGCCCAGCGCCTGCCAGGGCCGTTCGCGCCCCAGTGAGAACAGCACCAGCCCGAGCACCCCCGTGCCCAGCAGTGCCCCGGCAGCCGTCCGCTGCGCCGTCCGCATGGCCGCCGCACCGCCGGTCCGTCGCGTCGTCCCCGCCATCGCCCACCCCCCGTGCCCGTGCCGCTCCGCTCCGGAGTGCGCGCCGACTCTAGCGGGGGATGCCCCGGGAGCAGCCCGGGAAACGCCCCGGAAGCCGCGTCCGACGCCCGGTCAGGCTTCCGGGGGGAGGTGACTGAGCACTGCGTTCCGGGTCACGGCGGATCGTACGGTCGTGACGTGGCCCCAGAAGCTTCCATCAGCCGAGGTGCGGCGTGGTCCTGCCGTCTAGAAAGTGTCGGAGTCGAAGGCGCTGTGTGTGGTGCATCGGTAGATCACCGATGCCTTCAGGCGCGACGAACCGAAGGTCTGTGGACTCGTCGGAGATGCGCAGTTCGCCGCCCGTGATTCGGGCCGTGAAGCAGACGTTGAACTGTTGCCGAACCTCGCCATCCGAATAGGCGATGACATGCCGAGGGTCTGTGTAGGTACCGACCAGTCCCGTGATCTCCACATCGAACCCGGTCTCCTCTCGAACCTCTCGCACCGCAGTGTCCGGAAGTGACTCGCCAAGATCCATCGCTCCGCCAGGCAGGGCATACAGCCCGTTGTCGGTACGTCGCTGGAGCAGGATGCGCCCGGCCTCGTCCGTGACAACGGCGGAAGCCGCGACCACCAGCCGGTTCGGCTTGGGCGCGTTGGGGTCGTCGTAGTACTCGGTCCGCGCCATGTCTCAGCTCTCCTCCACTGGTTGTGATGTGCTCCACACCGCATCGAAGCTCGAAGCGTAGGTGTCGAACATCGTGCCCGCACCCGTCCGGCGGAGATGCCAGACCGGAGCACCGAAGGCGTTCACACCCCAGACGTGGGCATTCACGAGAAGCTCATCGTCTGCCCGGTACAGGCTGTTGTAGAGCGTGGTCCCATGGGTGCGGATCTCGATGCCGGGAGTGCCGATGAGCGGGCGGTAGTGCATCTGGCCGCGAGAAGCACCACCGCCCTGGCCCCTCCGGACACAGGCGGGTGGTTCGAGCTGTTCGTCATCGGGGCGGCCGTGCCCGGGACGTTCTGGCGGGCGGAGCGCTACGACAACGGCGCGTACACGCTGTGGCTCTACAGCCGGGACACCCGGTCGTGGGCCTCCGCCGACTACGAGCGGGACCGCACGGAGTACGAGGTGTACCAGTCCGGCCCCCGGAACCTGTGGGACGAGGTGGAGGCCGCCTGGCGCTGGTGGGACGACCACGGCCGCCCCGGCTTCGACCGGTTCGGGCTCACCGTGACCCCGGACGGCCACACGGTGTGGCTGGACAGCCCGATGAACCCGGTTCCCGTCCGAGCCTGACCCCGAGACCGGTCCGGCCGTCACCACGTTTCCCGCGGGGCGGCCGGGCCCAGACATGCCGAACCCCCGGGGCCTCGACTTGAGGGGCTCCCGGGGGGCCGACAACTTCTGCGCGTTCCCGTCCGTCGGGCTACGGCTAGGCCGTAACCTCGACGGAGGCGCGCCCGAGCGAGTCGAACGCGCTCACGTGCGCAGTTGCGTAGTTACTCAACTCAGGATCACCTCCTTTCAGTGTGCCGCCACGATAGGCAGCCCGACCGGAGGAGGGCAACGGATTATTTCTCAGGCGGACTTGAGCTGGTCCTGCAGCTTGGCGAAGTCGATCACGTTGTCGGCCGGCGGGGCCTGGATGGTGAGCGGCTTGTCGTAGTCGGTGAAGTCCACCTGGCCGCCCTCGGTGCCGCTCTTCTTCTCGACCCGCAGCGGGTAGGACTTGCCCGTGGTGGCGACGTGGATCGTCGACTCCTCGCCCTTGCGGTCCTTCACCTTGAGGCTGAAGGCCTTCTGGCCGTTGATGGTGGCGGCCTCGCCCTTGGTGACGTCGCTCTTGCCGGAGTCGTCCGCGACGATCTTGGAGCTGAACTCCTTGAGGTTGCAGACCTCGGTGAGGTCCTTCATGTCGGAGTCCTGGAGGCCCGACAGGTAGCGGCCCTTGAACAGCTCGGCGGCCTTCTCGCCCTCCTTGCCGCCGATGGCGGTCCAGAACTGCTTGTCCGGCTTGATGTAGGACTGCTTGCCGTCGCTGATGATCTCGAACTTGCCCATCCCGGGCATGCTCATGGAGCCGGTGCACTGGCTCTTGGTGTCGAGGGCCAGGTCGATGGTCATCTTGCCCTCGTCCATGGCGATGTCGCCGGTGATCTTCACGGAGGTGGCGGACGCCAGGGCGTCCTTGGCCGCCTTCTCGATCTCCTGGGCGCTGAGCTTCTCGGTGTCCAGCTTCGGGGTCGCCCCGGCCTTGTCCACGGTGTCTCCGCAGGCGGTGGCGCCGCCCGCCAGGAGCAGACAGACCGCGGCGGTACCGGCAAGGCGCTTCGACAGCATGAGTGCGTTCCTAACTCGGCGCGATGGTCCGCGTCCGAACGAGTGACTTTGCACCTCAGTATGCTTTACGGCCTTTTTAGGAGATCTTGGCTATGGGGGCTGTTACAGCTTCGTGGCAGGACCGTGCCGTCGTCGAGGCCGGGGCGGAAACGGCGAAGGCCCGGAGGACGAATCCTCCGGGCCTTCGGCTACTGAGTAGCGGGGACAGGATTTGAACCTGCGACCTCTGGGTTATGAGCCCAGCGAGCTACCGAGCTGCTCCACCCCGCGTCGGTAAACACAACCATACGGGGAAGTCGCCCCCATGGGAAATCGGTTCCTCAACGGCCCCCGGCCCGGCTCCCCAGCGGGCCCCCGCCCCGCCCTCCGAGGCGCCCCCCGAGCCGGTCGCCGAGGTGACCCCACGGCCGGTGCGGGGGCGACCCCCGGCCCCGGTGCAGGGCGTGCCGGGCGGTCCGCGCCCGGGCCCAGGCGGCGAAGCAGATCAGGGCCGCGAAGCACGGCACCATCAGCACCGCGTACACCAGCAGGAACCCGTGGGTGCCCAGGTCGGCGGCGGCGTTCCAGGTGCCGTGCAGCGCGATCGACAGCACCAGCCCGCCCGGCGCCGCCAGCCGGGCCAGCAGGCGCCGTCCCGTGGTGAGCGTGACGGCCAGTCCCAGCCCGGTCAGCGCGGTGAACAGCGGATGGGCGAACGGGGAGAGCAGGCCGCGCAGCACGAAGGTCTGTACCGTGCCGTCGAAGTCCCGCAGGCTGGGCGCCTCGCCCAGCCCGATGCTGTCCAGCCGCTGCTGCTGGTCGTCGGTGAAGGCCCGGCCCAGGTAGAGGGCGTTCTCGGTGAAGGCGAAGCCGCAGGCGGTGATCCCGCCCAGGACCACCCCGGCGGCCAGCGTGCGCGGCCGGTGCCGGGCCCGCCGGTGGTCACCGGTCGGCGGCGCGGGGCGCAGGTAGGGCAGGGGGCGCAGGTAGGGGCGGAGCCGGAGCCGGCCGCGCGCGTGCGCCAGGGCGGGGCGGCGGTCGTACCCGCGCGGCCGGCGGGGGCCGGGGAGCCTGCGCAGCACGGTGGCGCAGGGGCGGTCGGCACCCCGGCCGGGACATCGGAGCCGCCCGCCGATCGGGAGCAGCAGGACGAGCAGGGCGGCGCCCTTGGCGCCCTCCTCGATCACCGGGGTGACCAGGTCGGCGCCGAGCGCCTCGCCGAGGCTGCCCTGGTGGGCGGAGAGGTAGCCGCTGGTCCAGCCGTTGGCGAGGATCGCGACCGTGGTGGCGGCGCAGGCCCCCCAGCCGAGGCAGAAGGCGGTGTGCCGCAGGGGCACCCGGGCCGTCTGGTTGAGCCAGGCGAGGCCGCCGAGCACGAACGGCAGCGGGACCAGTGCCAGTCCGAGGCCCACCAGCAGCCCGGTGGTCCCGGTCTGGCGGCGGACCAGGTGGAGGATCAGCACCCCGCAGCCGGCCAGGGACAGTACGGCGGTCGTGGTGACGGAGGAGAGCGCCGTCGCGCGGAGCGCCCGGACGGTGCGGGTCGGGAGGGCCGGGCGGTCCGGTCCGGGGGCGGGCGCGGCTCCGGGGGCCTCGGCGGGGCGTCCGGGGCCCTCGGCCGGGAGGGAGCCCGACGCCGCGTCCGGCGTGCCGGGCGACGCCTCGGGCGGCGGACCGGGCGGCGGACCGGGCGGCGTACCGGCGGGCAGGAGGGGCGGGGGCTCGGCCCGGGCCGCCGCGGTCCTGGTCGGCCAGGGCAGGAGCAGGCGGGCCCGGCGCCCCGGGGGCCCCGGGATGGTCCGGGTGCCGGCGGTGCGCGTGGGCACCTTTCGGTCGTCGGCGGCCCGCACGGTGGTGTGGTGCCCGCCGCCGGACGGGCTGCTCACCCGGCACAGGGTAGGGCACGCCGCCGGGCGCCGGGAGGAGTCGGGACGAATCCCCCGTCCGCGCGCGTCCCGGGCCCGTCCCGCCGGGAGCCCGGTCCGATGCCGGGTCCGACGCCCGGTTCGACGCCCGGTTCGACGTCACGGCCGCCGTTCGGCCGCCGGACCGAGCGCCCGGCGGGGCCTCAGCGGGGGCTCAGCGGCGGCGGAACAGCAGGTCGTGCACCACGTGGCCCTTGGCCAGACCGGCCCGTTCGAACTTGGTGACCGGGCGCCAGTCGGGCCGCGGCGCGTACCCGGGGACGGAGCCGTCCGGGTGGTCCGACGGCTCCAGCCAGCCGGTGCCGTCACCCTCGGGGTGGAGGTTCTCCAGCTCCGGGGAGGCGGACAGCACGGCGAGCATCTGCTCGGCGTACGGCTCCCAGTCGGTGGCGCAGTGCACCAGCGCGCCGGGCGCCAGCCGGGGCAGCACCAGCTCCAGGAAGGACGGCTGGACCAGCCGGCGCTTGTGGTGCTTCGGCTTGGGCCACGGGTCGGCGAAGTAGATCCGCAGGCCGGCGAGCGAGGCGTCGGGGAGCATGTCGCGCAGCAGGATCACCGCGTCGCCGGCGGCCGGCCGGACGTTCTTGCTGCCGTCGCGCTCCAGCATCCCGAGCAGGTTGCCGTGGCCGGGGGTGTGGACGTCGGCGGCCAGGATGCCCGTCGCCGGGTCGGCGGCGGCCATCGCGGCGGTGGTCTCGCCCATGCCGAAGCCGATCTCCAGCGTGACCGGCAGGCCGTCGAACAGCTCGACGAGGTCGAGGGGGGTGCCGTCGATCGCTATGCCGTACTGCTCCCAGCCCCGGTCCAGCGCACCCGCCTGGGCGTTGGTCATCCGGCCCCGTCGCGGCTGGAAGCTGCGGATGCGCCGCTCGCTGTGCTGGGCCTCGGTGGCCTTGTGCGGGTACATCGGCGCCGGGTACGCCGCGGGCGCGGCGGAGAGCCGGGCGGAGGGCGATGGCTGGGGGATCGGGGCGGTGGCAGTCACAATCAACCGAGTCTACGGGGCCGTCCGGTGCGGGCCGCAGGGCCTGTGACGGTCCCCACGTCCGGCCCGCTCCGGGTGGCGGTCGGCGGTCGGCGGCGGGGCTCACCCGCCCGCCCGCTCACCCGCCTGTTTGCTCACCCGCCCGCCTCCAGCGCGGCCAGCGCCCGCCGGGCCACCTCCCGGCCGATCGGGAGCGAGGCGGTCGCCGCCGGGGAGGGGGCGTTCAGCACGTGCACCAGGCGGCGGGTGGAGCGCGGGTCGTCCGGGTCGAAACCGGCGAACGCGAAGTCGTCCAGCAGTGCGCCGTCCCGGGCCACCGCCTGGGCCCGGACGCCTGCGGTGGCGCGGACCAGGTCCGCCGGGGTGACGGCCGGCAGCAGCCGCCGGACGGCGGTGGTGAACGCCCGCTTGGAGAGCGAGCGGCGCAGCTCGCCCACCTCGTACCGCCAGTGCCGGCGGGCGATCTGCCAGGTGCCGGGGAAGGCGAGGGTGCCGGCGAGGTCGCGCGGCCGGACGGTGCGCCAGTCGTAGCCCTCGCGGGCCAGCGCCGGCACCGCGTTCGGGCCGACGTGCACGTCGCCGTGGATCCCCCGGGTCAGGTGGACTCCGAGGAACGGGAAGGCCGGGTCGGGCACGGGGTAGACCAGCCCGCGCACCAACTCCCTCCGCTCCTTGACGAGTTCGTAGTACTCGCCGCGGAACGGCACGATCCGCACCCCGGGGTCGTCGCCGGCCAGCCGGGCGATCCGGTCGCTCTGCAGGCCCGCGCAGTTCACCAGCACCTGGCAGCGCAGCTCGCCGGCGGAGGTCTGGACGGTCACGCCGTCCGGCCGCCGGGCGACCGCCCGCAGCTCGGCGCCGGTCCGGATCTCCGCACCGGCCTCGCGGGCCAGCCGGGCGTACGCGGCGGCCACGCCGGGGTAGTCGCAGATGCCGGTGGTGCCGATGTGCAGTCCGGCGACTCCGGTGACCTGCGGCTCGTGCTCGGCGATGCCCCGGCGGTCCAGCTCGGTGACCGGGATGCCGTTGGCGCGGCCGCGCTCGGCCAGCACCCGCAGCCGGTCCAGCTCGTCCGGCCGGGTCGCGACGATCAGCTTCCCGGTGACCTCGTACGGGACGCCCTGGGCGCGGCAGAACTCCACCATCTCGGCGGCGCCGGCCACCGCGTACCGGGCCTTGAGCGAGCCGGGCCGGTAGTAGACGCCGCTGTGGATGACCCCGCTGTTGCGGCCGGTCTGGTGCGCGGCGAGAACGGCCTCCTTCTCCAGCACGGTGAGCCGGAGCCCGGGCCGGGCCCCGGTCAGCGCGTACGCCGTCGAGAGCCCGACGATCCCGCCCCCCACCACCAGCACGTCGACGTCGTACGCCACCGCTCGCTCCTCGTCTCGTCCGCCCGACCGGCCCCCGCCTGTCCGCGATGCTGCCACGGCGGCGGGGGCGGGTCGAGGGGGCGTCAGCGGCGGTCGCGCTCCTCCCACGGCCAGCCCGCGTCCCGCCCGGCCTCCAGCAGCGGGACGAGCCGGAAGGCCGCGTCGCTCAGCCCGCCGAAGGTGTGCCGGTTCGGGCCGGACGGCGCCTGGCCCGGGGCGTACCCGGCCAGGTTCCAGGTGTAGACGGGTACGTGGGCCGGAACGGCCGCCAGGGGGTCGCCGCCCCACCGGCCCGGCCCGGTCTGCTCGTCGGTGACGATCACCACCCGGTCGTGGTTCCGGTAGTGGGCGCGGACGGCCCCGCCGGTCTCGGTGCCGCCCAGGTCGCCGAAGCGCTCCAGCACGCGCAGCACCGCTTCACCCCGCTTCACCTCGACGACCCGGCTGGTCGAGCCGAACTCGACCAGGTCGGCGTCGGCGGCCCGGACCTTCAGCGCCGTGCCGAAGATCGCCGCCGAGTCGGCCCGGTTGAGCTGGGTCCGCTCGCTCGGCCGGTCGAACATCGAGCCGGACCGGTCGACCAGGATCAGCGTCCGGCCGGGCAGGGCCGGCACGTTGCCGAGCGAGTGGGAGAGCGCGGTCTCCAGCGCGTGCCCCCAGCGCAGCGACGGCGCGTGCCGGTACGCGGCCAGGTAGCGGAACGGGAACTGCCGGGAACGGCGCACCTCGCCCGGGTCGGCGATCCGCCGCGCGACCCCGGCCGCGACCGCGTCCGAGACCCCGGCCTGGTCGAAGTTGCGCAGGTTCCGCACCAGCGCCATCGGGCCCATCGACGGGATGACCGCCTCCCAGACGGCCGCGTCCATCGGCCCCTGCAGCCAGCCGGCCAGCGCCTCCCAGGTCATCCCGGCCGCGGCCAGCCGCTCGGCGCCGCCGGCGGCGGTCACCACGGCGCGCCGCTGCTCGACGGGGAGCGCCAGCAGCTCGCGGTTGGCGGTGAGCAGTGCGTCGGAGACGGGCGGGACGGCCTCGTCGGGCCGGTGCCGGCGGTCCAGCGCGTAGCCGAACAGCGCGCCCTGCCAAGGCTTCTCGGGGTTCGGTGCGGGGTGGGTCAGCTCCAGCACGTCGGCGAAGCGGTACCCCTTGGACGCGGTGTCGTACTTCAGCAGCGCACGGCCGTCGTAGAGCCGGCGGACGGCGTCCGCGACGCCGCGCTTGAGCGGCTTCGGCAGTGCGCGGCCGTACCGCGCCGTCCAGTAGGCGAGCAGCTCGCCGGGCTCGTCGGCACGGCGCAGCACCGCGTCCACGGCCTGCCGGGAGTGGCCGGCCGCGCCGGCGTCCAGGCGGGCCCGGGTGAACTCGGCGGCGCCGACCAGGGCGGCGGTGCGCAGCTGCGCGGCGTACCGGAGCCAGCGGAGCAGGCCGAGGGTCCACTCCGGGTCGCTCACGGCGAGTTCGCGGACGAGTGCGGTGTAGCGGTCGTCGCGCTGCCCGCCGCGCTCGTAGAAGGTGTCCTGGCCGACCGTGTTGGCGACGGCCAGCAGGAAGAGCTCGGACTTCGCGTCGCGGAGGTGCCCGGTGCCGCCGTTGTGGTTGGCCGTCCGCTGCCCGGTGGTGGACACGGGCGAGGTCGGGCCCGGCTTGGCCCGGCGGACGTTGAAACGCGACATGGTGGAACCCCCCTGCTGATGACCGAGTGGAAGTGCGCGGGAGGCATGGCGGATAAAAGGGGTGCCCGAGATCGTGCCGACCCGGCGGCCGACGTCGGCGGAGGTATGAGGCTTGTGCTCTACCCGGTTGAGCTAGCGGCCGCGCTCGCGCACGGACCGCCCGGGACTCGAACCCGGAACACCAAGATCCGAAGTAACCCCCGCCTGCGCACCGGGCACCCCGGCGCTGTGCCTCCCGAGATCGAAGGTGGCGGCGGTGTCGCGCGGATTCGAACCGCAGCGCCTTTCGGCGCCTTACCAGGAAGTAACCGCTGCCGTCGCACCGGGAGGTGCGGAAAACCTATTCACGAATTGGGTGTCCAGAGATCAAAGGCGGCTGAGGTGACGTAGCTGCTCTAGCCAGACTGAGCTACACCGGCCCGAAGAAATGCCGGCGGCGGGATTCGAACCCGCGACCTGCCCATTAAGAGTGGAAGTAACCTCTGCCTGCGCACCTGGACGAGAAGGACGATAGCAAGCCGCCTCGGGGCGGCGCACCCGACTTATCGCCCGGCTGTTCGGCGGCTTTTCCGCCCGTGCGTGACCAGGCCCGCCTTCTCGCCGGTCTGTCCGGTGCCGGCTCGCCGAGTGCCGGTCTGCCGGGTGTCCGCCCGCCCGGTATCGGTCCGGTACCTGTCCGCCTGCTGTCCGCTCGTCCGGGGCCCGCTCGGCAGGGGCCTGCTTATCCGGGGCCCGCTTGTCCGGTGCCTGCCCGTTCGGTGTCCGCCCCCTCGGTGCCTGACCGGGCGGGCTCCGGTCACGCGGGGGCGACGATCACCGAGCGGGCCCGTTCGGTGAGCTCCCGGACCCGGCGCTCGCCCTGGAACGGCTCCAGCCGGCGCAGCATCTCCACCACGTACTCGCGGCTGCGCTGCGAGGAGATCCGTCCGGCCACCTCGACCGCGCGTTCCCCGGCCGCGACCGCCGCGTCCAGGTTGCCCGCCTCCGCCTCCGCCATCGCGGACACCACCAGTCGCAGGCCGTGCGAGCGGACGAACCCCTCGGTGGGCCGGGCCAGTGCCTCCCTGGTGAACTGGCGGACCTTGGAGGGCACTCCGAGGTCGCGGAAGCACTCGGCGGCGTCGGCCGCGAGCCGGTCGTAGGCGTAGAAGTCGATCCACGCCGGATCGGGATCCCCGGCGCGGGCCCGTTCGAGTGCGCTCTCGGCTGCGCCGAGCGCTGTCGCGCACGCCGCCGCGTTGCGCGCCCTGGCCTGGGCCCGTGCCTCGACCAGGTGGAAGAAGCTCATGGTGCGGGCGGTGGCCAGGCCCCGGTTGCGCTCCAGCGCGGCCTGGGCGAGGTCCACGGCCTCCTCGGCGAAGCCCCGGTAACAGGCCTGCAGGCTCATCGAGGCCAGCACGTAGCCGCCGAGCGGCACGTCGGCGGCGGCCCGGGCGAGCCGCAGGGCCTGGATGTAGTAGCGCTGGGCGGCCTCGTGCTGTCCGGTGTCGAACGCCATCCACCCTGCCAGCCTGGTGAGTTCGGCCGTCGCGCCGAACAGCGCCCGGCCGACCGCGTCGCTGTAGGACGCCAGCAGCAGCGGCGCCGCCTCGACCCGCAGGCACTCCGGCACCATCGACGAACGCCAGTCCCCGCCACCGTACTTGGAGTCCCAGCGGCGGGCCTCCTGGGCGGCCTCGCGGAGCTTGGCCGCGTCCGAGTGGCCGACCCGGTACGAGCCCGACTCGACGATCGAGCGCGGCGGCACCTCGCGCGCCACCGAACCGTCGGCCGGGGTGATCAGCCAGCGGGAGACGGGAGTCGCGTACGCCGCGACGGAGAAGGTGCCGGCCAGGCTGTCGCTCCAGCGGCCGCCGCCGGGGCCGCGGCGCAGGTCGAGGTCGACCCGCCAGAGGTCGGTCGCGGAGCGGACCGCTTCGGACACCTCGCGCGGGAAGGCCAGGCCGAGTTCGGGCGCCGGATCGGTGTCGCCGAGGCCGATCTCCTCCAGCGGTACCGGCCGTCCGAGCTTGCCGCCGATCGCGGTGGCGATCAGGTGCGGCACCGGTCCCTGGGGCACCATGCCCTTGCTGACCCAGCGGGCCACCGAGGTTTTGTCGTACCGGAGCGTCAACCCGCGCTGGGCGCCCAGGTCGTTGACCCGACGGGCCAGCCCGGCATTGCTGATCTGGGCGAGAGTCAGGAGCGTGCCGAGCCGTTCGTTCGGTCCTCGTGGGCTGACGGTCATGGTGGCGGCGGCACCTCCTGCGGCCTTGTGCGCGGGGCCCGGGCGGCACCGGGCCGTGGCTGCTGTACCTAGAGTAGTCGGACGCGTTCCGACGGTTAAGAGGCCGCATTCCGGATGGCGGGATCGCGCACCCGGCGGTGTCCGGTGGGCGGTCCGGCGAGTTGGTCCGGACCACCCGGATCCGGCCGGGCGGGAGCGTTCCGACGGCGCGCCGGAGCGTCGTGCTCCGGTCCCGTGTCGATGTGCGCCCGGCCGTGCCCCCTGGCCCGACCGGCTGGTCGGCGATTCGCTGGTGGTCGTGGGTCGGCCCGCCGTCGAGGACCCGGCGGGCCGGGGGATGCCGCCGCCTACATCCCCGCGGGCGGCGGCGAAGTCCGGGAGGGCATGCGGATGCCCTCCCGGGCTGAGCGACGCCTTTCGGCCATTCCGCGATGGCCATGACAAGGCGAATCCAGGGGCGGTCCGGGCCACGGAGGGGGAGGCCCGGGTCGCCCCGATGGAACGGGTCGCCCGGGCGTTCGATTACCGGCGGTGTCCGCCGCCGGCGGTGGTGCGGGTGCGTCGCCCGTGCCGTCCGTTGCCATCCGCGGCCGTGTGTCGCCGTCCGCTGCCGCCCGCGGCCGTTCGTCGCCGTTCGCTGCCGTTTCCCGTGCGCCCGGCGGTGCACCCGGGCCCCGCTCCCGGGCACCCTCCCCGGCCCGCTTCCTGAATCCGGCGCCGTGCCTCCGCAGCGGAAACGACAACTCCGGTCACCGGACGGCCCGGCAGTGGCACCATGTCTTCTGACGGCGCGCCGGTCCGCGGTGGGCGCCCGCCGCGGCGCGCCACGGGTCGGCGAGGGGGACTGCCCGGTGGCGGACGTGCCGCGCGGTGCAGATCCTCGTCCGGTGGAGGCGCGATGCGGTGGCTGACGGGCTGGTGCACGGGCGTACCCCGACCCGGCACTCCGGCGCACGAGCCCCCCGGCCCGGTGACCCCGATCGCCGCGCGCCCCCTGTGGACCGGCCCCGATCCGCTCTGGGCGGTCGGCGACTGGCGTCCCGACGAGATCCGCCTGGTCACCCTCCGCCCGGGCGCCCCCGCCGTCGTCACCACGGGCCGGGCCGCCCCCGACCGGGACGCGGACACCCCCGCCACCGTCCGCCTCGCCGTCGTCGGCCACTGCGGAGCCTCCGACGCCGAACTCGCCGCGGGCCTGGCAGCCGCCCGAGGCGGTGCCGTCCGCCACCTCACCGCCTGGCCCGGCAGCTACACCGCGGTGCTGCGCAGCGGCATCCGCTCCACCGTCCTGCTGACCGACCTGGCCGGCGCCCAGCCGGTCTTCCACACCCCCTGGGCCGGCGGCACCGCCTACGCCACCGCCGCCCTCCCGCTCGCCGACCTGGTCGGCGCGCCCCTCGACACCGGCCACCTCGCCGCCCGGCTCGCCTGCCCCGAGTCGCCGGAGGCGCTCGGCACCGGCACCCCGTACCTGGGTGTGCAGCGCGTCCCGCCCGGCCACGCGCTGGCCGTGCGCGCGGGGCGCCCGTACGTCACCTCCTACGACGAGCCGGGGGCCGACGGGGCGCGGCCGCCCGGGGAGGCGGCCGCCGTCCGGGAGCTCACCCGGGCGCTGCTGGAGTCGGTCCGGTCCCGGGTCCGCACCAGTCCGGCCGGGACCGCGGGGGCACCCGCCGGGGCCGCCGCCCGTTCCCGGCTGGGCGTCGACCTGTCGTACGGGACGGCCTCCGCCACCGTCGCGCTGATCGCCGCCGCCGTGCCGCCCGCCGCGGGTCCGGCGGCGGTGCCCCGCCAGGCCGGTCCGCCGGCCGCCGAAGCCGGTCCGGCGGCGGAGACCCCGCCCGGCGCGGCCACCGGGCGGGCCGGCGGGCGGGCGGGCGGGGCGGTCGGCCCGGAGGCGGCGGGGGCCGGTCTCCGGACCGGGGCGGTGAAGGGCTCCTGGGCCCGCCCGGCCGCGCGACCGCAGCCCGCCGTCGAACAACTCGCCGCCGTCACCTTCGGGGAGTCCGGCTTCGGGGCGTCCGGTTTCGGCGAGCCGGGTCTCGGAGCGTCCGGTACCGATGAGGGCGTTTTCACCGGGACCGTGCCCGCCGGGACCACCGGTGCCGGTGGTCCCGCCGGTACCGGTGGGCACAGTCCGGGTGGGGGCGGTGGTCCGGCCGCGCTGGTGCTCGCCCGCGGCGTCCCGCGGCTGCGCCACACCGTGCTCGCCCCGGGCCCGGACACCCTCCCGTACGCCGACCTGCGGTCCGACCCGACCTCCGGCCCGCTCACCGACGAACCCGGCCCGGAACTGGTCGCCGCGGCGAGCGCGGAGGCCCGCTTCGACGTCGGCGGCGCGGACCACCTCACCGGCTACGGCGCCCGGCAGGTCCTGGACGGGCACCCGGCCCGGCTGGCGGACCTGGTCCGGGCCGGCCGCTCACGCGAACTGTTCCCCCCGGTGGCGGCCCTGGCGGGTGCCGACCGGGCGGCCGCGGGCGTGCTCACCGGAGCCCTGCGGACGCCGCTCACCGTGATCCGGGCCGCCCACCGGCTCTCCCGGATCCGGTTCGCGGACGCGCTCGACGACGTCGCCGTGAAACTGACCCTCCGTCGCGTCACCGACGGAGGCGGGACGGCGGGCGCCCGCTCGGCCGGGGACCTCGCCTGGGTGGTTCCCGGACCGGCCGCCCGCTGGCTCTCGGACGAGGCGCTCTCCGCCGTCGCGCTGCGGCTCCGGCTGGCGGCGCGCGAACCGGCGCCCGGGGAACACCCGGGCGCGCACCGTGCCCGTCACGCCCTCCATCGACACGCGCGCGGGTTCCGCACGCTTCTCCACGCCACTGAGCAACCCGGCCAACGGCTGCACGCACCCTTCCTCGACAACCAGGTGGTGCGCGCCGCCCGGCTCCTCCCCGCCGACGTCAGGCTCCAGCCCGGCGCACGGCCCGCGCTGCTGCAGGCCGTCCTGGCCGGCGCCGGCCGTACGGACCTCCCGCCCGGCTGGGGGCGCGGCCCGCGGCCGGACCGCACCGCCGCCACCCGCGCGGGCCTGCGGCTCGCCGCCGACGGGCTGGCCGAACTCTTCGACACGCCCCTGCTCGCCGAGGCCGGTCTGATCGACCTCCCGGCGGTCCGCGCCGACCTCGCCCGTTCCGCCGACCCGGCCGTTCCCCTCCCGCCCGCCGCCCTGGCCGGCCTCGCCGACCTGGTCGCCACCGAACTCTGGCTCCGCCGCGTCCGCGCCCGCCGGCACGGCGCCTGCTGGACCGGCCTCCCCCTCGTCGAGCACACCGCCCTCACCCCACCCCGCTTCGCCTGACCCCGCCCCTGCCCCTGTCCTGCCTCGCTGCTCCTGGCCTCCGCCTCCCTCCCTGAGAGGCCGGATCCCTTTCCTGCCCGTCTGGAATATGTAGACCGGTCTACATCTAGGAATCTACCGACCGGTCTACATAGTCCGCCCCGGCCGAGCCCGCAGCCGGAGCAGAAAGTCGGCGGGTCCGACTTCCTGCGCTGGATCGCCTTGGGCCCTCATCTCGGGGCCGCCCATTCCCGTGCCCCACAGGCGCCGCCCGGGAATACCGCCACACCCCCGCCGCCCTACGCCCCCTCTCGCGCACCCCAGGCGCCGCCCTTCCCCGCTCTCTGCCCGCCCCGCCCCTCCCCGCTTGCCCAGCTCTCCCAGCCATCCCCGGTCCCCCCGGGTCTCCCACCCACTGGAATATGTAGACCGGTCTACCCGCAAAAGATCTGTGGACCGGTCTACATATTCCTTCCTCGCCATCGGTCCAGCGGCGGAGCAGAAAGTCGGCTGGTCCGACTTCCTGTGCTCGCCGCCCCCTCGGAGCGGCACCAAGTGCGGTCATGGCCTGATCCCGCCGCCCCGCCCCCGCTGCCCCTCGCTCGGCGCGGCTCTCCGGCGCGGCTCTCCCGTGCGGCCGGGCGGGGCGGGCAATCATGGCGGGGCGTCCCGTCCCCTTCCCCCACGGAGGCCCTGGTGACCAGCGCCAGTCCGGACCCGTCCGTCCCCGTCGTGCTGTCGGTGCTCGGCCGCCCGCCGACGGGCCGCCCGCCGGGGGTGCTGGCGGCGTGCGACGGTTCGGACGGCTCGCTCTGGGCGCTGGACCGGGCGATGACGGAGGCCGAGGTGTTCGGCCTGCCGCTGTACGTGCTCGCCGTCGTCAACCCGGCGCCGACCGGCTACCCGCCGGGAATGGCCGAGCTGGTCCAGGAGAGCGTGGAGACCCTGGTCGAGTCGATGGCGGACGGCCTCCGCCGTGCGGTGGCCGCCGTGCAGGAGGCCCGTTCCCGCCCGTACGAGGGGGAGTTCTCGCTCCACGTGGTGCTCGGCAACGTGATCGAGGTCCTGTTGGCCGCTTCCGCGCGCCAGCACACGGTGGTGGCCGGCACCCGGGGCAACGGCGGTTTCACCCGGCTGCTGCTGGGTTCGGTGAGTGGAGCCCTGGTCCACCACGCGGCCTGCCCGGTCCTGGTGGTCCCGGCTCCGCCCGAGCACTGAGCCGCGGGTCACCTGTCGGCCTGCCGGGAATGTCCCGAGATGGTTCACCGTTCACCTATCTCGGACCGCATCCCCTCCCCACCCTTGGAGCCCCCGTCATGAAGGTCGAGATCTACTCCGACATCGCCTGCCCCTGGTGCTACATCGGCAAGCGCCGCTTCGAGCAGGCGCTCGACGGCTTCGCGGGCAAGGAGAACGTCGAGGTGGTCTACCGGCCGTACCAGCTGGTGCCGGACGCGCCGGCTACGGCGAGCCCGCACCGCGACTGGCTGGCCGAGCGCTACGGCCCGCAGTCCGTGGCGATGGACGCCCGGGTCGCGGAGCTCGGCCGGTCGGAGGGCATCACGTACGACTTCGACGCCGCGCTGCACGCCAACACCTTCCTCGGCCACCGCCTGCTGCACCTCGCCGAGACCGAGTACGGCGCGGCCGTGCAGGGCCGGCTGAAGGAGGCGCTGCTGAAGGCGCACTTCACCGACGGCGTGGACGTCGGCGACCGCGCCGCGCTCACCGAGGTCGCCGTCGGGGCGGGCCTGGAGCGCGACCGGGTGGCCGCCTACCTGGCGGGGGACGAGGGCGTCGCCGAGGTCCGCGCGCAGCTGGCCGAGGCCCGCGAGCTGGGCATCAGCGCCGTGCCGACCTTCGTCTTCGAGGGCAAGTGGGCGGTCCAGGGCGGCCAGGAGGCCGAGACCTTCCGCCAGGTGCTGGAGCAGGTCGCTTCCGAGATCGGCGAGCGCCGCCCCGCGCCGGTGCCGGTCGTCCCGGCCGGTGAGGCCTGCGCGGACGGCTCCTGCGCCATCTGACGCCGACCGTCACCCGGGCAGGTCCCGGGCCGACCAAGCACGGGACACACCCGGACACACGCCCGATGGCCCGGACACAGCCGGACTCCCGGACTCCCGGATCACCGGACACCGGCAACAGCCGACCGTCACCCCACCCGAGGCCCGCTTCAGACGCACCTGAAGCGGGCCTCGGCCCAGTCCGCCATGTTCAGGGCCGACCAGACGCCGTTCGCCGGCGTCACCACCAGCCGGATCGACTTCTGCCCGGTCAGCGGCACGTGCACCGGCACCGCCGGGTCGCCCGCCCGCAGCGCGGGAGAACTCCACAGCGGGCGGCCGTCGCCGCCCTGCACCGAGAAGACCACGCCCCCGATCGAGACGGTGAGGTCGTCCATCCCGGCCACCGCGTCGAAGGACGTGCAGCTCCGGTTGAGGTCGATCACCGTGGTGGACGGCGCGTGCATGGTGATGCCGTGCGGGTGGACGGCGCCGTCGATGCTGACGGCGTCCCGCTGCCAGAACCAGTCGCTGTCCTTCTGCCGGATGCTCGGCTGGGGCGGCGGCACCCGGTTGTTGCCGGGCTTGACCACCGGCAGGTCGTCGGCCCAGAAGTCGGTCGGTTCGGGCAGCGGAGGCCGGGTCGGCAGGGTCGGCGTCACGGTCGGCGTGGGCTGCGGCGGCCGTGTCGGCGTCGGGACCGCCGGCACCTCGGGCGTGGGCAGGGGCGGCACGCTCGGCGTCGGGATCTCCGGCACCGGCACCTCGGGAGGCGTGGGGACGGGAGTCGGCGTGGGCTTCGGGGGAGGGGTGGGGCTCGGCGAGGCCGCCGGGGTGGTGACGGGGGCCTTGCTCGGCGGCGCCTGCGGGGGCAGGACCTTCGGGGTCGGGCTGGGTGCGGGGGGCGGGGGCGCGGAGGGGCTCGGCGCGGGCTCCGCGACCGCTGCCGGTGCCGGGCTGGCCGGCTCCGGCTGAGGATCTGGTTCCGGCTCCGGTACGGGGGCCGGGGCGGCGGGTGGCGCGGGCACGGCGGGGGAGGAGGCGGCGGGGGCGGCCGCCGGGGGCTTCGGTTCGGGCGAGCCGGTGAGCGCGTAGGCGGCGACGGCGGCCGCCGCCACCGCGACGGCTGCGGCGATCCCGGCCTTGGCGGCGGTGCCGAGGCCCTCGCCGACCGCGCCGACGCCGGCGCCTCCTCCGCCGGAGGCACCCGCCCCGCCCGCCGCCCCGGTACCGGCGGCGCCGGTCGTACCCGCTGCGGTACCCGCCGCGCCGCTCGCAGCACCGCTCGCAGCACCTCCAGCAGCCCCGCCCGCCGTGGCGGCCGCGGTTCCGGCGGCCGCACCGCCGACCACCGCGGCGCCGCCCACGGCGGCCGCGGCGGCGCTGAACCCGCCCACGCCCACCCAGACCAGCACGCCGCCGGGCAGCAGCGCCCGCAGACCGTGGTTGATCTCGGACAGTTCCAGGCACGCGGCCGTGCAGCGGTCGCACTCCTTGAGGTGCCGGCCGACCTCCGCCGAGGCCCGCTTGCGCAGCGAGCCGCGCGCGTACGCGCCCAGCCGGTTGGCGTAGGCCTCGCAGTCCCGTTCCTGGCTGCCGGAGACGTGGGCCTGCAGGAAGGCGGCGGCCAGCCTGTCGCGGGCCCGGTGGGCCTGGACGGCGGTGGCGTTGGCGGTCTTCCCGAGCATCACCGCGACGGTCTTGGGCGACTCCCGCTCGACCTCGGTGTGCCAGAGCACCACCCGGTCGTCCTCGGGGAGTTCGGCGTAGGCCTGCATCACCATGCGCTGGTCGGCCAGCGCCATCGCCCAGGCGTCGGCGCCGGGGTCGGCCAGGTCGAGGTCGACGACGGCCGCCGAGCTCTGCGCGAACACGCTGAAGTCGTCGACGAGTTGCTCGCGCCGCTCGCTGCGGGTCCAGGCCGCGGCGACGTTCCGTACGGCGGTCAGCAGGTAGGCGCGGACGGCGAACTCCGGTCCCTTGCCGGCTCTCAGCGCCTGCAGCGTGCGGGCGAACACCTCGCCGGCCAGGTCCTCGGCGGTGAAGCTGTCGCGGCAGCAGGTCCGCGCGTAGCGGCGCACCGAGTCGACGTGCCGGCGGTAGATCTCCTCGTACGCGGTGTCGTCCCCGGCCCGCACCAGGGCCGTCAACTCGGCGTCGGAGGCCGGGCGTTCGCCGTCCACCGGATCGGCGGGCGCGGGCACGGTGGGCCGCGCCGGGGCGCCCGTGCAGACGAAGGCCTCGGGGGTGACGCCGCCGAGGCCGGCCGGGGCCTGTCCGGGCACGCGGCCCTGCGGGAGGGCGGCGGCGGAGGCGGAGAGCGTTTCGCGGCTGGGCATCCCGGCCTGGTCCGGCACCTGTCCGGACGGAACCTGTCCCGAAGGCACCTGCCCCGGGGACATCTGCCCCGGGTACATCGGGCCCGAGGACATCTGCCCCGACCCGCCGGGCTCCGTTCCGGCGCCGGGCACGCCGGACCCCACGGCCGGACCGTCAGGACCCAGGTCGGACCCGCCCGCGGCGGACCGGCCGAAGTCGAGGCCGTAGCCGTAGTCGTTCTGTTCCTCGGCGCTCACAACGGACCCCAGATTCCACGACAGCCCCCGTAGTGTGGCAGGGCGTGCGGGAGTGCGTGGGCGCACGATTCCCCGTTGCACGGCGCCGGGTGCGCGCGAACGGCGCGCATCGGGACATTGGCTCCAACCACGGGCAAAGGATGGCATAGCGCAGAGTTGGGCGGTAGCCGGACCGGCCGCGACCCACTCTTCCGTGGGGCCGTCGCGGATGTGTTCGCCCCGCTCCGGGCGCCCGGGGTGACGGGGGGCTTACCCGGCGCGCGGCCTGCCCCGCGCGCCGCCCCGATCCCCAACCTCCCTGACCGGCCCGGACGGAGGAGTCCGGCCCGGACGGGCGTTCAGCGCGCCCGGAGGCCGTCCAGCAGGATCTGCAGCAACCGGTCGGCCGGACCCTCGGCGGGTTGACCGTCCGTCTGCCGACCACTCGACGCCTGGGCCGCGTCCCCGAGCTGGCCGGTCCCGGAGCCCACCGGCCCCGCGGCCGCGCCGGACGCCGGGCCGCCCACCGGCACAGCGGGTCCGCTGCGCACGGCGTGCACCGGCACCGACGCGGTCAGCACCAGCACCACGTCCGCGACGGTCACCCCGGGCCGCAGCTCGCCGGCCGCACCCGCGCGCGCCACCAGCGCCGCCAGCAGCTGCAGCAGCAGCCGCGGATCGGCGTCGGCGACCATCGCGCCGGGCTCGCCCTCGACCGACTGCGACCCGCCGGAGTAGCCACCGCCGGGGTAGGCCCCGGCGCTGTACGCACCGCTCCCGTGGGCCCCGCCGACGTACGCCCCGCCCGCCTGCCCGCCGGGGAACGGCTCGTACCGGGCGGAGCCGAACGCGGCACCCAGTCCCACCGCCTCGGGCGTGCGCTGCTCGGGCACCCGGCCCAGCTCCTCCGCGTACCGGAACGCCTCCGGCGGCAGCAGCCGGCCGGCCCCGGTGGACACCGCCCGTGCCAGGTACCCGGCCAGCGCCTCCCACGCGCCCCCGCCGCCGTACAGCGACTCGCGCGCCTGGGCCGTCAGCCAGGCGACCTCCTCGGCCGCGATCCGCTGGACCAGCACCTCCTTGCTGGGGAAGCGCCGGTACACCGTGCCGACGCCGACCCCGGCGCGGCGCGCGACCTCCTCCATCGGCGCGCCGTAACCGAACTCGCCGAACACCTCGCGCGCCGCGCGCAGCACGCTCTCCAGATTCCGCCGGGCGTCCACCCGCAGCCGCGCGCCCGGCAGTGCCCCGCCGGCCGGCACCGGTTCACCCCGGTACGGGGCCGCCTGGTGCGCCGCCCCGGGTTGCGAGGGCGGTTCGGCGGGACCGCGTTGCTCCGGCACCACGCCTTGGCCGGGGTGCGCCGCACCCGCTCGCCCCAACAGTCGCTCCTGCTCCATCATCCCAACTCTCCCCCGCAGGCGCCCGATCCCGGACCCTGTCGTCGCCCGCCCCTGCACCCCCCGGTGCAGCTCCGCATGAAAGAAATGACCGATGCCCCATCGCTAGTGCCGCTGGTGCCGTCCGGGTGACGCCCGGCCGCGGGTGCGGCCACGCGCAGGACCACCCGGACCCGTTCCGGCGGGTGCCGCCGGGCCGTTTGGTGCGATCGGTCCGGCGTGTCGGCGCCCGTCCGGGGCCCTGTCCGGGAACTACCCTTCCCCGGATCACGGTCCTACAGTCGGGTTCTCACGCCAACACTAGAACTGGCCGTAATGACCGATCCACGGTGCGTCGCCACCAGTTGACATGGCGGTGGCCGCGCCGCCACACAATCCGACCATAGTTCACGGCAGTTCGAGGCCGAAAGTGCGTCAGAAACTCACCCCGGCAGCACATCCGTCCCCACCCGCCCCCACGGGCCCCATCCGTCACAGCACGAGCGGTGGACAAGAGCGCTCCGGCGGTCCTTTATTGGTGGGCGTGATGGGGGCATGCCCGGTCGAAGGCGGGCTGCGGGCCCCATCGACAGGAGGTGCGCCATCAGGATCCTGATCGTCGGCGGCGGGTGCGCGGGCATGTCGACCGCGCTCCACCTCCAGCGCGGCCTGCGCGAGCGGCTGCGCCGGGGCGAGGTCGAGGTCACCGTGGTCGAGCCGCAGGCCTACCTCACGTACCACCCGCTGCTCGCCGAGGTGGCGGCCGGATCGATCGACCCCCGGCACGTGGTCGTCCCGCTCCGCCGCGAGCTGCCCGACTGCCGGGTGCTCACCGCCCGGGTCACCCGGATCGAACACGCGACCCGCCGGGCCTGGGCCGACGCCGCGGCCAAGGGCGAACCGCCCGCACCGGTGGAACTCGACTACGACGTCCTCGTGCTCGCCCCGGGCTCGGTCTCCCGCACCGCCCCCGTCCCCGGGCTCGCCGAGCACGGCCGGGGCTTCTCCACCGTCGGCGAGGCCGTCGGCCTGCGCAACCACGTCCTGGAACAGCTCGACCTCGCCTCCGCCACCCGCGACCCGGCCCTCCGCCAGGCCGCGCTCACGTTCGTCTTCGTCGGTGCCGGGTACGCGGGCGTGGGCGCGCTCGCCGAACTGGAGGACATGGCCCGGTACGCGATCCGCGGCCACCACAACATCAGCCCCGAGGACCTGCGCTGGGTACTGGTCGAGGCCACCGACCGGATCCTCGCCGAGGAGTCGCCCGAACTCGCGGACCACACCCTCGCCCAGTTGCGCGAGCGCAGCGTGGACGTCCGGCTGCGCACCACCCTGGAGTCCGCGGCCGGGCGGGTCATGGCGCTGTCGGACGGCAGCCGGTTCGCCGCCCGCACCCTGGTCTGGACGGCAGGCGTCCGTCCGTCCCCGCTGCTGCGCGACACCGACCTGCCGCTGGACACCACGGGCCGGGTCCGCTGTCTCCCCACCCTCCAGGTGCTCGCCCCGGACGGCCGCGCGCTGCCGGGGGCGTGGGCGGCGGGGGACAGCGCCGCCGTGCCCGATCCGAACGCCGACGGCGCGCCGTGCGCCCCGAACGCCCAGCACGCCTTCGCGCAGGCCGAGCTGCTGGCCGCCAACGTGCTCGCCTCCTTGGACGGGGGCCCGCACGGTGCGGGCATCGTCGCGTACCGGGCGGGTGTTCCGGCCTGTTCCACCTCTCTCGGCCTCGGGCGGGCCGTCGCGCACACCAAGGGCGGCAGGCGGCTCACCGGCCGGCGCGCCTGGTGGCTGCACCGGGCCCGCCACCTGCGGCGCCTGCCGAGCGGGGACCGGCGGGTGCGGGTGCTCATGGACTGGGCCCTGGCCGGCCTCTTCTCCCGCGAGGTGGTCTCCCTCGGAAAGCCCGAGCAGCCGGAGCAGCCGGAGCTCGCCGACGACCGGCCCACGTGAGGCGCGGTACGAGTCCCCGCCGGGGTCCGCGGACACGTCACGGCCCCCGGTGCGTCCCACCGTCACCGACCCGAGGTCCGCTCCTGGCGCGGGCGACTTCCGGAATCGGGCCTCCGCCTGACAGGATCTGCCCGACCGAGTCATTACCCCGTGTGCCGATGTGCGCACAAAAAGTGATGATATGCCTGGAACCCGAGGAAGCGGCCGTCGTTTGAACCTCATGCGCTGGAGCGCCCGGCTCACCGGAGTCCCGTGGCGTGCCGCCCCGTCAGCCGGGGCCGGCACCGACCAGGGCGCGCCGTCCGGCGACGGCGTCGTGGTGCCCAGCCCCCGAGACCCCACGAGCCCCGCCTGCCGGTCCGACCTCCTGGACGCACTCGACCCGACCGGCGTGCTCGACCCGCACCGGCCGCAGGACCTCCGGGAGGTCCTCAACCGCATCCCCGCCCCGGTGGCCGTCACTTACGGCCCGCTCCACCAGCTCGGCTACGCCAACCGCGCCTACCGCGAACTCTTCGGCGAACGGCCCACCGGCCTGCCCGCCTGCGACGCGCTGCCCGAACTCGGCACCCTCGGGGTCCTGCCCCTGATGGACCAGGTCATCCGCGGAGGCAGCCCGCGCAGCGTCAAGGCCCGCTGCATCCTCGGCCTCACCGGGAACCGCTACTACAACGTGTCCTGCGTCCCGCTCAGCCGCGACGCCGGCCACGGCGAACCGGGCGAGCCCGTCGACGACCGGACCACGGGCGTCCTGATCTTCGCCGCCGAGGTCACCGACCAGGTCCTCGCCGCCGCCCGCCTCCGCGA